>NC_012673.1:0-1200000 GCF_000023045.1 Exiguobacterium sp. AT1b | reverse complement strand
CGACTTTTCCTGAGAACGTGTCGTCTTCGAGTGAACGATAGCGCATCATGAGCGACAGGGCAATGACCGGTGCCGTGGCTTGAAGGTCGAGTGCCGTCTCGATCGTCCATTTACCTTCACCGGATGAATGCATGACCCCACGAATCTCATCGAGCTTCGCATCTTTCTTGAAGGCATTCTCCGTGAGTTCCATGAGCCATGACCGGACGACCGACCCGTGATTCCATACACGAGCGACTTGTTCATAGTCGTAGTCGAACGGGCTCTTCTCCAAGATATCGAATCCTTCGGCAATCGCCTGCATCATCCCATACTCGATGCCGTTATGGATCATCTTCAAGAAATGACCGCTTCCGGCAGGACCCGTATACAAGTAGCCGTTCTCGACAGACAAGTCTTTAAAGATTGGTTCAATTGTCGGCCACGCATCCGCGTCACCCCCGACCATCGTACAGGCACCGTTTCGAGCCCCGTCCGTCCCACCGCTCGTTCCGCAGTCGAAGAATTTGATCTCTTTTTCGGCGAACTGTTCGGCGCGCGCGACCGAGAGCTTGTAATTCGAGTTCCCCCCGTCAATCACGATGTCGCCCGGTTCGAGTCGCTCATACAATTCCGCGAGCACCGCTTCCGTGACGTCTCCGGCAGGGACCATCGTCCAGATAATGCGTGGCATCGACAACTTGCTCACGACTTCCTCAAGTGTCGGCACAATCGTAAAGGCGTCCGATGTGACGTCCCCGACGTCCGTCCCGACGACCGTGTGTCCGTGGTCGCTCAAGTTGAGTGCCAAGTTGTAACCCATCTTACCTAAACCAATCAAACCAATTTCCATATTGTCACCCCTGAAAAAGAATTTTTTTCCGTCTCTGTGTTCATCATATCAAAATAAATTCGATTTACAAGTATGATTACGGAATTTTTTTCGAGTAATGCAAAAAAAGCGTCCCGGCTTAATTCGTAGGCGGGACGACGGACAGGCACTCTTATGACGGACAGGCACTCTTATATAGATACAAGAACGAACGATCAATCTTTGAGATTAAATAAAATTCCCGAAATGCGATACAGGCGTTGATTAGTAACAAAGTGATTGCGGTAACCTTAAGACGAAACTTTCATTTGGTTCAGCCTGTCAAATAGCTTCGCATACAGCCCCATACCGATGAGTGCCGACAGCAAGATGAGTGTGAACACAGCGAGCGGGGAGAGAAATCCTGATGCAAATACCGTCACTGGTGCGAGGAACTTGCCGATTGTGTTTTGGAGCGTATCGGTCGCGAGGTATTGTCCACGTGACTCGATTGGTGCATAGTGACTAACGAAACTCTGACTGACGGGAGAACGAATCAGCTCCCCGAACGTGAACATGGTCGTGACGATGAGCAAGTACCAGATATTTGATGAAAAGGCGACGAGAAACGTCCCGAAACCTCCTAGGAAAGTCGACAATAGTAAAACACGCCGTTCGTCCCACGCCCGAAACACACGTGTGACAGGAATGATGAAGACGACGAACAAGAGGCCGTTATATGCAACGAGCCAGCCGAATAAGACTGTATTCGAGACGTTGAACGTGGCCGGAGTTTGTTCAATCAAATAGACAGGTAAATACACGTCTAGCTGCATGATTGGGATTAAGGCGAATACGCCAGCAATCAGATAGAGGCGGAAAAGCGGGTCAATCAAAATCGTCGCATACGACCGCCCTTGGGTGAAAAATGTCGTTGCGACCGTCTTCTCGGTCGAGACCGGTCGTGTCTCACTGGTTAGAACCGCGAGCAAACCCCCGTAACAAAAAAGAACAAGGGCGCAGCCGAGGAGGAGCGCCTGACGATACTCGAAAAAGAGGACCGCACCAAGAAGCGGACCGAGAACAGCACCGATATTGTTCGAAGCCATAAACGTCGCGAATACATTCCGTAAATGTTCAGTCGGAACGAGGTCGGCGACCATCGCCGAGCTGGCCGGTTTGTAGATGGCACCCATAAAACCGATGCTGATGTAGGTGATGTAATCGACATAGGCGTTCGTTGATAAAGCGAAAACGAGGAATAGGAAACCTTGTGAGAACGTCCCGGCGAGCATGACGGGGCGGCGACCAATCTCATCTGCAAGCGAACCGCCAATCAAGCTGCCGACTAGCAGGAACAACGGTGGCACGGCCATGAGTAGTCCGGCTAGCTCGACACCGAGCGTCCGGGCGAAATAGACGGTGATGAATGGAAAGTACATCCAAAACAAGAGGTTGAATAAGCCTTCGCCGAATAAGCGGACTTTCAGATTGAGGTCCCAACGGTATAATTCCATAGATATGCTCCTTTCAAGAGTCTCTCTTTAATGTAAGAGGTCGTGGAGAGAAAGAATAGACTTATGTTGCGGGATTTGCTAGACTAAAAATAGAAATAGCAAATATATAGGCGCTTGTTTGCGTTGTACTATAAAACGAACGTATGTTTGTAAAATGACCTCCGATATAATCATCGGAGGTCATTTTTATTGTGTCGTCTTCATCGATTTAAAGCTATGGGCGAAAGATCCCTCAAATAGTTCGTCATTTTCAGGCAACAATTTTCC
Organism: Exiguobacterium sp. AT1b; assembly: GCF_000023045.1. Classification (GTDB taxonomy): domain Bacteria; phylum Bacillota; class Bacilli; order Exiguobacteriales; family Exiguobacteriaceae; genus Exiguobacterium. The sequence continues at coordinate 1,197,426 of NC_012673.1, read as the reverse complement.
AATCATCGAGAGGTGTCGGGTAACCTGTGCGCATTGCTCGGTGTGACTCAGCGATCGTCAAAATCCTAGTAAAAAATCGACCCCCGTCACGGAGGTCGAACGAATTAACTTGATGATGCTTTCTTATATTGTTGGAAGAAAACTTCAATCTCTTCGGCCGGCAAAGGACGATTATAGAAATATCCTTGTGCCTGGTTACATGATTCGGCTTTCAGAAAAGCGACTTGGTTCTCGGTTTCGACCCCTTCCGCGATGACGTTCAAATCGAGTTCGTGCGCCATCCGGATAATCGTTTTGACGAGCGCCGCGTCCTTCTCGTCGCTCTCGATATTTTTTGTGAAGTGCTGGTCGATCTTGAGCGTATCAATCGGGAACAGCTTCAAATAGCTGAGGGAGGAATAGCCGGTTCCGAAATCATCGATGGAAAGATGGACCCCGAGGGCGACGAGTTCATGCATCGTCTCGATGGCGCGATCCGCACTTTGGATGACACTCTCGGTCAATTCGAGCTCTAAATATTGCGCCTCAAGACCGGATGCGGCGAGGGCACGACTGACGACCTCTGGTAAGTCTTTTTGTGCAAACTGAACGGCCGAGATGTTGACGGCGACCCGGAACGGGGGAATGCTCGCATCCTGCCACGCCTTGTTTTGACGACACGCCTCATTTAAAACAAACTCGCCAAGACGATGGATGCTCCCTGTTTCCTCAGCAATCGGAATAAACTCACCAGGGGAAATCATCCCGAGCTCTGGATGATTCCAGCGGACGAGCGCTTCCATACCAATGACCATTTCCGTCTCCAGTTGGATTTGTGGTTGATAGTGGACGGTGAACTCGCCACGACCGATGCCTTTACGAAGTGCCATTGATAAGTTGGAACGACGGGATACCGACTCGTTCAATTCGTTCGTGAAGAACTGATACCCGTTCTTACCGTCCGCCTTCGCCCGATACATGGCGATATCAGCATTTTTAATCAATTCTTCGGCCGTATCGCCATCGGACGGATGGAGACTGATTCCGATCGAGGCCCCTGTGAATACTTCCTCGTTCTCGAGTTCGAACGGAGGATGGAGGACGTTGATAAGTTCCTGTGCGCGATGGGCGGCCAAGTTACTCTTCGTATCAGGCGACAAGATGATGAATTCATCCCCACCAAGCCGAGCAAGTGTATCTGTTTTTTGAATCGTCGACTGGATACGGGTCGTCACTTGTTTTAAGAACTGGTCGCCAATCGAATGGCCGAACCGGTCGTTAATGACTTTAAAGTTGTCCAAGTCGATATAATACAAGGCAAACTGTTCAGATTGAGACTGACCGAGAAGGGCGTCGAGTCGGTCGCTGAACAGACGGCGGTTTGGGAGACCGGTGAGCGGATCCAAATACACGAGGTCATTGATTTGTGCCTCAATCCGTTTCCGTTCGCTGATGTCACGGATGATACTACTGAAAAAGATTCCCTTGTCCGTCTTCCACGTGCCGAGCGACATCTCAATCGGGACTTCGACGCCGTCCTTCCGTAAGCCGATCAGTTCGACCGTTTGACCGATGACGCGTTTTTCACCTGTCGCTTCATAGCGACGCATCCCACGTTCATGCGCCTCGCGGAAACGTTCTGGAATGATGGCGACAATCGATTGTCCGACCATCTCGTCTGTCGTATAACCGAACAAGTCGGTCGCCCCTTGGTTCCACTGAAGGATGGTGCGATTGTGATCGGCGACGATGATGGCATCCGAGGCAGATTCGATGATGGATTCGAATTTTAATTCTAATTCTTCCGACTGTGCCTCGAGTTGTGATGCCGTCCGGAGCGAGATGTACATCAAGATGAATAGTGTCATGACGCTCGCCGCGATGACATAGGCGAGTAGGGTGCTGTCGACGGCATAGTCGCTGACCGGTTTGGCCGCACCTTCCATCGGGGTGAAACGAGCCGCGCCCATCCCGACGTAATGCATGCCGGAAACGGCGACCCCGATTAATACGGAACTAGCCAGTCGACGCCAATGGAATCGGGAGACGTTTGGGATATAGAAAAGGATATACAGGCCGACGAGCGAAGCCACAAAGGCGACGATGGCAGAAGCGACCCACATGACCGGGTCATAGGTAAGAATCGCATTCATCTGCATCGCTTCCATCCCGATATAGTGCATCGAAACAACTCCGACACTAATCAAGAAGGCACCAAAGACGAGTTGAATTGGTCTTGTCTCAGGGTGACTGATGATCCAGAAGGCAAGTCCGGAAGCGACGACGGCCGGTACGATAGACAATAAGACGATGCCAAGATGGTACGTCACATCATCGTTTAGATGAAAAGCCAACATGCCGATGAAGTGCATGGCCCAAATGCCGAGACCGAGGCTGAAGGCACCAGCTACGACCCACCCGAGTCGCGAGGCGTGTTTCGCATATTTCAAACGACTGCTAATATCGAGAGCGACACCGGCAGCGAAGATGGCGACAGCGATGGAAAGAATGACGAGTGGTAAGTTATATGAGCTACTCAGGTGATGTTCGATGAGAAACAGTCCTTTCGATTTCAAATGGTACAAAGAGTGAAGCAGTTAAAAAGTGCTTTATTAGAGTAGCACACTCGGGAATCACGCTTCTTGCCTACTTTTGTAAGGTGGGTCAATCATTTGCATGAATCACACATTGCGGAATTTTTTTCGAAACGGTATCGTTAGATGAAGAAGAGAAAGGGTGATTCTTGATGGAAACGATGAACGGGACGGCCCGCATCCGTGGTGCCTATTCGACACTGAGTAAGAAAGAACAACGTATTGCCGACTATATTTTGAAGCAACCAGAACAAATCATTCATCATACGATCAATCAGGTGGCAGATGACCTCGATGTGGCAGAGTCTACTGTGTTTCGTTTTTGTCAGCGTGTCGGATTCAAAGGCTATCAGGCGCTAAAAATCGCACTCGCCTCAGATGTCGTCGCACCGCTCCAAGACATCCATGAAGATATTACCGAGACGGATACGGCGCTCGAAATCGCAGAGAAAATTTTTTCGACGAACGGAAAGACGATTGAGTCGACGCGTCAGATCTTAGAAGGAGTCTCTTTAGAGAAAGCCGTTGAGCTGTTCCTCGGGGCGCGCCGTATCGAATTTTTCGGGAGCGGCGGGTCGGCCGTCGTCGCGTTAGATGCGTATCATAAGTTTGTCCGAAGCGGGCTTCAAGTGAGCGCGATGCTCGAGTCGCATATGCAGCTGATGTCGGCCTCACAATTGACGACCGCAGACGTCGCCGTCGTCATCTCGCATTCCGGTGCCTCGAAAGAGACACTCGATATCGCCAAACTCTTAAAAGAGAAGGGTGTGCCGATGATTGCCATCACGAACTATGCGAAGTCCCCTCTCTCAAAAATCGCGGACGTGTCGCTCTATACCGTGTCCCAAGAGACAGCATTCCGTTCTGAGGCGCTCGCTTCTCGCATCGCCGAACTGAGCCTGATTGATGCGTTGTTTACGGCTGTCATGATGCGTCGAGGCGAGGCGGCCCGGACATCGCTTCAACAGATGCGTGAGGCGATTTCGATGCGCCGAATCTGAGCGAAATAGGGTTAGTTTCTACAAAAAGGTGGAAATTATAAACCCTGAGAGCAAAGCGAGGCTTAGAGAGAGAAGGTGGACCGATGAACCATATTGATTTTTTATCTTCCGACCACTACAACGAGTTCAAACGGTTGGCACAACGGCTCACGGATCCTGGCAGTACCGGTCGAGAATATTTCGCCGCGCTGTATGTGATTGCGGGAAACACCCATGTTCGTGAACGGTTGCTTCCTTATATGGATTTAGAAGCAGGGAAGATCCGGACCTCGACCATCATCGATGACAATACGTTCGATAAACGAGAATTTGTGCTCACCAAGCTCGTCATCCATCTGTATAACTCAAAAGAATGGGTCCTTCCGACCGAGTTGATTGCCTTGCCGGAAGAAGACTATAAGTTGGCGATGCAAGCAATCACGCTATGCCGCAATGAACAATTTGACGGGGTCACGATCCCGAACGACTGATGACACCCTGTTTTGTTGGAAACAGGGTGTTTTTCGTCGAGCCATAGAGGAGGGAATTCCGTGTCACTCACCACATCGATGTTAACCATTTTACTGATGCTCATGTTGCTCATCATGATCACGCCACCGCTCTTGATTTTTTATCTGTGGCGGCGTGACCGGAACCAACGCGAACACTCCGTCCTCCGGAACTTCCCGATTCTCGGAAAGTTGCGCTATATATTTGAGAAGATGGGACCCGAACTTCGGCAATACTTGTTCTTGAATGACAATGAGGCGAAACCATTCTCACGGAATGATTATGAGTCGGCCGTCATCGCAGGGAAGTATAAGTCGCGCATCATCGGGTTTGGGTCGGAGCGAGACTTTGAGGCAGGTGGATTTTTTCTTCAGAACGCCCTCTACCCGACGAACCGAAACGAGCTGCGCGTTGATCAGTCAACAAAGGTATCGACGTGGGTATATGAACTCGATGAAGACAATCTGTTCACCCGAAAAGAACATCTCGTCGAACGTGACATCTCGCCCTATCTTTTAAAAGAAGAAGATACGGTCATCATCGGGGAAGGGACCTGTCGGGAACCGTTTCATGTCCGTGGACTCGTTGGTCAGTCAGCGATGAGCTTCGGGTCGCTCGGGGATAGAGCGATCATAGCCCTCTCGATTGGACTCGGTCGTGCGGGTGGCACGTGGATGAATACAGGAGAAGGTGGACTATCCGACTATCATTTAAAAGGGGACGTCGATCTCATCTGTCAAATTGGACCGGCGCTCTTCGGTGTCCGGGATGAAGACGGGGCGTTTTCGGTGGAAGCGTTCAAACAAAAAAGCGCACTCCCGCAAGTGAAGGCGTTCGAACTGAAACTTGCCCAAGGCGCGAAGACACGTGGTGGACATATCGACGGATCGAAAGTGACCGAGGAGATTGCCCAAATCCGTCATGTACGAGTCGGGGAAACCATTGACAGCCCGAACCGCTTCTCTGAATTTCACACCCACACGGAATTGCTGGCGTTTGTCGAGAGGTTACGTGAAATCGGTGGAAAGCCCGTCGGCATCAAGCTTGTAGTCGGGAAGTTGAAAGACATCGACTCGCTCGTCCGCGAGATGGCGAGGTCTCAAATTGTACCTGACTTCATCACGATCGACGGGAGTGAAGGGGGGACGGGTGCGACGTATCAAGAGCTTGCGGATACAGTCGGTTTACCGCTCAAGGCGGCGCTCCCTTACGTGCATCGCCTCTTGATCGAGCATGGGTTGCGCAACCGAGTCAAACTGTTCGCCTCTGGGAAACTCATCACGGCGGATAAAGTCGCCATCGCCCTCGCGCTCGGCGCAGACCTCGTCAATATCGCCCGCGGACTCATGTTCAACGTCGGTTGCATCCAGGCACAGGTCTGCCACACGAATCGCTGTCCGGTCGGAGTCGCAACGACCGATGCGAAACTGCAGCGTGCTCTCGTTGTCGACGAAAAGAGCTATCGGGTGACGAACTATATCATCTCGCTTCGGGAAGGACTATACAATATGGCGGCTGCGGCAGGCGTTCGCTCGCCGACGGAACTTTCACAAGAGCATGTGGTATATCAGGATCCGGACGGTCGTGTCCGAAGCGGCTATGATTTATCTCACTAGAATGAAGGGAATCTATCAAAACATCCCACGAATCTGCCGATAAAGAAGGCAAACACGTGGGATGTTTTTTTAGCATTTTCATTGTAGAAACTACCAGATACTTGTACAATCATGTAAATGAAAGTCAGAATTTATTATAATCTAACGAAGCGTTTGAATGGAAATGGATGAACCCATTTTTTTCAGCATACGCCGCGCTCTTTGGACGTTGTTTCGAAGACACGGTCAACGCTTTAATCCCGTACCGTGTATCAAGGTCACGCAACTCTTGGATGCGGTCTTTTGACCATTGATCTTTTGCTACAGTCGTGTAGTTGAAGCTTTCCCACATCACGCCATCCACATATGGATACGTATACGTCTTCAATGTCGCAAATCCCCAGTTTTGAATGAGAGAAAGGGAAGGGTGATTGGATTTGATCGTCTTCATGAACTGACTCATTCCGTCACGTTGCGCTTTTAAAATGGTCGGTTGTTCCGAATGCTCGTTATCGATGTTGCCGACGGTATCCAAGAACGCGCCATCTAATCCTTTGGCGACGATTTGTTTCTCCACTTCACGCGTCAACAACTCACGGTAGTGAGTTGACGTCATATCGACTAAATAAGAATCCCATTCCGCATAATGAACACGTTGTCCGTCGCGGTGGAAGAAGTCTGACTCGTTCATCTGACTGATGAAATCGACGTTCCAATTGTCCGCTTCCATCGTGTTGATGTAGCCGTACACTTTTGTCCCATATTTCTGTAACTCTTTGATTTGCGCTGCTGTATAATAAACAGGCTCGATGATGACGAGGTCATACTGTTGCATCTTTTTGATTTTTGTCTTTGTCGGCATGTCGTAATAAATCTTGTACGATTCGACGTTTGCGAGCGGATTGCTCGCTTTGGCGACCGCTTGTTGCGGCGTCAAAAACGCCAATCCTACGAGAAATGCACAACAGATGGTCACGATTCGTTTGGCTGAGAAAATACCCATAAAAAAACCCTCCTGATAGTTATCAGAGAGCGGCTGCGGCTATTGCAGACTGGCGATCGGTATCTAAAAGATCGACGACCCATGTCTTTGCGCCCTTACTTTTCAGTAAGTTTGCCCGTCTCGATATGAAATTTTTGTCGACAATCCATTGAAAGTCCTACTACTAAAATACCACGTAAAGGAATGAGTGACACTATGATTTATACCCAACATCGCACATCCATCAAATGGATTGAAATGATTGTGACTATTTTACTTATCGGCATTTTGGACTATACATTTAGTCTTTCTTTGTCGGATTGGGCGATTGACCCATTAATTTTTTATATTCTCCTGTTTTCTTTACGGTATGGTTTGCTAGGTGCCTTCGTCAGCTTTGCGTTGACGAGTCTCTATCATTTTTCATTCCTTTTGATGGAAGGCTCAGACTTGCTCTTATTCCTTTACGATACGAATGAACTGGCTTGGATTTTGCTACACTTCTTCGTCGCGCTCAGTGCGGGTGTCTTCAGCACGTCTTATCGGGAGCGTTATCAGTCGCTCCACATTCGTCAAGAAGAAGTGGTCGATGAGAACGAACAGTTGAAACAGACGATTCAACAGCTCCAAGAATCACAAGGAGAGATGCGCAAACGGGTCCTTGACTCGACCTATACGCTCTCAAAGATTTATGAGATTGGACTAAAACTCGATCAAGATGCGACCGACTTGGTGCGTGACCATTTGATTGGAACGTTCACGCGTGTCTTCCGTGCTCGTCAACTCGCTTTATATCATGTGGATGCCTCACGGCGCACGCTTCGTCTCCACGTTCGTTCAGGAGAAGTGGAGCGTTTGCCGCAGACGCTCTTTATCGATTCGGAACAAGGGATTTTCGCACGGATGTTCCAATCCAAAAAACCGACGATTCGTTTGGCAGATGAGTTAGATGGACCGCTTCTCGTCGCGCCGATTTGTTATGAAGGCACGGTGAAGGAAGTGTTGGTCGTCCATGAAATCGATATTCTACGTTTACGTAGCCATGAGATGAATATGATGAAACTCGTCTTGGATTGGACGGGAACGCGTATCGAAAAAGCGGATGCGCTTGAATGGATGCTCGTCAGCGACCAGCTCGTCGACGGGACACACATGTTCCGGATGGAAGCGTTCGAACAAAAAGTGGCCCAACAAGTGCAGCGCCATGAACAATACGGTCAACCATACAGTACGGTCACGTTACCTATAGAGGGCGTGGACTTGTCATTGATTGAGATGGAATTGATTTTAAGACAGTCGATGCGTGAAATCGACGTCATCGGATATGACGAAGAAGACCGCATCCTTCATTTCCTTCTCCCTGGAACACCGGTCGAATCGGCCGAACGATTCAAAGAACGGATTGAACATGTCTTCTATGTGAAAGGTGGGAAACGCCTATGACCGGATGGATGATTTTACTCTTCTTCCTACTGCATGCGGCGGTCCTCTTCGTCTTGTATCGACTGATCGTACGACCGAAAGTCGATGCGACGGAAAAGGGAGTTTGGCTCTCGATTTTTCTCGTCAGTGCCGTCATCCCGATTGTCGGAGAACTGTTTGGTTTGATTGGATATGTGATTGCCCGACGCTTCGCCTCACCGAAGACGCTTCTCGACTACGATGAGTACATCAACTTTGACACGCTCAACTTGGAGCGCTTGCAGCAACAGGCGAAAGAAGATTTAGATCTCGTCCCATTGACGGAAGCCTTACAGATGGACGGGAACAAGCGGAAACAATCGATCACACAACTCATGTCGACACCGCTCATGAATACAGAAGAATATTTACACTTAGGTCTCGAACACGAGGATACGGAAACGGTCCACTATGCAGCGACCGTCCGAAACACGTTGTTCGACCGATACGATTTGATGTTAAAACAGCGAATCGCACAAGTGAATCCGGAGCGACCGGAGACGATTTATCCGGTAATTGAAACCGGAATTTCGTTCTTAGATAGCGGTCTCTTGGATCATGATATGCAAATGCGCATCCAGCAACGGATATTATTTCACCTCGATCAATTGAGTGAGTACGACGAAACAGATGAGACGTACTTACGCACGAAAGCCCGCCTCTCGTTCCGCTCGGGTGACTTGGAAACGGGAGAACGATTGGCTGAGGCGCTCACCCTTTATCATCCAAAAGTACCCGATGGATATGTCATGTTGATTGAACACCACATGACGAACGGTGATTGGGCATCCCTGCGTCCGACCCTCGACCGCCTGCATCAACATCTCGATTTGCAAGACATTCCAGAGGACTATCGCTTTGTCATTCAACAGTTAGAAGGTGCCCATATATGAATAAATCGATTACGACGTATATCGCGTCTCTGTTCTCCTTACTCATCGCGATGATTGTCGTCGTCCAGTTTTTACGGCTTGACTACGGTCATCGGCTCATCCCAAAAGAAGCGCATGAGCCGAAATCCTTTACGACACTCGCGGGTGAGGTGAGAGCGGTGGAGGGAGAACCGGTTCAAATCTACATCCATCAGAACGACGACGATTTGTCGACAGCTGTTTTGAATAACTTTAAATACGCGCTCGACTATGCAAAATTGCCTTATACCTCAATCGAGGCAGAGGCCATCGCATCGATTGAGCCTTCTCCACGACACGTTCTCGTCGTCAGCGGGGAAAATACGAAATCATGGCCGTACGAGGCAATTCGGTCCTTCGTTGAAAAAGGTGGACGGCTCTACGTTGCCGGACGATTCATCGATCAAGACTGGGCAGACCTGGTCGGCGTAAGCGATTTTGGGGACTTTAAAGATGGAGTCAACGGGTTAATTTTCGAACAAGAAATTTTCCCTGGATATGTCGACTTGCCTCAAGACTCAGGGTTATTCGTCCACAGCATTGCTGACGTCAAACTGAAAGAAGAGGCGGACGTCCTCATTTCTGCCAAAAACGAACCAATATTATGGCAGTCTCCTTATGGGAAGGGCGAAGTGATGTTTTGGAATACGACGTCGTTGACGGATAAGAACTCACGCGGCTTGATGGTGCAGACGCTTTCGATGCTGTTCCCAGCGTTCGTCATGCCACAAGCTGGCATCAAGGTCGTTCACCTTGACGACTTCCCGGCACCGGTACCAAATTATTTGAATCCGGTCATCACGAAAGAATATGATTTGTCCATCAAAGAGTTCTTCTCAGAGATTTGGTGGAAAGACATGAAGCAAATCGGTGCTGACTACGACGTCACTTATTCTGGTTTCCTGATCGGCAGTTATAAAGCGACGAATGAAGAGACGACAGAACAGCTCATCGAAAAAATTCGGGCACCGATGCTCGAATATGGTCGCGGTTTACTCCAAACGAATGGGGAAGTCGGGCTACACGGATTCAACCACCAACCACTCGTCATGGGAGATGAAACCATGGACCCTGAACTCGGCTATACGAGATGGAAAGACCAAGACGCCATGCGTTCGGCCATCGATCGTGTCGTCGAGGCGTTCGACTACTACTTGCCGAATGAGCGGATTCGGAGCTACGTGCCACCATCAAACATCATCGGTCAATCCGGACTCGAAGTGTTGAACGAGAAGTTTCCGAAAGGGTTGATCGTCGCAGGACTCTACAGCGGAGATGCGACGAAAGGAAGTTACATTCAAGAGTTCGGGCCCGACCCGGTCTACCCGAACTTGTACGATTTCCCTCGCGTGTCGAGCGGATACAACGAGACACCGGATGACCTATTTGTCGTCATTGACGCCGTCGCCAACTTCGGGCTCGTTTCTCACTTCATTCACCCGGATGACGTGTTAGATGACGATCGCTCGAAAGGGAAAGGGTGGGAGATGATGAAAGAATCGTTTGAAGGACTATTCCAGACACTCTACGCCAAATATCCACATCTCGAGGGCTTGAGCCAATATGATGCATATCGGAAATACAAGTTATATCAAGATGCGCAAATCGATGTGGCTTACACGAATGATGCCATCGATATCAATGCCCAACAACTGCCTGTCCCGTCAACGTTACTCGTCCGTGTCCAACCTGGGAAACGTCTCGATACAGGGACATTTGATTTTGGGGAAGTCCAGCCGTTTGATGAAAATGGTACATTGTATCAAGTTGAATTGAGAGACACATCTGTTCGTCTCCCGATATTGGAGGATCGTCCATGAAAATAGGAATTGTTGTCGAAGGGAGTTATCCATATGTGAGCGGTGGCGTATCGAGCTGGGTTCACATGCTGATGGAACAGATGCCGATGCATGAGTTTGAGATTATCTCGATCATGCCGAACCCGAAGTCAGAAGCCGATTACCGTTACACGTTACCGAAGAACGTCACGGGCGTCACCACGCTCGCCCTCAATCAACGGGCGACACGGAAACGTCGACCGGAAGCGTTATCGGAGTCGGAACGGGAGCGAATCAAGACGTGGATGACATTCGGTCAAGTCGATTCGTCCATCTATCCGATTCTTGAAAATCAAATTGGGACACCGGAACAGTTCTTCTCGAGTCGTCTCTTCTATCAGCTCGTCACGGAGAGCTATCAGGAAGAAGGACAGGCCGGTTCGTTCATCGATTACTTTTGGATGTGGCGCAGTATGTATGCCCCTGTCCTTGATTTGCTTCAAGCCGAATTACCTCAAGTCGACCTCGTGCACGCGGCCTCGACCGGATACGCGGGTCTGATTGCGAGTGCGATGAAAGAACGACAGAACATTCCGTTTCTGTTGACCGAACACGGCATCTATTCCCGTGAGCGGGAAGAAGAACTGTTACAGGCATCTTGGATCCCGTCTGAGTTTCGCTCCCATTGGATCCAGTTCTTCCACCATATTTCCCGGGAAGCGTATCGGAAGGCGGATGACGTCATCACGCTCTTTGAACGAAACGGCGAGTTGCAACGTCAGCTCGGGGCACCTGTTGAAAAATTGAGCATCATTCCGAACGGGATTGACGTGACGGGCTTATCTGCCCTCGGGCATGTGCCGGGAGCGGATAAACTACGAATCGGTGCCATCGTTCGCGTCGTTCCGATCAAAGACATTAAAACGATGATCTATGCGGCGAAACTGCTACAAGACATGCTCGTCCCGTTCGAACTGACCATTATGGGACCGCTTGATGAGGATAAGGAGTATGCGGCGGAGTGTGAAATGCTCATCCGGCAACTCGAGCTCGAACGGTCCGTCTTGATGGTCGGAAAAGTCGATATTCGACAACACCTTCCCGAATTCGATGTGTGTTTGTTGACGAGTATTTCTGAAGGACAACCCCTCGCCGTACTAGAAGGGATGGCCGCCGGCGTCCCATGGATTGTGACGGACGTTGGGGCATGTGCGGAACTCGTGAACGGGCGACCGGATGAACCGTTCGGTCCGGCCGGATTCGTCGTCCCGCCGGTCAATCCACGCCGAATCGCAGAGCGTTGCGTCTGGTTCCATCAACATCGTGAGGATGCGCGCCGACTCGGACGAAACGGGCAACAGCGAGTCGAGACGTATTATCGCACCGACCAGTTCATCGATGCATATCTACACTTATATGAAGAGAGGAGAGCGGTATATGGCGGGCATCGGGTTTAAGTTACAACAGTTGTTTCAAGAAGACTACTTCTCCTCGCGGATCAAAGCGTACGCATTTGCCGGTCTCGTCACATCCGGACCATGGCTGATCGTCATCGTCACGATTGCCCTCATGCAGTGGCTGACGAGCTATCTGTCCATCGCCACACTCGAGGAGCGCACGACGTTCAATTTGATCGTCTCTTACAGTTTTATTTTTTCACAAGTCGTTCTCGGCGTGCAGCAACTCGTCGTCACAAGATACTTGGCGGATTGTTTTTATGAGAAACGATATGAAGACATCTTCCCGGCATTCATCGGGATGATGAAGACGACGGTCGCCATCGCGTCGTTGTTGTTCGCCATCTTCCTTACGTTCTCTGAACTTCCAGCTTTATTGAACGCGTTGGCATTCGTCCTATTTATGACGGTCAACCTCATTTGGGTACACTTCTTGTTCCTCAGTGCGGCCAAATTTTATCAGGCGGTCGCTTATAGTTTTGTGGCCGGTGGCATCGTCTCGGTCGCCGCGGTCATCATCACGGATCAATTCTTGATGCAATATTTGACGGAGTCTTATATGAAAAGTTTCGCGTTGACGGCGAGTATGACACTCGGTCTCGTCGTGACGTTGTTCGGCTTGTTCACATCGATGCTCCTTACGTTCCCGAACCGGAGTACGGTCGGTCAATTCTCGTTCTACCGTTATTTTGACCGCTATCCGGCACTCTTTTGGACCAGTTTCCTCTATAACATCGGCATCTGGGTCGGCACATGGATCATCTGGTTCGCCGAAGGAGGAAGTGTCCATCTCGACACGTTCCGCTATCATCCGATCTATGACACAGCCATCTTCCTCTCTTATTTGACGATCATTCCGACGATGACGATTTTCGTTGTCTCCGTCGAGACGCGTTTCTATGAGCGGTATCGCGTGTTTTATGGATACGTGAACGAGGGTGGGACGTATCAACAGATTCAACGGTCAAAGGCAGCGATGCTCCTCGTCTTGCGACAAGAGCTGCAACGACTGTTCCGAAATCAAGGGCTCGTGTCACTCCTCTTTATCCTGTTCGCGGCCGTTTTGTTCCCGCTCCTCGGTCTGTCGCCTGAGATTCGGGACGTCTTTCAAATGACGACGATCGGTGCTTTTTCAAACGCCATGGTGCTCGTCCTCACGCTCGTATTGCTTTACTTCGAGGATCATCGGGGGGCGGCCTATACATCGGCCCTCTTCATCACAATGAATGCCGGGTTGACGTTCTTCTTGTTACCGCTCGGTTCTGACAGTTACGGTCTTAGTTTTGCGATTGGCTGCACCATTGCGTTCGCCTTCTCGCTCATTCGCTTGATTCGATACGTGTCCGAAATTGATTATCATACGTTTAGCCGAAACGAAACGCCTCCGCGGACGGATACGTTCCGTCGTGTCGGGGACTGGCTCAATGACCGCTCGGCTTAACAATCGCTGCAGATGGACTTTTAGAAAATGGGGTGAAGCACATGAAAACAATTTTTGTGACAGGTGGCGCGGGGTACATCGGGACACACACGACCGTTCAATTACTTGAGGCAGGATACGAGGTCATTATTTTGGATAACCTGTCCAACAGCCGACAAGAGGCAATCCAGCGAATCGAGATCCTGACGGGGAAAACGGTCACCTTATACGTGGGCGATATTCGAGATCAGGAATTGCTCGATGAAATCTTCTCGACGCACTCGATTCATGCGGTCGTTCACTTCGCCGGTCTAAAGGCAGTCGGCGAATCTGTCAGTCAACCACTTCACTACTATGACAACAACGTGGCCGGGACGCTCGTCTTATTGCGGATGATGGACCAGTACGGGATCAAACGTATCGTCTTCAGTTCATCGGCGACCGTTTACGGAATCCCGACCACATCACCGGTCGATGAATCGTTCCCACTCAGTGCGACTAATCCGTATGGACGAACGAAGCTGATGATTGAAGAGATGTTGCGCGACCTCTATACGGCCGATCCGTCGTGGTCGATTGCGATTCTTCGCTATTTCAATCCGATTGGCGCTCACGACTCCGGGACGATTGGAGAAGATCCGTTCGATGTCCCGAACAACTTGATGCCATACATCACACAAGTTGCAGCCGGACGTCTGAAAGAACTTCAAGTGTTCGGAGATGACTATCCGACGCATGACGGGACAGGCGTGCGCGACTATATCCATGTCGTGGATTTGGCGCTTGGTCATTTAAAGGCGTTGGAGTATGTAGGGAATCACGTGGGAGTGGAGGCGTTCAATCTCGGGACCGGGAAAGGATACAGCGTCCTCGATTTGCTTCAAACGTTCCAACAGGAGAGCGGACAGACGATTCCTTATCAAATCACGGGTAAGCGAGACGGAGACGTCGCGGCGATTTTTGCCGACCCGCAAAAGTCGAAGGCCATTCTCGGCTGGGAGGTACGACATGACATCGAAGCGATGTGTCGGGACGCCTGGCGTTGGCAATCGAATAATCCTAAAGGATACAGTGAATAAGCTTTATAAGTAGGCGGTCATCACACGATGGCCGTCTCTTTTTGTATTAGAAAGAGTGGTGAACGGGAACACCTAATGGAACATCATTTTACTTAGGAGGGATCGAATGAAAGCCTTGTTTTTGAACTGTACGTTAAAAGGTGGCGACACGACGTCGCATACGGAAGGATTGATTCGTGACATCATCCCGCACTTCGATGCGCTCGATGTTGAATCTGAGATCGTTCGGATCGTCGATTACAACGTCGCGTTCGGTGTAACGGAAGATGAAGGGGATGGGGACGAGTGGCCACAGATTTTTGAGAAAGTGAAGGTCGCGAACATTGTCGTGATCGGGACACCGCTCTGGCTCGGGGAGAAGAGTAGCGTCGCCACCCAAGTGATTGAACGTCTATACGGCGGTAGCGGACTGACGAATAAATCGGGACAGGCGATCTACTACAACAAGGTCGGTGGAGTCGTCGTCACGGGGAATGAGGACGGGGCGAAACACGCCTGTGCTTCGATTCTATATGGATTGTCCCACATCGGTTTCACCGTGCCACCGAACGTCGACACATATTGGGTCGGAGAAGCGGGACCGGGTGACTCGTACCTCGATGCTGGACGAGAAAATGAATTCACGAAGTCTCATGGCAAGACGATGGCATATAACCTCGTCCATTTTGCGAGAATGCTTAAAAACCATCCCATTCCGGCAGAAGGGAATACGATGGAATGAAACATACGGAGGAACAACCATGAACACCTTTCCGAATAAGACTCAATATTATCAAATGATTGAACTCTTTGAGAAAGCCAATTGGAACTTTCTAAATGACCATCTAATGTTACTAGAAAGTCAGGTTTCTGAAAGGACGATGTGTGGTCAGCTCCAAATCAATATCAATGATTTAATAAGGAACGATAAATTTTTTGAAAGGTATTATGTAGATGTAGAATACAATCGAAATGTGGAAAGAAGGATTAAGAGAATCCGAAATGATCGATATGAAAAAGTGAATATCACTTGTGATTTGATTGTGCATAGTCGAGGGAAGAATTTGAAACAGGATAATTTAATCGCCCTTGAAATGAAAAAAATCTTTCAAAACGATTTAAAACAGCAACAAAAAATCATTGAGGATAAAGAGCGTTTAACTGCGTTGACTCGACCGAGTTACGGTGAAGAGTGGCAACACGATGGTCAAAGTCTACCTGATTTTGTATGTCGATTTATATTAGGTATCTACTATGAAATCAATTATTTAAACCATCAAATTTATATTCAATATTATCGGGGTGGAGAAATGGTGAATGATCAAGTCATTGACTTCGATAGGATTGGATTATAAAAAAGAGCCTCACCTTGAGTGAATCAGGTGAGGCTTCATGAATGTGTACTATTCTTTCTTCTCCACCGCATGCCCACCGAACTCGTTCCGTAAGGCCGCGACGACCTTGCCCGAGAACGTATCGTCTTGAAGCGAGCGTTGACGCATCATGAGGGAGAGCGCGATGACAGGCGTCGGGACGTCGTACTCGAGTGCCGTCTCGACCGTCCACTTGCCTTCACCGGACGCATGCATGACCCCACGGATGTCGTTGAGCTTCGCATCTTTCGAGAAGGCACTCTCCGTCAACTCCATGAGCCAAGAGCGAATGACCGAGCCGTGGTTCCACACACGTGAGACATCTTCATAGTCATAGTCGAACGGACTCTTCTCGAGCACCTCGAACCCTTCTGCGATCGCCTGCATCATCCCATACTCAATCCCATTATGCACCATCTTCAAAAAGTGACCACTTCCACTTGGTCCCGCATACAGATAACCGTGGTCGGTCGAGACGTCTTGGAAGAGCTGTTCGATTTTTCCGAACGCTTCCAAGTCGCCTCCAATCATCGTACACGCTCCGTGACGGGCACCTTCCATCCCACCACTCGTCCCGACATCGAACAAATAGATTAGTTTTTCTTTAAAGTGCTCGGAACGTCGCATTGACTCCTTGTAGTTCGAGTTTCCTCCATCGATGACGATGTCACCTGGGGAGAGAAGATGGTGCAAGTCGTTCAAGACGTGCTCGGTCACGTCACCCGCTGGCACCATCACCCAGACGACGCGAGGGGCCTGAAGCGTGGAAACGACCTCCTGCAAAGAGTCTTTCGTCTCAAATTGACTCGTCGATACGTTTCCCGGGTCATACCCGACGACACGATGCCCATTGTCTGTCAAATTCAGAGCCAAATTGAGACCCATTTTACCAAGTCCGATCATACCGATTTCCATTCGTTCCACCCCATTTGTAAGATTTAGTCCTCTATAGGGCATACCCGAAATAACGATTGCTCAAAAGGACAGGTTGCCCGAGATGTAGAATGATATAAGTGCAGAAGTGATGAGAGGAGGGTGGCGATGTTTGAAAGTATGTTTCGACTGGCCGTGGACGTCAGGCATCGATTCAAAGACCATCACATTAATGATTATAGTGCCACACTGGCGTTTTTTTGGTTTTTAGCCATCTTTCCGACGTTTGTCGTCCTCTTCGCCGTGATGGCATGGTTTCAAATCGATGACGCGCTTCTCATCGAGCAGATTGAAACGCTCATTCCCGGTTCAAGTGTGCGTGAGCTGTTATCCATCGTCTATGATGTGAGCGGAAACTTGAACGGTGGATTGTTATCGGTCAGTGCCATCATCGCGTTTTGGTCCGCTTCGAACGGGACGGCACGACTCGTCAAGCTGACGGTGTTCGCATATGGGGAGACGGAAGCGCGTGGCTATATCTTCCGACGGTTGATCGGGTTGCTCGTGATTTTAGCAGGGAGTATCGGGGCGGTCATCTTGATCGTGTTTCATCTATTCGGTCAAGAGTTTGTCGAACTGATTTATGCCCTCTATCCACAAGTTGAGGAATTCGACCGCTTGTCGACGGTGACGCGTTATACGGTCTCGACCATCATTTTGATCATCGCGTTCTCCCTCTTTTATAAAATCGCGCCACAGCAGCGAGTGCGCTTCATCGAAACACTTCCCGGAGCCGTGTTTGCGGTCATCTCGTGGCAATTGCTGTCGACCGGATACAGCATCTATGTCGAACGTTTCTCGATTCTCGGGGATACGTATGGCACGATCGGTGCGGTCATCCTGCTACAGATTTGGCTCTATCTGACGGCGGCGACGATGCTGATCGGGGCAGAAATCAATGCAGCCTGGCCCTACCATATGACCCGTCAACCGATCCGGACCCATTTCCCGTAACAAAAAAAGGGATATCATGATTATTCTTTGTGAACATGCTTTAAAACAACCCGTGGCATGGGAATAAACTAGTACAATTTCACGGAAGAAGGTGTGGCCACATGGCGAAACATCGTAAACCATCGAAGTGGAAAATCGTACTAGGGGTTGTAGCAGGCGTCATGGCCTTGGTGCTCATCACAGGTGGCGCGTTCGTCTGGTCAATGGTAAAAGAAGTCGATGACACCGTCGCACAAGTGAATGACAACTTGAACATCAGCAAAGAGCGTAAACAGGTCGAGACCATTGAACGCAAAGAGTCGGTTTCCATTCTCTTGCTTGGAATCGACCGACGCGGGACCGAACAGGGACGAAGTGACTCAATCATCGTGCTGACACTCAATCCGGAGCTCGATGAAGGCGCGATGCTCTCGATTCCTCGGGATACATTGACCGAAATCGTTGGGAAAGGGACGCGCGATAAGATCAATCACGCCTATGCGTTCGGAGGGGCCGAAATGGCTATGAATACGGTCGAGAATTTCCTCGAGATCCCAATCGATTATGTCATCGAGACGGATATGGAGGCATTCAGCGACGTGGTGGATGCACTCGGAGGCATCACGGTCATGAATAAATTCGCGTTCTCGACAGAAGATTACACGTTTCCCGTCGGTGAAGTGACGCTAGACGGAGAAGCGGCACTCGATTATACGCGGATGCGCTATAACGATCCAAACGGTGACTTCGGTCGTCAAGAACGTCAGCGGGATGTCGTCGCCGCCATCATTGAAAAAGGACGGACGGACTTCTCGCTAGACAAGGTCACTGCCTTACTGGAGGTCGTCGGTGACCAGGCGAAGACGAATATCGAACTCAATGAATTCGTCTCATTGTCGACGGACTATATGAACGCGTTCCGCAATGCGAGTGTGTTACGGCTCGAGGGGGCTGGCGGATTAGCGGGGGACGGGATCTATTACTGGAATCCGGATTCTACTTCGTTGAATGGCGTTCGGGAAGAGTTGCAACGATTGATGGAGTAAGCTGTCTGACTCAAGTCGGACAGTTTTTTTGTGTTTCAAAGGGGACGGAAAGTGGGAGAAATAAAGAGATGCCAAGGAGGGATGAGTCATGAAATGGGAAACGATTGAAGAGGTGCTTCACGAACTCGGGGAGACCTCACAAGAAAAGTGGGAGCAGTTATTTGAAAAGTGGTCGGATCATCGTTGGCACGACCATGAGCGTCCGTCTGAAAAAACAAACGTCTTGTTGATGGATGCCGGGTTTATTCTGACGGACGGTCGAGCGAACCTCGAGGCTCTCCATCAATGGTTAGCCGATCACGTCCAAACGACGGTGAGTGATCTTTATCTCGTCTCTCTTTTCCCATATCAACCGAAACAACAGGACACGGCGATCGACTCGCGGGTGCAACTATTCGAAGACTTAGGACGTTTCACCGACACGTTCGATTTGATTTACGAGATGACGCCTGAAGCATGGAATGAGGCGCAATTCGACCTTGTCACCGTAACGGATGAACTGATCGAACGTCTAGCGTACGGAGCGACGAAAATCCGCGTCCATGTCGAGTCGTTTCGTGGAATGGAGCCGGAACGAGTCAAACACATCCTCAAGCTATGGCGGACGGTCATGCATACGTATAAGCCGAATGCGCAGCTGATTATCGCCAATGAGCGTGTGGATTCTGCCCTCATCTATGAGGCGGAAGCGGACGTCGTCTGCCATTTCGACTTATCCAGCCATGTGATTTTAGCGTTTGCGCAGGCGGATGTGACACGTTTGAGTGATTGGGCGAGTCAGGTGCATCCGCTGAGAGCCGATCAAACCTATTTCAATTTCCTCTCTTCGGCGGAACGTGATCCGTTTGAGAAAAATCTGATGGACACTAACCCAGATGTGATTCTCGCAGCCCACAGTGTATTGTTGTCGCTTCAAGGGATTCCGTTGATTGATTACCGAACTTTATTTGGGGTGTCGCAACCGGTTGAACAGGAAGATCTCGTCCGAGCATTGAAACGCGATCCAGATCGACTTCGTGTTTATGAAGGGATATTGAGCCAATTGAATGTGAAACGACTCCAACCTGCCTTGTCACCGTATACCGACCAAGAGATCGTACGTCTCGACCGCCGCGTATTCGCCGTCAAGCGGAAGCACCAAGGAGAGACCCTCCTGTTATTGACGAACATGAGTGAGGAGACGGTGCAGACGGATTGCGAAGGAACGAGTCTCTTTACAGAAGAATGGATGAGCCATGTGACGCTTCGCCCATATGAATACGTTTGGATAAAACAAAAACACACTGGAGAGTGAATCCTCATGATTGATGTACATTGTCATTTGTTGCCTGAGGTAGACGACGGACCACGCACGATGGAAGCGTCCTTGCAACTCGCGAGGCGTGCAGTCGAAGAAGGGGTGACGTCGATTGTCGTGACACCACACGCGTATCATCCGTACTTCGAGACGCAGCATCATGACATCACGAAAGAAGTCGCGCATCTACAACAACGACTCGATGAGGAACAGATTCCCTTGACCTTGTATGTCGGGCAAGAGATTCGAATCTTTGGGGAGTTGATTGATGCGCTCGAGTCTGGGGAGGCACACTCGCTCGCCGGGTCCCGCTATGTGCTGGTGGAACTACCGAGTCAAAGTCTGCCTGCTTATACAGAGTCCTTATTCTTTCAACTACAGGCGGCTGGATACGTTCCGGTCATCGCGCATCCAGAGCGGAATCGTGAGTTTGCACTCCATCCCGAAAAATTGCATCATCTCGTATCAGCGGGTGCGTTGTCGCAAGTGACGACAAGCAGTTTGACAGGGCAGTTCGGAAGACAGGTCCGAGAGCTCGCGCTTACGTTCATCAGTAACGGGTTGAGTCACATCGTCGCCTCCGATGCCCATAACGTGGAACATCGTGATTTCAATTGGTTAGCGGCAAGACAGGAAGTCATCAATGAACTTGGAGAAGAGATGTGGCAACAGCAGCTCCGCTTTACGGAGGCGATATTAGCCGATGAACCGATTGCGGTGAATCCGCCTCATTTGCCAGAAAAAAACTGGCGAGGGCGCTGGAAGTGGTAAATCAATTGCCCGATGACGGGGTAGAAAGGTGATGGCATGAAACAAGCGACGATTCAAAACGCCAACGGCATGATACTATCCGCCATTGACTATGGCTGTGCGATGACGGAACTGACGGCCCCGGACCGGGAAGGGAATTTTGACTCGGTCATCTTGAAGTACGGGGACGTCTCTCAATACTTAGAAAATCCCGTATATCTCGGGTTGGTCGTCGGGCGGATTGCCGGACGGATTCGTGACGCAGAGATTGAGGGTGTCGCTTTGACCCCAAGCGAGGCGCCCCATCATATCCACGGAGGTGACAAAGGCATCACGGCCCGTCACTGGGAGATGGACGCCGACGAACAGTGCATTCAGTTCACATATCTCAGTCCGGACGGGGAAGAAGGATACCCGGGGAACGTCTTCTTTAAAGTGTTATATGAGCTGACGGATGACAATGAACTGATTGTCACGATGACAGCGGAAACGGACCAACGGACGTGGGTCAACTTGAACCATCATAACTACTTCAATCTCGGCGGACGCCCGACCATCCACGACCATGAGCTGACGCTACCAGCCGATTTGGTCGGGGTGCTCGATGCAGAGTCACTACCGACAGGCGAGTTGCGGGATGTGAGCGGAACACCGTTCGACTTCCGAGACGGAAAAACGGTCCGAGAGGCGCTCGTGTCGGGAGACGAGGCGATTGAAAGGGCGAGCGGTCTCGATCATCCGTTTATCTTGAAGGATGAACCGATTCGATTGCATGACCCGGTGAGCGGACGGACGATGACGGTCGAAACGAATCAACCGGTCATGGTCGTTTATACGGGAAACTTCCTCAGTGAAGAGACACCGGTGACGCTCAATGGTCGACAGAAACATAGCGCGATTTGTCTCGAGGCACAGGCGTATCCGGACGCTCCGAATCATCCGGACATCGCGACCTCCATCGAACTGAAACCGGGTGAGCTCTATCACTCACGCACGGTGTATCGATTTGGGGTGGAATAAATTCATCACTACCATTCAAAAAGGAGGCAACCGATTTAAGTCGGTTGCCTCCTTTTTAATCAAGATTTAGTAGTTTGAACAGGAGTAGTGACGTCCGCCCCGTTCGTCGCAATCACTTGCTTATACCAATCGAAGCTCTTTTTCTTGGAACGTGTGAGCGTCCCGTTGCCTTCATTGTCTTTATCGACATAGATGAAGCCGTAGCGTTTCTTCATCTCACCGGTCGACGCACTCACCAAGTCAATCGGACCCCAGCTTGTGTAGCCGATGATCTCGACACCGTCCTTGATGGCCTCGTGCATCTGTTCGATATGTTTCGCCATATAGTCGATGCGATAATCGTCTTCGACATATCCAGTCGCATCCGGTGTATCGACGGCACCGAGTCCGTTCTCGACGACGAATAGCGGCTTTTGATAGCGGTCATACAGTTGGTTCGCCGTGATCCGGAAACCGGTCGGGTCAATTGTCCAGCCCCATTCCGATTTCTCGAGGAACGGGTTCTCAAGTGAACTGAAAATGTTTCCTTCGGTCGACTGATTTATCTCTGGATCCGTACTCGTCGTCCGACTTGCATAATAGCTGAAGCCGATGTAGTCGACCGTATGCTCTTTCAACAGTTCGAGGTCACCTTCTTCTATCTGAAGCGTAATACCTTGCTCCTCGAGATATCGTTTGGCATATCCCGGGTACTCTCCACGTGATTGGACGTCGATGAAGAAGAACGATTCACGGTCTTTGTCCATTGCATCTAACACATCATTCGGGTTACACGAATAGGCATACGTTTGACCAGCAGCAAGCATACAACCCACCTGTAGATCAGGATTGATTTCGTGGGCTGCTTTGACGGCTTTCGCACTCGCGACGAGTTGATGATGGGCCGCCTGATATTTCACTTGTTGCTTGTCTTCTCCGTCCTCGAACACGATGCCCGCTCCAATGAATGGGAGGTGGAGTAGCATATTGATCTCGTTGAACGTCATCCAATACTTCACTTTACCGTTGTAGCGGGTGAAGAGGGTCTTCGCATATGTCTCGAAGAAGTCGACGACTCGTCGATTGCGCCAGCTTCCATATTTTTTGATCAAGCTGACAGGTACATCGAAGTGAGCGATTGTCACGACTGGTTCAATCCCATGTTTTAATAGTTCATCGAAGACATCATCATAAAACTGCAAACCTTCCTCGTTCGGCTCCACGTCATCTCCGTTCGGGAAGATTCTTGACCATGCGATCGAGAGGCGAAGCGCCTTGAATCCCATCTCAGCGAATAAAGCGATGTCTTCTTTGTAGCGATGGTAAAAATCAATCGCTTCATGCGAAGGATAAAACTCTCCGGGCATAGGTTCTAATGATGGCAGTTCTCCAAACATGACATCGAAGCGTTTTTTACCCGTCGGCAACAAGTCGACGGTAGTTAAACCTTTTCCCCCTTCTGCATAAGCGCCTTCTGCTTGGTTGGCGGCAATGGCGCCACCCCATAAAAATCCTTTTGGAAAACTCATCGTATCCATCCTTTCTATATTAGTGGGAGGAAAAATCCTCCCACTTGATTCATTAGATGATGAAAATCGGATCGCCCGTCTGGACATGTGAGGCGTAGTTTGGTGAGAGTGCTTTTCGGTTCGTGACAATCACAGGTGTCGTCAACGCACGACCTGATTGCTTGATCGCGTCGATATCGAAATCGATCAGCAGTTGTCCTTTTTCGACAAATTCACCTTGTGTGACGTGTGCTTTGAAATGCTTCCCTTCTAATTGAACGGTATCCATACCGATGTGAATGAGGATTTCAGCCCCTGACTCCGTCGTGATGCCGATGGCGTGATGTGTCGGGAAGAGAGCGGACACCGTACCGGAAACCGGGGCGATGAGTTTCCCTTCTGTCGGTTCGATGGCAACACCTTGACCGAGCGAACCGGATGAGAAGGCGACATCCGAGATATCTTTCAAACGGACGACAGTTCCTTTGAGCGGGCTAACGACTTGTTCCTGACCGACAGTTGTCGCGGATACTTCTTTGGCGACCGGTGTGACATCAGGTTGCGGTGTCGCAGCGGCCGCTTTATTGACGCCGCCGAAGAGGTAAGTCAAGACAAATCCGACGACGAAGGCGACAGCTGTCCCAATCAATGAGCCATAGAAACCGGTCGTGATGCCTTCCGGTGAGATGTTTGATGGGTAACCGAAGACTCCGAGACCCCCGATGATATACACTTGTGTCCCCATGATTCCCATGATTCCACCACCGACCGCACCACCGATACAACTCATGATGAATGGTTTCTTGAGGGGGAGCGTCACCCCATAAATAGCGGGTTCCGTGACACCGAAGATACCTGAGATAAAGGCCGGAATACTGAGTGTTTTGATTTTCTGATTTTTAATTTTCAAGAAGACGGCGAGTACGGCACCAATCTGAGCGAACGATGCTGCAAAGATGAGTGCGAGTACAGGGTCCGATCCGAGTGACGTCAAGTTGTTGATGGCGACTGGAACGAGTCCCCAATGAAGACCGAAGATGACAAACACTTGCCATAATCCACCGAGGAACAGGCCGGCGACGAGTGGACTCAGGTTATATACAGCGACCGTTGCGCTACCGAGCAGCATTCCTGCCCAAGTCGCGATTGGTCCAATCAGGATGAATGTGAGCGGTACGACGATGAGCAATGTAAGAAGTGGAACGATGAACATTTTGACAACGTCCGGAATGACGGTTTTTAAGAAGTTTTCAAGTTTCGCTGCAAAGAAGGCGGCGATGATAATCGGAATGACGGAAGTCGAGTACGTCATCAAGATGACGGGGATGCCGAGGAACGTGATATGAACCGGCGACTCGAACATGGTTCCAGCGAAGACCGTATAGAGGGGGTCTCCAGCAGTGAGCGTCGATAAGGTCGGGTAGACGAGGGACGCTCCAATGGCCATTCCGATAAACGGACTTCCACCGAACTTCTTAATGGCCGTATAGCCAAGGAAAATCGGGAAGAAGTAGAACAGCGAATCTCCGATGGCATTTAACAATTGATACGTACCGGATGTATTATCGAGCCAACCGAGTGCGACGAACAGGGCATTGAACCCTTTGATCATCCCGGTCGCGGCTAAGACACCGAGCACAGGCGTGAAGATGCTAGAGATGATATCGATGAAACGGCTGAACAACGATCCCTTTGGAGCGTTTTCATCTTCAATCGGTGATTGTTGTTGGAATCCACCGACTTCGACGACTGCCTTATAGACCTCAGGTACATGATTGCCGATGACCACTTGATATTGGCCACCGCTCTTCATGACAGTGACGACCCCGTCCATGTTTTTGATTGTTTCAGTATCTGCTTTTTGTTCATCTTTTAATTTGAAACGCAAACGGGTGATACAGTGGACGACGCTATTGACGTTCTCTTTCCCGCCAACATGTTGAATAATATCGCGTGCGAGCTGTTCATATTTCATGTCCGTTCCCTTCCTTTTCCCATAATTTTGGTTTGCGTCAAATAAAAAACCTGACCCGTGTCAAATGAAGAACGTGAGATCACGTCATTCATCCGACTCGAGTCAGGTTATGCCCACTAAAGGTAACATTCCTGCGCAGGATACCGTTCAGTTGTTATTTGATAATTGAAATGTAGCATGCAGCAATTCAAAATGTCAACGCTTACATTTTACTTTTTTTGTTTTTCGACCCTCCCTACAACGTAAAAGAAGAAAGCGGAACGGCATCATGACATGATGTTGCGAAAAAATGATAAATCCTTCTTTCCAATTATCAAGATGAAGGGGGTAAGAAGGTACTACAGTTAACCTGCGCCTGATTTCGGTCATTTAATCTGTCTGTAGGGAGGAAACCAACATGAAGGAACAAACGACAATCGTGGGCGATCTCGTGGAAGTTCTCAAGAAAAGTAAGAAGTGGATGTTCGTGAGTATGGTTCTCGTCGGACTCCTGGCTTACTATGTGAGCACTTCATTCATCCAGCCGAAATATGAGGCGTCCACACAAGTTCTACTCGTTACACAACAAGAAGACAACCGCGTAGACAGTTCGGAAGTGTTATCCTCGCTCTCACTTGTCAATACGTATCGCGTCATCATGAAGAGTCCGGCTGTTCTTGAGAAAGTCAAAGAACAGGTGCCGAACGCACCAGACCCGCTCTCGGAGGCACTCACCGTAGAAAGTGAAGAGGAATCGCAAGTCATCAATGTGTTCGTTACCGCGAACGACCCCGTCGTAGCAGCGGAAACGGCCAATGTGATCAGTGAAGTGTTCGTTTCTGAAATCCCGGATCTGATGAACATCGACAACGTTCGAATTTTATCTCCAGCCGAAATTCCGGAGGCGCCGGTCTCGCCGAACGTGCTACTCAATACGGCGATCGGTCTATTCGCCGGATTCCTGTTAGGTGGATTCATCGGTCTATTACGCCACGTCTTTGATAAACGAATCCGGAACGAGCAAGAAGCGGAACGGTTGCTGGACTTGCCGGTCATCGGGTCGATTCCGACAATCGAACGTCGGGATTTGAAAACGAAAAATGTGAAGGAAGCGACACCCCAAGTGAAAGGAGACGTTTCGCATGTTCGGTCGAAAAAAGAACGCCAATCGTCTTGATTATAAAAAACGGGATCTCGTCACGTTGGCGAATCCGAAGTCACCGATCTCTGAACAATATCGGACGATACGGACCAATCTGGAGTTCACGTCCGTCGGCCATAAGTTACAGATGATTACGATCACTTCCGCTTCGTCTGGGGAAGGGAAGTCGACCACGGCGGCAAACCTAGGGGTCGTTTATGCGCAACTCGGAAAAAATGTCGTCATCATCGATTGTGATATGCGAAAACCAACGGCACACCAAACGTTTCAGATGTCAGCACGTGCGGGATTGTCTACCGTATTGGCCGGTCGCGTCACGCTCGAACACGCGCTTCAAAAAACGGATATTCCGCGTCTGACTTTGCTTGCGGCCGGTCCGATTCCACCGAATCCGACCGAACTGATCGCCTCGTCACGCATGACGGACCTCCTCAGTGATTTGCGTGAACAGTTTGATATCGTGATCGTCGACACGCCTCCGATGATGCACGTCGCCGATGCTCGACTGTTGGCCAACGTATCCGACGGGACGATTCTCGTGATCGGCTGCGAGAACTCAGATCGTCAGCTCGTCCTGAAGGCGAAAGAGCAACTTGAACGGACCGGGTCACAACTTCTCGGACTCGTCCTCAACAAGCGTTCTTCTCGTGATACGAACACCTACTACGCATACGAGTGAGGTGTCAGACATGAATATTCTTCACATCAATGCCATCAACGAAGTGAAAAGCACCGGTCGGATGTGTAAAGAGCTCGCATCCGTTCATGCCTCTTATGGACACCACGTCCGAATCGCCCATGCGACCGGGCCAGTGACCGAGACGAGTGTGGTGGTTGGACAGGCGTGGGAAACGAAGCGACATGCGCTCCACGCCCGCGTGACGGGGCGTCAAGGATATATGTCCAAACGATCGACCGCTGACTTGATCGCTTTCATGGACGGCTTTCGGCCGGACGTAGTTCACCTTCATAATCTTCACGCCAATTACCTTCATCTTCAGACGCTGTTTGAGTATTTGGCGAAGCGGGACATCGCCACCGTCATGACGCTTCACGACTGCTGGCTATTCACCGGGAAATGTACGCACTACACGGCGGTCGGGTGTGAGCGCTGGAAGGACGGATGTGGACAGTGCCCGCTCTTAAAAAAAGACATCCCGAGCTGGTTTTTAGACCGGACCGGAGAGATGTTGGCGGACAAGCGACAATGGTTCGATGCCATCCCTCGCTTGGCAGTAGTCGGAGTGTCGGATTGGATCACGATGGAAGCCCACTTCTCGATTTTGCAACATGCGTCCATCATTCGTCGTATCCACAACTGGGTCGATTTGGAGACGTTCACGCCGAAAGAGCCAGGCCCACTTCGGGCACGCCTCGGGTTGACGGGACAACACATTCTTCTCGGGGTGGCGAGCCATTGGACCGAGGCGAAAGGACTGTCTGCCTTCATGGAGTTGGCCAAAGCCAGACCGTCCGACCAAATCGTCTTAGTCGGACAGCTGCCAGAACAACATGACCTGCCGGCGAACGTGCTTCACATTCAAGAGACGCATGACCCGAGCGAATTGGCTTCGTACTATGCCGCGGCAGACGTCTTGTTGAACCTGTCAGAGGAAGAGTCATTTGGAAACGTGACGGCAGAGGCGCTCGCATGCGGCACGCCAGTCCTCGTCCTCGATTCCACGGCCAGTCCGGAACTCGTGACCGAACGGACCGGCGTCGTCGTCGCCACACGATCGGTCAACGATGTGATGGACGGACTCGATCGTCTCCATCACGCCTCGATCTCACGAATCGCTTGTGCGAACGAAGCGCGTCAACGGTTCGACTTGTTCGACCGGGCACAGGATTACCTGCACGTGTACGAGGAGCTGCAAACCGAGAAAGTGAGGAACGCCTTATGACACCACTCGTATCCATCATCATCCCAGTCTATAACGGGAGTGATTATTTACGGACTTGTATCGACAGCGCCTTGGCCCAGACGTATCCAGCGATTGAAGTGATCGTCGTCAACGACGGCTCGACCGATGAGGGAAAGACGGCGGCGATCGCCACAAGTTACGGCAATCAAATTCGCTACGTGGAAAAGGAGAATGGGGGCGTCTCGAGTGCGTTGAATCGTGGAATTGAAGAGATGAGCGGAGACTACTTCTCTTGGCTCAGCCACGATGACGTGTATGCGCCGACAAAGATCGAACGACAGCTCGATGTGATGCGCGAGCAACATCTCCCGATGAACCAGACGATCGTCGTGACAGGGACGGCGTTCATTGACGAAAAGGGGGAGGCGATTCGACGGGTGCAACGGAAAGTGAGCGGATTCTATTCGAGTCAGGACATGTTCCGTCACTTGTTGTTGTCGTCGACTTTGAACGGATGCGCGCTCTTGATTCCGCGACAAGCGTTCGAACATCGGCGTTTCTCGCTAGAGGACCGCTTCATCCAAGACTGGATCTGCTGGGTCGAGTTGGCGCTCGACGGGTTCGACTTTTACGTCATGCGTGAGCCGCTCGTCTATTCACGGATTCACGGCGAGCAACAGACGAAAAAAATCGCACACCGGGCCACGATGGAATCGAATCGCTATCTGAAGCGGCTACTCCAGGACGTCGAGGTCCGTGATAACGGAGAGGAATTGACCGCTATCATTCTGAAGCACACGTTCAAGGAAAATGCGGCGGACGTACGGGAACAGTACTTAACGACACATGATGTGAATCGTTACTTTGGACCGATGGAATATCGGTGGCTCCGCTGGAACGGCATCTTGTTTTCAAATCTGCTGTCTCTATATCGGGGAATGACCAATCTGATCTATCGCTAGAAAGGAGGGATTGAGATGACGATCTATTTAGTCAATATGGCGCTGTTGGTCGGTTGGGGAATGTTGTTAATCCGTCACGAGATTCCGAGTCGCCGGGCTTGGTTCGTATCTTTCGCCACGATTCAATGGATCGTCTTGTCAGGCTTCCGAGACGTCACGGTCGGGGCCGATACCGCGCAGTACAAGGCACTCTTCCTTCAGTCGCAAACGTTGCCGCTCGGTGCGTTCACCGACCGCTTCTTTGAAATTGTCTTCACGGAGAGCGAGGACCCGGGGTTCTACCTGTTCCAACGTCTCATTCAGTACGTGATCACGGACTATCAAGTGTATCTCGTGCTCATCGCGATGATCTTCATGATCCCGCTCGGCTATTTCATCTATAAATACTCGAGCGAACCGCTCATCAGTTTTCTGCTCTTTTCGGTCCTCTTCTACGAATTCTTTGCCGTCACAGGATTACGGCAAACGGTGGCGACCGCGCTCGTCGTGCTCGTCGGCTACCATTTCGTGCGGGCGCGGAAGTTGGGCTGGTTCCTCCTGCTCGTATGCATCGCCATGACGATTCATAAATCTTCGCTCATCTTCGTCCCGTTCTACTTTTTAGCGAACAAGCAACTGACCAAAGCGTATTTGATGACCATGTTCGGGGTCATCGTCGGATTGTTCGTCTTCCGGAATCCATTCTTCGACCTGCTCGTCCAAGTGTCTGGCTACGATACGTACAGCGCCATGGACGGGGCCGGGGCGGTCAACTTCAGTCTGATGTTGCTCTCCGTCCTCTTCGTGGCATTATGGCGGAAAGAGCAAATTCTAGCGAACAATCCATCCGCCATCCATTTCTTCAATGCGCTGTTGCTCGCCGCCTGTCTCTTGCCGTTGACGTTCTTGAACCCATCCATGATGAGGCTCGTCCAATACTTCTCGCTCTTCCTGCTGTTGATGATTCCGGAGATTGTCGGCACGTTCGAGCGGCGGGAACGACTCGTCGTCTATTACTCGGCGGTCATGTTGCTCGGTCTCTTGTTCATTCGCGAAGCGCCGGTTTATTCGTTCTTTTGGTAACACGAGGAGGTGAAGCATATGTCGACACGCATGACGCTAGACGAGGCAGCCAGTAACCGTAAAATCAAGATCGGGGCGGTCATGTCCTACACGCAGATCTTTTTCGGCATCTTATCCGGTCTCATCTATACGCCGTGGATGATTCATGAGATCGGGCAGGCGAGTTACGGGTTGTATATGCTGACCATCTCGCTCATCAGTATGTTCGCGATGGACTTCGGGCTCGATGCGGCCGTCTCACGATTCATGAGCAAGTATATGGCGGAGGGGGACCACGAGCGGGCAGGACGATTTTTAGGCATCGCCTATAAACTGTTCATCGCCATCTCACTCGTCCTCTTCCTCATCCTCACCGTCGTCTACTTCTTCTTGGACTCGATTTACTCGAGTTTGACGGCGACCGAGCTCGAACAGTTGAAAGTCCTCTATGTGATTGCGGGACTGTTCATCGTCGTCTCGTTCCCGACGAAGCCATTCTCTGGCATTCTCGTATCCCATGAACAATTCCTCTTCTCGAGTGCCCTGCATCTCGCTGAGAAGGTCGGGACGGTCGCCTTGATGGTCACTGCGCTTCTTCTCGGCTATGGGTTGTATGCCCTCGTCATCGTCAATGCGCTAGTCGGCACGATTGTCTTACTCATCGAGTACGTCTTCATTCGGCGTAAGACTCTCGTTCGTGCCAATTTTCAGAATCGAGAGAAGGGGATTTATCGGGACATCTTTAGCTTCACGTCCTGGAGCACGATTACGCTCGTCGCCCAACGCTTCGTGTTGAACATTACCCCGAGTCTACTGGGGATTCTAGCGGGCAGTGCCTCGATTGCCCTCTTTTCCGTCGGGATGGTCATCGAAGGGTATGTCTGGACCATCGCGGCCTCGCTCGGTTACTTATTCCTTCCGAAAGTCAGTCGGATGTTGTCCCGAAACGATCGCGAGGCCATCGGGTACCTCTTCGTCCGCATCGGTCGGATTCAACTGTATATCGTCGGACTCATCCTCGCCTCGTTCTTCATCCTCGGTCGCGAGTTCATGCACCTATGGGTCGGACCAGACTTCACCGACTCCTACGTCATCGCCCTTCTCTTGATTGCACCGAGTGTGATCACATTGACGCAAGACATCGGCAATACGACACTCATTGCCGAGAACAAAGTGAAGTATCGGGCGTTCGCTGCCCTCATCGTGGCCGCCATCAGTATGACGCTCTCACCACTGTTGATTCCACACTTTGGTCCGATTGGTGCGGCCATCGCCATTTGTATCGGCAACATCGTCGGACTCGTCTTCTATATGAACGTGATTTACCATCGGGTCCTCGGTCTCGACATCCTCGACTTTTTCCGCAAGTGCCATCTGAAGCTCTTGCCTGGTATTCTCCTGTACACGCTCATCGGCTGGGGAATCCAGTTCTTCTTCCCGTCCTCGAATTGGTTCGGCTTCGGGGTGAAGGGAATCGTGCTCATCAGTATTTACGCAATAATCATGTGGGGACTCGCATTTGATGAGACGGAGAAAGCCATGTTCCGCCAAGTGTTCGCTCAATTGAAACTACGCATCCTATCCATTCACCACACATCCTAGGAGGGAACAAGATGAAACGACTCAAGGTCATGACGATTGTTGGTACCAGACCCGAAATCATTCGATTGTCCGCCGTGATGGCACGTCTCGAAGCCTCCGAGGCAATCGACCATGTGCTCGTTCATACGGGACAAAACTATGACTATGAATTGAATCAGATTTTCTTTGAAGACTTCGGACTCCGGACACCGGACTATGTGTTAGACGCCTCAGCGGATGGTCCGATGGCGACGATTGGGAATATCCTCATCGCTATCGATCCCGTGCTCACGTCCGAACGTCCGGACGCGGTCTTGTTACTCGGGGACACGAACAGCTGTCTCGCAGCCATCGCCGCGAAACGCCACCACATCCCCATCTTTCACATGGAGGCGGGGAATCGCTGTTTTGACGAACGGGTCCCAGAGGAGACGAATCGTCGCATCGTCGACCATATCGCCGACATCAACCTGACCTATAGCGACATCGCACGCGAGTATCTGCTTCGTGAAGGGTTACCGGCGGACCGCATCATCAAGACGGGGAGCCCGATGTACGAGGTACTCCACCGTCAACGGGAGAAGATCGAACGGTCAGACGTGCTCGAGCGGCTCGACTTGGAGCGAGATGCCTATTTCGTCGTATCGGCCCATCGCGATGAAAACATCAGTGATGACGAGAACTTCTTTGATCTGGTAGATACGCTCAATGCGGTCGCGACCACGTATCAGCTCCCTCTCATCGTCAGCACCCACCCCCGGACGGCAAAACGTATTCGTGAGAGCGGGGTGCGTCTCCATCCGAACATTCGCACCCTCAAACCGCTCGGCTTCAGTGACTACGTCCACCTGCAACTCCATGCAAAGGCCGTGTTGTCGGACAGCGGAACCATTAGTGAAGAGAGCTCGATTCTTGGAATCAAAGGATTGAATATCCGACAAGCGCATGAGCGTCCGGAGGCGATGGAGGAAGGGGCGGCGATGATGGTCGGATTGAAGCGGGAGCGAGTGCTTCAGGCGCTTCGAATCTTAGAAGAGACGGATGGCTCGATGCGACTCGTGAGCGATTACGCCATGCCGAACGTCTCCGATAAAGTGCTCCGCATCTTGTTGTCCTACACGGACTATGTGATGCGAGAGGTGTGGAAACAGCACACGGTGTCGACCGAGAAGAAAGAGGTGTGAGCCATGGACTATATGACGTTCAAACGAATCTTTGACGGGACGCTCAGCGGAGTGGCGCTCCTTCTTCTCGCACCGATTCTGCTCCTTATCGCCCTCTTGATCAAAATCGATTCGAGAGGTCCCGTCTTCTTCAAACAGGAGCGCATCGGGTTACGGGAGACACGTTTTTGGATGTATAAGTTCCGGACGATGCATCAGGATACCCCGAATGATGTCCCGACACATCTGTTCAACGACTCCACGAAACATATCACGCGCGTCGGAGCGTTTCTTCGCAAGACGAGTCTCGATGAATTGCCACAGCTCGTCAACATTTTAAAAGGCGAGATGGCCATCGTCGGACCGAGACCCGCACTGTGGAACCAAGACGACTTGGTCGAGGCCCGTCGACAAGTGGGTGCGACAGAAGCGCTGCCGGGGCTGACCGGATGGGCACAGGTGAAGGGTCGAGATGAGCTTCCGATTGAGGTGAAGGCGAAACTCGACGGGGAGTACGTGCGCCAGATGAGCTTTTGGTTCGATCTGCGCTGTATCGCCTTGACCGTTCGGAACGTCTTGCTCCGGGAAGGGATCGTGGAAGGGGCGCCCCCACCGAGCCCGTCGTCTGAAGAAAAGAAGATGATGCATGTTGCGAAAAAATGATAACGGTTTCCATTAAGTTACCAATTTAAGTGAGACCAACCGGGTAAATGATGACATACCGCTCTTCCTACATCTGAGACTAGACATCTACGAAAGGAGCCTTCTTATGTTTTCCAACAAAACATTGCTCATCACGGGTGGGACGGGATCGTTCGGCAATGCCGTGATGGAGCGATTCCTCGATACGAACATCAAAGAGATTCGCATCTTTTCACGGGATGAGAAGAAACAAGAAGACATTCGCAATCGCTATCATCATGACAAGTTAAAATTCTACATTGGTGATGTAAGGGACCCGAACAGTGTCAAAAATGCCATGTATGGCGTCGATTACGTCTTCCATGCGGCGGCACTGAAACAAGTTCCCTCGTGTGAGTTTTTCCCGATCGAAGCGGTGAAGACGAATATTCTCGGTACGGAAAACGTCTTGAATGCCGCTGTCGAAGCGGGTGTGGAGAAGGTCATCTGTCTCTCGACGGATAAGGCGGCCTACCCGATCAATGCGATGGGAATCTCCAAAGCGATGATGGAAAAAGTCTTCGTCGCCAAGGCCCGTGCGGTCGGACCAGACCGCACGCTCATCTGCGGGACCCGTTATGGGAACGTGATGGCCTCGCGTGGGTCGGTCATTCCATTATTCGTGGAACAGATTAAAAAAGGGGAACCGCTCACCGTGACCGATCCGCTCATGACGCGTTTCTTGATGAGCCTGGCCGATGCGGTCGAGCTCGTCGTCTTCGCATTCCATCATGCGCATGCCGGTGACATCATGGTCCAAAAATCACCTGCCTCGACGATTGGTGTACTCGCCGAAGCCGTGAAGCAACTGTTCGGGGTCGATCTTCCCATCAAAGTCATCGGGACCCGCCACGGCGAGAAAGCGTTCGAGACGTTGATGACCCGGGAAGAGAAAGTCGTCTCCGAAGACATGGGGGGATTCTTCCGCGTCCCGGCCGACAATCGAGACTTGAACTACGAGAAGTACTTCAGTGAAGGTAGCCAGGAGCTGACGGCTCAAGGTGAGTACAACTCGAACAATACGAGACAGCTCGATGTGGAGGAAGTGAAGGAACTCTTGTTGACGTTACCTTACATCCAGGAAGAACTCGCGAAATGGACGATTCCCGCTTCCGCGAAACGAATCGGGTGAGTGTGATGACCAGACAACGGCTCGTCTTCCTATCCAATATCGCTTCCCCGTATCAAGTGAAATTCGCTGACGTGCTTCATGAGCATATGGACACCGAGTTTTGGTTTTATAAACAAATCACCGATCAGCGACCTGACTGGTGGATCATCCCACTCGGTAAACGCTGTCGCGTCTTGAGAGGCTCGTATTTCTCGAAAAAAACGAACTATCTGTCGCTCGACGTCTTTCTCCAACTCATCCGATTTCGACCGCATATCTTGCTGCTAGCCGGCTTCACCCCGTTCCATGCGCTACTCTTACAAATCGTCAAACTGTTCGGGGTG
The DNA here is from genome assembly GCF_000023045.1 of Exiguobacterium sp. AT1b. Taxonomy (GTDB): domain Bacteria; phylum Bacillota; class Bacilli; order Exiguobacteriales; family Exiguobacteriaceae; genus Exiguobacterium. Next base: position 1,161,998 of record NC_012673.1, on the reverse strand, counting down.
CGCGTCGTCGTCATGAGTGAACCGATTCGAAACGTACGGGGCGAGACGAGCGGCGAATCGACGTTATTGACAAGAGAGAACGGCTTGCACAAGACGACACGGATTCATCGACTGTTCAAGCGGGCCGATTTGATTTTTGGAATGGGGAACGTTGCACGTGATCAATTTATCAATGAACTCGGTTTCCCTTCCGAACGAGTCGTCTCGGCACCCTATCCGATTGATATCGAGACGCACATGTCGCACCCGTTACGTCAGATAGAACCAAACGACCCGATTCATCTGTTGTTTGCCAATCGCTTAATTGAACGTTATCAACCGCTCGTCGCCTTAGAAGCGTATCGAATCTTGAAAGAAGAATATCCGAACCTTTCCATGTCGCTCAATCGAGACGGGCACCTCGCGGATGCATGTCGTCGATATATCGAGGATGAGCAGTTGACGGACGTCACGTTCCTTGACGAAATCGAGTCGTGGGACGGATTGAATCTCGTTTACCGTAGTTCAGATATTCTCGTGTTGCCGGCGACTTATTCGAACGGGAACATCAGCATCATTGAAGCCTGCGCGTCCGGGATGGGCATCGTCGTCAGCTATGACGTCAATAACGTCGCGCGTCATCTTCACGAAGGAATCAACTGTTACAAATGCGAACCGACGGTAGCATCGCTCGTGACCGAGCTGAAACACTATCTCGACCATCCCGAACGATTGACGACACACGGACAGCGATCGAAAGAGCTCGTGACACCGCGACTGAACGCCAACACGGCTGCCGTCTACGTCGATTTGCTCCAACCACTCTACCGCAAAGGAGATTCTCACCATGCTGAAGCTGCTGTTGCTCGGGGGAGCGATGCATCAAGTTCCCATCATCCAAAAAGCGAAACAACAAGGGATATTCACCGTTCTCTGTGACTATTTACCGGATAATCCAGGTCGACTCGTGGCCGACCGTTATTATTGTACGAGCACCCTTGATCGGGAGGCGGTCCTCGCCATTGCGAGAGAGGAAGGCATCGATGGGATTGTCGCCTATGCCTCCGATCCGGCGGCGCGAACGGCCGCCTATGTGGGAGAAACACTCGGGTTAGTGACGAACTCGCTTGAAACGGTCGAAACGTTGACGAATAAAGCGAAGTTTCGGACATTCCTACAGCGACATGACTTTGCCGTCCCGAAAACCTTTGCGTTCACCGAACTGGAAACGGCGGTCGACACGTTATGGGAGCGGGCAGGTGAATATATCATCAAACCGGCCGACGCCTCAGGGAGTAAAGGAATCAGCAAGTGGAGTCGGGGGCACGGGATTGAGCAGCTTCGTCGCCATCTTCAAGTGGCATTTACGATGTCATTCAATCAGGAAGTAGTCGTGGAGGAGTTCATTACCCGAGACGGCTATCAATTAGCGGGTGATGGATTTGTCGTCGACGGAGAGTTGGTGTTTCGTTGTTTCGGAAACGGACACTTCAACGTGAACGGAGTCAACCCGTTCGCCCCGATCAGTGCGAGTTTTCCGAGTGTGCATCCGTCTCACGTGCTTGAGCAAGTCCATGAGACGTTGCAACGCATGTTGACTGAAGTCGGCTTCAAGCAAGGGGCGTTCAACTTCGATATCTTCGTCAAAGGAGAAGACGTCTATCTGATGGATATCGGTCCACGGAACGGAGGGAATTACATCCCACAAATCATCGAACAAGCGACAGGCGTCGACTTGGTCCAGGCGACGATTGATGTCGCACTCGGGATGCCGGTGACGATCGAGATGAAACCAGTGACCGTACCGTCTGCCTATTTCATCATCGGCAGTCAAGAAACGGGGCGATTCATGGGCGTCCATTTCGATGAAGATGCATATACGATTCGACAAGCGAACATCTATTATAACGTCGGAGATGTGGTCCCGCGCTTCGAAGGGGCAAATCAAGCACTCGGTAGTTTGATTCTAGAGTTTGAAGACGTCGAGACGATGCTTCGACTCGTCGAACATCCCGAGCGATGGCTGACCTTACACATCAAGTCGACCGAAGAAACGGAGGGAGAATCATGGACATCGTCGTCACCGGTGCGAACGGTTTTTTAGGCAGACACCTCGTCCACGCCTTGGAGCGGGCTGGGCATCTCGTCCTCCCGATCACCCGTTCGACCTCATCCGTGGAACGAAGCAGCTATCTGCGTCGAGCGGACGCCGTCTATCATGTGGCCGGAGTGAACCGTCCCGAACGAGTCGAAGAATTCACGACGGGAAACGTCGACTTGACCGAGGCGATCGCAACCGAATTGCTGTCCTATAATCCGGTCCCCGTCTTTTTCGCCTCGTCGATTCAAGCGACTCAAGACAATCCATACGGAAACAGTAAACGAGAAGCGGAGGACATTTTGCGGCTGTACGGTCAACGGAGCGGGGCACCGGTTCACATATATCGGCTCCCGAACCTGTTCGGCAAATGGGGGCGACCATTCTATAATAGTGCGGTCACGACGTTTTGTTATCAGATTGCACGAGGAGAGGAGATCACGGTCACACATCCCAATCACGTGTTGACGCTCGCCCATGTCGATGACGTCGTCGCATCATTTATAGAGACACTGCATAAAACAGAAAGCACCAATCCAGATGTCCCAACACACCAGATCACATTATTCGACCTTGCCCGAATGATTGAATCGTTCGAAGCGGTCCGAATGGCTAGAGGGGTACCGGATGTATCGGATCCTTTTACGAAAAAGCTGTACAGCACGTACTTAAGTTACTTGCCGAAAGAACGGATGGTCACGCCTCTCTTGATGCATCAGGACGTGCGGGGATCGTTTACAGAACTGTTCAAGACGCCCGATCGTGGTCAAGTCTCCGTTAACGTGGCCAAACCCGGAATCACAAAAGGGGAGCACTGGCATGAGTCGAAACATGAACAATTCATCGTCGTCAGCGGTGAAGGCGTGATTCGGCTCCGGTTGATGGACCAAGATCAGATCATCTCGTTCCATGTCAGTGAAGAACAGCTTGAAGTCATCGAGATTCCGCCAGGTTACGTCCATCATATCGAAAACACGGGCGTGAAAGATTTAGTGACGGTGATGTGGGTGAACGAGCCGTTCGACGCGAGTCAACCGGACACCTATCGAGCCACTGTCGCACAAGACGCGGAAGTCTCATAAAGGAGGGATTCATCATGGTCATGGTGAGCATCAACTGCATCACATACAATCACGAGAAGTACATCGCTCAGGCGATTGAAGGCTTTTTGTCACAGCGCACGAACTTCGAGGTCGAGATTCTGATCCATGATGACGCCTCGACGGATCGGACGGCAGACATCATCCGGGAATACGTTCAGAAATATCCTGAAAAATTCAACGTCATCTATCAGACGGAGAATCAATATTCAAAAGGCGTGTTCATCGGTCGGTTGAACGAGGAGCGGGCACGCGGCAAATACATCGCGGTTTGTGAGGGCGATGATTACTGGACCGACCCGTACAAATTGCAAAAACAAGTCGACTATATGGAAGCCCATCCGGACTGTACACTTTGTTTCCACGATGCGTACGTTGAGACAGGTGGAAAGCTCCACACGAACTGGCACGTCATTCCATGGATGCCGGAAAATCGAAAGCTCGCCTCATCCGTGCCCCGGACGTATGACGCCGGTGAATTACAGTTACTCGGGTTCGTTCCAACGATGTCCATGTTGTATGTGAACGATTTCCATGACGCCCCGCGATGGCTCGAAGAGACGCCGGCGCGAGATGCATCGATTCGCTTGTATATCACGAGCAGGGGATACGCCTACTACATGCCGGAAGTGATGAGTGTCTATCGCTACGAGGTCGAAGGGTCGGCGACGACCATTTGGAACGAGGGGAATGTCGAACGTGACGTGAAGCGACATGAGGAGTTCATTCGTTTCATCAACTTATTTGATGCCTATACCGATGGGAAATACCATCAGGAGCTGGAGTTGTCCCGGATTTCCTTTGAAGTGGGGCTCCGCCGATTGAAAGGAGAGTATGATGCGTTACGTTCTACTCGATATGACGCGTATCTCGATCGATTCGTCGGAATCGATCGAATCCGACCTTACCTGATGATTAAGCAGCCACATTTAACGGAGTGGCTGATTAAAATACGAAATCGGGCATTCGCTTGAACGAAAGGAAAAGGGGTGATTTCACCATGAGTGGTTCAAATGTAGAAACAGATGCCGTCATTCCCGTCACACGACCGAGTATGCCGGATTTTGATACGTATGTCGAGATGATTCGTCCCCTTTGGGAATCGCGTCACTTGAGCAACCGTGGCGAGAATGTGCGGGCATTAGAAGAAGAGTTAGAGCAGCGTCTCCACGTCCCGCACGTCTCCTTATTGACGAACGGTCATCTGGCCCTCGAAACGGCGATTGATGTGCTCGGGTTGACAGGTGAGGTCATCACGACGCCGTTCACGTTCGCCTCGACGACGCATGCGCTCATCCGAAAACAGATCACCCCTGTCTTTTGTGACATCAACCCCGTCGACTACACGATCGACGTCAACAAAATCGAGGCGTTGATCACGGAACGGACGACGGCCATCCTACCCGTTCATGTGTATGGGAACGTATGTGACGTGGAGGCGATCGAACAACTCGCGAAACGCCATGGGCTCCGTGTCCTCTACGATGCGGCGCACGCGTTCGGTGTCCGGCACGACGGGCGCGACGTCTCGACGTTCGGCGACCTGACGATGTTCAGCTTTCATGCGACAAAAGTGTTTCACACGATTGAGGGTGGCGCGCTCACGTTCCGGGATGCCCGTTACGTCGAAGCGATTCATCAAGCCGTCAACTTTGGGATCACCGGACCAGAATCCGTCGAATCGGTCGGGGGCAACGCCAAGATGAACGAGTTTCAGGCGGCGATGGGACGGTGCAACCTCCCACGGATCGATGCCGACATTGAAAAGCGGAAACGTCTGGTCGAGCGATACGACACCCGTTTAGGGAATGCTTCGTTTCTGCGCTTGAACCTTCGGAATGAACGGACCGAGTCCAACTATGCGTACTATCCGGTTCTCGTCACGAAAGGGAGAGCGGCACGCGATGACATGATGGCATACTTAGCGCAGCATGGGATTCTCGCCCGGAAGTATTTTTATCCGCTCGTGACCGATTTTTCCTGCTACGCATTCGACGCATCTGTACCGAACGCCACGTACGTCTCGGATCGGGTGATCACGTTACCTCTTTATCCGGACATGACAATGGAGATGGTCGACCGCATTTGTGACGTAATCCTTGAAGGAGGGAATGAACGATGAAAGGAATCATTCTAGCGGGTGGGAACGGGACGCGTCTCTACCCGATGACGAAAGCAGTCTCGAAACAGCTGTTGCCAATCTACGACAAGCCCCTCATCTATTATCCGATGTCGGTGTTGATGCTCGCCGGCATCAAGGAGATCTTATTGATCTCGACCCCGAAAGACATTGCAGGGTATGAGCGACTGTTCGGTGACGGGCATCAACTTGGAATCTCGATTACGTACCAAGTACAAGAGCGTCCGGTCGGTCTCGCGGATGCCTTCGTATTAGGAGAATCGTTCATCGGGGACGACTCCGTTTGCCTCATCTTAGGGGATAACGTCTTCTATGGTCCGAACTTGACGCGCTTTTTACAGGATGCGAAAGAGCGACAGTCAGGCGCGACGGTGTTCGGATATCCGGTCAAGGACCCACGGGCATTCGGTGTCGTCGAGTTCGATGCGGATCGACGCGTCTTGTCCATCGAAGAGAAGCCGGCGGTCCCAAAATCCAATTATGCGGTACCGGGGCTTTACTTTTATGACAATCAAGTTGTCGAGTTCGCGAAACAAGTGAAGCCGTCGCCACGCGGTGAGCTCGAGATCACGTCGATCAATCAAATGTATTTGGAACGAGGCGAGTTGAACGTCGTCTTGTTCGGTCGCGGGATGGCCTGGCTCGATACGGGAACGCCGGAAGGGATGATCAAAGCCTCCATCTTCGTACAGACGGTGCAGGAACGGCAAGGCTATTACATCGCTTGTTTGGAGGAAATTGCGTGGCGTCGTGGGTTCATCACGCGAGAGCAATTGGCCGACATCGGTCAGACGCTCAAGATGACCGATTACGGACAGTATTTGATATCGCTTCTAGAGGAAGGAGAACAGACCAATGCATACGATCCTAGTGACTGGCGGAGCCGGGTTCATCGGTTCAAATTTCATAAAACACTTTCGGGACAAACATCCAACGTCACGCATCCTTAACGTCGACGCGTTGACCTATGCCGGCAATTTAGAGAACGTCCAAGCGTTCGAGCACGATCCGCTCTACGTGTTTCGGAAAGTAGACATCCGCGACCGTCCGGCGATTGATGAACTGTTCTCTCTCTTTGAGATTGACGAAGTCGTGCATTTTGCGGCGGAATCGCATGTCGACCGAAGTATCCTTGAGCCGGAGTTGTTCCTCTCGACGAATATCCTGGGCACACAAGTGTTGCTCGACGCGGCCATGCGGCATTGGAAACGGTATTCGGACGATAAATACAGTCGAGAATACCGTGATGACGTCTGTTTCGTCCATGTCTCGACGGATGAGGTATACGGGTCGCTCGGGGAGACGGGGTTCTTTACAGAAAAGACACCACTCGCCCCGAACAGTCCTTATTCCGCCTCGAAGGCCGGGTCTGATTTGCTCGTTCGTTCCTATCATGAGACGTACGGCTTACCGATTAAGATCACCCGTTGCAGCAACAATTACGGTCCGTATCAATTCCCCGAGAAACTGATTCCGCTCATGGTGCACCATTGTATGACCGATCAACTGCTCCCGGTGTATGGGGACGGAGGACATATCCGGGATTGGTTACATGTGCAGGACCACTGTGAAGCCATCAATCTCGTTCGACAAAAGGGGCAGGTCGGAGAAGTCTATAACATCGGGGGACATAACGAGAAGACGAACCTGGAGCTCGTCCGAACGATTTTACGAGCGTTTGACTTACCTGATGACCGCATCCAATTCGTGACGGATCGCCCTGGCCATGACCGCCGTTATGCCATTGACGCGAAGAAAATGCAAGACGAACTCGGGTGGGTGCCACGCTACAGTTTTGAACAAGGAATCGAAGAGACAATCGAATGGTACCGGTCACATCCGGAATGGGTCGAGCGCATCGTTTCGGGAGCGTATAAAACTTATTATCAAGACATCTATTCTTCCTAAGTCTGAGTCGTTCTATCATCCCGAGAAAGGAGGGGATCGACATGGTGATGGTCAGCATCGACTGCATCACGTATAACCACGAACCGTACATCGCCAAAACGATTGAAGGATTCTTGATGCAGGAAACGGATTTTGATTTCGAGATCCTGATTCATGAGGATGCCTCAACGGATCGGACGGCGGACATCGTGCGCGAATATGAAGAACAGCATCCGGACCGGATTCGGGTCATCTATCAAACGGAAAACCAATATTCTCAAGGGGTCATGGTGAATCTGTTGAACGAAGAGAGGGCGCGTGGCAAGTACATCGCCCTTTGTGACGGGGACGACTACTGGACCGACCCACACAAGTTGCAGAAACAAGTCGACTATATGGAAGCCCATCCGGACTGTACGCTCTGTTTTCATGACGCGTATGTCGAAACGGACGACACACTCCATACCGGATGGCGCGTCATCCCGTGGATGCCTGAAAACAGAAAGTATGCCTCGACGGAGCCGCGGACCTATCATGCCGGGGAGTTACAGCTACTCGGCTTCATTCCGACGATGTCCATGTTGTACCGGAATGGACTGACAGACGATCTGTTAGATTGGATCGGCGATACGCCCGCCTTCGACGGCGCGCTCAAACTGCACGTCGCAAGCAAAGGTTACGCCTACTACATGCCTGAGGTGATGAGCGTATACCGATTCGGTGTGTCCGGGTCGGTCACCACCAAGTGGCGTCAACGAAACAGGGAGCGCGATATTGAGCGGATGGAGGCATTCATCCGAATGATGGATGCTTTCGATTCCTATACGGACGGCAGATTTCATCAAGAAATCGAAATTTCTCGCTTATCGTTCGAGGTCGGCTTGCATCGGCTCCGACGAGATTTTCAAGCGCTGAAGTCACCCCGGTATGACCGATATGTGGAGCGTTTCGTCGGGAGAGAGCGGCTACGTCCCTACTTGATGGTGCGACATCCGCATTTGATGGAGTGGTTGATTCGCATGCGCTCGTTCCAGCTCGGTTAAGGGAGGCGGCTCAAATGAAATTAGGGATCATGCAGCCGTACTACTTCCCATACCTCGGTTATATTCAATTGATGAACGCGGTGGACCAGTTCGTCATCTTGGACCATGTGCAATTTGCGAAACGAGGATGGATTCATCGAAACCGTATTTTGGTCGAGGGACATATCAAACCGATCCATCTGAAAATCGATCATATGACACAACAACGTACGATCCGTGAGCATGAGCGGATTCTCGATCCGGTTCATGAGACTTATCAACTGCGCTTATTGCACCATGCGTATCAACGTGCACCAAGTTATGCCGACGTCATGCCGATGGTGGAACGAATCATTAAAAATGAGGAACGCAATGTCGCCACTTATCTAGAAACGTTATTGACGGAAGTGCGTGACTATCTCGAGATGGATACGGAGTTATTGGTCGCCTCCTCGCTCGATTACGACAAGTCGCTGAAGTGTGAACAACTGGTACTCGAGATTTGTCATCATTTGCGTACCTCGCATTACATCAATGCGATCGGCGGGCAGGAACTTTATGACAAACAGCGTTTCGCGGAGTCTGGGGTGCCGCTTGATTTTATCCAGATGGATGCGGTGGAATATGCTCAATTTGGTCATCCGTTCACACCCAACTTGTCCATCATCGATGTCTTGATGTTCAATTCGAAAACGAAAGTGCGTGAATTGCTCCACGCCTATACGCTCGTCTAATGAGGCGAGATAGATGACGCAACGATTAGGGGAAAGGGGATGAACACGTTGAACACATCATTTGAATGGACCAATCGACGTCTATTCTTCAGCCCTCAGCGAGACGCATCACTCGACTGGATGGATGCGTTCGCACAAGGACCTTGTGTGTTGGAACGCGATACCTATTTGCGGATCTACTTCAGCTGTCGACCGAAACCGATCGATGGACGATACGTCAGTCACAGCGGGTATGTGGATGTCGCAAAAGAGGATTTCTCGATTCTTCGGGTGAGTGAACGACCGATACTGGAGCTCGGTGCACGTGGGACGTTCGACGAGTTTGGTGTCTATCCGTTCTCGGCGATTGAGGTCGGGGATGAGGTGCATGCCTATTACGGGGGCTGGACGCGTACGGTGTCCGTTCCATTTAATGTGAATATCGGAAAAGCCATCAGTCGAGACGGCGGACGTACGTTCGAGCGCGTCGGTCCAGGACCGATCCTATCGTATACGCTCGACGAACCCTTCATCTTGAGCGGACCGAAGATTCGGCGATTCCATGACACGTGGGTGTTGTTCTATATCGCCGGACGAGAGTGGATCATGGATGGCGAACGTCCTGAACCGGTGTATAAAATTCGGATGGCCACGTCGAAGGACGGGGTCACGTGGGTGAAGGCGGGACGCGATTTGATTGAAAGCGTACTTCCGAATGAGGCGCAGGCTAGTCCAGACGTCTTTTATGAAGATGGGCGCTATCATATGTTTTTCTGTTACCGGGACGCGACCGATTATCGGAAAAATCCAGAGCGGACGTATCGAATCGGATATGCCTCTTCTCCGGATTTCCTCCATTGGACGCGTGACGATGACGTGATGAAGTTCTCGCGGACAGAATCAGGATTCGATGACGAGATGGTCGCCTACCCCCACACGTTCACGTTGAACGGGAAACGGTATTTACTCTATTTGGGCAATGAAGTCGGACGAGAAGGGTTCGGCATCGCGGAGCGCAAGGAGGGAGCGAGATGAAGTGGAAAAAACTCGGACACATCTTCGACCCGGCGCCGTACGGATTTTTCGGGAAGTACTCCTCGTTCGCCCAGTCCCCTCAGGCGCTCGTCTTCGAGGATTTTGTGCGCATCTATTTCTCGACCCGTGAACCGGACGGTGACATGTTCAAGAGCCACGTCCGATACGTGGACATGACACGTGATTTCAACGTCATCGACGTGTCCACAGATGAAATCATCCCCCTTGGAAAACGGGGGACGTTCGACGAACACGGGATCTTCCCATTTCACGTCACACGGACGCGTGATGGGCTTTATGGCTATACGAGTGGCTGGAGCCGTCGTGACTCGGTAGCTGTCGAAACGGGGATTGGACTCTCTGTCAGTCGGGACGAGGGAGAGACGTTCGAACGGCTCGGAGACGGACCGGTATTATCGGCGAGCATCGAGGAACCGTTTCTCGTCGGCGACCCTTTTGTCGTCACACGGGAAAAATACTATATGTATTACATTTACGGGACGACATGGAAAGAGGGTCCGGATGGCGTCCAGGAACGGACGTATAAGATTGCGCTCGCCACATCAGAAGATGGACAGACGTTCAAGCGTCACGGAAGAATCGTTTCGGATGTGATCGCGGACGAGAGTCAGGCGCTTCCGACGGTGTTCGAGGCGGACGGACGTTACCATATGATTTTCTGTTTTCGGGACACCTTCGGCTTTCGAACCGACCCGTTACGCGGATATCGATTAGGTTACGCCTATTCGGAAAATCTGTTGGACTGGACGCGGGATGATGCGGCGCTCGGATTCGAGCGAAGTTCCGACGGGTGGGACGCGGACATGGAGTGTTATCCGCATGTCTTCGAGTGGGAGGGGCGGCACTATCTTCTCTATAACGGGAACGAGTTTGGGCGACATGGATTTGGTGTCGCAATTTTGGAGGACGTATGATGACTCGCGACCAAGGGACGGTCTCTGACTATGTGGCGCATCTTGAGGCGTGTGATCACCTGTTCCCGACCAAGCTGTCGGAGCGGGTAGCGCTAGAGCCATACGCTTTGAAGCTCTACGAACGGGCGACGTCGTATGAAATTTGGAACGACGGGCGTCTCGTCGGGCTAATCGCAGCATACATGGATACGGACATCGTCTTCATCAGCCATATTTGCGTGTTGCCGGAAGCGCCGTCCGGTAGTGGGCACGCCTTACTGGAAGCGTTATGCGAGGAATCGATCCAGACGAACAAACGGAAGATTCACTTGCACGTCGAAGCGACGAACGAACGGGCGATTGCCTTCTACATGCGACACGGCTTCAGCGAGCTCGAACGAACGGGTGATGTGCTCGTCATGGAGAGTGTGTTGTGAAACGAAAAGATAGCGAAAGTGAGGAGTCGGACACCTTTCTACTGTGGAAGGTGTTTTTTGTCATGCGTAATACAACAGAAGAAATAATTTCAAAATAAAAGTTTGAATTGTCTGATAATGGATATAAGATACATAGAATCGATGCCTTTTGTCTTATATAATTGGAGGCCTTATGAGGAAACAGTACTTAACGTGTATAGCGTGTATCCTTGTTTTGTTGTTCGTCAGTCACCCGATGCACTTCTATGCAACGGAGCATGCGAAGTGTGAAGCATGTGGTACCGAAGAACCGGGAGATGAGGAAGTCAGCCCGGATGAGCCACTCGACGAAGAAGTACCGGTGGCTGACTCCGAGCAGGAGACCTCTGAATCTGAACCCGCACAAGAACCGAGTTCAACTGGAGCGGAGGCGGCTCCTTCGACTCCAAGTCAGGACACAGAACCGAGATCAGAAGAGGGATTGTCTGTCCTTGACCCCGTACCTGAACCACCGGAAATCGAGCAAGATCCGGTGCCTGTGGAAGGGGAGGATGAGGAGGCTTCAACAGCGGAATCGGATGACCTTGAAACGAGTGAACCGACGGAAACGACAGACTCGATTCAAGCGAACGGATTGCTCGGAGTCTCCTTACTGTCAGAGATCAGCTTGAGCGGAGCCTACAGTGACCGCGTGGAGTTGACGTTGACCGGACAAGGTGTCCTCGATTTGAATCTACTGAAAGACCGTTTCGTCATCTTCCAAATTCCGAGCGCTTTGATGCCATATCTCGACGAATCCAGTTTGGCAGGAAGCTACGAGATTCCTGCCTTGATTGGCGTGAATCGGGGAACCATCGCCACGAATCAATGGGTAGTAGATGAGGCTCGGGAGCAGGTGTATTTCCGTGCCAATCAGTTGCTCAGTGTGTCCGTATTGAACCCGAAACAATATCAATTCAAACTCAGTTTTCGCTTGAATCGTTTGCCTCTAGGGACACCTCAAGCCCATACCTTTTATGGCCATATGACAAATGAATTGGTGAGGATTGACCTGCTTTCAGATGGACGAGATGCGTGGACGCTTGAAACGGAAGGTCCAATCTTTCAGTTAAACGTACCGTCTGCAATCGACTTCGGTAGCGTATCGATTCGTCCGAGTGGTCAACAGATTTACCGAGATCAAGCGATGACCGTGACCGTCTCGCACCTTCGAGCGCTCGGATACGCGTGGCGTCTCACCGCGACCGCGACACCGTTGACGTCTTCAGGAGGACATACGTTGACGGACACCGTCTTCTTCAAGCGAGAAGATGGGACCATCGTTTCCTTAGAGCAAGGTGTGCAAGTGATTGCAGAAGGCACGATGACCGAGCAGGCGACACCGTTGACGTATGGACCGACCGACGGGATTTTTTTGAACGTGCAATCCCAATTGCCTCAACCGACAACGTATCAAACGACCATCAACTGGACACTAGTGAGCGCCCCATAGAGGAGAGAACCTGAATGAGGAAAAAACGTGTACGTCTTATGTTGTTGAGCAGTATGCTATGTTTTGGAAACATGATGACCGTTTCAGCGATGAGCGGTGAGACGGAGGCGACTATCGAGTTCACGGAACTCGGGGTGCCAGACATTTATGACCCTGCTACGGATGCGCCTTTTTCACCACAGCCTGATTCAAACGATGGGTTTGTGAACACGACGGCGGCAGAACTGACCCTCGACTTTGCGCCAAATCTGTATTTTGGCACGCATACCGTTCGAGATACGATGGCACTTGAATATGTGGCGCAGCCGACAGTGACCGGAAGCAAATTGCCGAGAAGTCTGTTGGTGCAAGTCACAGACCGGCGGACGACGTTTGGGAACTGGTCCGTACACGTCAAGGCGACACCGTTCGAGCGGACAAGCGAGGTAGGCGTCCCTTCCCTTCCAGGAGCTTATTTCACCTTCAATGGAGGAGCGGTGAAATCACCGATTGGCGATACGGACAGTCCTGTGTTAAGCAGTGGTAACATTCAACTGAATACGGATAATCAATACGTCAATGTGATGTCGGCTGCGGCCAATACAGGTCAATTCACTTGGCTGGCCCACTGGACGGGAGCAGGCGCTTCGGTTAAATTACATGTCGCCAATAACATGATGCAAGTCGGTCAACATGTGTCAAAGCTGACGTGGTCGCTGACGCCGAACTTGTTGCCTCCTGTGAATTGAGGGTGATGGGATGAAGCGAATTTGGATCATCGGAATCGGTATAATTTGTTGGTCGTGGATGGCTACCCTCTCGTCGGTTCATGCGCAAACAGATGAGGTCGGTTTCTCGGTTGAAATCGTCCCTCATGCCAAGCAACTCAATCCACAAGTCGGATATTTCGACTTGTTCGTCTCTCCGGCAGAACCAGTCGTGCTCGAACTGGTGATTCACAATCATCTCGACAAACGTCAACGTTACGAGTTGAACATCGGAAATGCGTATACGAATGAACTGGGTGTGATTGTGTATGATCAATCCGAACCGGTGCGAGAGGGCGTTTCGTTTACCGATTTAGTGGATGACCTTCATCAAACGATTGAAGTCGGGCCGTCTGAAGCAAAGCGGGTGAAGATTGAAACAAACGCGGTCGGTAAGGTGATTGAGGGGGTATTGCTTGGCGGGATACGCGTATCGAGGACGGAAGATTCCACTACGCCAGAACAGGTAGGTGTTCAAAATCAATATGAGTATGTGATCGGTGTGAAATTGACGACGACGACGAAACAAGTCGTGTACGAACCGAAATGGGAGAGCGTTTCGGTCAACACGAATCACTACTATCCACATGTCGCATTTCAGATTGCGAATCAGACGGGTTCCATCAGCGGACAGGTCGATCTCGAGATGCGAGTCAAATCTGAAGAAGGAAAGACGATGTCGCACCGGATGGAAGCGAGGATGGCGCCTTATACGAATACGGGATTCCGTTTCCCGATTACGGAACGCCTTGCACCGGGGACGTATCAGGTGTTTGTCGAAATGAGGGAACGGGAGACGAATCGAACGTGGTCATTTACGGACTCTTTCAAAGTCACGGACGAGGAGGCGGCTCACATTCAAGAGAGGGTGGAAGAACCGGTCGTACAACAATCGAGCTTCTTGAATCGTGACATGACGTTGCCGATTGTAGGGATTTGTCTACTCCTTAGCACCGGCTATATCCTTTACTTGAGAAGACGTTTGAGAAGCGCGTAAGAGCGCTTCTTTTTTTCGTCAAGAAGGAACTTTCTGGTTTGTGTAGAATAGTACAAAAAGAAAAAGCGCCTGACCGAGGTCAAACACTTTTCTTGAGCTCTCGTTTCCGATCACGCTGTACTTTCCAAATCACAGATCCAACGATGACCAGAATTGGCGCGATGACCCATGGACGGGCTTCGAGAATCGAAACGAGTTCAAAAATGGAAAGCCATCCGCTCACCATGATCAAGACTAGCAAAAAGGTTTTCAGTCCCCCCCGGACCGGAAGCCAAAAATATACGAACAATGTCACTAAGAAGAAAGCGATTAAGCCCATGCGGTTTGTCCTTTCACCCATCATTTTGACTCATTATAGCAAAGAACATCCAGAGAGTGTTAGAAGCTTCACTTCTTGGGCGTGTTTCGGTACGCTTATAAAAGATGATTGAAGGAGGAACTGATGTGAAATTTGGAATTATTGGTTTAGGATACGTTGGATTGGCTACACTTTGTGGTTTGGCAAAAGCCGGTCATCACGTCATCGGAGTGGAAGCGGACGAAGAGAAGTTGCGTCTTCTCATGAGTGGACATCCGCCATTCCATGAACCAGGCATGGCAGAGGTGTTGCAAGAGCACGCCGATCAAATCACCCTGACAAGCCGAATCGCCGATACGGAGCAGGTCGACTATTTGATTCTTGCCGTCGGGACACCGAGCAAGTCGGATGGAAGCTGTGACTTATCTTATATCGAAGCAGTCTTGTCGGAACTAAACACGAAGCATAAAATCGTCATTCGTAGCTCGGTCCCACCCGGCACGACAGATTTACTGAACATCATGTATCCCTCTCATACGTTTGCGATCGTACCGGAATTTTTACAAGAAGGACGCGCGCTCGCAGATGTCATGAAACCACACCGGGTCGTCATCGGGTGTGAAAACCTCGAAGTCGCAGAAGAGTTGGCAGGCATCTATGGACGCCTTGGCGTTCCGCTCATCTGTACGACACCGATCAACGCAGAACTCATCAAATACGCCTCGAACGCCTTTTTGGCCACGAAAATCAGCTTCATGAACGACTTGTCGCGTCTAGCCGATCAAGCTGGCGCTGACATTTCGACGATTGCGGACGGGATGGGACTCGACCCACGAATCGGACGTTCGTTCTTGAACGCGGGCATCGGATACGGAGGTTCGTGTTTCCCGAAAGATATGAACGCACTTCTTCACGTCGCAAGTGAGAACGAAATCGACCTACGTGTCATCCGCGCGGCAGCGAAAGTGAATGAGACGCAAATCGAGTACGTGCTCTCGAAATTGAACGTTGAACCGAACATGCGCGTGGCTATCCTTGGTTTGGCATTCAAACCGGGAACGGACGATATGCGGGATGCCCCGTCGATTCTCCTCGCTCACCATATGGTGGCCCGTAACGTGGACGTCATTGGGTATGACCCGATTGCGACGTGGGACTACCCACAAGCGACGACCGTCGAAGAGGCGCTGAAGGGAGCCGATTATGCCATTCTCGTCACAGAATGGGACGAGATCGTGAATTTGGCACCGGATGCTTTCAGCGGCATGCGCCAGCGTCGATTGATCGATGCACGGAACGCATGGAAGTTCGTACGCGATCCAGGCGCTGTGTCGTACGAAGGAATCGGACGGATGCAACGTCCGTCGAACACACCGACTTCAAACTAAACCTGTTCAGGACCGCTCATGTAGGCGGTCCTGTTTTTGTGTGGGATGAATCTTTTGCGTGACTCATGACGTATAGAAAGAAGAGGAGGTGAGGCACATGTGGATTCTTATATTGGCTGCTGTCATCGTCATCGCACTTGGTTTCGCAGTGGATCGTCTCGGATGGCACGATTTGATTTCAGGCTACAATACGATGTCGCGTGAGAAGCGGGAACGGGTGAACATTCAAAAAGTGGCGCGTCTCGTCGCCTGGATGTGTTATGGGATTGGGGCAATTTTTATCCTCATCGCGCTCATCGAAGAATTTGAATTGGACGTTCCGCTCGAACCGTTCTTTCTCGTTTTGATGGTCTTCATTGTCGGGATGCTCTGGCGAATGCAGCGCTATGACGGCAATATTTATGACGAATCGGGACGCTTGAGACCGGGCGGAAAGAAACGTCTCATCCCGATCATCATCGTCTCCGTCGTCTTACTCGTCGGTGTACCGGCACTCCTATTTTGGTTCAGTCAACCGACTGAGGTGACCGTGACGGATGAAGCGATCGTGATCGAAGGCAGTTATGGTCGTGAGGTCCCGTTTGATGAGGTGGAAGACGTGGCGTGGACGACGTTGCCGGAAATCGCGCGTCGGACGAACGGAGCAGACACGGGATCACGTCTGACCGGGAATTTTCGGACGGAGGCAGGGGAGGATGTCCTCCTCTTCATCGACCGTGATGTCGAGCCGGTCATTCGACTCGATTGGTCGGAAGAACCGATTTATCTGAATCTGGCCTCGGCAGAAGCGACGAGGCAGTTATATGAAGACATTCGTGCACGCTGAAAAAAGGGACACTCAACGCGAGTGTCCCTTTGTGTTGACCCATGATTCAAATGAAGCCGCATCCAGAGCGGGTGAGAAATAGAAGCCTTGACCGAGCTCGACCCCTTCACGAAGCATCCGTGACAGGTCGCTCTCGGTCTCGATCCCTTCGGCGAGAGCGGTCAACTGTTGCTCGTTCGCGAACCGGGAAACGGCGCGTAAGAAGGACGTACTTTCTTTCGCCTTCCCACTCACGTACATCCGGTCAATCTTCACTTCTTGAATTGGTAGATGCCAAATCGCTTCGAATGAGGCGTAGCCGGTCCCGAAGTCGTCAATCGAGAGACAATAGCCGAGGTCGGCGATGTCTTCTAATCGTTCGAGCTCGCTCGCATACGACATGATATCCGACGACTCGGTCAATTCAATCTTCAACCGATCCGGTAGCCATGGATAGACCTCGATCGAATCCCGAAGCTTCGTCACGATGGACGGGTCGACCGAATGGGCCGACAAGTTGAACGACAAGGAGATGTCTTCAAATGCAGTTCCTTGCCACGCGACGAGCTGCGCGATCGTCTGGTCGAGAATATTATGCGACAGCCATAGGATTTGATCGGACCGTTCCGCGACGCGAATGAACTCGTTCGGTGGGATGACCCCGATGTCCGGGTGTGTCCAACGCGCGAGCACCTCTGCCCCGACGACACGACCGGTTTTCAACTCGACTTGCGGTTGATAGGCGACGGTCAAGTCACCTCTGCGGATGGCGTCCGGGAGCGCTTGTTCAATGAGTGCGGCGAGTTGCATCTGAGCTAAAATCTCGGAGTCGTACCAAACCGACGGGGTACGTGTCTCTTTTGCGTGTTGTAACGCCTTCATCGCCTTGAACAGACAGTCGTTGTATGCCCCTTCCGTCTCGGTCGCCCCGATTTGAATATGCACGTTTTGACGTTTATGGTTGATCGTCACTTCCGTCGGGAACAGCTCCAACAGCTCATGCTCATCCTCGTATGAGAAGCCTCGGACATACAGCATGAACGTGTCATCGCGATATCGACCGAAGAGATGTTGGGCATATTTCGAAAGACGGGACTCGACGGCTCGCGCAAACTCGATCATGAGCAGGTCGGCGTACGCCGGGTCGTACCAATCGACGAGATGATGATAGTCATGAATCCGGATGAGGACGAATGCGCCGTCAATCTCTTGCTTCTCCCACTTGCGGATAAAGCCATATTCGTTATACAGATTGGTCGCCAAGTCGAACCGGACGAGGCGGTCGACCTTCCGTTCCCGTTCGACCCGATCCGTCTCATCTTCGACGATGAGGTAATACGTCAACTTTTCCTCACGCTTGAGCGGTGTCAGCTTCACGTTCAAGTAACGGAGATGCTCGCCTTTTAGGTGGATGATGAACTGGGCGCTCGTCCCTTGGTCGGTCACGCCCTCGAGTGCTTGCTCGAACAGGCGGCGACCCGTCTCGGTGAACAATTGGTTGATCTCATATAAGTTTCGATCACCGAAAAACTGCCGGAACATTTCGTTGCGCTCAATCAAGTTATACGAGTCATCCATGAGGGCGATAGCGAGTCCCGTCTCGGAGAAGAGGGACGACCAGCGCTCATGATAACGTACGAGGTCTTGTGAACGATTCTCCAGTTCGTGAACGGTCGAATGGACACTCGCGGCAATCTCGCGTAACTCGTCCTCGATACCTCGGAAGTCATGTGTCTTCGGAAACATGGTCTCGACCGGTTCGAGGCTTGGATCGATAGCGAGTGCGCGAGCCTTGAGATGCGCCAAGTCGTGATTGTAGCGATTGCGTGTATAGTAGAGCAGGAATAGGAGTCCGAGCGATAACAGCAACGTCATCACGAATGAGGTGGTGGCCAGGACTTGATAATGCTTACTTTCTTCCCGTAGCATCGTCTCAGAATTCGAGCGGACGGAACGAAGGGCACCATAGGCATCCTCATAGACGTTCGTTGAGTTGACGTAACGGGCTTCTAGAGAAGCTTCGCGATTCGCCATATTCGCAAACGATCGACCGCTATCCGCCACGTCGATGATTGCTTTCGTCTGTAGCTCTGGGTTTGACGCAAGGATGGTTTGGATGAGTGTCGCCTCACCGACGATCATGTCCACGCTACTTTCAAGTTGGTCCGCATCAATCGGTTCACGGAAGAGTGCGTCACGGTTTCGCATGAGCATCGACTGCATCCGCATGATGGCATCCGTCAACTCGTATGCCGCATTCGATTGATTCGTCTGCTCGAGTGCTTGATATAGCCAGCGTCGATTGATGGAACTGATGACGTCGGTCGGGACCTCTTCAAACTGTTCGGTCTCCAGAATTTGATTCAACTCGTTTGAGAACGTCTCGAGCGTCTCGCGTTCCCGTTCGTTCACACCGTCCTCAAAGTCGTTCAATAACCGCTCATTGTATTGGAGTGCACGTTCTTTGTAAGGCGTGGACAGGAATGACGACGTCTGATTTGACTGTTCCTCATATCGGGTCGCCGCCTCGAACAGTGTCACATACGCTTCGACGCCAGCCAGGTCTGCCGCCTGATTCAAGTTCGTAATCGTCTGGTCAATGGCTTCTTGTTTTTCATGCCAATAAAAACTCGTTCCGAGTCCGAACAACAGGACACCGATGAGACAAGCGACCGCGAGCGCCATCGTGTAGGTACGGTATGGAATTTTAGCAAAACGGGGTTGGCCCATCCGGCACCTCCTTTTTCCTTCATCATACTTCCGAATTCGGGTCAGGCGATGAAAATCCTGCAAAACGAAAGAAAAACCCGACTTTCGTCGGGTTTTTTGGCGTGACCAAAGTCACGGTCGCTTATAACCGATTAAGCGTGACTGCCAATACGGTTCTTTACTGATTTGGTTGTATCCTAATCCAGATGAACCGGCATGGATGAACGTATCAGAATTGATCATGATGCCCATGTGCGACGGTCCGGCAATATAGGTGTTCTCGAAGAAGACGAGGTCACCCGCCTGGGGAACGAACGACTTAGGCAATTGCGGTCCGAAATAAGCGCCACCCCAATAATTGGCCACGTTCGTCCGTGGGATGCTGACGCCGGATTGATTGAATACATAATAGATGAGTCCTGAACAATCGAATCCACCGTTTGCCGGACTAGACGATGCCCACACGTACGGTGTTCCAACGTAGCGTTTTGCCACGTCAATAGTTGAAAGCCGTGTCGACTGAGCGCTTTGCCCTTTGATTTCCGTGACGGCTGATTTTGCGACGAATCCTGATGCGAGGCGATAGTGGGTCGCCGTCTCTCCGATCACGTTCAATAGTTCTCCACGCAGTGTCGAACCGACCGTGCTGCTCGACTCGTTCGCCTGTGACCGAATCGATGTCGGATAGTACGTGTAATACGAGTTCGCATCGTAAGAACCTTCGACCCAAGACGGACCGTCTGTCGAACCTTTCGGGACGGTTTTCACATAAGCCGAGGCGACAAATCCGACCGTATTCCCGTAATAAATCTGAAGCCATCCCTTCGATGACTGGACGACGCGCAACGTCTGTCCGGCTTTGACACTCCCGATGATGGTCGCACTCGTCGATGCGCTCGAACGTACGTTCAAGGACGGTGTGTTGACGATATAATCGACAGCCGCATTACCAGCACCGGCATCGCCTTCGTTCGGAGCCGGGTTGCTCGGTGTCGTGGACGTCTGCTTCAAGTAACCGGCGCTCACGTATCCGGACTTCCCATTATACGTGACATAGTACCAGCTGCCCGACTGTTTCGTCGCTTTGACGACGGTTCCGTTCGGGATGGTCGTGACGAGCGGATAACCGACGCCTGCACCTTGTCGAACGTTCAAGTTTGCCGTCGTAGTGAATTGTTGATTGATCGATTGTCCTGTACTCGGTGTTGTCGGTGTCGCCGCTCCTGATGTCGTTAAATATGTATTGGCGACATATCCTGTTTTCGACCCGTACTTCACTTTCGACCATGACCCTTCAACAGATAAGACGGTCACGGTCTTGCCTTTTGGAATCGTGAGCAATACGGTCGTCTTCGTCGACTTCGACGAACGCAGATTCAAGTTGGCTTTCGTTTGAGCTGTAGCCGAGCTCGGTGTGACCGTTGATGGTTTGTCGGTACTGCTAGACATAGATGCCTTTTGCAAATAATCGTTATGCACCCAACCGGTCTGTCCGCCATAGCTGACTTTCGTCCACGATCCAGTTGATTGGATTGGTGTGAGCGTCGTACCTTTTGGAATCGTCAAGAGGACGCGATGCCACGTTCCTCCGGCGACCCGCATGTTCAATGCGTGTGTCGTCGTGACGCGATTCGTGCTCGTCGTGGTCAACGAGGAACCACCTGTCGTAGCAGATGAATTGCCTGTCAGCTTCAGCTTTTGACCGACGCGAATGCTATCGGACGAGAGATTATTCAACGATTTAATCGTCGCAACGGACACATCATAGTACCGACTGATCGACCATAACGTATCACCCGAACGCACCGTATGTGTGCTCGCCGCTGCTGCTTCGTCTGCGTGGGCAAGCACGCTGACCGCTGCAAGTGCCGCGAATGAATAGGTGAGACCAGACTTTGGATTCATAGCGTCACATCCTTTCAAAGAGTGAGAACGAAACAATTCAACAAGTGAAACAATACAAGTTCATTGTACGGTGCAAAGAAATAGGCAAGCAATGGGGCAAAAGGTCAATTCGCGTCTCTTTCTTAAAAAGGAGGTCAATAATTTAGAAGTGGGAATAAATCCCTGTTTTATCACTTGAAAAATGGAGGAAGTATTGACTTTCTGTTGAATTTTGGAAAACGTTAAATCGGATGATTCGTGCTATCATTAGGTCAAATTAAAATAGGTGAGGTAGCAGACTGATGGTCGAGAAGAACTTTTCAAACCGAACATATCGTAAACATCAAGAGAAACTGTTCGAGCTCGTACGAATGCCGATTGTCACCGAGAAAGCGGTGCAGGACGCGATTCGATATATGTGTGAGATCGTCGCCGATATGTTGGCGGTCGATACGGTGTCGATTTGGCATTTTGACACATCGTATCAATCCATTTCATGTCAAGTCGCCTATTCTCACGAATCAGGGACACATTACCCGGAGTTGACGATCCACCGGGCGCTCGCACCGGACTATTTTGATGCGCTTCAGACAGATCGCATCCTAGCGTTTGAGGACGTTCGCAGTCATCTGTTGGTGAAGGACCTGTATAAAGAGTATTTCGTAGAAGGTAAACGGGTGTACTCCATGTTGGATGCTCCAATCTATGCGAACAATCGTGCCAAGGGCGTGATTTGTTGCGAGACGTTTCTGCCTCGGGAGTGGAACTATCTTGAGGAGTTGATTGTCAGTACACTTGCGGACTTCATTGCCATCCTGTACTTCCGGCTGGACCGGCAGGCCGTAGATACCCACATTCGTCGCCTGGCGTATACCGATGAATTGACAGGTCTCTTGAAAGACGTGGGTTTTATCGAGACAGTGGATGCCGAACGTCAGCGTCAATCGCAGCAACTCGGCGCGATGATGTATTTAAAAGTCGACGATTTCCGGTCGGTCGAAGATGCAATCGGGATTGAGAAGTCGGATGAAATCGTTCGTGAGGCGGCCAACCGCTTGCGCCGATACGTGGACGAATCGAAACTGAGTCGTTTGTCTCAGTCTGGGTTTGCAATCTGGTTGCCGTATGGCGATCGGATTAAATTGAACACGATTGCGGATAAACTATGTGAAGCGCTCGTACGAGATCCGTTCATTGTAGATGAATTGGAAGTCATTTTGACGGTGAGTGCCTTTATCGCGGTCGAGCAAGAAGACCTCACGACCCTTCAAATGATTCATCGGACGCGGATCGCGGCGAGTGAGCGAGGGCTACAGCGGGCAGCCATCGTCTTCTATGAAGAGGAGATGGGGACGAAGGCGGCGAACCGACTGATCTTGGAGATGAATTTGCGGAGTGGCTTGGCAGGGAATGAATTCTTGCTGTACTATCAGCCGAAAATCGATGCGCTCACGGGATCGTTAAAAGGGTTCGAAGGATTGATGCGTTGGAATCACCCGGAGCGCGGTCTCGTGCCACCGCTCGACTTCATCCCGCTCGCCGAATCGACAGGCGTCATCATCGATTTGGAGGAATGGGCGTTCGTGACGGCTTGTCGCCAGCTTAAACGCTGGCATGAACGGGGAGAGCGCTATGAGCTCGCCCTCAACTTATCGGCACGTCACTTCTTATCCGAAGGGGTCGTCGAAAAGTTTGCCCAAATCGCACGGGAAGAAGGGGTCTGTACGAGTTATTTGACCTTGGAAATCACGGAGAGCGTCGGGATGGAGAACCAGCAACATGTCATCGATCGTTTCGTCGCGTTCCGTGAAGAAGGATTTTCCATCTCAATCGACGACTTCGGGACAGGGTTCTCGGCGTTCGTCTACTTGAAGCACTATCCGATTCATGAGATCAAAATTGATCGCCAATTCATTCAAGTGACCGAGAATGATCCGACGGGCAATGTCATCGTCGAATCGATTGTCGACCTGGCACGTGGGTTGAATTTAAAGACGGTGTGTGAAGGCGTCGAGACGCTTGAACAGTGGAACGCGTTACGCGAACTCGGCTGTGACGAGATGCAGGGGTATTATTTCTCTAGACCGTTACCGCTTGAAGAACTAGAAACATGGATTGCTGACTATACGACACAGACAAGGGACGCCTGAGCGTCCCTTTTGTTATGGCATGAATGTGATTCGAATCGAAGTGCCGTGTCCCGGTGCACTGTCGACTTCGACCTTCCCGCCGTGGGCTTCGATGATGTCCCGTGAGATGGCCATGCCGAGACCACTTCCGCGTGCGTCGTCTGTATTCGTGCCCCGGTAATAGCGTTCAAAGATATAGGGCAATTCGGATTCAGCAATCCCATGTCCATCATCTCCAATCGTCACGATGTCACCCTCGATGTGGACTGTCACCTGCACCGACTCGTCGTTATGGAGAAGGGCGTTATACAAGAAGTTGAGCAAGGCCCGCTTCATAAAGTGCCGATCGAGCGAGACGGTCGCTGCTTGAGTGGCCTCAAACTCGATGTGGCGTTCGCCGAAACGAGAATCGTTCAATACGTCAATCACGAGCTCACGGACGAACGGCTCGAGGTTTGTCTCTTCGAGGGTAAGCGGGAAGTCGTCGTGCTGCAGACGCATCGTCAAATTGAAATCGTCGAGCAGTTCCTTCATATACTTAGCCTGACGCTCGATCACATGTACGTATTGTCTGCGCTCGGTGTCGTCGAGCGAATCATCGTCGAGCAGTTCGGCGTACCCTTGGATGGAGGCGAGCGGGGTCTTCAAGTCGTGTGATACGTTGCTCATCCACTCTTTCCGCCGGTCATCGAGTTCTGCACGCTGACGTTCATACGTTTTGAGTGTCTGTGAGACGGCATTCAAGTCGTGGAAGACAGGGCGATAAATCCCAGATTGCTTCGGTTCAGCGGTCGAGAAGTCGCGTTGCTTCAGTTGTTGAATACGCTCGGTCAAGCGGTAGACGGGGCGCGTCAATCGTGAGCTGAACAATACACCGATCAAAGCGGCGACGAGCAAATCGACAACAAGTATCCAGAGGAACGCCTTCGTGATATACGAAAGAACCGCCTGTTCGTCTAACATAAAGAGTATTCGACGTTCACTTGCCTCCGGCACACCGATGAGATAACTGTACGATTCATATTCCCCGATGAAGTAGAGTCGGAGGTCGTCATCCATGTATTTATAGATTTGAATCAACTCAATCGGAGAATAGGCGTCCGGTAATCCGCTTGGAGCGTCGACCTCGCTGACGACTCGTCCCGTCTCATCTAAAAAGCGGACGAATGCACCCGATTGGCGAAGGGCCTCGCGCCCCGCTTCTGACACGACCGGTTCGCCATCCTCGAGTGAAAGATACGTACTGAAGTTTCGGGTAAAGGTCTCGCCCGAGTTGCTTTCCACATCGTCAAGTCCCGTCCGGTCATTGACGAGGAGCCCGAACAAAATCGTAATGTTTAAGAAGACAACGAGCGCCACAATGAGGAGGATTGACAACAAATAGCGACCGGTCAGTTTCCATTTCATCATGATCGCTCCTTTATACCGTCAACCGATAGCCAAGTCCCTTGACCGTCTTGATATAAGTCGGCTCGGATGGATTCGGTTCGACTTTTTCACGGAGACGTCGGATGTGGACCATGACGGTGTTGTCCGACCCGAAGAACGACTCGCCCCACACTTGCGTGAAGAGCGTCTCTTTGCTGAGAATCCGGTTCGGGTTGCGTAAAAAGCAGGCGAGGAGACCGACTTCTTTAGCCGTCAACTCCAATCGTTCCCCGTTCACATACACTTCCGTCTCGTCTTCATTCATTTGAAAGGGGCCGACGGTCGTCGTCTCGGCCACCGGAGCTTCCATCATCGACACTCGTCGAAGCTGTGCCTTTACGCGGAATGCCACTTCTTTTGGGCTGAACGGCTTCGTGATGTAGTCATCTCCACCGATGGCAAGGCCGAGCAGTTTGTCGACTTCTTCCGATTTGGCAGATAGGAAGAGGATCGGGATATTGGACTGCGCCCGCATCTGTTGGCAGAGCTGATAGCCTTCCCCGTCCGGCAACATGACGTCTAAGATTGCCAAGTGTGGGCGGAACGTTTCGAAGACATCAAATCCGTCCTTCAACGTATGAGCGGTCCGAATCTCATGAAATCCTTCCTTTTCAAGCGCGCGTTGAATCAACGTACATAAATCTTGTTCATCATCCACGATGAGAATCCGTGGCTGTTCCATCGTCATCACCTCGTTCTAAGCATATCATGTAAGGATTTTGTAAGGTACGCGTGAGTTGGAGTTAAGACAGGGGGCGTAATGTAAGGGACAGAAAGAGGTGCTGAACATGGAAACATTATTACAAGTAAAAGCGATTCAAAAAACATATGGGAGAGGGGACGCGACGTTCCGAGCGCTCGATGACGTCTCCTTTACCATTGAGCATGGGGAGTTCGTTGGAATCATGGGACCGTCCGGGGCTGGGAAGTCGACGTTACTCAACGTTCTCGCGACAATCGATACTCCGACGGCGGGTGAGATTTTAGTCGAAGGCGATGACATTGCGTCGATGAATGAGGAGGCGCTCGCCGATTTCCGGCGTGATCATCTCGGATTCATCTTTCAGGACTATAACTTGCTCGATTCATTGACGGTCCGGGAAAACATGTTGCTCCCGCTCGCCGTCTCGAAGACGCCGGTTCACGAGACACGCGCAAAGGTCGAGCGGTTGGCGAAACGATTCGGACTCGAAGGGATTCTCGATCAGTACCCGTACCAAATCTCAGGTGGACAGAAACAACGGACGGCCGTTAGTCGGGCGCTCATCTCGGACCCGAAACTCATCTTTGCCGATGAACCGACTGGTGCGCTCGACTCGAAGTCGGCGACCGATCTCTTAGATACCCTCGCTCGGTTGAATGAAGCGGAGACGACCATCATGATGGTGACGCATGACGCCTTCGCCGCAAGTTTTTGCCGCCGAGTCCTCTATATTCAAGACGGACAGTTGAAGAAAGAACTCATTCGCGGCAACGCCTCACGAGACGCATTCTACCAATCAATCCTCGAGGAGCTCGCGAAAGGCGGTGCGGTCGATGACGCTATTTGAGCTCGCTAAGAAAAACGTCGTACGGAATCTGTCGCGATACGCACTCTATGTCGGGACGACCATCTTTTCCATCGTCATCTACTTCACGTTCGCGACACTGAAGCACAGCCATGAGATCAGTGCGCTTGCGGAAACATCGAAGAAGATCAGCGGGTTGATGAGCACGTCGACGTTCATTTTGATGTTGTTCGTCGCCCTCTTCATCGCCTACTCGAACGCCTTCTTTTTGAGAGGACGTAAGCGAGAGGTCGGGCTCTACTCATTACTCGGGGTCCGGAAGAAACAGATTGGACTCTTGCTCTTGTTCGAGAACATCGTCATCGGAGCGGTGTCCTTGGTCATCGGGATCATTCTCGGAATTTTCGGGGCGAACGCGCTTCTCCAATTATTGATGCGTCTCATGGACAGTGACTTGAACATCGGATTCGCTTTCTCGGCGTCGGCATTCATCGAGACGTTCCTCGTCTTTCTTGCGATTTTCCTGTTCACTTCATTCCAAGGCTACCGGGTCATCTATCGCTTCAAGTTGATTGACCTGTTCCATGCGGATAAGAGTGGGGAAGGGGTTCCGACGGCGAAAGGTTGGGTCGCGCTCACGGGCATCCTCACCATTGGAGTGGCGTACTGGCTCGCCCTTCAAGATTTGATGACGTCCTCACTTTGGAAAACGCTTGGACTCGCGATGCCGCTGCTCATCATCGGATTGAGTGTCATCGGGTCGGCGCTTCTCTTCCATAGTGTCTTGATTTTCGGATTAACGTGGTTAAAAGGGAAGGAGCATTGGTCGTGGAAACGGCTCAATTTGTTGACGACATCACAGCTCCTCTATCGCATTCGCGGGAACGCGAAGACGCTCACGTTGATCAGCATCATCAGCGCGACGGCAATCACGGCCGGCGGTGCCATCTTCAGCGTCTACTATTACGCGGAAGAGAATGTCGCCTCATATACACCTTACACGTATGCCTGGAAAGGGGAGGCGGTTGAGGTGAACGGAGCGACGTTCGAATCAAGCGTCGAGCAAAAGACGATTCGGACGGAAGCACAGTACGGAGAGCGTGAGCTCGGGGTCATCGATGAGTCGACATACCGCCATCTTCTGCAAGGTCTCGGCGTGGCAGAGCCGGCTCCGTTCAAACAGGGTGAGGTCGTATGGGTCGACCCGTTCTATGACGAACGTTACTCGGAAAATCTCGAATCGGTCGAACTGTCAGGACAGACGGTTGACGTGTCGACGCGTCTTGAAGAGTCGCCGCTCAACGTGATGACGTTCGGCGGGTCGTTCCTCGTTGTGGTCGACGACATGTTCAAGACGATGACGGAACCGAGCGAGACATATCACGTCACCCTCACGGAATCGTTCAAAAATCAGCGCGACCAGTCCGAACGTCTAGCGGAACTCGGGCTCGAAGCGTTCTCAAGTGCACCGGACGTGTATGCCGAGACGATGGCGATGAACGGGGCGCTTCTCTTTGTCGGGACATTCCTTGGGCTCGTCTTCCTCGTCGCGACAGGTAGCGTCATCTACTTCAAGACGATGACGGAGGCAGAAGATGACCGGGCGAAGTATACGATATTACAGAAAATTGGCATATCCGATCGGGACGTGCGCCGGACGGTGCGCCAACAAATCCTCGTCGTGTTTCTCGCCCCATTCGCGCTAGGGATTCTGCATGCGACTGTGGCGCTCATCGCGTTTTCAAACTTGTTGAGCATGAATTTCACGATACCGGTTCTCGTATGGATGGGCGTCTATACGTCCATTTATGCGGTCTATTATGGCATCACAGTTCGTCGCTTTATGACGGCGGTTCGGTAAGGAGAGAAAAATATGAAAAAATGGATTGGAATTGCAATGGTTTTGATTTTAGTAGTGGTCGGAGTCACTCAGGTGGATTGGAATCGAATTGGGAAGGATACCCTGTTCGTCAAAGTAGAAGCGGTGTCCGATGTGGAAGAGACGACACTCGAGAACGGTGAAGTGATGAAGCGATACGTATACACGCAACCAGCTTTCACGTCAGACGGGAAGTCGAAGGAAGTTACCTTCACGGCCGCAAACAAACTTCGGGAAGGGGCGTATTTACGTCTCTATGTGAAGGATGGAGACACGGTCACCTCATATGAGGAAGTGTCCCGTGCGGACGTGCCGCAGTCGATTTCGAAAAAGTGAGTAAAAAAGCCATTCGTCATGACCTTCATGGCGGATGGCTTTTGCCTGTTCAGATGACAGGCGCCTCGTAGGCGTTTAGTTCGAGTTTTAATATGTACGTTAGTTCATGATGCGCCAATTCGGAGAAGTTCGTCTTTTTGACGTGCGTTCGTGGGCGCAATCCGCATTCCAATGCGATGTCGACAATGGTACGAATCTGATTTTCCGTATAGAATCGCTTCCGACCGAACGTGAACGGGGTCGGCGGCAAGACGCCATCAGTCTCCCACTTGATCAATTGCTGTTGGCTGCGTGGGATGCCGGCCACACTAAAGGCACGGCTCAATTCTTTGAGCGGATAGACAATCAAATGTTGCTCTTTATACGAAATTGGTTTTCCTTGTTCCGGCCGGTATGTATCCCATTCGGTCGCTGAAAACGTCAGGTCGGCTTGGTCGAAGTCGTGTTGAGCGGAAGGAATTGAAGTGATACTTGCGATGTCTAGGCTGTTCATATGATAGATCTCCTTCTTCAAGACGGACGGGTCATTTCAAAAATGTCCTCCTACGTATCGTACCCCATTTACAAGATTTTAACTTACAGTTTTTTCAAAGAGGGGAAATGATTCGTGGGACTTTTGACGTATTTTTGAACGTTGTCTGCCGAAGATTAAGATACCCTAATTGGTATGAAAACTCAAGAAAAGCAGTCAATATTTGAAAAATGAATAAAAATTCAGAAAGTTTGGGACTATCGTCACTTATTGTTATAGAAAAATAGAATGAGCACTTTCTTCTTGAAAGCGGTTAATAAGGGCGAAGGAGGTGAGACAGATGGCAGCATATCGAGAAACAGCGACGATGCTTTATTTGGACACCCGGCGACAACTCGACGGCAAAGAGAAAAAGCAACTCGTTCGCTATGGACCGCTTGGAAGTCGGATGGATGAGGCGCGGATGAAACAGTTTGGTGACTTGATTAAGGCACTGATTGATGTGGAATCCGCCAACTACGTCGTGGCCCAAGAATTTCTAGTGTATTAACAGGGAGGACTTATGAAGAACCGTACTCGTCCCGCTGCCAATCCTCGGCACGATGAGCAGGTGGTCACATGAGTTGGCCCGAACTCATCTCCAATCTGGGGTTCCCCATCGTCGTCTCGCTCTATTTGCTTCATCGGATTGAGACGAAGCTCGATCGCATGATCCAGCTGCTCGAACGAATGGATACCTCGACCGTATCAGAAACCTAATCCCCTATTGAAAGGAGCCATCCCCCATGGCTGTCTTAACAGAGAAGAAAGCAACGTTCGTTTTGACGACGCATCATGACGTACAAACAGCAAAACCGACGAAAAAAGCACAACGGTTCGGTCCGATTCGTGCCAATCTGACGGCAGATACGATTGACGCGTTCGGTCGTCTCTTGATCGACCTCGTCATTCAAGAGGAAGCAGACCTCGGCATCGTCCGTGAATACGATTTAGTCTAACCCATACCCTAAGGAGGAGAATCACCCATGACTGACACAAAACTTGAAATCTCATTTTTAGATGCATTCCATAAGGTCGTACGCTTCCGCTTGAACAACGTGAAACAACCGGTCGACACCCAAAAAGTAGAAGCGCTTGCTGACTTCATGGTCGCCAACGATCCGCTCGCGAAGAACGTGATGGAGTGGACCGAAATCAAGATGATTGAAGGTACGCAGACGGTATTGAGTGAGAAGTAAGGTCGAGAAGCATCGCCATCGCGATGCTTCTTTTTATTTACATAATTATCTTTCAAAAATCATAATTAACAATTATATTAAAAGGAGCAAAAAATAAATAAATTAAGGAAGGGTTTGTAAAAAGTTGAAACGATATTTATATACCATCACGCTGATGATGTTGTTGCTTATGGTGCCAAGGCAGGAGGCGTGGGCTGCTTCTGTCATCGAGGTCGGGACGAAACTTGAAGAAACGATTAAAGTGATCCCGCGATCACCATTTTATTTAGATTATCAGGACGGGAAGACGCGACTCCATGACCCGAGCAATCAGTCCACCGTCGTCATCGATTTTCCCGGAAACTTAACGACGCATTCATCTGGTGACGAGGGGAGCTACGGAGGCGTCCGTTCGTGGATTGCGAGTCTAGACAGACAGGAATGGATTGCCGTTCCCCAATATGATCAACCCCTCATCCGTGTCCAGCGAGACGGGACGACGTCTCGAATCGACTCCTTGGAATCACCACATCGGGCGGATCTCGTATCATATGATGCTAGCCGAGACGTGATGCTCTGGCGTGATTCGTACAAAAACGAGTGGGCGTTGACGGATCTGAAAGGAACGGTCAAAAGGACGTACCCGCTCATTTCAGGACAACGTCTCATATTAGGGACGAACCTTGATGAATTGATTGCATTCAATACGTCCGACAAGTCAATCACACACCTCTCACTCGAGACGGGAGAGGAACTAGGAAAAACGACGTTTCCAAATGAATCGTTATCCATCGATTTTGAGTCGAAGACCGATCGACTCTTCATGAAAGGCTCTAATCATTTATACGTCTACGATTTCGCAACCCGAACGATTCAAACACTCAATTTGAACAGGCAGATTCATTATGATATCACGTCACTGGTCTATCACGATGGGCTCTACTATGGTGTGACGTTTGATGATTCGATGGTCACGATTGATTTAACGGAAAATCGCATCACGGAGACGAGCTTGCGCACGCGCAACACGAATAGCGAGTTCGATTTAATCGAGAATGGATACTTCGTACAAGACGACCAGTGGTTGTTGCCAATTGAACGTTTCGGGCAAAAGCCGAAAGAAATGTATACGTGGTTAAAAGCTACTGGCAACTCGGAAGAAGGGCATACGTGGCTGAATCATGCGTATCAACTCATGGCGACCATCACAACCGTTAATGGGACCGAACATAAGGTGCCTGTTGCCGAATTGCCGACGGATGTGACACAAGTCGAGTCGGCACAACCGTTCGCAGAAGGCTATACGATTCCATCATTTGATCAATTGTTCTCCGCTAAGGTCAGCTTCGCCATGTTGGACCATTGGAAATCTTACAAACCGGTCAAACAACTTCCACTTCAAATCGACACCTCGTTCGAATACGGAGCAGTCGGTGAGATTACCGGAATGACAGCACCGAATGCGACCGTATATCTTTCGTGTGAAAAAGCGTCGTTTGCTACGTGTTCGAGTCCCGTTCAAGCAGACGAGACAGGGCGCTTCACGCTCTCGAGTGGAATCATTGAAGGAAATCAAACAATCGAGCTATATGTTTCTGATGCGTGGGATTACCGTCAAGCAACGGAAGCGTCTGTCAAAAAGAAATTTATACTTGGACAACCGGTAATCAATAATCCGACAAAAGTTCTGACAGACACTCGAATAGAAGGGGTCTCTATCCAGACAGAACCTCACGCAAAAGTGGAAGTAAGACAATTAAATTCGAAAACAGCATTTGAAGTGAGAGAAGTTCAAGCGGATGAACATGGTGTGGCGCAATTGACGACATACCGTTCTGATCAACCTTGGTCATACCGAATCTTTTTCCGTGTCCTTGGACAAGAACGTCCTTACGAGATGGTCTACGTCACGAAAGACTATCCAATGCCATCTTTCACGTGGACAAAACTACCGAAAACAGGTGACACGACAATCACTGTCTATAATGACAAGTTAGACCCGATGCTCGCTGTTTCACGCAACGGAAGAGCTGAGTCAGCGAAACGCCTGACAAAAGGTCTCAACGTCATCACTTTGAAAGAACCGCTTCGCGAAGGCCAGACGATCAAACTCGTTGCGAGTTTTCGTCCTGAACTTACTCAAACGTTAGAGAAAAAAGTGACAAGTGACACACCGAAAGTATTGACGGTGAAGGATGTGCTCCTCACGTCGACATCCGCGACGTTCACGTTGGCACACGACCCAAATACCGACATCAATTTCATCTCGAACGGAGTCGTGCTCTATACTCGCGTTGTCGGGACGAACCGGTATCATATTTCGGCAAAACCTGGAACGACGGTTATGATCGAATCCTCATACGGGTCAAAGAAAAAGACGCTCACATATAAGCTACCAAGTGCGACGATCCCATCGGTGACGTTGACGGACGAACAGACGAAACGGGTCGGGAAGACGTTACCGAATGCGACCGTGACGCTAAAGAACGGTTCAAAAGTCATCGCGACGACGAAATCGAATGCGAGTGGGTCGTATACGCTCACGTTCAGCCGTCCACGTGCTGGAACGAAGCTCTATTTCGAGGCGAAGTCGGGAATTCATCGTGACGCGAAATCGGTTGTCGTCAAATCAGGTATCCGTCCAACAATCAGCACGGGGACCATCCGTTCGACGACAAAATCGGTAGCGGTGCGTACGAACGTCCCGTATGGCACGCTGTACGTCTACAACGGCAGTAAGTTGGTCGCCAAAAAGTCCATCGGCTCGACGACGACCAACCTCTATATCGGAACGCAGCGACGTGGCACGAAACTGACATTCAAAGTCGTGACACCTGCGAATCGAACGAATCAAACAACCAAATCTGTGTATTGAATAATTTGAAGGTGACTCTTGCAGTTTGAGTCACCTTTTTTAAGTTTGGTCAATCCTCTTCATTATTTTCTGAAAATTGTCGATAGTATAGGAAACACTGCATGATTGAGAGGGGAATACATAGATGGCATGGAAATCAACATGGTCTAAGGCACTGAGCCGGATCAAACGAAAACCGACATGGACGTGGAAACCGACACTCAAGTGGAAACGCGGAGAGAAGCGTGAACGCACGACATCTTTCGGAGCGAACGTTGGGAAGAATTTGACGATTCGTCAAAAGTTATGGGGACTCGTCCTCATCTCACTCGTCCTAGTCATTGGCGTCGGCGGCTACGCGCTGTTTTCAATGAGTGACGCGAACCGTCAAGCGGACGACATCGTCAACAACTGGAACAAAGGGCTCGATTACGCGCACGAACTTAATACGCTCGCTGCGAACTACCGCACGCTCGAACTCGATCACATCGTGACGGAGGATGCGGCTCAAAAAGAAGAACTGATGACACGAATGAAAGAGATTCGTGACGAAATCAACACGATTGCACCGAAGTATGAAAAAACGGCTTCCGGTGAGGTGGACAAGGAACTCTTTACGAATTTCTCGCGTCAATGGGAGATGTATCAACGCGTCTCGGACAACATGTTGACGTTCAGCTCGACCGGTAACACGGGCATGGCTCGCTCATACTATGATGCACAGTCCAAGTCTACATATGAGAACTTCACACAAAAACTAGCAGATCTGGTCGACTACAACTCAGAAGGATCTCAACGTGTCGGTCAGGACATGGAGCGTGAATTCATGCAGTCTCTCATGGCATTGATTGCCGTGACGGTCGGGGCCGTGGTGATTCTCTTATTCCTCGGACTCAGCCTGTTACGCTCGATTATTCGACCGATGCAAACGCTCCAGACACGCTTTGATGAACTCGCGACACAAGGTGGCGACTTAACGATGACGATTCCGGTCACGTCGAACGACGAGATCGCACAAGTCAGTCGTTCGTTCAACACGTTCCTCGCCACACTTCGTGAGATCATGATTGATGTCGACGAGACGGCGAAAGTCGTCCTCTCGTCTTCAAAAGACGTATCCGCCGAAGTGACACGACTCAGTCACTATATGGAAGAGACGTCGGGTACGGTCGAAGAATTGACGGCCGGGATGGAAGAAACGGCAGCCTCTTCACAAGAAATGAGTGCTTCGACGACCGAGATGGGAAGTTCAATCGATTCAATCGTCGACTTATCCAATGAGAGTGCCGAAACAGCAAATCGTGTCGAGACACGGGCTCACCAAATGCGTGAACAAGCCGTCGTCTCGAAAACAGAAGCAGTGGCGATTATCGAGAAGAAACAAGTCGAGCTCGCGGAAGCCATCAAAGGGGCACAGTCAGTTGAAGAGATTCGCGTCTTGACGACGGCCATTTTAGCGATTGCCGACCAGACGAACTTACTCGCCTTGAACGCATCGATTGAAGCGGCACGGGCAGGGGAAGCGGGTCGCGGCTTCGCGGTCGTCGCATCCGAGATTCGCAAATTGGCGGAAAACTCACGTCAGACGGTCAACGAGATTCGTGACGTATCGAACACGGTCATCGATTCGGTCGAACGACTCAACACGAGCTCGGAAGATATGTTGACGTTCCTCAACACGAAAGTCATGGCCGACTACGATCGTCTCGAAGAAGCCGCAACGCAATATGAACAGGATGCGACGGTGTTCGGTGAGACGGCGAAGACGTTCGAAGGCAATGCGCTTCAACTTCGCCATATGACGGACAACATTCTTGGGGTCATCCAGGAAGTGGCGACGACCGTGACAGAGGGCGCGGACGGAACGCAGTCGATCTCAGAGAAAGTTCAGCTCTCGGTCGAACGCTTCAACGACGTTCAGGCGAAGATGGGCGAAACGGAAAAACGGGCGACCGAACTCTCGAATCGCGTGGCGCAATTCAAGCTATAAGCAAGTCTCAGAACCAGGCAGATGTCTGGTTCTTTTTTTGTGCCCAGTACAAAAAAATAAAAAGATAGGTCAATACATAAATGAATTTCAAATTGTTGGTACAAATTAGGCTGTTGTGTCCGATAAAGAAAAGGCAATACATAAAAATAGAGAGAAAAAGAGGTGGAAGAGGAGATTACTCCTCGTAGTACGTGAAAAAGATGTGGAACAAATGGACGTTATCAAAAAAAATCATGGCAAGTGTCGGCTTGATCCTGATTCTGACATTGGTCGGGATGGCCTATAATCTGTGGACGCTCGATCGGATGACGAGTCAGTATGAACAGATGATCTCAAACGATGTCATGAAGATGAAAGCAGCGGACGACTTGGCGCTCGGGATGGTGCGCCAGGCGTATGGGGTTCGTGGGTATGTGCTCGTACAAGACGATGAACGAAAACAACAAATCACCCAGGGTGGGGAAGAAAAGAAAGCCGCCATCGAATCGTTGATCGAACTCGCGGACAACGAGTCCGAACGAAAAGAATTTGAAGCGTTACTCGAATATGCGACTGGATATGACGAGTTGGCGACACAAGCCATCACGGCGATTGACTCAAAAGATCAAGAAGCAATCGATCGTTTGACGCTCCGTCTCATGCCGGACGTGACAAAGTCGATCGCATCGACCGGTGACGCATTGCAGACCGAGACCGAAGAGAAGATGTTTGCGATGCAAACGGAGCTCCAAGAAGCGAGTCAGCGTGCCTTCTGGTACTCGGTCGTCATCGCCGTCGTCAGTTTTATCCTGACGATGGGCGCCGGATATGCAATCAGCCACATGGTGACGGCACCGCTCCGTTTCTTAGCGAAAGAAGTGGACGTTGTGGCGGAAGGAGATTTGACACGTGAGGATCTTCAGGCGCTCACACAAGATGAAATCGGACAATTGATGACCGGCTTCAACCGCATGAAAGGCAACTTACGTGAACTGATTGACCGTGTCACCCAAAACGCGCAGGAAATCACGGCACAATCGGAAGAACTCTATGCGAGCACGGAAGAGATGGCGTCGCAGACGGAGGAAACGACACGTCTCATCGACCGAATCGTAGAAGAGACGGTCGCGCAGGCGAAAGAAGCGACAGGGACGTCGCAAGCGGTGGCTGCTGCCGATGAAGGCATCGGTCGGATTGCCGGGTCCATCGGCTCGATTGACGATGACGTGTCACAGAGTTTGATGCTCGCCGAAGAAGGTGGTGCGACGATGGCTCAGGCGAAAGACGAGGTACTCGCTTTGGAGCGGGAGACACGTCTGACGGGAGAATCGATTTCGGCACTGAAGCAACAGTCTGACGAGATCGCACTCATCACCGAGGTCATCCAATCCATCACGGATCAGACGAACTTATTGGCATTGAACGCGGCCATCGAGGCGGCACGTGCCGGTGAACAAGGAAAAGGATTCGCCGTCGTCGCAGAAGAAGTACGTAAGCTTGCCGAGCAGTCGAAACAGTCGGCGACACAAATCGCTGGGTTAATCGAGTCGATTCAGGCACAGTCGAACGCCGTTCTCGACCAACACGTCGTCAGTGCGAAACGCGTCGAGACGAACACGTTGTTGCTTGAACGAGCGACACGCGCGTTCGAACAGATTGTCAGTCAGCTCGAGACATCAGTCGACAATACGTCACATATCCGCATCGCCTCGCACGAGATTGCGGAGACGACGAAACAAGTCGCGACGTCCTCTCTTCAAATGTCACAAGACAGTGAAGGGATGGCCGACACGATGCGTACGGTCGGTGAGACAGCTGATGCTCAACTCGCGATGATTCAAGAGTTGAACGGGGTCGCCGAGTCGCTCGGCAATATGACGAGTGACCTGCAGACGCTGATTGGAAAGTTCACGACATAAAATGAAAGTCCTGCCTCTTCGGAGTCAGGGCTTTTCGTTCACATCGGAACGATTCGCGATGAAGAAAGTGGGGAATGAACAACAAGGTAAACGACAAAAAGGAGTGGATTATATGAAGTATACGGTCATTACAGGAGCCAGTTCAGGTATCGGGTATGAGACAGCGAAACTTTTAGCTGAAAAAGGAAAGTCGCTCGTGCTCGTCGCAAGACGAAAAGAAGAGTTGGAGTCGTTACGCGATGAAATCAAATCCATCTCGTCGGACAGTGACGTCATCATCAAATCGACCGACCTATCATATAGCGAGAACGTGTACGGATTATATGAATCGCTTGCGGACCTCGACATCGAGACGTGGATCAACAACGCAGGATTCGGGGATGCAGATCTCATCAAGGACGTCGACCTCGGTAAAATCGAGAACATGATTCGTTTGAATATCGAGGCACTCACCGTCTTATCGAGTCTATACGTTCGAGATTATCATGACGTCGAAGGGGCACAACTGTTGAACGTGTCATCTGTCGGAGGATATCGAATCGTCCCGAACTCGGTCACATATTGTGCGACGAAGTTCTTCGTCAGTGCGTATACGGAAGGGCTCGCGCAAGAGTTGAAGCAGAATGGTGCCAAGCTTCGGGCGAAAGTACTGGCACCGGCCGCGACGGAGACGAGTTTCGCGGACCGGGCGCGCGATACGGAAGGATTCGACTACAGTGAAAACGTCGCGAAGTATCATACGGCGCGCGAGATGGCAGAATTTCTGTATGAATTGCTCGAAGGGGACGAAGTCGTCGGCATTGTCGACCCGGAAGATTATTCGTTCAGCCTACGTGGACCGATTAAACCGTATGCTGGATAAACAAAAACATCACGCCGTGTTGGCGTGATGTTTTTTTAGGATGT
The DNA here is from genome assembly GCF_000023045.1 of Exiguobacterium sp. AT1b. GTDB lineage: Bacteria > Bacillota > Bacilli > Exiguobacteriales > Exiguobacteriaceae > Exiguobacterium. Next base: position 1,123,758 of record NC_012673.1, on the reverse strand, counting down.
CGGTACAGAGTAGCCACCCGTGAAGCGGTGTGTCAGGCGACGTGTCAAGTAACGTAACCGAAGGCGCCATACATAAAACTGTGACGTGTTCGGAAGAATGACGTTGTCGACGTATTCCGCGAACATATGGCGGAACATCCGCTCTTCACTGCGGTCATAGGTCGCACTCCACATCCCGTGATTCTCGACTTCAAGGAGCATCCAAATCATCTCATCGGTAAGCGGGTCATCATCCTTCAACTCGGTCGTCAGTGCAGCGAAACGATGGCTACACATAGACGCGTATAAGGAATGGGCATGCGGGTCATGCGGGTTTAATGTTAAGTAACCGCTCGCCGTCTTCATCAGCTCATCGACCATATCGAGCGGAATGTCGTCATACACTTGGAAAAATTCGAGCAACATCGGGACGGTGTCCGGACCAAATCCGGCAAGTCGGACATAGTTCATGATATGAAGACCGGCCTCGCCATGGAACTTGCGGTCGAAGTAGTGGACGGCAAGGGCGCGATGCATGATTGGAACATCCGGATAGCGTTCGACGCCACGGAGAAAGTGTTGTTCCGCTTCGAACGTGAACCCGGTATCTTCACTGACGAATCCTTTCAACATATGAAGAATGTAGTGATCGCCGAGTGCGCTCGCTTTCTCAAGCCACGGTTTGGCCGACTCGGTGTCACCTTCTCGAATGTATGGATAAGCGCGCATCGCCGGGAAGAATGGGTCGTCCGGGAACGCGGTCTCGCCCCGTGTCGCCATATCATTGATGGCTTCAGCGTTATAAGCTTCTGTTAATTCTGCGAGGAGCATCATCTCAAGGAACGTGCGCTGGAACTCTGGGGTGTGTAAATCGATCGTTTGTGTCATAGGGTGTCCTCCTCACAAGTACTGGTGTCGCTCTATTATACTTGTTCTTGTCACAGTCGAGTAGCATCTTTTACAAAAACGGGAAATGGAAAGTAAGAGATGGAAAGGAGGGGGAAGGCATGGCGACGTTCACTGGATATGTCGCAGAGGTGATGGAGGAAAAAATCCGCGTCACGCCTAAGCGGGAGGCGGAGCCGTTCGATGGCATCGTGTTTCATGTAGCGAGACCTCTTTTGGACGAGACACCGCTTCTCGTCGGGCAACAGGTTCGAGTCGAGCATGATGAACGGTTGACACGCTCCTTGCCACCGCAAGCGACGGCGCATCGGGTCGATGTGTTATGATGAGGACGAGGTGAATGACATGGGACAACGGAACTTTTTATGGCTTGGAGCTGTCGTCGGCTTCAGTGCCCTCGTCGTCTGGTTGTTGCAAGACGCACTCCCGTTTTGGGCGCTGTCGATTCTATTACTCGGATTAGGAGCGGTGCTCGGCAATCTCCAACGACGTTTCACACGTGACGAATAACAAGCACTCCATCATTCAGATGGGGTGCTTGTGTCGTTTTCTTCTTCATTTATGTTTTCTTCAGTGTCCGGATCGTCTTCGACGATGGAGTCCTCATCCCCGTTTGGTTCGAGCGTCGTCGGTTCTTCCGGCTCCGTTGGCTCTTCCGGTTCGGTCGGTTCCTCCGGCTCGGTTACCGGGGGATCGTCTTCAATCGGCTCTTCCGTTTCCGGTGGGTCCGTCGGTTCTTCTGGTTCACTCGGCGGTTCCGCAGGTTCTTCCGGCGTCACTTCCGGTGTCGTCGGTTCGGGCTCTTCCACAACCTCCTCTTCGACTTCTTCCTCAACTGGAACTTCCGGTTCAGTGGCCGGCGGGATGTCCGGTTGCGCCTCGGGAATAGGTGGTGCTTCTGGAACGACGACCGGTTCTTCGTTCAAATCCGGTTTGATTGGTTCGACCGGTGCGAGTTCGATGGGTGGCGGTGCCGGTGCATCTTTTGCGATGAACGTACGGATGTCTTGTTCAAATAATGCGGTCGGCAAGGCGATCCCACGCAAATGGATGGCGACGACTCGCCCGGATGCTGAAAGGAGCGGACTGCCATACGCATGACGAGGTAATTCAAAGTTTCGGCTATAGCCGTTCTCGGCGAAGGTGACCGTACCGTTGATGCGTTCTTGCATCGTCAACGTTGTCAACGTCTCGTCCTCTGCGGCAATCGCTTGCGTGAGTGTGTATGGTGTGTTCTCCGTCTCTTCGATTCGAATGACGGCGATGAGCTTCGTCCGACCGACGACGGTGCCGGAGACGGCCTCACCGTCATGGTACATGATGATATTCGTCAACCCAGCCACATTCGAGGCAGCCGTCACGACATCGCGTGAGCTCACCAAAAATCCTGTCCCGTAACTGACGGTGAAGAGGCTATCCTGTAAGGCGGCGAAGTCGACCGGTGTCGCTTCGTCAGCGGATACCGTCTCTTCCCCGATCGGCAAGTTGACCTGATCAGCGAGCGAGTCGGTCGAACGCAACATGTCCGTGAAATAGGCGTTTCCAATGAAGGTGACAAAGGCAATGAGTGCGATAGCGAATGGGACGGCAAATAACCAAATCGTGCGACGTGAGCGGCGGCCACACGTCGGACAAACCGTTTTCGATCGTGTCTTCTTTCCGCAGTGGGGACAAGTCACGGGGGCACCTTCTTTCTATAAAGTTCGATGCTATGCTTATTCCTTCATTTGGAAAGAGGTAAACAAATATTTTGGAAGGTGTTCGGATGAATTGTGTTGTTTTTCCTGTGAAAGAATGATTTTTAGGAATCGGGGAAAAAAGTAGGTAAGATTCCATGAAAGGAGACATGCCATGCAACCCTTCTGGCTCACCCCGGCCTTTCGTAACGGGATTTGGGTGTTGCTCATCTTAACGATTCTTTTTATGTTGAAACAAGTCGAATTTATCTTTTACCCACTTGGAATCTTTTTTGCCACAGTTCTCACGCCATTTCTAATCGCAGGAGTCCTATTCTATCTCACTGTCGGATTCGTCGATTGGCTCGAAAGTAGGTTAAAGCGACGATCGTTTGCGATTCTCATCATTCTCTTGTTCTTACTCCTTCTCGCTGTCTTGTTTGTGATCACCCTCGGTCCAATCTTGACTCGTCAACTCTTCGCTCTCCTCGATGCCTTTCCTCGGGTGGCAGAAGCGAGTTATCGGCAACTTGTGAACTTGTATCGAGCCTTGGAAGAATATACGTGGTTTCAGAACTATATCAATCAAAATGAGACCTCCATTGATACGTGGATTCGTCAATTGACGGATACGGTCGGTGCAGTAATTGGAAGTGTAGCCGGGTCACTCGGTCGTGTCCTCGCGTTTATCATCTCGGGATTGTTCACCCTGTTTATCGCCTTGTTCTTATATGTGTTTATGCTGATTGATGGAGGAAAACTGGCGAGTGCGATTGTGCGCTGGGTCCCAAGAACTTATGAACAAGATGCCCGTCAAATCCTTCATGACATGCATGAAACAATCAAACGATACGTTCGAGCCCAGTTGATCGTCTGTACGTTCGTCGGCTTCTTTGCGACGATTGCACTCTGGTTACTCGATGTCCCGTTCTTCTTGCCGCTCGGTATCTTTATTTTTGCTACGAATATCATTCCTTATTTCGGTCCTTTTCTCGGGGCCGCTCCAGCCGTCTTGATCGCGTTCATCGATGAACCGGTCAAAGCGATCTATGTCATTGTCGCGATTACCATCATTCAACAATTAGATGCCAATGTCATCTCTCCTCTTGTACAAGGGAAGTCGCTACGGGTCCATCCCATCACGATTACCTTGGTCTTACTCGTCGCAGGTCGATTAGCCGGTATCGTCGGTATGTTGCTTGCTGTTCCTTTCTACGCCGTGTTAAAAGTCACATTCCTTAACCTTCAAAAGTTGTATCAGTTACGTAAATCGTCGAAATCACCAATCGAAAGGAATGATTGAGATGTCATCCCGAGTGACGGAAACGTTTATGGATCTCGTGCGAATCGATTCAGAATCCTATGCAGAAGGTCCGTTTTTAGATGAACTAAAAGAACGATGTGCCCGCATGGGTCTTGAAATCGATGAAGATGATTCGAAAGATCGGACCGGTCTTGGATCAAACAATCTGATTGCTCGTCTAAAGGGAGATTCTTCAATCGAACCGTTATTTTTATCGGCTCATATCGATACGGTGTCTCCGGGGAAAGGAATCGTTCCAATCATCCGGGATGATATCGTTTTTTCTGAAGGGGAGACGATTCTGGCGGCCGATGACAAAGCGGGAATTGCCATCATGCTCGAAGTCGTGGAGCGCTTGCAGAGTGAAGGCGCTCGACACGGACCAATCGAGCTTGTCTTTACCCCTGGCGAGGAAGTTGGATTGCTTGGTGCCAAAGCGCTTGATATGTCGACGATTCAAGCAACACATGGACTGATTCTTGACAATGGTGGGTCGGTCGGCGGTATCATCTTGAGTTCCCCGAGCATGTTTAGTCTTCAAGTCGACATTCACGGAAGAGCTGCCCATGCGGGACTTGAACCGGAAAAAGGAATCTCTGCACTCCTCATTGCTTCGGACGCCATTCAAAACATGAAACTCGGTAGAATCTCAGAAAAGACGACGGCGAATATCGGAAAAATCTCTGGAGGAACGGGGAGTAATGTCGTCATGGAGCAGGTGACGTTAGTCGGGGAGGCGAGGTCACTTGATCATGAGGCGTGTGTGGACCAGGTGAAGCACATGATTCTTGCATTTGAACAGGCAGCTTCAAATCATGGTGGGACGGTCGACATCAAAACAGAACAGATGATTCGGAGCTATCGGTTTTCAGAAGATGAACCGTTCGTTCAACACGTGGCGAAAGCATTGACGGATCACTCGTTTGAAGTCCGCTACGAGCATAGTGGCGGAGGAAGTGATGCGAACGTGTTCAACGAGTCCGGGAAAGTGGCGCTGAATGTCTCGATTGGATATGAAGCCATTCATACCATCGATGAATCGATTCCAATCAAAGAATTAGAAGATAGTGTCTCTTTTGTCTTACGGGTCATTGAAACGATGCAGACGTTCCGCTCGTGAGAGGAAGGGATTGTGATGCGAAAAAGAATAAGTGATATCGCGGTGATTCTCGCTGCCATCATCGTCATCGGGTTGGCCATCAATCTATTTTTAGGTCCTCACGACATCGCCGCAGGCGGTGTGACCGGGATTGGGATTCTGTTAGAGGAAGTCCTTGATATCGATCGTTCGATTGTCGTCTCGGTTCTAAACGGACTCTTGCTCATCCTGACATTCGTCTTTCTTGGGAAGAAAGTGTTTTATAACACTTTACTCGGTAGTCTGTTTTTACCGATTGCGCTCGCGGTCATTCCGAAGTATATGGTCACGTCAGATCGCTTCTTCTCGGTCGTCTTCGGTAGCATCTTGTTCGCCGTTGCCGTCGCGATGCTCTATCGAATCGGGGCTTCGAGTGGGGGGACCACGATTCCGCCGTTAATCTTGCACAAATATACGGGATTGAATACGGCAATCGGATTCTTTTTGACGGACGCCCTCATCGTCGTATCGAGTGTGTTCGTATTTGGGGTCGAGTCGTTCCTTTTCGCCATCTCCTCGATTATTTTGACATCGGCCGTCATGGCGTATATCGAACTCGGGCTCGATCGGAAGAAAGCAATCTTTATTATGAGTGAGTCTCATCTCGATGACATCAAACAAGCGCTCTATCGAGAAGTCGACCGAGGCATTACCGTGTTTGATGTCAGAGGAGGATTTCAAGGGAAAGATCGAGAGATGTTGATGATCGTGTTGACGCGGAGCGAGTATCAGACAGCACTCAAAGCCGTCAATGCCATCGACAAACAGTCGTTCATGATTGTCTACAATGTCGCAGACGTACACGGTCTAGGATTTAGTTATCAACCACGTGTTTGAATCCAGAAAGGGGATTTCGCGCATGAACTCCTTACTCGCCTTTACGATTGTTATGCTGATTTGGACGATTAGTGATTACGTCGCCAAAAAAACGAAAGCTCTCTTATCTTCTTTATTTGTGGCGTCCGTCATTTTTCTCGTCGGGTTTAAATCTGGGCTGTTCCCGGAAGATTTGTTACCGTCGTCTTCGTTGTTAGCACTCGGTCAGACGGTCGTTGGACTCGTCATTGTCCATCTAGGAACGCTTATCAGCCTAGATGAATTCAAACGTCAATGGAAAACGTTCGTGATCGGGGTTTCTGCTGTGGTAGGGATTGCCGTCTTCATGTACGCGTTTGGACAGATTTTTCTCGATACGAACTATATCTTGAGTGGCATTGCAGCCATCAGCGGCGGAACCATCTCCATCATTCTCGTTCAAGACGCCGCCATCAACGCGGGTCTTGTGTCGGTCGCCGTGTTCCCGGTACTGATTGCAGCGACTCAAGGTTTAATCGGCTTTCCGCTCACGTCCATCATTTTGAGAAAAGAAGCGCGTCGGATTCAGACCGCCTATCGGGATGGAACACTCGCCACACCGAAAGAGCATGCGGTCGTCCATGATGAGACAGATGACTCGATCTTGCCGGCCCCTTTCCATACGACGGCAGGAACGCTATTCGTCATGGGATGCGTCGTGTTGATTGCGACCGTCATCAGCGGGTGGACGAACGGCTACTTGAACACGTTCGTGATCGCCTTGATCTTAGGGATCATCTTACGTCGCTTCAAAGTGCTGAAAGCGAACGCCTTGAACGGAATCGATGCATATGGGCTGATTATGATTGCAATTTTGCTCATCATCTTCGGACCGCTCGCCACGTTGTCTCCGAGCGACCTGTTCGACTTGATTGTCCCAATCACCATCGCATTTGCGTTCGGGGTGACCGGACTTCTCTTATTCGCGTTCCTCGCCGGGCGATTCCTCGGCTATTCAAAAGAGATGTCGATGGCAATCGGATTGACGGCGTTATACGGTTTCCCAGGGACGCTCATCTTAAGTGAGGAGGCGGCGAAAAATATCGGCGAAACGGAAGAGGAGGTGCATATCATTGAAGATGAGATTTTACCGAAAATGATTGTTGCTGGATTTTCAACGGTCACCATCACATCCGTCTTTATCACAGGGATACTCGCTGCGTTTATCTATTAAGGAGGAGTTACGATGGCATTATCAACTGAACTTGGAAAGATCAAGAAACTTCATAATGCAGAAGCAGGGGTGCTCAGTCTTTACTTGAGCACCAAGCCGAGTGAGCGGGATAAATGGGAGATTCATTTGAAGAATGAGTTGCGCCGGCTCGAACAAGAAGTCGAAGCGAGCGGGGATGAGGCATTGGTGAAGGCGTTCAAAGGGGTGAGGGAACGGACCGAACAAGAGATTAAACATAATGAACATAAACTGTTGCGAAGCATCGTCTTATTCGCGGAAGGGAACGACGGATTGTTCGAACTTCATTTCCTTCAACTCGATGTCGACAATGAGTTTCACTATGGAAAAGAACCGGTCCTCGATCAAATTGAAAAATTAGATGCCGAGTTCCCGAATACCGGCATCTTGCTTCCGCAGATGGATGCGATCACCGTCTATGATACGAGACTCGGTGAGGTCGAAGACGTCACGGTCTATGAACTCGATTTGAATTCGGATGAGTGGCGCAGGTATCAGGGACGTGGGTCGAGACAAAACGCTGCTTCAAGTAGTCAAGTCGATCAATTCGACAGTCGAAAAGAAAAACAAATCCAACGATTCTATCGTGAAATCGCTGGCGAGATTCGATCACTACGGAAGAAACATCATTGGAGCAAGATTGTCATCATCGGGCAAGAGCGGAGCGCCAGCCTCTTAAAAGAGGAGCTCAACATCGAGGTGGCGCGAGTGGTGCATCGGAATCTCGGAAATGCAGAGGAAGAAGAAGTGCTGCGTCGGGCATTTGAAGGATGAGGAACAGGCGGGTGACAGTTGTCATCCGCCTTTATTCTGCCCATCGGTTGTCGTGTGTGAACGAAATCGTCAACCATTTCTCATAAGGTAAGAAAGCCAAAGCATCCTCCATCTTTTGACGAATCATGTCCTGATCGGCAATCTTGTCGTATCGATAAGTGGTCGGGACGACGAGATCAATCTCGATAAATAATAGATTCCCAGACTTTGTCGTGCGGACGTATGTCTTGTTGACGTCGTATTGATGGGCGACTTGTAGGATGGTCAGCGTGATCTGTTTACTATAAGGAGTCTCCGTGTTCATCCCAATCAACTCTTTGATGGCTGTCCACATCTCAATAAGCGGTGTCTTGACCAACCACATCGTGATGAGAAGTAACATGACTGGGTCCACATAGGGCGAGATGGCCTCGAAGGACAACCAGACGAGCACTTGGGCAATCAAGTATCCGACGAGCGCCCCACCCGTCAAGACGAAGCTGAGTCGCCACTGCACAATCTCGGCACTGACGAGGCCAGAGCTCGCCTTCAACTGAAACGTTCGTAAATACCGAAAGATTCCATAGGTCAATGCGGCGCTGATGGCCAAATAGACGAGTGCCCCTCCGAGCACAAGTTCATTCCCCCCACCGCGAATATCCTCGATTGCTCCGAGGAAGGCGGTGACGATGACATAGAGCAGCACCCCGTATTGAAACAGGATGATAAACGGTTCGATCGTACTTTTACCGAACGGGAATCGTTTATCTGCCGTCAGCATGAATACCCCGGCTCGCAGAGAGATCCAACTCATGATGACGCTCAAGAACGAGTAGATTCCGTCGAATAGGATAAAGGCAGAGGAGAGATAGTAACCGACAATGATTCCAGAAATGGCGAAGAATAGAGAAGCGAACACCGAGACACGTAATACAAAACGTTCGAGCTGAGGATCTTTCGGCATAAGCGTGCCCCCTTTGAACAAGACGGACCATCGATGGTCTATATTTTCCCGTTCACTTAAAATCTAATACATACATAAAAAAGGGAAGTTTATCACATGATGAATTGGAAAAATTGGTCAATCGCATGAAAATCGGCGCCAGCTTTAGTATGATGAATGAAATGAACAGACACAAAGGGGCTCATCTCATGAAATTCATCATCTTATTTGGTCCACAAGCCGTCGGCAAGATGACGGTCGGGCAGGCGCTCGCCGACAAGACCGAGCTGAAATTATTCCATAACCATATGACAATCGACCTCGTCGGACCATTCTTCAATTACGGGACGCCGGAAGGGAAGCGACTTGTCCAACACTTTCGTCAAGAACTGTTCGAAGCGGTCGCCAAGAGTGATTTATCCGGCATGATTTTCACGTTCGTCTGGGCGTTTGACATGCAGGAGGACTGGGATTACGTGAAGAAGGTGACGGATTTGTTCGAGTCACATGGGGCGGACATCTATTACGTTGAGCTCGAGGCCGAGATGGAGGAGCGGCTCGCGCGCAACACGACGGAGAACCGCCTCACCCATAAACCGTCGAAGCGCGACATCGCCTGGTCCGAGGCGGAACTGAAACAGACGGCGACGATGTACCGATTGAACTCACGTCCGGGGGAATTAGACTTCGAGCATTATCTTCGGATCGATAACACGAACTTAAGTCCGGAAGAGACAGCGGCACAGATTCAACAAGCATTCGACCTATGAAAAAGCGGGTCCCCGTGAAAGGGAACCCGCTTTTGTCATGCCCACCAGTCGGGGCGTTCATAGTCGACCAACACCTGTTTTTCGAGGAGGCGTGGCTCGAGGTAAGACGTGACGCTTGGAAGACGATCATCGAGGTCGGCCGGATGGACCATCACTTCGATGGATTCACCTGGTTCGATGGCGTCGAGCGTCGCATGAGAGACGCCGTCCGCATAGAACTGATCACTGAACCGTTCGGTCACCCACAAGTCTCGGCGTGACCCGAGCGTCGTTAAGGCCCGAAACGTCGTGTCGTATTCTTCAGCGAGACGAATGATGACGTCGTGCAGGACCGGCCAACCGTGAATGTGATGGTGGCTGTCGAGATGGTCGAGCGGAAGTCCTGTCGCAAGGAACGCCTCGATTTGGGCTTTCCACTCCAGATAGACGAGTTCCGGGTCAGGCGAGTCTTCAGTCAAGAAACGGCTCGTGTAGCGGAACGTGCCATCTTCTTTCGTGAGGGGAGCACTCGTGTCAGCGAGCGGTTTGCCCCAAGACAGGACGAGATGGACCCCGACACGGAGCGACGGATGTTGTTTCGCGAGTCGGACCGCTTCCTCGACGGCATACCCGTTCATGATCATCGTCGCCGAATTGACGATTCCATTCAGATGACTCTCCAAGGTGCCGGCGTTCACACCTGTCGTCAATCCGAAATCATCAGCGTTGACCAAGACGAACGTTTTAGGCATTGACGAGACCGAGTGCCTGGTCGAGGACCAGGTCACCTTTCATCATCCCGTACGCCATGTTGTCGATGACCGCGACCGGTACGTCGACGGACGACTTGATTTTCCCTTCGAGATAGCGGACTTGAGGTCCGATCAAAATGACGTCGACGTTCGACTGTTCTTTCAAGCGCGACTCTGGAATCGCGTCAATGGATGCGTCGAGTCCGCGTGCGGCAGCTTCCTTCCGCATTTTTTCCACTAAGATCGATGTCGACATTCCTGCCGAGCAGACGAGTAAGATGTTCATGTCGTTTCCTCCAATCGATTCAAACGGGTGATCATGTCAATCATTTCGACGGCGAGCTCTTTCACGGTCATCGCCGTCATGAGGTGGTCTTGCGCGTGGACGAGGAGGACGCTCATGTCGCTCGTCGTCCCCCGTGCCTCTTCTTGTAACAGCTCCGTTTGTAGCTTGTGTGCGTCCAAGAAGGCTGCGTCGGCTTCTTTCAACTTTGCCGCCGCTTCGTCCGCTTCACCGCGTTTCGCGGCAACGATAGCCTCGAATGCAGATGAGCGTGCATTTCCGGCATGTAAGATAATCATAAACGAGAGTTCTTGGATGGTTTCGGTTTTCACGAAATCTTTTCTCCTTCCTCAGTAGCAGCTTTATTTTTATTGATTTCGGCTGTCATCGCCTTCGCTCCTGCCATGACGAATGGAATATACATCGCTGTCGCAATCGACAAGTTGACGATTTGGAGCAAGACGCCGCGAACGCTACCGCCCGTTACCAAATAGCCACTGATGATTGGTGGCGTTGTCCAAGGGACGATGGCGACTGTCTTCGGAACCATGCCTGTCGAGAGCGCGACATAAGAGACGATGGTGAGCGTGACCGGCACTAAGATGAACGGTACGAGCATGATCGGGTTCAATACAATTGGAAGACCGAAGATGACCGGTTCGTTGATGTTAAAGAGACTGGCTGGTGTCGACAGTTTTGCCACTTGGTGATACGGGTGATTCCGTTGTTTGCGGACGACGATGAAGATCGCGAGTAAGAGCGCGAACGTCGTACCCGATCCACCCATGAAGACGAACGCATCCAAGAACGGTTTTGTGACCGTGTATGGTACATCAAACGCTGACGTTCCAGCTTGGAAGGCAGCCAAGTTTTGCTCGATGAGCGGGAGATAGACCGGTTCGATGACCGAGCCGATGATGTTCGTCCCGTGAAGCCCGAAGAACCAAAGGATGTGGTTCAAGAAGGCGATGAGCAAGGCAGCCGGGAGTGAGTCGCCGAATCCTTGGAGCGGTTGTTGGATCGCTTTAAAGATGACTTCAAATACACTGAGTTCGACGACGAGCGTCATGAAGAGCTGGAATCCTGCGACGACCGTCAAGATGATCATCGATGGGATGAGCGCTTGGAATGAACGAGTGACCCCACCTGGTACACCTTCTGGCATCTTGATCGTCAGTTTCGTATTGATGAGGTAGCGGAACATTTCTGTAACGACAATCGATACGATGATGGCGACGAAGAGACCTTGTGCGCCGAGCCATGCGAAGTTGAGACCCCAGTCAGCAGTGACCGGTACGAGCATGATATACGAGGCGAGCGACAAGATCCCCGCCGCGAGCCCGTCAATCCCGTATGAACGGGCCAAGTTATACCCGATGGAGAAGGCGATCAGGAGCCCGAGTATCGCGAAGGACGCGTTCCAAATGCTACCGCCGAGCCCTTGCCAGTTTCCTTCGCCGAACATACTGTTCATCGATCCGACGAAGTCGAGTGAGAGACCACCGATGTTGATGGCTGGGAAGTTGTTGATGAGGACCGCGAGCGACCCGACGATGATGAGTGGCATGACGGAAACGAATCCGTCACGGATGGCGACTAAGTGCCTTTGGGACCCAATGCGTCCCGCGATTTCAATAAACTTGTTCATGAGTAAACCTCCTTCTTGAATTGGGGTAGGTACGCCTCGTGCGCTGTGAACAGCTCTTTAAGAAGCGGGTCGATCCGTTTCTCGTCTTGAATGAGCGGGTTCATGAGGCAGGCAAGGTAGGCGTCCTCATACGTGCCAGATACAGCCGCTTGGATGGCGAGCTGTTCAAACGTTTTTAAATTCGTGATAAGCCCACGAATCGGTAGCGGCAACGCGCCGATGGAGATTGGGCGAGGCCCCGACTTCGTGATGACGGCGTTCACTTCGATGACCGCGTCGTCTGGTAAATCTCGAATCGTGCCGTGATTGAGCGTGTTGACCGTCTGGATGTCACCGCGGTCGTTGTGAATCGAGTCCATCAAGTTGCAGGCGGCGTCTGAATAGTAGGCGCCTCCACGTTTTTCAAGCTCTTCCGGTTTGACGGCGAGATCGACGTCTTTGTATTTCTCGAACAACTGTGCCTCGACTTGTTGCACGACTTCGGCACGGGTGCCATTTTGTGCATACGCCTCGAGATCTTTCTTCAACACATCTTTCGTCTGGAAGTAATACTGGTGATACGGGTTCGGTAACATGCCGAGTGACGATAGGAACGATTCGCTCCAACCGAGACCGACGATGTTCGCCGGCGAGTAGTCATTGCCTGCGTTGAGCGAGGCGAGGACGTCACTCGTCCGGTCCACGCCGTCGACCCATACGTGACGACCGAAGACGAAGTGGTTCAATCCGATAAATTCAATCGCGACTCGTTCGACAGGCGTCTCGAGGATCTCAGCGACCGAGTTTCGCATGTTGAACGGGATGTTGCATACACCGATGACCTTCTTATGAGATGAGTGCTTGAGTACGGCCTCGGTGACGATGCCCGCCGGATTGGTGAAGTTGACGAGCCAGGCATCCGGACAAATCTCGGCGACTTCATTTGCCAAGTCGATCAAGACCGGGATGGTACGGAACGCTTTGAATAATCCGCCTGCGCCATTCGTCTCTTGCCCGATGAAGCCGTGCTTGAGCGGGATGCGTTCATCGAGCGCGCGTGCCTTGAGTCCACCGACCCGAATCTGTGTGGATACAAAATCTGCGCCGACGAGTGCGGCTCTTCGATTGAGCGTCCAACTGAGTGTGATTTCGGCGTTTGCCTTCTCAATCATCCGCTGAGCGAGGCGACCGACGATCTCTAGTTTCTCCCTCCCTTCTTCGATATCGACGAGCACGATCTCCCGAACGGGGAACGTTGCCTGTCGATCAATCAATCCTTCGATGATTTCCGGGGTGTAACTGGACCCACCGCCGATGATGACGACCTTGACTGCCATGGTGCCAACTCCTCCTTTTGAAAGCGATTTCTTTTTGTCGTAACAAATATAACAAATGATACAACTTACCGCAATATAAAAAATACAAATAATACAAATAAGTTTTTGTATTTGCATTTGTATGCTTGCTGTATCACAATAAAGGAACCAACCCAACGTAAAGGAGATGGAGATATGTCGCAGTCGACGCTCCAAACCGCAATCAAGGATGAACTGTTGTCCCGCATCAAGAGTGGGCACTATAAAGAAGGGGAAAAGTTTCCGACCGAATACGCGCTTTGCGAGGAGTTCGATGTGAGCCGGACGACGGTACGGGGCGCACTTAACCAGTTGACGACGGAAGGCTATCTGGTCCGTCAACAAGGCCGTGGGACGTTCGTCGCTGGGAAGAAAGTCCAACAGACGTTGTCATACACGCCGAACAACTATGCGGCCCAGCTCGCCGTCCAAGGGAAACGTGGGCAAGTCGCATTGATCGACATCTCGGTCATCTCGGCGTCCGGTCAAATCGCATCGGTGTTTGAAGCGGAAGACAACGCCCCGATTCAAAAGATTGAGCGAATCCGTCATGCGGACGGGGAACCGACACAGTATGAGGTCTCGTTCATCCCGTGGCAAATCGCACCGGGGATCACGAAAGAACAGGCGGAGCATTCGCTCTTCCGGACACTAGCGGAGGTCCACGACGTTCATGTCGCGAAGACGACGGAGGCATTGGAGATTGCCTTAGCTGATGAGAAGGTAAGTGCGCTCCTCGACTGTCCACTCGGGTCGCCGTGCTTCCATATCGAGACGGTGACAGAGGATGAGTCGGGACGAGCGATTGAATACTCACGCTCCTACTTCCGCGGAGACAAGACGAGCTTCGTCATTGAACGGGATTATAACTAACAAAAGCGCTCGACTGTTTCGTATGGAAACGGTCGGGCGCTTTGTTCGTTTCACCTATAACAAAAAGAAATATGGTCATGTTGAGTGGAAATGACTATGTTTAATCATAAATGAACATGTTTAAACACGATAAACATGTTCATTTTGTTCTGAGATGACTATGTTTATCAAGAAAATGAGTAGGAAATGAACGCATTAGACGGACAAGGGATTTCAAAATATAACTCGAATGTTGTAACAGATGACATGATTCGAAAGGTGACAAAATATGACCGTAACTACATTTGTAGGTTTCCTGATTTTTGGTCTCTTACTGTTAGGGTTGGGAATTCGCTCAAAAGATTGAAGAGAATAAATTCAAGTAATAAATGACGAGTGGGGGAAGCTAGATGAATGAATGGGAAAAATGGATTCCGGTAAAGTCTATTCCAGAACGTCTGCATAAAGAGTCCTTAATGGATGATGGTGATTCTTTGCGAATAATAGTAAGTGACGCAACAGAGGGACAGAAATATTCATTTCTGTTTGATGGTCTTTTGCTTTCTTATCGAAACTCGGATGAAGGTTCACGATTGAGGATGTTAGAGCATTTAGATAGGTATTATGCACATCTTGAGTACGGGAATTGGACATTATTTAAAATGAAAAATTCTAGTTATCTGGAATGGTTTGCCCAAGAGTCTCTTGAACGATATGAGGGCATGGGTGAAGTGGAGCACTATGTCTTTCTTACATCAAATGATGTGATTGAAGTGCTATCCGCTGATCCTCCGACTGTAACAAAGATGGTTTAACGTAGATTTTATTTGCAAAGAAGGTGTAAGGAATGGCGATTGTAGAGCGTGCTGGATTGTTTTTTGAACTCTTTCCTCGAAAATATGAAGAAAAGGAAGACGATCCATTTATTTTTTCAACGTTAGCGTTATCGGTCGAATCGAGAGGGAGTTTTCATTTTTATGGTGCTTTACTCATGAAATCGGAGTATGAATATCTGATTTCACAAATTGCGCTCATGCTAGACGGAGAACTGAACAAATTCATTCTCAATCCTGTTGAACCGATTTTTAGAATGACAATTGAACGTGAAGAGGTAATTCTTTATAGGTTCATGCTCCGTTTCCAGACAGGTAAACCACGTGAATTAATCTTTTATATGAATGATTGTGAAATAAATAGATTCAAAGAGGAATTGAAAGTAGAAATGACTCAAATCCTTCCTCCACCATTTCTGCCTTAGAAATGTACATACCGAAACAGTAAACTGCTAATGATTGATTTTCTTGGACAGCCGATTCCAGACTGCATCCTGGACCACCTCATCCTCTCTTTTTTGTACACTAGAACCAGGAGGCGAGAGAAGCATGTCAATCATTGAATTCAAAGATGTGAGTCATCAAGACATCCTGCACCATGTGTCCGGGACGTTCCGGGAAGGACGGATCACGACGTTCGTCGGACCGAGCGGCGCCGGCAAGACGACGTGTCTGAAGCATATCAACGGATTGCTGTCACCAGATACGGGCACGATTCTTTTTAAAGGGGAAGACATCGCGGAGATGGACATCCTCGAACTTCGAAAGAAAATCGGGATGGCGTTCCAAAGCGCGCCGATGATTCAAGGGACCGTATACGACAATTTGAATCTCCCGAAAGCCATCTTTGACGAGACACTTGACCGCGATCGGGCTGTCGAATTGCTCCATCGCGTCGACTTAAGTGAGGCGCTCCTCGATCAACCCGTCAAATCACTGTCGGGTGGGGAACGGAGTCGGGTCGCCATCGCCCGGACGCTCGTCAATAAACCGGACGTGCTCTTACTCGATGAGATCACGGCGAGCCTTGATTACCGGACGGTGAAAGAGATTGAGCGACTCATTCGAAAACTGCAACAATCGTACGGTGTGACCGTCATTTGGATCACCCATGATCTCGACCAGGCACGGCGGGTGAGTGACGACATGTGGTTCTTGAAGGCCGGCGAACTACTTGCATTTGGGGACGCATCGTTCATCGATGAGTCGGACAATCCCGTTATCCAACGATTCGTCAGGGGGGAAGATTGATGTCATATATTGAACTCGCGACGGCGCTCATCTTCGTCGTCATCCCGCTCGCCTTGACGCTCGTCCTACGACTCGGACTTGAGCGTGATATTGTGATCGCAACCGTCCGCTCCATCATTCAACTGTTGATCATCGGCTATATCCTGACGTTCGTCTTTGAGAGCGACAGTCCGATCTTCATGCTGTTGATGATTTTACTTATGATTGTCGCCGCGACACAAAACATCCGCCGGAAAGGGGACGGCATTCCGGGCATCATGTGGATCATCGTCTTGACGCTCGTGACGATCGAAGCGCTGACGATGGGACTCATGCTCGGACTCGGTATCATCCCATTTGAGCCGGAAAAGGTCATTCCAATCAGCGGGATGGTCATCGGGAACAGCATGGTGTTGTCGCTCCTGTTCTTGAACAAGTTCAAAGACGAGGTCGAGCGGAGTGACGACGTCATCGAACTCATTCTATCACTCGGCGGCACACCGAAAGTGGCCATCGACCGCAGCTTGAAGAATGCGATTCGCACGAGCATGATCCCGACCGTCGAGGCGCAAAAGACGATGGGGCTCGTCCAACTACCGGGAATGATGAGCGGTCTCATCATCGGGGGAGCAGACCCGATGGAAGCGGTCCTGTATCAACTCTTGATCCTGTTCTTGATTTTGACGACCGCCTCAATCTCGGCGACGCTCGTCGGTTATCTCGCGTACCCGCGTCTGTTCAACGAGAAGATGCAGTATATCGGATTGACTTATCGGAAGGGGAAATGAGCATGATCACAGGGATTCATCATGTGCAGCTCACGATTCCAACTGGAACGGAGCAAGAGGCGAAGGCATTTTACTGCGATTTTCTCGGTCTACGTGAAATCGAGAAGCCGGATTCATTGAAGGGGCGAGGTGGATTTTGGCTTCAGGTCGGCGACCGTTCCGTTCATGTCGGGGCAGAGGACGACGTAGAACGACAGAAGACGAAAGCGCATATCGCATATGCGGTGACGGATTTAGATTATTGGAAGGAAGCGCTTCGAGAGAATGAGATTCCTTACTCCGAAGGCATCCGGATTCCAGGATTCGATCGTTTCGAGTTCCGAGATCCGTTTGGCAATCGGGTCGAGATGATTCAAGCACTTTGACGAAAGGGAGCATCCACTGCGGATGCTCCCTTTGTCGTTCTTCAAGCAATACCGAACAGGCGAGTCACGTGCTCCCATTCGGACGGAAAGGCGTTACTGCCATGATGCTCGTGAATGAGTGTCCCGTTCGTGTATACGCTGAGGCTCCACTGCGTACCATCTAGCGTGCGAACCCCTTCCAGTTCTTCGAAGACGGTTGGCCACCAATTCGTTCCAAGCAGGTGAAACGCGACGCGCATCTGTTTCGCTTCCTCGCCCTCATAGTATTCGAATTCAAAGGGCTCGGTGATCGATCGGTCGGACCGCTCGATGTGACGAAGGACGATGCCTCTCTCAAAAAAGGTGATCGTACTCACATCATACGTGCCGAACCCACCGACACGGAAGATGACCTCGACCATCGATTCTTGAGTACGACCAATCGACTGTAGGACGCGCTTTTGGAGCGGATGTTCGACGAAAGAAGGGGGGATGTGATAAAGGGCGCGAAACGTTTTGTCTTTCATGAAACTTCAACCTCTCTCGGGCATAAGATGCCCCGAGTATAGCGGAATCTTCCGGACGAGGGGAATAAAATAAAGTGCAAGGTACGAAAAAAGCACCTCCTAAGGAGATGCTTCGTTGTTAATACACTTCGTACGTCTGTCCAGTCTGCGCGCCTTCGACGCTCTTCACATAAGCGAGGGCGACCCGTTCACCCGGTACCGCCTCGTAACCACGGAAATAAGGACCATACGCATCGAGTGCTTCGACGAGGACGTTCGGGCTGACGTTGTTGATGCGGATGCCCCGTGGCATCTCGATCGCCGCACCGGTCACGAATCCTTTGATGGCCCCGTTCGCGAGTGCCGCCGATGCGCCTTCTTTGATGGGGTCGTCCATCAAGATTCCACTCGTCAGTGTAAAGCTACCACCATCGTTCACATGATCGAGCCCGAGAAGGACGAGGTTGACCTGTCCTTTAACTAAATCAGGCGAGAATTCTCCCTCCTCTAAGCGTCTCGGGGCGAAGCCCGGCGTAGGTGGGGGATGAATCGCCCGGTCCAAAACTCTTCTCTCCCTGTGACAGATATAACGAACAAAAGTTCGTGATTCCGTCAGATTCGTCCTCCCCCTCCACGGGTATCGGACGAGGAGGATACATCACGATCTTCTGGAGGGAGGAGGGACGGACATGCTGAAAGGCTATAAATATAGGCTCCATCCGACGCCGGCACAGGCTGAGTTCCTCATCAAGACGATCGGCTGCGCCCGGTTCATCTACAACAAGCTGCTCGAGGACCGCATCGCCATCCGTGAGGAGGCGAAAGCGGGAAGCGGAACGAGACGGAAACCGGCGACACCCGCCTCCTACAAGCCTCTGTTCCCGTTCCTCGCCGAGGCGGACAGTCTTGCGCTCGCGAACGCGAAACTGAACCTCGACACCGCGTTCGCGAAGTTCTTCGCCGGGACGGGCGGCTTCCCGGCCTTCAAATCGAGACGACGGTCGCGTGCCTCCTACACGACGAACAACCAGCACGGCACGATCCGCATCGAGTCGGGAAAAGTCCGGCTGCCGAAGGTCGGGTTCGTGCGGTTCACACAACATCGCCCGTTCGAGGGCGTCATCCGGTCGGCGACGGTCTCGATGACCAAGACGGGCAAGTTCTTTGTCTCCATCCTCGTCAAACAGGACGATGCACCATGGATCCCAGCCGAGAACAAGGTCGGGATCGATCTCGGCCTGGAACATTTCGCCGTCATGACGAACGACGCGATGGTCTCGGAGAAGATCGATAACCCCCGACTCCTCCGGAAGTCCGAAGCGAAGGTCAAGAAGTCGCAGCGCGCTTTGTCACGTAAGAAAATCGGGAGTAAGAATCGTGAAAAGGCCAAATTACTTTTGGCTAAGAGACATGAGAAGATCGCGAACCAACGCAAGGACTTCCTTCATAAGCTGTCGAGACGGATCGTTGACGAGAACCAAGTCATCGTCGTGGAGACATTGAAGTCGAAGGACATGATGCAAAACCATAAGCTCGCCAAGTCCATCGGGGACGTCAGTTGGTACGAGTTCGTCCGTCAACTCGAATACAAATCAAACTTCTACGGACGGACGCTCATCAAGGCGGATCAATGGTTCGCATCGACGCAAATCTGTTCTTCTTGCGGCGTAAAAGGCGAGAAGAAGGCGATGGATGTCCGTGAATGGACGTGCACTCATTGCGGTGTTCATCATGACCGTGACATCAACGCGAGCATCAACCTGTTGATGTTGGCCGACTGACAATCCTTCAGGGCAGGGACTGCCCGACGAGCTTGGTCCATAACCGTGGCTGGTGAGAGCACGGTCTTCCCAAGAAGCTTCCCCTTCAATTTGCGAAGCAAATAAGTGGCGAGTAGTTCACTTTTGCTGTCGATACTCTTCTGATTATCCGCCGGTGTCATCTCGGAAAGCGGACCGAAATGCGTGCTGCCCGCCGTACTGATGACCGCGTCGACCCGACCGACCGTCTCATACATGTGGCGAATGCTGTCTTCGGAAGTGAGGTCGACTTGTACGTCCGCCCCGTTACGTCCAGCCCGGATGATCGTATGTGTTTTCTCCAACTCTTTTGCGACGGCCTGACCGACCGTACCGCTTGCCCCAACGAGTAAAATGTTCATGAAAAAACTGTCCCTTTCGTCACGCTTAGATTCCACTTCAGAGTAGCGGATGACGAGGACGTTCGGCAATCAAGTTGCCTCCGGTGGGACGACCGTGCCTTGGTGGAACCGCATCTTCCAACGTCCGTCCACGAATATCCAAATCGAGCTGCGACGTGTTTCGCGATTCAATACCGGTTGAACGAGATGATACGTCACTAAAACGTGACCTTCCGTCAACGGATGCAGCGTGAATTCGCATAACTTGGCCTCAATCGGGTCAAGCTGGAGTGTCGTCTGATCCCAGTCTTGATACAGCAACCGTCCCGAGCTACCGATTTCAAAGAAGTCGTCGGTCAACAGTTCACGCAAACGCTCCGTCGACTGCCTGACTTCCGTCGTCAATAACGCTTCTTCCAGTGTTTGAAGGTGATTTGCCAACTCGTTCATGTCACGACTTCCTCTCTTCGTTGATTCATCACGATGACGCCGAGGACGATCAACAAGAGACCGATTCCGTTCAACGCCGAAAGAACTTCCCCGTAAACAAACACCCCGATGAGTCCTGTCGCCACGGTCCCGAGTCCAGCCCAAATGCTATAGGCGATACTGAGCGGGATCGTCTTCAACACGATGCCCATGAGGGTGAACGACGCGGCGAAACTGACCAAGAGAATGACACTCGGCACGAGATTCGTGAATCCATCCGACAGTTTCAACATCGACGTCCCGAGTACCTCAAATCCGATAGAAAAGAAGAGTAAAAGATAGGCTTTCATTCCGATTCACCTCACACTTTCATCAAGACGAGCCCGATGATGACGAGCCCAATCCCTGCAATTTTTTGACGACTGATTGGTTCCCGGAAGACGACGAAACCGATCACTGCCGTGAGTGCCGTCCCAACCCCGCTCCAAAACGCATACGCGAAGCTGAGCGGGATGGTGAAGAGGGCAAGTGATAAGAGATAAAACGCCGTCACATAACCGAAGGCGACCCCGAGAATCGGGAGACGGCTCGTCGAGGTGGCATTCACTTTCAACATGCTCGACCCGAATAGTTCCGAGGCGATGGCCCCGATCAAATAGATGAATCCCATATTACAATTCTCCTTGAAGCAACTCATCACATGCCTCCCGAATGAGTGTCGCCGCACGGTCCTTGAACGATTCGCTATATCCATACAAGACAGCGAACCAAAAGCCGTCACAGAGAAGGCGAAGTTTCAAAATCGCATCCTGATCCGGTCCGTCGACAGCGAATCGTTCGTCCCAACCGATCGACACGTCACTCCAAATCGACTCGCTCGTCGCATCTTCTTGCGAGGAGATGAAGACGGCGACGAGGTCCATATCTCCATGATCGACATCATCCAACGTCGCCAGTGCATAGGCACGGGTAAACGGATATGGACCGTCCGATAGATGTGCGGTGATTCGTTTCTCGAACGTCTCAATGGCGAATTCGTTCATCTGTCGCAATAAGTTGGCCTTATTGTCGAAATGGTAGAGGACACCGGCTTTCGTGATTCCTGCTTTCGTCGCCAATCGTTCGAGCGACAACTGGCTGATCCCGTCCTCTCGAATCATCTGGGCGGCTGTCTGTAGCAACAATTGTTTTTTACTCATCCAATCACACCTTTCAAGACTTTACTGACCGTTCAGTAAAGTTAGTCTATCAAAATTTGCGAGGGGTTGTCGAGATAGAACATTGATGGAATAATCAGGGAAAAGGGGGCGTGACATGGGTTCACATTTGATGCATCTCGTCATCGCGAACGAGATGTTACCAGCGTTATCGGAGATTGATGAGGTCGCATTTTTGCTTGGTAGTCTCGCACCGGATGCAACGACAGACAAAGAGGCATCCCATTACTACGCAGGACGCCATGATGATTTATCTCGACGCTTGGATCTGTCCCAATATTGGATTGACAGCAAGGAGGAAGACTTCTCATATCGACTCGGCTATTACGCGCATCTCGTCGCGGATGAGATTTGGTTGCAAGGATTCTATAAAGGTTGGTTGAAAGAGCTCATCACCCAGGACCCGTCAAAACAGGCGGCCTATTATGCGGACTTTGATGCACATAATGCTCGTCTCTCGGACCGACTCGGGATGTTCGATTTTGAACGCTTAAAAGGAAATCCAGAGCTCGTTGAACTGGTCGAGAAAATCGAGCGGGACGCGGCGATGACGGAGGAGGGGACGTACACGATGTTCCTCCCGCATCAATTGGATGGCTACGTGGATACGTGTGTCCGCCGCTGTCTTGAGATGGTCAAACGGAAGCGGGCGATGCTCGTATGAACAAGCGATACGCACCATTATACGCAACGCTCGGACTCTTTATCGTGACGGTGATCACCTTCCTCACCTTGAACGGTCGGGTATTCCCGAACCTCGAATTGATGATGGTCATTTGGGTATATCTCGCGATTGACATCGCCTTGTTCGCCACGTTGATTTGGGGTCTGTTCACGAAGGATCGAATCATTAAAATCTACACGCTGCTTGCGACAATCGGGTTGATGATTCCATTGTCAATTTGGATTTTCCTGTTGCTGTTGGCGAACGGAATCTCGGAGGCGTGAGATAGATGGATGAACCTAAGAACATTCCGTTTCTAATGCGTCGCGTACCATTTTTCATATTAGCAGCCCTCATGGCCCCGGTAGCAATCGTCCTTTTAATTATCTATTGGCGAGATTTGGACGATGATTTACGATTTGGACATCTCATTTTTTCGGTCATTTTATCCTTATTTTTCGTGGTAGACCTTCTACCGAGAGGGATTACACAAACCGTATTATTGGCGTTCACAATCACATGTGTTTGGTTCATCACCTATATTGTGTTTCGAGGTAAAAAGAGGGCACGGCACGATAAAGATTGAGCCTTAAACTAAATGATGTGAACTCAACCGAGAAAGTGGACCTCCACTTTCTTTTTTTGTGCGTGCATCTATAGAAAGAAATTTTTTCCTATCCGAATCTTGTCAAATTGGCATTGCGTATCCTAATTTTGTTTGTTATGCTACTTGATGAAAACGACAATGATAATCATTATCACTGATAACGAGAACGCGAGAATAGACATACATAACCAACGTGGCTCGTTTTTGGTGGGAGGATCATTGAAACTTACATACAGAGGAGATGGATGAAGTGGGGAAATTCAAGATTTCACTCATGTTGACGTTGCTCGTCTTCGTACTCGCCGCATGTGGCGGAACGAGTGAGACGAAGAAAGAAGAAAACGTCGACGGCGCAACAAAGACAGAGACGGTCGAAATTACAGACGCACACGGCACAATCGAGGTACCGGTCAACCCGGAGAAGGTCGTCGCCCTTGATAACCGGACGTTTGAAACATTGGCAGCATGGGACATCGACTTGGTGGCGGCACCAATCGGACTCCTTCCAGCAGAGTCGCCATATGCATCAGATAAAGACATCGCAGACGTCGGCATGCACTTCGAGCCGAACTTAGAGGCGATTGCAGGAGTTGACCCGGACGTCGTCATCGTCGGTCAACGTTTCGCGGATTACTACGAGGACATCAAAAAGTTGGTACCGGAAGCAGCGGTCATCGATTTGAACATCGAGATCCCAGAAGATTCAGGCACACCGGGTGAGATTTTAGTCAAAGGATTGACAGACACGACACTCACACTCGGAAAAATCTTTGACAAAAACACAGAAGCCGAAGCCATCGTCGCTGACCTCGACAAGTCGATTGAAGACGCGAAAGCGGCATACAACGGAAAAGACACAATCATGTCGGTCATCGTATCGGGCGGAGACATCGGGTTCTCAGCACCGGTAACGGGACGCGTGTTCGGACCGATGTACGACATCTTCGGATGGGTCCCAGCCCTTGAAGTCGAGAAGACGACAGGTGACCATGAAGGTGACGAAGTATCCGTCGAAGCCATCGCGGAAAGCAACCCAGACTGGTTGTTCGTTCTCGACCGTGACGCACCACTCGGTGACGCAGAAGGCGCAGTACCAGCCGAAGACGTGATCGACAACGCGCCGGCGCTTCAAAAGACGACGGCTGTGACGAAAGAGCAAATCGTCTATGCCCCGAAAGACACGTACTTGAACGAATCGATTCAAACGTACGCGGAATTCTTCAACAGTGTCACGGAAGCGCTCGCGAAGTAAGGTTCCGTCATGCAAAAACCATTGACAGCCAGGGTTGAGACGATGTCTCAGCCCTCCTTTTCTAGATTGTGTACGAAGTCGTTCGTGTTCACCGTGATCATCGTCCTCGGTTTGGCGGTGCTGTCGCTTTTTACCGGGGTGTACGATCTGTCACGGACAGACGGCTTCGATATGTTTTGGATCACCCGTGTCCCACGGACGGTCGCCCTCATGCTGACGGGTGCGGCGATGGCGATGGCGGGGCTCGTCATGCAGCTCATCACGCAAAACCGACTCGTCGAACCGACGACGACGGGGACGCTCGAATGGGCGGGACTCGGACTGCTCACCGTTTATTTACTCGTACCGGCACCGAGCCTCATGATGCGTATGACCGGGGCAATCGTCTTCTCGTTTATCGGGACGATGGTCTTCTTCTGGTTCTTGCGTTCGGTCAAACTTCGTTCATCGCTCATCGTGCCGATCATCGGGCTCATGTTAGGGGCGGTCATCTCCGCTATCTCGACGTTCCTCGGTCTATTCTTCCGGGCAAGCCAGGCGATCGAGGGCTGGTTCGTCGGTTCGTTCGCCTCGGTGCAAATCGGGCGCTACGAGTATCTATGGGTCATCATCGTCGTGACGGTACTCATCTTCTTACTGGCGAATCGCTTGACGCTCGCGGGATTAGGGGAAGACATCGCGACGAGTCTCGGCGTGAACTATAACCAGCTCATGATGATGGCGACGGGGCTCATCGCCTTATCGGTCGGTGTCGTGGCGACGGTCATCGGGAATTTGCCGTTCCTTGGACTCATCGTCCCGAACCTCGTCTCGATGTTCCGTGGGGATGATTTGCGCAGCAACCTGCCATGGGTCTGTCTAGTCGGGATGGGTGCGATTCTCGTCAGTGACTTGATCTCACGGACGATCATCATGCCGTTCGAACTCCCGGTCTCCTTGATTCTCGGGACGGTCGGGGCAGTCGTCTTCATCATGATCTTGATGCGACAACGGAAGAAAGGAGGGGTTCGATGAGTACGGTCATAGAACGAGACGGCGTCGAAGTCTCGATTGGGGAATTGAGAGAAGAACGTCACGCCTCGGCGTTTCAATCGAAACGGGCGAGCAGGCGCTATTGGGTCTTCTTAAGTGCCTTCATTCTCGGCGGACTGTTGTGTGCGCTCGGGCTTCTCCTTTATAACAATCCGGTCCCGATGGACTCTCCGTCATTCGTGCCGGTCGTGGAACGGCGAATCGTCGCCATCGTCACGATGTTGATTGCGGCACTCTGTCAAAGTCTTGCGACGGTCGCATTCCACTCCGTGACGAACAACCGCATCATCACGCCATCACTCCTTGGATTCGACGCGCTGTACTCGACGATTCAGACGAGCATGGTCTTCTTCTTCGGGGCAGGGGCGTTGATCGGCTTCTCGGGGACAAGCGCCTTCTTGACACAGGTCGGCCTCATGGTGACGATGAGTCTCCTCCTTTACGGATGGCTCTTGTCAGGGAAATACGCCAACCTGCAGCTCATGCTGCTCATCGGGATCATCATCGGGACGGGTCTGAACTCGGTGTCATCGTTCATGCGCCGTATGCTCGCCCCGTCCGAGTTCGATATCCTGCAGGCGCGGCTGTTCGGTTCGGTGACGAATGCCGACGTGGCGTACTTTCCCATCGTCATCCCAATCGTCGTCATCGCCGGGACACTCTTGTTCCTGTTCTCGAATCGATTGAATATCGTCGCACTCGGTAAGGACGTCGCGACGACGTTCGGGGTGAACCATCGGAGGAGTGTCATCTACACGCTCGTCCTGATCTCACTCCTCATGTCCGTCTCGACGGCGCTCATCGGACCGCTCACGTTCTTCGGATTCTTAGTCGCGACGCTCAGCTATCAGGTCGCCTCGACGTATGACCATAAGTACGTCTTTCCGATGGCGTTCGCCCTAGGGTTCTTCGTCCTGACGAGCGCATATTTCTTCATGTATCACATATTCCAGACGCCAAGTGTCGTCTCCGTCATCATCGAACTGTTCGGCGGACTCATCTTCTTGGCCGTCATTCTAAGGAAGAGGTCGCTATGATTCAAATCGAACAAGTCAAAAAATCGTATACAGACGATGTCCACATCGGACCACTCACGCTCGATATCCCGAAAGCCGGATTCACTTCATTGATTGGACCCAACGGAGCGGGCAAATCGACGACACTCATGATGATCGGACGGTTGCTCAACTTAGACGAGGGTCAGATCCAAGTCGCCGGCATGGATGTGTCGAGCACGAAGTCGAAAGACTTGGCGAAAATCATCACCATCCTGCGCCAAGAGAACCACTTCGTGACACGGCTCACGGTCCGACAACTCGCCGGGTTCGGACGTTTCCCATACTCGAAAGGGCGCCTCACAAAAGAGGACGAGGCCATCATCTCGAAATATATCGACTTCCTCGATTTGACCGCGCTCGAGAACCGCTATCTCGACGAGCTCTCAGGGGGACAAAGGCAGCGTGCGTATGTGGCGATGGTGCTCTGTCAGGAGACGGAATACGTCCTCCTCGATGAGCCGCTCAACAACTTGGACATCGCTCGTTCGGTACAGATGATGGAGTATTTGCGCCACGTCGCCGACGAGTTCGGACGGACGATCGTCACGGTGCTCCACGACATCAACTTCGCGGCGAAATATTCGGACCGCATCTGTGCGATGAAAGACGGACAGATCGCTGCGTTCGGAACGGTCGATGAGATCATGGACGCGAAGATTCTATCCGATATTTTTGAGACGAAACTGGAAATCATCGAAGGGCCGTATGGGCCGATTGCGGTGTACTGAGTCATCAGAAATTGAATCGTTGTACAACGGTAACTTTAAACCGCAGTATTATCAATACTTCAGTTACATCAAACTAAGGAGGATTCACATGAAAATTGACTGGACACCGATCACCAAAGTCGTGGCCGAGGCACCGGATACATACACGTTCCATCTCGCCTTGCCACCTGAGTTCACGTGGCAAGAGGGGGCGCACACGCACCTCGCGCTCGAAGGGTTCAACGCCGGGGACAAGCCGGACCGAAGCCTCGTCCGCCATATGTCGATCTCGACATTGCCACACGAAGGGGCGATCGGCATCACGACCCGCATCAAGTCCGAATGCTCGACGTTCAAATCGATCCTTCGCGACATGGTACCGGGGGACAAGGTCGCCTTGTTCAAGACACATTCGAACGTCCCACTTGAACGGAGCGGGAAGAACGTCTATCTCCTATCGGCAGGTGTCGGACTCGCGACATTCCGTCCGATCGTCCTCGAGTACTTGGCGAACGGTGAAGGTGTCCCGCACCTCCATTCGTTAAACGTCGATTCGTCGAAGGCGTATCTGTTCGGTGACGTCTTCGAATCGAACGAGCACTTCACGTCAGAGTTCGTCCCGAGTCGGAAAGACTACTACGAGCGCGTGGAGAGGATGGCATCCGACAAGGACGCCTTGTTCTACATCGTCGGCAGTGACGAGCTGTTGCGTGAAACGATCCAGGTGCTCCGGACGAACGGGGTGGCCTGTGACAATATCAAAATCGACAAACATGATTTTCAGCGAGAAGACTTTTTAGGCTGACACTCAAACCGGGGACACGTGCCCCGGTTTTTTCGTGCACAGTTGGACGAAGCGCTCGAAGATGCCACGTCCGTCCGGCGTTCCGATCGATTCGGGGTGGAACTGGACGCCGTACGTCGGATGCGTCGGGTGCTCGAGTGCCATGATGACACCGTCTGTCGTCTCGGCCGTGACCGTCAGTTCGGTCTCTTGTACGACGAGCGAGTGATAGCGCATGACGTCCATCGACAAGCCATCGAAGAGGACGCCTGGCACCGTATTGATCCGTGAGACTTTCCCATGCATCACCTCGTTCGCCCGACCGACGACTCCACCGAACGCCTCAGCGATGACCTGGTGACCGAGACAGACCCCGAGAATCGGGATGTAACCGGACAGTTGTCGCACGACCGCGAGCGAGACACCGGCGTCTTTGGGACCACCGGGACCGGGAGAAAGGATGATGCCACTCGGGTTCATGCGACGGATTTCTTCTATAGTATGTTCATCATTCCGGATGACGCAGACGTCACTGAAGCGGGCGACGTCCTGATAGACGTTATACGTGAACGAATCGTAGTTGTCGATGAGGAGAATCATGCGAACACCTCCAATAGGGATTTGGCTTTATGCAGCGTTTCTTCATATTCCGATACCGGGTCTGAGTCATAGACGATGCCGGCGCCGGCTTGGACGTGGGCCGTGTCACCTTGGACGACCATCGTCCGGATGGCAAGGGCGAAGTCGAATCCGCCCCGGACGTCGAGATAGCCGACCGCCCCGGCGTAGACTTCCCGTTTCACCGTCTCAAGCTCGTCGATCAACTGCATCGCCCGAATCTTTGGAGCCCCGGAGACGGTACCTGCCGGAAGACAGGCACGGAGCGCATCGATTGGGGTCACATCGTCACGTAAATCCCCTTCGACTTCGGAGACGAGATGCATCACGTTTTTGAATCGTTCGAGCTCGATGTGTTTCGGGATGGTAACCGTGCCGACTTTCGCGACCCGCCCGATATCGTTCCGTCCAAGGTCGAGGAGCATCCGATGCTCGGCGAGTTCTTTCTCGTCTTGAAGGAGTGACTCCGCGTGACGCATGTCTTCCTCGACGGTCTTCCCACGTGGGCGTGTCCCGGCGATCGGGTTCGTCGTCACTTTGCCGTTCTCGACCCGGACGAGACTCTCCGGTGATGCACCGAGGACGATTGCTTCCCCGAGGTCGATGTAGAACAAGTACGGACTCGGATTTTGTTTCCGCAGCGTCCGGTAAAAGTGGAATGGGTCCCCGGTGAACGTCGCGTCGATTCGTTGCGACAAGACGAGTTGGAACACCTCGCCCGCAAGGATCGCCTCTTTTGCCTGGAGCACACGGTCGATAAATTCGTCCTTCGGCGTCAAGATGCGCTCGCTCGTCCGGACGACTGGTTCGAGGGCGTGCGTCTCCGGTGTCTCGAGCTGTTCCCGGATGGACTCGAGTCGCATCGTCGCATCCGTCTCACTCGTATCGATCAGGATGACCTGTTCCTCGAGGTGGTCATATAAGACAATCGTCTCATAGCGCTGGAAGAGGGCGTCCGGCAAATCACGCGTCACGGTCGGCGTGTTTGGGATCGGTTCATATACCCGAAGCAAGTCGTAGCCGATATAGCCGACGGCACCGCCGATGAACGGGTACGGTGCAGTGAAGTCGTCACGTGTGATGCGTTCGGATAAGGCATGGAGCGGGTCGTCCGCATAGACCGTCCCCGTTGCATCTGTCACGTCGTTCCCATCGACTCGGATCGTCTCGACCGGGTTCGCCGCGATGATGGAGTAGCGGCCGTGCTTGCCTTCCGCGCGACTCTCGAGTAATACCTTTCGTTCACCTTGCAGCCGGTGGAAGATTGCCACCGGTGTGAGTTCGTCACCATTGATCATCCGTTGTTGCATCAACATCTCCTCCTTAAACTAAAAAAATCTCCCCGTCCCGCATGCCCAATCGGACATGAAGGACGAGGAGATTCCCCGTGTTGCCACCTTCGTTGAAAGACGCCTTGTCTTCCCACTCATCGCGAACCATCATTCGCTGTCCCCGATAACGGGAGGACCCGTCAGAGCCTACATGTCGGTCTGAACGCTCAAAAGCCCATTCACGCAAGGCACGACACCGGTTCGCATCGACCACCGGCTTTCTGGAGACGTCCCTTCGCGCTACTCTTCTTTCTCATCGCGAGTTCGTATGAATGTTATCGTTACTTTAACGGGATAAAGATGCATTGTCAAGCATCATTTGATCGAAGCATGCTCCACCTGACGTTTTCCGATGAACGTGAACGTGATCCCCAATGCCAGGAGGGGGAGGAGCCACCACTTCGTATAGAAGAAGAGGGTGCCCCGATACATGAACCACTCCATGCCCAAGTAGGCAATCAGGGTGACCAAGGGAGCGATAGACAAGCGCTTCAAGTGTAATGCGATGGCGACCCCTAGTCCGATTGTCAACGTTGGGACAATCACGAGCTGCCAAAGATATGGGTCAATATAGTGAAACATGGAGTGTCCTCCTTTTAATGATTAGACATGACACATCAGATAGATTTCTTCGTTTTCAACAATCCGACGAAGATGAACGAGAACAAGAGTGAAATCAGCGGGAAGATGATATTCCACGAACTGAGATGGCTGACATCGAACGGACTGTGGTCATAATAGACGGCAAAGTACGTCAATTCGATGATGGCGTTCAACAAGAACGTCACCACAGGGCCGACCCAGATTCGTTTCATGATCATGGCGGCTACGACACCGCCGCCGATGGTGAGGATCGGAACGATGACGAGTTGCCATAAGAACGGATCGATATAGTCAAACATGGAGCATCCCCCTTATAACGATTTGTACCCTAGGAAATATGGGCGCCACATCGGGTCATGGATCGAGTTGATTTGAAGCATCTCGCCCCCGGCATGGATGAAGAACTCGTCATCGAGCATGATGCCGATGTGGGACGGACCCGATTTGTATGTGCCGGCGAAGAAGATGATGTCCCCGCGACGACCACTCGTGATCCCTGTCCGTTTGTTCTTGAAGTGTCCGCTATACCAATAGCCCGACACGTTCGTGCGACCGCCGATCTTCCCGGCCTGGTTCGCCGCATAATGGATGAGACCGGAACAGTCGAACCCACCGTTCAGCGGGGACTGCGAGCCCCATGTGTACGGCGTTCCGAGATGTTTCACGGCGGCGTTGATCAGACGCTCTTTTTGGGAATTGTCCCGTTTCTTCAACAAGGCATCCTGCTTGATGCGAATGTCTTTCGTCTTGACGTAGACGGGACGCCAGTCGTACTGGATGAGATACGAGTCGCCACTCTTCCCACGTGGGTAGATGCGACGACCGGCATCGAGATAGCCGATCGGACGAGTGTCGTTCGGGTTGGCGTAGAACGGCGTCTTCTTCGTCGTCCCGTAATGGGCGGCCGTATAGACGCTCGCCGGTTGGATCGCCTTCGGTTTCGTCTCGGCGATATATGGGTTCAACACGTAGACGCGTTTCCCGGACGGAAGACGGACGTGCCAGAAGTCGGCATCGATCGAGCGGAGCCCGACAAGTTTCGTCCCGCGTGGCAATGTGCCGGCCGGACGACCGTATGCGACGTCAGCCGAGAAGTACGGCGTCCCGTTGAACTGTGTATAGAAGACCGTTCCTGCCTTCGGCTTCGCGGTCGGTTTCGAGACGGCGAGGTAGCCCGTCGCGACATAGCGATACGTCCCGTTCAGACGGATGCGCGTGTAGTAGCCGCTCGTCCCGAACGTTTCGACGATTTGCCCGCGTTTCAAAGAACCGACTTGTTTCACGACGGACGTCGAGGCGTACACTTCGACCTCGTTATAACGAGAGTACCGCATGCCCGTCGATTCGAAGCGAGGCGGTTTTTTCGTGCTCGTCACGCTCGTCGGGATAAAGTAGTAGTTCCCTTGCGTAAAGATGCGGGTATAATTGCCCTTCGTCCCGTAAATGGTGACGAGTTGTCCGCGCTTCAGGCTGAGGGACGTCTTCGACGACAGGACCGTCCGTGCGTAGACCGGCGTGTCTTTCGTGATGTATCGTTCACCTGTCTTGAGCGGTGCCGGTTTTGTCTTGCCGAGCGATTTTGTCTCGACGAACAGGAACTGGCCGCGCGTATAGATGCGTGTGAAGTCACCGTCCGTCCCGTAAATGGTGACGAGCTGACTCCGTTTCAGCGACCCGACGACTTGTTTCTTGTCCATTTCCTGATAGACGTTGATCGCGGCGAGCGCATAGCGGCTGCCGGTCTTCGTGTAGCGTGGCATCTTGTCGGCGAGCACGTCGCGTTTCATATAGACGTAGGCGCCGTCTTTGAAGAGCCGGGCGCTGTCTCCGATGGTGCCATAGACGCTCGTCTGTTCACCGCGGACGAGGGAGCCGATGATCTTGCCGGACGCATCGGTGTAAGGCGATGTCGTCAAGACGAACTGGGTGCCCGTCTTGATCGGACGAGTGCTCGTCGCATCTAAGGTGACATAGCCGAAGCCTTCCGCCGTCTCGATGCGAAGCATCGAACCGACGACAAAACCGTCGAGCGTCTGCCCGGCTTCAAGCTCGGCGATTGTTTCCCCGTCTGGAGCGGACAAGACGACCGCACCTGCTTTCGCGTAGCGGGTCACGGCTTCCGGCATCTTCTCGCCGAGGGCGTCACGGGCGACATACGTTCCGTCCGTCGTGAGGAGAAGGTCGCCTTCGAGGTCAAAGACGTCGACGGCTGTCCCGATTGGGAGGGTTGCGACGGGGTTACCGGAAGCGTCGAGCGCATCCGTTTCCGTCTGGGTGTAACGTGTGACGGCATATCGGACGTCGTCATTTCGAACGAATCCGTTCTGCGTATCGACCGTGACGGACGTATGGGTCTCGGTCACGTCCTGGATGTCGACACGCTTCGGCTCATTCGTGACGAGCAGGATACTGGATTCCTCCGGGTCGGCATAGAGCGTCGTGCCGGTAGGGAGCATGGCGTCGGACCCGACCGCCTGTGCGGTGAGAGTCCAATAAAAAGTAAAGAGAACAAGCAAACTGAAGATTCGTTTCAAACGTTCCACCTCGATTCATGAAATTTACATTTTTTAGTATATACATAGTGGAGGTGAAAAAGGTTGTTTATTTCGATAAAAGGGAAATGATTGAAGGAATCTGTGATCAGCATTCCACTCGTTCGTTTTCGACCATCTGTGCTATGATAAACGGGGAAAGGAAGGGACAACTATGGAGACACTCAACATGAAACAACTTTCTGACGACCGGTCGGCCCATCAGGTGGCCGGCGATCTCGACGCGATGCGGGCGCTCATGCACGACTCGTTCCGATATGTCGATTCGAGCGGGCGTCAGTTCGATAAAGAGACGTTCTTGGACCAGTTCGTCGACCCGACAGCGATTCAATGGATCGCACAGGACACGGTCACGTTCGATGAGACGGTACGCGGCGACCTCGCCGTCGTCCAACTTTTGTTAGAAGAAAAATTCATCCTCGGCACGAACGCCTACGAAGGTCGGTTCTGGATGCTTCATCTTTATGTGAAAGAAGATGGCGTCTGGTTATGGCAAGGCGGACAGGCGACGATGATCAACGAAGGCTAAGCGTTCAGGCACTCCCATCAATGGAGTGTCTTTTTTATTAAATGAAGGAAATGTGAATTTGAAAAATATATGCCTATTTTAGAAAAAATTATGTACCCTTTTTAAAAAGGACAGATTATAATAAATTTGTAAACGATTGTCATTATTCTTGAGGGGGACCCTACTTATTATGAAGCAACCGAAATATGCAGCACTTTTCCTAGCTGCCACACTCGCATTCGGAGGTATCGCGCCTTCGACAATCGTCAACGCAGAAACGACGGAAGACGTGACTGCACCTGACGCACCTGTATTATCTGCACCACTCCACACATCGACATCACTCACGATCACTGGTGAAGTGGCTGCGAAAGCGGAGATCTTGATCAACGGCAAGACGTACGTCCGTACGATCCTTGAAGGTGGCGAGGCCGTCTTCAAGATGTCACCACAGTCGGTCGGCAAAGTCATCGACGTCCGTCTCGTCGACGCGAGCGGCAACATCAGTGAGACGACACGCGCCATCGTCGCCGAAGACCCAGAAGCACGTCCGGACGCACCGGTCATCAAACCGTTGACGGAAACGTCGCGTGAAGTGCGCGTCGTCGGGGAGCCGGGACAATACGTCGAGCTCTCAATCGGCAGCAACACGTATAAAGGGAAGTTCGATGCGAACGGTCTCTATCGCCGTGGCATCGCGCCGCAACCGGCCTACTCATGGCTTTCGGCGAAGACGATTACGACGAAAGGTGCGACGAGCGACGTCTCGAAACGCAGTGTCTATAAAGACCGCATCGCACCAAAGCCGGCGACATTGACTCAATCGGTGACGGCGGCATCATACGGCGTCTTCGGAAAAGCCGAACCATTTGCGACGGCCATCGTCAAGATCGGTACGAAGTCATACACGGCACCGGTCATGTCGACCGGGAAGTTCATCGTGAAAATCCCGCGTCAAGCGATGGGGCAGAAGATGTCACTCGTCATCCGTGACGGTGCAGGCAACGTCAGCCAACCGAAGGCGATCACGGTACAGCACGCGCTCTATAACAACTTCCATCGTGTCTACATGGAAGGCATGAAGTTGACGGTTCATAAAGAAGTCTTCTATGCAGATTCGACGACGAAATACGCGGACACGTTCGTGCCACTCTTCGTCGGACATCCGTCGAAGTCGGGCCTCGGCTTCCTCCTCAGCAGCTACACGGAGGATGGCTCGGTCGCTGGATTTGAGAAGTTGACGCTCCGTGTCGGTCGTGCGACCTATTCTCAAAACATCAACGATTATGAAGTCTACTATGAAGAGTATGAGGACGGCTCGGTCGAAGAGTCATACTTGTTCCAGCCAGATTCGAAACTCATCAGCTTCGTCGACAAGTACGTCCGTCCGGAAAACCGGATCACGGTCATGGTCCAAGGAACGGATTACGACCTCGAGTTCAACCTATCGGGTGCGGAGAAACGCGCATTCATCCAATCGCTTCAATACGCAGGATACTAATTCCTTAGGACCGGTGGAGACACCGGTCTTTTTGGTGAACGGAGTTGCATCATGAAAGACAAGCGAGATCTCATCTATTCGCTCAAACCACTGCCGGTGACCCCAATCTCCTCAAGTCGATTCCTATGGTGGATGAAAGCATTTCTTCTATTATTACTCCTCGGTTGGTGCATGACGATGCTGAACGTCGTGAGTGAGAACTCGACGGAGCGTTACATGAAAAACGAGTACGGTGTCGAGGAAATCTATTTCATGGAGGAAGAGCGCTTCTATTATGTGATCGATCGCCAGTTCAAGTTCGAGCGGTTCTCGAGCGCAACCGAAGACCATGGATACTTACGGATCGAGCAGATCGACTACACGGACCGATACGGCAACAAGGTCGACTTTCGCTTCATCAAGGTCGCCGGGATCTTCTTTGACCGGACCGACCATGAGGCCAATTACCGCGTGCTCGAGCGAAAGAAATCAAGTGAGCGACCATTCGACGAATGAGTCGACATCTTGTCGAAACATTTTTGTTACATTTTTGAAACATAAACCGATAATTATCGTAGAACGATGTGGGGCACACGCTCCAAAACAAACGAAAGAGGGGAAAACATGAAAGCACGATTCAAGCAGTTCGTGGCGATGGTGACGGTTCTCGTCCTCGTCCTTTCGTTCCTGCCGCCAGCACTCGCTGACAGCGGAAACGGGATGACCAATGCCACATTACTCACTCCGGGGGAAGCGGTCGAATTCACGACCGGCACGGACCCGGTCAACACGTATTGGTTCAAGATGGAACGAGAGACGTCCGCGATGACACATATGGAAGTCACGTTCGAATCTTCGAAGCTCGCGAACATCAGCGTCTATCCGAGCGCCGACATGGCGGCGAAGGATGAGACGTTCGACCGTTACCGCGCGAGCGCGACGAAGGAAGAGGAAGAACAGACGGCCAAGATCGAATTCCCGTTCGCATGGGAAGGTCCATACTACATCAAGGTCGAGTATATGCCGATGGATCTCGGAGAAGAAATTCCAGGCGAAGAGATTCCAGGGGATGTGCTCCCGGTCGATGGGGAAGAGCCGACAGACCCAGGCATGCCGGATCTCGCGTCAGACATCAAGCTCGTCGTCAACCCGGTCAAACTCCCGGTCAAATACGAGCAGGTCGGCGGCGACATGTGTGCCGTCGAGTCGATCGTCCAACCGGCACCGGAACGTGACTCGATGCTCAAGCTCATCCGTCGCGTCCAAAGTGAAGTACTCGGCACGTCACAGAAAGGTCGCGACTTGTCGGCCCTTTACTACCGTGCCTCACCGTATATCGTCAAAGCGATCACGTTTGACGGCGAGAAGCGCAAAGCTGCCCTCACCGACTTGAAGACGCTCCGTCCGTTGTTGACGGCACTCGTCGACAAGAAGGCGTATACGCTCAAAACCCAGGACGCGGCGGCAATCAACCGTCTTCACGCCTTGGTCGACGCAAGCGTACCGACTGCGCTACAAGGCGAAATCGGTGAGATCGCGACAGCGCTCGAGATGGACTCGCTCGCCGGGACTCCGGTGACGGACCTCTTCGGCAAAGTCGGGATGACGATTCAAACGGACGGCAGTGACGCACCGCGTTACATCGTCAAATACAAATCGTCACCAAACACATCGATTGGCAAGATGAACGCGATGAGCGACGTCTCGGCCGAGCGTATCGCCATCGGGAAACCGTCTGATTACTTCGCGCTCGTCGATGTAGAAGAAGCGTCGACGAAGATGCAGGCTCAGGCGAAGTCGACGCTCGAGTCGGACCGTAACGTCGAGTATATCGAGCCGGTCCAGACGTATCAGTCGTTCGCGACCGACGTCAGCCTCGACTACCAATGGGCGATCAACCAGAAGTCGGTGCTCGAGCCGTTCGCGAATGCAGGGATCGGCCTCGACAAGTATGAGGCGTTGAACTTGCCGAAACGCTCGATCAAAGTAGCCGTCCTCGACACTGGGGTCGACCATCGTCTCCTTGACCTAAAAGGTAAGGTCGATGTCGCAAACGCGAAGAACTTCGTCGACCCGAACGGGGAAGGCGACGCGATCGATGACCACGGTCACGGGACGCACGTCGCCGGCGTCATCGGTGCGACACGTGACAACGGCGTCTCGATGCGCGGGATCGTCCCGAACGTCTCGATTCTGCCGGTGAAAGTGCTCGATGCGGGCGGTTCTGGGGACACGGACCAAATCGCACTCGGGATCAAGTATGCGGTCGACGCGGGGGCGAAAGTCATCAACATGAGCCTTGGCGGCAACGAGAGCCGTACGCTCGGTTACATGTTGAAGTATGCGTATGACCGTGGCGTCGTCATCGTGGCGGCGACAGGGAACGATGCGCAGTCACGCGTGTCGTACCCGGCATCATCGAAATACACGATCTCGGTCGGCGCGACAAACGCCTTCGGGATCGTCTCGGATTACTCGAACTACGGAATCGGGGTCGACGTCGTCGCACCGGGCTCGAAAGTAGCGAGTCTCGTACCGGACGGGAACGTTGTCTATATGGACGGGACGAGCATGGCGACACCACACGTCGCTGCAACCGTCGCGCTCCTCAAGTCGTATCACCCAGATCTTTCGGTCGAAGACGTACGGACGCTCTTGCAGCGGACGGCAGACCCGATCGCCTTCTCGGGTGGGGACGCACCGTACGACCCACGCATGAGTGACGGGTTCGAGTATGTGTTAGAAGAATTGGGCATGACGCTCCCGGCGTATTACAACCCGGTGAGCGGGTTCGGGAAGGCGAACGTCTACCGCGCCGAGTCGATGCTCAAATTGAACGCCTCTGGCGCGAACGCACAGGACAATTCTACGACGTTCAAGGCGAAAGTCACGTCGGGGACGACGGTCCGCGTGTATAAAGGAGAGAAGTTGATCGGACGAGGCACGTCGAAACAGACGATGGCGGCCTTCTCGATTCAACCGCAAAAAGCAGGAGCGGTCCTTCGCGTCGTCTATACGAACGGGAAGTATGAGACGAGCGAACGTGTCGTCGTGAAAGCCGGCGCACGTCCAGGGCAACCGACGGTGAACACGCTCCGTTCTGGCGCGAAGTCGGTCACGGGTCGCGGTGAAGCCGGGATGCGTGTCGTCGTCCGCAACAGCAACTATCAACTGTTGGGACGCGGAACGGTCCTCCCGAACGGCACGTTCTCTGTGAAGACACGTGCGCTCAAGAAAGGCGAGACGATCAACGTCCACATCGAGGACTTGAAAGGTCGCCCAGGAAAAATGAGCAAGACGACTGTACGATAAGAGAATTCAATAGAAGAGACGGGTATGCCGAGTGATCGGGATACCCGTTTTTTGATGGGATGAGAGGAGACAAAATAAAAGAAGAGGTCGAAACCCCCTCTCAACAAGATTAATATGAAATTCGAGTGCCCTTCTGTGTGTAGGAAAGGTATACGCTACTAGAGTTAATAGAATCAATCATCTCACTTTT
The DNA here is from genome assembly GCF_000023045.1 of Exiguobacterium sp. AT1b. Taxonomy (GTDB): domain Bacteria; phylum Bacillota; class Bacilli; order Exiguobacteriales; family Exiguobacteriaceae; genus Exiguobacterium. The sequence goes on along the minus strand of NC_012673.1, from coordinate 1,085,210 downwards.
AGTATAGGCTTTGTACCCCGAACCCATCCATCCTTCGTCAACTTTAACTAAATCAGGCGAGAATTCTCCCTCCTCTAAGCGTCTCGGGGCGAAGCCCGGCGTAGGCGGGTGATGAATCGCCCGGTCCAAAACTCTTCTCTCCCTGTGACAGATATAACGAACAAAAGTTCGTGATTCCGTCAGATTCGTCCTCCCCCTCCACGGGTATCGGACGAGGAGGATACATCACGATCTTCTGGAGGGAGGAGGGACGGACATGCTGAAAGGCTACACATACAGGCTCCATCCGACGCCGGCACAGGCCGATTTCTTGGTCCGGACGATCGGCTGCACACGCTTCATCTACAACAAGCTGCTCGAGGACCGGATCGCCATCCGCGAGGAGGCGAAGGCGGGGAGCGGAACGAGACGGAAACCGGCGACACCCGCCTCCTACAAGCCCCTCTTCCCGTTCCTCGCCGAGGCGGACAGCCTCGCGCTCGCGAACGCGAAGCTGAACCTCGACACCGCGTTCGCGAAGTTCTTCGCCGGGACGGGCGGCTTCCCGGCCTTCAAATCGAGACGGCGGTCGCGCGCCTCCTACACGACGAACAACCAGCACGGTACGATCCGTATCGAGGCGGGCAAGGTCCGTCTGCCGAAGGTCGGGTTCGTGCGGTTCACACAACATCGCCCGTTCGAGGGCGTCATCCGGTCGGCGACGGTGTCGATGACGAGGACGGGCAAGTTCTTTGTCTCCATCCTCGTCAAACAGGACGATGCACCATGGATTCCAGCCAAGAACAAGGTCGGGATCGATCTCGGTTTGGAGCACTTCGCCGTCATGACGAACGACGAGATGGTCTCGGAGAAGATCGAAAACCCACGCTTTCTCCGAAAATCCGAAGCGAAGGTCAAGAAGGCGCAACGGGCGCTGTCGCGAAAGAAAATCGGAAGCAAGAATCGTGAAAAAGCCAGGCTGATCCTCGCCAAGAGACACGAGAAAATCGCAAACCAACGCAAGGACTTCCTTCACAAACTGTCGAAACGGATCGTTGACGAGAACCAAGTCATCGTCGTGGAGACATTGAAGTCAAAGGATATGATGAAGGATCACAAGGTAGCGAAGTCGATTGGAGATGTCAGCTGGTATGAGTTCGTCCGGCAACTCGAATACAAATCAAACTTCTACGGACGGACGCTCATCAAGGCAGATCAATGGTACGCATCCACGCAAATCTGTTCTTCTTGCGGCGTAAAAGGCGAGAAGAAGACGATGGATGTTCGTGAATGGACGTGTGCCTGTGGCGCGCATCATGACCGTGACATCAACGCGAGCATCAACCTGTTGATGTTGGCTGACTGACAATCCTTCAGGGCAGGGACTGCCCGACGAGCTTGGTCCATAACCGTGGCTGGTAGGAGCACGGTCTTCCCAAGAAGCTCCCCCTTCAATTTGCGAAGCAAATAAGTGGCGAGTAGTTCACATCTTCGTTGATTTCAGTATAGGACAATCCCTTACCAGGCATCCGTCACCTTTCAGACGAAAAGGGAATTGATTTTTCAGTTTCTCTCGACCGGATCGGTATATAAAGAATCATGCCAAATCGTAAATCCAGGCTAGGCAAATAGTCCTCACGGGCATGAATCCTCCGGACCAGTCACCGATTCGTGTATAGTTGGAATAAGGGATGCTATTTTGGATATGTTTGGTTTTGTGAAAGAGGTCAATGATTTTATGAGTTGGAAATATCATTGGTGAAGATTGGTCTTGTAAATTCGATAATGTAAAATAAATGTTATAGGTAATTAATGGTATAAAAATGGTTTTCAACGAGTATTTCAGCTTAAATCGCATGAAATCAACAAAAATCGACTTGTTTCGACATTTCCAAAATAGGTAAATCTAAAAATGAATTAAACTAAAATCTCCAAAATTCAAAAACGTTACCATTTTTGCGAAAAAAAACGCTTGTGTCGCTTGGAAGGGTTATGTATATTATGGATGTAAGGTTTTCCAAGAACAGTCTTGGTAAATTGTTCAAGATGATTCTTGAAAAGACTTCTACCGGGGGAGAACGCCTGGTCTATAGAAGAGTCGGTTACATAATCATTAGTACTTTATTCATTGTTATGGATACATGACTCCGAACGAGATCGGTTGGGCAAGGACGGTAGAAAAACCTATCTACCTAAGGGAGGATTTACATCAGATGGCTAAGAAGAAACAATTCGTTACTGCAGCGGCAGCGTTCGCAGTAGCAGCATCAGCAGTAGCGCCTGCAATCACGGCAGACGCAGCATCATCAACGGTCCGTCTTTCATCGGACTACGTACGTGGGGGAGACCTCGACGCAGCGCTTGACAAAGAATACAAGGGCAGCGAGATCTACTGGTACAAATCTTCAATCGACATGAACAAACTTGGCGTGTTCCAAACAGCGAAAGGTTTCGTTAAAGGAAAAGGCATCAAAGTTGAGAAGAAACTTCGTGTCTTAAACTACGCACAAGAAATCAAACCTGAATCTGAATTCGTATTCGAGCAAGGCGTTCCTGTTTCAGGAATCCGCGTTCAACCAGTTCTCTTCGCAGACGGCGTTGTATACAACAAGCCACTCTTCGTTGCTGGTTTCAGCACTGAGAAAGTTGGAGAGTTCGAAGGAACACTCACTTACTCAAACAAAGCTTACGGTTCTGTAACAAAAACTGTTAAGTACAAAGTAGTTGCTACTAAAGTAGCATTCTCTGAAGTGAAGCACGAAGTGAAAGACGACATGTTGTCTGTCTCTGCTGACGTGAAGAACCTCAAAGAAGGCGAAAAAGTTGAACTCGTAATCTTCCCAGGAAAAGACGAGTCGAAAGCACTCGCTCCGATCACAGCTGAAATCAAAGACGGTAAAGTCATGGTTTCTGCAAAAGAAATCCCAGCTGGTACTCATTCATTCATCCTTCGCTCTGGCGATGTGAAGACTGCAGCTATGGAATTCAAAGTTGAAGATCAAACGCCGATGGTTAAAGAAGTAAAAGCTCTTAACTTGAAGCAAGTTGAAGTTAAATTCAACAAAGATCTTGACAAAGCATCTGCTGAAACACTTACAAACTATGAGTTGAAAATCGGTTCTGCTGCAGCAACGAACCCAACGGCTGCTGAAGTGACTTCAGAAGGAACAGTTCTTCTTACGTTCGCTGAAAAAGGTCAATCTACAGATGCTAAACTCACTGTTAAAAACGTGAAAACTGCGAAAAACATCGTGGTTGCTGAAACTACTAAAGAAGTTCGTTTCCTCGATGTAGTTGCTCCAACGGTCGGTGAAATCTCGATCGTAGCGCCGCGTGTCATCCGCGTTAACTTCTCTGAACCATTAAAAGAAGCTCCTTCGTTCAAATTGAACAACGGACAGACAGCAATCGTGTCAACTTCTTGGTCTGCAGGTCAAGACTACGCTGACCTCACAATCGGTATTGATCCAGAAAACGGTTCATCACATTCACTTGAAATCTCTGGTGGAGCTGATTACGCTGGATTCAAAATTGATGCTGTAACGAAATCATTTGTTTATCAAACGGATGCTACTGCACCAAAAGCAATGATTTCAAAAGTTGTGGATAACGACACTGTGGAAATCAAGTTTGATAAAGAAATCAATGCTTCAACATTGACTTCAAACCTTGAGATCTACCACACAGTTAAAGGTGCATCTGGATACAAAGCATCAGCAGTAACTTCAATTAAACCAGGTACTACTGATACGATTGTAGTTAACTTCCCAGTAGTCTTCCCTGAAGGCCAAGTGAAATTCTTCTTGGGCTACGCTGATGACAAAGGCACGCTTGTTCAAGACAAGTGGGGTAACAAACTTGCTGCAACTGAATTGTCTGCTGTATACGCGGCTGACACAGTAGCACCGACACTCGTATCGGTAGAAGGCAAAACAAAACGTACAATCGAAGTGAAATTCAACGAAGCAGTAACAGAAGCTTCAGCTGAATTGGCAGGAAACATTGTTCTTACTGACGCTGACAACAAGGTTGTTGCACAATCTGCAGCACTTGGTGAAGATGGCAAAACAGTAACATTGACTGCAACTGCTGACCTTGCTGGTGGAAACTACAAAGTGACTGTGAAGAATGTTGTCGATGCTTCGAACAACAAGATTGCTGAAGTGTCACGTACGTTCTACGTCAATGACATGGTTGCTCCAACAGTAAATGGAACAGCTGATCTCTTGGCTGGAAATAAGAAAGTAAAAATTAAGTTCAGCGAAGCAATGAACGCTGCTTCAATCACAGACAAGTCGAAATACAAACTTGGTACTGCTGATCTTGATTCGAAAGTTACGATTACAGCTGTTGACGGTAACAAAGCGGTTATCCTTGACTTCTCTGCTACTAACGAAACATCACTTGCCAATGCTGAAATTACAGTTGGACGTGTAGCAGATGCGACTGGTAACTTAACAGCTGACTTCTCAAACCTTGTTACAGTTGCTTCAGCTCAGTCTACAGTAGCGGCTACAAAAGCAGAAGTAACTGGAAAACGTTCGGTTAAACTTTACTTCGACGAAGTAATCACTGGCGCAGTTGCTGGAGACTTTGTAGTCTATAACGATACTACACCTGTGACAGTATCGAACTTGGTGAACTCAATCGAAGCTGGTAAATCAGTACTTACATTGACTGTATCTTCTGATCTTCCATTCGATGCTGAGGATATCACAGTAGATTCTGTTGGAACTACAAGTGCGAAAAACAACGATGGCCTTCTTGTGAACTTTGCAGATCTCGAAGCATCTGACAAATATGCTCCAGAAATTTCGACTGCTGTGTTCACAAACGGTGGAACTGCAGACGCACAAGATAGCTTAGTTCTTACTTTCTCTGAAGCATTGTACGCTCCTTCAGTTCAAGACTCAGACTTCACAGTCGCAGGTCGCGTTGTAGAAGCAATCTCTGTGAATGGTGCTGCTGGAACTGTAACACTTATGCTTAAAGAAGATGGCTCTGCAACAAGTGCTAAACCAGCATCAGTTTCAATCGTAAACATGGTTGAAGATGCAGCGCGTAACGCGAAGTCTTCACAAGTCTTCACAGCAATCACTCCTGAATAAAAACAAACGAAACGTTGTCCGCTAACTCGAGGTCTAATTGACCTCGAGGATCCGGACCGGATAATTCCGAACTATCATGTTGAATTGAATGGTGTGACTCCATTCCTCATCAAACAGTCAACGATGAGTGTCTAATCCTCCTGGGTCCAATCATGCACTGATATGTGTGAGGGGCTAAGTCAGGTGAAGTCGTACTCGAAGTAGTCGAGGCGGGACTCTTTAAAAAGTAACTATGATCAGGTCAACGAATCCATGTAGGCAGAATGAATCGATCGTCTTCGCGAATCGCTAGGAGTTCGAAGATGATTCTCCCGAATGCAATGTCGGGTTGAGGAAAGTGTGAATTGACTGTTAATCGCTTTCTTGCTCATATCTGAATAGTGGAGGTCTACGGTTACTAAAAATAGGGATAAACATGATGGAACGTTTGAAGTCTTTATGGAAGAGGTGAATCAGCACCCGTGAAGCCATAAAGATGGCAGCAGGTTCATAGTAGCGTCGATCACTAGCCGCTTGCACTTATATGGTAACATATAGGGAGGATAAAACTAGTGGGAGCGAAGGAACCTAGTCAGTCAGAAACAGTTGCTTATTTCCCCAAAAATGAGAAAACTGATTGATGACGACACAAACTAGTAGTCACTCTGATGATCTCTTAGACCACCTCTTTCCATACTGGAGAGAGGTGGTTTTGTTGTGGTTAGAATTTTAAAATTAAAGGGAAATTGAAATTCCAATAAAATACATAAATTAGGACTTGTATCTATAAGAAAATATTGGTAGATTTGATATAGGGGAAATGAGCAATTTGAACTATGATTGACGGCACGCCGTATGCGCTGAAAGGCGCACGTATGGTGTAGGCCCGAACCGAAAGCTGAGTCTTTAGACTTAGTATAAGACGGGAATAGCTTAACTTATGTATCGACAGTTCAAGAATTAAATACTGCTTTAGCTAATGTGAATGTTAAGAAAATTGTTTTGAACAATAACTTAACTGCAAACTTTAATGCGACACGTAAAGTTGATTTCGATCTTAATGGAAAAACATTAACTGGTAACGTTTCGTATGATACAGATGCAGAAGGAACAATTCTTCTTTCGAACGGTACAGTAACGGGTAATCTTACGGTAGATACGCCAAATGTGAGCTTTACCAACTCAGCAACTGTAAACGGTACAACTACAATTACTGATGTAGCAAACAACACGTTTACAAACAACGGTCTCCTCAACATCGTTATTATTCAGGATGCAACAGGAACGCCACGTTTCATCAACGGTCAAAACAGCCAGATTCAAAACCTTGTGATTGACACTATGCAACCTGTGAACCTCCAAGGTGGATTCACAAAAGTGACTGTGAAACAAGATACACAACTGAACTTGGCTAACGGTTCAGTCATCAATGATTTGAACACGGATGCAAACGTTCAAGCGACAGTTTCTGGTGGTACTGTAAAGGATACTTCTGGTAATGGTGAGGTCGTCATCGACGATGAGGAAGTGGTATATCCACAAGTTCAAATCAAAGGGTACGTCACATACCGTGTATCCAAAGTTGATAAAAACTTCTATGGTGTACAGGCTCGTATCGTCTTACCAGCTGACCAACACGTTTCTCTTCAAGAAGGAGATCGCGTCGTCGTTTCTTTAATGAATGGCGATAAAGTACTAGCAACAAGTACAACAAAAGAAGAAGTTAAAGATTTGGTGAAGGATGTTTTCAAAAACGAGTTTGCCAATGAAAAACATTACGCATCGACATTATTTGTGCCAAATGGTTCTTATCCATCAGGTACATGGGATACGACGGCTTGGGATGCTTCATACGATGTAAAACCAAATCGTTTGAAAGTTGAAATCAAACGTGACGGTAAAGTCATCTCGTCAACGGTTTCTACTGTTGCTTTAGATGAGGCATTTACTGACGGTTCAAGTAAAGTTGCTCTTTCATGGGAGCAAATTTTGAAAGAAAATGAGCCGGCTGTCAACGATGCGATGTTGAAGATTAATACTGAGAAGGATCCTGCTAAACTAAAAGCGGTCGTTGAATCAGAGGCATTAGACCTTGGGTTAAACTTGGAGGGTTACAATGCTCTTTCTGATTCAGAAGGATTAGGTGATTACGGTCAAGGTGATCGTCAAATTGCAGTCATTACTGATATCTTGGCTAACCGCGCTGATGTAAAGGTTGAAACTTGGACACTTGAACAATTCAAAAAGTTGTTCAATGCCGCAGTTGAAAACCGTACAGCGACACAAGATGCTTTATTCTCTGTGAATAGTGCAAAAGAAGCAAAAGATCTCAAAATTGAAGACTTCATTGGTAAAGTTGCAGTTGCCTATGCAAAAAACCAAGAAGTTCTTCCGAAAGTCAGTGAAAACTATGTTTCATCTACAGTGGTAACTGATTTGAATAATGCGATTAACGCTTTTAATGCAATTCAAGATGACGAAACAAAGGCAGCGATTTTGGTAGAAGTATTTAACGAAGGTAAAAACTATACATCGTGGGGCCAAATGGCGCAAGCTTTCTTTGGGGCGATGCAATCGTAAGTAACCTATCATTAATCGATATCAGCAATATTGCTGATATCGATTTTTATATGTTTAAAAATGGATTAATACCCCTTTATTTGTTATAATGAATATGGGGAAATAAGCAAGGGCTGACGGCACGCCGTATGCGCTGAAAGGCGCACGTATGGTGTAGGCCCAAATCGAAATCTAAGTTATACAACTTAGTATAAGATGGGAATAGCGCAGCGATCCGTGCGGTCAATGTAGCAACAACGAAAGTGGAGATGGTCAGTGCGTTAGAAACAAATGCATCAGTCTTAGGAATTAATGTTTCAGCGGATTCTTATGCGAGTCTCGATACAGGTAAGAAACAATCTGTAGCCAACTTTGTACTCGAACGCAAAGGCACAGGGTATCAAGCTGAATCGGTTGTACGTCATACGTTCAACGCAGGTCTCGCTTATGAAACAGCAAAAGTTACGTTCTCAACTCAGTTAAAATCTGACGTTACTTCAACCGATGTCGAAGCAATGAAAGCGGCTTATCAGGCAGTCGTGACATTTGATGGTACGTCGTCGTCTGTCATCACAGCGAATGTAGCGGTGTTGGACAAGGTTATTGGTGCTGGAAATGAAGCGGCATTGGCTAAACTGAATGAATTTGCTGATCTAAATGGTCAAGTGTCTCCTGTGGATAACACTTACACGATCAACGTGGATAGCTTGACGAAATTCTTAGAAGAGTTCGATCAGTATCTCACTACATCGCAAATTTAATTTCTTTATTCGACTCTAGCTCTTGCTAGAGTCGTTTTTGCGCATTGAGGAACAGACAAGTGATAACGGATTTGAAAATCTACAATCAAGATAAGTCCTAGAATTTGAGAAAACCATTCTCTTCTTTTCTATAAAATGTAAAATGAGTATTGCTCATTTATGTATACTTATAACGGGGAAATAAGCAAGGACTGACGGCACGCCGTATGCGCTGAAAGGCGCACGTGCGGTGTAGGCCTGACTCGAAAGCCGTTATGCGGTATAAGGCGGGAATAGCGTAGTGAAAACGACTTCGGTCACAACACTCACTCAATTAAATGATGCGCTCCAAGATACTACTGTACAGCGAATTCGTTTGTTGAACGATATTGTAGGTAATCTTTCACTCACACGTAAGGTCGATTTAGCATTAAACGGATTCAAGGTGACTGGCAATGTGGGAATCAACCATAGTGAAGCCGGTACGGTCACGATTGAAGCTGGGACGATTCAAGGTGATTTGACCGTCAACACTCCAAATGCGACTGTCGTCAATCAGGCGAATGTCACAGGCACTGCATCTATTCAAGACGTGGCGGATAATACGTTCGATAACAGTGGTCGTTTGAAAAAACTCGAAGTCACCGATCCGAACGGCGCGCGTATCATCAACCATAAACCGAATCTCATTGAGACATTCATCATCGACTCACCGGCACCAGTGGAATTATCAGGTGTCTTTGAGACGGTAGAAATCTTGCAAGATTCATTCATTACTTTTGCTGAAAACACGACATTGGAAGAGCTGAAAGCCGATGAAAATGTATCTGTCGAAGTAATCAAACCGAAAAGCGTGGAAATCAAGGTGGCTCCAACACAGATGAAAGAAAGTGAGCTCACTTTAGATGATGCGACAGTGATTAGAAAACTTCGCGGATTGATTGAAAAGATGCGACCTTACTTAGAAAAAGAAGTGCCTGACAAAACAGATGTAGAACAATTTGTTGTGTTGTTGACCGAAGCGAATGAGTTGTCTCACATCCTATATCAAAAAGATCCGAGAGGTACATTAACACAACAACTTATGCGAGATATCGCAACGATTTCACATGAATTTTTCGAAGCGATTCCAGTTCCAAAAGAATTAGAAAATATTGCTGAAGAATTTAAAGTTGAAATCGTAGGTGCTGATCAATTGAGTGGGGCGCATGTTGTATTTCCTGAGGTGCCGGAAGGAATTGATTTCTATATGTCTTCTGACTATCAAGTAAAAGAAAAGTACCTCATTCCTGCACGACCAACAAATGATGATGAAGTACGTCATGTATTTGCTTCATTTACATTTTCTACAGAAAATAGTCATGTGACAAAGCAAGGTCTTTTCCATATTCCATCGGGGACAGGTGAAATTACATTTGAATTAATGGACCCGGAAGAATATAGTTCGTTAAGTGATTACACTACAAACAAGGATTTTCAACTTGGTGGTGAACTACCTCCAGGAAATGTTAGTTCATTCATCATCAGAGTTTCTGAAGGAAAGACAGTAGAAGAATTATTGAATTCGCCACTTCTAGCTGAACGTAAGAAACAAGTGAATTTCACAGCATTCAAACGAATAACGCAAGAACCTTTTACTTTACAACCAGAATATCAGATGGAGTTTAATAAAGAATTCAACACCAGTTTGAATCAGATAGTTAAAAACGATCAATTGGATACAAGCGATCCAAACTTCGTTGCCGTAGGCGATGGTGGATTTACTTTTGATGAAATGAACAAGGTATTAGAGATTACAGGGAATATTTCTAGCGTTGAATTCCGTTCAGCATTTATGGAGTACTACACACAAAAACATCCTATTGAACGTGAAAAGTACCTCAACGTTAACTTTATTCAAGTACTTCCGCTCGATGCGAAGTTAGAAACATACCATCAGCTATTTTCAGAATCTAAAAATGGTGGAGAAGGAATGTTTTTGATTGACGTAATGCCAAGCGAATAACAAGCATCTTTGTTATTGATAGAACGATAGGAAACTGAGTCTACTTAGGCTCAGTTTCTTTTTTGTAGATCATCAAAAGGATTTATCCTCTTCTTAATCAGCTTTTTGATAAACTGAAGGAGAGTTGAAAATATTGTAAATGGTATGGTGATGATATGGGATGGATTCAATCGATACAACGGTTCTTTATGCTAAGACGTGTCCTACCGCAGTTGAAACGTGACGTGAATGTTTTACAAATCGGCTTGAATAATTTAAAGGAGCAAATCGTGGCATGGGAATCTTCTAAATCACTCCTTTCTTTAGAAGAAGTGATGCAGGAGAAAGGACGCTTTCATCATGTTTATGAACTGAGTGAACGAGGGTTTCTACTAGATGAGACAACACAAACCAAACTGAAACATGAGGACGGTTCGCTCCCGTCTTCAGTCGTTTCACTGAACACAGCGTACGTTCGTTTATCAGGCGAGTTGTTGAACTTATGGCGAGAACTCGAAGAACGAGTCGGGCGCATCAATCAACGACTCCGTACATATTATGAACAAATTGCTTCTTTTCAACAAGACGTCGAAGCGGCGCGACGCCACTATATCGGGGACTCATTACGGAAACGACTTCTCGGTGATTATCGAGACGTATACGACTTCTTCAAGGATGACTCTATTCCGGAGACGACTTCGTTCATACAACTTTATCGAGGCCTTAATCGACAGGTGGAAGACTGGAATGAAACGTATGTGACCGAAGAGTTGAAGCGCACCCAATCCTTCTTTGACTCAATTGACGGGAAGTCGCTCGATGGCCAACAACGACGTGCAGTCATCGTCAATGAGGATGCGAACCTCGTCGTCGCAGGTGCCGGGTCTGGAAAGACGTTGACGATCGCTGCGAAAGTGAAATATTTGGTTGAACGCAAACAAGTACAGCCTCATGAAATCTTGCTTATTTCGTTCACTAAAAAATCAGCCGAAGAGATGAAGGAGAGAATCTGCGAACGGCTTCATATCCCCGTGGAGGTCAAGACGTTTCATGGGCTCGGGATGGGGATCATTGCCGAAGGTCGAAAGCAAAAGCCTCAAGTCGAGGACGAATTGAAAAAAGTTATCCGTGATTATTGTATGCATCAGTTCTATGAGCATCCGCATCGTATGAAAGAACTGATCGACTTCTTTGGTTACTATTTCTACATTCCAAAAGGGATTGAAGAGTTTGAGACGGCCGGGGAATATCACGATTACAACAAGCATGTGGATTTAGAACCGTTACGCAGCAAAGTATGGAAATCTCTCTCAGCCGCCGAGATGATTGCCGCACAACAAAGACAGAAGATCACGATTCAAGAAGAGAAGGTCAAGAGTCTCGAAGAGGTCATGATTGCGAACTTCTTATTCTTGAACGGCATCGAATATGAATACGAGAAGAACTACCCTCATCAGACAGCGACTCGGTATCATCGTCAGTATCAACCGGACTTTTATCTGCCAGAATACGATTTGTACTTAGAACACTTCGGAATCAACCGGAACAATCGCGCCCCTTGGCTCAGTCCAATCGAGGAACAGAAGTATCTCGACGGTATGGAATGGAAACGACAGCTGCATCGTGAACACGGGACGAAGCTGATGGAGACGTATTCATATTACCGGCAAGAAGGGAGTTTGTTAGAACAACTACGGTTGAAGTTATTGAAGCAAGGTGTCGTCTTCCGGGAAGTGGACCCGAAAGTAGTATTCGAAAAGTTATATCGTACGAAGCAAAAGAGTCATTTCAACGACTTCGTCGATTTTGTGTCGAGCTTTCTTCAATTGTTCAAATCGAATCATTATGCGGAGTCTCAATTTGATATCTTCGCACAAAGTTTGAACAAGAAGGACTTGTTTCATTATCAACGAGCACTTCTCTTCTTCCGTCTCGTCAAACCGATGTACCGGATGTATGAGGATCATCTACGGCGAACGAACAAAATTGACTTCAATGACATGATCAACGAAGCGACTTCGATTGTTTCGTCCGATGCCGTCCACTTGTCGTACAAATACATCATCATCGATGAGTACCAGGATATCTCCGTCAGTCGTTATCGTCTGATTGAAGCAATCCGGCAGAAGACGGGATCAACCGTCATGTGCGTGGGAGATGACTGGCAGTCCATCTATCGGTTTGCGGGGTCTGATTTGAGTCTGTTTACCGATTTTGAACATTATTTCGGGAAGAGTGCTTTATTAAAAATTGAGAACACGTATCGAAACTCGCAACAATTGATCGATATCGCTGGTCGATTCGTGATGAAGAACAAGCGTCAAATCCGAAAGAATCTCTCTTCCGGAAAACGACTGATCACACCTGTTCGCGTGATGGGAATCAAGGGGAAGAACGACTTTGAAATCGCCTTACGTAGAGCGCTTGATCAAATCGTTCAATCACATGGTCCGGAGTCGGATGTACTGCTCGTCGGACGGAACAACTTTGACATCAAGTCAATTGAGGGAAGCGCTTCGTTTCGAGTGAAGCATTTGAAAGATGAAGTGCAAGTGACCGACCGGACGCATCCGAATCTTCGAATCTCCTTTTTGACGGCGCACCGTTCAAAGGGGCTCGAAGCAGAAAACGTCATCTTGATCAATACGGCAAACAGTAAGAACGGCTTCCCGAACAAGATCATGGACGACCCGCTATTGTCATTCGTCCTTGAGAAACAAGAAGAGTTGGAGTTTGGGGAAGAACGCCGTCTGTTCTATGTGGCGTTGACGCGGACGAAACACACGACGTATGTGCTGACGCCGGATGACCGCATGTCGACGTTTGTCCAAGAGTTAATCAAGGAGCAACAAGTCCCGTATGAAATGGGAATCGAAGAAAGAAAGAGCATAAGGGATAACCCGAAATGCCCTCGCTGTCTGGATGGTCACTTGGTCATTCGCGAACAGACAAATCGAAAGTCGACGTTTGTCGGTTGCAGTCATTATCCGGGCTGTGACTATACCGCCAATCATCCGAGCATCATTCATGATCCGATTGTCTGTCCCTCATGCAGAGGATATCTTGTGCTACGGGATGGGAAGAACGGTAAGTTTTATGGTTGTTTGAACTTTCCGCTCTGTAAACATACGATGGAACGAGAAGATGTGGATCAGATGAAGCGAATTGAGACAAGAATGAAGTGAAGGGATGGAATCGCCGAGGGCGGTTCTTTTCTTTTGGGGTAAATGAGGAGGCGGACGTGACGAATCTTGTCGAACGATAGTCAAACGAATCTAAGAAACAGTTTTCCCTATCGTTGAAAATGAGACGCATTCTAATTGAAGGAGTCGTTACAATAAGACGTAGCAAATTTTTGGATGAAATGGATTAAATCGAAACGCGTTGCAATCGTTCAAGGAGGAAATAACATGACATCATATTTAAAACGCTGGTTCGTCATTATGGCAGGACTCTTCTTATGTATGGCACTAGGTTCTACAGTCGTCACGGCAGAAGAGAATACGTTACCGTTGAATGGTACGGTGAATGGAGAACGCCTTTCCGGACAGGGTGAACTAGTGTATAAGCTGGTCGTTCCAGAAGCAGGGAACGTGACAATCGATTTCACATCAATGGTCGATGACCGGATTTATATCGCATTAAAGGATGATAGGAATGAATATGTTTTTCATACTGAGGTCAGAGGAAGCTCGTCTTCTCCTGGACGGGAATTTAACTCGATGGACTTGGAAGCTGGAGAGTATCGTTTCATAGTATATGATGCTTCTTATCATCAAACCAATCATGGGAAATTCGTTGTGAAGACATCATTCACGCCGGCCAAAACGAATGATATCGAACCAAACAATGGTACAGCTGAAGCACAACCTCTGAAATTTGGACAGACGACAAAAGGATTCCTTTCTATTCAAGATGAGGTTGACGTGTATGAAGTCAAACTGACGAAAGCGGGACGACTCCAGTTAGATCTATCGACATATGTAGATGAACAAATCTTGTTGTTCGTCATCGATGACATGAACCGACAAGTGTACTATGAGGACATATCTGGATCGAAAAAGAATCCTGGGAAACTTGTGCATGGTGTGGATTTAGAACCGGGCACGTACTATATCTCAATCCAAGATAGCGGAATCTACAGCACAGACACAGGCACGTACCAACTCAAATCGACTTTCGTGCCGGCACTCAATCAAGAGGCAGAACCGAACAACGGATCTGCTGAAGCGAAACCGTTCCCGTTCTATCAAACGCGTACCGGATTCTTGTCATGGAACGATTCGATCGATGTGTACAAAATCGTGCTTCCAAAGACGAGTAAAGTCGGACTCGATTTTCTGACTTACGTGTCTGAAGAGGTGACCATCTCCATCTTTGATGCTGCGAATCAAGAAGTGCTCAATGAGGTTGTTGCCGGATCGACTGCGAAACCAGGTCGTTACGTCAGTTCAATCTCACTTTCGAAAGGCACCTATTACGTATACGTGATGGATCGGAATGAGAGTGGCGACACTGGGAAGTATAAGTTGAAAGTCACATCGACCCATCTCTTACCTGCCTTATCTGTCAACAAAGTGACAGCCCGTTCGACAAAAGTGAGCGGTAAGACTGAAAAAGGTGCCACGGTCACGATGACGATTGGGAAGAAATCGTATAAGCGAACGGCTGATGCGAAAGGGAATTATTCGTTCTCCATCAGCAAACAAAAAGCCGGGACGAGCATTAAAATCTCGAGCAAGAACAAGTATGGATCGTCTGTGAAGACGGTGAAAGTATCGAAATGAAACAATAATCTTGAATGAGTGAGAGGGTTCGGCAACGTGTCGAATCCTCTTTTAAAAAGGTTGGTTCTACAATGATGAGACCGATGGATTAATAAATGAGTTATGCGTTAGCAAATCAAACGAATGGATGTGAGTAACATGCAACGATGGTTGCGAATAACAGGATTGCTGATCCTTTTTAGTCTCTTCTCGTATTCAACAGTAGAGGCAGCCCTCGTCGTCGAGCCGAGCAGCTCAATCGATGTGGAGAATCCGAAGAACTATGTCGTGGGGAACGAACAGATGTATATTGGCGGAGAAGACGGATACCGGACGTATCAGTTGTCAGATGGTTCCCTTGTTCATCATGTGAAGGGACAAGCGACGGACGTATTGGATGTCAGTGACGATGAGCAGTGGGTGCTCACGAAGCAGTCGTCAGGACTTGTGACATATGATGCCAAAGGAATGGAACGACATACGTTACAAGAAGTGAAATGGGAGCATATGACGATTTCCTTCAATGACGATGAGATACAAGCTCGTTTCTTGCCGGGCTCATCGGTCGCCGTTATTCTAACGGAATCCTCGGACCTTGTTTGGTATGACGTCGCGACGAACGAAGTGAAGAAACAAGTATTGATTAGTCGAAATGAACGATACGGCCCACCAAATCAACAGCTTCGTGTATCAAAGCACTTCATCGCGGTCGGTGAGAAGGCGATGATAGCCTTATATAGCCATGAAGGAGAGATGATGTCTTCGATAGGAATCGGAGATTTGATTGAATCTTTTGATGTGACGAATGATGGCATGGTTGTCATGACGACAAAGTCGGGAGCGTTGTATGAATATAAATGGAATGCGAAAGGTACATTTTCTCGAGAATTAGACATAACGGGCGCGATTATGATGAGTCCGAATGGAACGTTTTTCTCGAATGAGACGTCGCTCTATGACTTCAAAACGGGCAAACGGATTTATTCTTCCGTTCAACCGGGACGTGTCGTGTTCACACCGGATTCGACTCGGTTTATTTCGATTGGGAAACGAATCGAGATTTATGACACGTCTTCACTCGACAAACGCATTCGCTCCATCGCGGTCAATCCAGAGTTGAAGCGAATTGAGACGGACACGAAGGTACGACCGAGTCTGATTGTCACACGTGCGGACGGTACGAAAGAGACGATCACAGAGGGCGTGACGTGGACGTCGACTTTTCCCGATCGGTTGGCGGTTGAAAAAGGGATGTTCGTCGGGAAACAATCGGGACCGGTCGTGGTGAATGCTACTTATGAAGAACACACGACCTTATTCCATGTGAAAGTGGTGCCGCCACCGCCACTCACGGACCTCGAGTGGTTGAAGGCGCATAAGAAATCCCTCGACCAACATGGAACATTTGATGGGGCGGACCATAAGATCGGAACATTGTATGCGAAAGTGAAGGCCCCTGCCGGCAAGCTTTTAATCGACAAAAAGATAGCGACGAGAGGGAAGTATCACCATGATTTTATGTACGCTGCGACGAACCGTTCCAAAAAAGTAAATGAGATTGTCCTCTCATTCTGGAACTACAAGCGTCCGAATATCACCGAGTCGGTCGTACAGCGCGCATTCGGGAAACCGATTCAAACCTGGACGAAGAAGTCTAAATCATTTGAGACGATAAGAGGAAACAAATCGTGGGAGAAGCGCTCTGTCGGAAAGATTGCTGCATACCGTACGAAACAAAAACATACGGTATGGATGTATTACGATACGAGTGGGAAGTTGCGTATGTTCCGATTGTTTGAAAGTGCGCCGAAGTAAAGGGGAGCAGAGTGTTGAATGACTGGCATTCATCATGGAATGACTTTAGAGGATTCTAGGGTCATTTTTTTATAGGAAAACAAGCGTTAGAGTCGACGAATTTTGTCGAACGATAAAAAAGTGAATCTGAGAATCGGTTTTCCATATCGTTCAAAACCAAGCGTTTCGAACCTTTAGAACTCGCTAAAATAAAGCGTAGCGACTCGAATGGAGGATGAGGAACGATGAGCAAGATATGGAAAAAAGGAATCGCTTCACTACTTGGAATGCTGTTGATTTTATCGACTATGCCATTAGCCAGTGCGGAAAGTAGTCCGAAATTATTGCCTTTGAACACTACGGTGACAGGAGAACTATCACAAATACAAACGGAGGAAACGTATACGTTTACACTACCTCAGACAGGTAAATTAACCTTGAGTATTGATTCAGCCGTTCAGGACGAGTTATATGTAAATCTAAAGGACTCAAATGAGCAGAGTATTTTTTTAGATATGGAAAATAGGATTGAAACAGAGAGGAAGAAAAAAGAAATCACGCTTCATCTTGAAGCTGGTACATATTACTTAAAAGTAAATGTATATGATAAAGCTTGGAATACAGTCTGGAAGAAATTCACTATCACAACAGAATACACACCTGTTGCAA
Source organism: Exiguobacterium sp. AT1b (assembly GCF_000023045.1). GTDB lineage: Bacteria > Bacillota > Bacilli > Exiguobacteriales > Exiguobacteriaceae > Exiguobacterium. The sequence continues at coordinate 1,067,632 of NC_012673.1, read as the reverse complement.
CGGATGACGCAGAACCAAATAATGATACATTGACCGCTCAAGAACTCATGATTGGAAAATCAACAAAGGGATTTTTCTCGCGTCAAGATTCAAAAGATGTACATGAGTTGCGATTGAATGAACCGGGTCGATTACACATATCTTTCTTATCTGAGATGGATGACATCAATATCAGATTAATGGATTCAAATGAAACAATCGCATTCGAACATCAAGTAACGGCATTCAAAGGACAGATTGGCAAAAAAGATGTCGAGATTGATTTAGAACCGGGGACATATTTTTTATACATTGAGCAAGGAATGTTTTGGGATGATACGGGCGTTTATCAACTAGAAACTACATTCAACCCTGCACATAATCAGGAAGCAGAGCCAAATAATTCGCCTTCTCAATCAGTCAAGTTTCCGTTCTACACTAAACAAAAGGGCTTTCTATCTTGGAATGATCCAATCGATTTATATCGTTTTGACATTCCAAAATCGAGTCAAGTTACCATCGATTTGACTACATCTATTGCAGAACAGGTCAGGGTGAGAGTGTATAGTGCCGATGGTGAATTATATCTTTCTCAGCCCGTTTATGGATCGGTGAAGGATCCACATCAGTTTTTAAAGACATTGCTATTGCCGAAGGGGACCTATTATTTTCAAATTGAAGACTACTTTGGAAATGATGATACGGGAGTATACGACTTAATCATTAAATCTAATCATCTATTACCTGTACTATCAATCAACAAAGTCACAACACGATCAACGAAAGTGAGTGGGAAGACTGAAAAAGGGGCGACCGTCACGATGATGCTCGGCAAGAAGTCTTATAAGCGTAAGGCTGATTCGAAAGGCAACTATTCGTTCGCCATCAATAAGCAAAAAGCTGGGACGAGTATTAAAATCTCGACTAAGAATAAGTATGGGTCGACTGTGAAGACGGTTAAGGTGTCGAGGTAGGATAGGATTCATCATTTAAGCTAGAGTCGACCATACGTCGATTCTAGCTGTTTTATTATTTTGTTGCGATGCATATGTCAGTTTGAAGACGCTTTGTGTACGACAAGATGACGATTCGATGAATCAAACTCCAGACAATCCAATTTTTGTCCGATTTTGTGACATTGTCCTAAAGGAATAGATGACTAATCCGTTTCATCTGTCATAAAATACGGAGTCGAATTTTGTATAGGGTTCCACTCTGTTTAGGAGGGGCGTAAGGTAGAGGCATCTTCAACCCATCAAAAAATGGAAAGGATGAGACGATGTCAAAACGATTCATCATCCCATTGACTGGAATACTACTCACTTCTACATTATCCGTCGGGACCGGTCATGCGGCAGAGAATGAGCAACCTGTATCGATGCAAGAAGGGACTGTGCCCCAAACGGAAATAATCGAGGAGACGGACACAAAGCGTGTCGTTCGTTCGTTAGAGAACGAAGTTGAAACCGTCGCGACGTTTGATAAACTTGATAACACGGTAACGGTCGTCGTCAACGGAAAAGAACCAGTCACGATTCAACTCGAAGCGACTTCGTCGGAACAACCAGTCGCACTCGCACGTGCCGCAACTACGGGAGAAAATACGTTTAGTAACTATGAATATACAATTACCCACAGCAGTCCCGAGAAGTGGAACATCACGATGCCGAAAGGGGACTCGGTGATTCAAAAGAATGCGAAGACCGTCACATATAAATCAAGCACAAAATCAAATTTAAATCAGTTCAAGCAATCGGTCGACAAGATCAATAACCTCGAGCTACTCATTCTTGGTGGGGCCTCAATAACGGTGCTACTATCAGGAATCGCGCTTGTCCTCTCCCTTCCGACAGCTGGGAGTGGTACGTTGACGACAGCACTTGCTGCAGCCGGGGTATACGGAAATGTAGCACGACAAATCATCCAGCTCTCGACTGAGATGAAAAACGCAAAAATTTACTACATGCGAGCGTAAGGAGGGATATCCATGCAGGGCATCTTAACGATTCTAATCGTATTCATGGCGCTAGTCGTCATCGGGGTTGGTATCTTTTTTCTCCGACATCCTAGACCAAACCAAGTCACGCGGATCTCGGGGATTGCAATGACAGGGGTCGGCCTACTCGGACTTGTCGGATATGGTATCACGTTATTATAAGGATTGAAGACGAGGGACTTTGGATAATTTCCAAAGTTCTTTTTTGTGCAGAAAATAACGGATGACGAATCTTGTCGAACGATTGCGTCTCAATTTTAAATTGTTGATTGACTTAAAAAGAAGATGTTTTCTCCGACGAAAGACCTAAGTTGATACGATACATATAGGACCGAATGGCGTATGGATAAACGAATGATTTACGAAAAGAGATTGACGTATACGGAGAAAGATAAACGATTGAATCAATCTAAAATAATGAAATGAGGAGATTACATGAAACGATTAGTGAGTACACTACTAGCATCATTATTGATCTTTACAATGATGCCAGCTTCAGCTGAAATTCGGATGTCTACGATTAGTCAAATTCCTGAATATAATCCTTACGATGTGATTGTACGCGAGGATACGCTTTATTCCTTAAATGATTATGGTATCAATCTTTATGATACTGAGACAGGTGCATTGATTAATTCAATCAAAAGTGACTATACCGTAGATTTCATGACAGTGAATAGTGACCAGACGTGGGTCGCGTCAAGTGAATATTATCGAGTCAGGACATACAACCAATATCTTGACCTTCACAAAACAATTGAAAGTTTTGAATACAACGGGGAGACTTACGAACTCGACAGCTTTAATCAAGTTAAGTTTTTACCAAACAGCTCAATTCTGGTCATCGCAAGTGATAACCGTCTCATTTTCTATGATGTAGAGACCGACCAAGTGAAATTTATTCGTGGAATTGACACGTCGGGAACTCTTCAGGTATCAGAAGAGTATATGACGATAGGATACACTGATTCGATTCAGGTGTTAAACCATCAGGGACAAGCCGTGACAGAAATCATGGCGTCTACCCCGATTCAGTCTTATTCGATGAACCAAAAAGGACAATTGGTGTATAACTCAACAGACCATGATTTATATTACTTCAAAACACCTTTATCAGAAGCACAGTTTATTACTGAGAGTGTTTCCGGAAACATCTATTTAGATGAAACGGGTGCTTTCGTTGGCTCTGAACAAACGAAGTTATATGACCTACACACAAAAAAACGCATCTATATGAACGTGAAAGAAGGGACAACTCGATTCAATGAAGATTCGAGTCGACTTTTCTCGATTGGACAAAGTATTACAGTTTATAACGCCCAAAACTTAAAGAAACGAATCCAGACTATTGCAATCGAAGTGGATGAAACTGAAATGATTGAAGGGAACGAACTGAGTCCGGCAATCGTCGTAAAGTCAAAAGATGGTTCTCAAACTAAAGTCACCGATAAAGTCGTGTGGCGATCGAACAACTCTCAAGTCGCTTATTTTTCACAAAACAAACTGATCTTGAAATCTCCAGGGAAGTTTACGTTAAAAGCGACCTATGAAGACCACGAGACGAATGTAGAGCTGACAGTCAAAAAAGATCCGAGACCATCCGATAATGAATGGCTGAAACAACAGAAACAGTCACTTGAAAAACGTCGTGCGTTTCTGAACTCTCCGCATCGGTTATACTCAGAATTTTCAAAAGTTCGAGGCGTGGCTGGACAGTTCTTCTTCAATGACGAGAAGCTGATTTCTGGAAAGTATCAAGACAACTGGTTATATGAGACTTACAAAGGCAAGAAAAAAGTAGATGGCATGATGTTGTTGCTCGACTATGAAAAACGAGAGATTACAGAAGCGGAAATCAAGAAAGTATTTGGTAAACCAAAAGATACGTACAACTTTAGTTACTATGACAGCATCCCGACGAAACTGATTCGTGGGAAGTCAGCAATCGATGAATCTTTAATCAGTGATGCTGCGTTATATCTCATTAACAAAAAGCACGGCTTGATTATTTTCTACGATTTAGAAGGAAACGTCATCTATATGCATCTTGGAGAATCAACAAAACTTTGGTGATATGAAAGGTGAGGAAAAATGAAGAAAATACTCTTTGCATTAGTGATTGGAAGTCTCTTGCTGATTCATCCGAGCGTATCAAAGGCAGCGCAGTCGACAGAAAATTTCGTCGAAGAACTTCAATATTCATGGTTTAACGGCTACACATATGATGACCATCGTTTGATTCAATTGAATACGTCACGTCCGCTTGAAGCCGTCTCTATTTTCAAACGAGAAAATGAGTACGGGTATGACTATATGATTTATGTCCATGAGCTAAAAAATGGAGAGTGGAAAGTCTCGTATCGTCGTCCTGTCGAATATATGACGAACTTGTCATTCATCACGAAAGGACGGATGGGAGCGACTGATAAAGTTCTGATTGGGAGTTACGAAGGGAGCGGTAACTTCTTGGATGCGTACCTGATCGGATCGCCCAATGGTCGCGACATCAAATTGATGCAACACAAGAGTTCCCTCTTCCAAGGAGGAGCTTGGATTATTGATGGGGTCTTGTTTTATGGAAATGGCTCAATCGTTTCCCAAAAATATCGTGTGCAGAATGGAAAGGTCGTTTCTGCTGGTCGCGCATCTGGTCGTGATGATCGATTGATCTCAAAAAATCCGAAGATTTGGCTAGGGTTAAAAATGTCAGGCAATCGAGCTGTCTACGCTGGGAAGAAGACGGTGTACGCCAAAGTCGGAGATCGCATCGGGATTGGTCGATATGGTGTTAGTGATACGAGAGGATATTCGTATCGCTTAATGTCTTACGATGGTAGCTCGGTACTTTCTTACGATACGGTACGTCCGGGAATGACGGCTGTGAAGAAAGGGACAGCCGTGTTATCCCTTGAACCGGATGCATATGGTGATGCTGTGGAGATTAAAGTCATTGTGAGATAAGGGAAGTCGAATTTTTGATAGACGGTGACCTCGAATAATACTCGGGGTCATTTTTTATTTCAGTAATCAAAGCGTGAAACGTCAAATTGCTTTTGAAGAAGTTGAACAGAACCACATAAAAAAATGAACCATAAAGAAAAAAGTTACTGCTCATGACAAGGAAACATTATACAATGAAGTTAAGTTTTTTCTAAAATAAGGATAAGGTAATAAATGGTGTTAAAATAGGGATGGGATTTTAATGAAAGAAGGAACGATATGATGTCAGAACTAAAACGTATTCTCGTAACGGCTACGATGAGTTCAGGGAAATCGACGCTCGTCAACGCTTTTATCGGACAGCAAATCATGATGGCTCAAAACGAGTCTTGCACGTCGTTACCTTGGGTCATTACGGAAGATCCTGAATCGTCGAAACCGTATGGACGCCATAATCGGATGCGCATCACGTTTAAACAAAATATAGCTGCCGTCCTCCATGAGTTAACAAACGAGACTGTGCCCATTTTCACACCCATGTATCGTACAGAAGCCGATGTGATTTGGCAGCTCATTGATACACCTGGCGTCAATTCTTCCACAGACATGGAACATAAGCGTTTGGCAGAATCGTACGTACGGGAGATGGATTATGACGTCCTGCTCTATGTAGTAAATGGTGGACATCTTGGAACACAAGACGATGAAATGCATCTTTGCTTTATTCAACAAGTTGTCCCTTCTCAAAAAATCATTTTTGTGATGAACAAGGTCGATCAGTTTCGAAAGGGACATGATTCAATTCAAGACAGTGTGGTCACGCTGAAGAACCGTTTGCATGAATTTGGTTTCATTGATCCGATTGTTCAACCCGTCTCAGCGAGGGCGGGCTATCTATTCAAGCGTGAACTACAGCAGTCTGAGCTTTCTGAAGAAGAAATCGATGAACTTGAGTGGTACAAACGGAAGTTTGCCAGAGAGGGATTCGACTTATCCGAAAATAAAGCATCCATGTCTTCCACATTGTTAGACCAGTGTGGGTTACATGCATTAGAAAAATTAATTAAACGGAAGGAAGTTTGTAAATGAGCAAAGTAAAAGTGAGTTATAACCCGTTTAAACTGGAAACGTCAGTGTGGATTGAAGGAGAACTCGTTCGTGAAAATAGCGTGTTGAACGTTGGTTCGAAACGTCTTCAAGAGTGGGTCGAACACTTACCGAATTATTTGTACGAGGAATGTAATGAGAACGAATTTGATCTAGATTTTGTGGGAACAAAAATGGATCTCGAGGACGTAGAAGAGGTTGTCGAAAAGGCGAAAGCAGAAGGAATCACCATTCATTTGACGCACATTCCAGTTCGTGAGTTGGATCATATGGAACAACGAATTGAAGAGATTTTTCAAGAACTGATTGAAGGGCCGATTGACGAATTAAAAACTGAAGATTTGAAAGCTTCTTTCCAACAAGCTTTGAATGACGAGTTCGAAATCACGGTCGTCGCAACGATGAGTGCCGGAAAATCAACGCTTATCAATGCCTTGTTGCAAGAAAAAATTATGCCTTCGAGCCAAGAGGCTTGTACCGCAACCATCTCACGAATCAAGGATACAGACGCTGCAACATTCACAGCAATCCCTTATCCGACGTATGGAGAACCATTCGAAGCAATCGAGGGAGTCACACTCGAACAGATGAACGAGCTCAACAATGATGAGAATATCTCGATGATTGAACTTCATGGTGATATCCCGTTCACAGATACGAAAGAAACGTCGCTTGTTTTGATTGATACACCGGGACCGAATAACTCTCGAGACGAGAATCACTTGAAGATGACCTACAAAAATCTTTCAGAGTCATCAAAAACACTCGTTCTTTACATTCTAAACGCAACACAGCTCGGGGTTAATGACGATTCGAAATTACTTGATGCTGTGGCAGAGAGTATGAAAGTCGGAGGAAAGCAATCTAAAGATCGTTATCTATTCGTTGTCAATAAGCTCGATCAATTCCGAAAAGGAGAAGACAACGTCGAGATGTCGCTTGCGAAAGTGAGAAAGTACTTGGCAAACCGTGGTATCGAGGATCCACATCTCTTCCCGGCAACAGCATTGCCAGCACTCGATATCCGTCAAATCTTGAAAAATCCTGATGAAGTGGATGAAGAGTTAGAAGATGAAATCGGTCCGATCATTCGGAAGCTAAACCGAAATGAAGAACTTCATCTTGAAAAATATGCTGCATTGACACCAAGCGTGCGTCGAAAAATTGAGGCGGAACTAGAAGCGATTCCGGATAAGAGCATCTATAACATGGAGAGTGCACTCATCCATACAGGGATCCCAGGAATTGAACATATGATCAAGCTCTACGTCGATAAATATGCGCGAACGGCGAAAGTGAAGAATGTCGTCGATACATTCCAACAAAAGTTAGATAGTTCCCTCGCTTTTGAAAAGATGAAAGAGGCGATTTCGCAGCAGACCGATAAACACGCTAAAATTCAATTGCAAATTGAAGCGTTGACAGAAAAAATTCAGTATGGAACTGAATCAAAAGAATTCAAAGCCAAGATTGAAGCGATTGATCCAGTGGGAGCAATTCGGGATGCAGGTAAAAAGCTTTTAAGTGAGCAGGGCGAACAAATCGCAAATCATCTTGCAGGTAAGCAATCTACGAAATTGGAGATGGAAGAAGCAGAAGAATTTGCTGAAGAACTATTAAAAATGGCACAAGAGAATTTCACGAATTTGCATGTCCGGATTGAACAAATTATCGAGAAACAATTAAACCGTGCAGCATACGATTTATTAAATGGTTATCGCGAAAAAGTCACGAAGCTAATGGATGGAATGGAAATAACAGGACTTGATTTTCAACCCTATGAACTGATTCAAGGAGAGCTTGAATTTAATCAACATTCCATTCAACAAGTTGTCATAAAAGAATCTGTAAAAGTCGGGGAAGAAATGTATAAAAATCCTGAGCGAGAAGGTTTGCTTGGCTTTTTCAAATTTTATGAACCGAAATTATTGGTAAGAGACGTATACGAAGAGAGACAATTCATTGATGGTCAATCATTAACTGACCTAATACTCATGGACGTGAAGATTAGTACGCGAAAATCAATCAACCTGATCTGCGATGAAGCCGCACAAACGACGCATCAAATCAAATCAGCGTACAACCAAAAGTTTGATGAAGTCGATCGCGTGCTTGTGAATAAACTTCAAGAATTGAATCAGTTTACTGAAAATGCAAGCAATATAGAATCATTGCTTGAACAGTCACGCCAAAATTTGATGTGGCTCGAAACAATGGAAACAAAAATTAATTCAATTATTGAACTAGAACCAGTTCACATCGAGGAGGAACAATCCATTGATTACACAACCATTTAAGCAAGCAGTCACTCAAAAGGATTTGGAGCGAGTCAAAATCATGTTAAGCTCTAGCTTGATTCTTGATTTAACGTTTAAATCTTTCCAAGAAATGTTGGCATATGCTTTGAATCAAATACCAGAACTAATCGAACAACATGATGGGACACAGTTTCCCAATATGTCAGTTTGGACAAAAACTTACGCAAGTGAAGTTCGGGAAGATTTGATTGATAATTTTTCTGCGGAACGGATTGAGCATATTAAGAACGTGCATGAACATGTTTATGCTCAAGAACTTCAGGAACAATTGAATTCTTCCACTGCGGCGACAAAGGATGTAAAACATGAGGTTTCTTCAGTCAACATTACGCTTCTAATCGTAACGTTAGGAGTAGCCGTTGCATCGATTTTAGTAGGGGTACTCATGGATTTATCTATTGTCACCATCGCAACAACTACTGTGATTTCTACTTTGTTAGTCGGTGGTATCACATATTACGTAGTGCAGAAACAATAAGGGGTTGGCGTGATGAACGAGTTGCAAGTAAAAGATGCTTCTTCGCTACAGTTGAAAGTCCGATCATTCGAGGACCAGATGCAATTTGCGCTTGAAGTTGTAGATGACACAGTATTGAAGCACTATATGACAAAGTTAAAAGACATGGACGTCATCCCGCTCGACCATGTCGACGTGGAACGCAATCTCGCAAAAAACGTGCGCATGTTCAAAATCAATGAGATTGTCTATGCAAAGGACGAAGATTCCACTTACAAGTTAGCTGGTGTCTTTAATGCCGTTTCTGTTCATGATTGTTCGGTCTTTGTTGTCGTCGACAGTGATGGAACTACGGTAGATTTCTATATGGGAATCCGTTCGCTTGATGAGAATGCGAGTACGAAAACGACATTCGACACATTGCGAAACGCGATGAATGGACATTTCCCAGGTATTCAAACGGAAAATTTGAATCGAGAGAAAATCGAATCACTGTTATCCGAGAATGACAATCGATCTGTATCGATTGTCACGGGCGTTGCGGATTATAAAGGTGAAGACTATCGCTCCAACGCTTCCTTCATTCAAGGTTTGGAAAAATTAGCGATGACGATGCAAGGTGAGACGTTCACAGGTGTCATCTTGGCTAGTCCTACATCCCGCGAACAATTGTTGAGTATGCGCAAAGAATATGAGGGAATTTACACGAGTCTTGCTCCTTTTTCGAATACACAACTCTCGTATGGTATTAACGATGCTCTTAATGAGACACAAACGTTTACGCAAGGAACGTCACAAGGTAGTACGTATACGACGAATGAGTCAACGACTGACACGGAAGGTAGCAGCCACTCTACAAACGAATCCATTGCGCTATCCAAAAATACGGCAGGATCTGTAGCTGGAAAAGCGGCATCCCCAGTATTGGCAACTGCAGGTGGTGTAATTGGTGGGGCGATTGGTTCAGTAGTTCCGGTCGTCGGTAATGTTGCCGGTGCGATAATCGGTACTGCGGTAGGTGGAACTGTAGGGAAAGTCGTTGAAGCGGCAACCCACGCAACAAAATCGACGACGACCGGATCGAGTACCACTCAAAATGAAAGTACGGCACGAACATCGGGGTCATCGACCTCGAACAGTGACACGACCAACGAGAGCACATCCGATGCGAAAGGGATTACGCGCGGTAATTCGGAAACACTCCAACTGACAATTCAAAATAAGACGCTTCACCACTATCTAGAACGTATCGACCGTCAGTTGGAACGTCTTGAAGAGTGTGAGAATGCAGGGATGTGGGAATGTTCAGCTTACTTCATGTCCGAGAACACATACGCGGCAGATGTCGCAGCAGCGACGTATAAATCCCTCATGCAAGGGGAGAAGACGGGACTCGAAGTGGCGACACTCACGAGCTGGTCTGAACGAGATCGTCAGACACATGAGATTCAAGCGTACGTTCGACAGTTCATGCATCCTGTTTTCCGATATCAAAAAGAAGAAATCGATTTACCAATCTTACCGACTTCACTCGTCAGCGGACGTGAACTTGCCATTCAGATGGGACTGCCAAGACGTTCAGTTAGCGGTTTCCCTGTACTTGAACATGTCGAGTTTGCACCCGAAATTGTGAGTCGTGAGAAGGAGTCTAATCGGTTCGTTAATTTAGGAGCGATTTATCATTACGGTCAGACGCGCCCGAATCGTGTGAAGTTGAATCTTGAAAGTTTAAGTATGCATACGCTCATCACCGGCTCGACGGGTTCAGGTAAATCCAATACGATTTATGAGTTACTCAGTCAGTTGGAGATGCAAGACATTCGTTTCATGGTGATTGAACCGGCTAAAGGCGAGTATAAGCATGTCTTTGGACACGCTGCGAACGTTAACGTATTCGGAACGAATCCGCAAACGAGTCAGTTGTTGAAAATTAACCCGTTCCGTTTCCCTGCAGAAATTCACGTCCTCGAACACATCGATCGCCTTGTCGACATCTTTAATGTATGTTGGCCGATGTATGCCGCAATGCCGGCATTGTTAAAAGAAGCGATGTTGCATGCGTACGAGGCATGTGGGTGGGACTTAGTATCTTCAATCTCTGCACAGGATAACGTGTTCCCGACGTTCTTGGATCTTCAAGAGAGTTTAACACGTGTCATTGAAGAAACGGCATATGATCAAGAAACAAAAGGCAATTATACAGGTTCACTTGTCACACGTGTGAAGTCTCTGACAAACGGAATCAACGGTCAAATCTTCTGTGACGGCGAAATCGAGAACGAGTTGTTGTTCGATGAGAATGTCATCATCGACTTAAGCCGAGTCGGATCGTCTGAGACCAAATCCTTCATGATGGGAATTTTGGTTATGCGATTGAATGAGCATCGCATGGCGAATGCCACGACGCTCAACTCGCCGCTTCGACACGTCACAATTTTAGAAGAAGCACATCATCTTTTGAAGCGCACGTCGACTGAACAGTCAGCAGAAGGATCAAACTTGGCTGGAAAGTCTGTCGAGATGCTTTCGAATGCGATTGCAGAAATGCGAACATACGGAGAAGGATTCATTATCGTCGATCAGTCTCCGAATATGTTGGACCTCTCTGCGATTCGAAATACGAACACCAAAATTATCTTACGTTTACCGGATGAAGCGGATCGTCAGCTTGTCGGGAAGGCGGCGGGATTAACCGACGAACAGTTGACTGAAATCATTCGGTTGCCGAAAGGCGTGGCGGCCATTTATCAAAACGAATGGCTTGGTCCAGTCCTCTGTCAGGTGAACCGTTTCGATGGTGTCGAGCGTCCATATGTATTTAATGGGAATGCAAAACAATCAGTCGATTTGCGTGTGGCGCGTACACAGTTACTTGAGCATGTGTTACGTAATCGGGTTCGTCTTCAACGTGAACATGATCGCACACTGTTACTCGCTGCACTGGAAGGGATGCCCCTTTCAATCGCGAATAAACAAGCCGTGGAAGAGTGCATCCACTCGACCGACCACCATCTACCTTTTGACGAGACGGCAGAGCTTGTCTATCGTCTACTCGACTTGAAAAAAGTGAATGGACTTATTGCCTCGAAGGCTAAACAAGTGGACGATTTGCATCGACAGCTTCAAACCGTTGTACGTGAACAGACCGCTGATTTGTCTGAAGAATATGTACTTGCTACAATCCAAAGTTTGTTACGTCATCACCTGACGATGGATGTCAGTCGAATTGACGTATATGAAATGTGGGTGGAAGGTGTACGAAAAGGAGTGATTCGATGATTGAGTCATTTAAAGTGATTGAACAATTGGTGGAAAAAGTATCTTCGTTAGATGATAAGTTGAAAAAGATTGATCGACTCGACCAACCAATGGATGTGACAGATGTGGGAGATGGCGAGAAATCATATCGAACGCTTGATGAAAGTTTAGAAAACGCTTCGGATGCAGAGCGCAAAATATATGAGGATGCGAATTTAGAGTCAAAAGAAGTGAATGACAGGGAGTGTTTGATTCGCACAGATATTAATCCAGATGAGGTAGATGGTCGGGGAAGAACTAATTTAGAAAAAATGTTGGAAGGTAAAGCTCCTACCGTAAACGGGGAACCGATTGATTTGCACCATATTGGACAAAAAAACGATGGACCTCTTGCAGAGTTGACAAGATATGGTGAACATCAAGGGAATTCGTCTATCCTGCACGAAAAAAGAACAGAATCAGAAATTGATCGTAACGAATTCGGAAAAGAACGCGCTGCTCACTGGAAAGCTCGAGCAGAAATAATTATTGCGGAAAGAGAGGGAGTAGCATGAACTATTTAGAAGAAATAAAGAACAGTCATGCCGAGACGTTTGATGGTGTGAGTGAAAAAGAGGTTCAACAAGCAGAAGAAAAGTTAGGGATGATGTTTCCTAAAACCTATAGAGACATTGTAAAAGAATTCGGTTCCGTTGAAGTCGATTCTGAAGAAATATTCGGTTTAGGTGTTGAGGGTTATTTGAATGTTGTAGAAACTACATTGAAAGAAAGAGAAGTATCCCAGGGAAAGTTAAATGGATACATTGTTCTCCAAAACATTGGAATGGAAGGGATTCTCATTGTAGTTGACGAACAAGACCGCGTCTTCGAGTATCAATTAGGAGAGTTTCGTAACTTATTAAGTACAACGGCTGAATATATTAAGAGTCTGCTTTAATGTTATAGAATCGTACATTTTTTCAGCTGAATTTTTGCTCGATACACGACAATAAATAATAAAGGTTCATACATATTGAGATGGGTCAATCGCCCGAATGTATGAACCTCTTTTTGTGTGTACATTACGGAGAAAACTAACCAATTGATTCAATGCATAAATTTCCAAAATTTAAAATCTAGTTCCCTTAAAAATACAAAAATGATTTTAAAGCTTTTTTAGAATATAGTATGTTTTTTATAGGCCTATTCATTATTTTGTTAGGAGAACCGGTTTCATCGAAAGAAAATTCATTTGGGTGAAACAGTCACGCGATCAACACTAGATTGACTGTTAGATCAAGATGAATCTCAGACACTTTGAGACTGTGCCGAACGTTCAAATGAGGCGAATGAGCGAATGAACAATTTAAGGAAAAGAGGAAATGCAATGATTCATATGGAGTCGAAAAGACGTGGCTTTCAAGTAATGGCGAGTGTCATGTTTCTGTCTACACTGCTCGTCGGATGTGGCGAAGAAAAAGTGGAAGAAAACGATCCGAAGCAACAGTTTGAAAAAGTGATGGCAGATCTAGAGAAGAAACAACAAGAGAATGAGGAAAAAACGAAGAACCAACCTATCGAACTGACGAAGGATGCCTTCACCACGTACATCGGAGAAATCGATGGCTCAGATTTTATGAAAACCATAGACTTAAAAGATGGTGTGGCAAATATCGAATATTACGCTTCATTTGATGAGTATTTGGAGGAGCACCCGAATACATCATTCAACCCGACCGATTATGCAGTGGCGATTTCTCGTCGAAATGAAATCTTAGTGGGTGAAACGGTCGGGGTCCTTCGCTACTTCCCAGAAATGAAATCGATTCGGATTTACTTACCTTCTTATAATGAAAATTATACGGTTGACGTCAACCGGCAACAACTCGATGAGCTCTTGGGGTTAGATGTCACAGAGCCTCGTGGCGATTCTCAGTGGCGAGAAGAGTTTACGTCGCCATATGTCTACGATGCGCAAGGACGGGAGCGTTTCTTCGAGACGTTCGTCACAGTCGACAGAACTTCTACATAAGCGAGGATAAACGAGAGGAGAGAATCTCATGCGAAAGATATTTGGTGTTGGCGTACTTGCAGTTGTACTGTTATTAATCATCACAGGGAATATGATGTTAATCATTCCATTAATATTCTTAACTATCTTGATTAGCGTCCCGCTTCAAATCTCCTTCGCTTTACGAATCAAGAAATGGGAGAAGCGCCTAAAACATCGAAACATTACGGAAGAAGAGTTTTACGATTTATATACTGATATGAAGAGAATATGGTGGGTCCCGAACCATCCGAAGTACTGGGGACGTCTGAAGACGATTTACTTTAGTTCCCTCCATTCGAGAGAACTAACGTTGGCTCAAAAACGTGAGCTGTATAAGGTGCTCGACGGGCTGTCGCTTCAAGGGATTCCGTATCCACAAGACCGAAAAAATCAACATCGACCGGACGTGAAATGGGATGCGTTTTAATGAGGCGCGACCCTAATGGAATGGTTTATGTCGATGGATGTCCTCCTAGTTCTCCTTGCTGTCGGGTCGATTGTCATCGGTGCCGTCACGAGCCTATTCATTCCAATTCTGCTGATTTGGCTGATTGTTCGTTACCTGCGTAACGGGTGGGTCGTGAAAAAATGGTCGGAGCGACGGCAGACTCGGTCAAAAGATAGAGTTTGAATGAATGCTCTATCCTATCCAAAAGAACGGTAAGCAAGCTACTACATGATCGATCATCGGACGGACTCAAACGAGTTCGTCTTTTGAATGTAGGCGAATTGTCACTTCCTGTCGAACGAAAGACCTAAAGCGGACACAATTAATTCCCCTTTTTTAGTAAAAACAAACGGTTTGTTTGTTACAATAAGGTTACACTAATGGTAGATAAAGGTATGGATTGAATTGTAACCCATCAAATGACTTACGATTTCCACGCTATTTAAATGTAGATGATCATACTCCCTACCTCATACGAAGGAGCTGTGTCCATTGAACGATGTTCTCTTTTACGTCTTATTGTTGCTGGCGCTTCCGACCCTCGGTTTTGTCTTGAATTCGATTGTCGTCTTGTCACGATTTGTGAAGCAACGAATCCGTCGCCGTTTCCCATTCACGGAGCAACTGTCATTCCGTTCGAAATAATATCATCTGTCTGTTCTTGACAGATTCCGCTAGATCCTCTCACGTCACGTACGACGAGGGGTTTTGCGCATTCATTTCGGCACATTCATTCCCATAAAATTTAAAAATCAGACATCGTCCACGCATCCCTTATGCTAAGGTTGAGGCGTAAGACTTCACTGATAATGGCAAAACTACGCGAAAGCTAGTGACGCAAAGCTACAGGGCCTGTAAAATGGCAGCCAGTTTCCAAAGGAGGTTCGTCTCGTGAAGAAATTCTTCGCAGGGATGTTGGTATTGTTGTTCGCACTGATTGTGGTGCGACCTGCCGCCACTGAAGCGGCGAGCGCGCGTGTCGATACACGGACGGGGAAAGTCGACGTGTACATCTCGAACCAGGACAAAGGGTCATTCAAGTTCGAGGTGCGACAAGGCAAGCAGGTCCGTACTTACGATGTCTATAAAGGGAAGAATCATTTCAACGTCAACTATGGGAACGGGGATTATACATTCACGCTTTACCAGTCATCGGACGGGAAACGCTATAAGCGCGTCTACCGCCTTCAGAAAACGGTCCGCCTCGTCCATTCGACGGCGCCGTATCTCCACTCCACCCAAAATGTCTCCATCGATTCTGCGACGTCGCGTCTCGCCTCGTCGTTGTCACGTTCATCTTACTCCACTTCGACGCAAACGCTCGTGACGAGCCGTCATGTCAACCGACTCATTGACTATGACGACAAGAAGATCATGAAGCTCTCATCGACTTATCTACCGAATAACGCCGACACGCTTCGGACGAAACGGGGGATTTGCTATGACTTCGCGTCCTTGAATGCCGCGCTCCTTCGTGCCCAAGGCATCCCGACCCGTCTCGTGATGGGAACGGCGAAAGGGGTCGACGGATATCATGCGTGGAACGAGGTGTTCGTGAACGGAAAGTGGCGCGTCATCGATGTGACGCGTGACGTGACCGAGCGACGGACGACGACGTACCGTAGCGCCTCTGACTATCGTGCCACACTCTATGATTGAACGACGACCAAGGTCCCTTCCAGAGAAGGCGGCCTTTTTTTGGTATGTTCTTTGAGGCGAATCTCCTTGTTCCACGTTTGTGATGTCTGCAAACAAAGACACAGGAGGAAACGCACATGAAACGATGGTTATCCATGGTCTTGACCATGTTGCTCGTCGTGCAGCCGTTCGCCGTCTCGCGAATGGCGTATGCGGAAGGGGACCCGGTCATCACGGACCCGCAGCCACCGGACAATCCGGTCATGACGATCACCGACAACATTTTGGACGCGTACACGATTCGGACGACCACGACGGAAAACGTCGAGGTGAGTACGGTCACGACCGATTCGATCGTCGAGATCAACTACAATTGGTCGATTCCGAACGGGCACAGCTACACGGACGGGTCGACGTTCACGTTCCAAATGCCGAGTGAGTTGAAGGTGTACGAGGCGTTCACGAACGCACCGCTGAACTTCAACGGTCAGTCGATGGGGACGTACTCGCTCGCCCTTGATGGGACAGCGACGATGATGTTCAACGAAAACGTCTACAAGTATTCGAACATCCAAGGGACAATCCAAGCCCTGACACAAGTGAAAGAAACGACCGAGATCTCAGAAGAGCGGACGGTCACGATCACCCCGATCGAGAACAAACTCTCGCACACGTTATCGGTCGGATTGAAAAATCCAGGGAAAGACATCACGAAAGCCGGTGTCGCCGACCGACCGTACAACCCAAGCTCCATCGAGTGGACGGTCGAGTTGAACAAAGGGCTGAAACAGATTGAGAATGCCCGCTGGACGGACGTGATCCCTGCAGGTCTGGCGTATCGCGCCGACAGCATGGAAGTGACCCGGCTCGTCATGGCGATGAACGGGAATGTCCTCCGTGAAGAACCGGTGACAGGGTTCACGGTCGACACGACGGATGGTCTCGCCATCGACTTCGGGACGATCCAAAACGCGTATCGTCTCACGTTCATCACGGATATCGTCGATGAAGAGGTGGCGACTTTCAACAACGTCACGAACCTCGAAGGGACGTCTTTCAAGACAGCAACGGCCTCGGCGACGGTCGCTGCCGGACGTGGGACGGAGCTCGAGAAACGGACGCCGAAGTATGATGATGTCACCCAGACGATTGAATGGGTGTCGGACATCAACTTCCGGCAACGGAATTTGAGTTCGCTAACGGTGAAGGACTTGTTCACCGACACGCATGAACTAGATGGGCTCACGTTATATGAAGTGACACTCGATGCCAACGGAAACATCGCGAATCGAGTCGAGGTTCCTGTGACACCAGTGAAAATCACAGACACGGGGCTCGAAGGGTTCACGTTCGACCTTCCGAAGAACGGGACGGCGTATCAGCTCGAGTATACGACCCGTGCGAAAAATCGCGTCGTCTCCTCGGGCAGCGTGACGAACACGATCGAAGTGAACGGCTGGAAGAAGTCGGCGACCCGGTCAATCGGACAAGCCGTCTTGCGAAAGACGCACAAGACGCCCGACTATGCGGCGGAAACGATTGAATGGACGCTCGAGTTGAACCGGGACAAACGGGTGATGAACAATGTCAAAATCACGGACACGTTCCCGAACGAGGGCTTGACGTTCATCGAGGACTCGCTGTCAATCGACGGGTTGACGAAAGGAACGGACTACACGGTCACGCCTGATGCGAACGGCTTCACCATTCGCTTTAGCGTACAATTGACCGACACACATAAGATCACGTATAAAACGGCGTTCGATTACCGCGAGCGTCTGGACGCGAACAATACGAGCTTCGTCAACGCGGCGACCGTCGACTGGGTCGACGAATCATCGAACGGACGCACGGTGACGACGACGGATTCCGTCGAGCCGGCATCGAACACGCGCAACAACGGATTCAAAGGTGGCACGTATAACGCCGTCACGAAGGACATCACTTGGAAAATCGGGATCAACTACTACGAGTATGCGACGACGAACCTGACCGTCACCGACACGTGGGAAGGGACACAAGTACCGGACAAGGATTCCTTCACTGTCGCGAAGATGACACGAGGAAGTGGGGCGAACGCCTACTCGGTCGACGCGACACCGATTCCATCGTCCGCGTATAACGTCGTGTGGAGCGACACGGGCTTCGTCTTGACGTTCAACGAGCCGACGGATGACGCGTACGTCATCACGTACGACACGAACATCGACGATACGAAAATCGCACCATCGTATAAAAACACGGCCGTCGTCACAGACGGGGCGACCGAGCTTGGCAACTTGCCGGCGACGGTGACGGTCCGTCATGGTGGCGAATACAACGAGAAGCGAGGCATCCAGCAAGGGAAGCTCATCGCCTGGACGATTGACATCAACTTCGGACAGTCGTCGTTGCAAAACGTCAAACTCCGTGACGTCCCATCGAACAATCAGGACATCCTGCTTGATTCGTTGAGCGTCTATGAGACGACGGTCGCCGCGAACGGTACGGTCGCGAAGGCAGGGAAGCTGTCGACGGATGCGTACACGGTCCGGGCGATCCAAGAGATGGGGGAGTTCGAACTTACGTTCAACAACCCGATCGATCGCCCATACATCTTAGAATATGACTCGTATATCCTGGCCGCGGTCGGGACGGACATCACGAACGACGTCTATCTGACGGCGGACGAGGTCTCCGAGAACACGACGACGAAACAATCGAAAGTCCGAGTCGCCCGCACGTCCGGAATGGGGACGGCGAGTGGAGAACTCGGTGAATTGACGATCACGAAAACGGATGAGTTGAGTGAGAAGAACTTGAGTGGGGCCTCGTTCGACTTGATCGATACGGGTAGTGGCCGTACCGTCCGTCGCGGCACGACAGGAATCGATGGGACCTTGACATTCGGTCGCCTCCTTTACGGGGACTATCGTCTAGTCGAGACGAAAGCGCCGGACGGCTACTTGATTTCGACGGCGTCTCGGAACATCACCATCGCGAAAGTGAAGGAAGCGACAACGGTCAAAAACAACACGATCCGTCAAGACGTCGAATTGACGAAAACGTCGACTTCCGGCAAAGTACTCGAAGGAGCAGAATTCACGTTATATGACGCTTCGGACAATATCGTTCGCCAAGGGCTCGTGACGGACAAGGACGGCAAGATCACCGTGACCGACCTCGAGCCGGGCATGTATGCCTTCGTCGAGACGAAAGCGCCGACGGGTCATCTCCTCGATGCGAAGAAACATGGCTTCTCCATCGTGAAAGACCAACTGACGACAACAACAGTCGGTGTACAGAACCAGCCGTTCAAGTCGATCGAATTGACGAAAGTCGATTGGAAGACGGGCTTGGCACTCCCAGGTGCCGTCTTTGACTTGAAATATATGAACGGGAACACGCTCCGCACGGGACTCTCGGCCGATGCATTCGGTGTCCTATTGATCGAGGACCTCGACCTCGGTACGTACCAACTCGTCGAGACGAAAGCGCCGGACGGGTACGTGTTGCCCGAGAAAGCGTACACGTTCACGGTGACGCTCGAGAGTGACGCTGTTCAAAAAGACAACGTCAAAAATGAGACGATGAAGCGCGTGAAGTTGACGAAAGTCGACAAAGACACAAACGTCGCCCTTCAAGGCGCCGTCTTCACGTTATACAACAGCAAGAACGAAGTCGTCCGTGACAATGTGACGACGGGAGCGGACGGCACGGTCGTCGTCGACCGATTGGACATCGGCACGTACACGTTCGTCGAGAAGACCGCACCGACCGGCTACATCTTAGACAAGACGCCACATGCGTTCGCGGTCGAGTACGGACAAGACGTCGATGAACAGATCACCATCACGAACGAACAACAAAAGTCGGTCCGTCTCATCAAGACGGACGTGATCACCGGTTCACGTCTCGCCGATGCGACGTTCTCGCTTTATCAAAAAGGTGGAACGCTCGTTCAGGCAGGATTGAAGACGGATGCGAACGGGGAGATCCGGGTCGACCGGTTGAACCCGGGTGACTATTACTTCCAAGAAACGAACGCACCGTCGGGTTACATGCTCGATATGACGGCACGTCCGTTCACGCTCGTACGCGGGACGAACGACGTGACAGAAGTCCGTGCCACGAATGACTCGTACAAAGCGGTACGAATGACGAAAGTCGACTCGGAAACAGGCGACCGTCTAGCAGGTGCGACGTTCAAGCTCGTCAACACGTTCGGAACGACGATCCGCGAGGGACTCGTGACGGATGCGGCGGGTGAGATTTATGTCAGTGGTCTCACACCAGGAAGCTATGCGTTCGTTGAAACGAAAGCGCCGGACGGGTACTTGCTTGATTCAAAAGAACACGCGTTCAGTGTGGCGGCGCGTCAAGCGGCACCAACGACACTCACCGTCACGAACGAACAGAAAAAGTCAGTCCGACTCACGAAGACGGACGTCACGACTGGCAATGTGCTCTCGGGCGCGACGTTTGACTTGATCGATGCGTCGGGTGACATCGTCCGTGAAGGACTCGTCACAGATGCGTCTGGAGAAATCTTCGTTCGCGACCTCGAACCGGGCGACTACGCCTTCATCGAGACGAAGGCGCCGGTAGGGTACATCCTAGATACGACAAAACACGAGTTCACGCTCACACGCGGGACGAATGAAGTCCTCGCGGTCGATGTGACAAACGACCCGTACAAAGCGGTCCGTCTCGTCAAGACAGACAGTGAGTCCGGTGATGTGCTTTCAGGTGCGACGTTCAAGCTGTTGAACGGTGTTGGCGAACTCGTGAAAGAGGACCTCGTCACGAATGAAGACGGAGAGATTGTCGTCGAGGGGCTCGTCCCAGGTGACTATCAGTTCGTCGAGACGAAGGCTCCGAAGGGGTACTTCTTAGATGAGACACCGCATCCGTTCGCGTTCGAGCGGGGTGACGTCGAGAAGACGGTCTCGGTCGAAAACGACCGCATCAAGACACTCCTCGTCAAGAAGGTCGATGAGGAGACGGGCGAACCACTCGAAGGGGCCACGTTCACATTGACCGATTCAACGGGTGAGGTGATCACCTTCACGACGGATGCGTCGGGTGAAGCACGCGTGACCGATTTGAGACTCGGCACGTATACGCTCGTGGAAACCGAGGCGCCGTTCGACTATGAGTTGGACGAGACACCACGGACAATTCGATTCGAGCTTGGTGGAGCGAACGAGCAACAGATCATCGTGGAAAACATGGCAACGTATTTCGAATTTGAAAAACCTCAGATTCCAGGAGGGAGCGGAGACAGCGGAAATGGTGACGCGGACTCCGACTCGACTGTTGGGTCAGAGGGAAGTAAGAAACCGACCTTGACGGAGCGCCTCCCATTCTTAGGTGGCGAATCATCGAACAGTTGGTGGATCGGCTTCGTACTTCTCGCCATCGGGATTGGGTTCCTGTGGACGACAAGACGGAAGGCGGCATAAAAATTGGAGTCCAGTTTCAACTGGACTCCAATTTTTTGTGCTTTTCGAAATCACACTATTTTTTTAACGACAGATTTTTATGAAACAGTTTCAGTCAGAGATAGACCTCCATAGACTTAACTCGATTCAAATTTTCAATGACATTTGCGATTGGGAAATTTTCTAATATTACGGTCGGCGCTTCTCCGTTAGCCAGTTTGTATAAATGATTAACTTTGACGACGAAATAATCTTGTGTATATATAGCCATTTCTTTTAATTCATTTCTTGTAATTGAATAAAAGCCTGCATCAGTAAAGCTGGTTTTTACTTCAAGTCTGATTGTTCTATCATTTGTTATTATTCGAATGTCGTGACCTAATGATGAATCTAAAAAATCATCCACATTATCCTTATATTCAATATTGTCCCATTCGATATAAATATCCTGATTTAAATTTGAAACTCCTAGTTTTGAGAATAACTCCTCTTTACGATCACATAATAATTTATAAATATATTCCTCACCCATTAATCCTAATAATTTTTGATTTTGTTTACTTAATGGTGATGAACTTGTATTGGAACGGTTTATCTTCTTGCTAATTACTTTACTGCTATCGGTTTCATTTTTCTCTCTTGCGAATAATGATACTTCAGCAGGAATCTTAAAATCTATATTCCTCAAATTTTTAAACAACTCTTGAACGAGAGTCTCTAAATCACTTGTTTTAGTCTCGAATGAACTACTTTCTTCTTTGATAACGGATACGACATTTTGATTATTTCCTAAATAATGTCCACCGCAATTATTTTTAATAGCTTCAATCAAGGTCTCTTCTTCAATCAATTTTGATCCTAGTTTTGTTCGTGATAGGCGCTCGTTTAAATTCCAGTGTCTGAACATTTCATATCCATTATGGAAAATTTCATCTGGGACAGAAGGTAAGATATTGTTGAGTTTTTTTCGTTTGTACGTTAAACGCAATTTATTCTCTAGTACAAAAACGTTTTCGAATTCTACAATCAAGCTAAATTCTGAATCATTCCAATTTCTTTCTCCGACTTTGGGGTCAATATATTTGGCACTGAGAACACCTATTGAATCGACAACTTCGTATCCCTCATTATCACGTGTTATAAAGCAGACATAATCATCAATAGACATTGCTGTAAAATTCTTTTCATTTAGTTTTCCTAAACGAAATGCCCAGTAACTCACATTTAAAGGACTTCCATCAAATTTGACTCTATTTAAAATGGTATCCCTGTAATTTTTATGAGAATCTTTGTTCCTAACAGGTAGATACCAAATTTTTTCCCCGCTTAAATTTATTACGTTAATAAGGTGTTCTATTTTCTTGTCCATAAATCATCCTCCATTCATACTAATCGTGTCACGATTATCATGATACGATTTATGGTCTTAACTTAACATATATTTAAAATCGTTGCAACGAAAAGGTGTGACGATTTAAAAAAGATGACCTCGAATCGATTCGAGGTCATCTGATAACGTTAGAAGATTGAAATAATTTTGCATTGATTTAGATTGGCACACTGATCTGTCTCGTCTCTTTATTCGAGAGCGTGTACGTCACGATGTAGTTCGAACCGGATACTTTCACACTCGCCGACCGGATCGTCGTCTTCGACTGGTCGAGTCGGATGAGCGTAAGATAGCGCACGTCTTTCCCGGTGTTATACGAGATGACTTGCGGACGCGGCTTCCATTCGTAATCCTCGACGGCGACGAAACTCGTGCTGTTGCGCATCGATGAATTTTTCAAGTTGAGCTGCATGAGTTGGATCGTCCGACCGTTCGAGTCGCCATAGACGACGTTCTGGGTCGCCATCGAACTCTGGAGCAGTTTCAGACCTTCCGCAAGGTGGAATCGCTGCACGAACTTCTCCTGTGTCGGGGAGCTGATCCGATCGTAGACGACGAGCGTCTGCGCCTTGTCATAGACAAGCGTCCGACGATGGGTCGCCCCTTTGCCGATGAGCTTGCTTTCACCCATCGCGAGGAGTGATGGGCCGAGGTTTTTGACGGTGACGATCTTACTCTTCTCGCGCATCGACGTGCTCAAGTCGAGATTCGCCCCGTCCCGATGGATCGTATTGTGGGCATCGACCCCGAAGACGCGCTGACGTTCCGGACGGTTCGTGTAGCCGTAGCGCCCCGTCTCGATGATGAAATCCCGACCTAGCCCGTACAAGTCGATGCTCAAATCATCGGCGTGCTTATGGGCACTACTGTGATAGCCCGCCGTCATCATCACTTGCGTCGCCTGATTGAAGGCACGCGGTGGGGCGGACCAATATTCACGCATGAAGCTATACTGCGTGCTGATCTTCTTCACCGTGAGCGGTGGGCGCGATCCTTCCTTCCCTCCAGAGACCGCATAGGCGAGCTGTGGGAAGTCGTCGATATGCGGGATGATCGACGTCGTGCGCCGAGCCCCGGACGTGTCCCCGAAAATCGGGAGCGTCCCGTTCGGCTTCACCATATACGTCAGCTGTTTCGGCATATACTCGACACGGTTCATGCTGGACGGGAGCGTGAAGCGGTTTTCGTCCGCCCAGATGACGAAACGGTCGAGCACGTGATACATGTATGCCTGATAGCCCGGTGAATGCTCGAGATGGACGGCATCCGACGTGATGCTGTGGCGAATCTGTTTATCGAGCCGGCTGTCGGCAATGGTTTTCCAATTCGCGCTTTGGTCAAACTGTGGGAACGTCTGCGCGATCGCCGTGAGCGCCATGTCTTGGAACACCCCGTGGTTATGTTCGTACTTATAAAAACTCGATGTCGCGAGCAACGTGCCGTGCTCATGGA
Organism: Exiguobacterium sp. AT1b; assembly: GCF_000023045.1. Classification (GTDB taxonomy): domain Bacteria; phylum Bacillota; class Bacilli; order Exiguobacteriales; family Exiguobacteriaceae; genus Exiguobacterium. The sequence continues at coordinate 1,043,194 of NC_012673.1, read as the reverse complement.
GCGTCCGCAGCATCAGACCTGTGAATGCCGTGTCTTTGTAAAGGGACGACGACTTATACACGTCCCAGAAGTTCAACAAGTGGAACGTCCGGACCGATGTGCCGTGGTCATTATATGGCCAGCGGTATTGTTTGTAGTTGGCGACGGGGTGGGCTTTCGTCCAACTTTTCACGACGCGCATCCCGTATTTCAAATACGCGGTGTCGTTTGTCGCATTGTAGGCTTGTGTCAATTGGTTCAACACCGTCAAATAGTGGATCTGGAACGGATACGAGTTGCTTGAAGAGCTCGGGATGTCCCGATGCCAATCGAACGTGTCGATGTTTGGGACGGATAGACGATACGGTGTGGACGGGACATACCAATCCCCCTTAAGGGCCCGGTTTGCGTAGTCGATCGCCTTCGCTTCACTGAGACGCTCGTATTCATAAGGGACATGTGGTGCCATTTGTCGCATGTATTCGTGCGCCAGTCGTGCTGTCCCGCTCGATGTCAGGTTCGAACGGGTGATGGGATCGGCGAGTAAAAGCTTCGCCTGACTCTTCTTTATGTAGACTTTCTTCCCACCGCTCAGGGCGATGTAATACCAACCGGACGTACTGATCGCCGCATAGCGTTTCGTCGTCGAATAGGTCGCCACTTTCGTCAGCTTCCCGCTTTTCATCTCATAGACGATGGCGTTCGGGACAGAGCGGATGTGGAAAGGGTTCGTCGCAGCTTGAGCGGAGTCGGTCGGGGTGACAGACCCCCACGCACCGATCAAGACGAGGACGAGTAAGATTCGTTTCATAGATACACCTCAAAAATTGGATTTACTTCTTTTTCAAAGTATACCATGAGGTGAGTTTATTTCCTTAATTTTCTATATTTTAAATTTCAAATAGGGAATGTATTTGACCTGTCAAAATAAAAGACTACCGAGACGGCAATTGGATTGAAGTGATAAAGTGACTCAGCGAGGACAGTCTAAAGCGTACTGATTGTGAAGGGGGAAATACATTGAAACATGTCAGCTTGTTCCTGCTACTTTTCTTTATTACTGCGATGTTTATTTACGTCGTATCTTTGACCGCGCCGCAACTTCTCGTGCCAATCGTGTATCTTGCGATTGTCGCATTAATTGGAATCATCGGATATCTATTGAAGGTATATGTGATGAAAAGATGATCAAAAATCCGGTCGCTCGTGGACCGGATTTTTTTATGTTCATGTATTCACTCCAACGTCAGTCGTTCCACCGCATCCCGCAGATGGTCCTCGCGCACGCGGATGTAGCGTCGGGTCGTCTTCGGTTCGCTATGACCGAGCAACTCGGACAACGTCGTCTCCTTGACGCCCATATCATAGAGATGTGACGTGAAGGCGTGCCGGAGCGTATGCGACGTGACGGATGTGCCGAGCACGTCCTCGGCGGCGCGTTTCAAGTGACGGTTGATCGTCGTCTTGCAGATGAGGTCGCCGCGGGCACTCGGGAAGACATATGGCGAATCGATGCATCGGCGCTCTTCCTCCAGATACGTCGTCATCATCGCATGCGTCACATCGTTCAGTGGGACCTTGCGTGGTTTCCCCGTCTTCGATTCGTGGATGTACAGGAGACGCGCGTTCAAATCGATGGCATCAAGTGTCAGCTGTCTCACCTCGTTGATGCGCATCCCCGTATGCAACTGGAGCGTCAAGAAGGTTCGATACAATGGGACGTCGATCGCATCGATGACTCGGTGTAGGTCGCTTGGCGTAGGGACGTCCGAAGGTGGACGTTCGGTCACTTTCACGCGAAGATGATGAAACGGATTGTGCGTGACGAGTTGCTCGGTGATGGCCCAGTCATACAAACCACGGAGTGCACTCAAGTAATTGTTGATGGTCACCGGTTGGCATCCTTCCGAGCGGAGGGCAGTGATATACGGCATGACGTCCTGTCTCGTCTTGAAGTCGTCGAGGGTTCGGTTCTGTCCCATGAGTTTTTGGAAGCGGGCGAACTTATAGGTCGCCTGACTGACCGTGTTGTCCGATTTTCCGGTCATGCGTAAGTAGTGAACGTGCTGGTCGACAGCGTCCTTCATGTGTAAAGTCATCTTCATTCTCCTCTTACTCGTTGTCCTCACGGAGCATCCGCTGGAGTTCGGCCTTGTAGGCGCGGAGGCGACTCGGGGAGTACCCGAGCGATGCTTCAGTTCCGTGAAGCATATGGCAGAGTAAGGTGAAATGACGATTTGGTAAAGTGGAACGCTTGTCGTCTAGCCAGAGGGACAGCGGCATCTCACTCTTGTCGATTTGTTCGGGGAGGCGCTCACTCGTCACCTCGTGCTGGAGCGTCTTCGCCTGTTTGGCACGCTCGTTTAAGATCGCTCCACGGATGCGGATGAAACAGTATGTCTTTCCTAGCGTCTTGCCGTCTTGGATGGCTCGCCATAGGGCGATTCGTGCCGTCTGGGCAGCATCGTCGACTTCGTTCGGATGAAGATGGAGTTGGCGGATGACGTAATAGATCATCGGTTCCCACTCTTTGATTTGTTCGTTTGCGTCTGGCATGATGGGCTGCTTTCCCGCGCGCGTCTCAAGTTTCCTAGGTGGATACAGCATAATGGTTGTTATAGAGAAACCCTGCTTTTGATCCATAAGGCTTGGCGCAAATTGGATACAGCATTTCGAGGCTACATCCGGTTTGATTTGACGAAACGACACGGTTGGCGAGGTGCGAAAACCGCATAACAACCATTATAGGAGGACGGAACGGGAAGCAATCTTCAGATTGTCGAGTCTTGTCGATAGATTTCGGACGACCTTATCAAAAAATATGTAGGCTAAATGAGGAGGGTGGTGATATATTTAATCTCGGAAAAAATAATTATTTTACATTTTATTTAGAAAAGGAACATATAAATGAATATTAAATCCAAATTAAACCAATTAATCTGTATTGTTCTTACTTCTTTTATTGTCCTTGCAACGCTGACACCGCAAGTGGCGGAAGCGGCTGTTGACATCACAGTGAATCCATTTTCGCAAAACGCTACGACAATCACGGGGACGATTGTTAGCGACGTTCCGATTTATGTGAATGTGGAAGGGACGTATAAACTCGTTTCGACAGATGAGCATGGACAATTCAACATCAAGCTATCTGAACCGATTGCACATCAAAATGTCTACTTCTATAAAAAAGAGGGAGATTTCTTTAAAACAGTCAAGCAAGTACATATCGGATATTTCGGGAACGAGATGACGCCACCTAACTTTTATGGTGTGAAAGATGGCAAGATGGTGTTACAGACCTGGCCAGGATATGAAATCGTAGCAGTATATGAAGGAGAAACGTATGTTGCGAAAGATGTTGTCCATATTCCAAAGAAGCAAGGGACGGAAGTAAAAGCATACACTCGTTCTGGATCGACACGAAGCAGCACACAGTCTTATCGATTCGATGAATCCGTCAATATCCCACTGGAAATTGCATCTCCAGAGACCGAACGTTCCATGATTCAAGGTAAGACCCTCCCGTACCAGAAAATCAAAGTAACCGTCGGGAGCTATACGTTTGAAGAGCATTCCGACGCATTTGGTGAATTTTATTTGACTGTACCGACCGAGTATCGTTACGGCTCCGCTGGATTCACGTTGATTGCTGAATTGGTTCATGCTCAGTTGCCACAAGAGATCAAAACAACAAAAGAATTCGTTCCTATCACGATTAATGAGCAACAGCCTTATAAGATGCTTGAAAATGGGAGCATTCTTGAAGGGTACACCTATCCGGACGCAGAGATTTTGTACGGGGATCAAACCATTCGTCCGAATGAAAGAGGGCAGTTCTCGTCACAATTCAAACTAGGCACTACTGCCAAACAAGAATTGGTATTTCAACGTAACGGACAACCGTATGCAACGTACTCTTTTGTTCAACCAGTTGATTCGACAGTCTTTCCGTTCGAAGTGACAAAGCAGGCGAGTACGGTGTCCGGACGTGTTGAAGGCAAGACGGAACCTGGTGTGACGCTTGTGTTCCGTTCACGTGATGGTGAGTTTATCACGAAGGCCTCAGGAGATGGGACGTTCGGACTTGACTTGCCGTTGTTCGAGTCAGGCGAATATGAGGTATTTCTCAAAACGACCGGATCGATTTATCCGCTTGGAAAGAAAGTGACGATTCAAGAAGAACGTCCTCTGGAAGCACCTGTGCTCACATTTAACGAAACCAATTTAACGATTCAAGCATCAACCTTTGCGGAGTCTGCAGAAATCTTAGTGACAAAACCAGACGGAGACTTTGATTTAAAACAAGTGGCACTTCGAAACGGTGGGGTTGCGACTATTCCCTTCAATTACGGGGACCGATACCGGATTCGTGTCGTCAGCGGAAACCGTGTTTCTCCATATGTAGAAGGAATCTATACTCAAATTCAACGACCGACCTTCACGGATTTTGAGGAAGGAAAGAAGACAATCGTTGGACAAACGGAGCCGAATGCGACTGTCACACTGTATAATTCGTTGAGGTATCGTGAAGTGTTGACTGTGACAGCCGATAAATCAGGACGTTTTACGTTCGAATTGCCATATGTTTTATCGAAATGGACATATCGTATGCATATTAAACGTCCAAATGGTCTAGGGAACGAGAACTTCTATGTCAGTCCAAAAGATGTTACAGTACCGAGAATTTATGTAGACGGGTATGAGTCGATAGATGTCATTTCGGAAGATGCGAAGCAATTGATGATCACAAGTGACGATCTTATCGAATCCTCACAAGTTTGGTATACGATTGACGGAAAAAAAGTAAGTGGGGTTGTTGAACCGAAACAAGAGGATTCTTCAAGTAATGAGATAAAGCTATTTGCTTCGACAGATAACAAAACGTTTAAAGAGGCTGGTGTCAAAATAATTGAAATTTCACTCACGAATCCTTCTGGTTTGACGACTGTCACGAGTTTAGCGGTGAAGGATATCACGCCACCTAAACTTGATATGGATTGGACCTTATATGGGGAGAGTCAGATTTCAGGAACGACTGATCCGGGAAGGATTGTTCACTTCGGAAGAACTGGTAATACTGTGACACAAAAAGCAGATGAAGCGGGACGATTCACATTCAAATTGCCTGAACCACTGACACCTTATTCACGAATCCTATCTACAATATCTGTATGGGATGAGGCTGGAAATAGATCGACGTCGAGTGTAAACGCATTCGGTCACCCCATTGTCGACATTCGTACAAATATTGATGGAACGAAAGTTTGGCTTGCCAATGAAAACCGCTATTACAACTATATGAACTATGAATTATCAATCAACGGTGAACAGATTCAACTCAAAAATGGAGAAATGTTAATTCCATTACCAAAAGCGATGAGTTACCCGATGAAAGTGAAATTGGTTCTGAGGAATTTAGACGGATCAATTAAATCTACTTTTGAAAAAGTGCTAGAACGTCCGTCCACGTTGACGACGCCGAAAAACTTGAAAGCTTCTTCAGACCGTCGGACGATCACGGGGCAACTAGACCCATACATCTCGTTCGATATTTACGACAAGTCTGGGAAACGCATTACTTCGAACCGTGCGAAGGGCGACGGAAGCTTTGCGGTCGCCATCGTTCGACCGCTCGTGGCGAACGAATCGCTTCGCATCGTATCGAAAGATGCATTCGGACAGACGAAGTCGATGACTTTCAAAGTCGCCGACAAGACGCCACCGGTCAAACCGACGATTCAACAAGCGGTCGTCCCACTGAAGCAAATCACTGGAAAGGCAGAGGCGGGAGCGACCGTTCGCATCACGTATCGCAGCAAGACGTATACGACCAAAGCGGATTCGAAAGGTATCTATCGTTTGAACGTGTCGAACTGGCTCGCTGGACAAAAAATCTCGGTGACGGCTCGTGATGCCGCTGGAAACACATCGTCCGCGACAACGACCGTGATCCTCAAATCCTTCCGGACAGCGAGTGTCTCGGCGATTCGTACGACGAGTACGTCCGTAAGTGGAAAAGCGGATGCAGGTGCGACCGTCAAAGTGTATGCGAATAATCGCCAAGTCGGAAAGACGACACGGGTCGGGTCGAGTCAATTGTTCAAGATTGCCATTCCGAAACAGAAAAAAGGAACGAAGATGGCCGTTCGCATCTATCGGGCAGGCTATGCCACGGTGGAACGGAAGTTGACGGTTTATTGAGGAAGTACAATCAATCGGAACTGTTCCTCAGAAATTAATGAAACGGCTTGAACTCCATTGAATAAGGGTTCAAGCCGTTTCGTTTTTATTTGGAGGGGTTATGTTTATAGAAATAAAATTGGATTGTGGAATTGAAAAGTGAGGTACTTAAAATGTTGAAGAAGAATGGAGATAGGAAGTTTTGAGATGTTTCGAATTATGACGATTTTGATAAGTAGCCGAATAAAAAATCCGTCCATTGCAAGCAGGGCGGATTTTTTAGGGAGAACTTTAAAGTGGTGTGTTATTTACCAAATTACAGATATTCCACCACGAGGGTGCATGATAACGTAGTATTTTCCATAATACATTCCATCAGCATATTTTTGACCTGGTCGAGCGTTCCACATATAGTTCGCTAATGTATCAGTATCTCCGCCATGCAAACTAGTGATCAACTTTGCTGTCTTAACATAAAATGAGTAGTCTGCTTTTTCTAGAGGATAACTGATTATAGATGCTGATTCACCTCTAGTATATGCATCTATTTTATCGCCAGAGATAATCACTTCTTTTCCGCTACCTGAATAATCATACTTTGTGCCAAATAATTTATGAGCTGTATAAACTGCATCTTTGATCTTATACGAGGTCAGATACTTACTATGCACCCAGCCCGTCTTTCCACTGAACGTCACTTTATACCAACTGTTATATCTTTCTCCAGAGGAAACAATGAACTCTTTTGGAATCGAAACAAGTGTTTCTCCGTTTGTCGCATAGGTGCTTTGTAGTGGGGCGTCCTCTTTCACTTGATAGATACGAGGCACGAAAGTCTCTTTCGTGTACCGTGCTTTCAATTGCGAGCTTGCGACCCATCCGGTCTTCGAACCATAAGTCACCTGTGACCAGCTCTTGTTAACAGCTAAGCGTGTCACTTGTTTAGCTGCAGGTACTTTCGTCACGATTTTCGCTTTCGTTGAGCGGGACGCATAGAGGGTCACCGTTTTTTTCGTGTCCATCACGTCCGTCTTTTTGACTTCCATCAGATCCCGTGAAGCGACCCATCCGGTTTTTCCTTTATACCGTACTTGGCTCCAACTCGAATTCACGGCCGTTCGCTCGAGAGATGCACCAAACGGGATTGTCATCACACGCTTTGATTTAGATGAGCGAGTCGTATATGCTTCCGTTTCGACGTTAGCATGCATGCCCTTCACTTGCGTACTTGCCTCTACTTGAGGTGCCTCCCCTATGAACGGTGTGGCGGGGGCGCCTAAAAGAGCAATAGAGAGCAGACCTGCTGTGATTCCTTTCAAGATTTTCATCGTATTCACTCCTGTCAATATCATGAGTCATATTATACCATCTGAAAATCGTTTTCCCTGTTTGTACAAGATAAAGGATGGATATTCATGTTAATGGTTGTAAAGAAGGATGCAAGTGTAGGCAAGTCGCACAACCGAACCCATATGAGACTCCCAAGAGACAAACACATGAAAACGGAATTTTTCTCAATCAGACAAGATATATTCATAGTTCGAGGGTAAAGGTTCCAGTCCGAAAAGCGTACGAGTCTCGTTCCACTCCGGTGGGAAGATCATGTCTCCTCCATATTCGCAGCGGCCCCCTTGTTGATTTTCGATGGTCAGGTTCCACTCCGTTCCATCCATGATTTGATCGTAATGTCTGTAGTATTTTTTCCACGTAGGGGTGTTCAGCGACAATAAACGTTGATACAGGATCATGCCTTCTTCTGAATCGAATCGTTCATGTTTCGTCTTCGGAAGTGTCCAGGGGTCTCGTGATTCGGCATGTCTAAATGCTGTCGTGCGAGAGACGGTTCCGTCCTCGAAGAATCGGATCGTCATTTCTGTCACATATCCATCTCGTGGAATCAACTTCAGCGTGGCGTTCAGAAGAGGCTGTGGTTCGAGACACGGGCCAGCGCTCGGACGATAGGTCAGCACTTTTCTTCCGATGACTCTGGAGAAAGGCGACCGGTTCCTCGGGCGAGAAAACACCTTCTCTCTTAGTACGTACAGAAAGAGCTTCCATTTGTGTTGAACATCGATGGGCAAGAGAATCCTTCCTTTCTATCATGACTTCCAAAGTCATCTATATATGAAATAGAGATTGGACCTCTCTCCAGTTATGAGGATACTCACAAGCACCAGTATATTTGAGTGTTTCTCCGTTCGGAAAAACAATAGTCAACGCCCAGTGTCCCCCATCCACAAAGGGTTTACCGGTTGCATAGTCTGTTTTCCAATCTTGAAATCCGATGTTGAGAAACTGTTCATAGATTGTTTCGGAAGTGGCCCGGTCGTACCATCCGCCTCTCTGGCGAAGCAACTCAGAATCTCCCCGCTTTTCGTACGTGTGTTTGACCAATCCTCTTTCAAAAAAGGTCAGAGTTGATATCGTTTCGAGAATGTCCGCATAGGATTGGCCGATGTAGGTGTTTTCGTAGAGAGTGGCTTTAAAGAGGAAAGCATCCGGCTCAATCAACGCATCGATTGGGAACGATATGCGATATGTCAGTTCGTTGAGTTTGTATGGAACCATGAACTTCCCATCATAACCGAACATCTCAGTGAACTTATAGCGTTTACGGGCATCAAGTTTATGCCAAACCAAGTCATCATGGGAATAGATTGTGGGTAAAGGGGTGTAGTCAAATTCAGGTAATCGGTTGTCTAACATAAACTGGTTCTTCTCGCGGAATCGCTCGAAAAAAGTATGTACATGCTTCATCATGATGTTGTTCTCCTAAACGATGATTTGAATGAATCTAAGAGTGGCGTGCTGAAAATACGATTTCATTATAGGTCATCTTTGTAAGTGAACGATGTAAGATAAATGACCAGGTCGAACGATTAAGATGTATGTCGAGGGATGGATCATGATATACCACAGAAAAATAATAAAAAAGGTAAATTTAATCCAAAATAAAGTTGTTTATTCATAGATAGATGGATATAATTTACAGGGTAAAATCAAACAGAAACTGTGAGGAATATCATGAAACCTTTGTATACACGATTATCGATCGGCGTGCTGAGTGGGATGCTCCTGTTCGCCCCGGTCACGGCCGAAGCAACGGCAAACTCGGACTTTAACGCCCGTGTCGCCCCGTCGACGACGCTCCTAGAAATGAAAGACAAGAAGTTGGTCCCGCTCCAGAAGACGAACGCGACGAAAGAGTATCGCATCGTCCGCCCGTCCGGTTGGTATTATCTGGCCATGTCAGGTGGCAAACGCATTTACGTGAAGAAGAGTCAAGCCGAGGTCGTCCCGGCCCGCTCGTTGACGAAATCACGGATTCAATCAGCGACGAACCGTCCGCTCATTCATACATACATGAAAGAGACCGATGCCCACATCCCGTACGAGTATGATCGCTTGACGACCGAAGAAGCGAAAATGTACGCGGATCAGGCACTCGCAGGCAACTGGTACATCCCGGCGGAGCCGAAACAATTGTCTGTGCCGAACATCGACACGTTCAACTGGCATAAGGACGTGCCGGCTGTCGACAATAACTCATTCCCGTTCCAGATCCACTATATGACGGTGTTGAACCAATTGACGCAGGCGTATAACGACTCAGGCAACCTCGCCTATCTTCAATATGGGGAGCGTCTCGTCAAAAGCTGGACGAAAGCACACCCGGCCTATAACTACAAGCGACTCAAGTGGGGATACAATGACCAGGGCACTGCGCTCCGCGTCTTCCATCTATTGAACTTCTGGGACGTGTACAAGCAGACGTCGCTCAACAAAGACTCGGCGTTCACCGAGCTCATCTTAAAGACACTGTATGAGCATGGCGAGATTTTAGCATCCGCTGACTTCTATAAAAAAGAACACAACCATGGAATCTTCCAAGACATGGCGCTCACGGCGATCGCACAGACGTTCCCAGAGTTCGACAAGAGTAAGACGTGGCAGTCGCTCGCGAGCTCACGCCTTCAGGCACAACTCGCCTTCAGCATCTCGCCTGACGGGACTCATCTGGAGCATTCACCGTACTATCATGTGTACGTGTATCATACGTTGTCACGGTTTATCGAATGGGCTGACGCCAACGCCTTCGTCTTGCCGTCGCGGTCGGGTTATATCGAGAAGATGCCGGACCAGCTCACCTATATGTTGAAGCCGAACCGGACGCTCCCGATCTTCGGTGATACGACAGGCTATTTAAAAGCGATGAACATCATTCCGAATACAGAGAACTATCCGGAACTTTCCTACGCCGTCAGTGGCGGAACGGAGGGGACGGTGCCACAACTGTTGACGAAACAACTTGGCGACCAGTACAGCTTCATGCGTGAATATTGGTCACGTCCACCGGAGTCGTTCTCGGGTGCGACCCAAGTGATGATGACGGCGGGGTACCATAGTACCGCCCACAAGCACGCCGATGACTTGAGCATCGACCTGTACGGACTCGCCCGTGACTTCATCGTCGAGACGGGACGCTTTGGCTACTCGAAGGACCCACGACGCCAGGAAGTGCTCAAGGTCGAGGCGCACAACACCGTGCACCGCTACGGGGACAATCTTGACTTGAGTGAAAGTATGGTCGGCAAGAGCCGGATCGTATCGGTCGAGGACAAGGGCGATACGAGTATCGCCATCGGAGAAAGTGCCCTCATCGGGAAAGGTGCGACCCATCGCCGGACGCTCGTCTATGACAAGGCGAAGACGCTCGTCGTCTACGACAAAATCACTTCCGAGACACCCGATATGTTCGTGCAGCGATTCCATCTCGGCGACGGCTTGAAGCCATACGCCGGCTCGACGGACGCGCAGAACGTGACGTTCCGGGATGACAAGCGCCGGACGATTCAGTTGATGCAGCTCGAGACGGACGAAGAGTCGTACATGTCGATTCAGCCGAGTCACTTGTCTGTCCGCAACTTCGAGTGGAAGCCGCGTGAGCAGGTCGTCTCGATCGAGTATGGGGATGACGTCCGTTACCTCACGCTCATCCGGATCGACCGGACGAGCACGTCGATCGTCGACGCCTCGTTAGCCGAGCAACCGGAGCAATACGTCGTCACGTATACGCTCTCGAACGGCACGACGAATACGATCAACGTACCAAAATGAGCAGGGCCCAGCGAAAGCTGGGCTTTTTTGTGTGAACGAATGGGTAACTCTTGAATCCCACCATTTGCTAAGGTAGAATTTTCAAGTATAACAAATGACAAGTGAGGGAACGAATGGAACATTCAATCGCAAGGCTCGTCGCCCAATTTGGCGGCTCGCTCGCGGCACGGGGGAGCCACGGGTGGGACGTCGTCATCTCGGCGGGGACGATGTGTTATCAGTGGAAAGGAAGACGGGTCGTACCGGAGGCGCGACTCGAGAAGACCGGGACAGGTCGGCTCATACGCCCGTACGGTCGTTATTACGTCGTTCGTCTTGACGGCAGACAGATGCTCGTCTCAGCGTCTGAGGCGATGCTCGTTATGATGCGCCCGCTCACGAAAGCGAGGCTGTCCGACCGGATGGACCGCCTGCTCGTGCATCAGTACATCCAGGACAAGCGGCCGATCGCCCCATATCGATATGAGCGGCTGACGGACGACCAGGCCGTTCGGTTCGCGGACGGTGTCTTACAAGGCGACTGGTACATTCCGGCAGCGCCCGATGCGTTACGTGTCGCGGACGTCACCACGTTCGATTGGGATCAGATGGTGCCGCGGGTGGACAACAACTCCTTTTACCTCCAACTCCATTATTTGACGACAGTCCATCAGCTGACCCGTGCCTTCGAGGTGACGGGAGAAACGGCTTATGTGGAACACGCCGCTCGGATCGTCGATAGTTGGCATACACGTCATCCTGCATTCACGGTCAGTCGGAAGCGTGAGGCGTACCATGAGCACGGCACGGCAATCCGCGTGTTTCATCTGCTCGGATTCTTTGAGGCGTACCGCTGTGCAACGATCGAACGTGACCCATCCATGACCGAGAAGTTATTGAAGATGCTGTACGATCATGCCGTCCTGTTGGCGACGCCGACGTTTTATCGGCCGCGTCATAATCACGGGCTGTTCCAGGACATGGCGCTCTTCGCCATCGCCTCCTGTTTCCCAGAGTTCGACCGAAGCCCGGAATGGGAACGGGTCGCCCGCGCGCGTCTCGATGCCCAGCTCGATTCGAGTCTCGCCACAGACGGGACCCATCTCGAACATTCGCCGGGCTATCACGTGTACGTCTATCATATGTTGAGCCGCTTCGTCGACTGGGCGAGCGTGAACGGATTCTCCTTATCCGACCGGTTTGACGTCATCGACGCGATGCCGGACCGTCTCGTCCATCTGATCAAGCCGAACCGGACCCTCCCGATGGTCGGCGACACGGGAGGACAGATTCGGGGACGGCATCTGATTCCAGACATCGAATCACATCCGTCACTCGGTTACGCGTTGAGCGGGGGAGGGGAAGGGGTTTGTCCGTCTGAACGGATGGTAAACCTCGGCTCGAACTATGCCGTCATGCGTGAATATTGGACCCATGTAAAGCGTCCCTTCAGTGATGCGACCTACATTTTGATGACGGCGGGCTATCACGGTGCGGCCCACAAGCATGCGGACGATTTGAGCCTCGAACTGTACGGGCTCGGGCGTGACTTCATCGTCGAGACGGGGCGATATGGGTATGCGGACTGCGAGGAACGTTTGGAGGCGATGCGCGTCACGTCACACAACACCGTGCATCGCCTCGGGGACGAGCTCGATTTGTCGGTCGAGCGGGTCGGAGAAAGTGGGATTGTATCTGTTGAACCGATTGGAAAGCAGGTGGTGGCGACAGGGGTGAGCCGGCTCATCGGAAAAGGGGCCCTCCACACTCGGAAAGTCGTCTACGATCAAGCACGGACGCTCGTCGTCTTCGACCGCATCACGTCACCAGAACCGGATCTGTTCGTCCAGCGCTTCCATGTGGCGCCGGGGCTCGACCTCGTCGAGGGGTCGCCGGAGTCCCAGAACGTCCGATTCATGGATGCGTCGAATCGCGCCATGCAGATCGTCCAACTCATGACAGGGGACGAATCGTATATGACAATCGAAGAAAGTCACGTGTCGGCTCGTGATTTCGAATGGGTGAGTCGTCCACAGGTCGTATCCATCGAATGTGGCAAAGACGTCCGCTTCTTGACCCTCGTCCGACTTGACCGGACGCATTCTCGCATCGTGAAGACGCAGGTGGAAGAAACAGGGGATAGGTACATCGTCTCATATTGGCTTGAGAGCGGGACAAAGCACGTCATCCGGATTCCGTATTGACTCGATTATAAAAAAAACAGACGAATTTGAGTTTTTCCTTGATGATTTTTGCCAACAATATTACAATAATTGTATAAGAATCATGTATATCATTTACATATGCGAAAATGTTTGGATGACGATAGGGATAAAGTCATACATTCTTTTGAACTAGTTCTAGGCAAAACGCATGAAGGAGGACCTAATGAGTCGCAAGGAAAGACGGATGAAAAAGAGAATGATGAGTGGGCTTCAGGTAACGCTTGTCGCGATGTTGCTGGTGGCGGGGTTGTTTTGGACGCGCGCGGCGGACGATGCGGAAGCGAATGACTTCATTCTTCCGTCCACGACCGGCGAACAGTTGACGTTCAGCGGGATGGCGCTTCGCCTCGACCCGAAAAGAGGACCGTACATTCATGGGAATGCTTCCCATTACCCACGTGGATTTAAAGAAGTGTATATCGATCAAAACCGCGGTTATTTGACGGTCAAACGGGACCGTTTCGACTCGGTCGTCTCGATCATCACGGACCCGGACGAGACGCTCACGGCTCGTGGGATCACCATCGGTTCATCAGGTGGTGGCGTCATCACGAACCTATACTTCTATCAGAACGGACGGCTGCTCAATTTGGCGGACCCGAACGATTACGCGATTATAGCGGGCGTATACTCGAACGTCTGGTTGACGATCATCAGTCAGCCGAACGGACAATGACATCCTCAGCCGAGGATGTCATTTTTTGTAGGCTTCACTTGTAGACGGCGTCTTTGTAGCCGAATGATCGGATCGTGAGGTTGTTCAATCGTTTCGCTCCGTACATCTCAAAGATGACGGTTTCGGACGATTTCCATCCTCCGAGGTTGATCTTGTCCATTGAGACCGGACCCCCATCTCGATAGTTTGCGTTCACATCGACGGAGAAGAAGTGAGTGTTTCGTAACCATTCCTTGTCACTCGAACGGATGGCGACATATGTCCGATAACCGGATTCAATCACTTTCGCCTCAAAGGCAGGCGGCTCTTGCTGATAGGCAGCGAGTGGTTTGTCATTGATCGAGACGAGTTCGATCCGAGATTCTGAGTAATTCGGTCGTGCGACTGCTTTCGTCTCCATGACGAGGCTGCGAGTCGTGTTGCCGTCGATGGTGACGAGTCGATTCGATCCGACAGGGACATCGTACACAAACGTCTGGTCTTTCTCCTGGCTGATATACCATTCTTTCTTCTCGATGAGTGGACGTTTGAAACGGATTGACTGCAATGTGCCATCCGCGACCATTCCGGTGACGGCACGTGTATATTGATTGTAATAAGAAGCGTTGTCGACATGGTCATGGAACGTCTGGACCTTCAGTTGAGAATCTGACGTATGCACGTAGGCCGGTGTCGTCTGTTTCGTCGTCATGACCGCATCGACGAGACGGACGATGTCTTTCAGGTCGGTCGCCGAGTTGACGAGGCGTTTGCTCGGTCCAGCCGCCTCATTTTGGCGAAGTGCCGTCACATAGTCGCCGACATGCGCTGTCGTGTAGGGAATGTTCAACGTGTCGAGAGTAGCCGTGACCGATGCTTCGTTCACGTTCGAGAACATCTTGTCGATGGCGAGTTCGGCTTTCCCCATTTTCTTCCCGCGAATCGTCTTCGATGGCTTGATCGAACCGATGACGCCGTTCTTTCCTCCGAGGACGTGCGTCTTCGTCGGTGCCGCGACGGTACGGACTTTGAGCGTGCTCGTCCCGCGTACGACGACATCTGTGTTGCGGATGTTCAAGAAGCCGACCTCTCCTGTATACCGAACAGGAATCTCATATGAATATTCCGTATCTTTTGAGATGTCCCACCGTTCGATTGTTCCTTTTCCGGCGATCTGGACTTCCCCTGCCGTATGGAGTTGCTCGATCTGACCGTTCAAGGTGAGTTTTTGTACCTCGCCATCGATTGCAGGGTCATGAGCATGTGCGTTCGCGACGACTTGACGGAGCGGTCCTGCCGTCGTCAAGGTGAAGTTCGGTGACATCGGATTCCAAGGGATGTATAAGCTGTCGATCCGACTCGCTGCCGCCTTGTCGATGACGAGTGAGCTGGCAGGTTGACCGAGCGGGAAGAAACTGAGCTGTTTCCAACCGATCAACGTACGGTCCTTTGTTTTCGGTACGACCAGCATGCTTTTGAGTGCCGTGCCGTTCTTTTGGAAGAATGGCTTGAGTGCGGGGTCGATCTTATAGCTGATCCCGGAGATACTGACGATATCCGTGCCTTTATAGCTCATGACTTCGTTCATATCATAGGAAGCAATCGGTGTCTCGAGCGGCATGACGGACCGCATGGAGAGATACCCCTTCGTTTTACCGATTTGGACGTGGGCCCACGAGTTCGTCTTGCTGAGGAGCGTGACTTTCGTGTTCGTCTTCACGGTCATCAAGGTCTTGGTCCCTTTTTGCGTAGACGCCTTCAGTGGGGTGGATTGGACCGTCTTATACGACGGCGATGCCGCCTCGACGGACTGCATCCCGAATAGGATGACGAATAATAGACTAAAACCTAACAACTTTTTGTACATAACTGTACCTCCTTCTTTCTAGAAACCATTATATCCCAAACGATTTCGCCATCTCTCGTGTCTTTGTCATAAAGAGGGAATCGTTTTTTGTGGAAATTGTAAAAACCTTAAAAATCTTCAATTTGTGATTGTTTATTGGACGCGTTTCCGTTACGTTAGAACTAGAGCGAATTGTACATATGGGGGAAAAACGGACGACTTTGGGGCAATGGGATTATACATAAGTCGAACGATGTAAGCGCTTTCCTTCGTGTGTCTTGTTCGCAAATCCGAAAGGGGAACTGGACATGGCAAAGAAATCATCACGTAAACTGTATACAGCGCTTGCCGTAGCGGCTGTATCGACGGCATCACTCACGCCAGCTGCTGTCACAGAAGCTGCACCGAAAGCATCGGTCGTCAAGGCGAAGTCAGGGTATGTATACAAAGGAGATTTGGATGCAGCACTCGACGCTACATATAAAGGGGCGCCAATCTACTGGTACAAATCAAGCGTTGACCTCGAGAAGCTCGGCACGTTCCAAACAGCACGTGGGATCGTAAAAGGAAAAGGCATGTACATCGAGAAACGTGTACGCGTCCTCGATCATCCACTCGAAATCCTTCCGCCGTCTGAGCCACTCGTGTTCAAACAAGGGAAGCCAGCAGTCGGAATCGTGAAGCAAGATGTGCGTTTCGCGAGCGGCACTTACGAAAAACCAGTTCGTTGGAGCGGGATCAACACAGATGAAGTCGGCGAATTCGTCGCGACGGCTACATACACGAACCGCGGAAAAACGATCACACTCGAAGTTCCTTATAAAGTAGAAGGATACAAGCTCTCGATCATGCACACGAACGACACGCACGCAGCGCTCAAGTACGCACCGAACCGTGCGACAGCAATCAAGCAAGTTCGTGCCGAGAAGCCAGATAGCCTCTTGATCGACGCAGGGGACGTCTTCTCAGGATCGCTCTACTTCAACGAGTTCAAAGGTCAAGCCGACCTCAAACTCATGAACTACATGAAATACGACTTGATGGTGCCAGGTAACCACGAATTCGACCTCGGTACGGAGCAAGGACATAAAGAACTTTCTGACTTCGTCCGCTATGCGAACTTCCCGTTCGTCAGCTCGAACGTGGACTATTCAAAAGACCAATACATGAAGAACTTGTACCGCAACGAAACGACGGATAAGGCGTATAACGGTCGTTTGTATGAAGGGGTCATCAAAGTGGTCGACGGCAAGAAAGTCGGATTCTTCGGTTTGACGACGGAAGAGACGGCTTCAATCGCTAGCCCAGGACCAATCGAATTCCAAAACTACATTGACGAAGCGCAAAAAGCAGTCGATGCGTTCGAAGAGATGGGTGTCGACCAAATCGTCGCCGTGTCACACCTTGGTTTCAACGACAACCCAGCGTTCGACAACGACCAGTTGCTTGCTGAGAACGTAGATGGCATCGACATCATCGTCGGTGGTCACACACATACGCGCTTGAACCAACCGGTCATGGTCACTGAAGGCAAAACTGAGCCGACATTGATCGTTCAAGCATATCAGTACAGCGAGTTCCTCGGGACACTCGATGTCGAGTTCGACAAAGACGGGAAAATCGTCAAACATGCAGGTAGCTTGATTGATGTGAAGGCACTTCAGCCGGACCCATACGCGGTCTCACTTCTCGCACCGTTCAAAGAAGTGGTTGATGGCATCAGCAACGATCCAATCGGCGTCACGCTCACGGCACCACTTCTCAACCCACGTGTGGATGACGAAGGCAACGAAACCGGTGTGAGTGTTCGTAAAAACGAGACTGCACTCGGAAACTTGATCACAGACGGCATGCTCACGAAAGCGAAAGAGTATGATTCAGCTGTCATCGGTGCCGTTCAAAACGGTGGTGGAATCCGTGCGAAAATCGACCAAGGTCCAATCACGACAGGCGAAGTGTTGACGACACTTCCATTCGGAAACACGCTCGCGATCATGGACTTGAAAGGTAGCGAATTGAAAGCGGCCTTCGAGCGTAGCGTTGGCGTTTACCCGCTCGAAAGTGGCGGTTTCCTCCACGTATCTGGATTCAAAGTGTTGTTCGACAGCTCGAAACCGGCTGGCGAGCGCATCGTTAGCTTGGAATACAACAACGGCTCAGAATTCGTAGCAGTAGATGATGCGACGAGCTATAAAGTCGCAACGAACTTCTTCACAGCGCAAGGTGGAGACAACTACGCTGAGTTCAAGAAGGCATTTGATGAAGGCCGCGTCAATGACCTCGGTCTCATCGACTGGGAAAACTTCCGCGATCACTTGATCAGCCTCGGTGAAGAAGTCACACCGGCTGTTGAAGGACGGATCGTCGACGTTAATGCTGCAGAGTAAGTGAATAATGATTTTAGGGACGGATCCACGTGTGGGTCCGTCTTTTTGATGTGAAACGCCGGGCCGTACATTTGTCATCAAATTGCGACCGACATGTAACTCTGTTAAGATACGATAAGATGAAGAAATACTGATTACTTAAAAAAGGTGGAGCGGACGTATGGATGTAAAAGCGACGCTACGCGACGTGCAAAAGCATATCGCGTGGTTAAAAGAAGAAAAAGAACGAGTCAACCGAAAAGAGGCATTGGTCGGGGATGACTTGATTACCTTAGATGAACTTCCTTCTTTGTCGAGACAGGCGCAACGCCCGCGTCTAGATGACAAACTGTTCGAGGAACAACAAACCGCATTACAGGCAGAGCTCGAAGCAGCTCGGAAACGCCTCCCAGAACTTGATGTGACACGCATCCAGTCGAACGGGAGCAGTTTTTATGAGAAGGCGAATGTGCATGTCGCGTTCGTCGGACCGGTCAAGCGGGCCAAAGAGCTCGAACGTCTTTGTCACACCCATTACTTTGAGAACGTGACAGGCTTTTTAGAGTTGCTTGAAGCAGAAGACATCGATTTCCTGCTCATCTCGGCAGCGCTCACAGAAGATAAGACGACGGCCTTCCATCACATGGGGACGCCACGCTCGCACTCTCGTCACTGGCTCGGAAACTTGATTCGCAAGGCGAAACAAAAGGAGATCCGTGTCGTCTTCGAAACGACACTCGATACGAATCATTTCGACCGCTTCTCGTCACTTGCCGCGCAATGTGATTACATCTTCACGGCAAACGAGGAGCGTGTGACGGAATATATGGAAGAAGCCGGGCATGAACGGGTCTTCGTCATCCGTCCGGGAGTCGACCCGCTTCACGTCAATCCGATCGGGATGACGCGCGGCAAGGTAGACCGTGTCGTCGTAACGAACCGTTTTCCCGTCCAACGGTTCGCAAAAGATTTGGAGACGCTCGCGCAAGGCGTTCGCGATGCGAACAAAGAACTCTATGTGATGCGTGAGGCGAATGAGTCGAAAGCGTCACTCGCACCGAAGTCGCTTCAAGATGTCCTCGTCCATGGGGACCCTGAGGATATGGAGAAGCTGAAAGAGACATCGAATTGGGTGCTTCACGTCAATGAAGTGAAGAACAGTCCGACGATGAGCGCGCAAGCCATCTATGAGGCACAGGCTCGCGGGCAACTCGTCTTGACGAACTACAACGTCGCCGTCAACAACGACTTCCCGAACGTGTTCATCGCCACAAGCGCCTTGGACGCCCAAGGGATTTTAGAGATGTTTAAGACGGACGAAGAGCGTCTCGAGCATCAACTGTCTGGTGTCCGGACCATCTTCTCGAACCATACGATGTACGACCGCTTCAGTGAGATGTTGTTCACTCTCGGCATCCACCATGAAATCCGTCGTGACGTCCTCGTCATCGGTCGCGGTGATGTGACGGCGACACGTGAACAGTTCGAGCGTCAGTCATATCCGCACAAGCGCTTCGTCGCCGAAGCGGATCTACAAGAAGTCGACCTACGTACAGCCGACTTTGTGACCGTGTTTGACGACCGTCATCACTATCTCGACTACTATGTGGAAGACTTAGTCAACGCCTTCAAATACACGGACGTCTCGTTCGTGACGAAAGGACAGGACACCATCCATGAGTTCGTAGAAGACTATGCTGATGTGGCCTTAACGATGTTCGCGGCTAGTCACGTGTCGCTTGAAACGCTTCGGAACGACCAACGCGTCGAAGGTCAAGGCTATGCCATCGATCATTTCGAACTGCTCGCCCCAGATGACGTGCTCGTCCCGAACGAACCAGGTGACTATCAGCTTTCGATGATTGTCCCGATTTATAACAACGGTCGCTATCTATACAACAAGTGTTTCTCGAGTCTTCGCCGTAGCTCGATGTTTGAAGACATGGAGATCTGGCTCGTCGACGACGGTTCAACGGACCAAGAGACGATCGGTTATATCGAACGTCTCGTCCGGAAGTATCCGAACGTCTACACGTACTCGTTCAACGACGGCGGTAGCGGGAGCGCCTCACGTCCACGGAACAAAGGGGTGGAGCTCGCGACGACGCCATATATCGCCTTCCTTGACCCGGACAATGAAGCGGTCAACGACGGCTATGCGGCACTGTTCCGTGTCATGCAAGAGGATGACACGCTCGACCTCTCTGTCGGAAGCATGTTGAAGCTTGCGAACCGTGAAGCGATGATCGAACTCGAAGACCTCGAGAAAGATGGCGTTCGCGTCATCGAAGACCCGAGAGCCTACTTGCTCGAGCACAACTTCAAGGTGCAGAGTATCCAGACGATGGTCATCAAAAAAGACTTCATCCAGAAGCATGATTTGAAACAAGTCATCGGCGCGGTCGGACAAGACTCACTTTTCTTCCAAGAGATGTTCCTCAGCGCAGGACGCGTCGCTCTGCTCGACTTGACGATCCATGACTATTACGCGGCCGTCGCCGGTTCGACGGTCAATACAATCACGAAGAAATACTTTATGAAGTGTGTCATCCGGGAGACGGCAAGGGCGAAAGCGTTCGCTCGCGAAGGCGTACTCGACCAATACCGCTCGACTCGATTCGAACGGTTCTTCTCGATGTGGTACCTCGTCTTCTTACGCCGCAGCAAGCCGGAAGAATTCTTCGACAACGCCGGAATGCTTTATGAAATCATCGAACAGTATCGTCCGATGGAACTAGAGACGCCGATTGTGAAACAGTTCGTCGACTTATATGAATCAGGACAAAAAGAAGAATTGAAGCGTCTCTATTTTGACGCATACTTGTGAGGTGAGACCATGAGCAATGAACTAGAAAAAGAAATCGGATTGTTGAAACAGCGAATCAAACTTCAAGAAGAGGAGATTCGTCATCTGAAGCACGATGAACGATTGTTGCGACAAAAACATCGTCGCCTCGTCCAAAAGTATGGCGACCTTCTCTATACGTTCGAATGGACCGTCCAGGCGTTTGAGAAGAAAGAACAAGCGCTCACGGACGTGAAACGTAAATACGAAGTGGTGAATAAGAAGTATCGTCGCCTTGTGCAGTCGAAAGCCGGTAAGGCGATTTTGAAGGCACAAGCTGTCGCACGACGCATTCGCAAATAAAGAATCGGATTCGGGAGAACCGATGATTTGGAGGATATGAGGATGGATTGGCAGAAAAAAGCACGTCGCGCCGCTTACCTTGGGGTACAACGGTCGAAGCGACTCGGTCGTAAAGTGTTGAAGCGTCCGAACAAATCGCATCAACTACGTGAAGTCGTACCGAACTGGTATACACGTTCACCTTACGTACATGTGGAAGGGACGGACCTCGTCTTCACAGGGGACGAACCGGTCATCTTGACGTTCCGACCGAACGCAAGTTCAGACATCATCTCCGTGAACGATTTGGTCGAAGCGGGGCAAAAGACGTTCACGGCCGTGATGCGCGTCAAATCGCGTGAAGGCTTGATGCCGACGTTGACGTTAGAAGTCGTTCGTAAAGGGGGACGTACCCGTTACGTCACCGTACAGGACGGCGACCACGTCGATGTGACACTCGGAATGGGTGAACAAATCGTCCGGGCCCACTTGAATGTGGAAGGGAAAGGGGCGTTCAGCCTCGTCGACCTCACGCTCGGAACGCTCTCGCTTTGGACGGTGGAAGGGACGGCCGCGAACATTTCGGTCGACGCCTTTGACTTCCGCTATCCGCTCACGGCGGCGTCACTCCGTTCGCTCAAACCACAGAGTGAGATTGCTCACTTCGATGGGGACACGCTCGTCGTTCGCGCCGAAGGGAATCAATATACGCACTACGGCGTCGACGAGGTCGCGCTCCCACACGTCGATACGGCACGTGGCATCGACTTCGAGACGGGTGATATGGATGATGACTTGTATCGGTTCTATTTAAAAGGAGACCGTACGGGGACAGCGGACGCGTCGCTATTCATCGCGACGTATACGGTGTCAGGACAGGACCGTCTGATCGAGGTGCCACTCGGACTGAGCGGCATCGTCCGCATCGCACCGTCCCATCGTTCCATCCGCTATTTCATCCGCGTGAACGGGTCGGGGCAACTTGAGAACTTGAACATCGGGATGATTCGCGAGAAGAGTGTCCGTCGTGAGGACGTCTTGTCGCTCAAACCGGACATGTGGACGATCCCGGCACCGGACCTCATCAAATTGAAGAGCCGGGATGACCAGCTCGTCGTTCAGTTGAAAGGCGAGGACGACCAGCGTCGCTACATCTCGTATGCCGAGATGAACAACAGCTTCAAGCTTCTGCCGACGGAGTTCCCGTATGAAGTGAAGGCGAACAGTCGTTACCGTGTCACGCTCGACGGTGTGGCCGATGAAGGGGCGAACGTCGTCCTCTACATCATCGCCTACTCGGCGACGGAGCGTCAGATCATGCAACAGGTTCAAATCGGAAGCGAGAAAGTCTTCTATTTCGACCGGGGCATCCGCTTCCTTCGTTTCGCCCTCCGTGTCGACGGTGTGGGCGAGGCACGAATCGACCGCATCCGTGTCGCGGAAGAACTCGTCAGCGACGGTACGGAAAACCCGACGTGGATGGACGTGCGCGAGGCGCGCTTCTTCGCACCGGTCCCGCGTGAGCTTCACGAACTGAAGGTCGCGGCCATCTTCGATGAGTTCACGATGGCATCCTACAAACCAGAATGCCAGCTCATCACGTTCACACCGGACAACTGGAAGACGGTGCTCCTCGATGAGCAACCGGACGTCCTCGTCGTCGAATCGGCGTGGAAAGGGAATGCCGGCGCCTGGGAGAAGAAAATCGTCAAATATGGCACGAACACATGGGAAGAGCTCGACGCGCTTCTCGCTTGGTGCCGTTATCACAATATCCCGACCGTCTTCTGGAACAAAGAGGACCCGATTCACTACGACCGTTTCATTGAAACGGCGAAGCGATTCGACTATGTGTATACGACCGACATGAACCGCGTCCCGAATTATAAAGAAGATTGTGGTCATGACCGGGTCGATGCGTTACCGTTCGCGGCCCAGCCGAAAGAGCATAACCCGATTCGCTTACCGGGGACGCGTGAGCCGTATGCGTGTTTCGCCGGTTCGTATTATGCGAACCGTCACGAATCGCGTAAAGCCGACATGGACCGCTTGTTCGCGGCGGCGGATAAGTACGGTCTTGCCATTTACGACCGCAACTATGCGATCAACCAACGCGGGGAGAGCGACCAGCTCCAGTTCCCGGAACAGTTCCGTCACGCCATTCGCGGCAGTTTGAAGTACAACCAGATTGCCAAGGCGTATAAAGGGTATAAAGTCATGTTGAACGTCAACTCGGTCAACGATTCACCGACGATGTTCTCACGTCGTGTCTTCGAAGGGCTCGCCTGTGCGACACCGGTCGTCAGCACCCGTTCGGTCGGGGTCGACGCCATGCTTGGCGATTACGTCTTCCTCGACGATGGGGAGTCTGACTTGGACGAGACGTTCCGCCGTTTGATGACGGATGACTCGTTCTATGAGGACATCGCGATGCGTGGGATGCGCCACGTGTTGACGTATCACACGTACACGCAACGTCTGGCGAAAATCGTCCAAGACGTCGGCATCCCATACCGTGTCGACCACGAGAAGATTGCCGTCGTCGCCTTCATCAAGTCGCGCGAAGAGGCAGAACGCGTCGTCGCCCAGTTCGAGGCACAGAACTATGAGCATAAACACCTCATGATGTTCCTCGATAAGTTCGAGGATCACATCGACGTGTACAACACGTACAACACGCCATCGATCTCGACGTATATGCGCAGCTACTTGACGCACTATACCTCGTTCACAGAGATGGTCGAATCGTACGATTGGGTCGCCCATTTGAAGTCGGACGATTATTACGGCCCGAACTACTTGAGCGATTATCTGCTCGCGGCACGCTATGCGGAAGCGGACGTTCTGACGAAAGAGGATTACTATACGTATGACGGTCAGCTCGTCAAACAGGACCATGACGAGTCGTATCGTTATGTGTTTGACGCGACACCGTCCCGCTCGATTGTGCAGCCGTCGGCACTCCGCTTCTATACGGTCGAAGAGGCGCTCCACATCTTTGAAGCGGACGAGAGTTTGAACGAACTCGCTCGTTCCGGCAAACGCATCTTCAGTGTCGACCCGTATCAATATGTGAAAGCCGGTGCCGCCATGGATGAAGCGGACCGTCAGGAGGTAACGTTATGACGAAGCAACCGCTACGGATCCTCGTATACGGGGACGTCAATTTGAACTTGATCGACGGCTCGGCCATCTGGCTCACGTCGGTCGTGCATATGTTGAACCAGGACCCGAACATCGAAGTCGACGTGCTCTTGAAGCGCTCGATCGTGAAACCGGAAGTGACGGCGTCGATCAAACAGCTCGACCGCGTCCGCTTCATCGACGTCTTCACGGAAGACTCGACGAAGAAAGACGAGCCGTACTATGAGAAGAAGGTGCTCCAGCCGGAAGAGGCGGCCCAACTCATCCACGAGCTCGTCGAGACGAAACAGTATGACATGACGTTCATCCGTGGGTTCCAGCTCGCCTATGCGCTCTCCGATTATGAACATACGATGAAAAAGACGTGGACGTATCTCACGGATTTCACGCATGATTCATCGGCCGCGTCACAGGAAGAGTTGGCACGTCTGAAGAAGATTGCGGACCGTTCGGCTCGCATGCTCTGTCAGACGGCGGAGATGAAGGCGTATTTCGAGACGTTTTTACAGACGCCGAAGCCGTTCCTCATCTTGAACCCGATGATCCCGAACATGCGCGAGGCGACGCCGACGTTCAAGCGTCAGGCGAAACGTCTCGTCTATACAGGAAAGTTCGCGCCACTCTGGTACTCGGCTGAAATTCTCGACGCGCTCGAGAAAGTACGAGTCCGGATGCCGGACGTCGAATTGAAAGTGGCGGGAGACAAGTTCAACCAAGACCCGAACAACCCGAACTTCCGTAAAGAAGTGACGCATCGTCTTCAAACGGACGAAGGGGTTCACTGGTTGAAAGGGATCCCGCGTGCGGACGTCGAGACGCTCATCGAAGAGAGCGACATCGGCATCTCGTGGCGTCACCCGGACCTTGACGACAGCCTCGAGTTGTCGACGAAGCTCCTCGAATATGGGGCGCTCGGGAAGCCGGTCCTTCTCAACCGCAACAAGATGCACGAGATGTTGCTCGGGTCGAGCTACCCGCTCTTCGTCAATTCGGAAGACGAGTTCATCGAAAAGGTCGAGCTCGCCTTCACCCATCCGGCCATCTATAAGGATGCGGCGGAACGTCTCTACAACATGGCGAAGAATTATTCGTTCGCCAGCACGTTCGAACGTCTCCGTGACGCGATTTGGGAGATGCAGAAGACGACGATCCTCTTCGCCGGTCACGACTTGAAGTTCATCCGCATGTTCATGGAACGTTTCGAGGCCGACCCGAGCTACCGGGTCCTCGTCGACCAGTGGGACGGACACAAGATTCATGATGTGAATCACAGCAAGGCATGTCTCGCGCAAGCAGACGTCATTTTCTGTGAATGGGGCCTCGGCAACGCCGTCTGGTACTCGCAACATAAGTTGCCGCATCAGCGCCTCATCGTCCGGATTCATCGTCAGGAGAAAGAAACACCATTTCCACGGGAATATGCGCTCGACAACATCGACCGCATCATCCTCGTCTCACCGTATATGTTAGAAGAGATGCATCGTCTCTTCGGGATTCCGCGTCACCAGATGACGGTCATCTACAACGCCGTCGATGCGGACAAGCTCGACAAACCGAAACAGGCGGACGATTTGACGTTCCGTCTCGGGATGATCGGCATGAACCCGAAACTGAAGCGTCCCGACCTCGCGCTCGACGTGCTCGAAGAGCTGCTGAAGACGGACAAACGGTACCAGCTCCACTTTAAAGGGCACCATCCAAAAGATGTCTATTGGATCGGGAAACGGGAAGAGGAGAGCGCGTACTACGAGGCGCTATTGAAACGCATCGAAGAGTCGGACCTTCGTGACCACGTCCATTTCGATGGACACGGAAATGACGTCGACACATGGCTCCAATCGATCGGCTTCGTCTTCTCAACGAGTGACTTGGAAAGTTTCCATCTCGCACCGGCCGAAGCGATGGCAGCAGGATCATACCCGCTCATCCGCCACTGGACGGGTGCGGAAACGATTTACCCAGACGAACTACTCGTCACGGACACGTCGAAATTTGTCGATACGATCCTTTCTTATAAAGAAGAGAACGAGAAGCTGATGGCGGACGCAAAAGCCTATCAGGCGTATGCCCGTAAACATTTCGCGCTCGATCGTCTCTATCGAGAGATGGAACAAATCATTTCAGGCAAAACACACGAACAATTTGCGACGACATTGTCATGAAAATGTAATTGCACCAAAGAATTGTTCAAGAGTATAATGAGTATTGTTTTATTATCGAATGTGAAATAAAATGATGGACAATGCGCTATTTAAAAAGCGCGTCAAAACATTTGGAGGTTACCACACAATGAAAGTATGTACAGTAGGTCTTGGATATATCGGATTACCGACATCGGCTGTCTTTGCGAACTATGGCGTCGACGTCGTCGGAGTCGATATCTCACAACATGTTGTTGATAAATTGAACCGTGGAGAAATCCACATTGAAGAGCCAGGTCTCGGCGAAATGGTCGCAGACGTCGTGGCAAAAGGGAAGTTCCGTGCATCACTCTCTCCAGAGAAAGCAGATGCCTTCATCATCGCGGTCCCAACACCGAACAACGACGACGAGCACAAATCATGTGACTTGACGTACGTCTTGGATGCGACACGCAAAGTGTTGCCATTCGTTGAAAAAGGTAACGTCATCATCGTTGAGTCGACAATCGCACCACGTACGATGGACGACTTCGTCAAACCACTCGTCGAAGAAGCTGGATTCACTGTCGGTGAAGACATCTATCTCGTACACTGCCCAGAGCGCGTATTGCCTGGACAAATCCTTCATGAGCTCGTGCACAACAACCGCATCGTCGGTGGAATCACGACAGAATGTGCAGAAGCAGGCGCACGCGTCTACGGTACATTCGTTGAAGGTGAAATCGTGAAAACGGATGCGAAGACGGCAGAAATGTCGAAACTCATGGAAAACACGTTCCGTGACGTCAACATCGCACTCGCGAACGAACTCGCAAAAGTATGTAACGACTTAGACATCAACGTTCTTGACGTCATCGAGATGGCGAACAAGCACCCACGTGTCAACTTGCATAGCCCAGGCCCAGGTGTCGGTGGACACTGTCTCGCGGTCGACCCGTACTTCATCGTCGCGAAATCACCTGACCTGGCGAAAATCATCAACTTGTCACGTGAGACGAACGTCTCGATGCCACACTACGTTGCAGACAACGTTCAGAAGTTGACTGCTGGAATCGAAGATGCGAAAGTCGCGGTCTTTGGTGTGACATACAAAGGAAACGTCGACGACATGCGTGAAAGCCCAGCGGTTGAAATCGCTGAAATCTTGCTTGACCGTGGTGTGAACATCTCTGTTCACGACTCACACGTTGAAAAATCAACATCAAGCCGTTTCGAGCTCGTTTCAAAAGAAGAAGCACTCAAAGACGCGGACCTCGTCCTCGTATTGGTTGACCACAA
Organism: Exiguobacterium sp. AT1b; assembly: GCF_000023045.1. GTDB lineage: Bacteria > Bacillota > Bacilli > Exiguobacteriales > Exiguobacteriaceae > Exiguobacterium. The sequence continues at coordinate 1,015,156 of NC_012673.1, read as the reverse complement.
CGAGTTCAAAGTCCTCGACTTCGCAGAGCTCAAGTCAACGATGCGTCGTCCGATGATCTTCGACACACGTAACATCGTGAAACCAGAAGGTGAAGACGTAGCGGTCGTCAACTACGGCAACCTCTACAAATATACAAAGGAAACGAATCTCGTTCTTTGATTCAGGTGAATGAACATGTTTAAATCCGCGAAAGCTATTCTTTCAGAGCTAAAGTCGAGCTTGTACTTGATTTTCCGTCTCGCCACGTATGAGACGCGAAGCAACAACTCGATGCAGTACCTCGGATTTTTATGGGAGTTCGTGACACCGTTATTGCAGATTGGAGTTTACTGGTTCGTATTTGGATTTGGTATTCGAAGCGGCAGGCCGATTGATGGCGTGCCGTTTCTGCCATGGTTGGTCGCAGGGATTGTCGTCTGGTTCTTCATTGCCTCGGCGATTACCTCTACGGCCCGGTCCGTCTATTCGAAAATCGGCATGGTCTCCAAAATGAGCTTCCCAATCTCGACGATTCCGGCATACGTCTTGCTCGCACTCTTCTATCGCCACGTGGCGTTAGTCGGTGTCTCGTTTATCTTGATGTGGGCATTCGGATTCCCGATGGGGCTACATTCGCTCTGGTTTATCTACTTGGCATTCAGTGCGCTCGCACTACTGTACTCGCTCGCCTTGATTACGTCCGCGCTCACGACAATCGTGCGCGATCTTCAAAACCTTCTTCAGTCGATGATGCGGATGTTGATGTATTTGACACCGATTTTTTGGGTGCCGCCGGCGAAGCTCGCGAATATCCTACAAATCAATCCGCTCTATTATTTAGTCGAAGGATATCGGTCGATGTTCCTCGGAACCGACTGGTTGGCGACTAACTGGGCTTACGGTCTCTATTACTGGGCCATCGTCTTCGTTCTCTTCTTCGTCGGGTCGATGATTCATTTGCGTTTCCGTCGACACTTCATCGATTACATTTGAGGAGGACCTTATGTACCAGGTTAAATTTGAAAACGTATCGAAACGATATACGCTTTATAACAAGCAATCTGATAAGCTGAAAGAGATCTTCTTCAGTAAAGCAGGGGGCAAACAGTTTTACGCGCTCCGCAATGTCACGTTTGAAGTTCCACCCGGAGAAGTGGTAGGGATTATCGGGATCAACGGGTCAGGGAAGTCGACGATGTCGAACTTGCTGGCTGACGTGATGCCGCCGACTCACGGGAAAATCGAACTTCACGGAAAGACGGCGTTGATTGCGATCTCTTCTGGTTTGAACGGCAACTTGACAGGGCTCGAGAACATCGAGCTCAAAGGCTTGATGCTCGGGATGACGAAACAGGAAATTATCGACTTGACCCCGGCCATCATTGAGTTTGCCGATATCGGTGACTTCATCAATCAGCCGGTCAAGACGTACTCGAGCGGAATGAAGTCCCGTCTCGGGTTCGCCATCTCGATCAACGTCGACCCGGACATCCTCGTCATCGATGAGGCGCTCTCCGTCGGGGACCAAACGTTCACCGACAAGTGTCTCGCCAAGATGAACGAGTTCAAAGACCGTGGGAAGACGATCTTCTTCATCAGTCACTCGGTCTCACAAGTTCGCCAATTCTGTACGCTCGGTCTTTGGCTCGAGTTCGGAGAAGTGCGCGAATATGGACCGGTCGATGAAGTCGTTCGGGAGTACAACAAGTTTTTGAAATGGTTCCGCAACTTGTCAAAAGAGCAACAAGACTCGTTTAAAGCCGATAAGCTCAAACGTCGTACGACGGTCGTCGATGCGACGGAGCTCGGAGAGACGTATATCTTACCGCCTTTGACAGAAGAACAACTACAAACACGCCATTCGTCGGTCGCTGTATCGAACGAAGCGTGAGCAATTGGGAGGAGGAAGCACGGCGAAGTCAGACCGTGCGAAACGACCTATGAAAAAAGTCATGACCGTCTTTGGGACGCGACCAGAAGCCATCAAAATGGCACCACTCGTACTTGAGTTGAAAAAACGTGAAGGGGTAGAACCGATTGTCGTCGTGACAGCGCAGCACCGTCAAATGCTTGACCAAGTGCTCGAGTTGTTCGAAATCAAACCGGACTATGACCTCGACATCATGAAGGACAAGCAGACGCTTTACGATGTCACGTCACGTGTATTGAAAGGGATGGGCGAGGTCATCGCTGAAACGAAGCCAGATATCGTGTTGGTCCACGGGGACACAACGACGACATTCGCGGCATCACTCGCAGCTTTCTACAACCAAGTCGCAGTCGGTCACGTTGAGGCTGGCCTGCGCACACACAATAAATATTCACCATTCCCGGAAGAGATGAACCGCCAATTGACGGGTGTCATGGCCGACCTTCATTTCGCACCGACGGAAACGTCGCGTGACAACCTCCTTCGTGAAGGCAAGAATGAAGAGATGATCTTCGTCACAGGGAACACGGCAATCGACGCACTCAAAACGACAGTCCGTGACGACTATGCGAGCGAATTGCTCGACAGCATCCGTTCACAAGGTCGTCGCCTCGTCATGTTGACGGCGCACCGTCGTGAAAACTTGGGTGAGCCGATGCGCAACATGTTCCGTGCGGTCCGTCGCTTGATCGAGAAGTATGATGACATCGAAGTCGTGTATCCGGTCCACATGAACCCGGTCGTTCGTGAACTCGCTAACGAGATTCTTCACGATGTCGAACGTGTCCACTTGATCGAACCGCTCGACGTCTTCGACTTCCACAACTATGCGGCGACGTCGCACTTGATCTTAACGGATTCAGGTGGCGTACAAGAAGAAGCACCATCTCTCGGTGTACCTGTCCTCGTCCTTCGTGACACGACAGAACGTCCAGAAGGTGTGGCTGCAGGAACGCTCAAACTCGCAGGGATCGAAGAAGAGAACATCTTCTCACTCGCGGACGAGCTCTTGTCTGACGAAACGGCATACAAAGCGATGTCACAAGCATCGAACCCGTACGGTGATGGTGAGGCGTCACGTCGAATCGTCGATGCCATCCTTGCCAACTAAATGAAAGCGAATAGAGTTGTTTTGTGCCTGGCACAGCAACTCTTTTCTGTATCATCATCCTAACGATTCGGAGGTGCTTGTATGTCAACGAAGCGAATTCGTCCGGCGATTTATCATTACTATCCGCGCGGACCGCATAAAAACCATATGTCGATGCGCGAAGAAGAATACAAGACAGAAGTCACATTTTTACCACAAGCGTTAACGGACTCGATTTACGTCCAATTGTTTGATTTGAAGTTTGAGATTCCACCGTCAAAAATCTTTTTGGCAGACGCCAAGATGGATGAAGGGGACGAGATGGAAATGAAGACTGCCGTTTATGTCGAAGGCGATCGCACCGTTCGATTTGAACTGTATGTCATGCAGTACTCAGATGAGGAGCGTCTTTCGAACAAACGTTTCTCGCTCACGTTGAATCCGGGGATGAATCCGATTGAAGAAGTCGTGAAACAGATGGAAGGCGCCAAGTATTTCAAGATGTCGTACAAATACATCGTCGAGACGCTTGACCCGATCACAGTACGATTCGATGACCTCTATGTAACGTTCCGCTGAACGGAGCAAGTCTTAAGGGAGAAAGGGACCATTTGGTATGTTATTTAGTTCCACGGTATTTCTATTTTATTTCTTGCCGGTCGTGCTGTTGCTGTACTTCGTGTCACCACGCTGGCTGAAGAATACGATTCTACTCGTTTCAAGTTTATTCTTCTACGCATGGGGTGAACCACGTTTCGTCCTCATCATGCTCGCTTCGATCGTCATGAACTACTTCTTTGGCTTCATGGTCGACAAGTATCGAGACGATGCGAAGAAGATCAAATGGACGATGGTGCTCATGCTTCTCGGAAACCTCGGGATGCTTGGTGTCTTCAAGTACGCGAGTTTCTTCGTCGAGAACGTCAACTCGGTGTTCGGCTTCTCGCTGAACGACCCGGAGATCCCACTACCACTCGGGATCTCATTCTTCACGTTCCAAGCGATGAGTTACGTCATCGATGTGTATCGGAACGATGGGCGTCTCCAGAAGAATTTGTTCGACTTGGCACTTTACGTTTCGTTCTTCCCGCAATTGATTGCCGGACCAATCGTCCGTTACCAAACGGTCGCAGATGAAATCGTGGACCGCCGTGAGACAGTCGATGACTTCGTCTCTGGGATCCAACGTTTTGTCATAGGTCTAGGGAAGAAGATGATTTTGGCGAACAGTTGTGGGTATGTGGCCGACCAAGTGTTCAGTCAATCGGCAGGGGACCTGTCGACGACACTCGCCTGGATCGGAATCATCGCCTACTCGCTCCAAATTTACTTTGACTTCTCAGGTTATTCGGACATGGCCATCGGTCTTGGTCGGATGTTTGGGTTCCATTTCCTTGAGAACTTCAATTATCCGTATATTTCGAAATCGGTGTCTGAGTTTTGGCGTCGTTGGCACATCTCGCTCGGAAGCTGGTTCCGAGACTACGTGTACATCCCGCTCGGCGGGAATCGTCAAGGGGCATGGAAGACGTATCGCAACTTGACCATCGTTTGGTTATTGACTGGCGTATGGCACGGGGCGAGTTGGACATTTATCGCCTGGGGTCTCTATTACGGGATCTTCATCATGTTCGAACGGGCATTTCTCGGGAAATGGCTCGCAGCGTGGCCGGCATGGCTCGCGCATGTGTTCACATTATTCGTCGTCGTCATCGGTTGGGTATTCTTCCGTGCCGATAACTTCACGTACGCGATTGACTATTTGCAAGTCATGTTCGGCTTACATGGCGGTGAAGTGTTCGATCAAACGGCATACTTCTATCTCGTCCAATACGGAACGGTTCTTCTGTTGGCGATGATTGCTGCCACACCGCTTCCGAAGATGCTGGCCGCTCACTTCTTGCGCCACGAGGTGGACTCGGAACGTCCGGTTCTTGCCGCAAGCGCAGGTCTTGCCCGAGCAGCTTATATCTTGCTCATTTTCGGCATCTCGATTTCGTATGTCGTATCAAGTACATTTAATCCGTTTATTTATTTCCGGTTCTAAGGAGGGCTGACAATGGAACAACAAACCAAAAGTGAACAAGTCCGTTCGAAAGGACGGCGCCTCTCTTGGGTGGTCAACAGTATCCTCTTGCTCGGCTTCCTTGGCACCATCTTTTATGGACTTGCCGTCTACGCTTTCGGGACGGAGCAGGAACGCTCGGCCACCGAGGGACGCATGTTGGCCCAGCGCCCTGAGCCATCCATCGAAACGATTTTAAATGGGTCGTACATGGAAGAGTTCGAGGCGTCAGCGAACGACCAGGTGTTTGAGCGAAACCTGTGGATTGAAACGCAGGCCTGGGTGCAACTGAACGTGTTGCAACAACAGATGAATAACGGCGTCATCAGCATCGATGGATTCTTATACGGTCCGGATGCGAACGAAAGTCAGTATTCTTCGCTCGGTGAATTCTTCAAAGAATTCAAAAAAGAGATGGATGATGCCGGCATCCCGTCTTACTTCGCCTCGGCACCGAGTAAGCCGGTCTATGCGACGCGACAAAACATCTTCCCGGCTTATATCGAGTCGGCGGATGCGGAGAATCGTGACGAGTTACATGAGCGGATCGAAGAGAATGACATCCCGCTCATCGACTTGGAGGAGACGCTCGGTGACGAACCAGGCGAGGACATCTATTTCAAAACCGATCACCACTGGCGAGCGGAAGGGGCATTCCTTGCATACGGTCAAATCATGGACCGCCTAAGCGAACAGTTCCCGGATGCACCGGTGTTGACCGCGGATGAGATGGACGTGAAGACGGTCGACGGGACGTTCTACGGTTCACATGCCCGGGAAATCTCGATGCCGTATGTCGAATCGGCGGACACGTTCACGTATCTCGAACCGAAAGACGGATTCACGACGACGGTCTGTCAAAACGGGGATGACTGTGGACATGGTGTCCTCGACAAAGACGTGTTGAACAACACGGACGACTTCACGAACTACTACAACTTGTTCATGGGCGACAACTACGCTCTCGCGAAAATCACGCAGGAGAATCCGGAAAATGACGATCATCTCCTCGTGTTGAAAGATTCTTATGCGAACCCGGTACTCGGCTACCTCGGCGAATCGTTCGGGACGGTATCGGCAATCGACGTTCGTTATCTCGATGACTACGATGTCAGCATCGCGGAATATGCGAAAGAGAACGATGTCGATGCGGTTCTGTTCTTACACAATGACCGAATCACAGGACTCGGGTCGATGTATCAAGAAGGTCTGTGATCGAACGCGATTCCTTCGAAAAGGCAGGTGCGCTTCATGAACGTATTGCTACCGGTATTCTTCCACTCCGCGATGGGTGGGCTTCATCGACATATCCTCTCATCTGTGAAAGTGCTCATTCGAGAGGGTCATGAGGTGACCGTCGTCTGTAAGCCGGGTCCCTTTGCCGAAGAGGTAGAGGCGCTCGGTGGACAGGTCATGCGAACCGATTATTCCAATGAGGACGTCACCCGTGTGATCGATGCGGTAGGGACACAATCCTTCGATATGGTGTATGCCCAGCCGTTCGATTCACGACAGGTCGGCCTAGCGGTGGCAGAAACGCACGGCATCCCTTTCGTTCTCGTCATCCATGGGATGTATGATGATGAGATTGAGCAGTATCATGCGAGCGTCTCGCGAGTGATTGCCGTCTCAGAACGGATCGCGACCCATCTCGTGGAGCACTGTCCGGCCATCGAATCGAAGCTTATCGTCATTCCGAACGGAGTCGATGATGCATTCGTCCCGGATACGACGAGCGTGTCGTCAGAGCGGGTGACGGGTCTATTCACCTCGCGACTGGATGCGGACAAACTGTTCATTTTAGATGTCTTTTTAGATGCGCTAGAAGACGAGCGGATCAAGTCTTTACCGATTGATTGGCTCATTGTCGGGGACGGGACACAACGGGAAAAATACGCATCACGTTATGAGGAAGCGCTTGAAGGGACCAGTCAGACGATGGACTGGCTTGGTTGGGTCGAGCAAGACGATTTACCTGAAGTGATGTGTCGTGCCGATTTCGTCATCGCCCCAGGGCGTTCTGCGCTAGAAGGAATGGCGGTCGGCAAACCGACCATCGCCGTCGGGAGTAAAAGTTATCAAGGACTGGTCACACCTTCGACGTGGCAAGATATTGCGAGTACGAACTTTGGCGGGATCGGGACGAAATACGATGGATACACATCGGGTCGAATCGGTGATGCCATCCTCGAATTGATGGATGAGACGACAAGGCGAGAGCTCGCGCGTTTCTCGGCCGCACTCGTGGATGAACATTTCCGTGATGAAGCGGCGCAACGGCTTCTCCTTGATCTGCTCGAAGAGGTGAGACAAGAAGGAGTCGAGGAAATCGATTTGGTGGCTCGTTATCCACACATTCGTTACGACCAACTGCATGCTCGTCGTGCGAATCGGATCTGTTCGTGGAAATTAGCGGATCGGGAGCAACGACTGGAAGCTATGCGTGAGGAACTCGAGACGACAAAGCGACACCTTGATGAACTTCGTACGATTCAATCGGAGCAGTCTGCCGAGATTAGTCAGTTACGATTAGCCCTTCAGCGACTGTCCGATGAAACCGAATAAGTATAGCCAGGGAGAACTTCACATCAGAAGTTCTCTTTTTGAATATAACGAATTTATTTTTAGTTGAGTGACGAATATCACGAGAAGTCTTTCATATCCACTATAGTCAAAATAAGTATATTTTATGTTACTTTAGCACCATCTATATTACAAAATTTACATAATAGTTTCACAATTAGGGTACATTTTACTATCACCCTAGAGGCACGCACATCATGTATACCTGTCGCCATGTTTTTTGTGAAGGAGGATGCATGAATGAAAAAAGTCGTTGCTCTTTTTTTGTGTTTTTTCTTACTTGTCGGGTTCACCATCGTACCAGGGTCTGGGGTAGAGGCGAGTTCCTCATCCGTGCAGCACGTGTTTTCTCCCAAATCGTATACGCATTATGGGGGGACGACGTATGCGGTCAAGAAGTTCACTTATCCGAAGACGGTGAAAGTGAGGTTGTCCAATGGTCGGTATGCGTACCGAAGTGTCAAATGGTCGAAAGTCAGTTTCCAAAAAGATGATTTAAATCGGACGCAGCGCCTTGTCGGAACGGTTCATGGAACGAGCAAGAAGGCGGTATGGTCGGTCCGCATCAAGAATTATCCCGTTCGGATCACGACACCGGTCATCCGGTCGGTCGGTAAGAAACAAATTCCGAGCATGCCGAAACTGTTGACGGCCCATTTTGCGAACGGTCAGCGCTCCACATACAAATTGACGTGGGGGCCTCGTTCGACGAATACGATCGGCACGAAGTATGTCAGTTATCGGGCGAGCGGCTTGAATGTCGCCTTCTCGGGCAAAGTGAAGTTGAACGTTCGAGATGTCATGTTGACGCAACCGGTCTTTACCATCTTAACGAACAATGAACAGATTCAAGCAGTCGGTAAAATCCACTATCCGGAAAAGGGGATCCGTCACTACTTAATCGCGGAGAACCGGGAAACAAAGAAACAGTATAAGAAAAACATCTACCCGAATCGGGACGGTTCGTATAAAGTCGCCTCCCTCCCGCTCAAGCCTGCGTCGTATAACGTCTATGTCCAATCGGGAGTCAAACGGACATCCCCGGTCGTCGTGACATTGAAAGACGGACAGGTTCCGGATGATACGGAAGCGGATATCCGAAAGTTATTAAAAGGGCTCCTTTTGAATATCGACGTGACCAATCCGTTATTGCAGGACATCGTCTTCCCGCAAATTGACGGTGTGACGTTCTCGATTGGATCGAACAACGATGCCTTGTCGAGCTCAGGAAAAGTGACACGCGGCACGAAAGATGAGCTTGTGACGTTCACGATTCAAGCGAAGCGTGGAGAGATCACGGAATCGATCACGTATACCAACATCTTGATTCCGAAACGTTCGCAGACGGACGAGGAAGAGCTCGACCTCTGGCTCAACAGCATCCAAATCGATAATCCGCTCACGAAGAATATCGACTTGCCGACATATCCAGGTGTCGTCTTCTCGATTGACTCGAGCAATCCAGCGGTCGTCTCCTCATCAGGTGTCGTCACACGTGGTGACCAAGATGTGTATGTCAATTTAACGGTGCGAGCGACGAAAGGTTCGGTGACACGGACGAAGTCCTTCCCGAATATCCTCGTACCGAAGAAAGATGCATCGGCGGAAAGTCTCATCGATGATTACTTGAACCGACTCGTCATTTCGAGTCCGGTGACGACAAACATCACACTCCCTCCACTCTCTGGAGCGACGGTGACGCTGACTTCGTCGAATCAAGCGGTCGTCTCGAACAGTGGGGTCGTGACGCGTGGCACGACGGATCAATCGGTCTCGCTCGTCGTGACAGTGACAAAAGATGGGGTGACGAAGACGAAAATCTTCCTCGGTCTGCTTGTGCCGAAGAAAGAAGGCGGGGCTGAAGGAGCGGTCGACGACTACTTGGCGGGACTGTCGATTACAAGTCCACTCACTGCGAACATCGTCTTACCACCATTTACCGGAGGAACGGCGACGCTGTCCTCATCGAATCAAGCGGTCGTCTCGAACAGTGGGGTCGTGACGCGGGGCACGATGGATCAAACGGTGTCGATCACGGTCAATGCGACGAAAGACGGCGTGACGAAATCACGTACGTTCTTGAACTTGCTCGTACCGAAGAAAGAAGGCGGGGCTGAAGGGGAAGTAGACGACTACTTGGCAGCACTGTCGATTACAAGTCCACTCACTGCGAACATCGTCTTACCACCATTTACCGGAGGAACGGCGACGCTGTCCTCATCGAATCAAGCGGTCGTCTCGAACAGTGGGGTCGTGACGCGTGGCACAACGGATCAAACGGTGTCGATCACGGTCAATGCGACGAAAGACGGCGTGACGAAATCACGTACGTTCTCGAACTTGCTCGTACCAAAAGATGATGCGTTGTTGACAGCCGAGCTTGACGCGGCTTTGAATGCCATTAACCTTGGCAATCTCATCAACTTGTCGACCAATATCTCACTCCCGTCCGCATCGAACGGAATCAACGTCAGTTGGTCTTCGAATCAACCGGGCGTCATCTCGAACACGGGAGTGATTCAACAAGATCCGACCGAGTCGAAATTATTCATTTTGACGGCTTCGGTCACGAAGAGCGGCTTGACGCGGACGAAGACCTTTAACGGTTCGGTCGCTGCGAATGTTCAATTGGTCCTAGGGGATGATGTGACAAAAATCAAGTCGATATTCGGAACGTTGTATCCGGTATTTGATTTGTCGTTACCAACGAGCTTGAATGGTTCTCCGCTCACATGGACATCAAGTAACCCGGCGCTGATGACGAGTGCAGGGGATGTTCGTGAGACCGACATCGTTTCACCGTTTACGTTATCTGTTGAGAATGCCAGTACAAACCAAATCATCAATATGTCGACGCAAGACGTCGATACGGGGTTACTCGGTGGGTTGCTCGACACACTCGGTACGATTGTCAATCCGGTCGTCAATGCACTAGGGGGCAATTCTCAAAATGCAACGCTCCCATCACAATATGGCGGATTGCTTGGAATCGGGGCGAAGAGCATCACGAACTGGGAGAGTTCACACCCAGACCTCGTGACGATTCAAGGGTATAACGTGACGATTAAACGTGATCAGCAAGACCACTTGGTTGTTCTACAAGCGAAGTATCAAGGAATCAATCAACCGATTCCAATCATCGTCAAATTGTCGAAGCAATAACAAAGAACGGAGTCGCAACTGTGCGACTCCGTTCTTTTGGTCAATGTGCTGTGAAGCGAGCTGGTCCAATCGAAGAGACGAGACGTGTCGCGGCACGCAAGCAATCCAGCTGTCTCGAATACACACGGCTCACATCGGAAAAGGCAGAGGGGAGATGGTCTGAGTCTAACGGACCTTGTCGCATATAAGGAGATTCCCCGGCGCCAAGCGGTGTCGGATGAATCACGAACTTATAGTGAGTCGGGTCGAGCTCGACAACCTCAATCTCTGCAAACAGTCGTGCATCGCGTGTATATAAGAAGCGGGTGGATAACCACTTATCTGAATCTGTCATGGTTCACCAGTCCTCCCTCAAGAAGTCTTACCTCCTTTATCATAAAACAATTTTTGGATATTTCAAATGTTATTTTCATATTTATGTAAATATACTTACTTGAAATTGTAAAAAAGAGCGGATTCGTGCAATCATTCCTTTGTTTGAGTAAAGTTAGGAAAGAACGTACGAAGGCGGGGTGACAACATGAGAAAAAACGCGACTGGGACATATCGGTTCGTCATCATCCTTGGGGCGAAAGTGAATGGAACTCGACCATCCCGGGCACTCCGACATCGAATTGACGTGGCGGCCGCCTATGCGAAGGCACATCCTCATGTCGAACTGATCGCAACAGGTGGACAGGGACCGGATGAAGGGATGGCGGAGGCGCGTGTCATTGAACGAGAACTGATGGCACAAGGGATTGATGCTACGCGGATTCATGTGGAAGCGACATCGACGTCGACGATTGAGAACTTTGAGCATAGCCGTCTGTTTTGGGATGGAGCATCAGGTGTGACGATTGTGACGAATGACTTTCATGTGCCACGGGCCCGTTTGATTGCGAGACTGTATTTTCAGCTCAAGAGCGATGCCCTATATGCACCGACCCCACCGCTTGCGAAAGGGCGATATCTCATTCGTGAAGTATTGGCGTATGTGAAGCTGTTGGGACGTTATGTATTCATGAAAGAAAAAAACTAGGCTCTTGCACTCGCAAGAGCCTAGTTTGCTTGACAGCCGATTTCTTCGTTCAGCACGTGGCCGAACGCTTCGGCGCCCTTGATATTCAAATGGACCCCGTCACTTTCGAAGTACGTTTCTTTCCCGATTGACCTTTCATGCCAATCGATGAGGGACACGTTCTCGTGAAGTTCACTTGCCCGTGCGAGTTTTTCATTGACCTCACTTTCCCATGGACGTGGGACACGTGTGTTGATCAAATAGATTTCATCTGCTCGTTCGAACTGTTTGAGCAGCGTCTCGAGTTGCTCCATTTTGAAGGCGCCGTTCGTTCCGAGATGGAGGAACACAACGTGCCCTGGGGCATTATAGGATTGGTACTGTGAGGCAACTGGGATCGCATCACGAACTTGACGTCCGATTTGGGCGTCAATTTTCATATTCGGGAAGGCATCTGCCAAGTATTCGTTCAATCCGAGCATGACCGAGTCGCCAATCGCGAGAGCCGGTGGACATGTTCGTTCTTCTGGTTTTTCAGTCGGTACTGGGTTCTCTTCTGTCGGTTGATCTTCGGACGGAACATCCTCTGGCTCTTCGGATTCCGGTGCTTTCGGAACGTCCGGAGTGTCCTCTTTTGGCATCGGTACTTTCACGACAGGAATCTCATCTTCGACCGGCTTCGATTCAGAAAACGCCAGGATGGTCAAATTCCCAACGAGAACGAGTGAGAGCGCCGTCGCACATGCCGTGGCGGCGAAGCGTGCGCTCGGGTGCGTCGGTGTCGAGACGAGCTGACGGAACGCATGTTTGAATCCATTTCGGCGAATCGGTGTCTCAACGAAACGATACGACAACTCGGCGATCAAAAGCGTCAACGCCACTTGTCCGACGGAAAGAAGTGGCGAGAACGTCCCGAGTCGGTCGAGCGGTGTCGACAGAATGATGACCGGATAGTGCCACAAGTAAATCCCATACGTCCGGGTGCCAATCACGCGAAGCCAAGCGCTTCCAAACAGTCGTGACCAAATGGTCGCCGGATGGGCGACAGCGGCAATCAATAGGGCGGATAGGAACGCGACGAGCAAGAAGCCTCCGTAATAGAGGAACGCGTCGTAAGCGTTGACGGTTCGGATGATGCCGACGATGGTGATGAGCGAAATGGCGCCGGCCCCATTCAAAATGTGACGTCCTATCTTCGGAATCGTCTCTTTAAACGTGTCCGGGCGCCAGCCGAACGCGAGAACGGCCCCCATAAGCAGACCGAACAAGCGTGTGTCGGTCCCGTAGTAGACGCGACTCGGATCGGCTTCGGGTACATATCGGAATGCCATCCAGGCGGCGGAGACGAATAAAAGCGCAGCGAGTAGTTGGAGCAATCGCTTCCGGAACGCGAGACCGACGAGTAGGAGTAGCGGCCAGACCGCATAAAACTGTTCTTCGATCGAGAGAGACCATAAGTTTTGAAGCGGCGATGGCTTTCCGAAACTTTCGAAGTAGGAGACTTCGTGGAAGATATACCACCAGTTGTTCACATAGGCAAGTGCCGCCAGTGAATCTTGTCGCACGGTATCGAGCAAGGAGCGGTCAAACAGCGTCACATACGTCATCACGACGGACAGCATCAAGACGAGCGCCGGCAACAAACGACGGAAACGTGCGACATAGAATCTTTTCAAATCGATTGTGCCGGTCTTCGTCCATTCGCGAATCAAGATGCCGGTAATCAAGTAACCGGACAGGACGAAGAAGACATCGACACCGAGGAATCCCCCGGATATGTAAGGTACATTTAAATGATATAAAATGACAGCCAAGACGGCGAACGTGCGCAAGCCGTCGAGACCAGGCATATACGTTGTATGTTTGAGTGGTTTCATGCCCCCACTTCCTTTCTAGTAAAGCGGACATTTCCCTTATTTTTCAATCCATTCTTCAGTATAACGAGCGAGGAAGAGGGAATGGTTTCAAAAGATTAACAGTCCGTGAATGAAAAAGAATTGATTGATTACCAATTTGAACAAGAAGAGAGTGAGAAAAATAAAAAGAGAACATTTTAAAACAAAAAAGATAAAAAATAATAATTAATTTGATTGAAAACGTTTACAAGAGTTCTTTCTGGTGCTACTATATGAATGTGGATATGACATATCGAAAAAAAACAAACACAAAGGGGAGTTTAACATGACGAAAGAAGAGTCAGCATTGGTAGGTTTGGAAATTGTCGCTCACGCAGGAGATGCGCGTTCGAATCTGATGCGTGCGCTCGAGGCAGCGAAAGAAGGGGATTACGACCGAGCTGAATCGCTAGTTAAACAAGCAGATGAATCAATCTCGCTCGCACATGCGACACAGACGAGCATGATTCAAGCGGAAGCACGAGGCGAAGGTGCGGAATTCGGGTTCATCATGGTGCATGGGCAGGACCACTTGATGACGACGATGCTCTTGCGCGACATGATGCAACATATGATCGAGCTCTATCGCCGGTCAAATTAACTTAGACGAACGGGTCGCACGACCCTTCGATCATTCACTAGTAAAGGAGGAAATGGCATGAACGGTTTAATCGCAAGAATTGAAAAGATGAAACCAGCATTCGAAAAGATTTCGAACAACCCGTACTTACGAGCGATTCGAGATGGATTCATTAGTTTGATCCCAGTCATTTTATTCTCAAGTATTTTCCTATTAATTGCATTCGTCCCTAACATTTTTGGTGTGTACTTAAGCGAGGAATGGGTCAACCGACTCATGAAAGCATACGGATACTCGATGGGGCTAGTCGGTCTGCTTATGTCAGCGACCATCGCAAAATCGTTGACGGAGACATTCAACGGGCAACTTCCGAAGACGAGACAAATCAACTCGGTCTCGACGATGGTCGTATCGATCATCGGGTTCGCGTTAATCGGGGTCGATCAGATCGAAGGTGGCCTATCAAACGGATTCATGGGTACGAAAGGTCTCTTGACGGCATTCGTGGTCGCCTTCATCGTTCCGAATATTTATAAGTTCTGTGTGAAACGCAACATTACCATCAAAATGCCGAAAGAAGTACCAGGAAACATCGCTCAAACCTTTGCGGACTTGATTCCGCTCGCGACATCCATCATCTTCTTCTGGGTGTTTGATATGGTATTCCGTAGTTTCGCCGCAGAAGGATTCAGTGCTTGGATCATCGACGTGTTCCAACCACTCTTCTCAGCTGCAGACGGTTATCCGGGACTCGCATTGATCTTCGGTGCGATGGCATTCTTCTGGTTCGTCGGAATTCATGGACCATCGATTGTAGAACCAGCCGTATCGGCGATCTATATCACAAATGTTGAGCAAAACTTACAGTTGTTCCAAGCGGGCGAACAGGCGACGAATGTCCTCTCGCAAGGGTCGCAGTACTTCATCGCGACATTAGGTGGTACTGGGGCGACACTCGTCATCACGTTCATGATGGCGTTCATGGCGAAGTCGAAACAGTTGAAGTCGGTTGGACGCGCTTCTTCTGTACCGGTTCTGTTCGGGATTAACGAACCGATCTTGTTCGGGGCGCCAATCGTCTTGAACCCGGTCTTCTTCATCCCGTTCATCGCGGCACCAATCGTCAACGTCTGGTTATTGAAGGCGTTCATTGACATCGGTGGGATGAACGGATTCATCTACAACTTACCTTGGACGACTCCAGGGCCAATCGGTTTGATTCTCGGTACAGGATTCGCGCCACTCGCCTTCATCCTCGCACCGACGTTGATCATCATCGACTTGTTGATTTACTATCCGTTCTTTAAAGTGTATGACAAGCAGTTGGTCGAGCAAGAGCGCTTGGCTGTCCTTGAAGAAGAACAAACGCCGGATACGGGTGCGGAAATCGCGACAAGCGCGACGGAGGCACGTGTCGTGAAGCCGGTGGATGCATCGAAAACGTATAACGTCCTCGTCTTGTGTGCGAACGGTGCCACGAGCGGGATGCTCGCGAATGCGATTGCCAAAGGGGCGAAGGAAGAAGGGCTTCAGCTCGAGTCGACTGCTATGGCTTACGGTCAACATAAAGCGGTCATTTCAGAGTTTGACTTGATCATCCTTGCTCCGCAGATGGCATCGATGCTTGGGGAGTTGGAACAAGACTCGGCATCTAGTGATACGAACGCCGTTTCGACATCGGGTGCAGAATATGTGGCGCTTTGTCGCGATCCTAAAGGGGCACTCGCCTTCGCGATGAAGCATATGTAATACAAAAGGGGCTGGTCATTCACAGCCCCTCTAATCTTTTCAGTCTAGACAAAGAGGTGGAATCGAAATGAGACAATTTCCGGAAGAGTTTATTTTTGGTGCGGCAACAGCAGCTTATCAAGCAGAAGGTGCGGTGAACGAAGGGGGACGCGGTCCTTGTTATTGGGATGAGTTCCTACATCGCCCGGAGAGCCGTTTCAATGGAGACGTCGCCAGTGATTTTTATCATCAGTATCCAGTCGATTTGAAGTTATCCAATGAGTATGGATTAAACGGCATTCGCATCTCGATTGCCTGGAGCCGTGTTATTCCGGATGGGGCCGGTGAGGTGAATGAGGAAGGACTCGCCTTTTATGACCGCTTGATCGATGAGTGTTTGGCAAACGGTGTCGAGCCGGTCGTCACGCTTCATCATTTCGATACGCCGCTCCCGCTATTCCATCAAGGGGACTGGTTGAATCGTGACAACATTGACCACTTCGTCCGCTTTGCGGAAGTGTGCTTCGAGCGTTTCGGAGATCGCGTGAAGAAGTGGGTGTCAATCAACGAGCCATGGTCCGTCGTCGCGGGACAATACATCATCGGGCACTTCCCGCCAAACATTCGTTACGATGTCGCCAAAGCGATTCAAGCCATGCACCATATGATGATTGCTCATGCGAAAGTCGTGGACGCGTATAAACGGATGGAGCTAGACGGAGAGGTTGGGATCATCCATATCCTCGAATCGAAATATCCGATCACCGAGTCCGAAGAAGACCGGGAAGCGGCATATGTGGAAGATGTGTTGGCGAACCAATTCATGTTGGATGCCTGTTTGAAAGGAAGTTACACAGCCGAGACACTGACGGTCATCGAACGATTGATGTCTCTTCAACAAGCTACTCTTGTAGTCGAAGAGGGAGACATGGAATGGTTAGCGCGTGGCAGTGCCCAAAATGACTTCCTTGGGGTCAACTATTATGCGAGTCATTTCTTGGCTGCCCATGATGGCGAGAGTGGGATTCATCATAACGGGACAGGGGAGAAAGGGACGAGCGTGTTTGGCTTAAAAGGGATCGGGAAGCGCGTGTCGAATCCGGAAGTGCCTACAACGGATTGGGATTGGCCAATTTATCCGACCGGCTTGACGGATATGCTCGTCCGGGTCCATCGTCAATATCCGAACTACAAAGCCATGTATGTGACGGAGAATGGAATGGGCTATAAGGACGACCTCGTCGACGGCTCGATCGATGACACGCCTCGAATTGATTATATCGCCCAGCATTTGAACGCTATTTTGGATGCGATTGAACAAAGTGTCACGGTTCGTGGATATTTCCTCTGGTCTCTCATGGACGTCTTGTCCTGGACGAATGGATTCAATAAACGGTATGGCTTGTTCTATGTGGATTTCGAGACACAGGAACGACTACCGAAGAAAAGTGCACGTTGGATGAGAGAAGTGGCGAACCGACGTCAAGTCATTCAACCGGAAACTGTAAAATGAACAAAAAGTCGGTTCTTTTGAACCGACTTTTGTTTGTTTCTGTTCTAAAATGATAGTCAAGGAGTGTTCAAGTTGAGTATACTGAAAGAAAGAAGGAGGGTGATCGGGAAAATGTTGAAGGAACAGCGATGGGATCGCATCTTAGAACTGGTGGATACAAAGGGGGTCGTGAAGACGACCGAAGTGACGGAATTGCTTGGTGTCACGCCAATGACAGCACGTCGCGATTTGCAGATGCTTGAAGAATTAGGGCGACTTGAACGGATTCACGGAGGTGCGAAATCCTTGAACATGGACCGTCCCCTGTCGTATGAAGAGTTGTCTCATGTCGAGAAGAAACAACTTCGTTCGGAAGAGAAGCGGAGCATCGCCAGAAAAGCGGCGGCGCTTATTGAAGAGAATGCCACGGTGTTCATCGGACCGGGGACGACCAATGAACTCATTTATGAATACATCGACGTGAATGCCCGGATTTTTACGAATTCGTTCCAAGTGTTCGAGCGGTTTAAAAACGATGCGCGATTCGAATTGATGCTGATTGGTGGACGCTACCGCGAACGGACGGGTGCTTTTGTTGGAAGCTTTACAAACGATATCATGTCCCGCATCAACGTATCACTCGCTTTCATTGGAACGAACGGCGTGCACAATGAACGGATCACGACGGCCAACGAAGAAGAGGGCGCATGTCAAAAGATTATTCTCGATAATGCACAGTTGAAGTACATCTTGTGCGATTCAAGTAAAATCGGTCGCGTCGATTTATTCGACTTCTACGGCTTGGATCACGTCGATGGACTGATTACGGACGAAAACATCAGCGAGGCGACGTTACACCATTACTCCTCTTATACCGAGGTCATCGTGGGACAAAACGAACAGCAATTGGTTTGACCATATGAATCAACGACCTGGATTGTTACGAAATGTGACAATCCAGGTCTTTTTTTGTTAAAAAACAAACAAATAATGTTCGAAAATGATTGAAAATAATCGAACTTGTGCTATTATAAAAGTGTAAATAACGAACAAAAAAGAACAAAAAGAAAGAAGGGATTGTTGTGAAAGTAGCACTTTCGGCAGACAAAGCGAGTGAAGGGCGTAAGCAACTGATCGTGAACCATATGGAGGAACTCGGACATGAAGTCGTAGATTATTCGGGTGATGACGTCGTGGCAGCGATTGTTCGAGTGACGGATGCGGTTCGCGATGGAGAGGCAGCTCGAGGCATCTTACTCGATTCCTTTGGATCATTGTCCTACATGGTCGCGGCGAAACAATCTGGAATTGTTTGTGCACAAGTATCAGATGAACATTCTGCGAAAATGACACGAGATCATAACAACTCTACGATCATCGCGATGGGGACGGAAGTCATCGGTGATACGTTGGCACGTGAAATTGTAAGCGCATTCCTTGGAGCGGAGTACTCGGGTGGGCGTCATCAAATTCGCGTAGACATGTTGAACAAATTGGCTTAAGGAGGACGAACAGGATGAAGATTGCAATCGGTTGCGACCATATTGTGACAGATATTAAAGATGAGATGGTGCAGTACCTTGAAGCGCAAGGCCATGAAGTCATCGACTGCGGGACGTATGATTTTGAACGCACGCACTACCCGATTTACGGGCGTCGTGTCGCGGAACAAGTCGTCACGAACGAAGCGGAACGTGGAATCGTCATCTGCGGAACGGGAGTGGGGATTACGACATCTGCCAACAAAGTGCAAGGTGTCCGTGCACCGCTCGTGAGAGATGTGACCACTGCAAAAATGGCGCGGAAGCAGCTTGATGCGAATGTGATCGGGATTGGGGGACGGATTACTGGTCTTGGTTTGATGCAAGAGATTGTGGATGTCTTCTTGAGCACGCCATACGTCGAAACAGAAGAATCGAAACAACTCATCGCCTCGGTCGATGCGTTGGCGTCAACGAGTCGAGGGTTAGATGGTGACGAGATTTTTGATGAGTTTCTAGAGAAATGGGAAGCGGGCTGCTACGTCGATTAACAAATAATCCAATGAGGTGAATGAAGATGGAAATGACAAAAACAGGTGTCATCAATACAAAAGAGATGCTACGCGATGCACAAGTGAACGGCTACGCCGTCCCAGCGTTTAATATTCATAACCTAGAAACGGCTCAAGTCGTCGTAGAAACGGCGGCAGAGCTCCGTTCGCCAGTCATTCTAGCCGCAACTCCTGGAACGTTCACATACGCTGGGCGCGATTACATTCAAGCGATTGCAGACACGGCCGCACGTCGTTACGACATTCCGATCGCGCTTCATTTGGACCACCACGAGACGATCGAGGACATTCAAACCTCGCTTGAACTTGGGACGAAATCGGTCATGATCGATGCGTCACACCATGCGTTCGAAGAAAACATCGAAACCGTACGTCAAGTCGTCGCATTGGCTCAAGAATACGGTGCATCGGTTGAAGCGGAACTCGGTCGCTTAGGTGGTCAAGAAGATGATCTAGTGGTCGATGAGGCGGACTCGTTTTATACGGATCCTGCGGCTGCGGCAGAATTTGTAGAGAAGACAGGCATTGATTCGCTTGCCGTCGCCATTGGAACGGCCCACGGGTTATATAAGGCAGAACCGAAGTTGGATTTAGAACGGTTATCTGAAATTCGAGCAGTCGTCGACATCCCGCTCGTCCTCCATGGCGCATCTGGTGTACCGTTTGATACAGTACGTGAATGTATTCGTCGAGGATGTTGCAAGGTCAACATCGCCACAGAGTTAAAAATGCCATTTGCCGCGACACTTCGAAGCGTCTTGACAGAAAATCAAGAAGAGAGCGATCCGCGTAAATATTTCGGACCGGCAAAAGCTGCGATGAAGACGGTCGTGGAAGAGAAGATTCGAATGTGCATGAGCGATGGACGTTATTGAGGTCTGGATATGATTTTAACCATCACGTTAAATCCTGCGATCGATGTCCGGTATGACATGTCGCAGTTCCAATTGAACGGGACGAATCGAACGGATGCCCCTCATCGGACAGCCGGTGGGAAAGGACTGAATGTGACGCGGGTCATCGCACAATTAGGTGAGCCGGTGATGGCCACGGGCATCCTTGGGGGCGAAGCGGGGGAGTGGATTACTTCTACACTTGCCAAAGACGGGATTCGCCAAAACTTTTATCGAGTGTCCGGCAACACGCGTACGTGTCTGGCTTTCTTGCATGATGGGAAGCAAACCGAAGTACTTGAAAGTGGACCGCACGTATCGACAGATGAATGGGAAGGATTTAAACAACATGTGGCCACGCTCTTGTCTGAAGTTTCACTCGTCGTGGCGTCTGGTAGTTTACCAAAAGGTGTGCCGGTGAGTGCCTATCGCGAATTGATCGAGCTGGCAGGACAATATGGGAAAAAAGTGATCCTCGATACAAGCGGAGAGGCTCTTCGTGAAGGATTATCGGCCCATCCTTTGTTAGTGAAGCCGAATGAAGAAGAATTGAACAGCCTGGATCCCGCTGCTCCAATCGAGCACACGCTCAACCGGATCGGAGATAGGAGTGACTGGGTCATTCATTCAAAAGGGAAGCGAGGGGCGGATGCGATCGTTCATGGACAACGCTATGTCATCGACGTACCGAACGTGGCGGCCGTGAACGCCGTCGGGTCTGGCGATGCGATGATTGCTGGTCTCGCTGTCGGAATGGTGAGACGTCAATCCGTGGAAGAGACGCTTCGTCTCGGTAGTGCGACCGGCACGCTCAACGCCCTTGAAGAAGGCACGGGAAGTATCAACTGCGCACATCTTGAAGACATGCTCAGTCAGATTCGGGTGACACGGATGTCTCCCATCTCCTCATCATGAAAAAAGCGACCTGTCGTCATCGAGGACAGGTCGCTTCTTTACGTTTACACCAGCTGAATCAACGTCCCACCGAGTACCCCGGCGATGACGAGTGCCCACGGGGGCAGTTTCCAATAGGCGATCATGACGAACAGGAAGGCAGCGAACACGAAGTCGACCGCATCGTTGACGGTACTCGTGAAGATCGGGCTGTAGAATGCTGCGATCAAAATCCCGACCACTGCCGCGTTGACGCCGATAAGAGCGCCGGCGACTTTCGGGTTATGACGGAGCGCGTCCCAAAACGGAAGTGCCCCGAGGATGAGCAAGAAGGCCGGCAAGAAAATCGCGACCGTCGCCAGGATGCCACCCGGCACACCGTTAATCACCGTTCCAAGATAAGAAGCGAACGTGAAGAGCGGACCAGGGACGGCCTGAGCAGCACCGTATCCTGCGAGGAAGGCTTCTTCACTCAAGAAACCAGCGGGTACGAGCTCACGCTCAAGTAACGGCAAGACCACGTGTCCGCCGCCGAAGACGAGGGCACCGGCCCGGTAAAAGCTATCGAACAAGGCGATCGTCTGGTTTTCAAACGTCTCCCGTAAAATCGGCAAGATGACGAGAAGTGCACCAAATATCGACAGCAAGACGGCCCCGAGTCGTTTCGAAATCGGGAACGCGCTCGATTTCGCATCGAGGCGGTCCGGCTTGAACAACAGGAATCCTGCGAGTGCCGCAAGGAGAATGAACAACACCTGACTGAACGTCGTCTGCCAGAGCAAGACGCCCGCCAAGGCGAAAAAGGCGATCGTTCGTGTCTTTGTATCAGGTGTCAGTTTACTCGCCATCCCTAAGATGGCATGGGCGACGATAGCGACGGCGACGACTTTTAAGCCGTAGAGCCAGCCTGCATCGGACACGTCGAGTCCAGACAACAATAAAGCGAACAGGATGAGGGCAACGACCGACGGTGTCGTGAAGCCGATGAACGAGGTGATCCCACCTAATATGCCACCGCGGACAATCCCGATCCCGATCCCGACCTGTGAACTGGCCGGTCCGGGCAAGAATTGGCATAAGGCGACGAGGTCGGCGTAAGCTTTCTCGTCCATCCACTTGCGTCGTCTCACATATTCCTCGTGGAAGTAACCGAGGTGGGCGACCGGCCCACCGAATGAGGTGAGGCCGAGCCTCGTTGAAACGAATAAAATCTCTAGTAACGTCTTGAACGTCACGCGTTGTGTCGTCATGTCTTCACTCCTTAATTTCTTTGAATAACTCGTATGCTTTTTGACGGGCTTCCGCCAACACAGAACGTCCTTTTTCAGTCGTCACGTAATTTTTGCGAACGTGTCCATCGACCGTCTCGTTTTCACGAATCAAGAGCCCGTCTTTCTCCATACCGTGCAAGATCGGGTAGAGCGTCCCAGCACTGATTTCATAACCGTGCTCCCGAAGCTCATCGACCATCCATGCTCCGTACACGGGGTGTTCCGCGGCATGGTGCAAAATATGGATATGGATGAATCCGAGAAACAGCTTCCGCAAGACGCGGTCTTCCATACGTGTCATCTCCTTAATATCGAAATTCGATATCGGTTTTCGAAATCAGTCTAACAAAGGTGAGGGGATGGGGCAAGAAAAGAGCATGCAGTTTACGAAAACTTAAAATAAAAAGTTGGGAATGAGTTCGGAAAAAATAGGGAATCTATCACAAATGAGGTAAACTAAGTGGAGATTTTATTTGCTGAGGAGGAAGTGACGTGACAAACCCCCATCATTCTTCATACGACACATTGTTGCGTTATATGCCCCAAGGCTACGTCGAGTTTAAAGTGATTTACGACGACGCTTCGGAGCCGATTGACTATGAATTCTTTGAAGTGAATCCTGCCTTTGAGAAGATCATGAAAGGGAAGCGAAAACACTTCATCGGGAAAAAAGTATCAAGCGCCTTAAAGGACTTTGAATATAGTGAGCGGGAGTGGATGATTCAAGTGGCACACGTCGTCAACGAAGGCGGAACGGTGACGTTTGAACATTTCTCTCGGCGCAACAAGTCATGGTTCGAGATGTCCGTGTTCAGTGAACGCCAAGGATTCGTATCGGTCGTGTTCCATGACATCACCCGACATGTTCAAGAAAACAATGCGTTGAAGCAGCTCGTCAACGTCTCCCATCGCTTCGTCTCGACGGGTAGCGATTTATTGATGAATCAACAATTCCTCGACCAGATTCGTGACTTCACGGGAGCGAAGGCGGTCGCGCTCAATTTAATGGAGAACGATGGAGAGTCCTACACGACGGTCGCCTTATCCGGCATGGACGAGATGTTAGAAAGAAGTCTCGATATCCTTGGATTTCATCCGGTCGGAAGGAAATGGCCGATGACGGATCAGCGGCGTGACCTGTTCAAACAATCGAATCCTCGTGTCTTTGATGGGATTGACCCACTGATTGATGGCGCGCTGCCGAAACGGCTCGTCAAAAATCTACTCCGTATCTTCTCGCTTGGAGAAGTCGTTCTCTTTAAAATCGAAAAAGATGGCGTCTTGTATGGAGATTTGACGATTGTGATGGAGCAAGGGAAACAAGCGAATCGCCTCGGTCTCGTCGAGTTGTACCTCGTCCATGTGCTTCAGCAATTGACGAAAGCCGATCATCAAGTGGGTGAGACGAAGAAATCGATGTTTGATGGATTTGGAACGCTCGACTTGGAATGCATCATGGCCTTCAACACACGGCAAGTGCTGCACTTGAACGAAACATGGGAGCGCGTTTTAGGGTTTTCGCTTGATGAGTTGGAGAATATCGATTTTCTTAGTCTGATTCACCCGGACGATGACGTGATCACGGAAGCAGGGTTTGCGGAACTTGAAGAACGTGGCGAGTTGTTCCGATTCGTCAACCGCTTCCGCACAATCGACGATACGTACCGCTCAATCGAATGGCATTGCAAACTTCAAGGGGATTACATTTATGCGGTCGCCAAGGACGTGACGGATCGGGTCCAATTGGAAGAAAAGTTGGCCGACCGGGACCGCCTCTTGACGAAACTATCCGACCAAATCCCGGGTGCCATCTATCAATTCGAATTGTTGCCTGACGGAAGCTTCAACTTCCCGTTCTTTAGCCGGGGCTTTGAAGATATGTTAGGGATTTCGGCAGAAGAGGTACAGGCGGACGCGAGTCTTGTCTTCCGCCGGATGCACCCGGATGATTATCCCCATGTCATGCAGTCGATTGATGAATCGTATCGTAATTTGACGATTTGGGACGCAGAGTTTCGTGTGTTGACCGAGGACGGACGAACCATCTGGATTCTCGGGTCATCTCGTCCGGAGAAGATTGCGGAAGGCCATGTCTTGTGGCACGGCTATATCGGAGATGTCACGGAGAAGAAGACATACGAGAAAGAGATTGAATATCTCAGTTATCACGATCAATTGACGGGTATCAAAAACCGACGCTACTTTGAAGAGGCGTTGGAGCGCTATGATGATGAGCATTTTTATCCGCTCACACTCATCGTCATCGATATCAATGGTCTGAAACTCACGAACGATGCGTTCGGTCACTTGGTCGGGGATCAGCTGCTCGTCGAGGCGGCAAATATTTTACGAAATGAATTGCGCGCGAAAGATGAAGTGGCGCGAGTCGGAGGCGATGAGTTCGTCGTGATCTCTCCGAATACGACGCTCGATGAGGCGAAGCAACTGTCGGACCGTCTCGGTCGTCTCTTCCATGAACAGACGGTGGAAGGGTTACCGATTTCCGCATCGTTCGGTGAAGCGGTCAAACATGACGCCACCGTCGCGTTGAGCGAGGTGTTCAACTTAGCAGAAGACCGGATGTATCACCATAAGGTTTCTGAAAAGCAGAGTCGACGCCACCATTCCATCCAAATCATCATGCGCACCCTGTATGAGAAGATTCCACGCGAAGAAGCGCACTCTCAACGGGTCGCCAATTTAGCGGGGAAACTTGCGGAAGCGATGGGCTTCACGAGTGCCGAAGTGAATGAGATTCGAACGGCCGCCATTTTGCACGATATCGGAAAAGTGGCAATCAGTAATGACATTTTAGATAAACCTGGTGCGTTGACGGAATCGGAATGGTATGAAATCAAGCGCCATCCGGAAATCAGTTACAATATTTTGAGTACGGTACCCGAATATGTCGCCTTGTCCGAGATTGTCTTGGCGCACCATGAGCGATGGGACGGTAAAGGATATCCGAAAGGGTTGAGCGATTATGACATCCCGCTCGCCTCGCGAATTATCGCCGTCGCCGACACGTTCGATGTCATGGTGACGGGGCGACCATATCGACAAGCGAAGACGATTGACGAGGCACTTGCCATCATCAAACAAGAGGCAGGGAAACAGTTCGACCCATCTCTCGTCGACGTCTTCTTTGAAAAAGTCGTACCGACACTTCAACAATAAACAAGCGAGTCCTCCTGAATGTGGGGGACTCGCTTTTTCAAACGGTCAGAGGTCGTTTCTTCAACACGAGGATGGTGAAGAGGAAGACGATGCCGGTCATGCCGATCATGACAAGGATGGAGAGAAACGGGAACTGTCCCTCATACATCGTGATGACGCCGTTATTCAACCAATAGGTCGGTAGGAAACGACCGATGAGTTTCAATGAATCGGGTAACCAGAGCAGACTGATGAACGCCCCGCCGGTGATGGCGGACGCCATCGTGACCGAGATTTGAAAGATGTTCGCCTTCTCCCGGTTCGTCGCCAACACGGCGATGAGGCCACCGAGTGCCAGACAGACGAGCAGATAGGAAGAAAACAAGGCGAACACGGTCGGGAGATGTGTCCATACGTCCTGACCGTATAGAGCGAGGCTCACACCAATCAACAGCATCACGTAGACGAAGCCGACGAGATAAAAGGCGAAGAGCAGGGAGCCGAAATAACGCCGTGGTGTCACCGGTGAGGCGAACAACCGCGCATAGATCTTCTCGTCCCGGTCATCCGCGACAAACATGGGGATGAACTGGAGAAAGGTCGACATCATGATGAACGACAATAGACCGAAGAAGGCTTGTGTCCGAGCGGTCGTGGCGACACTTTCTTGGAACGGTTCACTTCTGAGTGTGTAACCGTTCGTCGTCTCAATGGATGCGAGCTCTTCGAACGTCGCTTCCTCATAGCCGCTCGCTTCGAGCAGTTGACGTTCGCGGGACAGATGACCGTTCAGCGCCTGCTCGATCAACGAGGCATCACTCCCGGCGATTGCAGAGAAGGAGAGGCGGGGCATGTCTCCTGTGAACGCCTGTTCCGTGAAGTCTTCTGGAATGATGAGGACGATGTCTTCTCCTTCTAACAAGACATCCTCTGTGCTCGACTCGAGCAATGTGACCCGACCAAATCGTTCGGTCTCGTCAATGAGGCGTTCGGCGAGGAGTCCACCGTCCCGGTCGACAATCCCGATCGATGCGTTCAAACTGGACGTTCCGCCGACGAAGGAGAGGATGAGCGCGAAACCGAACATCGACACGAAGGTGAACACCCACAGTCCTTTCTTTCGAAGCATCCGTTTGGCCACATGTCTAATGAGTACCATGACGCTTCACCCCTTTCGAGAGAATGTAGCTGAATACGATCAAGACAAGGAGATGAATCCCGAGCAATCCGAGGCTTTGCCAATACAGATTCATGTCCCCTTCCCGCAGGAGGACGGCTAGCATCCCGTCCCGCATAAAGATCGGCATGAACACGTAAGCGGCCCAGGGAGCGTAGTTCAGCGTCACTTGGTCAAAACCGGGGACGTAGCCACCGGATAGAATCATGAGGATGGCGACGAAGCCGTTGACGATCGCATCCTTTGTCGTCGCGCTCAACTTCGGCAAGTTGACGATCAGGAATCCGATGGCGACCCCGTACGCGGTCAAGGCGAGCCAAGACAGGATCAGATAGCCGAACTGCACGTTCGCCAAGTCGAATGTGCGATAGACGAAGTGACTGAACCAAAACAAGAGAATGAGCTGCAACAAGATGATGACGTAGCGACTGAACGTCCGCGCGAGTCGATACTCGACCGTTCGGACGGGTGCCGCTTGGATGCGCAAATAGCTGCCTGTGTTCGGCTGTTCTTCACGCGCCATCGCCGTGATATAAAATGACCCGAACAATGCCGTCATGATCGAGATGGTGACGGTAAAATACTCGAGCGACGTCGGGGTGCGTCCCGCCAGGTCGACACTTTCCGTATCGAGCCACGCCTCATTCTCGTAAGGAGCCGACACGCCTGCTTCGGCGAGCGTGATCTGTTGATTGGCGATGGCTGTATACTGACCGAGGATGGCATCGAGGACGTCGAACTCGACCGTCGTCGGTTCCTCATAAAAGAGCGTGATGTCAGGTCCGTTG
The DNA here is from genome assembly GCF_000023045.1 of Exiguobacterium sp. AT1b. GTDB lineage: Bacteria > Bacillota > Bacilli > Exiguobacteriales > Exiguobacteriaceae > Exiguobacterium. The sequence goes on along the minus strand of NC_012673.1, from coordinate 987,419 downwards.
AGTTGCAGTATGACGTCGGCATCGCCATCGTTCACACCTTGTTCGGCAGATGGGAGGTCAGCGTATGGAACGAGTCGGATGAAGGCTTGAATGTCTTCTTCTTTTAAAAAGGTCTCGAGTGGCTCGCGATACTGGTCGGTCGACGATTCGACGTAGGCGACATTTGTGACCGGCAGTTTGAACGTGTCACTGAAGACGGCCGACAGCATCGTCCCCAGTCCGAAGATGAGGATGAGCGGAAAGATGAGCATCCAAAAGAGGGTGGCGCGGTCCCGTAGTCGCTGTTTCACATCATATTTGATGAAGGTCCACATGACGCCCCTCCTATTCCCGAAGCGTCTTCCCCGTCAATGCCAAAAAGACGGTATTGAGGGAAGGGCGGTCGACCGTGATGGAGGTGAAGTGAACATGCTCTTGATGGAGCGTCTCAAGGAGCGGGGCGAGCGGCGTGTCCTTGTCTAACGACACCTCGATGTACGGCTCTTCATACTCCACTTTTTGAACGTGGTCGAGTGCATCGAGTCGTTCGAGCAAATTTGGTGTGAGCGCATCGACTTTGATCCGGGCCGTCTCGAGCGTCATGACACGGTCTTTCAGTTCGTCCTGCGTCCCTTCGGCGATGATCTTTCCTTCATCGACGATGGCGATCCGGTCGCAGAGGAGTTCGACTTCTTCCATGTAATGTGACGTGTAGATGATGGTGGCACCACGGCGGTTCAGTTCGCGGATGTTCTCTAGAATGGTATTTCGCGACTGCGGGTCGATGGCGACGGTCGGTTCATCCATGAAGATGAGTTCGGGTTCATGGACGATACCGCAGGCGATATTGAGGCGACGGAGGAGACCGCCGGACAGTTCGGGCGGGCGTTTCTTTTGATGGGCATCGAGTTCGACGAAGTGGAGCGCGGCCTCGGTCTTTTGTTTCGCTACTTTCGGGCTAAATCCATACAGTTCCGCAAAAAATTGAATGTTCTCATAGACGGTCAGCTGGTCATAGACGGAGACGTGTTGCGGCACGATCCCGACACGGCGTTTGATGGCTAGTTCGTCCTTTGGCATCGGTTTGCCGAAAATGTGGATCGAACCGGAGTCCGCCTCGTACAGATTCAACATGACCGAAATGGCGGTCGTCTTCCCGGCACCATTCGGTCCGAGCAACCCGAACAGTTCGCCTGCTTCCACGTTCAGACTGAGGTCGTTCAAGGCGATCGTATCCCCGAACCGTTTCGTGACATGGTCGAGCGAGATAATGGACATCGTGATACTCCTTTCGCATATGAAATATTCCTCGTTCTACACAAAGGTGTTCGAGGATTGTCACGAATATACCTGTCCGGAACCCTCGAAATGTGCAATAATCTAATTATTCAGATAATTATGGTGTCGAAATGAGGGATTTGGATGAAAGGATGGCAATTCAACAAACAAGAGGGGGCGTTGTTCCCAGACGAAATCGTGCTTTCCGCGTTTTGCACAGTCGAGCCGAAACGAATGGATTCGACGCTCCCGTTCTATTATGACGAGTCGATTTTTCGCTTCACGAATAAGCATGGGGAAACGTTCTACTTTAAAATATCACCGAGCTATCACGAGTTTGAGATCAATATTAAAGATCGGGACGGGGAGCTTGTATATTATCAACTGCTTCGCACCGTCAGCAAGGTGGAGATTTTAGAAGACCGACGAGACCACGCAGAGTTGTTGATTGTCCTCGCTGAAGATCGAAAGCGGACCGTGACGTCAATCGAATTGACCGTCCGACCGCGTTTTCGTGTGCTCGTGAAAGAGCATGAGATATAGGAGTGTCAGGTTCAAGAGCGGATGCAAATCCGCTTTTTTGTTTTGCCGAACAAAAAGACAGCCACGACGTGACTGTCCCTTCAGCGGTTATTTCGTCAAAAAGATTTGGACATGGATGGTCGACCCTTGGGCATCGGTCGCTTTACCAATCCCGAGATGCGTATAATTCGCATTCAAGATGTTCGCGCGATGACCGCTACTGTTCATCCACGCATCGACCGCCCGGACCGGGTCGCTCGATCCTTTATAGATGTTCTCCCCCCAGCCACGATACGAGACACGGTAAGCGTCTAACGTGTCGCCGGGTGTACCATTCTCCTTGAGCGTGTGCGAGAATTGCCCCGTTCGCGCCATCTCATCGGCACGGACTTGGGCGACACGGTTCGCCTCACTCGAAGCGGCGAGAAGAGAGAGACCGGCAGCATCTCGTTCTTTGTTCGTCTCGGTCAACACGTTGACGGGCGACGTGAAGCTGACATGGTTGGCGAGGATGTACCCGGTGTATGAACCGTAACGCACCTTATACCATCGCGATGTGCCGGTATAGCGATATGACACGGTCTCGAGTTCGGTGCCTTGCCGGACGAACTTGACGTTTGATGAGGTCGTGAGCGGACGGGATTTCAAATAAACGCTCGACGGCTTGACGTACGTCGGTTTCGTGAACTTCACCTCAGCAGTGGACAAGCGGACATACTTGGCGGGCAGATAAGCGTAACCGCTGCCCCATTGGATCTTATACCAACGCACGCCGTCCAACTGGAACGATGTCCGGACGCGCATCGAACCGTCTCGTGGGATGAGCGCAAGTCGTTTCGCGCTCAAAGAAGGTGATTGCCGGACGTTGAGCTGACTGATGTTCGTCACGTAACCGGTCGTATTGATTGACGTCTCGTAATAGGCTTGGACAGGGCTAATAGAGAGTGGTGATCCGATCACACCAAGTGTCAGAATGATGGTGAGTAGTAGAGAGAGATGCTTCTTCAATGGAATCGACTCCTTTTGTGGGACTCCCTATATTCTATATTGTTTGGGTGATTTTTGGTTTTACCATTTCATTACAAAAAGGATGGACTCTTCGTGAGCCCATCCTCGCGTCATTTATACAGCAAATACTCTTTTCGAATCGGGAGGAAGGCGTCCCGCTCGTCCTCGATTTTCGTCAGAATGTCTTCAAGCGGAGCTCCTTCGAGAATCATATCTTTCACGTAGGCGTTTCCTGTCAGTTTCGTGATGAAATCGTTCGCTAAAAATTCGAAGTCGTCCGGATACATGTCATGAGCCGTTTGAATCATCGCAATCCCGGTTCGCGTCGATTCGAATCGAACCGGGTCGGTGACATAGACCTCAACCCCGTGCGTCAGTTTGCCCGCATGCTTGGAGAACGTCGGAGTGAACGAGGCAGCCCGGAAGGCGACACCCGGCAAGTCGAGCCCATTCAGCTCATTCGCATATTCATGCGCTTGTATATACGGCGCACCGATCAGCTGAAACGGTTTCGTCGTCCCGCGTCCCTCGGATAGGTTCGTCCCTTCAAACAATCCGGTCGCAGGGTAGACGTTGACCGTGTCGGTCGTCGGCATGTTCGGGGACGGCATGACGAACGGGAGGCCCGTGTCCTCATACATCATCGAACGTTTCCATCCTTTCATTTTGACGACTTCGAGGTCGGCTTGAATCTGATACTCAGTGTTGAACAGTTGTGCGAGTTCTCCGACGGTCATCCCATGCTTTAATGGAATCGGATAGAGACCGATGAAGCTAGAGTAGTCCGGGTCGAGCACCGGACCGTCGACGCGAAGCCCACCTTGTGGGTTCGGACGGTCGAGGACGACGAACGGAATATCGTTCTCGGCTGCGGCTTCCATCGCATACGCCATCGTATAGATATACGTATAGTAGCGTGTCCCGACATCCTGGATGTCAAAGACGAGCACGTCGACATCTTGTAGCATCTCAGCCGTCGGTTTCTTCGTGGCACCATATAGACTGTATACGGGCAATCCCGTCACGTCATCGATGTAGGAACTGACGGTCGACCCGGCTTGGGCATCTCCTCGAACGCCGTGTTCCGGTCCGTACAATGCCGTCAATTCGAAGTCATCGGACTGGTCGAACAGGTCGACGATGCTCGTACGTTTTGCGTTGATCCCGGTCGGATTCGTGATCAGTCCGACCCGTTTCCCTTTCAAGATCTCCGGATTTTCCATCAACCGGTCGACCCCGAGTTCGACCTTTGGCTTTTTCGGTTCAGACTTTGCATCGGCATCCAACCAGACGATGGAAGTCGTGAGGATCGTCAACGCGGTCATACCACCTATCCATTTTTTCATCAGAAGTTCCTCCTTTGATTCATGTAAGCGCTTCGATTTCTTAACAGGAGTGTACCATTCAGAAATTCAATTTCAATATTTAATCATAAAAATAGGAATTTATATTTCTGCATTTCGTACTATTCTCCTAATCGCACACAAAAAACGTGCCCTTCGATGAAAGACACGTTCCTTCTTACTTATCTGACCGCGAGCGCTTTCCATCCTGTCGCGCTCATGACGGCGCTCACTTTTGATTTCGGGATGACCAAGCGTCCACGATATGGGTCGTTGATATACAAGTTTGATTTGTCATATCCGGTCGCTAACATGACGTGATAGTTGACGTAGCCGGTGAACTTCTTGTTCGAAGCGGTGTACCAGTTGAAGTAGCCGTACGGTTTGTTGAAGTCGACGCTCGCCCAGACGATGACCGGGTTACCCATCGACAGTTCACGCTCAATCGAGCCGAGGCCTTGGTTGGACAAGTCTTTCACCGGACGATACTTGCTGGCAAATCCGATCATGCCTTTCGGGTAAATCCCGTAGTTCTTATACTTGCCGAGCGTCCCTTTCGGATCTCCCGTGAACATGACGTTCGGGTCAACCCAGCGATAGAGACGGTTCTCATAACGTGCGTTCCACATGCTCTTCGGCATCTCGTTATATAAGGTCGAGGCGCTGACGGCACGACCTTTCTCTTCAAGCGCCATCTTGAGGGAGAAGAACTCGCAGCCGGACGGATAGCCCATCGGGAACTGACGATAAAGTGGGACGCTCATCTTATAGATGGACAGTGCCTGAGAATAGGCGCCCCGCGCATCGAACGAGGCATTGCCGACACGACGGTTTTGATACATCTTTCCATACGTGTCAAAGTAATACCACTTGCCGTCGATGGCTTGCCAATCCGTCTTCTTCGTCAACGCGGGAGCGTAATACTCGTACTGGGTCGTATATTTCCATCCTTTCTCGGGGACACCCGTCGAGTGGAAATGATACGTCTTCCCATCCAATCGGAATTTCCCTTGCAGGCGGTATCCGTAGGTCGGGTGGAATCCGACCTTCTTCCCATCGACCGTTTGGAACCCATACTCGCGTCGTCCGTATGAGTCGAATGAATAGATGCGTGCATTTAGTTTATGGACACCTTCTAGTCGGTACCCGTACGTCGGATGGAATCCATACATGACACCATCGATTCGCTGTAGCCCATACTTGCGGTCGCCGTATTTTCCGAACAAATAGTGTCGATTGTTGATGCGATAGAGTCCTTCGAGACGGTATCCGTAAGTGGGATGGAAACCGTACATCTTGTCACCAATCCGGGCGAGTCCTTGGCGACGTACCCCGTCATCCCCGAAGTAATAGCGACGTGTGCCAATCGTCTGCCATCCGGTCGCCATCTTCCCTTGCTCCATCAAATAATATTTCTTGCCGTCAATCGTATACATCCCTGTACGGATGGTGCCGTCTGGGAAGAAATAATGCTTGGCGTCACCAAGCTGCTGCCATCCCGAGAGACGGACCCCATCCTCGTTGAAGTAATATCGCTTGCCGGCAATCGTCTGGAATCCGGTGACGGGTTGACCGGTCTCATCGTAATAGTAGACGAGACCGTCCCGTTCCTGCCAGCCGGTGAGTAGCTTTCCGTTCTCGTCAAACGTGTATGTCGTACCGTCAATCGCGTAAGCACCCGTGACGAGTCGACCGTCTGTCTCAAAGTAATAGGTAGCCCCTTCGATTTCCTGCCAACCTGTGAGGAGGGTGCCATCTTCATTCAGATAGTATGTATGGCCGTCGATTTCTTGCCATCCCGTCAGTACCGTCCCGTCACTCGACGTATAGACGATGCCATCCTCCGTCTTTTGGAATGAACCCTCAGCGGATGCGAACTGTGGACTCGTCCACACTGCACCGATTAACAGACCGATGCCGACCCTTCTTTTCCATGTCATTCATGTGACCTCCTCTGTATGCATACAGAAGAGATACCCATATTTATCCAAGATGAAGCTGTGGCAAATGAATCATTTGTAAGGTCAGACGTTTACGCCGTATGACTCATGAACCGAAGTCGTTTCGACGCCACATACAGGGATAGGATGACGACAACGGTTCCGGTCACAATCGGCCACACGAGATCCCCTTCTGTCAAGAACACCTGACTCGATAGTGGACCGAGCATCCATGGCATCCAATCGAGGTCGACCCAGCCGATAAGGAGCGACATGACGAAATGAAGACCGAGCGTCAAGACGACCGCGACAACACCGCTCTCAATCATCGCAGCGAGGAGAATGAAGATGGAGAGCTGAACGACAAAATGAAAGACAAGAAGTACTGTGGATATGAGAAATGCGGTTACATCAAACGCCTCGAAAAGAATGACCGTATAGTAAGCGGCCGCTAATTGGGCGAGTACGAGACCACCGACCGTCAAGAGGACGTAATGTGCCCATTTACTGATAACGATGCGAGACGTCGGGATTTGTAACGACTTGAGCCAAGCGAGCGTTCCGTTCGTCCGCTCATGACTGAACGTATGCATCGCCGACAACAAGACGACGAGAAGTCCGATTTGGCGAAGCTGTTCACTGACTGAAATCAACACTTCTTCTGGTGTCGGTGTCGGGAGATCAATTACGGCGCCGTCCGGTAAATTGCCACCGGAAGCGAGGATATCTGGTAAGAAATAGAGCGTGAGCGGTTGCATCGAGGCAAGGAGCATGAGAACGATTGGAATCCAGATGAGTCGTTTGTTCGACCATGACTCTCGCCATTCCTGTTTAAAGATTGCGGTACGCATCAGGCGTTCACCTCCAAGAATAAAGATTCGAGTGATGGGTGCCCGACGTGTAGTGATTGGATGATGAGGTTCCGTTCCAGGATGCGCCGCAAAATCGCCCGTTCGGCGAGGGTCCGGTCCGTTGACTCAAACGTCCACGTCGAACCACGTTTCGTTGTTCGGGTCACGCCTTCTAACTGCGTCCAGTCTGCATCAGTCGTCCCATCGTCAAAGAGACGTAGCTCAATGGTCGATTTCGAACCGAGCAGGTCAGTCACGGTTCCTTCCATGAGCAATTTGCCTTGTCGAAGCAGGAGCACCCAGTCACTTGCCTCTTCGGCATCCGGCAGGACGTGCGTCGAGTACAGGATCATTCGCTCTCGTTTCAAGTCACTTAATAGATCGAGTACTTCTCGTCGACCGCGTGGGTCGAGTGCCGAGACCGGTTCATCGAGCAGTAAGAGTTCCGGGTCATGGACGAGCGCTTGGGCGATCCCGAGACGCTGTCGCATCCCTCCCGATAAGTTCGCTGCCGGCCGGTCGACCGGTTCGAGCCCGACTCGTTTCAATAGTTGAATCGGCTCGACGTGTTTGGTCCCCGTTAATTCAGCGGCATAGCGAATCGTCTCGACGGGAGTCAACGATGGATAGAGGGCTGGGCGTTGAGGCAAATAGCCAATCCGAATGCGTTCGTGTCCGGTCATATCGCCACTTGTCGGTTCGGTGACGCGGGCGAGCAAGTTCAAAAGCGTCGTCTTCCCGGCGCCGTTTTCCCCAAGGAGGGACGTGCAACCCGGTCGTAATTCGAAACTGACATCATCAAGCGCCGTGAAGGAGCCGAATCGCTTCGTTATATGTGTGATTTTCATCGTGGAGTCCGTCCCCATAAGAAGTATACGATTGGGCCAAGTATGTTGATGAAGACGATGACGAGAAGCCATACCCATTTCGGGCCATTCGTCATGTCGCGTTTGAACAAGTCAATCAAGGCGACGACGAGCAGGATGAGTTGCAAAATCAAAACAGGTAGTAAGATGAGAAAAAGTGTATTCGGGTCATTTGCGATGTCCATCGCGAGAACCTCCTTTTGAATTAGCTGTCTTTAACACATTCTACATGCACGGTATGTCCCCTGTATGTGACACAAAAAATCCCCATCTCACGAAGAGATGGGGACGGTGCGTCATTTCACGATAATGACAGGGGCGAGAGCGCGTTTGGCCAGTTTATGACTCACACTACCAAGGACGAACTCTTGGAATGTGTTCAATCCACGTGATCCGACGACGACATATTCGTACGGCTCATGATTTGCATATTTGACGAGCTCGACGTCTGGCTCCCCACGAAGTTCGATGTATTCGTAGGCAATGCCTTCTGCTTCCGCCAAATCGAACAGTGGCTTGAGCATCTGCTTTCGCTTCGTCTCCAAGTCGATTTTCCCGGTCGAATTGAGGGCCGCTTCTTTTGATTCTTTCGCACTGATGACATGCACGATGTCAATTGACGCATTCGAAGCCTTTGCGAGTTGAATCGCCTTTTCAAGTGCACGTTTTGAGTGGGCAGAACCGTCAGCCGCCAAAAATACCTTTCCCATGAAAACTCCTCCTCTTTCGCACGTTCTACTTTTAGTATAGGTGATTTATTGAGTCAGTGGAACGATGAATCAGTGTCCCGCGTTCGCGTCTTGTTGCTTCAAATGAAGGGCGAGCGTGTTGAGCAGTTTTTCCGAGTCTTTGTTCAAGTTGAGGAGTTCCGGTTCGATTCCGACTTCCCGATATTTAAAGACAATCTTATCGATTGCGCCGATGGCCGAGTCATCCCAAAGGTGAGTATTAGCAAAGTCGATTGTGACCTGTTGGACACCCGCATCCACATCTTCTGTCACGTCGAACTGATTGATAAATTCGGACGTCGAGGCGAAGAACAGCTGACCGTTCACAATGTAACGTGCCTGATTAGCAACGATTTTGCGATCGAGTTCGACTTTCGAGATTTTAGCGGCAAAGAGAGTTGCTGCAGTCAATATGCCGGCGAATACACCGAGTGACAAATCGTGTGTGACGACGGTGACGACGACGGTAACAAGCATGACGACCGTATCCGATTTTTGAGCGGTACGCAACGCTTTGAGCGATCCCCAATCAAATGTCGCATACGAGACGAAGAACATGACCCCGACGAGTGCGCCGACCGGGATGAGCATTAGGATATCACTCATCGTCATGATCATGATGAAGAGCGCGAGACCGGCCGTGAATGTCGAGAGTCGTCCACGAGCACCCGATGAGACGTTGATGACCGATTGCCCGATCATCGCACATCCTGGCATCCCACCGAAGAATCCAGCGATGATGTTCGCGATACCTTGTCCGCGCGATTCACGGTTTTTGTTTGAGTCCGTTCCAGTCATGTCGTCAACGATTTGTGCCGTCAAGAGCGACTCGATCAATCCGACGAATGCGAGGGAAATCGAGTAAGGAAGAATGATCAACAACGTCTCAAACGTCAACGGGACGTTCGGGAATAAAAATTCCGGGAGTGTTGCTGAGATTGTTCCCATGTCTCCGATATTTTTCGTATCGAGACCGAGTGTGATGGCTAAAATCGTCATGACGACGATGGCGACAAGTGGTGCAGGAATGGCTTTTGTGACTCGCGGAAATAAGAAGATAATGGCGAGTGACGCGGCGACGATTGCCCAGATGATCCAGCTCTCTCCTTCAAAGTTGGATAGTTGCGCTTGAAAAATCAGAATGGCAAGCGCATTGACGAATCCGACCATGACGGCGCGTGGAATGAATTTCATTAAGCGGGCGATCCCGAGATAACCGAGTACGATTTGAATGACACCTGTTAGAATCCCAGCGGCCAGCAAATATTGAAGACCATGGTCGGCGACGAGTGAGACGATGACGAGTGCCATCGCACCGGTCGCAGCCGAAATCATCGCAGGGCGACCGCCTGCGATTGAAATCACCATGGCAATGATGAACGAAGCATAGAGCCCGACCATCGGGTTGACGCCAGCGATGAGTGAGAACGCGATCGCCTCAGGGATGAGGGCGAGGGCGACAACAATCCCCGCAAGGACGTCTGCTCGGACGTTACCGAGCCAGTCTTGTTTGATTGTATTCATTTTTTCCAAGAAGAACACACCTCTCTTTTTATTTTGACTTTGATCTTCGAGTCTCACGAAGATCAAATGCCACATTATATGAAAGGAAATGTTCCAACGTTACGTGTTTTCACAACGTGTTTCATCATAACGGATTTTTTTTAAAAATACAATTGAATGCAGTTAAAAAGTATGGTAATTTCATAACAGAAACGTTATATAACAATTTAGTTATACAGTAGGGAGAGGTGGAAATGTACACTGCAGAAGAATTAAGCAAAGTACTCAAGGTACTCGGTGATCCGACTCGGTTGACGATGCTGAAACAGATGGAAGCGGGAGAACAGTGCGCATGTAGTTTCGTTGACTGTTTTGACATCTCACAGCCGGCAATCAGCCGTCATTTGAAGATGTTGCGTCAGGCTGGACTGTTATTAGAGCGCCGAGACAAACAATGGATCCACTATCGATTGAATGAGACGAGCCCTTTTTATGGGATTGTCGTCGATTTGCTCGACAAGATTGAGACAATCGATGTGAGTTGCGACTGTGACACCGAATGTGCGATTTAAGGAGGAGTCAACGATGAAACTTGAAGTGTTTGAACCGTCGATGTGCTGTCCAACAGGATTATGTGGTCCATCCATCGATCCGGAATTGACGCGAGTGGCGACAATTCACTACGTGTTGAAACAGCGAGGCTTCGATGTGTCACGCTATAACCTGGCATCGGAACCGAATCGATTCGTTGAGAATGCCAAGGTGCAAGCTGAAATTGCGAAGGGGCTCGACGTTCTCCCGATGACCATTGTCGATGGGAAGATTGTGAAACGTGGTGCATATTTGACAAACGAGGAGATTGCTAGTTTGTTCGACCTTCCGATTGAGGCGTTCGCTGTGCAAGATGGTGAGAAGCCAAAAGTCCGTATTACATTAAAAAAATAAGGAGGCGTATCACGATGAATCGCTTTGATTTCATGACCATTCGCCCGACCCGTTATGTGTTCTTGACCGGGAAAGGTGGCGTCGGGAAGACATCGACAGCGTCAAGCCTCGCCCTGACGCTCGCCGACCGTGGCAAGCGTGTCTTACTCGTTTCGACCGACCCGGCTAGTAATTTACAAGACGTGTTTGAGATGGAACTCGATGAGACGCCGCGCCTCGTTCCGGAAACAAAGCTTGCCATCGCCAACTTCGATCCGGAAGAAGCGGCAAAACAATATATGGAACGCATGGTCGGACCTTATCGAGGTGTATTGCCGGACGTGGCCATTCAATCGATGGAAGAGCAATTATCCGGTGCCTGTACAATTGAGATTGCGGCATTTGACCAATTTACGGACTTGTTGACGTCCGTGTCAGCCCGTGAGACGTACGATCACGTCATCTTTGACACGGCACCGACCGGTCATACGTTGCGCCTACTCACCTTGCCGAGTGCATGGGATGAATTTTTGGAGACGAACACGACAGGTGCGTCTTGCCTTGGTCCGCTTGCCGGTTTAGCTGACAAACAAATGCAGTACAAAAAGGCCGTTGAGACGCTCACTGATGGTAAAGAGACGACGCTGCTTCTCGTTGCCCGTCCCGAAACATCCACGCTCATCGAAGCGGAGCGTGCCGCGACCGAACTTCGCGCCATCGGCATCGAGCAAATGCAGCTCATCGTCAACGGTCTTGTCCAACAGGATGAACGGGCAGACCGATACACGAAGCGGCTCATCGAGCGTCAGCAACAAGCACTCCGTGAACTTCCTGAAGGCATAACTGACCTCGAGGCATTCAAACTTCCATATGCTTACGAAAATCTGATTGGTGTCTCTGCACTTCGGCGCTTTGTGAACGGAGAGACGGTCGCTGTCGCAAATGCATGCTATGACTCGAGTCGTTACGGATCACTTGATCGACTCGTTGACGAGATTGAGGCGGACGGTCCAAGTGTCATCATGACGATGGGGAAAGGTGGCGTCGGGAAGACGACACTCGCTTCGCTGATTGCGGTCGCGCTTCATGAAAGAGGGCACTCTGTTCATTTGACGACGACGGATCCGGCCGCTCATGTCGCTTTCACGATTGGGACAAACATTGCAGATACGTTCACGGTCGATGCCATTGACCCGAAAGTTGAAATTGAGAGGTATCGACAGGATGTGTTCAAGGAAGCAGGGGACCTGAATGAAGAGCAACGTATGATGCTCGAAGAGGACCTGCGTTCGCCGTGCACCGAAGAAATCGCCGTTTTCCGTGCCTTTGCGAATCAGGTGGCGAAAGCGAAAGATTGTTTCGTCGTCATCGATACGGCACCGACCGGACACACGCTTCTTCTGTTAGATGCGACCGAGAGTTATCATCGCGAACTCGAACGCTCGACTGGCGTTGTCCCGGAAGCAGTCCGAGATTTGTTGCCGAAATTACGTGACCCGAAACAAACGCACGTCATCATCACGACCTTGCCTGAAGCGACACCGGTATATGAAGCTGAACGACTCGTAGCAGATTTGAATCGGGCTAAGATTCTACCGTTCGCTTGGGTCGTTAATCAATCGTTCACGCCACTCGATGTCACGAGCAAACTATTGACCGCGAAAGTCGCGAATGAAGTTCCATGGCTCGAACGTGTGAACAGCTATCGGCGTCCGACGATGCTCGCCTGGCAAGAACATTTGCCGGTCGGATATTCCGCGTTATCCCAACTATTGAAGGAGGAAGTGAAATGAAGATTACGAATGAAGCCATCGATTACTTAAAAACAGCGCTAGAGGAAGAGCAGACAAAATCAGTCCGCATCATCACGGAGGCTGGTTGCTGTGGACCGACACTAGGTTTGGCCGTAGCGACACCGGAAGCGACCGATGAGGTGAAGCACTTCGACGACCTTACGTTTGCCGTGGCGAACGAAGCTACAGCGTTGTCCGCGAACGTCACGCTCGACGTTGAATCAACAGAAGAGGGAATGACACTCGTGTTGCACGGTTTGCAGCCGAGTTGCTAAAAAATAAATAGAGATTATTGGAGGATTACATTGTGCAGTGGATTGCTAGTTTAATTTTTCTTGTGACGCTTTTCCTCATCATCAAGCAACCGAAAGGCCTCGGCATCGGTTACTCGGCGATGGGGATGGCCGTCATCGCCCTCATTTCAGGTGTCGTCAATCTTGATGACGTCGGCACGGTGTGGGGCATCATTTGGAACGCGACGTTCACCTTCATCGCGATCATCATCATTTCGCTCATTTTAGACGAGATTGGATTTTTCGAATGGGCCGCCTTACATATGGCGCGAATCGCCAAAGGTGGCGGGGTGAAGCTCTTCGTCTATATCACGCTACTCGGTGCGCTCGTCGCGGCTTTGTTTGCGAACGACGGGGCGGCGCTGATCTTGACGCCCATCGTCTTGGCGATGGTCCGGGCACTCAAACTGCCGGACGCGGTCGTCTTGGCATATGTCATGGCATCCGGATTCATCGCCGATACGGCGAGTCTCCCGTTCATCGTCTCGAACCTCGTCAACATCGTTTCAGCCGACTTCTTTGATATCGGCTTCGCCGAGTACGCCGCGCGGATGGTATTTGTGAACGTGTTCGCGGTCGCGGGGAGTCTGCTCGTGTTGTACCTTTATTTCAAAAAAGATATCCCGAAAAAGTATGACGCCTCACAGTTGGCTGAACCTTCGTCCGTCATTAAAGACCATACGATGTTCCGCTTATCCTGGATTGTTCTCGGTTTATTGGTCATTGGGTACTTCACGAGTGATTTAGTCGAGATCCCCGTTTCGCTCGTCGCGGGTGTAATCGCCTTGTTCTTCCTCGTGATGGCGAACCGCTCGTCAGCGGTCCAGACGACGCAAGTCATCAAAGGTGCACCGTGGGCCATCGTCTTCTTCTCGCTCGGGATGTATATCGTCGTCTACGGATTACAAAATGCTGGACTCACACAAGTACTCGCCAACTTCATTGACTGGTTCGCGGTGAACGCCTTCAGTGCCACGTTCGGGATGGGATTTTTGGCTGCCATCTTGTCATCGGTCATGAACAACATGCCGACCGTCATGATTGATGCGCTCGCCATCGACTTGACGCATACGACCGGTCAGATTCGGGAAGCGTTAATCTATGCGAACGTCATTGGTTCCGACCTCGGTCCAAAGATTACCCCGATTGGGTCGCTAGCGACGCTTCTATGGCTCCACGTGCTCCGCACGAAAGGTCTCAAAATCGGATGGGGTGAGTATTTCAAAATCGGGATCATCTTGACGATTCCGACATTGGCTATCACGTTGCTCGGCCTATACATCAGCTTATTACTTTATTGAGGAGTGGATTATATATGAAACTAGTCATCATTGGTTCAGTCGCTGCTGGGACATCGGTTGCGGCGAAAGCGCGTCGGAACAACGAAGACGCACAAATCACGATTTACGATCGGGATTACGATATCTCGTACTCTGGTTGTGGGATTCCATACTACGTTGGCGGAGAAGTCGAGTCACGTGACGATCTGACACCGCGCGATGCGGCCTTCTTCAAGAAGCGCTACAACATCGACGTCATGACACGCCATAACGTCACAGCTGTCGACAAAGACGCGAAGACGGTGACGGTTGAAAACTTAGAGACGGGTGACACGTTCACGGACGCCTATGACGTCCTCGTCCTTGCGACGGGTGCGTCGAGCATCATCCCACCGATTCCAGGGGTGAAGTCGGACAACGTCTTCCCGATTCGAAACATCCAACATGCGGAGGCGACACGCTCCTTCGTCGATTCGACAGACCCGAAACATGCGACAATCATCGGAGCCGGCTTCATCGGTCTAGAGATGGCGGAACAGTTGAAGCTTCGTGGTGTGGACGTGACCATCATCGAACGTGTACCGCAAGTGATGCCACCACTCGACAAGGATATGGCGTGTCGCGTTGAGGAACACCTCGAGAAGAATGGAATCGAGCTCATGCTCGGAGAGACCGTGACAGAACTTGTCGGCGACGGACATGTCGAACGGGTCGTCACGGAGAGCGGGAAGACGATTGAGACCGACTTCGTCATCTTGTCTGTGGGAGTCCGTCCGAACGTCGAGCTCGCCATGAACATGGGAGTCAAACTGGGTGAAACGGGTGCAATCGCCGTCAATGAGCGGATGGAGACAAACATCCCAGACGTCTATGCGGCAGGAGACGTCGCGGAGAGCTTCTCAATCGTGACAGGGAAACCGATTTGGCGTCCACTCGGTTCGACAGCGAACAAGATGGGACGGACCGCCGGGGACGTCATCACGGGCGGTCACCTCGAACATCGGGGCATCCTCGGCACAGGCATCTTCAAAGTGTTCGGACTTGCTGTCGCACAGACGGGTCTCGCCGAAAAAGAAGCACGTGAACTCGGATACGATATCGAGGTACTTCATAATACGAAACCGGATAAGCCTGCCTATATGGGTGGGAAAGATATGACGATTAAAGCGGTCGCCGACCGTGCGACACGTCAACTGCTCGGCGTCCAAATCGTCGGATTTGAAGGAGTCGACAAACGGATCGACGTCTTCGTCACGGCCATCACCCTCAAGGCGAAAGTCGACGACTTGTTCCATCTCGACCTCGCCTACGCACCACCGTTCTCGACGACGAAAGACCCGGTCATGTATACGGGGATGGTCCTCGCGAACAGTATCGACAAGGCGGCGCGACTCATCACACCGGCCGAACTTCAGGCACGAATCGATGCCGGGGAAGACATGCAAATCATCGATACGCGGAAAGCTTCACAGTTCGAGAAGGCGTGTGTCGATTGTGCGGTCAACGTCCCACTCGGCAACCTCCGGGAAGCGGCGAAAGACATGGACAAGGACAAACCGACCGTCGTCTACTGTAACGGTGGGGTGACGGGGAACGCGGCCCAGAACGTGCTCCGTAACCTCGGATTCACTGACGTGTACAACTTGTCAGGTGGAAATAAGAACTATCAGTTGTTCAAAAAATACGGGAACTGAGCAAGACGACGTCCATTGCGGGCGTCGTTTTTTGATATGCTGGACGTGAGGTGAAGCGGATGGATTATAAGATGTTACATGAGAAGTTTGAGCGACGGAAGCAGTGGCTCATTTTTGACAAAGAAGAAGTCGTCCGTCGTGTCATGGTGCGCTACAAGGCAAGGATTATCCCGAAGACGGACATCATGGACTTGGTGAACGACGATCAACTGTCGTATGAACATATCTTTTGTTGCTTAACGATTGATGACCCAAGAATGCTCGATCAAGTCTTCACGGCGAAAGAGAGAAAAGACCATCAGTGGGAGATTGATGACAATGCGAGGCGTGGGATGGTATATAAGCACAAAGATGAGGCACATCGACTTTACAACCAGTTGATTATCGATGAACAGGAAGGTCGCCGACTCGACATCGTCTTCGAGAGCAAGGATGGGAAGTATGTGACCGGTTTTTTGACAAGAGACATGTCAGAGCAAGTCGCCTCTTATATTTTTGCACATGTCGGAGGCGCCAAGTTCACAGGTCTCGTCCCACGTTCCTTCTTACCAGCGGACTTAACAGATGAAGAAATCAAGATGAGCTATCGGTGGTATTTGGAATCGCTTGAGAGATGGAATAAGTTATGAAAGAACCTCTCACACACGTGTGAGAGGTTAGTTGGCTTTCCGTTGATTCCATTTTCCGATTCGATTTCGCCCATTCCGTTTGGCGACATAAAGCCCAATGTCTGCCTTTTTAATCAGTTGAGCGGACGTGATGACTTTTCGTTCAGAAGTGCTCGATACTCCGATTGAAATGGTGACATCCAGCATCGCTTCATCAGGCAATTGAAAAGGTTGTTTCGAGACTTCGGTCAAATATCGATTCGCAATTGATATGGCTTGTGGAAGGTTACAATCGGCAAGTAAAACAGAGAACTCCTCCCCGCCGTTTCGGCATACCATGTCATCTGCTCGTGCGATTCCAGAGAGACGCTGACCGAGTTCTACTAAAATCGCATCACCTGCATCGTGTCCGTATGTATCATTGACTGATTTAAAGTGATCGATATCGATTAACAACAACGCAATCTCATGCGGTGACGTAAACACTTCTTCATCGACTCGTTTCATTTCTTCGTCAAATTGTCTCCGATTCCCTAGACCAGTCAACGTATCCGTATACGCAGCCTCTTTATACTTTGTGATCAAACGTCGAGACCGTTCGATTTTGCGAATTCCGCCATATACGATGTGTAAGAACAAACCTGTTGCGTATCCGATAAATAAAAACCAAATGAGTGTGATAACATATGCGCTTGGTTCTTCGTAATTGGCCATGTTGAATGCAGAGAAAAGTGCGATACATGTAAGGCTAATCATGTTGACAGTTCGGATATCTTGAGTCGGTTTGATTCGTTCACGTCTTCGTAAAAATAAGAATGCGATACCTGCCGCGACAGAGTAGTCGAGGAGCGTGATGATCAGAAGCGTCTCTCCAGGTACGATGAACGGAAGGAGAATGATACTCGTCACATACGTAATGCGTAACCCAGAAATCCCAAAGTATAAGGCAGAGATGATGAGCGGAATGAATCCATACTGGAAGTCCGCTTGGGCGTTCCATAGCACACCATGAAGGGTGATGAGCATGGAGAGTCCGGCCAAGAGGATGGAGATGGTGATGCGCCGACGAATTGGCAATTTATTCGTGAAACCAAGCTTCGTGAAACGTGAAATTAGATACAGGCCCACGAGCAAAAGGCTCGCATTGGCAATTAGGTTATTAATTAAGGTTGTAAGTGACAGCAACTATTTTTTCCTCCTTAACTTCTATATACAGATTGAACTCTCGGAAAGCAATCCTTTTTGTAGAGGAAAGATGTTTAGTGCTCTACTTTACTAAAATAACATTGCTTCACTAAAAGAAACCGTTTACAATTTCTGTGTAAGCGTTTTCTCAAAATAGTGCTACAAGGAGGGACCCTCATGGTCAAAAAGCAGTGGAAACCCGTATGGGCAGTTGTGCTAACGTTTGCACTAATTCTGTCAATGTTTCCGATGCCGACGTCCGCTTTAGATAAAGGGAAGTCGACACTTGTCGTCGTCCATTATCAAGAGGCGCCGGATAACGAAAAGGATTGGAACTTATGGCTTTGGGCGAACGGTCCAGATTACTTCCCGAACAAAGGCTTCACATTCAACGGGGAGGATGCATTCGGAAAGGTGGCGGCTTACGAATTCCCAGTCGACTCACCTGAAAAAATCGGTCTCATCGTCCGCACGGATAATTGGGACAAAGATAAGGGGTCTGAAAATGACCGCTTCATCACGAGCGACATGATTCAAGATGGCGTCGCCGAAGTGTGGATCAAGTCGGGCGACCCGACCATCTATACGTCAAACCCGGACGGGGAGACAGCTTCGACGGAAATCGATATGAAAGTTCATTATTTCCGTTACGACAATACATACACGGACTGGGGTCTTTGGGCTTGGCCAGACGGTGGGGACGGACAGAGCATCGCATTCGATGGGGCTGATGATTTCGGTGCCGTCGCGAACGTGAAACTCGCCAACCCAGAATCGAAGAGACTCATGGGCTTGATCACGAAAAAAGGAGAATGGACGGAGAAGGATGGGGAAGACCGATTCGTTCTCGGGACTGCAAAAGAGATTTGGCTCGTTGAAGGAGATTCGACAATCTACTATTCAGAGCCTCAAATCGATCGCTCTCCAAAACTCGTCTCGTTCTCGGCGGACACGTTCCGTCAAGCGACACTCACGACGAACCGCGTCATCACGGATGCGTTCATCGATGATTTGAGCGTGGACGGGGCAACGGTGGAATCGATTGAAAAGGCTAGCGACAAGGCGGTGACGATTCAATTCAAGTCAGACATCGACTTAGCGAAAGTCATCAAAGCCTCGCACCCGGAGTTTGGAGAACAGACGCTCCAAGCCGGCAAGGTGCTTCGTTCGAAAGAATTCGATGCGAAATATGCATATGACGGTAAACTCGGTGTCACGTACCAAAAGTCGAAAACGAAATTTGTTCTCTGGGCTCCGACGTCTCAACAAGTCGAGCTCGAACTATGGAACATGCCGACGAACCGACCAACAAATGATAAAGATTTGAAGAAAGTGATTCAAATGAAACGCGGTGAACGCGGCACGTGGGTGGCAGAAGTGCGGGGTGACCTAGACGGAATCGGCTATACGTACCAAGTGACTCATGCGACAGGGAAGGTCCGTGCGGTCGATCCGTATGCGACGGCTGTCGGCGTGAACGGTGACCAAGGTGTCATCGTCGATTTGAAAGAGACAGATCCAAAACGTTGGAATTCGATGAAACCGAAGTTGAAACAATCGACGGACGCGATCATCTATGAGACGCATGTCCGTGATTTCTCGATCTTCGATGTGAAGACGGACAAATACGACTCAGGCATCCAAAACAAAGGGAAGTACCTCGGTGTCATCGAACCAGGAACGCGTCTTCTCGTTGACGGAAAGAAAACGGCAACGAAGACAGGGCTCGATCACGTCAAAGATCTCGGCGTGACACACGTTCAGTTCATTCCGGTCTATGACTTCAACACGGCCTCCGTCGATGAGACGAATCCGATGGCGACGTACAACTGGGGATATGACCCGAAAAACTACAATGCACCAGAAGGGTCGTATTCAACGAATCCTTACGATGCGAAAGTACGCATCATGGAAATGAAACAGATGATTCAAGGATTGCATGACAACAATTTACGTGCCGTCATGGACGTCGTATACAACCATATGTTCGATGCACAGGCATCGAACTTGCACAAAATCGTACCGGGTTACTACTACCGCTACACAGCGGGTGGTGACTTTGCCAACGGAACAGGTGTCGGAAACGATACGGCTTCCGAACGGGCGATGATGCAAAAGCTGATCGTCGACTCGGTCGTCTATTGGGCAAAAGAGTACCACTGGGACGGATTCCGTTTCGACTTGATGGGAATCCATGACGTCGACACGATGAACAAGGTTCGTTCGGAGTTGAATCGAGTCGACAAGTCGATTCTCGTCTTCGGAGAAGGATGGGACCTTGGTACGCCGCTCGATGCTGAATTAAAAGCAAATCAAAAGAACGCCTACGACATGCCGGGCATCGCCCACTTCAATGACAACATCCGTGACGGCTTGAAAGGTAGCGTTTTCTTCGATGAGGACAAAGGATTCGTCAACGGAAAAGAAGGCATGGAAAATCGCGTGAAGACGGGAATCGTCGGTGAGATCGCGTATAGCGACACGATTAAAGGATTCACGAAAGAACCGACGCAAGCCATCACGTACGTTGAGGCCCACGACAATCACACGTTATGGGACAAGCTGGAGTTGACGAACCCGATCGCATCTGAAGTGAACAAGACGAAGATGCACCGACTCGCTTCAAGCATCATTTTGACGAGCCAAGGGACGACATTCCTTCACGCCGGACAAGAGTTCATGCGTACGAAGGAAGGCGACCACAACTCGTACAAATCACCGGACTCGATCAACCAGCTCGATTGGAAACGGGCAGCCGACCGCAAGGCGGACGTCCAATACATGAAAGGCTTGATTGAGATGCGTAAAGCCAACCCAGGTCTTCGGATGACAAAAGCGAGCGATGTGAAACGATTCTTGACGTTCCACAAAGCGGAAGCGAACGTCATCACGTACACGATTGACGAAGATGCACCGGGTCAAAAGAACGACTTGTTCATCACGCATAACGCCAACCCGACGAATGTCCAAGTCACCCTTCCTAAAGGGAACTGGAACGTGATTGTCGATGGCGACCGTGCCGGAACGAAGACAATCAAGCGCGCGACTGGAAAAGTAAGCGTGCCTGCATACAAGACGTTCGTCCTCGAACGGAACTAATCATTGACCCCACTTTGAAACGAGTGGGGTTTTCTAATGGCACAATGATGGGTAATTGGTAATTAATGCTTTATAAACTAGTCATTTTGTATGAACAAGAGAATTTACGCTTGAAACTTCCATCTCTTTCGAAAGGAGAGATTGTATGGCGATTTTCAAAAAATGGATTCATCGCGTCAATGGTGACGTCACGGATCTATTGTCAAATGGACCGATTCCCCCGTTCCATGTGGATTCGCTCCTGATTGAACAGTATCCGGATGCCATTTACGTACTCGATACAAATGGTCGACTAATCGATTCGAACGAAAAGATGGGACTACTGTTCGATGACTTCGCGTTATCCCCAGCCGATGCGGAAGAGTTTGCGCCGTATCACGAACAGGCGTTAACCGGGGAAACGGTCCATTTTGAACTAGTCAAAGCATATGAGGGGCAACAGCGAAAGCTCGCGGTAACATGCACCCCGCTCTATAAAGATCAACTCATTCAAGGTGTATACGGCATCGTCAAGGACATGAGCGCCGAATGGGACACGCAAAACCGTTATGCGATTATGAAAGTGGGACGGGAGTTGCTTGAACAAGTCCCTGGTCTCATGGTCATCGAAGTGCATCTTGCAGACGGGTCATTCTCGTTCTCTTCCCAGGTCTCGTCGTTCCTCGGTATTTCGAGGCGGCGATTGAACGAGATGCATGTGGAAGAAATCCGAGAAACGGTTCATCCTGACGATTGGGAGCGGTTGACTCAAGCGATTCAGACGTTGCGAATAGCCGATGCAGGGGCCGACTTCGCGATGGAGATTCGATTGCGCCACCAAATGACGTTTGAAGATTTGCCAGTGACAGTGCGGGGGGCGCTCTCTGTCGACCGTGACGTCATCACGTACGTCATCTTCTCAACGAAAGAACAGCAGCGCATCGAGAACGAGTTGACGGACAAAGACGAGCTGTTGCGTCGCGTTTGCGAAGCATCCGATACGGCCATCTGCGACTATAGCTATGATACGAGTCAAATTGAGTTCGCGACAGGGCAGTTTCAGACCATCTTTGGGTATACAGTGAAACAATTTAACGCGCACCCGAATTACTGGAAAGTCGTCATCAATCAGGACGACTTAGAGAGAGTCAATCAGGCGAATGAACAGACACGTCATACGACACCTGTCCATCTTGAATATCGGATTTTTGTTGGAAAGAAGCAAAAATGGATTCAGGAGTGTCGGCAGCACTTGTACGACGAAACGGGTCGAGTCCGTGGGTTTCAAGCGTTGATTCGTGATGTGACCGAGGTGAGGGAACAGGAAGCCGAGGTGTTGCGACTGAGCGAGTTTGATCCGATGACGAACATCCCGAATCGCGAGACGATGTTCCAGTCGATCACGCGATTGATTCAAACAGACATTGCATTCGTATTATTCACTGTGACCTTTAATCGAATCGGTGACATCAATCGGACGTTCGGTTACGAATATGGAGACGAATGGCGCATCCAGACGGCGCATCGATTGCAACGAATGGTGCCGGATGAGGCGGTCGTCGGTCATTTGGATGGAGATACATTCCTTGTCGTCATGCCGGGACATCATGAAGAGGAGTGGTTGATTCAAATCGGGGAACAGCTCGCGAGATTGTCGAAGCACTGTTTCCAACTCGAACCGTATACCGTTTATCCGAATATGCAAATCGGTGTCAGTCGCTATCCGAACGATGCGGAAGACGAAACGACGCTCATTCGCCGAAGTTATATGGCGATGGGGCGGGCCGGGAAATCAGGAGCGGCGCCGATTTCCTTGTACGCTTCGCACATGAATCTCGATGAGCTGAAGCGATTCGAGTTGCTACGTGACTTGCCGAGCGCCATTGACCGGAATGAGTTTTATCTGTTGTATCAACCGAAAGTGAACGCTTGGACAGGTGACATCACAGGAGCGGAAGCGTTGATGCGTTGGGAGCATCCGACGTGGGGGGTTGTTTCCCCACTAGATTTCATCCCGCTCGCAGAAGAGAGCAATCTATTCATCCGATTGACGGACTATCTGATTGAAGAGGTGTTTCGCTTTTTAGCGACGCTCCCCAACAAGATTCCGATCTCGTTGAACGTCTCGCCGAAATATTTGTATCACGAGCAACTATTTAACACGTTCGAATCGGCAAGTGAACGTCACGATGTACCGTTGCACTGGATTGAGATTGAAGTGGCCGAGACGTCACAGCTCGATGCGTCGCATCATATCATGAGTGTCTTTTCTTCGTTGCGGGCGCTCGGGATTCAACTTGCGCTTGATGATTTCGGGAAAGGCTATTCGTCGCTCGCCTACCTGCAACAATTTCAAGTGAACACGATCAAAATTGACCGGATTTTTGGTCATGGGGTATCAGAGAACAAGCAAGCCCGGGCCATCATTCATAGTCTCGTCGTCTTGGCGAAAGAATTCGGGCTCGATGTAGTCGTCGAAGGGATCGAGCAAATGGAAGACTTACTCTTGTTGCGGCAGATTGGCTGCAAGACGATTCAAGGCTATCTTTTCAGTCCGCCGGTCCGAGAGGATGCCTTCTTGCAGATGATGGAGTCGGGGAAACTGATTCCCGATCCGTTCGATGTTCATGAGGCGTCTGCGAATCGTTATATTCAAGCAGGCATCACGATTACGACGATTCGGCAGCAACCCGTCTCGGTCGGTCTCTCTTCGATCGTACTGACGTCAAGAACGGACCAGACGTTGCATTTTTATGCTGCCCTGCGCCTCCCGTTAGAAGGAGACGTCACGTTCATCATTCGTTTTGCATCCGGTACAGACTTGCCTGTCCGCTTACGTCGAATGACCGAAGTGACGAATGGGTTATATCAATATGCCGCCGACTACGAATCAAGTCCGACCATCGAGGCGCAATTGACCGCCCTTGAGAAGGAAGTGAGCGGAAACGAAGAAGTCACCGACTATATCGAACTCGTTCACCAGCCAGAGCGGTCCTGAGTACCCGACGTGTCGCGTGTGAGAATAGATAGTTGAAACAGGGGTCTCCTTTTCTCTAAGATGGAGAAAGAGAGAATTGAGTGAGGAGATCTTAGATATGAATCTGTATGAACAAGCGAGCGACTGGATGCGGCAATGGCATGACGACCCGTCCGAACGCCTCCGACAAATCAAAGATGAAATTGAGCGCACGGGCACCTATTCGTTGACGACGGAAGAGTTGTGTGAGGGTGCCAAGGTGGCGTGGCGGAATTCGAATCGTTGCATCGGCCGCTTGTTTTGGCAGACACTCCATGTGATCGATGCGCGGGACGCCGATACGTTTGAGGCTGTCTACGACCATCTTGTCGATCATCTTCGGTTCGCTACGAACGGTGGAAAAATCCGTTCGACGATGACGGTCCTCCCGAACGAGTTCAAACTATTGAACACACAGTTGATTCGGTACGCGGGATATGAGACACCTGACGGAATCATCGGAGACCCGATGTCCGTCACGATGACGAAGCGCGCGAAAGAACTCGGATGGGTCGGAGCCGGCACGCCATTTGATATCCTCCCGCTCATGATCACGGACGGACGAGACGTCCGCTTGTTTGAGTTGCCGAACGAGGCCGTGCTTGAGGTGGACATTCAGCACGAGGATGTGGATCTGTTTGACGGACGGACCATCAAATGGCACGCGGTCCCGGCGATTGCGGATATGGAACTTGAAATCGGAGGGCTCCGGTTTACCTCGGTCCCGTTTAATGGCTGGTATATGGAGACGGAAATCGGGGCACGGAACTTGGCCGATACGGACCGTTATGATTTATTGCCGCTCGTCGGACGGTCACTCGGGCTCGATACGACGAAAGAGCGGTCGCTTTGGCGCGACCGGGCACTCGTCGAATTGAATATCGCCGTCCTGCAATCGTTCGAACGGGCAGGTGTGACCATCGTCGACCATCATACGGCCGCCAAACAGTTCAAGCGTTTCGAAAAAAACGAACGGGACGCGGGGCGTGACGTCACCGGGCAATGGAGTTGGCTCATCCCGCCGCTCTCTCCTGCGACGACGCACGTTTTTCACGAACATTACGACAATCAAATCAAGACACCGAACTTGTTCGCTCGAAGTGGATGTCCGTTCTCAGGGTTTCGTCAGCCGGTAAAAGAGGAATTGAAAGGCTAGAACCGAGAGAAAGGATGATTGCTGTGGCAGTCCCACTTTGGAAACGAGCCGTCGCTGGTCAAATCGACCAACTCGTCTTTCAGACACCGGCAAAACTGATTGAAAAGGCCGTCCGTCAAAAGATTTGGCCAGACAAAGAAGTGAAACGGTATTACTTACCGACCGTCGTGACGATGGCCGGAGAAGTCTATTGTATGTTGTATCGAAACGGTCAGACGCTAGGAGACCGTGTCGTCGGAATTAAGGTCGTGAGTGCGGATGGACGCCCGCTTTCACTGGAGCAAGTCGTCAAACGGACACTCTATAAAGACGTGGTCTACCCGGCGACACTCGGGATTCCGCTCATCCGTGCACTCCAACAGATGAAGTCGAATAAAGACCTCGAGTTGCCGCACGACGAGTTCGCCCATACAAAATTGATCTCGACCAAATGAAGAAGAGCAGGGCGACCGCGTGTCGCTCTGTTTTTTCGTTCCGTTCGGTCGATTAGGAATAGGGGCAGGAAATAAGGTATAATGGGATTGGACAAAAATGAACGACTATTGGAGGCTTTTTAGTTATGACAAAAATCGCATGGATTACCGACAGTATGGCCAACTTCTCTCAAGAAGAGGCATCCCGTCTCGGTGTCGATATCGTTCCGATTCAATTGATTGTGGACGGGAACGGCTATAGTGAAACGAAACTCTCGCTTGAAGACTTACATCGGTATATGATTGACCAAAAGAAAGAAGCGAAGACGTCACAACCGATCTTCGGAGACTTCATCGCCCGCTACGAACGCTTGAAAGAAGAGGGATATGATTGTGCCATCGCCGTCCATTGCTCGAATGGATTGAGCAGTACGGCGAAAAATTCGAAAGCAGCTGCCGAAGCGGCTGACTTTACCGTGTATACCATCGACTCGCATGCCGCACTCGAGGCGCAGCAAGAACTCGTCCGAATCGGGAAGGCCGCTGAAGCTGAAGGCAAGTCAGTGGAGGAAATCGTCGCCCTTCTCGAAGCATGGCGCGATAAGAAGAACTTCTTCATGATCATCGGAAACATGGAGACGATGCGCCGAGGCGGTCGTGTTTCTTCCGGTGAGATGTTCCTTGCGAACATCTTGAACATCAAGCCGATCATCACCCTTGATGAGACGGGGAAAGTCATCCCGTTCAAAAAGGCTCGTTCATTGAAGAAGGCTTATGCGGAGATGGTCAGTGAACTCGAACGTCGTCACGCGGAAAACGGTGTGAAGGACAATCGGGTGTTCGTTCAGACGGCACTCGCACCGAACATGCAAGATGACCTCGTCGCACTCATCGAGTCGAAACTACCAGGTCTCGAAGTCGTACGGACTCGATTCTGTCCTTCGATTGCGGTACATGCCGGATTCGAGACGGTCGGTGTCTTGTGGCTCAACGCTTAATCAAGTAGGAGGAATGTAAGATGGAAGCAATGACAACCTTGACTGGATTGAATGAACGGATTGCGAGCACGGAACAGCTGCTCGTCTACGTGTCACATCCGGGATGCAGTGTCTGTCATGCGCTGAAACCTCAAATCGAAGAGATGCTCAAAGAGTTCCCTGAAATCGAGGCGGTCGCAGTGGATTCGGACGAGGTGCCGGAAGTCGCAGGCGCATTCTCCATCTTCACCGTTCCGGTCGTCCTCTTTTTCATCAACGGGAAAGAAATGCTCCGCCGGGCACGATTCGTGCCGATCGGCGAACTGACGCATCAACTCGAACGCATGCAAGAAATGAGACAAGCGTGAATATGATCCATCATCCTGTCATGGGATGGTGGGTTTTTTTCATAGTGTAACGGGTAAAGACCCGCAAACACATAAGGGGTGATTCGATGCGAGGCAAGCAATACGTAGGAGAATCGATTGATGTGTACTATGATGTGTCGCTTTGTGTCCATGCAGCGGAATGCGTACGGGGATTGCCGGAAGTATTTGATACGAAACGGAAACCGTGGATCTTCCCGGATGGGGCCGAAGCGCCGGACGTCGCAACGGTGATTGAACGTTGCCCGAGCGGTGCGCTCCAGTTCGTTCGGAAAGATGGTGGAGACGCGGAGACGCCAGACGTCCCGACGTCTGTTAAATTAAATGACTGGCAACAAATCGAGGTACGCGGCGACCTTCACATCGAACAAGGGAATGAGGTCATCTCCACGTATCGGGCCACGCTCTGCGGATGTGGACAGTCCGGCAAGCGACCGATTTGTGACCATAGCGGTGCGTGTAAAGGAT
This sequence comes from Exiguobacterium sp. AT1b, assembly GCF_000023045.1. GTDB lineage: Bacteria > Bacillota > Bacilli > Exiguobacteriales > Exiguobacteriaceae > Exiguobacterium. The sequence continues at coordinate 960,130 of NC_012673.1, read as the reverse complement.
GAGAGGATGATGAATGATGCAGATTCCACTACATTCGGACTGGCATGATACAAAGCTGACCTTGCATTTGATTTCACAGCTTCTCGGAAAAATCAAGCTCAAACTGGCGCCGCCCGAGCCACAATGGGGGCATGTCTCGCTACCACTCACGGTCCATGGTTTCACGACAGGGCTGTTGTTTGAAGGGGAGCGGACGCTTCAGATTGATGTGGACCTGTTGACGTCTTGCCTTGTCATCCATGTCGAAGATCAAACGGACGCCATCCCGATTGAAGCAGGGAAGACGATCAAGTCTTACTACGATGACTTATTCGATCGACTGCGGACGCACGGGGTCAACGTGCACATCAACCCGAAACCACAGGAGATGTCATTCAAAGGGTTACTCGATACGGATGAGACACCGCTCGCCTATGACGCGACGTATGCCCGGCGAGGCTTGAGGCTGTTTCAACGGGCGGCACATGAACAACTGACGTACTTATCGAAGCTGCGGTGTCGAAAAATTAAACCGGCACTCTTTTGGGGGACGTTCGATGTGTCGTCGCTCGTCATCTATCCGATTGAGCATCCGTTTCCGGAAGACAAGGTGATTGAGCGTGTCGCCTTCGATGAACAGTTGATTGAATTCGGATTTTGGTTAGGGGACGATGTGACGGCGCGTCCAAACTATTTTGTCTTACCCTATCCGTTCCTGTTCAGACCGCTACCGACGGAAAGGCTCAAGCCGGAAGCGGCTTATTACAACGCGGAAAAGAGTGAATTTTTCTTGCCGTTACATGAACAAACGATGGGACAGGTACAAGCGTTCTTATCCACCTCGTTTGAGATTTTGATGGATGAGATGGATTGGACGATGCGTGATCATTTCTTCATTCCATTAAAACTAGAAGAGGAGAGTGGGGAGTAAATGGAGATTAAACAAAAGGAAAATACGTTCTACGTTGGGGACGAGGCGAAGCCATCGGCAGAACTACACTATGTGCCGACGGGGCCGGATAAACTGATTGTCGACCATACGTACGTCAGTGATGAACTTCGAGGACAGGGGATTGGAGAGAAACTTGTCGTTGCGGTGGTCGAATACGCTCGAGAACAAGGAAAGACGATCATCCCGCTCTGTCCCTTTACGAAAAATCAGTTCGATCGACATCCGGAATATCACGACGTATTGGCGAGCTGAACCGAGGTGGGCCAAATGGAAGAAAAACGAGCCACATGGTTGGAGCTCTTCTATGACCTGGTTTATGTCGCTGCGATTGCGACAGCGAACCATGTCCTTCTTCATACCCATCATGGTGTCATCCCGTTCGAATATGCCTCGAAGTTCGTCCTCATGTTCATCCCGATTTGGTGGGCGTGGGTGGGGCAGACGATGTTCATCAACCGCTTTTTCGAGGATGCGATTCACCAGCGTCTGTTCGTAATTGGACAGATGATCTTCGTATTGATTATGACGGCTAGCTTGAACGTGGATTTTGATGACTACTACTATTCATTTCTCATTGGCTACTTAGGTTTGCGCGTCATGACGGTCTTGCAGTATACGATGGTAAATCGACGTATTCAAGACCCGGCGGCCCGCTTTTTAGGCACCTATTTTTGGATTGGAATCGGCGTCTCGTCGTTATCCATCTTTTTTGATGGAAGCTTGCGCTACGTCGTGCTGTATCTCGGGCTCATCATCGATTTGATTGTCCCGATCATCGGTCGGAAACGCTTGGCCATGACGCCCATAAACTTAGGATATTTGCTCGAACGCTTTGGTCTTTTGACCATCATCGTCTTAGGGGAATCCATTATCAGTATCTTGGCGGTGCTCGAGCCGCAAGACGGGGATATTCGGTCCATCAGCTTTTCGATTTTAGCATTCATCGTCCTCATCGCCATTTGGTGGCAATATTTTGACAACATCGAAAAGAAAGTGGACAAAGACGCGGTCGGGACCGGTCAAATCATTTTGTACGGTCATCTGTTCATTTGGATGTCACTCAGCGTTCTGGCGAGCATGATGAAACTGATGTACCTCGGGGAGTTGGATGAGCGCTTTGAAGTGATGGTGACGTTCGGTGCGGTACTTGTGTACTTTTTATCGACGACGCTCGTGTTTCACAATCATCGCTTCCCGGAAAGCAGGTTGCACTGGGGCTATTTCGTGTTTTTCGTCGCGCTCATTCTCGTATTCACCGGCCTCCATCTATTCGTCCTCGTCTCACCGTTAATCATCATGATTGAACTCGCCATCTTCTTCGCCATCTATGCGAAACTGACGACCACATAAAAATGGAGCGCCGCGGGGCGCTCCATTTTTCTTATTCTGCTGCTTGCGGGACGAGATAGATCAAGCCGAACGGGTTGTGCAACAAGTTGTCGATGGTCGTCCGCTCGTCTTCTCCCATCTCGACCGTGAAGGCACGCCCGTCCTCGAAGGCGAAATGGTCACCGTCGCCGAACATCGCGCCACCGGAGATGAGGTGGAAGTTGAACGAATGGATCACGTGGATGGCATCTTCAATGTCGAGTGTCATCGGTACGGCCACGTCTGCATGACCGAACGCTTTCATTCCCCATGACATATAGGCGTTCTCTTCTTCTGTGATGGCCGTGAGAAGCGAATAGTCGAGTGCGAGGTCTTCTTCTTTTGATTCTTGCCACTCGTCTTTCGAGTAAGCGACACCAGCTGACTCGACCATGACGCCAACTCCACCTGCGTTTAAGACGGCGTTTGCGGCACGACGCGCCGCGGCGACGTCTGTCAAATCGTTGACGTCGACAATCAAGTAGACGACATGCGTGTGACGAGCGATTCCTTTCGCCACTTTCGGTGTGAATCCGCCAGAACTCGCGTGAATCATCGCCTCGGCGAGGGCTGGGTCACGTTCCACGACTTCAACGGTGAACGCCTTGCCTGTCTCATCTTCGAGCAACAACAGACCGGCCATCGTGTAGCCTTCACTATGTAAACTGATTTGTTCGCTGACACCTTCTGCGGAAGACCAGTTTCCGGGAATGGCGAGCATAACTTGTGTACGATTCATGTATATCATCCTTTTCTGCAAAAGTCAGGTCCCTCCTCAGGAGAGACCTGGTCTATCTCTTATTATGCCCTATTTCGGCATGAATTATTCTTGATACGTCTTTAAAACTTCCTGAAGTGGGATTTGATCGATTTTCCGGCGACTGATGAACGTACTCATGAAGAAGAGGAGAACGACAGCGCCGAGCGTATAGACGATATAGACCCATTCGAATTCAAGTGGGAGCACGAGTCCATAATCTTCTGCAAAGACGACGATGATGACCCGAAGCGTCAACAGGGCGATGGGGATGCTCAAGAGGGCGGAGATAAGCGCATAGATGAAGTAGCTATTCAAGATCATGGAGCGGACTTCCCGTTTCTCATATCCCATCACTTTCAACAAGGAGATGACATAATAGTTCTTCTCGACCGTCAGCGCCGTCAAGACGAACAGGATGCTGAAAGCGATGAGGGACGCCCCGCCGATTAAGACGTTCATCATGAAATTCATATATTGATTGATCGATTCGGACTGATCGATCAACCCTTGACGTGACAGGATGGTCGGATAGTCCGATTCGTTCGGGCGTTCCGTCGCGTAGATGCCGTTGAACAGGTCATCCGTCGAACCGTCCGTGAGTAGTTCACTTAACGTCGACCGAGGCAAGTAGGCGAAGTCGCCAGAGAATTCATCGGCAATCCCGATGATGGGATAGGTCAACGTGTCTCCGTCGAGTGCGACATCGATGTCTTGACCGACGTCGAGCCCGAGCTTCAGGGCGAGTGAGGAAGAGACGACAAGGCCGTCAGGTTCGAGTGTCAACGCATCCCCATCTTCGTCTCGGAGGGGGAACAAGGTGTTGTCGAAGTCGAGTCCCTTCAAGGTGATCAGGTTATCTTCGACAAAGGCGAACGGATAGGTGAGGAACGGTTCTTGTCCCGCTTCTAAAACCGGTGTCCCGTCTGTATACGCCTCGTATTCATACACCGCTTCGTTCAATCCGCCGACGGTCATACGGTCGACGGCCCCGTTCATCATGAGGGCGAAAACAATAAGAATCGTCGAGAAGAGGATCCCGAGAAAGAAGATGAGGAAACTCCCCGTGCTCTTGACGGCATACAAATATTTGAACTTCGTCTTGCCACTCGCCCGTTTCAACAGTCGACTGACGAGTCGGCTGAGTCGATTCAATGAGACGTTGTCCCGTGGCGACAAGAGGGCGAGGGCGCTCTCTCCCATAATTTTATAGATGACGGCTCCCGCGACGAGCGCAAAGAAGAGGAGCGGGGCGAACACGGCTGTCACGAACACGAGTGGACTTTGGGCGATGGTGATGGACGGTAAGAGATAGAAGTCGAGATAGAGTTCTTTCAACGGGTTCGCGAAATAGAGTCCCAGGAAATAACCGATGATGAGCATAAAGAATGCGAAGATCAAGATGAGCACCAAGTAAGGAGAGGCGATTTGACGACGACTGTAGCCAATCGCCTTCAATAGTCCGATTTGTCCTCGTTCCGCCTCGAGCATATTCGAGATCAGGATGGCGACGATGATGACAGCGATCGAGACGATAAAGAGACTGAGTCCGAGCGCCATCGCCTTGCCGGATGAAATCTCGCTGTAGATGGCACCGCTTCGAATGATGTTCTCCGTCTCCATGACCGAGACGACGAACGGGAGCTCGAGGTCGGTCTTAATCGGTTGATCGGTCACCCCGGACAGCCGGAACGACTCTTGCCCGACGAATGTTTCAAACGATTCATCCGTCATCAGGAGGAGGGTCTGTGAACCTGGGTCCAAGTTGAAGAAGTTATCATCGAACAGGGGGAGCGTGTAGTCCGGAAAGAGGACAAATCCACTCACCGTGAACGGTTTGCCGATGTCAATCGTGTCCCCGATGTCGATCCCATTCTCTTCTGCATATTTTTTGTTCAAAGCGATTTCGTCATTCGCGCTCGGTCGCTCACCGGCTTCGAGGTAGGAGCGGTTGATCGTGTCTGATTCTTTGACGATCATTCCCCGATGCTCGGTGTCATCAAACGTGTAGGTGATGGCTTTCAAGTCACGGAGTTCAATCGTGGCATCCGGCATCTCCTGTTCGACGGCAGCGATTCGCGATGCGATCAGACGATTGAAGACTTCCGCGTCGGCTTGTTTGATGTCAGCTAATGTGAACGCTCCTGTCTCCGCGAGCGTGGCGACAGCGGGGTCGCGTAACTCTTCTTCCGTCACCCGATTGAGCATGTCAATCGCAAAGTCTTCTTGGTTCGATTCTTCCAGATACTCTTCGGTCGGGACCTCAATCCCGCTGATGCCATAGAACATCATCGTGTACGTGAGTGAACTCATGACGATGATGATGGCGATGGCGAGGAGTTGCATCCACTTCCGACTCAATGTCTTCCAGACGTTTTTATACAGCATGTCGCCACCCCCTTATCCCCAATGGATGTCACGTGCCGCGACCCGGGTCTCATGATGGGTCACTTCCACAATCCGACCAGAGTTCATCTTGATGACATCGTCCGCCATCTCACTGATTCCATTATTGTGTGTGATGACGACAACCGTTTTTTGATACGTCTCGTTCAATCGTTCCAATAGTTCGAGTACTTTTTTCGAATTTTCTTCGTCGAGCGATCCCGTCGGTTCGTCACAAAAGACGATGGCCGGATTTTTGGCGAGGCTGCGGGCAACGGAGACCCGTTGTTGCTCGCCACCCGATAGTTGATAGGGGTATTTGTCACGTGCCGCTGTGAGCCCTACTTGTTCGAGCAATTCATCAATCGGCAGCGGATCTTTCGTCAAGTCGGATCCGATTTGGACGTTCTCATAGACGGTCAAGTTTTGGAGAAGGTTGTACTGTTGAAAGATGAAGCCGAGATGGTCGCGTCGAAATGACGTCATCTGTTCGGGGGACAGGTCGGTCAGCACGGTGTCGCCGAACGTGATTTTACCCGAGGTGACCGTGTCGAGTCCGCTGATGACGTTGAGCAGTGTACTCTTCCCGCTCCCGCTCGGACCGAGGATCACGACGAACGCGCCATCCCGGATGGTGAGGTCGATGTCTTTCAAGGCGGCCGTTTCCACGTCGCCTGTCTTATAGATTTTGCTGACGTTCCGTAGTTCGATCATGCCACACACGCCTCCTTTACTCGTTATAGATGGTATACCCTTTTCGAGAAATGAATGGACGAGCTGCACACAGGATGTTTTGAAAAAATAGTGAAACCGCTTCACCTGTGATAAAATAATATAACCAGGTACTAAAAACTTTTTTAAGGGAGAACTTTTTATGAAGATTGCTTATATCACGGATAGTACGATTGTCCTTCCAGATGCATTAGCGCAACATCCTGACATCCACATCGTCCCGCTCTATGTCGTCAAAGGGGACCAACCGTATAAAGATGGAATCGAAGTCGACGCAAAAACGGTTTACGAGTGGATTGACGCGGGAGAGCGCGTCTCGACGAGTCAGCCCGCGATCGGGGATTTCGTCACACTCTATGAAAAATTGAAAGAAGAGTACGATATGGGCATCGCGATACACCTATCGTCTGACCTGAGTGGGACGTATTCGGCGTCCGTTCAAGGGGCTGAGATTGCGGAGTTCAAGTTGCTCGCTTTCGATTCACGGGCAGGCATCTATACGATGGGACTCATGTTCGAGGAGTTGATTGAACGGGTCGAACGAGGTGATGCGCTTGAAGACGTGGAAGCCTACATGAAGAAGCGCGTCGAGGACGTCCGCATCGAATTGACGCTTCAAAACTTGACGCAGATGCAAAAGGGCGGACGAATCTCTAAATCGAAGGCGCTCATCGGGAATATGCTTCAATTGAAACCGGTGCTCCGATTTGAGGAAGGGTTGATTGTCCCGTATCAAACGGTCCGCACGTATAAGAAGGCGCAGGCTCATTTATTCGAAGTGTTGCGTGCGGCAATCGAGTCCGGCGAATGTCAGGACGTCTCGATTTTCCACGGGAACGTCCCTGAACTTGCCGAAGAGTGGAAAAAACAACTCGGGGACACGATTCCGATTCGAATCGATACACTCGCACCACTTCTCGGGGCGCATACGGGCTCAGGGTCAATCGGCATTTCTTATCTGAAAGCAAAATCATGATTTAGGGCGGTCCTTCTGCGAGGGGCCGCCCTTTTACGTGTTTTTTTGTTTCCGTAGATAAAGAAGTGTGATGGTGATTGAGTAGATGAACAAAAACATGATCAGAAATAGCGAAAAGTCCATGGTGAGCCCCCTTTATCCAAGTCGTTGCCGACATTTAGCATAACGAAACATTGAATTGGGAATTCTTTCAATATTTCATTGTCTCAACTTTCAAACAATTGCTGGAATGTTTTTGCAATACGGGTCATACTAGAAAAAATGAACGAGAAAAGGGGAGAAGACGATGCGATTTCGGAAGTACCTAGTTCGGAGCTGGCTCGCGTGGACACTCGTCTTCACGGGAGTGACGTATTTGACTTTCCAAAACCTTGAGGCGTTCGACTGGCCGTTGTTTTGGTTCATCTATACGCTTGGGGCACTGTTCGTCATGAATCCCTTAAAGCGCAGGCATCTTCACTTCACGTTTCATGAGATGTTTGTCTTTATCACATTCTTCTTATATGGGCTCGCACCCGCCCTGTTGATGGGGCAACTGCTCCTCTTCACGTTTCAGGCGCGAGCCTTCAATCGTCGCGTCGGGCGTCGACGGTTCCTTCATTTCTATCCGCTCAACACGGTGATTGAATGTCTGCTCGTCTTGTTGCCGGGGCTGGCCTATATCGCGCTCGGTGGACGAATCGGAGAGCCCGTTCATTTGATGCAACAAGGCGTGGCCATGTTGGCGTTTTTAGGGACCTTGTTCCTCGTCCTGACGATGAGTTTCGCTTTATCCTACTTCATGGTCGGAGAACGGATCCCGTTCCCGATTATGTGGCGACTGATCCGCTTTGACTGGCTTGTCGTATCACTCGAACTACTGTTCACGATGATTGCCATCGAGTCGTATCTCGTCTTCGATTATGTCGGACTCATCATCACGTTCTTCATATTATCTGTTCTGAAAATGACGATGTCGAAAGCGACGGAGACGGAAGAGACCAAATCGAGAGTCGACCAAGTCGAACGCTTGAAGGAACAGTTGTACCGTGTGGACAGCGAGCAACTGTTGATTGAGAAGTTTTGGAACGGTCTTCGTGATATCGTCGAAGTGGAACGAGGATGGTTACAGGTCAATCGAAAAGGGGAGCGGACGTTTTATGATATGACGGGGCGCGTCATCCCGAGTGTGCCGGATGCCTTCACGATTGAACGCTATCAAGATGAGGACGAGCCATGCTTCGTTTATGACTCGCTTCATGAATGGCATCCCGAATTGCAGCAACAGCAACAAGAACTACATCATTCGGCGCTCGTCATCCAACCCGTTTGGGGAGCGGAGACGGCGGTCAGCTGCATGGTATCGACGACAGCAAACGGGGCATACGAGATCCCGATTGCGGTTGAGGTGAACCGTCTTCTCAAGACGTTATCGTGGTCCATCGAGCGCATCGACGAACGCAACCGTTTGCAACATGAGAGCTTGACGGATCCGTTGACGGGATTACATAATCAGCGAGCGTTACGCCGTTGGACGAAAGAACGATTGAACGATGTGGCGTCCTATCCGCTCTCTGTCTTCTTGATTGATTTGGATCACTTCAAGTCAATCAACGACACGTACGGACATGCGTTCGGGGACGAGGTGCTGATTGAAGCAGGTCAACTCTTCACTCGTAGCGTCCGAGCGACGGACTTGGTGACGCGTTATGGAGGCGAGGAGTTCGTATTCGTCTTCCCGAGAATGGATGAGGCGGCCGCCCATCTGGTCGGTGAAAAGATACGAGACGCCTTGAAGCGCCATGATTTTGGGACGGAAGGGACGCGTATCACGGTGACGGCGAGTATCGGGATCGAAACGATTTATGAATATGAAGACCTCGATACAGTTTTGCGACATGCGGACCGGGCCATGTATGTCGGGGCGAAATTCAACGGTCGAGATCGTGTCGCCCACTATCATGATCTATCGACTGAAGTCAGATAAAAGGAGGATCCACCGATTGGGGGACCCTCCTTTTGTATGAAATGATTATGAGTTCGTATTATAAAGTTCAGATTCAACCGCATGAACGGCGGCTGACCAGGAGCCATAGCGATGCAAGATCGCTTTCGTCGAAGGTTTGTTGTTCCGTTTTGCCCATTCACGGTACGCTTCGAATGAGAGCGAGAAGCCCATTTCTTGAATGGCTTCACGAAGAGCGTTCGAGAGTTCTGTTTTCGAATAGGTCACACTCGCCTCAAGACCAGCCTCGGCACAGGCATCATGCCACGAACCGAACGTCTTGACGATATGGTAATGGCTCGGTGCCTTCGGATGGAGCTTTCGCCATTGCTGATACTTCTTCAAGGTGATGATCGAGCCCATGTCTCGCGAATAAATGGCGAGCGTCTCGATGATGTCCTCGCGTGTATACTTCGGCATTTTGTCTGGCAATTCGACGGTTGACTCTCCATGCCATTCATAGCCTGCGATGGCAAGTGCCTCAGCCCATGACCCGAACTGACGAATGATCGACTCGGGAGACGGCCAATTCTGTTCCATTGCGAAGCGGCGATAGACAGAACGGCGTGGACGTTCCTTCAACAAGTCCCCGAGAAGACGAATGCAATGGATCATCCTTTGCTGTTCGGTAGACAAGTGATGGGATTTAGTGGATAGCGTTTGACTCAATGATGGTTCCTCCTTCCGTGGACTCAAATCTGAACCGACAAAGATAAAAAAATGCTCCTACAATCATACTATCGGATTGTTTTTCGGATTTATTAACGTGATTTTGAAAAATTTTAAACAATTCCTAGGAATTGGATAGGACTAAAGTCGCAGTTGATAATTTCAAAAAATGGTAACAGTTCTATTACAAATTAAATCGAATTTCGTGAGAAATGTAAACATAAAGTTTTAATCACCCAAAAATGTAATATTTTTATAAAAAAGTACCCAACTGGAGAGTTGGGGTCATCGCCTTCGCTCCAGATGAGTACCCTTCTATAATAAATTTAATTTTCAGACTAATCAATCAAATATTGAAATTACGTCAAAAAAATTTATAAGCTGGTCAATGAAAGACCGATTCTGCTAAAATAGCCGCATTGAGCAAAAAACAGAAAAGAGGATCATCACTATGACAGTTTGGTTATTTTATACGTTACTTGGATTGATTCAAGGGTTCACAGAGCCGATTCCGATCTCATCGAGCGGACATCTTGTCATCTTCCAAGAACTATTTAACATCGACTTGCCGGGATTGTCATTTGAAGTTTTCGTAAACTTTGCATCGCTTCTTGCGGTTTTAACAATCTATCGTCAAGACGTCGTTCGTCTCATCATGAGTCTATGGACGTTTTTATTTAAGAAAGACCGGTCGGATGAGACGATGGTCGATGTGAAATTCATCGGATTGTTGCTTGTCGCGACCGTTCCAGCCGGTGTGCTCGGCGTCCTGTTCGGAGACTGGATTGGAGAAGTACTTGGTGGCGTGGCGACAGTCGGCTATACGCTCATCATCACAGGACTCGCCCTTTGGTTCATTCGGAACATGCGAGGAAACAAGGGCGATGGTGGCATCACATTACGCGACGCCGTGTTGATCGGACTTGCCCAAGCTGTGGCACTCATTCCCGGAATCAGCCGTTCCGGTGCGACCATCGTCATGGCGATGCTCCTTGGGATCAAACAGGAGTCGGCGCTTCGATTCTCGTTCTTCCTGTTCATTCCGATCAGTCTCGGGACGATGATTTTGGACGGCCCGACGTTGTTCACCAACCCGGACACGCGTGACTTGTTCGGTCCGCTCCTCTTGGCATTCATCGCCTCATACGTGTTGACCGCCATTTCGTTGAAGTGGTTCCAGCACATCATGGCAAAAGGCGAATTGAAGTATTTCTCATATTACTGCTGGATTGCTGGGCTTCTCGTCGTCCTCTTTCTCGCATAATCGAGGCGCTACTCTCACGAGTAGCGTTTTTTGTTTTGCGAAATAAAAACAATTGCGATACAGTAAACGTGTACAAACAAATATTCCTTCGGGGTCGGGTGAAATTCCCAACCGGCGGTGATGGGCCCATGCCCTAAGTCCGTGACCCGGGCGCACGTGTGCGAACGGTGGATCTAGTGAGACTCTAGAGCCGACAGTATAGTCTGGATGGGAGAAGGAACAAAAAACAGGTCCGCGTGACCTGCTCTTCGTCGTACGCTTTTCTGTATAGAAAACGTTTATTTGGCTTGCCAAAAAGTCGACGAAACCCTCCCACCAAGACCCTAAGGACCGCTCCTTAGGGTCTTTTGTTTGTACGGAAAAAGGAGGGAGAACGATGAAACAGTACATGGAACAGGCCATTCAATTGGCGAAATCAGCCGATGGACAGACCGGCGTCAATCCACTCGTCGGTGCCGTTCTCGTGAAAGACGGACGCATCGTTGGGATGGGTGCCCATCTTAAGGCGGGCGAACCACATGCTGAAGTGCATGCGATCCGAATGGCCGGTGCGGCTGCGTATGGGGCGACCTTATATGTCACGCTCGAACCGTGCTCACATCATGGCAAGACACCGCCGTGCGCCGATCTGATTGTGGAATCGGGTATCAAACGCGTCGTCATCGCCATGAAAGATCCGAACCCGCTCGTCGCAGGCAACGGGATCATGCGTCTGCAAGCGGCCGGTGTCGAAGTCGATGTGGGGTTGCTTGAGGCGGAAGCGCGTGCCTTGAATCCGGCGTTCTTGCGGTCGCTTGAAACGAAACGACCATACGTCATCTTGAAGACGGCGACGAGTCTCGATGGCAAAGTCGCCTTAGAGACGGGGGAGAGTCAATGGGTGACGAGTTCAGAAGCCCGTCGTGATGTGCATGAACTTCGTGCCACGGTCGATGCGATATTGACCGGGATTGGCACGGTGCTCGCGGATGACCCATCGCTCACGGTTCGATTGGACCGCGTGACGCGTCAGCCGAAACGAGTGGTGCTCGACCGTGACCTTAGGTTACCGTTCGCCAGTACGTTAGCACGTACCGCCGAAGACGTCCCGGTGCTCCTCTTCACTTCGTCAGATGAAGCCGAACGACGTGAACGAGCCAAAGCCGCCGGAATCGAATTATTCGATTACACGTCACTCGGTACGGTTCTTGAGACGCTATACGCAAATGGAATCGGGCGTGTGTTGATCGAGGCCGGACCGACGCTCGTCACTTCCCTTCTTGATGGAGGCTACGTGGACGAATGGGTCGCCTATCAATCACCACGGGTGTTCGGTGGAAAACATGGCGTCTATCGCTCACAGCAGGAAGGGACGATCGATGGGATATCCCGTTTTACAATCCATCAGGTTGAAACGATTGGTCCCGACCTAAAAGTCGTCCTTCGAAAGGGGGCGCTCTGATGTTCACGGGAATCGTAGAAGAAATCGGATCGGTCAAAGCGGTCAAGCGCAACGGACCGTCTTTACGACTCGTCTTGTCCGCTGTGAAAGTGCTTGACGATGTGAAGCTCGGGGACAGCATAGCCGTGAATGGGATCTGCCTCACGGTGACGACGTTCGATGACGCGACGTTCTCAGTCGATGTCATGCCAGAAACGTTGAAGGCCTCGAGCCTAGATGGGGTCAAGCCGGGAACACAAGTCAATCTCGAACGGGCGATGCCGGCGAACGGACGGTTTGGTGGACATTTCGTATCCGGACATGTCGACGGGGTCGGGCGCATCACGAAGAAACGACCGCTCGCGAATGCCGTCTATATCGACATCCAATGTGATCGCGCGCTCCTTTCCTACATCGTCCCGAAAGGTTCGATATGTGTAGATGGGACGAGTTTGACCGTGTTTGACGTGTCGGAACGTGGGTTTACCTTGTCCTTGATCCCGCACACGTACAGCGAGACCGTGCTTGGGATGAAACAGACGGGTGATTTAGTCAATTTAGAATGTGATCTGTTAGCAAAATATATGGAAAAGGTCGTCGGGCAGTCGAAGATGACGCTCGAGTCCTTGACAGAACAAGGATATGGAAAGGCGGGATGGTAATGTTTGATTCGATTGAACTGGCGATTGAGGAACTGAGACGAGGGCGTCCCATCATCGTCGTGGATGACGAGGACCGTGAGAATGAAGGGGACTTTGTCGTACTCGGTGACAAGATGACGCCGGAAACGATGAACTTTTTGATCACGGAAGGGAAAGGGCTCGTCTGTAGCGCCATCGCAGAAGAAGTGGCAGTTCGTCTCGACCTCGCGCCGATGGTAACGAACAGTACGGACCCACACGGTACCGCCTTCACGGTCAGTGTTGACCATATCGATTCGACGACTGGCATCTCGGCGAGTGAACGGTCTCACACCGTTCGTGAGTTAGCGAACCCATCGTCCCGTCCGTCCGATTTTCAACGTCCGGGACATCTGTTCCCGTTGATTGCGAAAAAGGGAGGCGTCTCCGTTCGACGAGGTCATACCGAAGCGTCCGTCGACCTGGCGCGACTCGCAGGAAGTGAGCCGGTCGCAGTCATCTGTGAAATCATTCGAGAAGACGGGGAGATGGCGCGCGTACCGGATTTAGTCCAAGTCGCCGAACGCCACGGGTTGGCATTCATCACCATCGAAGCGATCGTTCGATATATGGAGACGAACCTCGTCACACGTGTTGCGGACGTGTCTCTACCTTCCTCGAAAGGAACGTTTCGCATGATGGGGTATGAGAATCGAATGGATCGTGAAGAGCATGTGGCGCTCGTGACGGAAACGCTCGAAGAAGTCCCGCTCGTTCGCATTCATTCCGAGTGTCTGACCGGTGACGTCTTCGGCTCGTTCCGATGTGACTGCGGACCGCAACTCGACGCGGCGATGACACGAATCGAGCAGGAATCGGGCATCGTGCTCTATATGCGTCAAGAAGGGCGAGGCATCGGACTGTTGAACAAATTGAAGGCGTACGCCCTTCAAGAGAACGGATTGGACACGGTCGAGGCGAATGTGGCGCTCGGATTGCATCCGGACCTTCGGGACTACCGAGTGAGCGCGGCGATGCTGCGTGACCTTGGCGTCACCCATGTCCGGCTCATGACGAACAACCCCGAGAAAGTCGATGCCTTGGAATCCTGTGGCATCACGGTCGTCGAACGCGTTCCGATTCATGTCGGTGCGCATGAAGCGAACGAATCGTATCGGCTGACGAAACAACTCAAAATGAATCATATTGGAGGATAATGGACATGACCTATACATTTGAAGGAAATTTGGTTGGAGAAGGATTAAAGATTGGAATCGTCGTCGGACGGTTCAACGACTTGATTACGATGCGTCTGCTTGACGGGGCGAAGGATGCCTTGAGACGTCATGGGGTGAAAGAAGAGGATGTATCGCTTGCGTTCGTCCCGGGTGCATTTGAACTCCCCCTCGTCGCGAAAAAAATGGCGATGAGCAAAAAATACGACGCGGTCATCACGCTCGGAGCCGTCATCCGTGGTGCGACCCCGCATTTTGATTACGTCTGTAACGAAGCGGCAAAAGGGATCGCCCAGGCGAGCTATCAATCCGAAGTCCCGGTCATCTTTGGTGTGTTGACGACGGAGACGATTGAGCAGGCGATTGAGCGTGCGGGAACAAAAGCAGGTAACAAAGGGTGGGAAGCGGCGACTTCCGCCATCGAGATGGCCAATCTGTTAAAGCAAGTCTAATCAAAACCGGGTGGCGACCACCCGGTTTTTCAAATGGATAAACTAGGATAAAAAAACTGAAAATTGGGTAAAATAAGTGCATGGAATGAATGCATGTATTTGAACGATAAGGGAGGTTTGGCACATGGCAACTTCGCACGAATCATTGACGTTACAGTTACAACAACAAGAGCGACTCCATCACCTGCTTTCGTCACTCCTCAATCGCTTTTTGACAACAGAGATTGCGGATTTCAAAAAGCGGGTTGACCAATCGCTAGCCGAACTCGGACATTATTTCGCGGTCGACCGCGTCTATGTCTTCGATTACGATTTTACGAATCAAGTCTGCCACAACACATTCGAATGGTGCGCTGAAGGAATCACGGCTGAAATGGACAATCTTCAAGACGTGCCGATTGATGTGCTGCCCGAGTGGGTGAATACCCATGTGGCAGGTGAGACGATGTATATTCCACGGGTCGCCGATCTACCTGAAGGAAGCGCCGTCCGCGCCATCTTAGAACCGCAAGCGATTCAAAGTTTGCTCGCGGTCCCGATGATGCAAGGAAAGTCGTGTCAGGGATTTGTCGGGTTTGATTCCGTCATCTCGGAACGGACGTACACGGAGTATGAACAACAGGCACTACAAGACTTCAGCAATGCGCTACTCGGTGCGGTCGAGCGACACCGTATCGAGGCGGGACGGGAAGAAGCGCAACGTGTCCTTGCCGAGCGCGAAAAAGAGTTGATCGATTATCAAGAGGGGCTTGTCCGCACCCTGTTACGCCTCTCCGCACTCCGTAACAACGAGACGGGGAACCATATCGAGCGGGTGCAAGATCTGTCGACGTTGTTCGCGACGATTTTATACGATCACCATCATCCGGACGCCACGCCGCTCTTCATCGAAGGGATCCGTCTCGCGGCACCGCTCCATGACATCGGCAAAATCTCTGTTCCGGACGCGATTTTACTCAAAGCAAATAAACTGTCCGACCAGGAATGGGTGTTCATGCGCGACCACGTGCGTGTCGGCGGCGAAGTGTTGAAAGATTTGCAGATGCAGTTCCCTCAGAACTACTTCATTCAAATGGCCTATCACATCGCACTGTATCATCACGAACGTTGGGACGGAACGGGGTACAATCAAGGACTGAAAGGGGAGGACATCCCGCTTGCGGCTCGAATCGTCACCATCATCGACGTCTATGACGCGCTGCGGACGGTCCGCCCGTATAAACCGGCCTATTCTCATGAGGATGCGATTCTTGCGATGCGAGATATGGAAGGGGCGTTCGACCCGACCTTGTTCGAGTTATTCCTGCTACATCAAGAAGAAATCGCCATTATGTTCGATCAGACATTTAAAGCCCACTAATAAAGGAGACGCTCCCCGAGGGAACGTCTCCTTTTTGATTAGAACGTTTCAGATGTTGTTTTCGCTTGCATGTGGAGTTGGATGTAATCCGGGCCACCTGCTTTTGAATCCGTACCTGACATGTTGAATCCACCGAACGGCTGATAGCCGACGATTGCGCCTGTGCAACCACGGTTGAAGTAGAGGTTCCCAACGTGGAAGTTTTGGCGAGCATATTCTTGATTCATCCGGTCACGTGTGAGGACCGCACCTGTCAAGCCGTATTCTGTGTTGTTCGCGATATCGATTGCTTCTTTGAAGTCTTTCGCTTTCGTGAAGGCGACGATTGGTCCGAAAATCTCTTCTTGCATGAGACGTGCTTTCGGGTCGACGTCTGCGACGACAGTCGGTTCGATGAAGTAGCCTGTCGAGTCGTCCGCTTTCCCACCTGCGACGATGCGCCCTTCTTCTTTTGCGACATCGAAGTACGATGTGATCTTCTTGAAGGCCGATGCATCGATGACCGGACCCATGAAGTGTTCGTTCTTCTCTGTGTTTCCGACAGAGAGTTCGTTCGTGAGTTCGACGACGCGGTCGAGTACCGTATCATAGACGCTGTCGACGATGACGGCACGTGAACAAGCCGAACACTTCTGACCAGAGAAACCGAATGCCGATTTCACGATCGATTGAGCAGCGAGCTCGAGGTCGGCTGATTCGTCGACGACGATCGTATCTTTTCCGCCCATTTCCGCGATCACGCGTTTGAGCCAAATTTGACCTTCGTTCAATTTAGAGGCACGTTCGTTGATGCGGAGTCCCACATCACGCGATCCTGTGAAGCTGATGAAACGTGTCTTCGGATGGTCGACGAGGTAGTCCCCGACTTCTGCACCCGGACCTGGGATGAAGTTGAGTACGCCTTTTGGAAGACCTGCCTCTTCCATCACTTCGACGAATTTCGCAGCGACGATCGGCGTCGTCGAAGCTGGTTTCAAGAGAATCGTGTTACCGGCAACGATGGCCGCAACCGCTGTACCGGCCATGATTGCGAACGGGAAGTTCCATGGGCTGATGACGATCCCGACCCCGAGTGGGATGTAGTCATATCGGTTGTATTCGCCTGGACGGCTCTCGACTTTCTTACCTGGCTTGAGTTCGAGCATTTGACGTGCATAATATTCCATAAAGTCGATTGCTTCCGCTGTATCCGCATCGGCTTCATTCCACGGTTTACCTGCTTCTTTGACGAGGTAAGCCGAGAACTCATGCTTACGTTTGCGGACGATGTTCGCTGCTTTGAACAAGACGTCTGCGCGGACAGCCGGGTCGACATGGCGCCATGAGTCAAATGCTGTGAGTGCTTCTTGCATCGCACGTTCTGCGAGCTCTTGGTTCGCTTTTGACACGCGACCGATCACTTCTTCTTTGTTAGCCGGGTTGTAAGACGTGATTTTACCTTCCGTCGTAACCTTTTCCCCACCAATTACGAGCGGATAGTCTTTCCCGAGCTCACCGTTCACTTTCTCGATTGCCGCCTGAATCGCATCGGCATTCTCTTTCTGTGTAAAGTCTGTGAATGGTTCATGTTTGTATGGAATCATTCTCGTTCCCCCTTAAAGTGATGTTGAGCGTTAAAGCGCTTACGTCTGTATTGTATCGAAATTATCGTAGAAATCCTAGTGAAACAATTTTCCAGAAACACATGGCATTGGAGCGAGAAATCGAGTCATGGTAGGATGGGGGAGAACACGGCTTTAGAAAGGACGAACAACATGAAAAAATGGTTCATTCCGCTACTCCTTGTCCTCATGCTCGGGGCATGTGGAAACGAGGGAGAGACGGTGGTAGAAGAGACAGACCGCGCATTGCCGGACGCTGTCACGGAAGTGTACGCAGACTATCAGACGGCGCTCGAGTCTGGAGATGCCGAGGCACTCGCCTCGATCGATTATGCTGGCCGGTTGACTGAGATTCCGGCGACTGGGGCTGTCACCCGTCAATTGTCCCCTGGTGAGATTTATAAGAGCTGGGTGAATGAAGAGGAAGACGTGGCGTTCCTTGTCCATGAGATGACCGATGAAGAAGGGAACCCGCTCCCGAACCGGCTCAGTAAAGTAGCCGTGAAGGAAGGGGATGAGTGGTCACTCGTCATCACGCCGGCCGCTTTACCGAAAGACGTGATTGCCGAGGTCGGGGAGTTGCTCATCGGGGTCCAGGCGAACGAGTACGGAGTGAATGCTGAAGCGAACGCCCGGCTCGCCGAGATTCCGGAAGATGAGGCTGGTCCGATCTATGACCGAGTCAACGCACAGACGGACTATATGGCGCTCGAGGCAGACAATAACGTCTTCCTACTCATGGCGGAAACGTTGACGGTCGAGGAGAACCAAACCATCATGACCGACTATTTCAAAGCGTATGAGACGTGGTACACGGGTAACGAGGAGACGCTCCGAAAAGCGGCTGCAACGGAAGATCCAGTCGAGTATATCGAAGTGCTTGACCCGTTAAAGACAAAACTAGAAGAAGCAATCGATGGCTTTGACGAACAACTCGTCGACCCGTCGTTTGGCTAAGGAGGAACAGCAGATGCTCGCACCAACATTTTCATTACCGAACCAAAATGGAGAAATGGTTTCATTAAAGGACTATCTCGGCAAGAAAGTCGTCTTATACTTCTATCCTCGAGATTCGACACCTGGTTGTACGACGGAGGCATGCGATTTCCGCGATGCGTTGCCGAAGATGGAAGGCGCGGTCGTCCTTGGGGTATCGGCCGACAGTCAAAAGAAACATCAAAACTTTATCGCCAAGAATGACCTCCCATTTGATTTGCTCGTCGACGAGGATCATGAAGTGTCCGAGCTTTACGGCGTCTGGCAGTTGAAGAAAAATTACGGGAAAGAATATTACGGCATCGTCCGTTCGACTTTCTTGATCAACGAGGACGGCTATATCGAAGAGGAGTGGCGCAACGTCAAAGTGAAGGGGCACGTCGAAGAAGTCGTGGCTGCCATTCGTTCGTAAAACGAGAAACTGAAGGCAAGGTCATGAGCGGTTTCAGACTGTAGACAATATAGGTCTACAGTCTTTTTTGTACCCAAGCTAGGCACGGCTCGCTTTCCTAGGGGCAAGCAGTGAGCTACATCGCGACTTTCGGTCGCTGCTTGCTATTCACTCAGGAGTCTCGCCTAGCTGTACTTGGTCATTGCTCTAAAGCCGCCACGAGCAGTTTTTTCTTTCGCGACGAATCGATTTCTCGTTGAGGTACAGTCTATCGATCAACGATTCGTATGGATTGTAAAATCGCTGTTTATGGATTCTGAGATATATTACAATCATATTTCGAAATAAATTTTAAGATTCTTTTAGATACAAGGGTTCAGGGAAAATATTACAATTATATAACGCTTTGAAAGCGTTTTCTTAATATAGGCTACCTTGACTCGATTGTGAATGTTCTGAAAAATATAGGGAGAGCGCTCAAATCAAGAACGTAGGAGGAGAGCAACACGGTGAATCAAATTGAAAGTTGGCTGACGAGTTTATCCAATCTCGTATGGGGGCCACATTTACTCATATTACTTGTCGGGACAGGGATTTTCTTGACAGTCCGTCTCGGATTTATCCAAGTGACGCGACTTGGGGTCGGTCTGAAAGAGGCATTTATACCAAAACCAGAACAACCGAAGAAAAAGCAACGTGGGGACATCTCGCATTTCCAAGCACTTATGACGGCATTGGCGGCCACGGTCGGTACCGGAAACATGGTCGGTGTCGCGACGGCGATTGTCCTCGGGGGACCGGGTGCTGTCGTTTGGATGTGGTTATCTGGTTTCGTCGGGATGGCGACGAAATATGCGGAGGCCATCCTTGCCGTCAAATATCGTGTCGTCGATGAACGAGGCGAAATTGCCGGGGGTCCGATGTACTACTTAGAACACGGCTTGAAGAAAAAATGGCTCGGCGTCTTGTTCGCCGTCTTTGCATCGGTCGCAGCCTTTGGGATTGGGAACGGAGTCCAGACGAACTCGATCAGTCTCGCCTTGAACAATTCGTTCAACGTCCCAATGGTTGTGACAGGGATCGTCATGATGGCGGTCACGGCATTCGTCATCTTAGGTGGTGTCAAATCAATCGGGAAAGTCGTCGGAATCTTCGTCCCGTTCATGATTTTCGCATATGTCGGGAGCGGGCTCGTGATTCTCATCATGAACCTTGAATTGGTACCAGGTGCCTTGTCGACGATGTTCTCGAGCACATTCAGTGCCGAAGCCATCGGTGGGGGTGCATTAGGTGCCGCGATTCGCTACGGGGTCGCGCGCGGTGTGTTCTCTAACGAGGCAGGACTTGGATCTGCACCGATTGCGGCCGCGGCAGCGAAGACCGACTTCCCGGGACGTCAAGCACTCGTCTCGATGACACAAGTGTTGATTGACACACTCATCGTCTGTTCTATCACGGGACTCACGATCGTTATGGGTGGTCAATATACGGAAGGGCTTGAAGGGATTGCCTTGACGCAAGCCTCGTTCGCTTACTTCTTAGGACCTATTGGCGAAATCATCGTGACGATCTCGCTTGTCTTCTTCGCCTATTCGACCGTCCTCGGTTGGTGTTATTACGGTGAACGTTCAGCGTATTATTTACTCGGGGAAAAAGTGATCGTCCCGTATCGTGTCCTCTACATTTTAGTCGCGGGACTCGGTGCGATGACGACGAACTTGAATTTGATCTGGTCGATCTCGGATGTGTTCAACGGTCTCATGGCTATCCCGAACTTGATTGGACTCTTGTTTCTCTCAGGTGTGGTCGTCGCCGAGACAAAACGATTCGAACTCGAACGGAAAAAAGAACGGCAGTCATCTGCCGCTTGATGAGAAAACCCGCCGGACTACACGTGTCGGCGGGTTTTTGTCATACCTTGAATTGGCGAATCAGTGAATCAAGTTCTTCCATCTTTTGTTGCGACTGTTCCGTCGCATGATTCAACTCGGCGAAACGTTCGACGGACATCGTCACTTTTTCAGCAATTTCTTGCGTACCGAGTGCCCCGTTGTTGACGGTCGTTGCGACGTCTTGGATGACGCCGATCATGTTAGACGTCAATTGTTCGAGCTCCCCGGCAGCAGCGGCGAACTCGGTCGCGGTCGTTTCGAAGCGACCTGCGTCCTCGCTATATTGTCCGGCTGCCTCTTCAAGTTGGTCATAATCTTTCAAGACGTTCGTGTCGAGGAAGTGGAGCATCTGTCCAGAACTCTCGTTCAAATGGTCGACCGAATGAAGGACGGTCGTCGAGATGACTTGAATGCGTTCGACGGTCGCCCGGCTCGTTTCGGCGAGTTTTCGAATCTCGTCGGCGACGACGGCGAATCCGCGTCCGGCCTCTCCGGCACGAGCCGCTTCAATCGATGCATTGAGTGACAAGAGGTTCGTCTGCGCGGCGATGTCGAGGATGTCGTTCGTGAGCGTCGCGATCTCACGCACGGCTTTCGCATCTTGCATCGCTTTCTCTAAGTTCGTACGTGTCGACTGAAGGACGCTGATGGCATTCTCTTTCGCCTCTACCGCATGTGATTTGAGGGAGAGGGCACGCTCATCGATTTGTCTCGCTTCGGTTTTTCGCTCATCGGCCATCGTCACGATGTGATGAATCGTCCGCTCCATATCCGAGGCTGATGCGTTCATCTCTTGCGCGCTGGCAGCCGTCTGTTGCATACCGGCGGTCAAGTCTTCTGTCGTCGCAGCGGTCGTCGTCATATACGTGTCGAGTTCTTTCAACTCTTCATACATATGAGTAGATTGCTTCGTCACTCCTGTCGTCACGTCGTTCACTTGAAGAATCAACTGACGCAAGTTGGCGATGAACTGGTTGAAGTCACGTGCGAGTCCGGCGAACTCGTCACGGCGCTTCACAGGAATCGATGTCGTCAAATCGCCATCGCTCGTGGCGAGCTCATGCATCTTCGTCTTGAACTCTTTGAGCGGCTCGAAGATGGAGCGGAAGATGAAGAGCATCATGAGGATCGTCATGACAGCCGCGACGCCGAGCACGATGAAGAGCGTCATCTGAACTTGCTCAAACATCTTAGCTGCTGCGGCTGTGTCCGACTGAATCGCTTCACGGTTCAAGTTGACGAGAAGACCGAGAGAGTTCGAAAGCGTATCGGCACTTGCCGTTGCCGTATCGCGAATATACGCCTCTGCGGCCTCTGTACCGTCTTCATTTGAAATACGAATGAGTTCATTCATGACCGTTTGGAAGTTATCCCAATTCGCACGGGCTTCATCGAAGAGCTGTTGATCTTCTTCCATGATAATCGTCGCTTCATAGCCGTCCATCCGTTGTTCCAAAATGGCGACGGATGCTTGAATGTCCCGTTCGATGTTTTGTTTCGTCACCGCGTCATCCACGAGAGCGTGACGAATCAAATGACGACGGATTTCGAGCAGTTGCTTATCGACTTGATGAATCTGGTCCATGCCTGGCACCCAGGAGATGGTCATGTCTTCTTGGGCTGCTTTTGATGCGTTCAAGGCATACCAAGAGTAACCGCTTACACCGAGGAGCAGCACAAACATGATGCTAAACGCAGTGATGAGTTTATTCCGAATCGACATACGATTCCTCCTTACGAATCTTTTCTACCATTAGCATAATCAGAATCGCACATCGACCGTATAGCTGATTTCGAAAGCGGGTCAATATTCGGAGAAGATTTCCCTAGTTTCTCAAAAAGGAGACATTTTCTCACAAGATAGATTTCCTTTTTTGTCTTATGAAAAAGTGGTATGATAATGAACGATGTATTGAAAACTGTTGGAGGTGGGAATTTTGGCTCGTATTACAGAAGCTGAAGTTCGGCACGTCGCCGGACTTGCCCGACTTGCGATCACGGATGAAGAAGTGACGCACTTCACGGAGCAATTGACAAAAATTCTCGAGTTTGCCGAGCAACTCGATGAGCTGGATACAACGGGCGTCGAACCGACGACCCATGCCCTAGATTTGAAAAACGTACTACGCAAAGACGAGGTCCGTCCATCGCTTCCACGTGAGGAAGTCGAACGGATGGCACCTGACTGGGAGAACGGTCAAGTCCGTGTCCCTGCAGTCTTTGAGTAAGGAGGCCTTTCATGAGTTTATTTGACCACGGTGTAGCGAAACTGCATACGTTATTAAAAGAAGGCGAAGTCACGGTCACGGACCTCGTCAAAGAGTCGTTCGACCGCATCGAAGCGACTGATGATCAAATCGGTGCGTTTTTGACGCTCAATGAGGATGCGTTCGAGCAAGCGAAGCGCATGGATGAGCTCGCAAAGATGTCAGACAACCCGCTCTTTGGGATGCCGATCGGTGTGAAAGACAACATCGTCACAAAAGGGATGCGGACGACATGTGCCTCGACGTTCCTTGAGAACTTCGTCCCGGCACACGATGCGACGGTCGTCGAGCGTCTTCATGACGCCGGTGCCCTCACAATCGGGAAGTTGAACATGGACGAGTTCGCGATGGGTTCATCAAACGAGAACTCAGCGTTCAAGCCTGTCCGTAACCCATGGGACCCGACTCGTGTACCAGGAGGTTCTTCAGGCGGTTCAGCGGCATCGGTCGCAGCTGGGCAAGTCCTCTTCAGCCTCGGTTCGGATACGGGTGGTTCGATTCGTCAACCAGCCGCATATTGTGGTGTCGTCGGGATGAAGCCGACATACGGTCTCGTCTCACGTTTCGGTCTCGTCGCCTTCGCGTCGTCACTCGACCAAATCGGCCCGCTCACGCGCACGGTCGAAGACAATGCTTACTTATTGAATACGATTGCGGGTCATTGCGACATGGACTCGACGTCGGCTGAAGTCGAGGTGCCGGACTATACGGCAGCGCTCAACCAGGATTTGACGGGCATGAAGTTCGCACTTCCAGAAGAATTCATGGCAGAAGGTGTCGCGCCTGGTGTCCGTGAACAGATTGAAAAAGCGATCGAGAC
This sequence comes from Exiguobacterium sp. AT1b, assembly GCF_000023045.1. Taxonomy (GTDB): domain Bacteria; phylum Bacillota; class Bacilli; order Exiguobacteriales; family Exiguobacteriaceae; genus Exiguobacterium. Next base: position 936,010 of record NC_012673.1, on the reverse strand, counting down.
GCTCAAGTCTCTCGGTGCGACGATTGAGACGGTTTCGATTCCGTCTGTGAAGTATGCCCTCTCGGCGTACTACTTGCTCGCCTCGTCAGAAGCCTCTTCAAACTTGGCTCGTTTCGACGGTATCCGTTACGGACGTCGCGCCGAAGCGGACACGCTCGACGAAGTGTTCACATATTCGCGTGAACAAGGGTTCGGGGACGAGGTCAAACGCCGGATCATGCTCGGGACATATGCCCTCAGCTCTGGTTACTACGATGCGTTCTACAAGAAAGCCCAACAAGTCCGTACCCTCATGAAGCAGGACTTCGCGAAAGTGTTCGAAGAGTATGATGCCATCGTTGGACCAACTGCTCCGACGACAGCGTTCAAACTCGGGGAACAGCTCGACGATCCGCTCACGATGTACGCGAACGATATCATGACGATTCCGGTCAACTTGGTCGGTATCCCGGCTATCTCAGTTCCGGCAGGTCTTTCAGAAGGTCTCCCGGTCGGTCTTCAAATTATCGGGAACTACTTTGATGAATCAACACTTTACCGCGTGGCCCATGCTTTTGAACAAGCAAACGGCGGTTTCAAGATGCCACAGCTCTAAGGAGGACGTACGATGAACTTTGAAACGATCATCGGGATCGAGGTGCACGCCGAGCTGAGCACGAAGTCGAAGATTTGGTGTGGCTGCTCACGCACTTACGGTGCCGAAACGAATACACAGACGTGTCCGATTTGTCTCGGACACCCGGGCGTCTTGCCTAAATTGAACGAAGAAGCGGTCAACCTCGCCATCAAAGCGGCAATGGCACTCAACTGTGAGATTGCGACAGATACGAAGTTCGACCGCAAGAACTACTTCTACCCAGACACGCCGAAAGCGTATCAAATCTCGCAGTTTGATAAGCCAATCGGTTCAAACGGTCACGTCGACGTCGAAGTGGACGGAGAGATGAAACGATTCCGCATCGAGCGCGTGCATTTAGAAGAAGATGCCGGGAAGATGAACCACACGGGCGAGAAACACTCGGTCGTCGACTTCAACCGGACCGGTTCACCACTCATCGAGATTGTCAGTGAAGCAGACATGCGCTCACCGAAAGATGCGGTCGCGTATCTCGAGCGCTTGAAAGAAGTCCTCTCGTTCGCTGGCGTCTCGGACGTCAAGATGGAAGAAGGGTCGCTTCGCTGTGACTGTAACATCTCGGTCCGTCCATTCGGGCAGGAGAAGTTCGGTACGAAGACAGAGCTCAAGAACTTGAACTCGTTCTCAAACGTCTTAAAGGCACTCGACTATGAAGAGACGCGTCATCGCAAATTGCTTCTCTCTGGTGGCGTCATGCGTCAAGAGACGCTCCGTTACGACGAAGCGGCGAAAAAGACGATTCTCATGCGTGTCAAAGAAGGGGCAGCGGACTACCGTTACTTCCCAGAACCGGACCTCGTCCGTCTCGAAATCGATGAGGCATGGAAAGAGCGCATCCGCGCGACGATTCCAGAGATGCCGGCAGCTCGTCGTGAACGCTACATGAGCCAATACGGTCTCTCGGCATACGACGCAAAAGCCCTCACGTCAACGCGTGAGTTCTCGGACTTCTTCGAAGCGACGACAGCGGCCGGTGCGGAGCCGAAAGCGGCAGCGAACTGGCTCATGGGTGAAGTGCTCGGTCACTTGAACAAGTCGGATGAAACGGTCGAGACGATGAAGTTGACACCGGAATCACTCGCTGAGCTCATCCGCTTGATTGCGGAAGGGACGATTTCATCGAAAATCGCGAAGCGTGTCTTCACGGCGATGATGGAAGAAGGCGCTGAGCCGAAAGCGTATGTGGAAGCGAACGGACTCGCCCAAATCTCGGACGAGAACTTACTCCGTGGCTACATCCTCGAATTGTTCGAGGCGCATCCGCAAATGATCGAAGACTTCAAGAACGGGAAAGACCGTGCGAAAGGCTTCATCATCGGCCAAATCATGAAACAGACGAAAGGGATGGCGAACCCGGCACTCCTCGATGGCTTGTTCCACGAAGAGATCGCAAAACGCTAAGCAGGCGGCGAGACACTTGTGTCTCGCTTTTCGCTCGAGTTGAGCATAGGGGAGAGAATCAATATGCAACGGAAACGTGCGCGGGTCATTTATAACCCGACATCTGGTAAAGAAGTGATCAAACGGGAACTCCCGTACATTTTGAACCGCCTCGAGGATGCGGGTTATGAGACGTCGACGTATGCGACGAAAGCGATTGGTGATGCCACGCTCGAAGCAAAACGGGCCTCAGCGGCCGAGTTCGACCTCATCATCGCCGCAGGCGGAGACGGGACATTGAACGAAGTCATCTCAGGGCTCGCCCCGCTAGAGAATCGTCCGACGATCGGACTCATTCCGGTCGGGACGACGAACGACTTTGCCCGGGCGATGCGGATTCCACTAAGTGTGGTCGGTGCACTCGACGTCATCTGTGACGGATTCGAGATGCCGGTCGACCTTGGGGAAATCGAAGGCGAGAAAGGTGACATCCACTATTTCATCAATATCGCCGGTGGTGGTATCATGACCGAGCTCTCGTATGAAGTGCCATCGAAGTTGAAGACGGCACTCGGACAGCTCGCCTATTACGTGAAGGGAATGGAGAAACTACCACTCATCAAACCGACGTATATCGAACTTGAGCACGATGAAGGAACGTTCCAAGGCGAGGTCATGGTCTTCCTCACATCGAACTCGAACTCGGTCGGTGGATTTGAAAAAATCTCACCACACGCGTCGTTGAATGACGGATTGTTTGATTTATTTATCCTTCGGAAATGTAACTTGTTCGAATTCATCCACGTCGTCCGCCTTCTCCTCCGGGGTGAGCATTTATCCAGCTCACTCGTCGAGCATGTGAAGACGAGCCGCGTCCGGATGAAGACGACCGAGCCGATGAGTCTAAACATCGACGGCGAGTATGGCGGGGAGTGCACAGGTGAGATGCGGAACTTGTTCCGTCACTTGACGGTGCTCGCACCGAACGCTCGAATCCGCGAGATGGAAGATTTGAATGCACAATATGAACGCGAACAGATGATCAAGCAATTGTTCAATGTTTCGCTCGATAAAGCAGAGTGAAAAGATAGGAATGACGACATCAGTCATTCCTATTTGTAATGGAAGGAGCATTCGTATGCTACCAGTGAAAAAGAATGATCGTCTCGATGTCCACGTCCACGACCTGACCCATGAAGGGGCGGGTGTGGCACGTGTTGACGGCTATACGTTGTTCGTGCCGAACGCGTTGCCGGGAGAGACGGTCGAAATCGTCGTGACGAAGACGAACAAGCAGTACGGGTTCGCCCGATTGTTGAACGTGAAAGAAGCGAGCGCGGACCGGGTCGAGCCACCGTGCCCGATCTTTTATCAATGTGGCGGCTGTCAGCTGCAACACTTCAGTTATGAAGGGCAACTTCGCCAAAAACGAGAACGCGTCGTCGACGCGCTCAAGCGTCTCGGTCAGTTCGACGTGCCGGTCCATGACACGATTGGGATGCCAGAACCTTGGCGCTACCGCAACAAGGCACAAGTCCCGTTCAAACAAGAAGGGGACCGTCTCGTCTCAGGCTTTTATCGTCCTCGTTCGCATGATATCGTCGAGATGAGCGAATGTCTGATTCAAGATGAGCGTAATGACAAGGCGATTCAAGTCGTCCGTGATGTGTTGGACGCACGTGGCGTACCGGCGTATGACGAGAAGACAGGACGTGGAGTTATCCGTCACGTCATGGCCCGTTACGGGTACCATTCGGGTGAACTGATGATCGTCCTGATCACGAAGACGACGAAACTAAAAGGCGTGAATGAGATCGTCGCCGATATCGTCGAACGTCTTCCGGACGTGACGTCGATCATGCAAAACGTCAACCCGGACAAGACGAACGTCATCCTCGGGGCGACGAACAAGTTGCTCTACGGCCACGAGACAATTGAGGATAAAATCGCAGGACTCACGTTCACGATTTCTCCGCACTCGTTCTTCCAAGTCAACCCGGTTCAAACGGAGAAGCTGTACGGGAAGGCGTTAGAGTACGCACAACTGTCAGGTACGGAACAAGTCGTCGATGCCTATTGCGGTATCGGGACGATCAGCCTTTTCCTCGCCCGGAAAGCGGCGCACGTGTATGGTGTTGAAGTCGTTCCAGAAGCAATCGAGGATGCGAAACAGAATGCGCTCGTCAATGAGATCGACAATGTGACGTACGCATGTGGTGCAGCGGAAGATGTGCTCCCACAGTGGAAGAAAGATGGCGTGAACCCGGACGTCATCGTCGTCGACCCACCACGTAAAGGCTGTGCCGAATCGTTCCTTGAGACGATGGTCGAGATGGGACCGAAGCGAATCGTATACGTCTCGTGTAATGTTGCGACACAAGCGCGTGATATGCGTTACCTCGCCGACCATGGCTATCGCTTGATGGAAGTGACTCCGGTCGACATGTTCCCGCATACGGCGCATGTGGAAACGGTGGCGTGGTTGGAGAAAATTGAAAAGTAAGCTTGAAAAGTACATGGTAGATAAGGGGTTTTTAAGGTTTTGGGATGGACTCAAGACTTTAAAAACCTCTTTTTATTTATTCATCGGAAATGTATTCAGAAGACTTCTTACTGCAAGGTAAGGACATCACTACTTGGGAAAAAGAGTTGAGGTTTATGCTGGTGAGTTAACAAGTTGAACATAATATGTGCATTATTTAAAGGAGTAAACAAATGAGTGAAGAATCAAAAAAATGGATATAGAATGCCACCAAACATTACCTATCATAGACGCGTGTCAAATAATATTTTCTTTCTAGAGCATCATTCTGTATAACTTGTCGAAAATAAAGAATGGAATGATTTTCTACATAATATACGATAAAGGGACAGAAGTACGTAATGATTGATGCGTTTAAAGTAGTAAACAATGAATGAACGTTTATCAAAAAAATTGAATCTACATGGAGACAAACGATGAGTAAAATTATCTTTTCAGTGCAATCAATAGTAGAAGTCCTGCAAAATGGACATCTTAAAATCCCAGAGTATCAGCGACCATATAAATGGGAACGTAGGCATATTCGCAACCTTTTTTATGATATACGAGAAGCTATTGATAAGAACGTGAGTGAGTATCGAATCGGCTCAATCATTTTGCATCATAAAGACAGTGAAAATATAGATATCGTGGATGGACAGCAACGTTTGATTTCAATTTCATTATTTCTGTATTTTGCCGCAAAAGACAATCTGCCTGACGGTGCTAGCAACTTACTAAACGCAAATTACATAGGCGCCTCACAGCTTCATGCAAAAGAAAACTATGATGAATGGCGTATTCTTTGTGGATTAATTTCGAAAGAAGAGGTCGACGTCATCAGCAACTTTATGATGAATCATTGCAAAGTTTCCGTCATCGAGATGCCATCAGAAGGTTTAACAGAAGCTTTTCAACTGTTCGATTCCCAAAATAACCGTGGCAAGGCCTTAGAACCTCACGATTTGTTGAAAGCCTATCATTTACGATCAATTAAAGATCCGACAGAACGCACCATCGAAAAATGGGAAGAATTTGTTAACGACAAAGAATTTAATCTTCGCGATTTATTTGACAAGCATTTATTTAGAATAAGACGTTGGGTAAACGGTGATTCAGGATTGTCTCGAAAAAAGTATGGCAATGAATTAAAATTCACTGAGCGATTTATTGATGATTTCAAGGGTGTTGACCTTCAAAATGCGTCATATCCCTACTTGCGGTTATACGAAGAATTACGTAAACACGAAATTGGATTCCCTAATTCGATTTGTATGCCAATAATTAATGGGAATGCCTTCTTTGATTTTATCGAATTCTCATATGAACTTTTCAAAAATAATTTCTATGAGGACAGTATAATAGACGGCTTTCTTTCAGATGAACTCCAAGAGATAGTGAACAGTAAGAAAAGCAAATATTCCAGAAACATCAATTTATTCACTAACCTACTCGCAACATTTGTAGATCGTTTTGGAGTGGAGGCACTCGACCGAGAAACGTGTGAGAAGATTTTCGTCTGGGCGTTTTATCCAAGAACTGCTGCAAAAGCAATATACGATACCACACTCGCAAATTATGCAGCGAGTGGGACATTCCAAAAGAAAAAAAGTCAGAAGCTGTTTCAAGAATTAGCGGTTTCGGCTACTCCACGCGAATTTGTTGCACGAATTAATACTGATTTACTTGGCAATCTAACTGCTTCAGACATTGCAAATAAGCTTAATCAGGAGACGAAAAGGTGAACAATCCTCTATCTATATTTGATTTACTGAATGATAATAGCTATTCAGTCCCACTGTATCAACGAAATTTTGCGTGGACTGACGTAGAAATCACACAACTGATAATAGATGTACTCGATTCGATCAAAGAAGGTCGTTCCGAGTATTTTATAGGCACTCTCGTCGTAAGTAAGGATGGGGACGAATACTCGATCATCGATGGGCAACAGCGATTTACTTCTATACTCCTGATTGCTCTTGCGATTCAAAATGAATATGCTCCTTCCACAGAGTTCGTAAAAAAAATCAATTTGTGCTTTTCAGCACGAAAAAGATCCAATGATACGTTAAAAAGTTTATTTTTAAACGAGAGCATAACTGAAGAAACGTCAGGCAATGAATTACGACGTGGTTATAATGAAACAGTGAGTGCTCTGAAAGAACATATAGGTTCTAATGACTATCGAAACATTTCAATTGAAACATTCTATCGATACCTTTTCCGAAATGTGAAAATTTTTATTAGTGAGATGCCTGAAAACTTAGATGTTAAACTATATTTCGAACGATTCAATTCACGCGGTGAACAATTGGAATATCATGAAATTATAAAAGCTGAGCTAATGCAACGACTTGTTGCAGAAGGAGTCGCATTTTCCAAAGTTCAAAAATTCGCTAAAATTTGGGATGCTTGTTCCGAATTCGAAACCCCTTGTATTCAGTTCTTCAATAAAAAAACAAAGGGATCAGATGCTGACAAAGAACGAGAAAAAGTATTTAATTGCGAGTGGAGTGAATATGAACCAGGAAAGAATTCTTGGAGGTATGGATATAATCTTAAAAATATCTATTCGAACATGGTCGTTAACAAGGAAAATAAAAAATCGCTCATTAGCGCCATTGACGAAACGTCTATGAATGGTGCTGATGCAGATGTTCAATCTACAGGTAACGAGAATTCCAATAAATATCGATGTATTGTGAATTTCAATACATTTCTTTATTATGTTTTGTATTTGACTGATCATGTAGAAGAGGACTCAATCCACTTGGATGATAAAAAATTGAAATCAGCTTTTAAAGTATCTTCAAGAGATAGTCGATGGATACTGAGATTCGGGGAAAATTTACTGAAAGCGAAATTTATTTTTGATAATTTGATCATCCGGAATTCTCTTGAAACGACCAATAGGCGCAAAGAGGGAGAATGGTTTCTACAAAAATCCTATCGCGAAGACAAGAACGAAAAAGCGAGAGGGCATTTATATGTTCAAACGCGATTTGATAAAAATTCTTTTTCGACCAATAATCACGAAATATTGATGTTGCAATCAATGTTTGCGGTCACATTTACAGCTTATAAAGATACTAAATGGTTATATTCAACGCTCAAATTTTTATTCGAACATACAGACGAGTTAAATGAGGCTGACTTCGGTAAAAAATTCGTTGCCTTTTTAGAGTCAATGTCTAAGAAATTTGCAAAAGAAAGAATATGTAACGATAGCGAACTTGATGCTCACAGTTTAAGATACGATCATTTTGTGCCTGTATATGCTTTCAACTTAACCGACTATGTGTTATGGAAAAACAGAGAAAAGTTGAAACTAGACTATACTACCATCAAGTTTGATGATTTCCACTTTACATACAGACGTTCAATTGAGCATTGGTATCCGCAAAATCCAAACGTGACCGAAGGGAAATCGAAAATGTCTGATGATTTGCTACACTGCTTCGGGAATCTATGTTTGATCGTGGCTAGTCAGAACTCTTCATTCGGTAATCTTGATCCACTTGCCAAACTAGAGAATTGGCGAAATATTTTTTCTACTCAAAGTCTGAAGTTACAAATGATGGCAGTGAGCAGCAAAAAATTTGGTGTTTGGAATGAAACGAAACGTAATGAAATTTTAGAAATGGAAAACGATATGTTGCAACTGCTGAGCGAATACATCTATTGAGTTTTTTGCTGGAAAAATAGTTTACAGTGCAAGATGTAAGGATGAAAGTATTTTGTCATTTTTTATAATGTAAAACCAATCATGTACGTCGAGACGGTAGCTTGGTTGGAAAAAGTAGAATAAGATGAATGTATCATGCCTTCGATTGACTCAATCGAGGGCTTTTTTTGCAAACAGCCGAAAGGGGAGTCGGAGATGAGGAAAATCATTGTTCTGGAACATTTATCGTTAGACGGTGTCATTCAAGCACCGGGTGGGAAAGAAGAGGACTTGAGTGGGGATTTTATGCATGGGGGATGGACGGAGCCGTTTTCGAGTCAAGAGCTTGGCATTTGGATTCGGACGCAAATGCATAGTGAGTTTGATTTGTTGCTCGGTCGAAAGACATATGCTCAGTGGGCGAGTTATTGGCCGAATCACGATGACATTTGGCCGGAAGCCAACCGGGCGATGAAGTATGTGATCACGCGGCAGTCAACGGACTCACGATGGGAATCAACGACGTTTCTGACAGAGCCAGTCGAAGCGTTGAAACGACTCAAACAAGAAGAGGGACCCGATTTACACGTCTGGGGAAGCGGTGAACTCGTGCACACGCTACTCGCAAACAATCTCATCGATGAAGTTCGACTGATCGTGTATCCCATCATCATCGGGTCAGGCAAACGACTTTTCCCAGACGGCAACATCTTGCCACTGCAACTTGACGTGATTGAGCAACAGCTGATGCCGAACGGGGTCCATGTCGTTCGGTATGGACGCCTTCAATCGGAAGGGGAGAAGAGATGAGAATCGAGCAACATCTCGAAATGACCCTTTCAGAATCGATGGATAAGGAGCTGACCGAGCTACTGCAACACGCGTTTCCTTCCATCTATCCGAATCGTCGCTACTTCAAGCAGTTGCCCCATCTCCGTCTGATTGCGTATGAAGACGAACGGATCATTGGCCAAGTCGGGCTGGATTTTCGTGTGATGAATGTGGACGGAGAAGCGATTCACGTGCTCGGCATCATCGATCTGTGTGTCCGGGAAGAAGTTCGAGGACGTGGGGTCGGACGGGCGCTGATGGAAAAAGTCATTGCTCTCGGAGAAGCGTACTCAATCGACTTTCTCTTGTTATTCGCAGACCGAACAGACCTTTACGAACGCATCGGGTTTCACACGGTATCTAACGCATGCACGTGGCTTAAAATCAATGACGAGAATCAGACGACACGCGGGATTGGGGAGGCACGTTTTGAAGAATTGATGATTCGTCAGGTGGGAGACAAACGATGGACCGACGGAACACTCGATGTGCTTGGATACTTATACTAGGAGGGTCTAGATGAAGTGACAGACATGTATAAGACGTATGCACAAAAAATCGAGGACCGAAAACAAGTGTATGAAACGATTGCTGATACTTTTGATGTGAAGCGGGCGCTTTATCCGGGAAGTCACGTCGACGTCGCCCCTTCCCTCGTCATCCCTCATGTCATCTATGTCGACAGTTTCAAAGGGACAATCCGTTTCTTCAAGCAAATTGAAACGGTGCAGGAGCTAATGGATCAACGAAAGGAATATGATGAGCCGTGTACGATTGAATTTTTTGGTCAGGACTATACGCAGCCGCTCGACATCGAACCCGTTGACTTGATCATCTCGCAATATGCGGGGTTTGTCGGTCAGGTGACGAAACAATATTTGAAGCCGGGTGGCATCTTGCTCTGTAACGATAGCCATGGAGATGCGACGTTGGCGCGATTCGATGAAACGTTCGAGCTGATTGGGGTCATGGGAAGTACAAATGAACTCATTCAGACAGGGCTCGACGATTATTTCCGATTGCCGAAAGGGAAAGACGTGGATGTAGCCGAAGTGAAGAAGACGATGAAGGGACCGAGTTATTTAAAAGCAGTTGAGCATTATGTGTTTCAAAAAAAGGAGGGATTGAATGAAGCAATATACGATTCGAACTCGTAACGTCCCGCTTTCCCTGCATGATGCGGTCATCACAGAAGCGACTGTGACGGGTTCGACAATCCGTCTCGTCTTTATGGATGGGATCCGTGACTTGTTCAAAAAGGAAGCGGTATGGACGGGTCGTGCCACCGTGACCATCTCGAACGTGGACTGGGATACTTCGTCGCTCGTCCGTTTTGGTGAATCCACTTATTCGGTGTGTCCAATCGAACAATTGAGCCAGTTCGTTCAAATGGGGCGCTTCGAAATCGTCGATGAACTGTACGGATATCGGCAACTGTTGTTCCGCTGCATGTGGTTGACGGATACGACGTGTGAAGCAGTGGAGCTGAGTCTATCTCATGTAAGTGAGCTCGTCATTCGATGGGAAGACGAGCCGGTCGAAGCGATGTATCAATCTGAATCATTTTGAGGAAAGTGTGAGACCGACGCGATCGGCGACCGCTTGCGCAACATCCTGTTTTGATCGATGGTCCGTTATAATTTTTTCTGCACGGATGTCAGATTCGAATGCGGACTGGCAGCGATCAATCTGCGCTTTCCCCCAAGAGTTGAACCATTCGAAACGTTTATTCAATCGTTTCACGAGCGTCTGTCGATTCGCTTCAAGGATGAGGTGACGTACGTCGATCCCGTCCCGCTGAAGTCGACCTATGATTTCATCTACATACGTTGCGTCCACCAGTGTCATGGGAACGATGATGACCCCATCGAAGGACGTGGCAATCTTCGACAGCATTCGATAGTTGAACTCCCTCCATTCCGGATGGTGCTGAAAATCGGGCTGTTGAAGACTTTTCGGCAATTGGTCCCGAATGAAAAAGCCGACCTGCTCCGGGTCATAGAGAAACGCGTTTGGCAACTTTTTCTCAAGTATCTTGGCACAGGTTGTCTTGCCAGAACCGAATGCGCCGTTAATCCACAAAATCATTGTCATCATCCTTTCGTGTTTATATTCTCTATGACTACAATGGAGTCCTACAAAAAATACCCCATAGTAGCGGAATTCGAATTCCATCTACTATGGGGTGTTGTCATGCTGTCTTAGGATTAGGTGATTCTGTTTCTCGTAACGCATCGACTCGTTTGTATTCTTCGGTATCGGTCCACAGCTCGTCTTTCAACGGGTTGAGACGTCGTTTCACAATACGTGATACCTGCATGACGGCGAGCACGACGTTGAGGGCGAGACTGATGAGTGCGAGCGTCCAGTTTGCTGCGGGATTATACGAGACGCTCACGTTGAACGTACTACCGACCGCAAAGAAGTAAGGGAAGGTCATGACCCACATCATCCAAATCGAGAGCGTTTGGGCACGGTTTTGCATCCATGTTCCTTTCGCCCAAAGGAGGGCAGGAATGGTTGCGGCAATGTTCAACGCAAATCCGGAATAAAATGCGTTACCCGGTGCACACGAATAGACGTAGGAAATGTTCCAAATCCCATATGCGATGATCCACAATTTCGTTTGGTCCGGCCAAATCATATCGACTCGCTTACCGGACGTCGCAAAGATCCCGAACCAGCCACAAATCGTGAGAATGTTCAAAATTCCGGCGAAGGCGTTGACGTAGTTCCACCCACCGGAGATGTAAGTCATGCCGTCGACGACCCCATCAAATCCCATGAAGCCGACTTGAAACTCCCGTATGACGGCCTCCATGATATTGATGGCAAGAATGGCAGGGACGAGTACTAAATACCAAGGATGTTTCTTATGGTAGTTCGTGAAGCGGATGACCATATAGATCAGCGCGCCGGCGAGTGCCGAATACACCTTCACCCAATGGAACCATGACGTGATTTCCGAATCGACAACAAACAACCAGATTGGGGTCAACGCAATCGGTAACGCCATGAACATAAGTTGACTGGCCCGTTTACCGGAACGGACGAACTCGTTCAACCCAATCAACAGCCCAAGAACGACTAACCACATGACGACGTTATACCAAGGAATTGACTCGAAGAAAAACATAACATGACACTCCTTTCGAAAATGAGATGATCAGAAATAAATGCAGTAACTAAACATACCGAACGTTCGTTATGTTTATGTGAAAAGTGTAACAAAGTGTTGTAAACGCTGTCAATAGAAGGCGTGAGCTCACATGGAAGTGTCGAAAGTTCGCCACATCATTATGGTATAATGAGCGATGAAAACAGAGGAGGGTGCGAGATGATGATGAACGAAGGAAAGTTGAAAATTTTACAAGCCGCGCGTGAAATCATCGTCGAACAGGGCATCAAAGGCACGACGCTCCGAGGGATTGCGGAGCGGGCCGGATTCAGTACGGGTGCGATTTATCATTACTACACGTCTAAAGAAGCGATTCTATATGACGTGATGGACGAGGGACTTGGAGAAGTCAAACGCATTGAGACCGTTTCCCATGACGATCAAAAAGAAGCGGCGGTGATCATCCAGGAAATCTATGAAGGTATGCAGGAGCGCCTTCAAAAAGATGCGGAGAGCCGACTTCAATTTTATCTCGCCCACGAAGCGATGATTGGCAATGAGGAGATCGAACAAAAATTCAAAGAGAAATATGAAGACTGGATCACACGGATTGAAGCTATCTTTGTACGGGCTTATGGAGTCGAGCAAGGGCCGATGACCCGGGCGATCGCCACATGGACGATGGCCGGGATTGACGGGATGGTCCTCCAGACGCTACTTCGCACGGGAACGATTGAACCGGAATACACGAATCGTGTGCTTCATTACTTATTGACCGAAGGATTCCCGCACTTTTTTCAACTCATTCGCTCGAAAGAAACGGATTATGAGTAATGTCAGTTGATACAATCCGACGGACATAATAGAATAGATGAGTGATTTTGTTGGACTGTATGGATGAAAGGAACTGATTTTACGATGAAAGAAAACTTTTGGCGCGATCTTCCGCGTCCATTCTTTATACTTGCCCCGATGGAAGATGTGACTGATGTCGTTTTCCGCCACGTCGTCGCCCATGCGGGACGCCCGGACGTCTTTTTCACAGAATTCGCAAATTCGGATAGCTATTGCCATCCGGAAGGGAAAGGCAGCCTCCGTGGCCGTTTGACGTTCACCGAGGACGAGCAGCCGATGGTCGCCCACATCTGGGGAGACAATCCGGAATACTTCCGTCAAATGAGTATCGGGATGGCCGAGATGGGCTATAAAGGACTCGATATCAATATGGGTTGCCCGGTACCGAACGTCGCGAAACGTGGAAAGGGGAGCGGACTCATTCTCCGTCCTGAAGTTGCGGCTGAGCTCATTCAAGCAGCAAAAGCCGGCGGCATCCCGGTCAGCGTCAAAACGCGTCTCGGTTTCGCGAAGCTCGATGAGTGGCGTGACTGGTTGACGCATCTCTTGAAACAAGACATCGCGAACTTGTCCATTCACTTGCGCACGCGAAACGAGATGAGTAAAGTCGACGCGCACTGGGAGATGATCCCGGACATCGTCAAATTGCGTGACGAGATTGCACCGGATACGCTCATCACGATCAACGGGGACATCCTCGACCGTCAAATGGGACTCGAACTCGTTGAGAAATACGGGGTCGATGGAGTCATGATCGGTCGTGGGATCTTCAAGAACCCGTTCGCGTTTGAGAAAGAGCCACGTGAGCACTCGATGGAAGAACATCTTGATCTATTGCGTCTGCAACTGGACCTTCAGGATAAATTCCAAGAAGACGTGCCGCGTTCGATTTCGAATTTGCACCGTTTCTTCAAGATTTATGTCAAAGGATTCCGTGGGGCGAGCGAGCTACGCCATAACTTGATGGAAACGAAATCGACGGATGAGGTACGAGCGTTACTCGATGCCTTTGTCGAGAAATATCATGAAGAAGAGGCAGCGCTGGCTGCTGAATAAGCTTACTGGATACGAGGCGTACTCGTATCTTTTTTTGCAGGAAAAGTCATTTACGGGACGAATGAGAACAAGAGAGATAAAAAGGAGGGAGAGCGGATGCTACACGTTCAAGGACAACATTTGGTCAATACGACAGGAGACGTTGTTCGGTTGCGTGGTTTCACGTTGACGGCCTTATATTGGGAGCCGACACAAGTGGTCACGGAACTGTATCCGACGGATGAGCCATATCGTGTCATGCGAGAAGTGGGAGCGAATGTTGTTCGTCTCACGTTCCACGCTCGCTTGATCGAACGTGAACCGTTTGTAGAGGAAACAGCCGGTCTCGAATGGTTAGATCGACAACTTGATTTCGCTCAAACAAACGGATTGTACGTCATTCTTTGCCTCATTTTGCCGCCGGGAGCGGACTGGATGGACGATCGTCCTGAACCAGATTATTCTCTTTGGAGCGATCTGTCGAAACAGGAACGATTTCGTTGGATTTGGCGGACTTTACTGACACGTTATAAAGGAACGACACGTGACGAGGCGATTGCAGCGTTCGACTTGTTCAATGCTCCTGCTACGATTGATGGGACTGGAGAGGCATATCGTCAATTACTACAGACGACTGTAGACGAATTATATGCTCTCGACTCGCGCCGTATTTTCATTGTCGCGCCATGTTATGGTACGAATGGTATGAAACACGACGACCTATCGAGAGAGTGGATTTTGTTAGATAATCCGAATGTGATGTATGACCTTCACTTTTACGATCCTTTTTCGTATACCCACCAGTATGCGGAGTGGGTTGGTGTTCATGAAGAGGGTGGCGTTTATCCGAATCGCTCTCTGTTGGAGTCTACACTGGAAGGCGATATGCCACGCGATCAATCCTATCTTGCCCGACAGCTCGAACCACTTCTTCATTTACGAGTGATGCATGAGGTCCCGATTTTCATCAGCGAGTTCGGTTTGATTCATCATTGTTTTGAAGATGGACGAGGCGGTTTGGCTTACGTGAATGATTTCATCACATTATTAAATGAAGAGGGCATCGGTTTTACCTATTGGGACTTTCAGTCGACAGTCATGGGACTGTTTCGTTCAGATGCCCGATTATCGCTTATGCAATCGGATCTTCAACCTGATCTTGCCCTTACATTATTTAAAACATAATCCTGTCTGCGATGGATGCAGACAGGATTTTATTGATTTATAGACCAAAATAGGATATTTTTGATATATCGGATGACGATATAACGAAGCGCGATATAAAGGAGTAGGATACGTGACACAACAGTCGAGTACAGGCGCATTAACCGAGGCGGTTTATTATATATTGTTGTCTCTTCAAGTCCCGAGACATGGGTATGGGATGATGCAATTCGTTCAAGAATTGAGCGATGGGCGGGTTCAACTCGCCCCAGGTACGTTATACGGCGCCCTCAGTAGTCTGGTAGAGCGAGGATGGATTCAGGCGCTCGAAGGTACGGGGCGGAAGAAAGAGTATGAAATCACGGAAGCGGGTCGAAAGGCACTTCGGTCGGAGTTAAATCGGTTAGAAGAACTGGTGCGACATGGTCATGAATGGACGAAGGAGTTGGACACATGAAGACGAAAACGATCTATCGCATCTTTGTTGATTATGAGAAGGAAGAGAAGTGGCTCAACGAGATGGCTCAAAGCGGATGGGCACTCGAATCCTTTCGTTTGATGCGATATGTGTTCAAACAAGTCGAACCTGGGACGTTCACCTATCGAATCGAATTGTTGTCAAACTTACCTTCGCACCCCGAATCGAAGGCGTATATGGCCTTCCTGGATGAAGTGGGCATCGAAGTGGTCGACACGTCGTACCGGTGGATTTTCTTACGAAAACGAACGAGTGACGGACCGTTCCAATTGTATTCGGATTTTGATTCGATGATTCAGCGAGAAAAACGAATCATCCAACTGTATGGCGCAGTGCTAGCCGCCAACTTTGTTGTGGTGGTAGCGAATCTTTCCAATCCATATGCGCAGTGGACCGTCCTATTGAACATAGCTGTCGTCGCGATGTTGGCTTATGCGGTACAGCATCATACTCGGAAAGTCAGGACACTAAAAGGTCTCAAAGCGATTGGAGAGATGAAGTCGTCAGATTGAGCGCATGGTTAGGAGGAGCAAGATGGATTCACCAGAATGGAAAGACTGTATCATTTGTTTCGGATTGATTGCGGGAACGACACTCGGTGTGATTCTCTCGTTCTTCTTCGATATCGAGCTGGTATATGGGATTGCGAGCGGGGCGATGATTGGCTACATTGGCGGACTTGCCATATCGATTTGGAAGAAATGATGGATCAGGGTAACATTCCTCGTCTCGATGACGAGGTTTTTTTGATAGATTGTGACGAATGATATGAGGTTGGGATCTATAGTTATAGAGGGGTTATTACGAAGGGGGTAACTGGATGGATGACCAGGTCATCATCGATTGGTACTGGGAACGATCGGAGTATGCGATTATCGCGACGAAGAAGAAATACGGAAGCTATTGTCACCGTGTTTCTTACAATATTCTACAAAATCGCGAAGACACAGAAGAGTGTTTGAACGACTTATATATGAAAGCGTGGGAGTCGATCCCGCCGACACGCCCCCTTCGACTCGGAGCGTATTTGACGAAGATCGTGCGAAATCTCGCACTACAGCGTTATAAGAAGAATCATGCGAAAAAACGTGGCGGTGGGGAAGTCCCGCTCGTCTATGAAGAGCTAGAACACGTCCTCACGGAATCAATGAAAGACGAGGACCTCATTGACCTGTTGAATGCATTTCTAGCAGACCTGCCACGACTGACAAGGGTGATGTTCATGCAACGTTATTTCTATTTACACTCGATTCAAGAAATCGCAACGACACACGAGCTCGGGGAGAGCCATGTCAAAATGACCTTGAAGCGCACGCGGGATGCGTTACAGCGAGCGCTTGAAGCAGAAGGAGTTCGTGTATGAAAAATGACCAGATCCTTCGACTACTCGGTGAAGTCGATGACCGGTATATAGAGGAATCGATGATGATAGAGCGAAAACCTTATCAACGACTAAAATGGGGAGGGGGACTTCTCGTTGCAATCGCTGCGGGGTTCATGCTCTTCACATCGAATGTCTGGAACGAACGCATCCCATTATCTACGGATTCCACTGCGAATTCCGTTCACATTGTCGACCAATCAAAAGTGACATCAGATATTTCCGAGGAAAATATGATGGACATGACCGAGGATGAACTCTTTTCGAAATGGAATCCGGTCGTGGTCAGAGGAACGGTCACGGACATTCGACATATCGAGATTGATTTCAATGGGGAGACCGAATATCAGTCACTTATCACGATACACGTATCTAATGTGTATCGAGGGGATGTGCAAATCGGGCGAGATTTGATTGTTCGTGCTGATGCCATCAAGGAAACCGGACAGACAACAGATGCATCTGTTATCTCGCACGTGAAACAGGGCATGGAAGGAATTTTCATGCCGATTCCATATGATGACGAGTTTGTCTGGGAACAAAATGATGCCACGCTCCGATTGAAAGACATTGCCGATTACGGTTTTCCGGATGGGGAGCGTTATCTATTTTTAGATACTCCGAACGGACTCTTGTTCGAGCGGGATGCTTACCCGTCCTTACAAGGTGTGGACTCACTCGATGAAGTAGAGGACTGGATGATGACGCGATTTTCAGAATAATGGAGAACTCAAATCGATAAGGGGGAAATGGATATGGAACGAAAAATTACCGTAAAAGGGACGGGGAACGTCTCATCTCGACCGGATTTGATTGTGATTCACATGGATCTCGTCTCGAAAGCGCCACGGTACGAAGATACGATGACCGAGGCGGCAAGTGCGGTGTCACATCTTCAAAAAGCCATCACGCGCGCAGGGTTTGACAAGACGGACCTCAAAACGAGTGACTTTTCGATTGATACGGAATACGAGAGCTATCGTGATCGAGATGAGAATTATCGGTCGCGTTTTGTCGGATACGTCTGTAAGCAGAAGACGAAGCTCGAATTTGCGCTAGATACGTCTAAACTATCGGACGTCATCGAACAAATCAGTCAATCTCGAGCAAATCCGAAACTCTCCATTCGCTTCACGATGAAAGACCCGAATGCGATCGAGGATCAGCTATTGGTGAGTGCCGCGGAAAATGCGAAGAAACGAGCAGAGCTTCTTGCGAAAGGAGCAGGCGCTGAACTCGGAGACTTGCTTCAAATTGACTACACATGGGGAGAGATTCATCTGTTCTCGCCTACAAACGTCCTCTATAGTCAGGACGTCGTCTATTCGGAATCACGAATGCCTGAACTTGAGCCAGATGACATTGATGTCAGTGATTCGGCCACATTCGTTTGGAATCTCAAATGAGGCGACTGACTTTCTTGATTCTCGTTTCACTCTCGATTGCGCTGCCCGTATCCGCTCTCTCTTGGGCCTATACGTTTGTCGTGTTCGACCGAAACGCATATGAAGTGCTCGACACAACAATCGAGGAGGATGCACTCGGTGACGTGATCGGTGAAGTGGAGACAGCGGTCAATGATGAGACGGGACGTTACTACGGGAATGCTTCGAACGGATATCCGATTGGGACGGTGTATCGTGAAGTCGTCGGGGAGTCTGTGGAAGACGTCATTGCGGTCGAGGACGGTTCGGAGTGGAAGCGAGCGGAGTACCGGTTCGAAGCACCGTATCATTCACGTGATTTTATCACCTTCTTCGGCTATTTGCTGCTCGGGATGGGCATCATCATGATAAGTTGGTCGTTCTTCAAGCGAAGTTCGCTGTACCAAAAAGAAGCATGAACGAACGTGGAAATGGGAACGGGAATAAAGAAAGGTTCGGTAAAGGGGGATTTATCATGAACATCTTGATTATTTTTGACTCACTATATGGTCATACTGAAAAGATTGCTCATGCGATGCAGCAAGAGCTGTCGAAAGACCATGAGGCACGTATGGAACACGTATTGAATATTGGATTAGGCGACTTGGCACATGTCGACCTGGTCATCATCGGCTCACCGACACATGGGGGATACGAAACGGAAGACATTAAAGTATTTTTGGACGGAATTTCGGACAATGCGTTACGAGGGAAACGGACGGCTGCCTTTGACACGAGTGTCGTCAAAGAGAAACAGAATCCGATACTTGGTAAAATCATTGATTGGTTCGGTCATGCCGTCAATCGGGTCGAAGGGGAAATGATTGAAAAAGGGGCGACGGGTGTCCAAAAAGAGTCGTTCCTCGTCGATGGGACGACGGAGATGTTGAAGGAAGGCGAACTCGAACGCGCGAAAGCGTGGGCGCGTGAGTTGGTCGGATAGTACACGAAACGCATTCTGATAACAGAGTGCGCTTTTTAGTTGAAGAGGACGAGAAGAAGAGAAAAGCGGGTAAATATATAGTATTCAACTCTTCAGAGAGGAAGCTGGTTGTGATGAAAAAAATGGAGCGGGATGTATTGGTCGGTTGGATTGTCGTCGTGCTTGTCCTCTTGATGCATTTTCTGATCACCATGTCTCTTGGCAACTCGTACTTTGCTGAAAGTTCGTTGAATCGAATGTTGTGGCTTTCGAGTTTTCCGGCATTCTTAATCGCATTCGTCGCAGCCTTCTTCCAAAAAACGAACACTGTCTTCCTAGCGGTTCGTCGTGGGCTACTGTGGACCATCGAGTTGATGGTCGCCTTCACCATTCTCGCTTGGGTGTTCCGTTCTTTCGAAGGACTGTATGCGAATGCTGGTCTCTACTGGTTGTTCGGTGCCGTCTTAATTGGACCAATCTTTTATCTGATGGCGTTCCGACGTCAACATTCGAAACGAATCCGCACCCCTTGATTGAAACGCTTCCTCTCAAAGGAGGCGTTTTTAGATTGCCTCAGGATGGGAAAGGATAGAGAGAAGAAAGATTGGAGGAGAGTGCGATGAGCCAGTATTTTTCATCATCTTACGAAGAGTCGCGAGAGAAGTTCTTGAACTTACTGTCTGAAGTGAAACGATTTTATCCGAAAGCGGAGCTGTTGACACACTCGATCGGGGATGAGAGTATCGACGTCATTTTAGGAGAACCGAAACGAGAACGAAAAGCGATGATTCTCATGACGATCGGGGAACATGGGATTGAAGGGTATGCGGGCGCCGCGGTGACCCATCAATTTGTACAAACGCAACTCGCGCATGTCCGTCATGAGACGACGGGGATTTGTCTCATACATGCAGTGAATCCATGGGGGATGAAACACTTTCGACGTGTCAATGAACACAATGTCGATTTGAACAGAAATTACGTCATTGATCGTGAGTCGGTCCCATATAACGTGAACCGTGAATATGAGCTGATGCGCCATCTCTTCGTACCGGACGGAGTAATTGACGACTACCATGAGGCGCGTGAACAGATCTATTCATTTCTCGGCTCTGGAATTAAGCTTGATGGCTTCAAAGCGATGAGTGGAGCAAAAGGGATGGGGCAATATCAATTCCCGAAAGGGGTGTATTACGGGGGAGATGAAGACGAACCGTCTGCCATCTTTTTGAAGGGGATTCAACATGATTTACTTGAACGCTATGGAAAAGTCGTCCATCTCGATTGGCATACCGCACTCGGACCGACAAACGAGGTGACGATGGTCATCAGCAAACGGGACGGTCGCACGGAAGATGAGTTAAAACAAGCGTACGGTCTCGACAACGTCAACGTGTATGACCCGGACGAGGTACTCGGAGATTCGACGAATCATTTTTACTACGTGCGCGATACGGAATACCCGGACAAGGGTCTCGTTTCTGCCTTATTTGAATTCGGTACGTTTGGAACGTCGACAAAAGCATCCATCCGTGAATTTTTAACGATTATTTTAGAGAACCGGCTGTTCTTTGAAGGGACAAAGGACCCTGAGGCACGAAACGGTATTCAAAACGAATTCATGGCGATGTTCTATCCGGAAAACGCGGATTGGCGAGAAGCTGTTTTACGAGAAGGAGCGAAAGCCGTTGAAGGTTATCTAAAAGGTGAAGCGCTCTGGCGCGACACATAAGAGGGTTTCTCGAAGTTGGAATAGGGAACAATGAAGTTGTGAGTGTTTTCGCTAAATAATGACTGTGGAGGTTGGATGATGGGATATATTACAGCACATGACGGTACAAATCTATACGTAGAGGATGTCGGGTCTGGGGAACCGATTGTCTTCTTGCACGGCTGGCCAGCAAACAACAATATGTTCGAGTATCAGAAGAATGCGCTCGTCGAAGCGGGATATCGCTACATCGGCATTGATTTCAGAGGATACGGGAAATCTGATGCCCCGGCGACAGGTTATGACTATGAGACAATGGCGTCTGATGTGCATATGGTCGTTTACGGACTTGGCTTAAAAGATTTCACGCTCGTCGGTTTTTCAATGGGTGGGGCGATTGCAGTTCGCTACGCTGCCGACTATAAAGAGGATGGTCTGAAAAAGTTAGTGTTAGCGGGAGCAGCAGCACCAATCTTCACACAGCGTGCAGATTATCCATATGGAATGACAACGGACGAAGTCGACGCGTTGATTGACGATACACGGGCCGACCGACCGAAGATGCTCGAAGGGTTCGGAGAAATCTTCTTCGAGAAAGAACATTCGAAACCGATGCAAAACTGGTTCCACCATCTCGCGCTCGTCGCGTCGAGCCATGGGACGATTGCCTCGGCACAGGCGTTACGTGACGAAGATTTACGAGATGCCCTGCCGAAAATTGATGTCGAGACGTTGATCATCCATGGAGTACATGACAAGATCTGTCCTTTCGCATTCGCCGAGCAGATGGAGCAAGGCATCTCGAACGCGCGAATCGAGCGCTTTGAAGAGAGTGGACACGGTACGGTGCTGGATGAACGAGAGAAATTTAACGATACGTTGTTGCAGTTTGTTCAATAATCGATGGCCTCCGAATCGGGGGCTTTTTGTATGTCGATAAGGGTAAGAACCAACGAAAACGGGTATAATTCAATTGGAGTTCCCTTCCATTTTTTGAATCACTGAAACATCGCTGTGACTAGAGTCACGATGTTTTTTTGTGTTGTTTTGGAGAAAGGGGGATGAAACCAGATTAGAACATGGATTTAGTTCAACCTGTCCTACCATTCATGGTACAATAGCGGGGTGGATTAACAGATTGAGGAGAGATTTAAATGAATATCGCTTTCTTTTTATATCCGAAAGAAGACGTCAAATATTTGGACCCCGAATCAACGGTACGACAAGCACTTGAAAAGATGAAGCATCATCGATTCACGTCTGTCCCACTCGTTTCGGAGAACGGATTTTACGCCGGGACGATGACAGAGGGGGATTTACTCTGGGCACTCGCAGAACAGCTTCGCGGGGAAGAAGACTATGAGAAAGTGCTCCGGACACGTCTAAAAGACATTAAGCAACGCGTTCGCTATAAGCCGGTCTCGATTACGGCACAAATTGAAGAGCTCGTCGATGCGATCACGGACCAAAACTTCGTGCCGGTCGTCGATGACGGCAAATACTTCATCGGCATCATCCGACGCCGTGACATCATCGAGTATTACTCGACAAAGTTGAAACAACTGGAGAATGAAGTCCGATAAGTAACAAGCCAGAACCGACTCCCGGTTCTGGCTTGTTTTATGTTTCTTTCCGCTTCGTTTTCAAAAATAGGAGTAGGGCAAACCTCAATCAAGTGGTGGAAAATGGGGTAACACATATTCTCCTAATTCATCGATGACGTCTTCTGCCGGACGTTCTCCGTCGAAGAGGGCGAAGAAGAGATGATTCACGCCGATGGCACGATACGCTTCAAGCAACTTGATCAAGTGATTGCGACCGATTCGGAAACCGAGACGAATCGGCGTCGGTGGCTCGTCTGGGTCATGCGTCAAGTCAAGATGCATCGGCATCGAGAAGGGACGGAAGGCACGACCATGCGCTTCACCGCTCGCACGCCACGCGTCGAGCACTTGCTGTTGTGCGAAAGGTGACTGCGGGTAGTACATCCACCCGTCTCCGTTCGCCCCAAGCCAGTCCATGTCTTGTTGTGCGAACCCGGTGATCATCGTCGGGATCCGCTTCTTCGGACGCGGTACGAGCGTTGCCTGTTCCACCTCCCCATAAGGTGATTCAATAGTTGGATAGTTGTTATAGAGCGCATGCTCCATGACACGAAGCGATTCTTTGAACTGGTCGCCACGTGTCGGGTGATCGACTCCGAGCCCTTTGAAATCGGCACGACGGTCACCTGAAGAGATCCCGAGAATCAATCGTTCTGGGAACAATGCTTCAATCGTTGCGACTTCCTTCGCCGAACGAAGGGGGTGACGGAGTGGCAAGACGAGCGCGGACGTACCGAGCGCAATGTTTTTCGTTTGACCGAGTAAATGTGTCCCGTAGATCAGCATGTCATAAATCTGACCGACAGCCGGGTCTAAGAAGTTCGGGTCTTTGAGTAAGACATCACGTAACCATAGCGCTGTGAAGCCATAGTCGTCTGCCTTTTGAGAAAGCTCGACTTGACGTTCGAGTGTCGGAGTACGCATTTTGAAGTTTTCTAAAGGGATGTGGAGGCCGAGCGTGAGCTCGCCCTCCCGATACATCCAGTTGTAGCTTTTATGATTGTTGAACATAAGTTCCTCCTTATTTGGCTTCCATACGACGTGAGATGGCTGTCAAGATGACTGCGATGATGACCATGATTCCACCGACCCAAGGTGTGTGGACGAGTCCAATTGAATCAGCGACGAGTCCACCGATTGTCGCACCAAGGGCAATCCCGATGTTGAAGGCCGCGATGTTGAGTGCGGACGCGACATCGACAGCGGCAGGTACATATTTTTCAGCCAATTGCACGATATACAGTTGAAGTCCAGGCACGTTCATGAAGGCGAGGAGACCCATCAAGACGATGGCGATCAGACCTGCCACTTTGAACGGAATCATGAACGACATGATGATCATGACCGCTGCGTGAACGATGAACATATAGAACAATGCTTTCGCCGGGTTTTCGTTGGCGAGTTTTCCGCCGACCGCGTTCCCGATAGCGACCGCGATTCCGTAAACGAGTAAGACGACGCTGATCAAGCTCGGGCTAATTTTTGTCACGTCTTGCATGATGGGAGTCAAGTACGTGAAGGCGACGAACGTTCCGCCGTAACCGAGTGCTGTGATCAAGAATCCGAGCATGAGACGACCGTTCGTGAGTAATTTCTTCATATCAGAGAACTTCGCTGGTGGTGATTGTTTCAAATCTTTCGGGATCAAGAAGAAGCTTGCGATGATTGAAACGACACCGAGTGCTGCGACGGCGAAGAATGTGGCACGCCATCCGAACGCTTGTCCGATGAAGGTACCGAGTGGGACCCCTGTAACGGTTGCGACGGTTAAACCTGTGAACATGAGTGCGATGGCACTCGCTTTTTTATGCGGTGGTACTAGTTGTACGGCAATCGTTGCGCCGATTGAGAAGAAGACACCATGCGAGAATGCGGTGATAAATCGGGCGACAATCAACAGTTCAAAGCTGGTCGACATGGCCGAGACCAAGTTTCCGCCGATAAAGACGACCATGAGTGCCATGAGTAACGTCTTACGGTTCATCCGGTTCGTCAGTGCCGTCAAAATCGGTGCACCGACGGCGACGCCGATCGCGTATCCCGAGATAATGAGACCCGCGAGTGTGATGCCGATGTTTAAATCATTTGCGATGGATGCGAGCAGTCCGACTGGGACGAATTCGGTCGTCCCGATGCCGAAAGCACTGATGGCGAGGGCGAGTAACGCTAATCCTCCATTTTTAGGTGCCTGTTCTTCAACGGGTTGTGAATAAGGTTGGTTCATGAGTAGTTCCTCCTAGTTGATAAAAAATAATGTGGAAGACGAGGGCCCTTCGTCTCCGGATAGCAAAGACATTTCACTTTTCTCTATTGTTCAGTACGGTCGAAAAAGTACCTTACCGTCTCAAGAGGATGTTACAAGCGAAATGAACTTGTATAGATTTGCTACAGTTGCTATCATAAGGGCATGAAAACAGTTTGAGAAGTACGTACTTTTTAGTGCGGTAGGCACCAAAAAGTGCCTATGGGAGAAACGGAGGAAATGATATGCCATATAATATTCCGGTCGAAGCGACACTTGACGTCATCGGCGGTAAATGGAAAGTCGTCATCATGTGTCACTTGATCAAAGGTGAGCGTCGGACGAGTGAATTGCGTAAGCTCATGCCGAACATCACCCAAAAGATGCTCACCCAGCAACTGCGTGAGCTCGAAGCGGATGGAGTCGTCGTGCGTACGGTGTACGAGCAAGTCCCACCGAAAGTCATCTACTCGCTCTCGGAGTACGGATGGTCACTCAAGCCAATCTTGGACGCCATGTGCGCCTGGGGCGAATGCCATATCGATCAGTCCGGTGAAGAGGTCATTTCATAACCATCACGGTCGTCCAATACGGACGACCGTTTTTCGTTGTGACAAGTCGGGTACAGGGACAGAGACAAGGAGGGAATTAGGATGGATGTGAAAACTTTTTTGTTTACAGATGACGGCTCCATTCCCAACCATCCGGATTATCCGGCGCTCCTCTATCGTGGCGTCTTTGATGACCCGAGCGGGATGCGAGAGACGTTCGCCCATAATGAATGGACGAACAGTTGGGTGAACGGGGTGTTCGATTATCATCACTATCACAGCAACACGCATGAAGTATTAGGCGTATTACAAGGTGAGGCGACTCTTCAACTCGGAGGGACGAACGGTGACCTCGTCCGCGTCCGCCTAGGTGATGTCCTCGTCTTGCCGGCGGGAACGGGACATCGGCGGATTGAAATGAGCGAAGATTTTCAAGTCGTCGGGGCATACCCGGACGGTCGTGACTATGATACGTTGACCGGGAAGACGGAAGAACGACCGGACAATGTGAAGCGAATCGAACAAGTCGACAAGCCGAAGTTTGACCCCGTCTTCGGGACGACGGGCCCACTACATGAGGAATGGACAAAGGAGGAAACGTTATGAATCAACGACTACCACATTCTTTATTACTCGCAGCTTTGAAACAAAACGTCGTCGAATTGAAAGATGGCCGCGAGATGCGCGCACTCGGGCAAGGGACGTGGCGTATGGGGGAAGACAAATCGAAGCATGATGCCGAGGTCGAAGCGCTTCGGACAGGACTCGACTGCGGACTTCATGTTATCGATACGGCGGAAATGTACGGGGAAGGGGAGTCTGAGAAGTTGGTCGGAGAAGCCATTCAAGACCGACGTGAGGACGTCTTCCTCGTCTCGAAAGTGTATCCATACAATGCGTATGGCGACAAACTCGTCAGCGCATGTGATGCGTCGCTCGAGCGACTCGGGACGGACTACCTGGATCTTTACTTACTCCATTGGCGAGGCGATGCCCCGCTCGAGGAAACGATTCAAGGGATGGAACAGCTTAAAGCGGACGGGAAGATTCGGGCATGGGGGGTCTCGAACTTCGATGTGGACGACATGGAAGAATTGCTGTCGCTACCGAATGGAGACAAGTGCGCGGTCAATCAAGTGCTCTATCATCTTGGCAGTCGCGGGATTGAGTACGACCTCCTTCCTTATCTAGAAGAACAAGGCATTCCCGTCATGGCGTACGCGCCGCTCGCCGAGGGAAGTGACGTGAAAAAAGACGTCTTCGAAAACGAGACGGTCAATCGGATCGCAGAGGCGTATAGTGCCTCCGTCGCACAAATCTTGCTTGCCTGGACGATCCGGAGCGGACACGTCATCGCCATCCCGAAAGCCGGGCAGGCTGAGCATGTCGAAGAGAATGCGGCGGCGCTCTTGCTCGACATGAGTGAGGAAGATTTCGCGGCGCTCGATGAGGCGTTCCCTCCACCGACGACGAAACAACCGCTAGATGTCATTTGACGATGTGAACTGGGCCAAACAAAGGTCCAGTTTTTCTTCTGTGGAAATCGATTGTCCTTTACAGGTTGCGGGTAAATATAGGAAGGACTTGCTTGTGTAGATGACATCGATACGACAAGGGAGCTGAACGCTATATGGAACAAACGTACACCGCTGAAGAATTCAAAGAGAAGATGTACTCGAATTTAAAGGTACGCCCGAGTGATTCCGTTATCCTCATGTGCTCCATCTTTATCGCGTCAATCGGATTGAATATGAACTCCATCCCCATCATTATCGGGGCCATGTTGATTTCGCCGCTCATGACGCCTATCCTGAGTATCGGTCTCGCTTTGTCGCTCTATGACATGAAACTTCTTCGAGCGGGTGTTCGTTTGTTGCTCGTCCAAGTCGCGGTCAGTCTCACCGTCGCGACCATTTATTTCGCCATCTCACCGATTACGTATGCGAGTAATGAAATCATTGCCCGGACCGAACCGACGATTTGGGATGTCATCATCGCCTTCGCCGGGGGAACCGCCGGCATCATCGGGGCACAAAAGAAGATGAGTAACAACATCGTCCCAGGTGTCGCCATCGCGACCGCCTTGATGCCACCGCTCTGTACGGTCGGCTATTCGATTGCGACATGGAACGTCGATTATTTGATTGGGTCGAGTTATCTCTTCGTCATCAACTGTGCGTTCATCGCCATTGCGACGTTCATCGGCGTCAAGTTCATGGGCATCTCGCAAGTGTTGACGAAACAAGACGCGAACCATAAAAAAATCAATCGACTTCTCATCGGGTTGTCTGTCCTCATCGTCGTCCCGAGTATCTTTTCGGCCACGACGCTCGTTCAAGACAGCATCGTCCGGACGGGAATCAACAATTTCATCGAAGAAGAGTTTTCAGAAGCCATCATTATCAGTCAGGACTATCAGAAAGATGATGATTTGCTTCTCGTGACGACGACGGGGAAACGGTTGACCGAGGAAGAACTAGCCGATATTGAATCACGTCTGCCGGACTATGGGCTACATGCGATTGAATTGTCCGTGACACAAGTACCGGATCTGAACGGTTTATCTGGAGAACAGGCAGCTCGCATTTTACAAGACTATCTCGAAAGTCGCCTGCAACAGTTCAACTTGTTCGACAGCCGTCAAATCGATTTGGAGGACTTGCCGTTCGAACTGCAAAATGAGATGAATTAGTATTTTGATTATTTTTAATTATGGATTGGTGATTGAAAATGATTTCTTTATATGAGCTAGATGATCATCACATTTCCCTTTCATTTAAAAAGGTAACTGGAATCTCAGAATGATTGAAGTAAAATAGACGTACATGACTATTGATGATCGTGATACACGAAGCGATTAACTTAAACTAGTTTACCGGAGGAGTTTTCATGTTTCTAAATGTACTTTTATTTTTTGAGATTTCAATAGTCTTATGTATGGTCTTTGCTCTGTACAAATTTAAACGTAAGCAATTTTCTAGTGATTTACTTTTTGTGTTTTTAGAAGAAAAAAATAGAATGCAGCTTGAAACTAAAAATATTGAAAGTACAAAATATCATAAAGTTAAAAATTTGTTGTTGTTGCAAGCTCTCAATATATTAATATTGCTTGTTACATTAAATTATATGGTTATAAGTAACGATGGTAGAAGTGAGATGAATTTAATTGTTGTCTTCTTCTTACTTCTTAATCGATATGTAGTGAATTTTTTTGTAGGGAAGAGTCTAAACTAAGTAGTGCAAAACCGTGTTGCTTAAAATCTGAATTCTCTTGGGTATCAGTCATAAAAGAATAAAAAAACAAATAGCAGAAATAACTCGAATTCAGTAGAGTTATTTCTGCTATTTTTCATATCGAGTGAATAAAATAATCCTGAAACGTCATTTTTCCAACGCGCCCGAATTTTGTATGGTAAGCCTATTGGGCGGAAGAAAAATTCAGTAATCATTTTATTTGTTAGTTCGCAAGTGGATGTTTCAAGAGATAGTCTTCGATTTGATCAATCGTTTCTTTCAACACGCCGTCTGCGAATGGAGACTTGAGACCCGCCAGTTCCACGAGTTCGAGGAACGAGCGGCTTCCGCCTGCCTGACAGAGTGTGAGGTAATCGCTCCATGCCGCTTCGCGGTCTTCATGCATGCGTACCCAGAACTGGAACGCACACACTTGTGCGAGCGTGTAGTCGATATAGTAGAACGGGCTTTGGAAGATGTGGCCTTGTTGGTGCCACCATGCGCCCGACTCGAGATAGTCGTTCGCCTCATAATCGCGGTGCGGGAGATAGACCTTCTCCAAATCGCGCCACGCCTGACGACGCTCGGCTGCCGTCATGTCAGGGTTGCGGTAGACGACGTGTTGGAACTCATCGACGAGCACGCCATATGGAAGGAACGTCATGCTACCGGCCAAGTGATTGAACTTATACTTGTCGACTTGGTCGCCGAAGAAGAGCTCCATCCATGGCCAACAGAAGAATTCCATCGACATCGAGTGAATCTCGCACGCCTCATATGTCGGGAAGGCGTATTCCGGTGTCGTCAAATGACGGCTCTCATACACTTGGAAGGCATGACCGACTTCGTGCGTGAGCACGTCGATGTCGCCGGCCGTCCCGTTGAAGTTCGAGAAGATGAACGGAAGCCCTTCAGACGGCAAGTACGTGCAATAGCCACCGCCGGATTTCCCTGGTTTCGCCGTCAAGTCGAGGGCGCCGCGTTCCTGCATGTATTGGAAGAACTCGTCCGTCTCGTTTGAGAGCTCACGATACATCTTGTTTCCGCCTTCGATGATGAACGACTCATCCCCTTGTGGTGTCGCGTTTCCGTCTGGGAAGACGAATGACTCATCGTAGTAATAGAGGTGGTCGACGCCGATTCGTTTCGCCTGCTTTTCTTTCAAAGCAGATGCGAGCGGGACGATGACGTCACGGACTTGCTTCCGGAAGTTGTCGACCATCGACTCGTCATAGCCGACACGCTGCATCCGTGCATAACCGAGTTCGACGAACGAAGGGAAGCCGAGCGCATGAGCGATTTCCGTACGGACGCGTACAAGTTCCCCATAAATGCGGTCGAGCTCGTCGCCATTGTCTGACAGGTATGTATAGCGGGCGACAGATGCGGCTTTTCGGACATCACGGTCTGGTGATTGGAGATACGGACCGAACTGTGACAAGTTGAGCGTCTTGCCGTCAAATTCGATTTGCGCAGCGGACATGACCTTTTGATAAGCGGTCGCGAGGCGGTTTTCTTCCTGTAATTTCGGGATGAGTGACTCCTCGAACGTTTCGAGTGCGCGTTCGGCGAGCGAGAACAATTGGCTGCCCCATTCCGCTTCGAGTTCAGTGCGAAGCTCGTGGTTCGTCAAGACGCGATAGTACGCTTGAATCTCCTTCTCATAGACTGGAAGTGCGTCGTCAAAGAAGGCTTGTTCTTCTTCGTAAAACGAATCGCGTGTGTCGACCGAATGTCGGATCGCGACGAGTTGACTTTGTGTCTCAAAATCGTTCCGTTCTTTGTTGATTTGGCGAATGAGTTCGTTCGCTTCTTCAAGTGTGCTGGCTTGCTGTAATTCGGCAGAATAGTCCGACAATCTGCTGTTTAAAGCGTCCAAGTCGGGCCGTTCATATGACAATTTTGTGAAAGTCGTCATTGTAAGCGCCTCCATCGTGTGAAATTTTTACAAAGTGTAAAAAGGGCTTGCAAAAGCGATTGCACACTCGTATTCTTACGATGTGTAAAACGATTTCGCACTACCTTATTACAACTATACCGTTAATGGGGTAGGGATTGAAGTATTAGCTTTTCGGGTATAAAAGTGGAGACTTCGATTCAATAGAACATGTTGGAGGGATTAAGCTATGGGATTCTTTAAAAAACTTTTTGGTGGTAAAGAAGAACAACTCAACGCGGTTTCACCGCTTACAGGAAAGGTCGTCGACATCACGAACGTACCGGACCAAGTATTCTCACAAAAAATGATGGGTGACGGGATTGCGATCGAGCCGACAGAAGGAAAAGTCGTCTCACCGGTTAGCGGAACAATCGCGACAGTCTTCCCAACAAAACACGCGATCGGTATCAACGCGGACAACGGTGCGGAATACTTGATTCACATCGGTTTGGACACGGTCAACCTTAAAGGTGAAGGCTTCGAGACACACGTTACAGAAGGTCAGTCTGTCAAAGCAGGCGACCCACTCGTCACGTTCGACCTCGACTTCATCAAAGCGAACGCGCCATCGACAATCACTCCGATCATCATCACGAACCACGACAGCTTCGGCGTGAACAAACTTGTCGCAGAAGGCGACACGGTGACAGCTGGATCTTCGGAAGTCGTCGAATTGACAAAGAAATAAGAAGACGACCCATGACTCGGGAGCTTAGGCTTCCGAGTATTTTTTTGCGAATGCGGGAATTATAATGAAGAGAGGGAAGGGGGAATTGAGATGGATGGAAAAAATGCACCATACCGGGGATACGGGGATCGGATTCGAATATTACGGGAACGGGCAGGATTGTCGATTGAGACGCTTGCGGAACGGATTGGCGTCGCCCCGTACTTTATTCGGCGTACCGAATTGAGTGAGGTCTATCCGACCATGCCTTACATAGAGGCGCTCGCAGACGCTTTGCAAATCGACCCGAACTATTTGGCACGTCATATTTGGACGGGGGAATCGCTCAAGGTACTCATGCGAGGAAAAGTACCGGAACTCGAACAGATGAAGCTCGCCTATGAAGAAGCGATGCACGGGAAGTCCGTCGAGGAGATGCAGCGCCAACTCGAGGAGCGGATGCGCATTTTTGACCTAATGCACGAAGAGGAGTTACATCGCATTTTCAAAGAAGACGAGGAACCGACGTCACACCATGCACTCGAAGCGCTCGTCGATGCGGTGCTTGACCTCGGACGGTCACATGACACGACGCGTCACATCGTCCCATTCGCTCGCTATGTGGAACGTCTCGTCCCAGACCAATTTGCGGACAACTCATTCCAGTACGCAGAGTATGGCGTCGTGGACAAATCCTATAAATTGCAATGACCGTAGAGCATTCTACGGTTTTTTGTGCACAAAAAAGTGACCAGGAGAATCTCCCGGTCACTTCAATCAGCGCATCGGACGCGCTTCGTAGCGTACTTTTGGACGTGTGCCGGCGAGTAAGAAGCCGAGCACGATATTCAAGATTGTGAGCACCCATCCGACATAACCGAATGTGTAGGCAAGACTCGCCAGCATCGTTTGCCAGTCGAGCAATGCTGCTGCGTCTCCGCGGAATGTGAAGCGGATGACGGTGAAGCCAATGAGTGTCGTTGCAGTAATCATGATGCCGACCCATGCGCCACCGAAGCGGGACGTTTGAGAACGTCTGCTGACCGGATACCAAAACGCGAGCGTTCCGATGAACGTACTGCCTGCATACGCAAGCAGGATTTGCCATAACGCATCCGCGTCTAAGAAGACGGTGTAACAGATGAACGTCGTGAGCGTCGTCATAAACGTAAAGATTAAGGCTGCGAGTAATCGTGATCGCATAGTTCGTTTTCCTCCTCATTTTGCACATTCTTTAGAGTAAACGAAAACGAATTTGCTGTAAACGTTATTGACGGTTTTGTAATATTTGTCGCCATTGTTTAATGGCGTTCGTTCCATAGAACAAGACGCCACCACGATAGAATTTCGATCCAATCCACAACGTGACACCGATCGTTCCGATGAGTAACCCGATGGAGAGCGCCACTTCCCATACGGCCACATCGACGAGCATGACGCGAAGGAACATGAGCATCGGAGCGAAAAACGGGACGAATGAGAGGATGGTCACGATGGTCGCATCCGGGTTGTTCAAACCGAACATCGCCACTAAGAATGCGGCGACGAGGAGCATGATGACCGGCATGACCATTTGTTGTGACTCTTCGACTCGGCTGACGAGTGAGCCGAGGACGGCGAAGAGTGAGGCGTACAACAAGTATCCGAGCAAGAAGAAGACGAGTAGATAGATGACGGCCCGTGCGTTGCCGGCGTTCTCGATGACCGTCGTCGCCAGTTCGCTACCACTCGCACTCACATAACCAAACCCGAGGAAGATTCCGATTTGGATGAGGGCAAGCGTCCCGATGGCGGTCACTTTCGCAAGCATATGGGTCACCGGATGAGTCGTCGAGATGATGAGCTCCATGACACGCGATGACTTCTCCGTCGTCACTTCTGTTGAAATCATCGATCCGTACGTGATGATCGAGATGTACAAGAGCATCAACATGACGTAAACGAGCGCCGAGGACGAGAGGAGCTCATCCGAGTTCTCTCCACCGCGTCCGAGATAGGACTCGTCGAGTTGAATCGGTTCGCTGAGGGCAGCGATGACGGCCGGGTCGACATCGGACGATTCGATCAATTCCGCATTGCGTAACTGTTGTAAGGATGTTTGTAAAAGAGTCGTGAACTCCTGTTCCGGGCGTTCGGAGATGACGCGGGCATCATAGCCGTCAACAAAGGCGACGACGCCGTATTCCCCGTCATTGATGCCGGCCCGCGCCTCTTCTTCCGTGATTTCGCTAGAGGCGACGTCTTCATAGCCGAGAGACTTCATCGTGTCGACGAGTTCTGTGTTTTCAGATACGACGAGAGCACTCGCCTGTTCAGAGTCCTCGAAGGAGGACATGATGCGGTCGATGTTCGTAAACCCGAAGATGAACAGGATCGTCAACGCCGTCGAGATGAGGAATGCTTTCGAACGAATTCTCGATTTGAGTGTGAACGCATAGAGTGGTCCAAAGTTATGAAACATGCTGTCCGACCTCCTTGATGAAGATGTCATTGAGCGATACCGGTTGGCGCATGAACGTCTTCACGTTCGCCTGATGACGGACGAGTGCCGATAGGACGGCGTCACTATCTTCGAAAGAATGCAAGCGTACGAGATGACCGGATTTGTAGGGCTCGATTGTCTCCACGACTGGGAGCGACTCGAGAATGTGAATCTGGTCCGTTTCAATGAAGAGGGCAGGCTCTTCGTATCTTGACTTGATTGTCGGGACGTCACCGCTCACGACGGCACGGCCACCTTTCAAGATGCCGACGTGTTGACACAATTCTTCGACATGCTCCATTCGATGACTCGAGAAGACGATGGTCGTCCCGGCGTCACGCAATGCGAGAACTTCACGCTTCAGAATTTCGACGTTGACCGGGTCGAGCCCGCTGAACGGTTCGTCTAAGATGACGAGTTCCGGATTGTGGAGCAGGGCGGCGACGAGCTGAATCTTCTGTTGATTTCCTTTTGATAGCTGCTCGACGCGCATCGTCTCATATTGAGGAATTTCGAGGCGTTCGAGCCACGACTTGACCGCGCGTTTGGCGTCGCTCCCGCGCATGCCTTTTAGGCTTGCGAGAAAGACGAGCTGTTCACGCACTTGGGATTTCGGATACAGGCCACGTTCTTCGGGCAAATAGCCGACGATGCGATGGTCGACCGCCTTGCCGTTCCACGTGATGCTTCCATCGGTCGGCTTAAGGATGTCGAGGATCATGCGGAATGTCGTCGTCTTGCCGGCACCGTTTGCACCGAGCAGACCAAACATTTCCCCTTGTGGGACGCGGAATGTGAGGTCGTCGACAGCTTTAAAGTCACCGAACTCCTTGGTGACGCGTTCGATATGTAATGCCATATTCTATTCCCTCCTTAGAATGTCTCTTCTTCTATCGTACGCCACCTTGAGCAAAAAGTTTCACTTTTTCTGGTAAATGATTTATCTTGAAATCAAGATAATAAAAGGAGGATGACAATGAAAACGCAGTCTACGGGAATCCATCACATTTCGTCGATGGTACAAGACCCACAACGCACGCTAGATTTTTATGGACAGGTGCTCGGTCTCCGCTTCGTGAAGCAGACCGTCAATTTTGATGACCCGGGCACGTATCATCTCTATTTTGGGGACGAAGTCGGGACACCAGGAACGGTGATCACGTTTTCCCGATTCCTGGATTAGGGAAAGGGCAGGTCGGGAGCGGACAGGTTGGCGTGACGACTTATCTCGTACCGGCAGGAAGTTTACCGTTCTGGGAAGAAAGACTACAACAGCAAGGGATTGCGACCGTCGCCACTGAACGGTTCAGCGAGGCATCACTTTTATTTGAAGACCCGGACGGACTCGTCGTCGAACTCGTCGCCCGACCGAGCTCTAAACAGACACGCTGGGTCATCCCCGGTATCACAGAACATGAAGCGATTGTCGGATTCGCCGGAGCGACTTTGTTGTCGAAAGCACCGGACGAAACCGTGCGCTTGTTGACGGAACTGTTCGGCTTTGAACGGGTCGCAGAGGATGAAGAGTGGATCCGTTTGAAAGGGTCAGCCGATTACGGGAACGTCATCGATGTGAAGAAAACGATTTTACCAAACGGGGTCCCTGGAACGGGAACGGTTCATCACATCGCGTGGCGCGTTACCGACGGAGACCATTATCCGACCTGGCAAGATGCCATCTTTGACCTTGGGTTAAGACCGACCGAAGTGAAAGAACGAAACTATTTCCGCTCCGTCTATTTCCATGATGCCGGACGTATCCTGCACGAACTCGCGACGGACGTACCTGGATTCACCGTGGACGAATCCGTTGACACGCTCGGTGAGACGTTGCGCTTACCGCCATGGCTCGAAGCGGACCGAGATAAAATCGTCCGCACACTACCAACAATCACGATCCCGAGAGGAGAACGCATATGATTCATCAATTCATTCAAGGTACCAAAGAGACGACACTCGTTTTATTGCACGGAACTGGAGGGACCGAACAGGATTTGATTCCGCTCGCGAAAGAACTGTCGACCGAGGCGAACATCTTGACGCTTCGAGGGGATGTCATCGAAAACGGGATGTCCCGTTTCTTCCGTCGTCACGCGGAAGGGGTGCTCGACCTTGAAGATTTAAAGAAACAGACAGAACGCTTCCTTCACTTTTTAGATGAAGCGGCGACAACGTATGGCATCGACCGAGACAAGATGATCCCGCTCGGCTATTCGAACGGGGCGAATTTGATCGGGTCGGCGCTTTACCGTCATCAGGCGTTCACTGCTTCACTCCTGTTCCACCCGATGGTACCGGACCGTTCATTGACGCTACCTGACTTGTCAGGGTCGAACGTGTTCATCTCGGCTGGCGAACGTGACCCGATTTGCCCGAAAACAGAAACAGAAGAGCTGACATCGACACTCCGAAGCGCGGGAGCGGATGTCGAACTCTTCTATCACTTTGGGGGACATGAACTTCGCATGGAAGAAGTCGAGGCAGCACGGACATGGATTGCCGCACATCTCGACTGATTCATTCAAGCCATTTTCTTCGGTTTGTTCGGACGAGAATAGACAACGAGGACACCTCGGTCAATCAAATAGGCGGCGAATAAACGTTTCGCTTCCTCAGCACGCACAGTTCGGTCGATTTGGATATACAATCGGCCGAGCTTTTTTTGTGAGGTGCGCGTGAGCAACCAAATCGAGTCGAGCGTATACTGCCAACTTTGGAGCGTGTCGCCACCGATGTATAAGTAGCGGTTTTGGGTACGCTCAAGTAAGTAGTTGAGCCACCAGACGTCACGAGCCAGTTTGGCGCAGACACCGAGCACGAACGTGAGACCGAGGAAAGCCATGCTAGATAAGACAGGATGAATGGCAGAGAACCCGTTGCGGACGGACTCGAAGGCGACAAGGAGCAATCCGACGGAAAAGACGCTGACGAACCACCAGAATCCGAAGTTAGAGAATGAACGTTTTGGGTCGTGCACCATATGATGTCGATTCCGGATGATCGATGCCATTCTCTCCACCTCCTTTATTAGAATATTCTGAATATTTAGTAACACTACTATACTATACTGTACCCAATCCCGTCTATTTGAATACGCGCACAACATGCTGAATCGTGAGGATTTTTTGACGTTTCGGCTTGTATTCCTCGAATTATGGGAATGATGACAGTGAAGACATGAAAATTTTGTTGAAACGTAATTTCACTTTGCGGAGGAATCGCTTATGATAGGTGAGGGATTTTTCCATGACCTTCATGGATTCTGTCTATAAAGAGAACGTGAAAACATGAAGGTCAGCTTCATTGCAGTCATCATAGAGAACTAGAGGGAATGTTATGAGAAATTATTGGTATGACAATATTAAAGGAGTACTCGTCCTACTCGTCGTCTTCGGACACTTGTTGACCGATGTCCGCGGCGCTTATGACGACATTTTACCAAAGTGGGTGTATCTGTTCCTGTATACCTTCCACATGCCGTTGTTTATCATGTTGAGCGGTTACTTTTATCGGGAGAACCGCTATTTGCGCGTGATCCAGTTATTCGTGGTCTATGTCATTTGGCAGGTCATCCTTGGGTCATGGTTCGCGTTTACAGAAGGGATCCCGATTTTCTCACTTGAAAATCCGGGACTGAATTTGTTGAAGCCATACTGGGCGCTTTGGTATCTGATGGCCATCATTTTCTGGTACATCATCACTCCGTACGTGACACAACTGAAGGGGTACGTGTTGTATGCACTATTATTCGCGCTCCTGTTCGGATTCCAAGCCGAGGCGACAGGGTATTTCGCGTTAAGGAAAGTCATCATGTTCTATCCGTTCTTCTTGATCGGGAACTGGATGTCCGAGCGCAATACGCTCAACTTCTTTGAGCTACCGAAACGGGCCGAGCACCGGAACCGATACCGCATCGGCGGGGCGATCGTTTTCACTACGCTCACACTGGGGCTCTTGGTCTCCATGCGCGTCCAACAAGACGATACGTTCTACCATATCGGCAACTTGTTCAAATTCCGTTTCGCCTATGACACGGCCGTCCCTGAGGCGATGTGGAGCGGTCCGTTCGCCTTCTTGATCGTCTATACGGTGTCGCTCCTCATGTCGATCAGCTTCGCGCTCATCATCCCGGGACGACAGCTGCCGATTTTCTCGCGTGCCGGACAGTATAGTCTGTACGTCTATCTCGTCCACGTCTTCTTTGTCGTCGCCTGGAAGGCGTTCATACCGGCAGGATTCATGCCGACATCTTGGATGCAACTGCTCGTCTTGTTCGGGGTCGCCTTTGTGATGGTCCTCGTGATTATCAGTCCACCGATGGTCCGTCTCTTGCGTCCGCTCGTCGAGATTGACGTGAAGCGTGTCCAAAATACGAAGGGTGTAAAAGGGTAAAGTCTTTTCTAAACGCAACATTTCCGCTACACTTTATTAAGAAGAAACGAAACTAGAGTTAAGGAAGTGACCCTATGCCATACGAAAATGGAATGCACAGCACAGAAGGCGACGTGAACGTATCACGTCACGTCGTTGAAATGATTGCCGCGGTCGCGGTCAAAGAAACGAAACACGTCTCGTTCACGCAAGAAGATACGAAATTGTCAGAGCGTGCGCTCATGAAACATGTGAAAGTCGATGAGTCGGACGAAGGCATCACCATCAACCTATCACTTTACATCGCTTACGGACAGTCAATCATCAAAACGGTGACGGCCGTCCAAGAGCGCATCACGCAAGATATGGACACAATGCTTGCGATGACACCACGTTCTGTGAACGTGAAAGTGGTCGGGATTCAGCTGTAATAAGGAAGAGGAGAGCACAGGCTCTTCTCTTTTTTTGATTTTTGCGAAAACGGTTGCATCAAGATAACGTTTTCATTTATAATAGAAATCGAACAAGTGCAACCGTTTGCATCATTGACCAAACGTGCGACGGGTACTTGTCAAGTTCCCTAAATGTAGTCTGACGACACAAGCATTTGAAGGAAAGGCGGAAAGCATGTATGTCAACGATTGAAGCAGTGATTTTCGATTTGGACGGTGTCATCACTGACACGGCAGAGTACCATTACCTCGCTTGGAAGCAGCTCGGTGAAGAGCTCGGAATTCCATTTGACCGCGAATTCAACGAAACGCTCAAAGGCGTGAGTCGGACTGAGTCGCTTGAGCGGATCCTTACGCTCGGCGGTAAACAGAACGATTTCACACCGGAAGAGAAAGAAGAACTCGCACAAAAGAAAAACGAGCACTACGTTGAACTCATTCAACATATCTCATCCGACGATCTTCTTCCTGGTATCGTTTCATTCCTCGATGAAATCAAAGAGGCGGGACTCAAAATCGGAATGGCTTCTGCATCAAAGAACGCATTTGCGGTCGTTGATGCACTTGGTGTCCGCCATTACTTCGACCATATTGTCGATGCAGCAACTGTCGCCCAGTCAAAACCACACCCCGAAGTGTTTTTGAAGGCCGCTTCTGCCCTTGGCGTGAAACCCGAACTCGCCATCGGCGTTGAAGACGCGGCTGCCGGCGTAACTGCAATCAAAGCGGCAAATATGTTTGCTGTCGCCGTCGGAGAAGAATCGATGCTTGGTCATGCAGACCTCATCGTCGCTTCTACTGACGAACTTTCGCTTGAACGCATCCTCGAACGCGTTCACGTGTAAATGACTACAATCATCTTCCGTGAGACGGCGACTGCCCCGAACAGTCGTCGTCTTTTTTGAGTCAAAAGTCCTAAATAGACAGAATTGCCCAAAAAGAGATGACAAACACATTACAAATCCGTTACACTTTTATAGAAGATATTGAGGGATTATTAGGAATTACTGATTTAAATTAGGGAATTCCAAATTATAATTGGATGTAGAAGGGGATTTGTGTATGGAATCTACGAATGTCAATGACCACATTTATCGAGAATTGATGGAAATTGAGGAGTCGTATCGTCAATTGCAACGACGTGCCGAGTATTTGATTGCAGAATTGAGTCGAGATAAAGAAGAGAAGGACCCAATGACTGATGCGTCAAAACGCCTACGTCCACGCCGTGTGAACCAGCGTTATCCGCTCGAGGTGTACGTTCATCAAGTGACGGATCTATTGAAAGAACGTCAGACGATGAGTGTGCGTGATATTCAAATGGAACTTGAACTCCGTTACCGTCATCACATCAGCAACATTTACCAATTGATGGTGAAGATTGAAGGGGTCAACCCGGAAATCAAAAAAATTGGTCGCGGCTTGTATACATACGAACCGACAGAAGAAGTGGCAGCGACACTTTCATAATCCAGAGCCGATGGGGAACGCCTCATCGGCTTTTGTTGTAAACGGACTGATATCTACTCATGAATTCAAAATATGATATAATTCGCCAGAGTCTATTTTTTTGAGAGAGGAACTGTCGGCCCATGCTATGGATTGCCATGTTGGTCAGTTTTGTGATGGCCATCTTGATTACACCGCTCGTTCGTCGATTCGCATTTTTCATCGGTGCGGTCGATCATCCGAACGCACGAAAAGTACATTTACGGACGATGCCACGAATCGGGGGTCTTGCGATCTTTATCGCATTCTTCATCGGCTATGCCTTGCTGCTTCCGACGAGTCGTTATAACGATGCCATCTTGATTGGGGCTGTCGTGATTCTCCTTACCGGACTGATCGATGACCGGTTCCAACTATCGGCCCGCGTCAAGCTGATGGGGCAGATGATTGCGACGGTCGTCGTCTTGAACTCGGGGATGCGAATCGAACTCATCAATCTTCCGTTCGACCAGCAACTCTACCTCGGGTCATGGAGCATCCCGATCACCGTCCTCTGGCTGATTGGGATCACGAATGCCATCAACTTGATTGACGGTCTCGATGGTCTCGCCGCCGGTGTGTCGAGCATCGCCCTCGGGACGATTGCCGTGTTAGCCATCATTCAGGGGAACGTCTATTTGACGATGATGGCGCTCTTGCTTCTTGCGAGTACGCTCGGGTTTCTCGTTCATAATTTTTATCCGGCGAAAATCTTTATGGGCGATACGGGAGCACTGTTCCTCGGGTACATGCTCGCCGTCTTCTCGCTCATCGGGTTTAAGAACGTGACATTGTTCTCGCTCGTCGTCCCGGTCCTCTTGCTCGGGTTGCCGATCTCGGATACAATTTTCGCCATCGTGCGCCGGCTCGTCCAAGGGCGACCGCCGATGTCGCCGGATAAATCGCATATGCATCATCAGTTGATCGATATGGGCTTCACGACACGGCAAGCGGTCCTACTCATGTACGGGATGACCTTATTCTTTGGCATCTCATCCATCTTGTTCGCCAAGACGACGATGCTCGGTGCGGTCATAACGTTCATTGTCGTGTTAATTGTCATCGAATTGATCGTAGAATCGACCGAACTGATTCATCCGAACTATAAACCAATCATTCGCACGTCCCGACGACTGCTCGGTCGACCGCGAACCTAAATAATAGCCAGTATCGCCGCGCGATACTGGCTATTATTTGTTTTAGTACGTGATCGTTTCGGTCATCGAATCGTCCGTTTCATCGGTTGACGGTTCGTCCGCCGTGACGGGCATCCCGAGCTCCGTCTGGAGAAGGGCCTGGGCGTCACGAAGGTCAGCCGGGTCGATTTCATAATAGTAGACCCCGTTCAGCGTCAAATCAGTCCCTTCGAGTGTTTCGCGGTTGAACGACTTCAGCGACTTTGCGTACGGCTGAAGTTGTGAGGCCTCTGACAACGTCATGTTCGTCCGGATGTTCTCGCCGACGGCATTCATGATCCGGTTCAGCTTCGTAAACGAGTTGATGGTCGTCGCCTCATTGATGATGGCCTCGATGACTTGCTGTTGTCGACCGGCTCGACCGATGTCGCCGGCAGGGTCTTGCTTCCGCATCCGAGCGTAAGCGAGTGCTTCTTTTCCGTTCAAGACTTGAACGCCAGGCTCTAGCTCGACATTTCCGGTCGCTCTACCGGAGATAGGGATGAGGACGTCAATCTCGACGCCACCAACCGCATCGACCAAATCTTCGATTCCATCAAAGTTAATGGTCGCATAGTAATCGATCGGGATGTCGAGCAAGTTCTCGACGGTCGCGATGGTCGTGTCGATTCCTCCGTAAGCATACGCATGGTTGATCTTGTCTTTGAATGGATCCTCATTGTCAATGATGATGTCGACATACGAGTCACGTGGGATGCTGACGAGCGTCACTTGCCGCGATTCCTTGTTGAACGTGGCGACCATGAGCGAATCGGTCCGTCCTTCCTCGAGCGAGGCGCCGCCATCGACTCCTGCTAACAGGACGGAAAAGTGATCTTTCGTCAAGTCGATGGTCTCGTCGCGACGTTCTGACTTATCGCCACGTTCCAACGCCTTGTTCGCGTTTTCGGCGGTTTCATTCGCTTTGAAGACAAAATAGCCGAAAGCGGAACCACCGATCAGCAATACGACACCCAACACGATGAGGACAATTTTCCAAGGTGATCTTTTCTTGCGTGGGGGTGTTTCCATGTTGTTTCCTCATTTCAGTCGTTTCTTTTAGTATAGGGGTTTCAGCGTTTGAAATCACGTTCGATGATGCGGATTGTATGAGTTTGAAGCTGACCTTGACCGTTCGTCATGTCTGTTAGCCAAGCGAGTGCCTCCTCTGTCTCTTCCACGGGGACCGACACATGAAACGTGACAAGGTCGGCGTAGATGATGTCATCGAGCAGGTAGCTAGACTGTCTCAACTCATTTTCGACTTTCCCAATCCATGTATAGTCGACGGTGAGTGTCAATTGTTGCATCGGTAGACGTTCGACGATTCCGATCGCATCGAGTCCTTCGCTCACAGTTCCACCGTAGGCACGAATGAGTCCGCCGCCACCGAGCTTGATTCCACCGAAATAACGTGTCACGACGACGACCGTATCTTTCAAGTGGCGTTTACGTAACACCTCGAGCATCGGCATGCCGGCCGTACCGCTCGGCTCCCCGTCGTCATTCGCTTTCTGGTGCTCGTTTCGTTCCCCGATGATGTAGGCGGAACAGTTATGATTTGCGTTCCAATGCTCTTTCTTGATGGCTTGGATGAACGTCTGCGCCTCTTCCTCGGTTTCGACACGTTTGAAATGAGCAATAAATTTTGATTTTTGGATAACGACTTCGTATGTTCCACTTTGTTTTATAGTATAATTTGACTCAATAGACATTTCTGAAAATTCTCCTTTCTATTTTTGAATATTTTTTTTAGAATTCAAGTAGGCACATATGCTATTTATAGCGAATGGAATTATAGAAAATCTCTCATGTCCGCTGTAAACCTGTTTAGAGTGGGACGATATATAAGAATAGATGAGGATTAACTACCGAACTATTAGGGGATGGCATCGTGAATCATATTACCG
Source organism: Exiguobacterium sp. AT1b (assembly GCF_000023045.1). Taxonomy (GTDB): domain Bacteria; phylum Bacillota; class Bacilli; order Exiguobacteriales; family Exiguobacteriaceae; genus Exiguobacterium. The sequence goes on along the minus strand of NC_012673.1, from coordinate 892,771 downwards.
ATCGGACAGCTTTAGAACATATCATAACAAATATGATTGAAACGGTGACGGAAAGTAAAGAGGAGATTGTCCGTATAACCGAAAGTTCTGCAACTGAATATTCAGCAATTCAAAACGAGTTAAAAGAATTGACGGATAAAATCGAGTTCTACATCGAGGAGTCCGATCGACTCGACCGACTCGTGAAAGCTGCAAAGGCCAAGCTCGTTCAAGTCAGCAAAAAGTTTCATATACATAGTGAACAAGAAATTCGTGAAGCCTACGAACGGGCGAATCAAATGCAACTCGAGCGTTTTCTTGTTCAAAAAGAAGAAATGGCGGCACAGCAACGCCGGAATGACTTAGAGCGTCGTCTGCTCATCTTAGAGGATACGATCGAACGTGCCGAAAAGTTGATCGGTCGTGTGAGTGTCGTCTTGAACTTCTTACGGGATGACCTACAGCAAGAGTATTCGGACATGATGAAGAAGCAAGAAATGGCCATCGGCGTATTCGAAGCGGCCGAGCGCGAACGGCGTCACCTCGCCCGCGAGATGCACGACGGTCCAGCGCAATCGCTTGCCCACATCTTGATTCGTGCCGATTTGATTGAAAAGACGTTTGACAAACGAGGAAAAGATGAAGCATTTGCCGAATTACATGAATTGAAAAAGTTGATTCGTGGGGCACTCGTCGACGTCCGTCGTTTGATCTATGATTTACGTCCGATGTCGCTTGACGATTTAGGCTTTTTGCCGACGCTCGAGCGCTATCTCCATCAAACGGAGGAGTATACGGCGATCAAGACACGTCTCAACTATCGGGGGTCGCGTGCGCGATTACCGGAGAAACTGGAGATCAACGTATTCCGTCTCGTTCAAGAATCGGTCCAAAATGCGATCAAACATGCAAAAACAGCCGAAATCATCGTCAATGTCGAGCAGGCGAGTGATGTGATTCATATTCACGTCCGCGACTACGGTGTGGGGTTTGAACCGAGCGCGATTGGCGAAGAGTCGTTCGGGATTGTCGGAATGCGCGAACGAATTGAATTGGTGAACGGAAGCATCACCATCGACTCGGAAGTCGGCAAAGGGACGGTCGTCCGAATGTCGATTCCGATTCCGTGAGAGAACAAGGGGGAAGACATACATGGAAATGACACAGACACGCATTGCAATCGTGGATGATCACGAACTGTTCCGTGAAGGATTGAAGCGGATTTTTGATTTGGAAGATGAATTTACAGTTGTCGCCGAAGGGCGCACGGGTCGTGAAGCCATTCGCATTGCTGGCGAGCAAAAACCAGAAATTTTAATCATGGATATCAACATGCCTGACATGAACGGGATCGAGGCGACAAAGCAACTTTCCCTCCTTTCACCGGAAACACGTGTCCTCATCCTTTCAATCCATGATGATGAGTCATATATCACGCATGCGCTTGAAGCAGGGGCATCAGGCTTCTTATTGAAAGAAGTCGCATCGACAGAATTGATCTCGGCAGTCCGTGCCGTCGCAAAAGATGGGGCGTACCTTCATCCGAAAGTGACGACGAACGTACTGAAGGAGTACCGTCGCCTCTTGCAATTCAAAGGGGAACAAGCGGGACGCGGCGTCGAGAGCCGTACAGATGACCCGGTCTATCAATTGTTGTCACGCCGTGAAGTCGAGGTGTTACACCTTCTCGCAGACGGTCGCTCGAACCGAGACATCAGTGACATGCTGTTTATCAGTGAGAAGACGGTCAAAAACCACGTCTCCTCCGTGCTTCGTAAAATGGACGTGAACGACCGGACACAAGCCGTCGTGGATGCGATTCGCCGGGGTTGGGTCGAGATTTGAGCGTCACCGATGCTTTACCTCGTTTTTGTGTTACAATATGGAATGGAATCCTAACATAATTGGAAAAATGAAACGACGTAAAGTGAGGATATAGTATGGGAAACATTGCGATTTTAACCGACAGTACCGCCTATCTGTCGGATGATTTTTTGGCGCGACATGACGTCCATGTCGCACCACTCAGTGTCATCTTCGATGGCGCGTCGTACCGCGAGTCGATTGATATGTCGACCGAGGCGTTTTATGAGCGTATCGAGGCGGGTAACCTGCCGACGACGTCGCAACCGGTCATCGGTGAGACGGTCGAATTGATTGAGAGCTTGCCGGACGATGTGACGGACGTGATTGCGATCACGCTCTCCAGTGGAATCAGCGGAACGTACCAATCGATGGTCGCGCTAAATGACATGGTCGATGTGACGGTTCATGCGTTTGACTCAGAGATTTCGTGTATGCCGCAAGCGTTCATGGTCGAAGAGGCCCTTCACCTCCGTGACAACGGGGCGACACCAGAAGAAATCATCGCCCGACTTGAAACGGTCCGTGATTCGATTCGCGCGTACTTCGTCGTCGATGACCTCGACCATTTGCAACGCGGTGGACGGTTGAGCGCGGCGCAAGCGCTCGTCGGATCGTTCTTACAGATCAAGCCGGTCCTTCATTTCCAGGATAAATTGATCGTCCCGTTCGAGAAGATTCGGACGTACAAGAAGGCTGTGCGCCGAATCGAAGAGATGATGGACGAATCGATTGCCGGGGACGGTGAAGGCTACTGCATCGGCATCATTCACGCCAACTGCCCGGAGCGTCAGGCGGAAGAAATCGCTTCGATGAAACAGAAGTTCCCGAAAGCACACATCTCGGGAAGCCATTTCGGTCCCGTCATCGGAACGCATCTCGGACCTGGTGCAATCGGCATCACGTGGTATCGTCGCGAATGGTAAGAGAGACGACCGTCTAAGGTCGTCTTTTTCAATGGAGGAGGGAATGTGATGGCGAAATATCGCCAAATCTTTGAGCGTCTGGCAGAAGAGATGCGAAATGGAACAAGACCCGCTGACTCAAAGCTTCCGTCTGAGACCGAGTTGATGCATCAGTTCGAGGCTAGCCGGGGAACCGTCCGAAAAGCGCTCGATCTTTTACAGGAAAACGGGTATGTCCGGAAGCATCACGGAAAAGGCGTGTTCGTATTGAAACGGGACCAGATCGAGTTTCAATTCAACGGCATCGTCAGTTTCTCAGAAGTGTACGCGAGCATGCTCGGTCGTTCTATTCAGACCCATGTCGCTTCGTTTGAAGAGATGGAGGCCCCGACTTGGCTTGCCGAACGGATGAATTTGGCGACAGGGACGCACGTGTTTCGCATCGAACGGGTTCGGAACTTTGACGGGGAGAACGTCATCTTAGATATCAACTATTTCGTCAAAGACCTCGTCCCTGGATTAACAGAAGAGATTGCGGCTCGTTCGATTTATGGATATATCGAAGGAGAGCTCGGCCTACAGATCAGCTATGCCAAACGAAAGATTGCAGCGGAAGACGTGACCGAGCTCGACCGGAAGCGGCTCGACTTGCATGATTACGAATATGTCATCGTCATCACGAACGATACGTTCTTATATGAAGGACAACAATTTGAATACACGGAGTCACGTCACCGCTTGGACAAGTTCCAGTTCAGTGATGTCGCCCGGCGCTAAAACCTCTTTCGTACAGGAAGAGGTTTTTTGTTTGATTGAAGGTGAGATAGGGAATTTTTTACAATGTAGAAGACACATAACCTTCACGTTTAACTTGTATATATAAGTTGTTGACTTAACTTATATAGATAAGTTATACTTTGTTTGTACTCATAAGTAACCGTTTTCATTTTCAGTTTTCAAACAAAGGAGGACATTCAACATGAAGGCAGATTATCGTCAAATTGCCGCAGAGATCTTAGACGCGATCGGCGGCAAAGACAACGTGGACAAAGCCGCACACTGTGTGACACGTCTTCGTCTCTCCCTCAAAGACCAGTCAAAAGTCGATGAGGCACGTGTGAAAGAAGTCGATCTCGTCAAAGGGGCGTTCGAGAACTCGGGCGTGTATCAAATCGTCATCGGAGCCGGCGATGTCGACCGCGTCTATGCCGAGTTCATCAAACTCGCCGGACTCGAGGCGGCAACGGTCGCCGAGGTCAAATCCGCGGGCGGCAAAAAAATGAATCCGCTTCAAAAACTCGTCAAAGTCTTCTCTGACGTCTTTATGCCAATCATTCCAGCCATCATCGTAGCCGGTCTCCTTATGGGGATCAACAACTTACTTGCATCGGAAGGTCTCTTCATCGAAGGAAAGACACTCATCGAGGCGTATCCGAACCTACAAGGACTTTGGGATCTCATCAACATGATGGCGAATACGTCATTCGTGTTCTTACCTGCACTCGTCGGTTGGTCGGCGACGAAACGATTCGGTGGGAGCGAAGTGCTCGGGATCGTCATGGGTCTCTTGCTTGTCCACCCGGATCTCTTGAACGCTTGGGGCTACGGGACAGCAGCACTTGAAGGAGAAGTACCGACATTCGATATCCTCGGACTCTTCGAAATTGAGAAAGTCGGATATCAAGGTCAAATCTTGCCGGTTCTCGCTGCGGCTTATATCTTGAGCCAAATTGAGATGTTCTTGAAAAAACGTGTACCGAACGCCATCCAACTCTTGGTCGTTCCAATTACGACGATCGTCGTCACTGGATTCCTTGCACTCGCAATCGTTGGACCAATCACACGCGGAATCGGGAACGTGATCGCGACAGGACTTGTCAACACGTTTGAAGCCGTACCGGTCGTCGGGGCACTCCTCTTCGGATTGTTCTACGCACCACTCGTCGTCACCGGGATGCACCACTTGTTCATCGCCATCGACCTTCAGTTGATCGCCGATACAGGCGGTACGTTTATCTGGCCGATGATCGCACTCTCAAATATCGCGCAAGGTTCTGCTGCACTCGCGATGTTCTTCGTCTACAAGCACAACGCGAAACAAAAGAGCATGGCATCGACTTCAGCCATCTCGGCATACTTCGGAATCACAGAGCCAGCCATGTTCGGGGTCAACTTACCAAATAAATTCCCGTTCTACTCAGCGATGATCGGGTCAGCGATCGCTGCTATCTTCATCACATTGAATGATGTGCAGGCCATCGCCATCGGTGTCGGAGGACTCCCAGGATTCCTCTCCATCTTCACAGACAAAATCCTTCTCTTCATCGTCGGCATGGTCATCGCGATCATCGTGCCGTTCGCGCTCACTTTCATCTTGTCGAAGCGTTACATGAAGAAAGGTGAACTTGAAGAAAACAAAGTCGCATAAGTAATGACTCGGGAGGGAGGGACGGCAGTTCTTCCCTCTTACTTATTGAAATGAAAACTCTTACAAAAGGAGATGTCGTTGATGACACAGAAAAATTGGCGCAAATCAGTCGTCTATCAAATTTACCCGAAAAGCTTTTACAGTCCGGAAGGGAATGCGACCGGATCGATCAAAGGGGTGACGGCGAAGCTGGATTACTTGGCAGAACTCGGCATCGAATACATTTGGATGACGCCTGTCTATCAGTCACCTCAACACGATAACGGCTATGACGTGAGTGATTACTATGCCATCGACCCGTCTTACGGGACGATGGAAGACCTCGATGAATTGATCCGTGAAGCAGAGGCGCGGGGCATCGGCCTCATGATGGACATCGTCGTCAACCACTCATCGACCGAACACGAATGGTTCCAAAAATCATTGGCGGGAGACGAGCGGTACCGTGACTACTACATCTGGCGCGACGAACCGACGAACTGGGAGTCGAAGTTCGGCGGAAACGCGTGGGAATATGATGAGAAGAGCGGGCAATATTATCTCCACTTGTTCGACGTGACCCAGGCCGACTTGAACTGGGAGAATGAACAGATGCGCGAGGACGTCTACGAGATGATGCGGTTCTGGCGTAAGAAAGGAATCAAAGGATTCCGTCTCGACGTCATCAACCTCATCTCGAAAGAACAGGACTTCCCAGAAGACACGTCGGACGGGCGCAAATTCTATACGGACGGTCCACGCATCCACGAATATTTAAAAGAGATGAACCGAGAAGTATTCGACGGGCATGACGTCATCACGGTCGGAGAGATGTCTTCGACGACGCTCGACCACTGCGTCCGCTATTCAAACCCGGACGAGAACGAGCTCAGCATGACGTTCAGCTTCCATCACTTGAAAGTCGACTACCCGAACGGAGAGAAGTTCGTCGCTGCACCGTTCGATTTCATTCAATTGAAAGACATCATGTCAACGTGGCAACGCGGGATGCACGGGAAAGGATGGAACGCCATCTTCTGGTGCAATCACGACCAACCGCGTGTCGTCAGCCGTTTCGGGAATGACACGAACCATCGCGTCGAGAGCGCGAAGATGCTCGCGACAGTGCTCCATGGCCTTCAAGGGACACCGTATATCTATCAAGGGGAAGAAATCGGGATGACGAATCCTGGCTTCGACTCGCTCGATGAATATCGGGATATCGAGACGCTCAATATCTACAAGTTGAAGCGGGAAGAGGGCGTGTCGCACGAAGACATGATGGCCGCCATCAAACAGAAGTCACGCGACAACTCGCGGACGCCGATGCAGTGGGATGCGACGACGCATGCCGGCTTCACGAGCGGCACGCCTTGGATCAACGTGGCACCGAACTATGAGGACGTGAACGTCGAGACGGCGCTCCGTGACCCGAACTCGGTGTTCTACCACTACAAACACTTGATTGCATTACGAAAAGAACTTGACGTCTTGACGGATGGGGACTACACGCTTCTCACGCCTGATTCGTTGGATGTTTGGGCATATACACGGAAGACCGACCGCGAGGAACTTCTCGTCGTCGCCAACTTCTATGGAACCGAAACGACGTACACGATTCCGGAAGGGTTCGAGCGGGTGAACGTCGTCAGCCACAACTATGACGTGCCTGAGCTCGACGGGATGACGTTATCCCTTCGTCCGTACGAGGCGATCATGTTCTACAAACAGAAATAACAGGTGGGACCCGACGCTTTCGTCGGGTCCTATTTGTGTAGTCGACCTATGCTGTTTTAGATAAGTCGAATCGCATTTATATAGCCGTTTTGGTAGCGTGATGACAAAAAGGAGTCAGGTTATGGGAGAACTCATCGTCGCATCAAACGGGACGCGCGCCATCCGTTTTGGCATCTGCCAACGCTGTCTCAGCACGGACGTCCGGACGTTCATCTGTCATCACGGATCGTGTGCTTACTGCCGGAACTGTCTTTATCTTGGGCGTGTCTGTCGATGTGATTTTCTACAAGAGCGGGACATCACGACACCGCTTGAAACGACCGAACTGACGATGCCGTTCGAGCTCGCCCTCGACCAAACGCGGGTCGCAAATCAGCTGCTCACGTGGTGGGACGGACGGAGGACGGGGCTCGTGCATGCGGTATGTGGCGCCGGGAAGACGGAGATGACGTTCCCTGTGATTGAGCGGGTCGTGAATGCAGGAAAGCGGGTATTGATCGTGTCCCCGAGGAAAGACGTCGCCATCGAATGGGTCGAACGGCTCGAACGAGCATTCACCGTGCCTGTCACGAGGCGATACGGGGGTGGGGAGAAAGACTCCATCGGGATGATCACGGTGGCGACCGCGCCGTTACTCATGAATATCCGGGACGTCTTCGATTATGTGCTCGTCGATGAGTCCGATGCCTTCCCGTTTGCCTTTGACATAGCGTTATGGAATACGATTCGGCGGGTCGGGAGAGGTGTCTTCTTGTTCATCACGGCAACCCCGACCGTTTGGCAACAGATGTTTCCGACGGTTCATCTGTCCCGGCGCTATCACGGATTTGATTTGCCGGTCCCGGCACTTGTCAAACAGTCCGACGAACGAATCGTAGAGTTCTGTCGACGTCACACCTTGAAACCACGTCTCTTGTTCGTGCCGACGAAGCCTGATTTGGAGCGGTACCGCGAGACATTAGAAGATGCGGGACTAACCTGTCGGACGGTATCGGCAGAGACCGAGGAACGGACCGACGCCCTTCACTGGCTCCAAGAGACGAACGGCGTCGTCCTTGCGACCTCCATCTGGGAGCGGGGAATGACGGTCCGGGACGTGCAGGTCGCCGTGGTGGAAAGTGAACATCGGCTCTTCTCGACACGAGGGCTCATTCAGATGGCAGGTCGGGCGGGGCGAAAACCGGACGCGCCGACAGGAGAGGTCTGTTTCTTTTACAAGGAGCGGACGTTCCGTCAAGATGTTGCTATCCGGAAAATCAAGGAGGCGAATCGGCGATGAGATGCCTTATTTGTCATGAGTCGATGACCGTCCCGTGGACTCCTGCCACATTATGGCGACGAGACTGGGTGTGTCCTTCTTGCGAGTCGAAACTGACGCCGCTCGGTACGGGTTGCCCGCGCTGTGGTCAACCGAATGAGACCGGTGAGACGTGTCCGGACTGCATCCGCTGGCTCGCGCTCGGTCTAGACTTGACCGTCCGCTGCCTGTACGCATACGACGATGCAGGAATTGACTGGCTACATCGATTTAAATTCAGCGGGGACGTCGTCATTGCCTCATCGGTCGCGCCAGCACTTCGGGCATTGCGTTCATCTGGCGTGACCTATGTTCCGGTCCCGTTGAGTAAGGAGCGACTTCAGACACGTCGCTTCAATCAGGCCGAGGTGCTCGCGCGATGTATCGGTCCGACGCGGCAGCTTCTCGAAAAAACGGAGGTTTCAAGTCAACGTGAACTCGGGAAAGAAGGAAGACGACACCGAACGAATCCTTTCACTGTACCAACTTCAGTGAAATGTGGGAAAATCATTCTTGTAGACGACGTCTATACGACGGGGACGACCCTTCATCAGGCGGCATTTTCGTTGCGACAGGCAGGTGCATCAGAAGTTTCTGCGATTTGCTTATTTCGGGCGCTAAACAAATCGAAATCGCGTCCGATATAAAGAGCAGAGGTGAAACCAATGGATGCAGCAACTTGCCAAATGTGTGGACGCTTGTTTATGAAACAGGGACGTTCACCGTACTGTCCATCATGTAGTGATGTCGACTTCCAAAACTTTTTGAAAGTCCGCGACTTCATTCGTGAGCCGGCCAACAAACAGACGACCATCGGAGCCCTCGTCGAAGCGACAGGTGTCTCTGAACTTGATATCACGCGATATATCCATGAAGGACGCTTGATCATCAAGGACAATCCGGCGCTTGCCATCAGCTGCGTCCGTTGTGGTCAACCGACGAACGAAGGGAAAATTTGTTCGAACTGCCAGAGAGATATGCAGAAGGAACTGTCCAGTCTACAGGAGAGCTTGACGAAACAATCAAGCATCCGCGCTTATCGTTTGGATTAACATCATGAAGAGGGGGAAGACGCATGCGCATCGATTCAGCCAAGTGGGTACACTTACCGAACACTTATGAAAAGAAAACGCAAGTCGAGCCGAAGCCCGCGCAATCACGCCAAACGGACCAATTGTCAATCTCGGCGGAAGCCCGCGCCCGGTTTGAAGAACCGGTGAAACATCCGGACCGTCTCGCAAAAATCGACGCTTTGAAAGCAGAGATTGATGCGGGCACGTATTCACGGGACGCGCGCGAAATCGCTAAACGCTTTCTACAAGGATGAATGGAAGCGAGGTCCGTTTGAGGCCTTCGCACTGAATAACACGGCACGGAAGCTGACTAAATAAGGGGCACCCCTTTCTTTAGTCGGCTCTTTTTTTGAAAAAAGGAGAGACTCATGCTCACATTACATAAACGGTTACTCGAATTGGCTTACGCGAAAGAACAGCTTCTGATCCAAAATGACATGGCGTCATTTAGCACGCTCGTCAAAGAAGAAGCGAAACTCGTCCGACAAATTTCACAAAAAGAAGCGGAACGACTTCAAGGGACGTATGAATTGGACGATGAAGAGATAGAGGAATTGAGACCGGTCTTGTTCGAGTTGAAGCGACAGAACGAATTGAACGCGACGCTACTCGAACAATCCCTTCGTTATATTACTTGGCATCTGGATATGCTCATGCCGGAAGCAGATGATTTCACATACGGACAACAAGCGTTCGAAACACGCTCGTTCAGCCGTGACGTTTAAGGAGGAAGTGGAATGGGTTCAACATTTATGGGATTAGAGACGGCACGCCGCAGTCTCTCGACACACCAATGGGCGCTTCAAGCGACCGGGAATAACGTGGCGAACGCCTCAAACCCTGGCTATTCGCGCCAACGACTCACACTCGGGATGACCGAACAGCTCTCGGTCAATTTTGGCGGGACGAAAGCCGGACAATTCGGGACAGGGGTACGCGGGGAGACGCTCGCCCGAATTCGCGATCTCATGATCGATCAACAGTATCGTGACGAGTCGGTGAAGAACGCCTTCTATGCGACGAAAGAAGCGGCGTTCGGTCGAATGGAAGACATCATCAACGAACCGTCTGAGAACGGGCTCGCCCATGCGCTCGATAAATTTTGGTCATCCCTTCAAGACTTGGCGGTCAACCCGGATGATACGGGTGCGCGAAGCGTGGTTCGGCAGCGAGCGTTGACGCTGACACAAACGTTCAACTACATGTCTTCTTCGTTATCGAAAGTACAAGAAGACTTGAAAGCAGAAGCGGGCGTCGTCACGAAAAAAATCAACGACTTATTGACGAAAATCGGTGACGTTAACCGTCAAATCGGCGATGCGGAACCGCTTGGGGTCTTACCAAACGAATTGTATGATGAGCGCGATCGTTACATGGACGAGTTGTCACAATATATCGAGTTCGAACGTGTCCCAGTTGATTACACGAACGGAGAGACACGCGGGAACTCGCAACGTGTCGCGGAAGGACGGATTGATATTCAGATTTCTGTGCCCGGAACACCGACTCCAACAAAGATTACGTTAGTGGATGGACTAACAGGCGGAGTTGGGAAAATTAACGACATGGAGATCACGGATGCGGCCGCAGGAACGACAACGCTCGTCTTTGACGATTTACCAAATGGGAAGTTGAAAGCGCTCGTTGATATGTACGGTTCAGCTACGGGAACAGAAACGCACGATGGAGCCTTTACCAAGATGTTGAAGGATTTAGACGTCATGGCAAAAGAGTTCACGACGGCATTTAATGATTTGCATAAGACTTTTTACGATGGGAATGTTCAAGACAACCCTCGCCAAACTGGTATTGACTTCTTTATTGTCGGCGATGCGAAGACCGTAACGGTCAATCCGACAATTTTATCGAACTTGAACTTGATTGCCATCTCAAAAGACCAAAACATTGGAGACGGCAGTGGGGCTCTTGACTTGGCAAACTTAAAAAATGCGCAAATCACATTTACGGGTGGTTCATCCACTGCGACGACTTCAATCGGGAAGTACTATCAAAACGTCATCGGGAACATGGCTGTCGAGGCGAGCCAGAACGGCAACCTCGCCAAGAGTACATTTGCCCTGTTGAGCAGTTCGGACCAGCGTCGTCAGTCGGTCAGTGCCGTCTCGCTCGATGAAGAGATGACGATGATGATCCAGTATCAACACGCTTATAACGCGGCGGCACGTAACATCACGGCCGTCGATGAAATGTTAGATAAAATCATTAACGGCATGGGTGTCGTAGGGAGGTAATGACTGATGCGTGTCACACAGACAATGCTCACACAGACGAACTTGAAGCATTTATCCAGTAGCTACAACACACTTGCTCGCGTTCAGGAACAACTCATCAGCGGGAAACGGATTCAAAAGGCATCGGAGGACCCAGTCGTCGCGATGCAAGGGATCCGTTACCGGACCGAAGTACGTGAAGTCGACCAATTCCGTCGTAACGTCAGCGAGGCGACGAGCTGGATGGATTTGACGGACTCGACGCTCAACGAAGTCACGGAAGCCGTCAAGCGGATTCGCGAATTGACGACGCAAGCGGCGAATGATACGTATGAATCATCGCAACGTGAGATTATCAAGAGTGAGGTCGATCAGTTGATCGAACATATCGGTTCGCTCGCGAACTCGAAAGCGGGCGAGAAGTATATTTACAACGGGACGAAAACGGATCAACCGCTCATCAATGTCGATAATTTAAAGGCGTATTTAGCGAATCCGGCTGGTTCTGTCGATTCGATTTATGAGAGTGGAACGGCACCGACAGCAAGTGGGAAAATCGAATTTGAAGTATCAAAAGGAATTACCGTACAAGTGAATATGCAACCAGAAACGGTTTTTGGTAAAGAGTTATTTGAAGGTCTTCATAAATTGAGTACACTTTTAAAAGAGACAACGACCACTGGTGCCGACCTATCGGCTGAACTCGACACGCTCGATACACTCGGTCAAAACTTGATCACAGAGCGCGCCGAGCTCGGTGCCCGTGCGAACCGTTTGGAGCTCGTCGACAACCGTCTACAAGACCATGAGATTATCGCCAAGACGATCATGTCTGATAACGAGGACATCGACGTGGAGAAGGTCATCATGGAACTGAAGTCACATGAGACCGTCCACCGTGCAGCGCTTTCCGCAGGTGCCCGCATCATTCAGCCGACGCTCCTCGACTTCTTGCGGTAATCGGTCATGAATCTCGCGAGACTTGAGATGCGGCAGACGTTTGCCGCGATCCAGATGACGTCCAATCGTCCCGTGCTCGAGATGCGTCAAGGGCGGGCCGACCTGTCGATTCAACAAGGCAGAGCCGAGATGACGCAACAGACGACACCAGGGAAACTGGAGGTCGACTCATCGGTGGCAAGAAGTGAGAGCAACCTTAAGGGAGCGCTCGAACTCGGAAAGTACCTCGGTCAGATGGGGGAACAAGGTGCCCGAGAGGCGATGGCGAACATCGCCCGGGACGGCGATCGTATGATGCGGATCGAGAACGGGAATCCGATTCCTTCGATGGCAGCGGAGAAGGTGAACGACCCATATCCGATTGTCGAGATGGGCTACATGCCAAAATCGATTGATCGTGTCAAGTTGACGTATACGCCGGCGGATGTGAAAATCGAGTGGAATATCACGCCACCCCAAATTGATGTATCGCTCACGCCAGCCGATATCTCGTTCAAGCCATGGACGACGGACATCTCGCTCCGTCAACAGGCGTCACTCGAGATATGGCCGGTCGGTGGGATGTATGATGAAACGCGTTGAAAGTGAGGACAATCCATGTTCATTGAAACAGACTACTTTGGCAAGATTGAAATAAACGAAGCGGAGACGATCACGTTCGTCAGTGAGATCCCGGGGTTCCCGGATTCAAAGACGTTCGTGTTGATCCCGTACGGGGAGGATTTACCGTTCTGGTCGCTTCAATCAATCGAGGAACAAGCCTGTGCGTTCGTCGTGACGAACCCGTTTTGGCATAAGTCGGACTATGCGTTCGAATTGTCGGATGGCGCGAAAGACCAACTTGGGATCGAAGAGGCGGAACACGTCTCGGTCTACTCGATCGTCACGCTCCGTGAGCCGTTCGAATCGTCGACGCTCAATTTGAAGGCGCCGATCGTCATCGAGACGAAGGAACGTCGTGGGAAACAAGTCATCCTAGACGATGCGTATCCGGCCCGTTATCCGCTCGGCGGCACGAAAGCGGAGGTGCGCTGATGCTCGTATTGAAACGAAAACAAGGTGAGGCCATCCATATCGGCGACGACGTGACGCTTACGGTGCTCGCCATCGAAGGCGACCAGGTGAAGCTCGGAATCGATGCCCCGCGTCATATCGATATCCACCGTCATGAAGTATATATTCAAATGCAGGAAGAGAATGAGTCGGCACGAAATAGCGCCAACTTGATGAAGCAGATGATTCAGAAGCAGTCGGAAGCGTGAGCTTTCGACTTTTTTCATCATTATGGCACTTGAGGGTGACATTTCTCACCGAGTTGGGATAGGATGGAAACGGAAAGGGAGGGAGGAGAATCCGTGGGAATCGTCATTAACTATTTTGTGATCAACATCAGTCTTATCTTTTTATTCATGTCGCTCACACTCTATGTGATGCGGACGGTCTTACCGATTCAGCCGACCTCCCCGTTATTTGTACGATTTTGGTTTGGGGTGTCAAACGGGTTGACGGCCATCCTGTTGACGATCAATGCGATTGAACTCGGTGATGCCCGCATTGACTTACGTCTGATTCCGATCGCCTTAGCCGCTACATTTGCGGGACCGTTCGGGGCAATCGTCACCCTGGGGCTCATCTTTATCGGTCGGATGACGATTCATGGGATGAGCGCCCCGTTCATTGACGCCGTCCTCATGTTTGTTGTCTTTTTCTTGTTTTCTCTCGTGATATCACGTGTGCCCATCAGTCGAGGAAGAGGGTATGCCATCTACATCGGATTTGGTGCACTCCTCGTTTTGATTCGCGTGACCGGAAGTGTGGATATGGACGTGTTTGTGAACGTATTCGTGCCCTATTTTCTGATGCTGTCACTGGGGGCATGGCTCTGTTATTGGGCCGCGAAGAAGCTCGAGACGCACCTGTGGATGTTCCTTCTTCATACGCACCGGGCGACCATCGATGAATTGACGGGACTTCCGAACCGATATCGGACCCTCGAGCAGATGAACGATATGGAAATGTCCGGGAAGCCATGGACGTTACTCGTCATTGATGTCGATCATTTCAAACAGTTGAACGATACATATGGACACTTGGCAGGGGACGCGGCGTTACGTCATATCGGACAGACGCTTGAGCGACATCGTCCACCAGCCGGATTTGTCGGCCGCTATGGCGGTGAGGAATTTTTACTCGTCATCGAAGGCGGTGAAGGGATGACGAAGGTGGCGGAAGGCATCGTGCAGACGGTACGGCATACGACGTTCGAATTTCAAGGCGAACGCATCCCGATGACCGTCTCCATCGGCGCGGCGATCGCTGGGCATGAGCCGAGCATGGTCGTGTTTGAGCGGGCCGATGCGGCGTTATACGAAGCAAAACGAAATGGACGGGACCAGGTCCGGTTCGCATGAAGCTATGAATCGTGAGCATACACGATTCATAGCTTTTTTTGGTTTTTATATCGATAAAATCTATATTAATTGAAAAAAAGATAAAAATAGACAATATAAATGGTATTTTATTCTTGTTTTTATCCATTTAGTTATTGTAGTATATAAAACAGGTCGTTGACTTATACTATATTGAAATAAGGAGTTTGTTGTTTTATGAAAAAGTTTTTCAAATGGTTTGCCATCATTCTAATCGGATTAATTGTCATCGGCATGCTACTTCCGTCTGACGAAGAGTCGAATACAGGAAGTAAAGTCGGAGAGGCCGACGCGACAGAAGCAGAAGCGGACGTGAACGATACCATCTTCAAAGTGGGAGATGTGGTCGACTTGAACGGTGTCTTACTTACCGTGAAGGATGCGACATACATCCCGGCGTCTGAGTACTCACAACCCGAAAACGGGAAAGTACTTCAAATGAACGTGGAAGTCGTGAACAACACGGAGGACTCTACGTTCGTAGATAGTTCAAACTTCAACTTGTATGATGCGGATGGGAATGCGCTCGACTTCTATTACGGATTGGATGGTTTAGACATCAGTGGAGATTTGAACAAAGGAAAGAAACTTCAAGGGACGTTGACGTTTGATGTACCGGAAGGCTCAAACTACGAAATGATCTTTGAACCAACCTTCTCATGGACAGACGAGTCCATCACATGGGACATTCAACCGAACTAACATGATCATTAAATAATCCCCTATAACCGTTGGCGATGATGGTCCAGCGGTTATAGGGGATTTCACGTTTAGTGAATGTTTTTCTTCTTGAACTGACCGCCACGGACGTCGTGAATGTTGCCGATGGCGAGGAACGCTTTCTCGTCATAGTCATCGAGGATGTCTTTCAGTTTCGTTTCTTCGAGTCGGCTGATGACCGTGAAGACGACTTTCTTTCCGTCACCCGTGTAGGCGCCTTCTCCATGAAGATACGTCACACCACGACCGAGCCGGTCCATGATGGCTTGCCCGATATCGTCTGGTGCGGAAGTGATGATCCACGCTGCTTTTGACTGGTCGATTCCTTCTAAGACGACATCGATCGTCTTGAAGGCGATGAAATAGGTGAGAAGGGAATACATGGCCCGGTCCCAACTGAAGACGAATCCGGCTGTCCCGAGGATGAAGATGTTGAAAAACATGACGATCTCCCCGACGGAGAACGGTAACCGGTTCGTGAAGGCGACGGCGAGGATCTCTGTTCCGTCGAGCGAGCCCCCGGCGCGGATGACGAGCCCGATTCCGGCACCGAGTAAGAAGCCACCGAAGACGGTCGACAAGAGAAGGTCGTCCGTGAACGGCTTGATGTCATGCAGGACGATGGTGAAGGCCGACATGAGCAGGATGGCCGTCAACGTGACGACGGCGAACGTCTTCCCGATTTGCCGATACCCGAAGTAGATGAACGGCAAGTTGAAGAGGACGAGCCAAATCGCGAGCTTTGTCTCCGTCAAGTACGACACGATGATTGACACACCGACGATACCACCGTCGATGATCTGGTTCGGTACGAGGAACGCCTCCAAACCGACCGCGAAGACGAGGGAGCCGAGCAATAAGAGGACGACTTTCGCAAACAGTTCGGACGCCTTGATCGGATTATGTTCGCGCCTTAAGCGCTGCACTTCCTCCGGTGTCGGGGAAGGCATGGGTGTACGCTGCATACAGGATGCCCCCTTTCCATTTCCTTCAGTATACCAAATGATGCGAACCGACAATCGTTTACGACAGAGAATCTGACATGAATATTCAGAATTGATGGATGATTCCCGATAAATTATTTCGAAATCATTTTATGTTAGACTAACAAGGTTGTTGAACAATGGATGGAGGTCTATAGGATGAAGCGAGAAAACAAAACATGGTTGATGGCGTTCCAAATGGTCATGAACATCATCGGCGGACTCATCGCGGCATATGGATTGGAGTCCGTCCTCATTCCGAATAACGTGTCAGACGGAGGCGTCACCGGGATCAGTATCGTCGGGTCACAGCTGACGGGACTGCCGCTCGGTATTTTCATCGGGGTATTGAATATTCCGTTTGTCTATCTCGGGTATAAACAGATCGGGAAGAGTTTCGCCATCCTCTCGGTTACCGGGATTGCGTCCTTGTCTGTCGGTACGGTCATCATGCACCGTGTGCCGACCATCATCGAGGGGGACGCGCTCCTCATCACCGTAGTCGGTGGGATCATCCTCGGGTTCGGGATGGGGATTTCGCTTCGTAACGGGGGAGCGCTTGACGGCATCGACATGTTGGCGGTCCTGTTATCCCGTAAATTGCCGTTCGGTACGAGTGATTTGATTTTATTTTTGAATACGTTCGTCTTTATCGTTGTCTCGACGGTATTCGGTCTTCAAGGGGCCGTCCTGTCCGCCATCGCCTACTTCATCGCCTCGAAAGTGATTCATATCGTCGAGGAGGGACTGAGCGGGGCGAAGACGTTCAAAATCATCACGAGTGAACCGCATGAGATGGTCGAGACGATTCGGGACCGTCTCGGACGGAGCGCCACGTTGAATCAAATTCAAGGGGCGTATTCCAAAGAAAATTATTACGAAATCACGTGTGTCATCAACCGGCTCGAGGAACGAAAGATCAAAGACATCATCGATGATGTCGACCCGAAAGCGTTCGTCGTCGTGTATGAGGTGACAGAGGTCAAAGGCGGGAATTTCCAAAAACGCGATATTCATTAACGGATGGCCAAGGGTCGTCCGTTTTTAATTTCCAGAGGGATCCGTCCAGGCAGGAAATCGCACAGGGAAAGTGGAAGAAGTCGATGCTAGAGAAAGGGGAGGATTGGGAATGTACGCACTGATTGGAAAGCTCGTCACGAAAGCGGGGCAACGCGACCGACTCGTGGCGATTTTATCGGAAGCGGCACGGGAGATGGAGGCGACATCGGATTGTGAATCGTATCGGGTCCACGTGTCGCTCGATGAGGCGAATACTGTGTTCGTCTATGAAGTATGGCGAAATGAGGATGCGCATGCGGCGTCGTTGTCGCTTGCTGAAGTGAGGGCATATATCGATCAGGCGAAGCCGATCCTCGAGCGGATGGAGCGGATTGCCGCACTCGAACCCCGAACATGACCGAGTGGGAATAACGAAACGGATGGCGAAGCGCTGTCCGTTTTTTGCAGGAGAAGTGGCAAGGTGTCGAGAACATGACAGGATTCAGAAAGGAGGGATCGGATGCGTCCACTCATACTCGGTATCTTCGCCGCCTTGTTTTTTGCGAGCACGTTCGTGTTGAACGAAGTGATGCAAGTCGGAGATGGCAACTTTGCCTATAGTGCCTCGCTTCGCTTTTTGTGGATGATCCCATTGCTGCTAGTTGTGGTGGCATTTCGTGGCGGACTCAAGCGAGTCCTCTCGGTATTGAAGAAGAATCCTAGTCCATGGATTCTTTGGGGGACGGTCGGATTCGGACTGTTTTACGTCCCGATTTGTCTCGCAGCCGAGGTCGCACCCCCGTGGCTGATTGCGGGCACGTGGCAAGTGACGATTGTCGCCGGGGCACTGTTGTCCCCACTCTTCAAGAAGGCAGACGGAACACGGGAGCGAATCCCATGGCGCGGACTTCGCTTCTCGGTCTTGATTCTCATTGGGGTCGTAATGATGCAAGTGGAGTTTTTCGAGTCTTTCGAACCTCGGTTCATTTGGCTTGGGGTCGTGCTGGTCATCATCGCCGCATTTGCCTACCCGCTCGGAAACCGGAAGATGATGCAGCACACGGACCTCGACGTATTCGAGCGAATCCTCGGGATGTGTCTCGGGTCGCTCCCGGTCTGGTTATTGTTATTCGGGTACGGATTGACGACGGGACGTCCCTCATCGAGTCAGCTCGGGCAGACGTTCCTCGTCGCCCTGTTATCCGGGATTGTCGCGACCGTGCTCTTCTTCATGGCGACCGATCTCGTCAAACAGGATATGGGAAGACTGGCGTCCGTTGAAGCGACGCAAGCGCTCGAAGTCCTGTTCGCGCTCATCGGGGAACTGGTCTTCCTGCATGCCGTCATGCCGTCGCCAATCGCCTTGTCCGGAATCGCGCTCGTCATGATTGGAGTCGTCTTCCACAGTCGGAGTCAGTTTATGGAGCTCCCGACCGTCGTTCGACAAGAGGCATAAAAAATCCCCTCGCTCTTATGGACGAGGGGATTGTCATCAACTTGTTGTCAAACTGCCTTTGACTTTGTCATAGAAATCATCCATCATACCGGTACGGCTACCGAGTTGGCAGATGAGTTCGAGCGTTTCTTTGTAGAACTTCTTGACGAGTCCTTTGTTTTTGACGCCGTCCATCGAGGCGAGCGTCTGGTCGAGATTCTCTAAAATCTCTTTGATTTGTGAGTCCGAGTCCGGCTTGACGACCGTCATGTTCTCAGGGATGCTGACGACCTTCTCTTGACCTTGGTGACGGAACGATGCGCCGAAACCGAGGTTCTCGATGAAGAGGTGAGGCATCACTTTTTGACCGAAGAAATGCTTGTGCCAGTCCGTCGCTTTCATCGTGTCCATGTCCTGTTTGAACGTAGATGCCGTCGAGACATATTGTTTAAACAAATCCGTCATGAATTTCTCGATGACCGGGATTTGAAGGGCGAAGACGTTTTTCAAGAGCGCGTCGAGCTGAGCGCGCGTCAAAGTAGTTTCGTTAGACATGTCAGTTCCTCTTTTCTATAGTACGTTACTACCATCGTATGGGATTGACGGACACTCGTCAATGTAAGGGGAAACATTTTTTCAGAATATTTAATGAAAAGTCGTCAACTTGTGGGATAATCAAGTGAAGACATCAACAAGTGAGGAGTGGTTCTTGTGAACAAATCGATGAAGTGGGCGCTCGCGCTCGGTGTGACAGGTGCATTGGTGGCAACGGTCGGTGTCGTCTCGTCCCGGGGACGGACAGAGGATACGACACAGACGATTCGTGACCGTGAGCTCGGTTATGAGATCGTCTTGCCATCAAAAATCGTCGAGGCAATTGAGCGGGGTGACGTCTATATCGAGAAGGCGCAAGACGTCGTCGACATCGGGGACACGAAGAGCTACGGTACGTTCGATTTATACTATAACGTCGAGGATGGGGACGACCAGCTCTTGTTCCACTTGGACTTGATCGACCGCGAGTTGACAGAAGAGGCGTTCGCGACAGAAATCGGCTACGGCAACTACCTCGGGACGAACGACAAGACGTTCTTCTGGGTCGAACCGACAGAGGCCGTCCCAGGTGCGGAGGCGCATACGGACGAGATTGCCGAGTTGATCGAGATACTCCCTGAGTTGGAGTTCCGGACGTTATAATCACGTAAGTAGGCTCGCTACGGCGGGCTTTTTCCTTTGTGCTACAATAATACATGAGGTGATGTGAATGAATTGGACAGTAGAAGAAGTAAGACAGGCAGATGACGTCAAGGTGTTAGAACAGGCGGTCAACTCGAACGACAAGATTGATGTGAAAGTTGGGCATGAGTCGGTCGGACAAAACGATTATGCGGTATATGACGGAGAGACACTCGCCGGTTATCTCATGCTTTTCCCGTATCTCCCGACGGAGTATGAGGTGAATGCCCTCGTCCATCCGGAATACCGCAAGCAAGGTGTCTTCACGGCACTGCTTGAGACGGCGAAACAAGATGCGAAATTGAACGGTTGTGAAGCGTTCACGTTCGTCATCGACCGAAATTCAGTATCCGGGAAAGCAGTGCTCGACCATCTTCAAGCGGCGTATCAGTTCTCGGAATACAATCTCGTCTTGAAAACAGCGGAGCTCTTCTTGAAGCCGGACGAGGTATCGCTACGTGAGGCGACAGCAGACGACCGTCCGCTCATCATCGCGACGCTCAGTGAGGCGTTCCGTGACCCGGTCGATGTGACGGAAAACATCTATCAACAAATCGACACACCGGACCGTGTGACGTACATCGGCGAAGTGGACGGCAAGCCAATCGGTGTGATTCGCGCGCTACTTACAGGGGATGACGCGGCAAGCATCCATGCGTTCGGGGTCAAAGCAGGTGAACAAGGCAAAGGCTACGGCACGAAAATGTTGAAACAGATGGTCCAACAACTGTTCCGCATGGGCCGGACGAAAGTCGAACTCGATGTCGAGACGGAAAACAAGGCGGCGCTCGAGATCTACAAACGCGCCGGTTTTGCGGAGAATGGCGGCTATGAGTTTTACATGATCGAATTATGAGGTGAACCACATAACGAAACGTACTCCTTGACGGGGTACGTTTTTTCATTGACCAAACGTTCAACTGAAAACGCTATACATTCATTGGAAATCGGACGATATAAGGAGTGATGAACACAATGAGGAGGAACAAACAGTGAAAGTATTTAAAAACTTTACGACGCAATTGCTCGCGTGGATTTTGGTCACGTCCTTTATCACGGGCGGAGCGGTCGGCTACATCACCCTATTACTCTTGACGGAACTCGAGATGGATCAAGGTCAGGTCATGCTCGTCGGTACGGTCGTGGCATTACTCATCTCATCACTCGGCGGAATCGTCATTTACTTGATTGCCCGTCGCCCATTGAAAGCGGTCGAGATGGCTTCTGAAAAAGCAGTCGAAGTCGGGAATGGGGACTTGACGGTACACTTCGCCGACGAGAAGACGACGGATCGTTCAGAGATGGGACGTTTGCTCTTGTCGATGGACAACATGGTCGAACACCTTCGGGAACAAGGCACGAACATGCGTTACACGGCGGACCAATTGACGGGTTCGGCACAAGAAATCGCAGCAGCGGTCCAAGAAGGGAATGTTGCAGGCGAAAACATTCGTGTGGCAATGGATTCCCTCAACAAGATGTTAGAAGATAACGTCAGTGCGACGTATAACTCGATGGACTTGCTTGGAGCGGTCGCGCGTACGATGGAAAGTATCCGTCAAGAGATGTCATCGGCGCTTGATTCGGCGAGCGAGATGCAACAGGAAGCAGAGAGCGGGAAAGGCCTTGCCTCGTCTTCCGTCAATGCGATGCATGCGATTGCCGGGAAAGTCGAACAGTCATCGACGCTCAACAGCCAGTTGACGGAAATGACAGGCGAGATCTCACGGATCACGGATGTCATCAGTGACATTTCGGCACAGACGAACTTGCTTGCCTTGAACGCATCGATTGAAGCGGCACGTGCCGGAGAGCATGGGCGTGGATTCGCTGTCGTTGCGGCAGAAGTGAAAAAGCTCGCGGAACAAACAGCGAACTCGACGCAAGAAATCACGGACCTCATCGTCGACGTGAAACGTCTCGTTGGCGATACGTCGTCTTCAATGGCGAACGTCAAAGCGGAAGTGGAGACAGGCGTCGGGTTAGTTGAAAAAGCGGGTGGTGCTTTCGCATCGATCCATAACTCAGCAAATGAAGTATACAGTCATGTCCATTCGGTCGATTCACTCCTCGATGAGTCACGAGGTCAGATCGATTCGGTCGTGACAAACTCGGCGGGGATTGTCGGAATGGTCGAAGAAGCATCGCGTTATGCGAATGAAGTGACGTCAGCGGCGAGCCAGCAAGCGGCTAGTCTTGGTGAAGTGAACGGAGCGATGTCAGAGCTTGTTCGCGTTGCAGAGAGTTTGCAGAATGAGACGGAACAGATGAAAGTAGAAGT
The DNA here is from genome assembly GCF_000023045.1 of Exiguobacterium sp. AT1b. GTDB lineage: Bacteria > Bacillota > Bacilli > Exiguobacteriales > Exiguobacteriaceae > Exiguobacterium. The sequence continues at coordinate 870,236 of NC_012673.1, read as the reverse complement.
GTAAGAAGGTTGAAAACGTCCCAATGATGGGGCGTTTTTCATTACATAAATATAAAATTTGAAGAAATCATAAAAAAAGTTGTAAAAAGACTAAACTGACGAGCCTTCACTCCGATATAGAGTATGGAAACGATAAAACGTTCCAACAAATGTAAGGTGAGGGGCCGGCCTAAACCTTACATGCTCGGACAAACGGATTTGGAAGAGCGGAAAAACTCAAACCTATGGAGGGAAATTACAATGATTATCAACCACAACCTTAATGCTATGAACGCACACCGTAACATGTCGTTCAACACTTCTAACGCTGGTAAAGCGATGGAAAAGTTATCTTCAGGTCTTCGTATCAACCGTGCTGGTGATGATGCTGCTGGTCTTGCAATCTCTGAAAAAATGCGCGGACAAATTCGCGGTTTAGATCAAGCGTCACGTAACGCACAAGACGGAATTTCACTCATCCAAACGGCTGAAGGTGCATTGAACGAAACGCACTCAATCCTTCAACGCATGCGTGAATTATCTGTACAATCTGCAAGTGATACAAACATCGCAAACGACCGCACGGCACTCAACGATGAGTTCCAAGCTCTAATTAGCGAAGTTGATCGAATTGCTACAGAAACAGAATTTAACCAACAAAAAGTAATTTCTGCCGACTTCACTGCAGATATTCAAGTTGGAGCTAACAAAGATCAAAAGATTACACTTACGTGGAAAGCTCAAACTAAAGCAGCACTCGGTGAGGATGCAGTGAACATCTCGGCATTGAAAATTGATACAAAAGCAGATGCTTCAACAGCAATTGAAACAGTAAACAATGCAATCGAATCTGTTTCTAAATCACGTTCTGCGATGGGAGCTCTTCAAAATCGTTTAGAGCACACAATCAATAACCTCAATACTTCTGCTGAAAACCTTCAAGCTGCAGAATCACGTGTCCGTGATGTAGACATGGCTAAAGAGATGATGAACTTCACGAAGAACAACATCCTTAACCAAGCTTCGCAAGCGATGTTGGCTCAAGCAAATCAACAACCACAAGCAGTCCTTCAATTGTTACGTTAATATAAATAAAATTTCAAACTCAAAAGATGATCTCCGAATTTTATATTCGGGGGTCTTTTTTTATTTTTATTGTTTATTAATTTATCTTTTTTACCAAAGAAAGTGAATAATAATGACGATACTAGGATAGAGGAAAAAATACAGGAAGGAAGAATACTATGCCACAGCATAATACTTTATACCCAGAATATATGAAGGATTTTCAATGCATTGCAGACAAGTGTGAAGATACTTGCTGTGCAGGATGGACAGTTACAATTGATAAACCCACATATAAACAATACAAAAGAAAACAAAAACAATCAAAGGAACAACGTTCTTTTTTTCAAGGGAAAATTGATTTGAATTCAAACTCTAAATCGTCTTTAGACTTTGGATTGATGAGAATGGATGAACAAGGGAAATGCAAATTTTTAAACAATGAGAACTTATGTAGTATTGTTCTGGAATACGGACCAGACGAGCTATGTCAAACATGTAAAGTCTTCCCAAGGTCATTTAGTGTTTATAAAAAAAATGAACACCAAGAAATGTCGTTATCTACTGCATGTCCAGAAGCAACACGGAAAATCATTGACTTTAACAAGAAAATGACATTTTCATTTGAACTAAGCGAAAAGTTTAATTCATATTCGTTTATACAGGGAATACAAATGAATGAGAAGTTCTATGCTTTTGAAATCCGATTCACAGTCATTAAAATATTACAATCGGATTTGTATACTCTAAATGAGAAGATTGCTTTAATAGGTCTTCTTTGCAAAAAGATAAATGAAGAAGAAAATTTGCATTTCATCCCCGAGATTCTGAATTCATTTGAAGAATTATTAACAGAAAAAGTTAATATCAATCATTTAGAATACGGATCATATTTTTCATATGAATTAATTGACTTTATTACTAAGACGAAGAGAACGAGTAATAAAATGTTTAATGGTCTTGTTCAATCAGCTGTCGAAAATGTCCTTAAAGATAATAAGTTATATAAAGAAAAATTGAACAAATTTGATGAATTTGAAACTGAAATCCAAAAAATATTCCCTTATGCTTTAGAAAATTATTTGGTGAACTATGTATTTAAAAATAACTTTCCTTTTAAAAATGATAGCGTGGTAAATAATTTGATTTTATTAAACATCCATTTTTTATTTATAAAAATGATGGCTATAAACGAAATTAATATTGAATATGATACGAAAGAAGAAATTTACGTTAAATTAACTAACGTTATATATTCTACTGGCAGAGCACTTGAACACGATGCATATTATTTTGATGCGATGTTAAATGAGCTCAAAGAAAATAACCACTATAGTATTGCTCATGCACTAAATATTATGTAAACAAACTCTTAAAAATAATAAAAAATAAATCTATGCCGATAATAAGTATAGATGTTACCAATCATATTTATTAGAGGAGGATTTTATGAGCCCCACAGTATCCGAAGTTCGTGTTCACTTTCCAAATTCGATTTTACCATATGAACAGACCAAAAATATATTTGTTGAGGCTAATCAGAGTCAACTCACTGGAGAGGGGGTTGTAATCCTTCCGACGCCTCAACACATTACAAAGTTAGAGGCAGCGGTCGAGAAGGCGAATCAAGTCCTTGAACAGCAACGTACCGGTTTGAAATTTATGAAACACGAAAAACTGAATGATTATTATATTCAAATCGTCGATGCGAACAATGAAGTAATCCGTGAAATCCCAAGTAAAAAATCAATGGATTTCTTTGCGGCTTTCATGGAGTTTAATCATTTATTCGACGAGCGGATATAAAAAAGGAGTGGGCATATGACATCACCAATTCGATTTGGCGGATTAGCCAGTGGGATCGATACTGATAGTATCATTAAACAAATGATGCAAGCAGAGCGAGTTCCAGTAGATCGTTTAGAACAGAAAAAGCAATTGACCGAATGGCGGCGTGACTCTTATCGTGAGGTCAACCGTTCACTGTTAGCATTACGAAACAGTGCGGTCGATATGATGTTCAGTCGAAACTATTACGCTAAAACGGCTTCATCCTCTGATGAATCGCGTGTATCTGTCGTTGCAGGTCCATCAAGTGGAAATGCTTCGCTTACTATCAATTCAGCGACGTTGGCTACCTCGGCGTCTCATGTGGCGGTGGCAAATGGTGGAGGCATCACAAATGACACGGCAGTGTCGACACTTGGGTTAGAAGTCGGCATTCGGAAACAAACGATAACTGCGGGAACAACTGAACTAACAGTGAAGCCGTTACCGAATAATCCACCAACTTTTACGGATAAAGATGGTAATGCGATTACGTTAGCTCATACGTACGATGCGGCAACCGGGAAGATTACGTTCGATAGTGGCGTGACAATCCCTGAAGGTGCACAAGTCGTATATGAAGCCGGTTATCAAGTTCGTTTCCGTAACGAAGACGGTGGAGCTTTACAGACAGTTTACGTTGATGAGAATGCTAAGTTTAAAGATCTCGTCACCGCGTTGAATGGCACGAAGACGGGGATTAGTGCGTTCTTTGATGAAACTTCTGGAAAGATTTCATTAACTCGTAAAAATACAGGTGAACAATCAATCATCGAATTTGAAGGTACTGCAGCTAAAGCACTATTTGGTTTAAATGGATTCGTAGCCGGGACGAATGCATCTGTGGATGTGAATGGCATTACGTTGACCCAAAGTTCAAACACATTCACGATTGATAATATGACCATTACATTGAAGTCCTCGTTCAATGATGGTACAAAAGTAAACTTGTCCGCTGCGACAGACACTCAAAAAATCTTTGACAACATCAAAGGCTTCGTCGATAAATACAATGAGACGATTGATCTCATGAACAAGAAGACACGCGAAGAACGATTCCGTTCGTTCGCACCGCTCACGCAGGCACAACGTGATGAGTTGTCTGAAGACGAGATCAAGAAGTGGGAAGAGAAGGCGATGAGCGGGATGCTCCGGGGTGATACCATTCTTCGCGGGACGATGGACACGCTTCGTAGCAAATGGTCAGGCGCAACATCGAGCACAAACGATTTAGACATGTCTCGCTTGTTCCAAATCGGCATTTCAACCGGTTCGGATTTCACCAATGGTGGTAAAATTGAACTTAATGAAGAGAAACTAAAAGCGGCTATTGAAAAAGATCCGGAGCAAGTATATCAGTTGTTTACAGATGCCGAAACTGGATTATTGCCACAAATCCGAGATGCTGCCAAAGATTCGCGCGATACGATTACACGAATTGCTGGAGCGGAAGGTTCTGGCGCACAAACCCATTCGATGGGGAAAGAAATGACCGATATTGATTCGCGTATCAAACGGTTAAATGATTTACTCATCGATAAAGAAAACGCCTATTACCGTCGTTTCACAGCGATGGAAACGGCGATGAACCAAGCGAATGCTCAAGCGGCATCGCTGTCACAGTTTTTAGGCGGCGGAATGTAAGAGGAGGAACTTAAATGGTAGCTAATCCATATGCAGCTTATCAAAACAATGCGGTCACGACCGCGAACCCACAGGAACTGACGCTTATGCTTTATGACGGGGCGCTCAAGTTCATGCGCCTCGCCAAGCTTGCGATCGACCAGGGCAATCCTGATTTGAAGAACATCAACATCCAAAAGACGCAAGCCATCTTCCAAGAGCTTCGTCTCACACTCAATAAAGATATCGCCATCTCAGCGAACTTGGACTCGCTCTATGACTACATGTGGCGCCGCCTCGTCGATGCGAACGTCAAGAACGATACGACAATCCTCGACGAAGTGCTCGACTTCACGACGGAACTCCGTGACACATGGAAGGAAGCGATGAAACTCGCGAAGCAGTCATGAGACCGATTGATGAAATCATCTTAAAGACACAACGTCTAAAAGAGTTGCTGGCAAAAGTTCCGGAGGAGCCGACGTATGACACGTGGATGGAACAAATCCATGAGCTCTTGGACGACCGGGAACAGCTGCTTGCGGCACACGGTCCTGATCTGGAGAAAGCCGATCAGACGGTCCTCAGGCAACTGGTCGACGACAGTCAAAAGATTGCTCGTCTCATTGAAGCCGAACACCAGCGCCTCGGGATGACGCTCGGGACGGCCCGGATGGAACGGAAGACGGTCAAGTCCTACGTCGATCCATATGAAGACGTCGATTCTAACTTCTCCGGTTTATTCGACCAACAGACATAATAAAGCTCGAAGGCATGCGCCTTCGAGCTTTTGTATTAAGAGGCTTTGACTTGTCGACGTATCCGGATGATGAAATACGAGACGGTAAACAAGATGAGACCACTTACCGTAAAGTTTAAGTAGAGACGCATGGCATCTTGAATTGACGTGACTGGCGTAGCTCCACCGAACCAAAGAAGTGGCAGAATCGTCACGTGCATGACACTCCAATGAATGAAAATCTGTTTTTTGAACGACCATTGTCGAATCTCATAAATGACACTCGTGAGCCCGAGAAAGAACGCGACCCCGACGTAGACGAGCATTGCGTGTACGGCGTCTGTGTTGCCTGACCAACTTTGATAGAGCGCGAGGATTGCGAACGGCAGAGACCAGATGAGACTCCGCATGATTCCTTTTTTCAATAATTGCATATGAATCTTACTTCCATTAATTCGTTGTATATGTATACGCGTATGCAAGGGAAAAGTTTCATCTGAGGAGTAGGGGTGAAATGACGTCTGTTTTTCGCTATAATCGGGTAAACATCAATGTAGCCGTTGCTTCTTTTCTGGAAAGAGGAGGGAAACGAGATGCGTGAGAAAGAGTCCAAACCGATATCGTCACGGAAGCGCCGTTATTTCGTCTATGGTCCAGAGGGAGCGTACGATGAATACGTCGAACGGGACCCCAAACTTGAAGCGTACGTCGAGGACGATACGCCGTTTGAGGATCGTCCCGATCCGTACGAAGAAGAAGAGCTGAAATCAAGAGGATAAGTATACATGTCAAGGTTCAATTTCGGACCTTGACTTTTATTTTACCTGGAACTTTTTCTTAATACGGTACCGTCTGTCAATTCGTTATATTCGTCTTAACCACATCACTTTGATTTTGGAAAGGGAGAGATGAAGATGAACATGAAACGATTTGGCTTACTGGTGGCGGTACCGCTCGCACTACTTGTCGGTTGCGGGGAAGCAGACGAACTGAAGACGACGGCGACGGATACGGAAGAAGTCGTAGAGGCGGAAGCGAGTACGGCTGAAGAATCATCAACTGAAGAAACGGGCGTTCAAGAGAGTGAACTCGGCACAAACAAGATTTATATGAAGAATAAGGCACTCACGATCACAGAGACGATGGGTCCGATTCAATTCGCCATCGACAAAGTACAGACGTCACGCCTCACGGTCGCAGAAGCTTATAGCGACTCATTCGATGGACAAGAAGAGGTGACGGTCGTCGCGATGAACATGATTGTTGAGAACACGGTCGACGAGACGATGAGCTTCCATCCGAACCAGGCGACACTGGTGACGAACACAGGGGAGCAGGTGTCTTCGGACTTATGGTTCTCAGATGACGTCGGTGGAGAATTTTTAGGAAAGGTGAAGAAAGAAGGGAACGTCCTCTTCTTCGTGAAAGCAAAACCAGAAGAGCTGACGGACTTGAAAGTCGTCATCGATGGACCATTCAACGAGAACTTCGACAAAGTGGCGGAAGATCGCTACGAATACACGATTGACGTTACGAAATGAAAGTAGGCGTGCCGAGTGATACCGGCACGCTTTTTCAACTTATTTTTTCCTTTCAATCAGACGATATGGATTAAATTGAGTTATAAGAACAATCTGAAGAATAATAATCCATCAAAAGGTATAAAATGTTAAAATTAAATTACGTTTGAACCGATGAAGATTGTGAAGGAAACAAGTAATCGTAACGTCTTAGCTTTTAGATGTCATGTGTTTTGGGACTCACACACACTACATATGTAATCTCTAAGATGTCAAAAAATTGAAGGAGTTGTTTATTCATGAAACGCATGAAACAGGTTTTTTCGATGTTCCTCGTCATGTTCTTAGTACTCTCGATCATTTCTCCAAACGCCGCATCGGCATCCACGATGAAACCGTCTCTTAAAGCCGTGACTACGCAAGTCACTTCGCCAATTTATCAATCGAAGTCCACCCATTCGAAAAAAGTGGCTACTGTTAAGAAAGGTGCTAAGGTCTCCATCGTGAGTGAAGCTAAGGGTTGGAGTTATGTCACATATGGTTCGAAAAAAGGATACATGGTATCTAAATCCTTCACGCCGAAACAAAATGAAATGGCGACGAAGAAGTCCGTGTCTCTCTATTCGTCAACTTCTTCGAAATCGCACAAGATCAAGACGCTCTCCCCAGACACCGAGGTGCTCGTGTTAAAAGAGTATCGTAGTTGGGCTCTCGTTCAATTCGGTGGGACATCAGGTTGGATGGCTAAAAGTCACCTGAAATCTCGTGTCAAGAAACCGGTGATCAAGGCTGCCACAGTGCAAACAGATGTTTCCATCATCTATGTCTCGCCGTCGACCTCAGCGAAAGAAGTGTCGACGCTTAAGTTTGGTGATTCTGTCGTCATTTTGAGTGAAGCGGAGGGATGGTCGCATATCCGGTTTGGTCAAGTAACAGGATATATGATTTCGAAAGACTTCACACCGGAAGAGACGGAATTTGCGACAACGCATTCGTCGATTGTATATTACGACACCTCTTCCAAGTCTGAGAAAGTGATGACCGTTCCCGCAAACGCGATTGTCACGGTTTTGAAGGTCTATCGTAGCTGGTCTCTCGTTCAGTACGAATCACAAGTCGGATGGATGGCAACACGTTATCTTGTGTTACAGGATACGGACCCGGAACCCGATCCGGTCGAGGACGAACCGACACCGCCGACGGTCCCTGAAGAACCGACTGTCCCGGAAGATCCGAATACCCAGTTCAAACAACTCGTCAAAGCCTCTTACGAGAAGGTCTCTCAATCAAACGACTGGCAAGAACCTTCCGCCGAAATCGTTCGTCTCATCAACGAATATCGTATGGAAAACGGTTTAAACCATCTTGCCGACCGACAAAGTCTTGTTGAGTTTGTTGCCTTCCGTTGGGATGATATGAAAACAAATGATTATGTCGCCCACAATAGTCCGGTCTATGGTTCATTATTTGAGATGACTGAAAAGGCGGGCATCGGCATCCAGAAATTTGCGGGCGAAAACATCGCTTGGAATCAAATGACACCGGCGCAAGTCGTTCAAGCATGGAAAGATAGTCCAGGTCATAATGCCAATATGCTGAATCCATACTACACACACTCAGGTCTCATCTGGAAAGATGGTCTTGCCGTTCATGTGTTTGAAGGCGATCTATAATCCCAATCACCGTTAATAAAAAATCTCATTTGATTTTACGAAATAAAGTGGGCGTGCCGATATCATTCGGCACGCCATACTTATCTAGTCTAAACCCAAGCGATAGCGGATAATCAAGATATCCCATCTTTTAGGAGGTCTACCATGAAGAACGTTTCTCTACTCAAATACGACCAACAGTTCCATTATGAATGGTCGAGTCACGTCATCGAAGAAACGGATGATTATGTGTTGTTGTATGCAGGTCCTGGGCGAACGCTCCAGCATCATACGCGAGGTGCCTGTTATACATATGATTCCCATTCCCTCGAGTGCTTCATACGACATGTTGGCTTCACGCTCCAACTCGATTTGGAGCACGACGGGACGATGCGTTGGTACTCGAATATCGGACTTCCGCCGACCATGACCGACGAGGCGATTCACTTTATTGATCTGGATTTAGACTTTGTCGCGGAGCAACCGAATGAATGGCGACTCGTCGACGTAGAAGAGTTCGAGATCAATCAAGTGCGTTACGGTTATCCGGATGCGTTGATTTCCTACGTCTGGCAGACCGTTGACGAGGTGAAACACCGGATTCAATATCGACAATTCCCGTTCGACGGTTCGTTCGAGCGACGTCTCCTCGAACTTTCTCAATCAAAGACGTCTCACTTCCGTTGATGCGGCAACGGAATCGACAACACATCCCAGTCGCTCCCGGCGAATAGCTTCGACAGATAAACGATCTGCCCAACATGGTACCCATAATGCGACACTTGACGTTCAATCGCGTCAATCACGGAGTGCGTTTCCCCACGAATCATCACGTTCTTTCCTAAGTCATCTGGTGTCAAATCGGCTAAGACATCATCCAACAGCTGCCAACGCTCGTCCCAAACCTCCATGAGTTCTTCACGGGACAGTTGCTGGTCCTCGAACTCGGCGTCGCGGTTGCGGTCCGGCTTTTCGCCATCCGTCGTCAAGAAATCGGTCCAACGGGACTTCATATTGTTCGCCATGTGCTGAATGATCAGAGCAAGGGAGAGGGTATCCGGTGCAAGCGCCTTATGCAGATCCTCGTCATTCACTTGGACGAGTGCGCGCTCGGCGAGTTGTTTCTGACTTTTGAACGTAGCGCGTACGGTATCGAGATATTGCGTTTCAAACATAAATAGCATCCTCCTTTTCGTATGTATCCATTTTGACTATACCCCACATTTATCCCGGTCAAAAACTATAGTAATATTATAAAAGAAGCGGTATACTAGTCTTATCGCGCAAGACGCCACCGCGTAGTCGGCATGAGGGTGCCTTGTTTTGGTTTTCACGTGAGTCATGTCGCGTGGTCTCTTTTCGGTTTGAAGGTTCACCCATTAATTGTGTCGATTGCGTTTGTCCGTGAGTGGATGAGCGCGATTTTTTTGTATGCAAAAAGTGTGAGACACGAGGTCCCACACTTCTGATTACGCATGCTCCAACCGAAACTCTTCCCAATGATCGCGGGCCTGGTTCCGAATCCGCTCCGATACTTCCTTGCTGCTTAAGAGAATCCCGTACCAACGACGCGCATCCTCGTAGTAGTCGAGCGCGGCCGAGAGGTCGGCAATCCGTAGCATAAGTTGATCGTACGGTAATCCGGTACGAATCGGGTCTGTATACGCTTCTTGCACCTCATTGTATTTATCGAGCGTCCGCTGCATCCATTCCTTCTCAGATGCCGTATCCCCAATCAATCGGTACATCCATACGATTCGCATCCCGAGCATGGCGACGACAGATGGTTTTTGTCCGCTCAACTGGGCCGTCATGACGGCGAACTTATAGAGGAGGATGACGTGCTCATACGAGCGGTCACCTTTCAACACATCTGGATTCACTTGATTGAAGTAGTTCGTCTCGAGTGCTTCCCGGTTATGTTTGCGCACCTTGTCGAACGAGTCATGAAAGACGAGGTGACAATGGTCGCAGACGGTCGGTTCGTATAAATACGGGTTTGGTCCGTCATACGTCGTGTAACCATCCTTCTCGACCTCGAGCGGACGGATGTGACGTGATAAGACACGGTTCGTCTTACTTTCCTGTAAACAATACGGACATTTGACTTTCTTCAAAAATAAATGTTCTGCCATCTCGACACCTCACACATAGACGTTGACGAGCAGTCCGCGAATCTCACCGACCTGGTCGAGTAAGGAGAGGCGAGAGGCCTCACCTGAGATGACCTGATCCGTCAGCGCGAGGAGTTTTTGGTCGACTTGTTCGACGACCTTATAAATCTTCGCGCGGCCGCGGCGATTGAATCCACGTTTGTCCTCAAGACGGAGTGCCGCGTCAACGGCCTCTTTCATAAAGTCTTTAATCATTTGTTTGTAGTCGGCGAGCGCCTCGACGGTCTGACTCTCGGCGAGCAGTTCTCCTTGTTCATGAATCGCGGCGATTTGACGCTGGAAGCGTTCGTATTCCCGATCTTCGCGTTTTTGACCGATCACGTTTTGGAAGGAGACGCCGGGTTCGACTTCGGGGCGTTTCGCCTTGCTTGAGCCGAGGAGCGATTGCGTCTCCATGATGCGACGAATGTCCATATGGGCAACCGTCCTTTCTTTAGGTTAGTTCAATAATTGTAACACGCCTTGCGGCAATGCGTTCGACTGGGCAATCATCGCCATGCCGGACTGATTCAAGATGTTTAGACGGGCGAAGTCCATCATTTCACGGGCCATATCGGCATCACGGATTCGTGATTCAGATGCCGTCAAGTTTTCTGAGCCGATGGCGACGACGCTGACGTTCGCCTCGAGTCGGTTTTGAATGGCCCCAAGTTTCGAACGTTCGAGTGACACTTTGTTGATGGCTGCATCGAATTTCGAGATGGCGTCTCCTGCGTCCGCCGGTGTCAATACGCTTAGCGCGTAGAATGTTCGATCAGGCGTTGCTCCATCATTGTCATCATCGACGGCAGGGAGTTCCCCGCCACCCGGTGTCAACGTCGTGATATCGAGTGCGTGCGCTCGCATATCTTGTACGTTTAAGATGACGGCTTCGTTGTTGCCGGCACCGATTTGGAAGAATAACGTGCTATTCCCTTCTTTGTATTCCCCGTTCATGATCTTCTTCGAGTTGAATTCGGTCGTCTCCGCAATCCGCGTCACTTCGGCGGTCAACGCGTTAATTTCTTCCTGGACGGCTTTGGCGTCGTCCTCGCTGAGCGTCCCGTTCGCTGCTTGGACGGACAATTCGCGCATGCGCTGAAGAAGGGAATGGGTTTCGTTCATTCCGCCTTCTAGCGTCTGTGTGAGCGAGATGCTGTCGAGCGTGTTGCGTTCTGCCATCGAGAGGGAGTCGAGGCGCATCCGCATCTTCTCCGAAATGGCGAGACCGGCTGCGTCGTCCGACGCCTTATTGATGCGGACCCCGCTCGAGAGACGGTCCATCGTCTTCTTCATCGATGCCTGATTCAAGGAAAGTGATGAGTAAGCTTTTAAAGCTTGTACGTTATTGGTAATTTTCATAGCGGTTTCCTCCAGTCGGGACAGATTGAGTCTTGGCACGCGTCATCGCTTCACTCCACGTTTGATCGAGGTCGCTCGCGAGCGTATGTAGTTCGGCGATTTTTTTCTTATCCTGGTCGATGATCGCTTCGACGCTGGCGTTCGCCATATATAGATAGATTTCATCCAGTTGAGCCGCGATGATTCCGCCGCCGTCATGGAGTCCTTGGTGGAGCTTGACCAACAGCTCCCGGGCTTGGCGAAGGTGGCGGTTCCGTTCCGCGATCGTCGAGTCTTGGGCACGTTCATAGTGATAAACGAGTGCATGAAGCATCGCTTGCGTGAGTTCTTCTGGCCTCATCTCATATAATTGGGTTGGATTCATCTTTGTTCTCCTTTGATCGAATCAAGTTCCTCTATCAACAACAACACTTCTGCCATCACGTCATACAGTTGGGGTGGGATGGCGTCTCCTAGGTCAAGGTCAAGCAAATGGCCAAGCAAGGAATGGTCGTTCTCGACCGCTACTCCTCGGGCACGTGCTTCCTGTAAAATCTTTTCAGCGACGGCGCCTGTCCCGCGGGCGACGACGACGGGCGCTTTATCCGTCGTTTCGTCATAGCGGACGACCGCGGCCGTCTTGCGTTTCGTCAAATCCATGCGTTGGTACATCGGGACCTCCTAAATTCTAAAGTCATATCCAGTCGTCGGTGCGATCGTTGGCTCTTCGATGACGCGCTCCGCCTTCGTGAGCGGTTTGAACTGGGTCGTCACACTCTTATATCCGATCGTCTCGAGCGTTTGTTCGATCTTCCCGAGAAGGGGACGAGCGAGTCGCTCGACCGTCGAATCGTCGTGCTCGAGTGTGAGTCGGAGGTTTCGGTCTTTCGCTTCGAGTTTGACACCAATTTCTCCAAGACGTGGCGTCTCTAAACGAATGTATAGGACACTGTTCTCCCAGTCGACGACGTCTCCTGCCTCCCGGTTTTGGATATGGACGTGGATCCCCGTGTCGATCTCTTGAACTTTTGCCGGGAGGGCGAACAAGAGCTGATGGAGCTGTCCCCCGTCGAGACGGTTGAGTGTCTGTTGGACTTGGAAGAACGAGGCGAGGCGTTGTGCCTCAGGGTTCGTCGTATCTCCACGTACCGATAAAGCTGATGTCGGCGTATTGGACGTCGCTTGGGCGAGATGTGCCTGAGTCTGCACACGTTGCGCTACTTCCTGGACGTGTCGTCCGGATAATGTCGAATCGAGCTTGAGTGGCGCGACGGTCGGCATCTCACCGGCGCGTGTCGCTCCGTGCGGGATATATTCGATACGTGCCTGGTTCGGCGCATAGCGGAAGTCATTCAGTGCCGCTCGGACCTCTTTGACGAGCGTCGCACTCTCTTGCGGTTTCGTCGCGAGCAACGACAACGCGACGTCGAGTTTGGCCGTCATGGCGACCAGTTGCTTCTCTTGTGTCACATCGGTATGAAGCAAGGCGTCCGTCTTTTGGACGAGTTGCGTCAGACGAGTCGAGACGGTCTCGAGGGCAGGGCGTGCCGCATGCGGGTTCGTCTCGATCAACGCAGCGACTTGTCCGAGTTGTTTCGTCACGGTCGCCTGCTCGTTTCGGAACGTGTTCGTGACGGTCGCGAGATGTGACGTCACTTCTTTCACCATCACTTGCTTGCCGTTGATTGGAGGGAGCGGCATCGCCTGGCGCGATTCAGATTCAATCGGACGCGGTGATGAAGGTGTCATCGGCGTGATGTCACGGATGACCCGGTCGATCGTCTCCGGTGTCGGTGTGACGCGTTCACTCACAGGGCGTGACAGATTGACGAGCTCAACGTACCGCTCTTTTTGCGGGTACGAAGCGTTCGGCGCCGGTGGTGTGATCTGTTGTCTCGCTTCGTTCAAAGAGAGGACGGCGATCTCCCGCGCAATTTCCCGGGGTACGGCCTGCGTATCGAGCGTCTTCAAATGCAGGATGACGTCCCGCATGTCCCCTTTGAACGCCGTCTCGAGCAGGCGTACCGTGTCTTCGTTCATCGGCAAGCGTCCGGATTGTAGCATGCGGCTGACCGCGCTTCGTACTTCAGGTGGAAGGGAAGCGAGCAGCGTCTGAATCTTCGCATCAAGCTTTGACGACGCGGACGCAGGTGGTGCGGATTCAAGTGTCTCTTCCTTTGGAGGAACGACGGTCGCCATCAAGACACCGTCCTGTTCGGCGAGCGTCACTTGGAACGGGTTCGTCTTCGGAAGCCCGTCTTTGAATGTGACCTCGACTTCTTCACCGTTGATCTTGACGATCGCGGAGTCGGGTCCTGTCTGTTTGACGAGCTCGGCCTTGTACGTCCGGTTCGTCTGGATGCCTGGTAAGACCGAACTGACGGCGGTCGCTTGGGCTTGAATTTGCATGTTTGTCACCTCGACCATAATATCGACCTCTTTTTAAAAAAATGAAGCAAAACAATAGAAAAAAACCTTCCGTCTTTTCGACGGAAGGCGTGTCAGGACTCGAGCACGGGGCTCGCGTTCAATTGTTGGAACCGGGCGACAAGTTCACCTGTCGCTTTGAGCTGGTTCCGGAGGACGTACGGTGTTGCGTTCGTTTGGATTTGATGTCCATCGGTCGTGAGGACGAGACCGTTCGGCTCACCCTCAACGTTCAGTATGTCTCGAATATGGGACCAGGCATACCATTCACAATCGTCTCGTTTTGGAGACTTCGTCGGGAAGAAGACGAGTCCAGTTGTCGGTTCAATCACGACAGGGACTTTCCCTTTTACGCCGGCGACGCGTTTGGCGATGAAGATTCTTTCCTCGATCGAGCTGTTGTACTGGCGGCAAGAAAGTTGCAACAACTGGTACGGCCGGAGCGGGGTTGAAATCTCGGTGCCATCCTCGAGAATGATCCGTGACTGCTTCATGATGTCAAAGCAAGGGAGAATCGCCACGGTTCGCTTTGTGATGCGATATTTTTCCTCAGAATAGTAGGAGCGCATACGCTGCACCATCCTCCTCGTATTAGATTTTCAGGATCGGCTAAAGACAAACGGCACAAACCTAAATCATCCCTTCAATGATATATCACAAAAAATGTAAATTCAACAAGACAATATGAAAAGTAGGGAAATAGAATTCCAATGAAAGCCAAATGACGAATCGTTTACAAATATTTGAGAAAGTATTTGTCACGCTTACAAGAAGGTGGTAAGATTAGGCGTAGAGGACAACCCTCTGTATTCTCCAATGGTGAAAGGAATGGATTTACACATGGTAGGTAAAGTAAAATGGTTTAACTCAGAAAAAGGTTTTGGATTCATCGAAGTTGAAGGCGGCAAAGACGTGTTCGTACACTTCTCAGCAATCCAATCTGAAGGCTACAAATCACTTGACGAAGGTCAAGATGTAGAGTTTGAAATCGTTGATGGCGAGCGTGGCCCACAAGCGGCTAACGTTGTAAAATTATAATTTCAAACCGTGAAGCCGGCTCCCTTGTGAGTCGGCTTTTTATTTTGTCTACATAATAAAAAAAGGCGTTTAAAAATGAGTGGAATGGGTATTTTCTTTCTATACCTTTCGCTCGTTCTAGGAAATGTTGAATTCGGAACAAAATTGTCATTATTTTCTGATGATAACGTTTTCAATCGCAGCGTTTTCGGGGTATAATATGAGTGAGCCACCTGGTTCCCCTTTCTTTTTTAAGAAATGAAGCAGGAGATTCCGTCTCGTTCGACGAATCATTGGTTCAAGCGGTTATTTCTAAGGAGGAGTTCAGATGATTTATAACATTCGCGGCGAAAACATTGAGGTCACACCAGCAATCAAAGACTATGTCGAGAAAAAGCTGGAGAAGTTGACTCGGTATTTCACAACTCCTACGGATGCACAGACGGCTTACGTCAACTTGAAAGTGTATAACGAGAAACAAAAAGTGGAAGTGACGATCCCGATGCCGAACTTGTTGCTCCGTGCTGAGGACATCAACCTCGACATGTATGCGGCAATCGACCTCGTCGTCGATAAATTGGAACGTCAAATCCGTAAACACAAAACGAAACTCAACCGTAAAGGACGCGGGAAAGAAGGTGGCGTCGGCGAGTACTTCAAGTCTTTAGAAGGACCTGATGATACACCGGCCGTCTACGATGAGGACGAGGCAGAACTCGAACTCGTGCGGACGAAACGCTTCACGTTGAAACCGATGGACACGGAAGAGGCGATTCTTCAAATGGATATGCTCGGTCACAGCTTCTTCGTCTTCTCTGACGCAGAAACGGGCAACACGAACGTCGTCTACCGTCGTAAAGATGGGAAGTACGGCTTGATCGAACCTGAATAATATACATGACACTACACGACCTCCCGGCTTCGGGGGGTCGTTTCCTTTTGCCTTTCCTTGAAAGGTGGCACCACTTCGGTTAAACTGTACATTAGGGAAAAAACATGCATTTTTTAGTGAGTGCAGAGGAGATATGAGTATGGCGAACTTTTTGAAAGAGTTATTTGCTCCACAGAAACGAATGTTGAAAAAAGCAGAGAAAGCGGCCGACTTGATCGAGTCGTTCGCCGAACCAATCAAGGCATTGTCCGACGAACAGCTCCAGGCGAAGACGGAAGAGTTCCGGGAACGTCTGGCGAAAGGCGAGACACTTGACGACCTCTTGCCGGAGGCGTTCGCGGTCTGTCGTGAGGCATCGGAGCGTGTGCTCGGGATGCGTCATTACCGTGTCCAGCTCATCGGGGGCTATGTGCTCCATAACGGCGACATCGCCGAAATGAAAACCGGTGAAGGGAAGACGCTCGTCGCGACACTTCCTGTCTACTTGAACGCGCTCACTGGCCGTGGCGTACACGTCGTAACGGTCAACGAATATTTGGCGAAACGAGATAAAGAACTCATGGAGCCGCTCTACTTCGCACTCGGTCTCTCGGTCGGCCTCAACGTGTCGAACATGGACCGTGTCGAGAAACAGGCGGCCTACAACTGTGATATCACGTACTCGACGAACAACGAGCTCGGATTCGACTACCTCCGTGACAACATGGTCCTTTATAAGGAAGACCGTGTACAACGCGAGCTCTACTACACGATTGTCGATGAAGTCGACTCGATCCTCGTCGATGAGGCGCGTACTCCGCTCATCATCTCGGGGTCGGCTCAAAAATCGACAGAACTCTACACACGCGCGGATGCGTTCGTCCGTACGTTGAAAGAGGAAGACGATTACACGGTCGACGTGAAGACGAAATCGGTCCTCTTGACGGACCAAGGGGTCGACCTCGCCGAGAAGTTCTTCGGCATCGACAACCTGTTCGCGATCGAACACGTCGCCGTCAACCACCACGTCGGGCTCGCCCTTCGTGCGAACGCGGTCATGCATCACGATATCGACTATATGGTACGTGAGGGTCAAGTCATGATCATCGACCAATTCACGGGTCGTGTCATGGACGGACGCCGCTACTCGGAAGGTCTTCACCAGGCGATCGAGGCGAAAGAAGGCGTCGAGATTCAACGCGAATCGATGACGCTCGCCACAATCACGTATCAGAACTACTTCCGGATGTATGAGAAGCTTGCCGGGATGACCGGTACGGCGAAGACAGAGGAAGAAGAGTTCCGTAACATCTACAACATGCAGGTCGTGACGATTCCGACGAACAAACCGATCCTTCGCGATGACAAGGCAGACCTCATCTTCAAATCGATGGAAGGCAAGTTCAAAGCCGTCGTCGAAGAAATTTCGGCAGTCCACGCAACGGGACAACCGATTCTCGTCGGTACGGTCGCCGTCGAGACGTCTGAATACTTGAGCAAGCTCTTGACGAAGAAGAAGATTCGTCACGATGTCTTGAACGCGAAGAACCACGCCCGTGAGGCGGAAATCATCGAGAACGCCGGTCAAAAAGGTTCCGTCACGATTGCGACGAACATGGCTGGTCGTGGTACCGACATCAAGCTCGGAGAAGGTGTCATCGACCTCGGTGGTCTTTACATCATCGGGACAGAGCGTCACGAGTCACGCCGAATCGATAACCAGCTTCGCGGTCGTGCGGGTCGTCAAGGGGACCCGGGTAAATCCCAGTTCTACTTGTCGCTCGAAGACGAGCTCATGCGTCGCTTCGGAACGGATAGCCTCCAAAGCATGATGGAGCGTCTCGGGATGGATGACACGCAACCGATTGAGAGCCGCATGGTCTCGAAAGCGGTCGAGTCAGCGCAAAAACGTGTTGAAGGAAACAACTATGATGCGCGGAAGCAGCTTCTCGGTTACGACAACGTCATGGCCGACCAACGGAAGGTCATGTACAAGGACCGCTCGAGCATCCTCGAGAACGAGTCGGTCACGGATATCGTCCGTTCGATGATGGCGCAGACGGTCGAACTCGGTGTCGGTCAATACACGCCGATCGAACTCGTACCGGAAGAATGGAACATCGACGAGCTCGCGCACTGGGCCAACCAGACGCTCGCGCTCGAGAAGACGGTCGAAGGTAAGGACTTCTACGGCAAAGAGCGTGAAGAAATCATCGAACTTCTCATGGAACGCGTGAACGAACAGTACGAGGCGAAACGTGAACTCGCGCCGCCGGAACGCTTCAACGAGTTCGAGAAGATTATCGTGCTCCGTGCCGTCGACTCGCACTGGATGGCTCATATCGACCATATGGACCAGTTGCGTCAAGGGATTCATCTCCGCGCCTACGGACAGAACGATCCGCTTCGTGAGTACCAAGCGGAAGGGATCAACATGTTCGACGCGATGAACGCGGCGATCTCAGAAGAAGTGACAGGCTTCGTCCTTCGTGCCGAAGTCGGGGACAACCTTCGTCGTGAGAAAGTGGTCGAAGAGGAAGTCGCCGTCTCAGGCAAGAGCGATGCGCCGGTCAAGAAAAAGCCGGTCCGTCGTTCGAAAGAAGACAGCATCGGCCGGAACGATCCATGCTGGTGCGGTTCGGGTAAGAAGTTCAAGAACTGTCACGGTAGACAACAGGCTTAATTATTGAAGAGGCGGGTCCGCTCGCCTCTTTCCTACGGAAAGGTGAATCACACTATGGAAATTTCAGATATTCGGAACGAACTAGAGGCGATGGCGAAACGCCTCGAGAATTACAGAGCGTCTCTTAACTTGACAGAGAAGGAAGCACGCATCGCCGAGCTCGAGAACGAGATGACGTATCCAGACTTCTGGGACAACCAGGAGAAGGCACAAAAAGTCATCGACGAGTCAAACGGACTCAAAGCGATGGTCGATAAGTATCAAGACCTCGCGAACCAACATGAGGACGGCGAAGTGACGCTCGAACTCATCAAGGAAGAGCCGGACGCCGAGATGCAAGAAGAGCTCGGGGAATCGATTCAAGCGCTCAAGAAGGAGTTTGATGACTTCGAACTCGAAATCCTCTTGAACGGACCATATGACGCGAACAACGCCATCCTCGAATTACACCCGGGTGCGGGCGGTACCGAGTCACAAGACTGGGCATCGATGCTCCTTCGGATGTATCAACGTTTCGCTGACAAACAAGGCTGGAAAGTCGAGACGGTCGATTACCTCCCGGGTGAAGAGGCGGGCGTCAAGTCGGTCACGCTCCGCATCGTCGGTCATAACGCGTACGGCTACTTGAAGGCGGAGAAAGGAATCCATCGATTGGTCCGCATTTCGCCGTTCGACTCGTCAGGCCGTCGACACACGTCGTTCGTGTCATGTGACGTCATGCCGGAATTCGATGATGACATCGAGATCGAAGTACGGACAGAGGACCTCCGTATCGACACGTATCGCGCGTCAGGTGCCGGCGGTCAGCACATCAACACGACGGACTCTGCCGTCCGAATCACGCACGTGCCGACGGGCGTCGTCGTTTCGTGTCAGACCGAGCGCTCACAGATCAAGAACCGTGAGTCGGCGATGAAGATGTTGAAAGCGAAATTGTACCAACGCGAACTCGACGAGCAGCAACGCAAACTCGACGAAATCCGTGGGGAGAAGACGGACATCGGTTGGGGTAGCCAAATCCGTTCGTACGTCTTCCACCCGTACTCGATGGTCAAAGACCACCGGACGAACTATGAAGTCGGAAACACGAGTGGGGTCATGGACGGGGATGTTATGCCGTTCATCGATGCCTACCTTCGTAAAACAAATATGTGATGCATGTGGCTCAAAGACACCCGTCTTTGGGCCATGTTGTGTGTAAAGGAGACTTTCTTTAATGAAGCAAATCGTCAAAGACTATCTGTATTTGTTGACCGGCTCAGTGTTCGTCGCCTCGGCCTTCAGTCTTTTTCTGTTGCCGAATAATCTGGCATCGGGCGGGGTGAGTGGGATCTCGGTCATCACGTATGAACTGTTCGGCATCTCGCCGGGGGCGTTCCAGCTCGTGGCGAACGTGTTACTTCTGATTATCGGGTGGGCCATCCTTGGACTCGGCTTCGGGGTGAAGTCGCTCGTCGGCTCCATCTTCTTACCGGGTGTCATTCTTTTCTATGAGGCGATTGATGCGGGTGCGGCCGTGGACGATACGCTCCTCGCGGCCATTTTCGGTGGTGTCGGCGTCGGTGTCGGACTCGGGCTCATCTTCCGGGGGCGCGCCTCGACAGGGGGGATGGATTTGATCGCGCAGATCTTACATAAGTTCACGCACATCCCGCTCTATCTCTGTATCGCCATCCTCGATGGCATGGTCGTCTTGACCGCGGCCTTGACGTTCTCGTTCACGACCGGACTCTATGCACTCATCGCGTTATTCATCACGGTCAAGATGATCGACTTCGTCCAGCTCGGGTTCACACAGGACAAGATGGCTTACGTCATCTCGGAGAAGCGAGACTTCATCGTCCGGGCCGTCTTCGAGGAGCTTGACCGTGGTGCGACAGAGATCCAAGCAATCGGAGCATACTCACGTCTCGACCGTCCGATGCTCATGATCGTCGTCCGACAGAGCGAGGTGAGCCGATTGAAGGAAATCATCCGTCGGATCGACCCGGAGGCGTTCCTCGTCTTCAGTGAGGCACATGAGGTGCTCGGACAAGGGTTTACATCCGATAAGCGTTATATCAACGTCCCGTAAGTTGTGGAATCTTTGTGTACTTTTCGTGAGATTAGGTTAGAAAGCATACGTTAACGGCTATAATGGTAAATGTAGGTCATTTCTACAACTTAGGAGGGGAACGTGGTTATGAAAAAATGGATGATGGCCATCGGCCTCGGCGCCATGCTGACACTCGGCGCATGTGGCGGCGGTGAAGAAGAGGACACGTCGAGCAACGGGGATTCGGGCTCGAACACGGCATCGGTTGACGCGGAAGCGGTATACGCACAAAACTGTGCGGCATGTCACGGTGCGAATCTTGAAGGAATGAGTGGTCCGTCACTCGAGCAAGTCGGTGCTCGTCTGTCGGCAGAAGAGATTGAAAACGTCATTCGAAACGGTCAAGGCGCGATGCCTGCGAACGTCCTCGAAGATGATGAAGAAATCACAGCGGTCGCTGCTTGGCTCGCTGAGAAAAAATAAGACAGAGAAGCATGAGGTGGAGTATACCTCATGCTTTTTTTATAGTCCCTTTGATTGAAATGAGGTTATACAATAAATCTTGTACCGATAAAATAGGTTAAAAGAAAATCGATCCGTTTATGAAGAATCACGAGGTTATCCATTTTGAAGTGCGGTTTCAACATTCTCCGAGAGATGAAGAAAGCGAGGTTCTTCGCGACATTTTCACACCGAACTCAATCGAACTGAAACAATCCTGTAATGGTGTTTTAAAAGTCGGATTGATATAATTGTAGTCGCTTCAACTATGCCCTAGATGATTTTTTGACCAGGCGAATATAAAAAAACGACACCTTGACAGGGGGAGCCGTTTCCTGTAAAAAAGACTCTAGGCGAAATATACAGTAACTAAAACAATTGATTCAAATTCGTCATAGATGCTTAAAAATATTTTAAAAAGGGTAGGGAATACGTTATGATCTCGATGCAAAAAGTCAGTAAAGTATATCCGAACGGCGTCGTCGCCATGGATGACCTCGATCTAGAGATTCGCGACGGCGAGTTCCTTTATGTCGTCGGGCCTTCCGGTGCCGGGAAGTCGACGTTCATGAAGATGATTTATCGTGAGGAGAAACCGACAGCCGGTCAGTTGTTGATTGACGGACTCGATGTCGGAAAAATTAAAGACCGCCATGTACCGAAGCTACGCCGTCAACTCGGCGTCATCTTCCAAGACTTCAAATTGTTGCCGTCACTTACGGTGTATGAGAACGTTGCGTTCGCATTAGAAGTTGTTGGAGCGGAAACGTCGTCCATTCGGAAACAAGTCATGGATGTGTTGAATCTTGTCGGATTGAAGAACAAGGCGCGCAACTATCCGGACGAACTATCAGGTGGAGAACAACAACGTGTTTCGATTGCCCGAGCGATCGTCAACAAACCAAAATTGATCATCGCCGATGAGCCGACAGGGAACTTAGACCCGGAAACGGCATGGGGCATCATGGAAGTGTTTGAAGAGATTCACCGCCGCGGAGCGACAATCGTCATGGCGACACACAACCGTGATATCGTCGATAAGATTCGTCACCGCGTCATCGCGATTGAGAATGGGAAAGTCGTGCGCGATGAAGAGAAAGGAGCATATGGCTATGATATTTAAGACTGGATTGCGCCATTTGCGCGAAGGGTTCAAAGGAACACTTCGGAATGGATGGATGTCGTTCGCGGCCATCAGTGCCGTGACCATTACGTTGCTACTTGTCGGTGTGTTCGCACTCGTTATGTTCAACGTCAATGAAATTTCAGATAATGTCGAAAATGATGTCGAGATTCAGGTGTTCATCACCCGTACAGCGGACGAGAACTCCGTTGAGAAACTCGGAGAGAACATTGAACAGGTGCCGGGCGTCTCGACGGTCACGTTCAGCTCGAAAGAAGATGAGTTAGCGAAGTTCCAAGACCAGCTCGGTGATGATGCGGCCGCATACGGAACGGTAGAGAAAGATAACCCGCTCCACGCCCGCTATATCGTCAAAGCACAAGACCCGACAGAACTAGAGGAAGTGGCCAAATCGGTCGGTTCACTCGATAATGTGGACGATGTGAAATACGGAAAAGATTACATCGATAAAATGTTTGCCTTCTTCAACGGGATTCGCATCGGCGGACTCGCGTTGATCGTCGGTTTGACATTGATGGCGATGTTCTTGATCTCGAATACGATTAAAATGACAATCTTCTCGCGTCGCCGTGAGATTGAAATCATGCGTCTCGTCGGAGCGAAGAACAGCTTCATCCGCTGGCCGTTCTTCATCGAAGGATTGCTCCTCGGAATGCTTGGGGCTCTCGTCCCGATTCTTGTCATTTATTTCGGATATGACGTCGCATATAGTGCTTTACAACCATCGCTTGATCAATTGAATAGTGATATATTTAAGTTGATTGATCCATCGACGCTCACAGTCCAAGTATCACTTGTTTTACTTGCACTCGGTGCGTTCATCGGAATCTGGGGATCGACGACATCGCTCGGTCGCTTCTTGAAAATCTAACTTAAATTAAGGAGGAGTTGGCGGATGAAACGTTCGCTTGCGCTAGGGTTGTGTGTATCGTTACTTGCCATGCCGGTCATGGCGACAGAGAAAGACACGTTGAAAGCTCGACAAGATCGACTGTCCAATGAGTTGGAGGAGTCGAAAAAAGCGCAGGCCGAGACGGATGCCGAACTCGAGATCACCGAGGCAGAGCGTGATGCCGTGAAGACGGAAATACACGTCGTCGACGACAGGTTGAATGAATTGAGCGAACAGATCGCCATTCAGCAACATGAGGTCGATACAGCCCGGGCAGAACTCGAGTCGACCCGCCAACAACTTTCTGTTCAGGAAGAATACTTGGAAAGCCAGAAGGAACTCGTGAACGAGCGCCTTCGCGTCTTGCAAGTACATGAAGATACTTCCTATCTACAAGTCATCTTTGAGTCCCGTTCCTTCGGCGACTTCGTGACACGGGCCATGACGGCCCGCACGATCGCTGAACAGGATCGGGAACTCATACATAATTATATGAGTGAGATGGAACGCTTGGAGTCGCTCGAGTCGACACAACGCACCCAGCTCTCTTTCATCAAGCAAAAAGAGCGCGAGCTCGTGATCACGAAGCAAGACCTTGACCGAACGGCCGAGAAGAAACGTGACCTGTTGGTCGAACTGAACGAGCAAGTGGAGCAACTCGAGCTCGAAAAGATGACGCGCAGTGAAGAACAGGCGGTCATGGCTGAACAGAACCGCATCATCAATGAACAACTCGAGGCGATCGCGACTGCCGAACGAGAAGCCGCAGAGGCAGCCGAACGTGCCAAGCGTGAAGCCGAGGCGCGTGCCGCGGAAGAGCGAGCACAAGCAGAAGCGGAAGCCCGTGAGTCGGAGGTTGAGGAGGCACCAGAAGTGACCGCACCAACCGAAACACCGACGAATGTGTCCACGTCCACCGGATTCGTTCGTCCCGTATCCGGTTATGTGTCTAGTCCGTTCGGTCCACGAGACAACCCGTTGACGGGTGTCCCGGAGATTCACAAGGGCATCGACCTCGTCAATGCATCTGGGACACCAATCGTGTCAAGCGCGCCAGGTGTCGTCATCAAAGCGGCGCCGGCGACGGGATACGGAAATGTCGTCTTCGTTTCGCATGTCATCAACGGTGAGATTTGGACGACCGTCTATGCCCATTTGAATGCGATCACGGCCGGAGCCGGTCAACAAGTGGCGGCGGGACAGACGATCGGAACGCTCGGCAATACCGGCTGGTCGACCGGTCCCCATCTTCATTTTGAGTTACATCGAGGAAAATGGGCACCGGGACAGCCGAACGCGATTGACCCAGCCCCGTATATTGGATACTGACAGAAGCGGACGCGTCCCAAATATGTGGAACGCGTCCGCTTTTCCTCTAGTTTTTGCTATACTAATGAAAAGACTTACAAAGAGAAATGAGGGACCAACCCGTGAAAAATTCAACCGCAGGACTACTCGCTGGCACAACGTTCGTGGCTGGGGCCGGTGCAGGCCTTGCGACGATGGCGTTTACAGACACATCGCTTCCCATTCAAACGAATGCGGAAGGCTGGGATAAAGTCGACCAAGTACGTGATTTGATTGAAGAACATTCATTACAGGACATCTCAGAAGACGATTTATTGACCGGCGCACTCGACGGGATGACCGCAGCGCTGAACGACCCGTATTCGGATTTCTTGGATGCGGAAGAAACGTCACAATTTACGGACTCGATTGAATCGAGTTTTGAAGGAATCGGCGCGACTTTGGAGAAGAAAGGAGAGGACATCTTAATTGTCGCTCCGATCAAAGGCGCTCCGGCCGAAGAGGCGGGACTTCGTCCTGGCGACATCATCACAGCGGTCGACGGAGAATCGATCGAAGGGATGGATGTACAGGAAGCCGTCCAATTGATTCGAGGTGAAAAAGGGACGACCGTCACGTTGACGATTCGCCGTGGCAGTCAGACGGCGGACTATGAGATCACTCGTGACACGATTCCGATCGAGACGGTCTTCTCTGAAGTGAAAGAGAAAGATGGCAAAAAGATCGGGTATCTCCAAGTCACCCAGTTCTCAGAACCGACGGCTGATGAATTCCTCGAACAACTCGAGCAACTCGAGTCAGAAGAGATCGATAGCTTGATCATCGATGTTCGTGGAAATCCGGGAGGTCTCTTGCCAGCCGTCATCGAAATGTCAGAAGGATTCGTCCCGACCTCAAAACCGGTCGTTCAAATCGAGAATGCGGACGGGGACCGTGATGCACAAAACGGCCGCGCCCGTGAAGCGAAACCGTATGACCTGTTCGTCTTGACGGATGAAGGTTCTGCCTCGGCATCTGAGATTTTGACTGGTGCGATGAAAGAAGGGGCAGGCGCGACCATCATCGGGACGAAGACGTTCGGAAAAGGTGTCGTCCAGACGGCGTTCGACCTAGAGGACGGCAGTAACTTGAAGTTGACGACGAGCAAATGGCTCACGCCGGACGGGAACTGGATCAACAAGAAGGGCATCGAGCCGGACATTGAAGTGGAGCAACCGGATTACTTCAACGTGACCCGTGTGCTGACAGAAGAAGAGTCGCTCCAAGTCGGAGATTACGGCGATGCCGTCTCGAACTTGCATAAAATTTTAACTGGGATCGGCTATGAGCCAGGCGGTCAGCCGGGATATTACGGGGACACGATGGCGAACGCCGTGAAAGCATTCCAGACAGACAATGGTCTCGAGGCTTCCGGAACGGTCGATGAAGAGACAGCCTCTGCACTCGAAGCGAAGTTGCTCGAAGCGATTCAAGATGAGGCGAATGACGCCCAGTTGAATCGAGCGCTTGAAGAAGCCGCAAAATAACGTTGTATGAAAGAAAGGGTTGGACCGCGTGGAAGTTGTACGAATGAGTGTTACGGCTTTATTGACGTTGTTAGGTAGTCCGCTGTTTTGGGTGACACTCGTCGCCCTTACATACATATCGCTGACACGGGTCAAGCGAGAACGGGCCATGTTCCGTTCGAGACGTCGCTCGCCGAAGTCGGAATGGAAACATTTCATCTGGCCGAGTCTTCTGTTAGCGGTCCTCTCATCGATCGCGACGATTTTACTGGAGACGACCATCACGTTTGAGTGGGCCGTCTCGTTCACGATTCTCTATACGCTCGTCGTCTTGACGATGCATCCGCGATTCTTTAATCTGGTGCTGCCTCTTCTCGTGTTGTTCGGGGTCGTCCTGTTGCGCGATGTCGTCGCATATGGGGCGCTTCGCGATTGGGTAGAGGCACTCGCTCGGGTCGATTGGACGGTCTATGCGCTCACGTTCGGTCTCGTCACCCTTGCGGAATCGATTCTCTTACGTTGGAACGGATCAAAAGAGACGTCCCCGACTTTGATCTTGTCGAAACGGGGACAGTTTATCGGAGGGCATGTCGTCAAACGGATTTGGTTTTTCCCGCTCGTTGTGTTCATGCCACCGATGTTCGGTCTTGACTGGCCGATGATGCCCATCATTCTTCCGATTCCGATTGGGGTCAGTTTATTGTCGACCGGCGCCTTACCAGGAACGCTTCTCGCACGATTGAGCAATTATCGTGCCGTACTCGCTTTGATCGCCCTCGGTCTATTCGGCCTCTCATATACGTTTGAGATTCCATATGTCGACTATGTAGTATTGACGCTATTCGTCCTCTATGAGCTCGGCTTACAATGGATCAAACGCGAGAATCGGGGAACGACACCCGTTTTCATCAACGGAAACCGTGGGGCGGTCATCGTCGACACGCTACCGAACTCACCTGGAGAGGCGATGCAACTCATTCCGGGTGAATCGATCTATAAAGTTAACGGGACGGTCATCACCGGAGGGCATAGTTTTTATGAGGCGCTCCAGCAACATAAGCCATACATCAAGCTGGAAGTGTTGAATCTGAACGGAGATATCCGATTTGTTCAACGGGCGATGTATGAGACCGATCCACATGAGCTCGGGATTTTGTTCGTTGGGGAACCGACGAGCCCGAGAGTTCGCTTACGTAAACTGTAAGAGTATCCGTTTTGGATACTCTTTTTTGCATACAAAATGGGCACCCGTAAGGATGCCCATTCGTCTTATACTTCAAGTTTTGAAGGTTTGAATGCCATTGTGGCTTCGACTGCGTGTTGCCATCCTTTGTAGAGGGCTTCACGGTGAGACTCGTCCATGTTCGGATCGAACTTCTTGTCGAGTTTCCACTGGTCTTTGACTTCGGCTTGGTCTTTCCAGAATCCAACGGCGAGACCCGCCAAGTAGGCGGCACCGAGTGCAGTCGTTTCACTCACTTCAGGACGTTCGACCGGAACATTGAGAATGTCCGATTGGAACTGCATGAGGAAGTTGTTGCTGACGGCCCCACCATCGACGCGGAGCGTCTTCAAGTTGATGCCTGAATCACTCTCCATCGACGTGAGGACATCACGTGTCTGGTAAGCGAGTGACTCGATTGTCGCACGGACCATCTGTTCTTTCTCTGTCCCACGCGTGAGACCGAAGATGGCACCACGGACGTCAGAGTTCCAGTACGGGGCACCGAGACCAACGAAGGCAGGAACGACATAGACACCGTCAGTTGATTCGATCCGTGTCGCATACTGTTCCGAGTCTTTCGCTGATTTCAACATCCGCAATCCGTCACGGAGCCACTGGATCGCAGAACCGGCGACGAAGATTGATCCTTCGAGCGCATATTCTACTTTCCCGTTATAGCCCCATGCGATTGTCGTCAAGAGACCGTGATCGGATTTGACGGCTTCTTCTCCCGTGTTCATGAGCATGAAACAACCTGTTCCGTACGTGTTTTTCGCCTCACCTTTTTCGAAGCACGTTTGTCCGAACAAGGCGGCCTGTTGGTCACCTGCTGCTCCGGCAATCGGGACTTCGAATCCGAAGAAGTGGTATGGAATCGTGTTCGCATAGACTTCACTTGACGGTTTGACTTCAGGAAGCATGGATTTAGGCACTGTCAAGATGTCGAGTAACTCGTCATCCCACTTCTGCTCGTAGATATTGTACATGAGTGTACGCGATGCGTTCGAGTAATCGGTTACGTGTGCTTTTCCACCAGAGAGTTTCCAAATGAGCCACGTGTCGATTGTCCCGAAGAGGAGCTCGCCGTTCTCAGCTTTTTCACGTGCACCCTCGACGTTGTCAAGAATCCATTTGACTTTTGTTCCTGAGAAGTAGGCATCGATGAGGAGACCTGTTTTGTCGCGGACCATATCGGAATGACCGGCTGCTTTCAGCTCTTCACAGATGTCGGCGGTTTGACGGGATTGCCAGACAACGGCGTTATAGACAGGGCGTCCTGTTTCTTTTTCCCAGACGACAGCTGTTTCACGTTGGTTTGTGATCCCGATTCCAGCAATCTCATTCGGGTCGATATCAGCAGAACCGAACGCTTCCGCCATAACGGCGAGGACAGAGCCCCAAATCTCATTGGCGTTGTGCTCGACCCAGCCTGGTTTTGGGAAGTATTGTTTGAATTCGCGCTGTGCGACGGTGACAATTTTTCCATCATGATCAAAAATGATTGCCCGTGAACTTGTCGTTCCTTGGTCCAATGCTAAAATATAACGTTTTTCTTTCGCCATATGTGATTTCCTCCTTCAAAATTATGTGTTAAGGGACGAGAATGCCGTAAACGAGTGCGGCGATGACAGCACCGATAATCGGACCGACAACTGGAATCCATGAGTAACCCCAGTCTGATGTGCCTTTTCCTTTAATCGGGAGCACGGCGTGAGCGATACGCGGTCCAAGGTCACGTGCCGGGTTGATCGCATAACCGGTAGGTCCACCAAGAGACATACCAATTGATACAACGAGAAACGCTACGATGAGCGGATTCAAGCCGTCTGTGAACGTGTTGGCTCCAAATGATAAAATCCCAAACACGAGGACGAACGTACCGATGATTTCCGAGATCAAGTTAAATGGCGTATTACGAATGGCTGGCGCAGTGGAGAACGTGGCCAACTTGAGTCCCGCATCTTCGGTCACATCATAATGTGGCTTGTAGTGTAGAAATACGAGGACGGCCCCGATGAACGCCCCGATAAATTGCGCCAAGATGTAAGCCGGCACATCAGCCCAAGGGAATGAGCCTGCTGTAGCCAACCCGACGGTGACAGCAGGATTCAAATGCGCTCCTCCATAAATTCCAGCTGCGTATACCCCAATCATAACAGCGAATCCCCAACCAAAGGTGATGACGACCCAACCTGCGCTCTCCGCTTTTGAATGGCGGAGGACGACGCCGGCGACGACACCGTTACCGAGCAGAATCAATAGCATCGTACCAATAATTTCACTGACAAATGCTGACATGTGATACTCCCCTTTCTCCCTTATCAAATTGACTTACCACTTCATTATATGCCCAAAATGTAAGCGTTTTAAAACAGTGTTTTTCAAAAATCCTACTTTATTCCTACAAATGTTCACATTTACAGCTGTAAACTTCACAAAAAAGGTCAAGGACAGAGCGAAACGTTCACGAAGTGGATGGTTTTTTTACGTATTTCAAGCACTCCAATTCACATAGGGACATAGTCCAATCGATCACGTGCAATCCCTTATGCCACAAAAGTGATTCTGATGAAATCTTGATTTGATGATTTAGATGGAACCGGATGTTTCTTTTGAGACAGTAAAGGAAAAAGAAATGAACAATGGATGGAATGAAAATAGAAATGAATTGTATTAACCCACAAGCTAATAAGCGAATATTTGTTCGTGTCTATGGTATAATCAAGACACTTATGAAATGAGAAGGTGAGGAGTATCTTATGGAATCGATTCCGTTTGCATTACAATCTGAATTTCAACCAGGGGGTGACCAGCCTGAAGCGATTCGACAGCTTGTCGAAGGTGTGAATCGAGGTGACCGGTATCAGACGCTCCTCGGGGCAACGGGTACGGGGAAAACGTTTACCGTCTCGAACGTCATTCAAGAAGTGAAGAAGCCGACACTCGTCCTCGCCCATAATAAGACGCTCGCCGGGCAGCTTTACTCGGAGTTCAAAGAATTCTTCCCGAACAACGCCGTCGAGTACTTCGTCAGTTACTATGACTACTATCAACCTGAGGCATACGTGCCGTCGACGGATACGTTCATCGAGAAGGACGCGTCGATCAATGATGAAATCGATAAGCTGCGTCACTCGGCGACGTCGGCTCTCTTTGAGCGCGATGACGTCATCATCGTCGCATCCGTTTCCTGTATATACGGTCTCGGTAACCCGGAAGAATATCGGAGCCTCGTCTTGAGCCTTCGCGTCGGGAAAGAGATGGGGCGTGACGAGATGTTACGTAAACTCATCGACATTCAATATGAACGGAACGATATCGACTTCCAACGTGGACGTTTCCGTGTCCGTGGGGATGTCGTCGAGATCTTCCCGGCGTCGCGTGACGAACACTGCATGCGCATCGAGTTTTTCGGGGACGAGATTGACCGCATCCGGGAGATGGACCCGTTGACGGGGGAAATCATCGCAGACCGTGACCACGTCGCCATCTTCCCGGCATCCCACTTCGTCACACGTGACGAAAAATTGCAAAAGGCAATCGTCAACATCGAAGCGGAACTTGAGGAACAGCTTGAGAAGTTCCGGGAAGAAGGGAAACTGCTTGAAGCGCAGCGACTCGAGCAACGAACGCATTACGATTTGGAAATGATGCGTGAGATGGGGTATTGTTCAGGAATCGAGAACTATTCGCGCCACTTGAACTTGATGCCGGAAGGCTCGACCCCGTATACGCTACTCGATTACTTCCCGGAAGATTTCTTACTCGTCGCCGATGAGTCGCACGTGACGCTTCCACAAGTACGCGGCATGTATAACGGGGACCAGGCACGGAAACAAGTGCTCGTCGACCATGGTTTCCGTCTCCCTTCGGCGAAGGATAACCGTCCGCTCAAGTTTGATGAGTTCGAGAAGAAAGTCTCACAAGCAATCTTCATCTCGGCGACACCAGGTCCATACGAACTCGAACATACACCGAACATGATCGAGCAGATCATCCGTCCGACCGGGTTACTTGATCCGACAATCGAGATTCATCCGATCAAAGGTCAGATTGACTACTTGATGGATCAGATTCGCGAACGCATCAAGCGTGACGAGCGGGTACTCGTGACGACGCTCACGAAGAAGATGGCCGAGGACTTATCCGATTACTTGCGCGAAGCGGGAATCAAGGTCAACTACATGCATTCTGAGATCAAGACGCTCGAGCGAATTGAAATCATTCGTGACCTTCGACTCGGGAAGTATGACGTACTCGTCGGGATCAACTTGTTGCGGGAGGGTCTCGACATTCCAGAAGTCAGTCTCGTGACGATTCTCGATGCTGATAAGGAAGGATTCCTTCGTTCCGATCGCTCGCTCATCCAGACGATTGGACGAGCGGCGCGTAATGCGAACGGACACGTCATCCTGTTCGCGGACAAGATGACCGACTCGATGGCGCGTGCCATCGAAGAGACGGATCGCCGTCGGTCAATTCAACAGGCTTATAATGAAGAACATGGCATCACCCCGCAGACGATTCGAAAGGACGTGCGAGGGGTCATTCGGGCGACGGTCGAAGCGGAAGAGGAAGCACTCGAATCGCTCAGTACGATGAAGCCGGCCGAACGCGAGGCGGCGATCGCCAAGTTGGAAGAAGAAATGAAGCAAGCGGCACGCGACCTCCAGTTCGAACGCGCGGCCGAATTGCGTGACTTAATCTTGGAGTTGAAGGTAGGGAATTAAATGGCTGAAAAGAAAAATGCGATTGTCATCAAAGGGGCACGCGTCAACAATTTAAAAAATATTGACATCGATATCCCACGTGACCAGCTCGTCGTCTTGACGGGCTTGTCCGGCTCCGGGAAATCGTCACTTGCGTTCGATACGATTTATGCGGAAGGACAGCGACGGTACGTCGAGAGCTTATCCGCCTATGCCCGACAGTTCCTCGGACAGATGGATAAGCCAGACGTCGATACGATTGAAGGGCTCAGTCCGGCCATCTCGATTGACCAGAAAACGACGAGTCGTAACCCACGGTCGACAGTCGGAACGGTGACCGAAATTTACGACTATCTCCGACTGCTGTTCGCACGAATCGGGAAGCCGGTCTGTCCGAACCACGGTATCGAAATCTCGAGTCAAACAATCTCGCAGATGGTCGACCAGGTGATGGAATTGCCGGAACGGACGCGACTCCAGATTCTCGCGCCAATCGTGTCGGGTCGAAAAGGGACGCACGTGAAAGTATTCGACTCTCTGAAAAAAGAAGGATTCGTCCGCGTCCGTGTCAATGGTGAAACGATTGAATTGACGGATGAGATCGAGCTCGATAAGAACAAGAAGCATTCGATTGAGGTCGTCGTCGACCGTCTCGTCGTCCGACCTGATGTGGAAGGTCGTCTTGCGGACTCTCTCGAGACGGCATTACGTCTCGCAGACGGCCGTGTCATCATCGACAAGATGGACGGGACCGAGCTCCTCTTCAGTGAACACCATGCCTGCCCAATCTGTGGGTTCTCCATTGGCGAACTCGAGCCGCGCATGTTCTCGTTCAACTCGCCATTCGGGGCATGTCCGACGTGTGACGGTCTCGGTACGAAACTAGACGTCGACCTAGAACTCGTCATCCCGGACCCGTCGAAGACGTTGAAAGAGGGAGCGATTGCCGCCTGGCAACCGACGAGTTCCCAGTACTATCCCCAACTGTTGGCTGCGATGTGCCAGCATTTCAACATCGACATGGACGTGCCGTTCGAGCGCCTATCAAAGCGTGATCAGGACCTCGTCTTGAACGGGTCTTCGGAGGAATCGTTCCTCTTCCGCTACGAGAACGATTTTGGTCAAGTGCGGACGAATACCATTTTCTTTGAAGGGGTGCTTCGAAATATCGAGCGCCGTTACCGGGAGACGACATCCGACTATATCCGTGAGCAGATGGAAATGTACATGGCGACACATGCGTGCCCGACATGTCACGGCTACCGCTTGAAAGAAGAGTCGCTCGCCGTCAAGATCACGGGTCAGCACGTCGGACAAGTGACGGAGAAGTCGGTCGTGAACGCACTCGCGTTTTTCGAGGGACTCAACGAGCAGTTGAGCGAGAAAGATATCGCTATCGCCCGCCTCATCTTGCAGGAGATTCGTGAGCGACTCAGCTTCTTGAATAACGTCGGTCTCGACTACTTGACGCTCTCTCGTGCCGCAGGAACCCTCTCCGGTGGGGAAGCGCAGCGGATTCGTCTTGCGACACAAATCGGTTCACGCCTCACTGGTGTCTTGTATGTTCTTGACGAGCCGTCCATCGGTCTTCATCAACGCGATAACGACCGGTTGATCGCGACGCTCAAACAGATGCGGGACATCGGCAATACGCTCATCGTCGTCGAGCATGACGAGGACACGATGATGGAAGCCGACTACTTGATCGATATCGGACCGGGCGCCGGGGAACATGGCGGACAGGTCATCGCGGCCGGGACACCGAAACAACTGATGAAAAATAAAAACTCACTCACCGGTCAATATCTTGCCGGGAAGAAGTTCATCCCGCTACCGGCTGAACGGAAGATGCCGGACGAGCGTTTCTTAAAGATCGTCAAAGCAGAAGAAAACAACTTAAAAGACGTCGACGTGTCCATTCCACTCGGGATGTTCGTTGCCGTGACAGGGGTTTCAGGATCGGGTAAATCGACCCTCATCAATGAGATTCTCTACAAATCGCTCGCGCACAATATGAACCGGGCGAAAGCGAAGCCAGGGAAACACAAAAAGATTGAAGGGCTCGAGCATATCGATAAAGTCATCGATATCGACCAATCCCCAATCGGACGGACCCCTCGTTCGAACCCGGCCACGTATACGGGCGTCTTTGATGATATCCGCGACGTCTTCGCCTCGACGAACGAAGCGAAGATGCGTGGTTACAAGAAGGGACGTTTCAGTTTCAACGTGAAAGGCGGACGCTGTGAAGCATGCCGTGGGGACGGAATCATCAAAATCGAGATGCACTTCTTGCCGGACGTCTATGTCCCATGTGAGGTCTGTCACGGGAAACGCTATAACCGGGAAACGCTCGAAGTGAAGTACAAAGGGAAGACGATTGCAGACGTCCTCGATATGACGATTGAGGAAGGTCTCGACTTCTTTGACAAGATTCCGAAAATCAAGCGGAAGATTCAAACGATTTATGATGTCGGTCTTGGCTATATGAAACTCGGTCAGCCGGCGACGGAGCTCTCCGGCGGGGAAGCCCAGCGTGTCAAACTCGCCTCGGAGCTTCATAAACGGTCGACCGGGAAGACGATTTATATTTTGGACGAACCAACGACCGGTCTCCACGTCGACGACATCGCGCGCTTGTTGAAAGTGTTGCAACGCCTCGTCGAGAACGGGGACACGGTGCTCGTCATCGAGCACAACCTCGACGTCATCAAGTCGGCCGATTATTTGATCGACCTCGGACCAGAGGGTGGAGACGGTGGCGGACTCATCGTCGCGACGGGGACACCAGAAGAAGTCGCGGAAGTGTCCGGCTCGTATACCGGTAAGTATTTGAAGCCGGTTCTCGAACGAGATGCAGCACGAGTGAAACCGAAAGCAGGAAAAAAGAAATAAGTATAGAAATGGTGAGAAACGGGAAGGTAATTGACGTGCAACCAAATTGAAGGGGGAAAACGAACGTGAAACAAGAAATGCGTGAACTGATTCTCCAGCAAGTGAAGGAAGGCAAGATGACAATCGAGGAGGCGATGACGCAACTCGAACGTCTCGAGCGACTCGAACCGGAACAGGTTCAAGCGCTTGAAGAGCGACAGGATACAGAAAAGGTCGATGCCTATTCGGTTGAATCGCTCACAACGAAACTGACATCTGCAGTGGAAGGGCTCGTGACGAAACTTCGCGACAGCGACTTTTCATTCAGCTCGAACTTTGGTCCGGAAGTGACGTATTCGAAGTCGTTCCCGTTCACAGGTAGCGACATCTCGCTCGACCTGTTCAACGCGTCGGCGACGATCGTCTCGTCTGATGCTGAGGATTGTGAACTGATTGTCACGGGTCGTCCGCTTCGCCAACAAGACGCGGATAAGGCGCTCGAACAGTTACAGTCTGCGGTCAAGCACTCTGTCATTGGGGATCGTCTCGTCGTCTCGCTCCGTGACAAGCTCGTCCGGGCCCACGTGGAACTGTACGTCCCGCACCACCATTTCAACCACCTGCTCGTTCAGACGTTGAACGGTGAAGTCCGGGCCGATGGTCTCGATGTCGAGAACGTTCGTGTGCAAACCGCAAACGGTCGGGTCGTGCTCCATGACGTGCATGCGTCGGAGCTCTTACTGAACACAGGGAATGGGACGGTCGAGGTCGAAGGTGTCGAAGCGGAACTCGTTCACGTCCGGACCGGAAACGGTGCCGTCATCGTCGGTGGGAAGTACGATAAAGCCTCCCTCAAGACGGGGAACGGAAACATCCGCGCGGAACTGGCGACAGCCCGTCCTGCCAAGTTTGAACTCGCGTCACTCGCCGGGAACATTCGACTCGTGTTACCACACGGCGTCGAGGTCGAAGGGGAGCTCGAGACGAACTTCGGTGGTCTCCATTGCTTGCTCGATGAGCTCGAGATCATCCGTGACCGCAAGGACGTCGCACAGCGTCGTCTGGAATTCTTGTCGGGTCGTGGTCAAACCCCTCGCATCGAAGTCGAGGCGGGGACGCGTACCGGTACGATCGATTTGGAGCACGGTTCGGTCTATACGCCATCCACATTCCTTGATGAGGATAAAGTGGAACCGGCTGACCCGGTCGATCCCGTCGACCCAGGCGATTTAAACAATCCGTTCCATCAACAATAAGCAAATCCCGAAGGCGGCGCCTTCGGGATTTTTTGATTATAGATTCATTTCGTACTCCATCTGTTGCCAATCCATCATCTGCGTATCAAACAAAGTGAAGGCGCTGATAGCAAAAACGATGAAAAGGACCGGTCCGGCAATCAAAAGAATGATTCCAAGTAAGCGCATCGATTTCGAACGATTCCAGTAGAAGATGATGGCGACAATCATGGAGATGAGCGCTCCGGACAAGAAGAAGCCGATGATGTTCAAGATGAACAAGAGCAAGATCGTCTCGTTTTTCGTCGCGGCATATTCTTTCCACATATCGATCAATGATTTGATGATATAAACGAGGGAGCCAATTCCAATCACTAGCGCAAATAAGATGACAATTCCGAATAAACCTTCCATTATTCCACCTCCTAGTTACCCTATACCCTACATACGAACGGCGTAATAGGATGGTTTCAACAATTTTTTGACACGTTCTTCATCACTTCCCTAACCCGTCCAAGAAAGAGCTATGATACAATAATGAGCGTGAAAGGGGCAGATACTGATGCAAAATATCGTACGTACCGCTCAAGTCGTTGAGCGTTTTAAACTTCAAGTCATTGCGGGAGAGGAAGGACTTCATCGTCCGGTCGCCACACCCGATCTGAGTCGACCGGGTCTCGTCCTTGCCGGCTATTATACGCACTATGCCAAAAACCGCTTGCAAGTGCTTGGGAAGACGGAGTTGACATTCTACGCGAGCCTCTCGGAAGAGAAGCGTCGTGAGCGCGCTAAAATCTTGTGTACGGAACAGACGCCAGGAATTTTAATCACGCGTGGCTTTGATATTCCGAAAGAAATCGAGGAAGAAGCGGAAGCGGCAAACGTCCCGCTCATGCGGACGAATGCGGTGACGACCTCAATCGAATCACAAATCACGAACTTCCTAGAGATGGAACTCGCACCGATGACGGCGATGCACGGCGTGCTCGTCGACATTTACGGTGTCGGTGTCCTCATCAAGGGTCAGAGCGGGGTCGGGAAATCGGAGACGGCACTTGAACTCGTCAAACGAGGTCACCGCCTCGTCGCGGATGATTCGGTCGAGATTCGTCAAACGGGGGACCAGCTCCTCGTCGGATCGGCACCGAAGCTCATTCGTCACCTGCTCGAGATTCGTGGGATCGGCATCATCGACGTCATGACGTTGTTCGGTGCGGGGGCGGTGCGGTCGCATAAAAAGATCAGCCTCATCGTCAACTTGGAGAACTGGGACGCGGGCAAGGTATACGACCGTGTCGGACTCGACCACAATACGATGAAAATCATCGACAGTGAAGTCCCGCTCTTGACAATCCCCGTTCGACCTGGTCGAAACTTGGCGGTCATCATCGAGGTCGCGGCGATGAACTATCGTCTACAGAACATGGGAATCAATACGGCTGAAGAGTTCGCGGAACGTCTCGCGAACGCCATTCAGGATACTGAAGGAGACTTGTGAGCATGGTAGAACCGACATTTGATCGTGTGGCGTTTGAGATTGGCTCTCTGCCAATCTATTGGTATGGCATGATTATCGCCTTCGGGGCGATGCTTGGCCTCGTCCTCGCCTTATATGAAGCGAAACGGATCAATTATGACTCGGAACGACTCGTGGACGTCGTCATCTGGTCGATTCCGATCAGCATCGTCTTCGCACGCATTTATTACGTGACGTTCCAGTGGGACTATTATTCAGAGAACCTCGGACAGATTATCGACATCCGTCAAGGCGGGATCGCCATTCATGGAGCCATCTTCGGTGCTCTCCTTGTCGTCATCGTCTATTGTATGCGTAAGTCGATGTCGTTCTGGAAAGTGACAGACATCTTGGCGCCATCACTTCTTCTCGGACAAGCCATCGGGCGTTGGGGAAACTTCATGAACCAAGAGGCGCACGGTGGTGAGACGACGCGTAGCTTCTTGCAAGATACGCTCATGCTACCAGATTGGATCGTCAATCAGATGTACATCGATGGAACTTATTATATCCCGACGTTCCTCTATGAAAGTGTATGGAATATCATCGGGGTCATCCTTCTCGTCGCATGGCGCATGATTGGCAATCCACGTCGTGGTTATGTCTTCTTGTCGTACCTCATCTGGTACTCGATCGGTCGCTACTATATCGAGGGGCTTCGTACGGACAGTCTCATGTCAGGAGATTTACGTGCGGCCCAAATGGTGTCGATCGCCTTGATCCTATTCGGTATCGTCATGATGATTCTTCGTCGCAAAGCGAAACGGTACAACGACCCATCAGAGAAAGGATTGTTTGATTAATGGATACGCTCTTATTTGATTTAGACGGTACATTACTCGATACGAACCCGCTCATCATCGCGAGCTTCCGTCATACGTTCGACTACTATTTCCCGGAGCAAACGTATCGGGATGAAGACATTTATCGATTCATCGGACCGACGCTCGAAAA
The DNA here is from genome assembly GCF_000023045.1 of Exiguobacterium sp. AT1b. GTDB lineage: Bacteria > Bacillota > Bacilli > Exiguobacteriales > Exiguobacteriaceae > Exiguobacterium. Next base: position 831,441 of record NC_012673.1, on the reverse strand, counting down.
GTCGTTCCGTGAACTCAACGAGCCGGAATGGAAAGAGATGCAAGCCTTCTATCGGAGCTTCAACATCGCCATGCATGACCAACTCGTCGCAGAGTATCCAGGGGTCATCGAGGGGCTATATCGCCTCCATGCGAAAGGATACAAGATGGGCGTCGTCACGTCGAAAGGTCGTCCGGTCGTCGAGCGCGGGCTTCGATTGTTCAACATCGACCACTTGTTTGACGTCGTCGTGACGGCGGATGACGTCGAGAACGAAAAACCTCACGCCGAACCGGTCGAACGTGCGCTCAAGGCGCTCGGTTCGTCACCAGAACGCGCCGTCATGGTCGGAGACAACGACACGGATATCTACAGTGGTAAAAATGCCGGAACGAAGACGGTCGCTGTCGGCTGGGCGCTCAAGGGACGACCGTTCCTCGAATCGCTCGAACCGGACGTCATTATCGACTCGATGGAACATTTCGAGGCATGGCTAGACGAGGTCAGCATTCATGCGTAAGACGACACGGTATCATATCGAGGGACCGAATCCGCTTTGGCAAATGTATCAGACGATTCGCTTCCTGCGTGTTTTCAAAAACACGGCGATCGTCCTGATCGGGCGTTACTTCCCGTCGGTGAAGGCGAAACGTTGGCTTTACCGGACGTTCCTTGGGATGAATATCGGGGAGTATAGTGCCCTTGCTCTCATGGTCACACCGGACGTCATGTTCCCGGAACGCATCACGATCGGTCGCAATACGGTCATCGGCTTCAATTCGACGATCCTCTGTCATGAGTATCTCGTAGACGAGTATCGGATCGGGGACGTCATCATCGGTGATGGCGTATTGATTGGTGCGAACGTGACCATCTTGCCGGGTGTGACCATCGGAGACGGTGCCGTCATCGGTGCGGGAGCGATTGTGCACCGTGACGTCTTACCGGGAGAACGGGTCATCGGTTCGAAGCTTCAATCGTTGACACATATTTGACACAATTTTTCGCAAAATGTTTTCATGAGCATTTTGTTCATACAAGATCAAGAATACTTGAGCGGTATCACTTTTTTTAAAGGAGATGCCGCTTTTTCATGGATAAATGTACAGAAATGAAGCCATCATATTTTCGCTCAAAAACAATTTTTGGACCTAGTAAAAAATATTCATTATAGAGGGAATATAGTCGCGATTTTTTTTAACTTTTTCAGTTGCCCTCGTTGTTCGAGTGCGGTATTCTTATCCCTGCAACTAAAAAAAGATTTAGAGATGATGTGGAGGATTTAGAATATGGAAGCGAACTATGAAGCAGTAATGACGCTACCCGAACCAGAATCTCCGCTCGCTGCGGAGCTCCACTACTATAGAGGTCGTCGTGCGTTACGTGAAGGTCGCCTGGATGAAGCGACTTTTTTCATGGCTGAAGCGACAGCGGCAGCCACGCATCGCGTCGACTATCATAAACAGTACGCAGAACTGTTATTTGAAGTAGGGGAGGTCTACCACGCCAATGACGTGTGGAAACGAGTATTAGAGCTCGACGAGACCGCAACAGAGGCACTGTATCACTTAGCAAGCAACTGTGCCTATGTCTCTCAATATGAAGAAGCGGCGAACTATGCATCCGAATATCTCGCCCGTGACACGAAAGGTCACTACACGGAAGCCGTGCAATCCCTTCTTGAACTGATCGAACTCGAACAAGAGCTCGAGGACGAGGAAGAAGACGAATTGATCACATGGCATACGGAAGCGCAGCGTCAAATCGACAAAGGACGATTGTTTGCGGCAAAGGCGACACTCGAGCGTCTCATCGGTCAATATCCATCGTTTTGGCCGGCATACAACAATCTATCGGTCGTCAGTTTTTACCTCGGCGATGACCAAGCCGCCTTCCGGACGCTCGAATACGTGCTCGACCAAAATCCGGGCAACTTGCATGCGATCTTGAACACGATTCTCTTGCTCCATGAAGCGGGTCAATCGGAAGCGGCGATGCAGTTGTCGACACCGCTCACGCGTGTCCGTCCACTCCAATTTGACTTGCGTTATAAATTGGCGACGACACTCGCGCTCGTCGGACATTACGACCGTGCGTATGAAGAACTGCGTCTATTGAAAGACCGCGGATTCCGTGGGGACCCATTGTTCGGGCATTGGCTCAGCGTGTCTGCCTACAAGACAGGACGACTTGAAGAGGCAGCCACCTACTTGAACAATGAAGAGATGAAACAGTTTGACGAGAAACAGAGCTTCGACATCCGAGAAAATCTCGAGTTTCGTTCGGCACTCGTCCAAGGATTGCGTCAAGAGAGCGATTTGGCTCGAATCGAGATCATCCGAATCATCGCCAACTTAAAAGATGACGAAGCGTTCGAAGCGCTCGCGCTCACGAATGCCGTGACGGAAAATGAGACGGTCCGGGCATTCGCGGAGATGTGTCGTGCCGACCTTTGTCAGCAACCGTTCAACGGAGACGTCCGGATCAAGCGTGCGTTTGATGCGCTCGTCTTGGCTGAAGCACATGTATCCGAAGCGGAACGGATGAGCCTAGAGGGCGACTTCTATGAGCGTTTTGCGATGCTTCTCTTGTCTGATGAATCATTCATGGACGTAACGGCATCGGCCGCTGCGCTCGTCTGGATGTTTTATACGAAACGGGACGCATTGATTCTCGAAGATTGTGCGAACGCCTTCCATCTCTCGGTCGACACATTGACTGACACGGTCCGTTCGTTCAAACGGACACTCGAACAAGCATAAAGATAGACGATACCCTTATAGGTTTCTTATACTAAAGGCAATCAATTTCTTGCAGAGGTGGAATCAACATGACAGAAGAAAAAATTTATGACGTCATTATCATCGGTGCCGGTCCTGCCGGAATGACCGCTGCGCTATATGCTTCACGTGCGAACCTTTCAACACTTATGATCGAACGCGGGATTCCGGGTGGTCAGATGGCCAACACGGAAGACATCGAGAACTATCCGGGCTATGACAGCATCCTGGGTCCTGACTTGTCTCAGAAGATGTTCGACCATTCGAAAGCGTTCGGAGCGGAGTATGCATATGGGGACGTGCAACGCATCTCGGATGAAACAGAGTATAAAATCGTCCATGCGCACAACCGTGACTATAAAGCACGTGCGATCATCCTCGCCTCTGGTGCTCAGTATAAGAAAATCGGTGTACCGGGTGAAGAAGAACTCGGCGGCCGTGGCGTATCGTACTGTGCGGTATGTGACGGGGCATTCTTCAAAGGGAAAGATTTATTCGTCATCGGTGGTGGCGACTCAGCCGTTGAAGAAGGTGTCTTCTTGACACGTTTCGCGAACAAGGTGACGATCGTTCACCGTCGCGATGAGCTCCGCGCGCAAAAGATTCTTCAAAAACGTGCGTTCGACAATGAGAAAATCGATTTCATTTGGAACCACACATTGAAAGAAATCACAGAGAAAGACGGGAAAGTCGGTGGGGCTCGTCTCGTCAGCACAATTGACGGGACTGAGACAGACCACGAGATTGACGGCGTCTTCATCTATATCGGCATGAACCCGATTACAGGGTTCGTCCAAGACCTCGGTATCACGAACGAGCAAGGCTACATCGTCACAAACGAGGCGATGGAAACGAACATCCCAGGGATTTTCGCTGCCGGCGACGTTCGCGAGAAAACGCTTCGTCAAGTCGTCACAGCGACGAACGACGGATCGATTGCCGCTCAGAATGCTCAACATTTCATCGAGGGACTCCTCGAATCGTTGCAAGAACAAAACGCATGATTCAAGAAGGTAGGACTGCGGGGAACCGCGGTCCTTCTCTTTTTTTCGGACGTTCGTTATACTAGATGGAGAGAGCTACACACACGGCTCGGTTGTCAATTTTAAGGGGGCGTCAGCGAGATGGAAGACTTTAAAGGATTAGAAGAATTGATCATCATCAGTGGGATGAGCGGGGCTGGGAAGTCGGTCGCCATGAATAGTTTCGAGGACCTCGGCTATTTCTGTGTCGACAATTTGCCACCGGTACTCTTACCACAATTGATTGATGTCATCAGCTCGGTCCGACCGAAAATCGCGGTCGCCATCGATACACGGACACGAGACTTTATCGATAGCTTGTTCATCGTCATCGACGATTTGGAAAAGAAGAACGTGCATCCGCACCTGTTGTATTTAGAGACGCGGGACGACGTGCTCGTTCGCCGTTATAAGGAGACGCGACGGTCCCATCCGCTCGCACCGGAAGATGCGCCACTCGTCGGCATCAAGATGGAGCGCGAACTGTTAGAAGGATTCCGTGACCGGGCCCACACGTTGTATGATACGAGCGACTTGAAGCCACAGATGTTGAAGGACCGCATCCTCCAACAGTTCAACGAAGAACGGATCCCGTTCACAGTCAACTTCATGTCGTTCGGTTTCAAACACGGAGTGCCGCTCGATATCGACTTATTGTTCGACGTCCGTTTCATCACGAACCCGTTCTATATCCCCGAGCTCCGTCCGCTCACGGGCCAGACGACAGAAGTACAAGAGTACGTCATGTCGCACCCGGAAGCGCGAGCGTTCTATAAGAAGTTGATCGACATGCTCGAGTTCCTCCTTCCGCAGTATAAACGGGAAGGGAAGACGCAAATCGTCGTGGCGTTCGGCTGTACCGGCGGGAAACACCGGTCGATCACCTTCGCTGAGAAAGTGTCGGAGCACTTTGCTGATCGCTATAACGTGAAGACGGTCCACCGCGACCTCGCTCACGCGACGAAGGAGAAGTGACATGAGACGAGACCGGAAAGTAGTCGCCATCGGCGGAGGGACAGGGTTGTCCACTCTCGTTCGTGGGTTGAAACATTATCCGCTCGACATCACGGCAATCGTCACCGTCGGGGACGACGGCGGGAGCTCGGGACGTCTTCGTGACGAGTTTCATATGTTGCCTCCTGGCGACATCCGTAACGTCATTTTGGCGTTGTCGGAAGTTGAGCCGTTAATGGACAAGATTTTGCAATACCGTTTCGATACGGGATATGGATTAGAAGGGCATTCCCTTGGAAATTTGATGCTCACGGCAGCGACTCACATCTGTGAGGGTTCTTTCGTCAAAGCAATCGATGTCATGTCGCAACTCTTGAACGCACAAGGGAAAGTGTTGCCAGTGACAGAGACGCTCATGACCCTCGCCGCCGAGTTCGAGGACGGCACCATCGTCAAAGGGGAGTCCAAGATTCCGCTACATGAGCAGCCGATCAAGCGTATGTTTTTACTCGAGGAAGGCATTGAACCGGCCCCGGGCGTCGTCGAGGCGATTGAATCGGCCGACGTCATCGTGCTCGGTCCAGGAAGCCTGTATACGAGTATCATTCCAAACCTGCTCATCCCGGCGGTGCGGGAAGCGATCATCCGCTCGAAAGTCCCGGTCGTCTATATTTGTAACGTCATGACGCAACCAGGTGAGACGAAAGGCTATGACGCGATGAAACATTTAAAAGTCATCGAGTCGTACCTTGGGAAGGCATCGATCGACACGATTGTCGTCAACAACGAGCCGATTGAAGAAGAGTATTTGGAGCGTTACCGTGAGGACGGGTCGGAAGAGGTCCGCTTCGATCGGAAGAAACTCCGAAACTATGGGACGAACGTTCTCGCTGGGGACATTGTCGACTATAACCGGGAGTATATCCGTCATGATTCCGACGCCATCGCCGGACTCGTCATGCAGCGGGTGCTCCGTATCAAGAAGCCACGTTCGTTTCAAGAATTGGAACTGAAATAAAGATTGTTGGAAAGACAGAAAGGAGGGGGACTCGATGAGCTTTGCATCAGATGTGAAGAAGGAATTGACACAACTTGAAGTGACTGACGCGGAAGCGAAGGCGGAACTGTCGGCACTCGTTCGGATGAACGGGGTCATCTCGCTCGCCCTAGGACGAGGCATGACGCTCGACGTCTCGACGGAGAACGCCTCGATTGCCCGTCGGATTTACTCGTTGATGAAACGTCTTTACGACCATCCGTTAGACTTGTTCGTACGGAAGAAAATGCGTTTGAAAAAGAACAACGTCTACATCGTCCGCGTGTCACAGCATGCGGAGACGATGCTTCGGGACCTTGAGATCCTCGGAGAGAATTACGAGATGATCCGGACACTGAACTCGGATATGACGGGGGACGAGAACTTAGCACGCGCTTACTTACGTGGTGCGTTCCTCGCCGGCGGGTCGATCAACCATCCGAAAACGTCGTCGTACCACCTCGAAATCTACAGCTTGTACGAAAACCATAACCAGGCGCTACGTGATTTGGCGAACCGATTTGAGTTGAACGCGAAGACGCTCGAACGGAAAAAAGGGCATATCTTGTACATGAAAGAGAGCGAGAAAATTTCAGATTTCCTCAAGCTGATCGGGGCGACCCGAGGCATGTTGGAGTTTGAAGACGCACGAATCATCAAAGATATGCGGAACTCCGTCAACCGTCTCGTCAACTGTGAGACGGCCAACTTGAACAAGACGGTCGGTGCAGCATTGCGTCAAGTCGAGAATATCAAGTTCTTGGAACGGACGGTCGGGCTCGACGTCTTACCGAAGAAACTGCGGGAGATTGCTGAACTGCGTGTCACACACCAGGACGTCTCGTTACAGGAACTCGGCGAAATGCTTGAGTCCGGTCCGATTTCGAAGTCAGGAATCAACCATAGACTTCGTAAAATTGACCAGATTGCCGAGCGCGTACGTAGCGGAGACGAAATCGCATCCTCGTGATGCGGTTGCGCCAAAACCATTCTTCCTATATAATAAGCAATTGTGTATAGGTTTTATGAATAGCGAATTAAAGGAGCTTCATCATTATGTCGAATGAAAAGAAAAGATTATCGCTCACGATCGACGCTAAGCTCGACCAGGTCATCACAGAGCGTGCCAAAGAAATCGGGATTCCGAAAAGTGCACTCGTCACGTTTGCCACAAGCCTCTTCTTGAACCAGCTTCGTGCAGAAGAGTTGTTGAACGGGGACAAGAACGCAATCTACGAAGTCATTCGTAAAGACTACGAGTTGCTCACGAGTGTAAAGAATCTAGATAACTAAGTAAAAGGTTGACTGCGGTCAGCCTTTTTTAGTTGCATCTCTTTCAGAAATTTGGAATAGTGGTGATAATGAATTGGAACGGAGGTCGATCAAATGGGTCAAATCTTACTCATCCTACTGCTACAACTAATCTACGTTCCGGTGTTAACGCTCCGGACGATCATGCTCGTGAAAGGGAAGACCGTCATCGCCGGTCTATTCGGAACGTTAGAAACGCTAATCTATATTTTTGCGCTCGGCATCGTGTTCCAGGATCTGACGACGGTCGGGATGATTGTGTATGCGGTCGGCTTCGGGCTCGGAATCTTACTTGGCGGTTTCGTCGAACGAAAACTCGCCATCGGTTACAACATGATTCAAGTCCATACGAAAGAATATCCAGCGGAACTCATCCAACAGATGCGTGACAACGGATATGGAGTTACGCATTATCAAGGGCAAGGACGTGACGGGGTCCGTTACCGCCTTGACGTATTGGCGGCCCGTACCCGGATGAAAGAACTGCGTGAACTCGTCGAGAAGCATGAACCGAAAGCGTTCCTCGTCGCATTTGACCCAATCGACTTCAAAGGCGGTTATATGATGAAAGGACTGCGTCGCCCGAAATGACGCACAAGACTCACGAAAGTGGGTCTTTTTTTGTTAGAGTAGGGATTTTATCTCGTGATAGGGAACTAGTGAAGAAAGGAGATGAGACCGTGAAACGAAATCGACGTGTGTGGATGATCTTACTGTTTGTACTTGTCGGGGCGGGAATCGTTTATTTCGCCATGACCTTATTTGGGGATGGAGAGGACAATGTCAAGCCGCCGCTTCCAACGATTCGGGTTGGTTCGGTATCGGCAGAAGTGGAACAATCGACGTACTGTTGGGAGACCGGCAATCAAGCGACATGCGCCGATTACGGACTACCGGAAGCGGACGATCTTCAACTGATCACCGTCAAACCGGGAGACCGAATCGATGTCGTCTATCATGCAGAACCGATGACATCGAGTTTCAATCGAATCGAGGATGGAGAACTCGTCTCTTCCGAACTCGTCGTTCCGGATGAGCCGGGCATCTATCTCTATGAAGTCGGCGGAGAGTGGTCGCAAGGAGATAGCCGATACGTCTTCGGTGTCCGGGTCCCTGAAAACTAATGATTGACCTGCCTCTAAGGGGCGACTGTACAGTGAAAGTAGGAGGTGGGGAAACCGTGATTCCAATCGGAAGAGTCGCCCATGTGACCGGATTGTCGGTCAAGGCGATCAAATTTTATGAAGCGCGCGGATTGGTCCGCCCGACGCGGACCGAGAATCAGTATCGAATGTACGGGATGGAAGAGATTCGACGGTTAAGTGAAATCAAACGATTACGTCAAATTGGACTCCGTCTAGAACAAATTCAATCGGGTCTACCGGTTGATACATTACTAGAAACACGATTGGATGAAATCCAGGCAGAAATCGAACGACTTCATCGAATCGAGAGGCAGATTCGATTGATGCAATCAGGAGGGAACGACATGAAGATTCGATATGAGATGTTGAATGAAGCCATTTCCGTCTATGGATATGGTGGTACGTTAGAGGAAATCCCGAACATGTGGGCCAAGCTTCAACCGGAATTGACGACAGACGAGTCGTACGGGGTCTGTCTCCCGCAGGAGAACGGTTATGTCGCGGGGATGACGAAGCCGGTGTCGGGAGAAAGTGCGCGAAGTGTCGAACTGACGAAAGGGAACTATATCGTCGCGACGGTGGAGGGAGGCATCCCGATGATTCCGTCGACGTATGAGCAGCTAGTAAATGTTCCAGATGTGACGCTACGAGACGCGGTCGACTTCGAGCGCTATATTCACGGGCAAGGTGGGGCGGACGACATCATTGAGATTTGGATGCCGATTGAATGAAAAAGACGTTTCCCGCTCAAACGGGAAACGTCTTTTGTGTGATTAACGTGTCATGACTTTGTCGATGAGACCGTAGTCTTTCGCTTGGTCAGCTGCCATGAAGTAGTCACGCTCTGTGTCGCGCTCGATGACTTCAAGTGGCTGTCCTGTGTTTTCTGCCATGATTTGGTTCAACTTCTCGCGCATCTTGATGATGCGTTCTGCGTGAATCTTAATGTCTGACGCTTGGCCCTGTGTGCCGCCGAGCGGTTGGTGAATCATGATTTCTGCGTTCGGCAATGCGAAGCGTTTTCCTTTTTCACCGGCTTGGAGCAAGAAGGCACCCATCGATGCGGCCATTCCGATACAAATCGTCGACACGTTCGGCTTGATGAAGTTCATCGTGTCATAAATCGCCATACCCGCTGTGATCGAACCACCTGGGCTGTTGATGTAGAGTGAGATGTCCTTCTCTGGGTCCTCAGCTGCGAGGAAGAGGAGCTGTGCGACGATGGAGTTCGCGACGTTGTCGTCAATCGCACTTCCGAGAAGGATGATACGGTCTTTGAGCAAGCGTGAGTAGATGTCATACGCGCGCTCCCCACGGCCTGTCTGTTCGATAACTGTTGGAATTAACATTGAATCTGCCTCCTTTATGTAGGTTGTAATTTCATCATACCTGTATAGTCAATGATGGTCAAACGATAGTCATCGTTTTTCACCTATTCCACGATTTTTTCGTCGTGAAACGAAAAAGAGGCCAGGCAATCTGCCTGACCTCTACATCTGATACACCCGGAGAGATTCGAACTCCCGACACCTGGCACCGGAAACCAGTGCTCTATCCCCTGAGCTACGGGTGCATATCTGTGACACGAATTTATTATACATTTGTTTTATTAAAAAAGCAATCCTGTTCGCATAGCTTTTTTGAGCGCGACGGAAGCGGGTTCGTTACAATAGAAAAGAGGGGGGAGAACGATGCAACGGCAGGAGCAAAAACAAATTCAGCAACAACAGATGACACAAGACCTCGTGCAGCGGTTACCGGTCCTTGAAGCGGATCGTCTCGCGCTAGTATTCCGGTTGGCGCGTCTTGCACGACATAACCCGAACATTCACATCGGGAGCGGGGGCGTCGATTGGATTGCAGATGCGGCAAGCTCGTTTGAAGAGAAGCTGTTCACACAGATTCATGAGGGGAGCGGCAGTGAGTCTGAGAAAGCGTTGCGACGACAACTCGTCCTCTTGCTCGACCATCGGGGATTATTGCCGGAGGCGAATGAAGTGTTGGCGGAGCGACTCGGTGTCGACGTCACTCAGGTCGAACAGGCGAGGCAGACACTCTTATTTCTAGAACCGACGGGGATCGGGTCAAGAACGGAACGGGAGTGTCAATATCGACATGCGATCGAACATGAGGACCCTCGCGTCGTCGATGTATTCGAAGCGATCGAGAGTGGGGTGAGTCCTCAACAGATGACGACTGCTCTCGCTATTTCAAATGAGGAATTGGCAAGGCTGGAACGAATCGTCGCGACACTTCCGAAACGTCCTCTATTATATGAAGAAACGGGTCATGTTTTTCCGGAACTCGAAGTACGCTATGAAGAGGGGACACTCGTCACGACGTGGCTCAGTCCAGAACTCGACGAAACGCGTGTCGGGAACGACCGAGAGGCGAAATGGTGGATGACGTCCCTTTCGATGCGGAACGAGACGCTGCGTGAGATCTGGTCGGTCATCGAATCACGTCAGACTGAGTGGCTCCAAGGGGAACTCGTTCTCCATCCCTTGACCCGGCGGACGGTCGCACAGCTCATAGGAAAACATGAATCGACGGTCGGACGAGCCATCCAAGGGAAGTTCGCCAAGACCGAGAGTGGCATCATGGAATGGCGACATTTTTTTGTTCGGTCTACAAGTCGCGGGCATTCGCCGTTTATGATTAAACGGGCACTCGCAGAACTGATTCAACGAGAGAAGGCACCACAAAGTGATCAGGCGCTTGCGAATGAATTGATTCGATACGGTTATCAAGTGACCCGGCGGACGGTGACGAACTATCGAGAAGAGCTTGGATTCGGTAATTCGCGCGAGCGTGAGCGACAGTTATGGAAGGGATGACGAAAATGAAATTAACATTATATAAACGCGACAATTGTTCACTATGTGACGAGGCGGTCGTCATGCTCGAATGGTTACAGGAAGATTATCCGATCGAACTCGACCAGGTCGACATCACGGGGGATGAGGTGCTCGAGGCGAAGTACCTCTTTGAAATCCCCGTTCTCATACATGAAGGTGTGGTCATCAGTCAAGGGCGATATGATGACAACAAAGTTGAAGATTTTGTTAAGTATACGCTTACATCGAAAAAAAACGTTTGAAGGGGTTGCCAGACGGAAAAGTGATTGATAAGATGAACTCGTAGCGGTGGGACGCAAATAAAAAAGTGGGACAAAAGTTGTCCACACTGAAAGTCGAGGGGGTATGAGCATGATCCAGCAACTGATTCACGTTCAGAAGCAAATTGTCCCTGACCTGCTCGATACGCTCCGACATCGTTACGATATCTTACATTATGTCCGCTTGATGCAGCCGATTGGCCGCAGGACACTCGCGACGAGCTTGGGACTGACCGAACGGGTACTCAGACGAGAAGTCGACTTTTTGAAAGACCAAGGTCTTCTTTACGTCGCTACTCAAGGAATTTCCCTCAGTGAGACGGGACGAAACGTCTTACGAGACTTGCACGAGATCATGGGAGAACTTCTCGGGATCTCAGAAGTGGCAAGAGAGCTCGAAGAGAAATTAGGGGTTCGCCAAGTCGTCATCGTACCGGGTGACTCGGATGAGACATTCTGGGTTCAACGCGATATCGGACGGGCGGCGGTCACGCAACTAAAAGCGCGGCTCGCACCGGATGATAATGTGATTGCGGTAACGGGAGGAACGACGATGGCATCGGTCGCGGCGATGATGTCGCCCGATAAAAAAGAACGCCCGATGCATTTCGTGCCCGCCCGTGGAGGTCTTGGAGAGACGCTTGAACTTCAGGCGAACACCGTCTGTTCACGCATGGCGGACCGGGCCCACGCAGACTATCATCTTCTACATATTCCGGATGAAGTATCACAAGAAACATTCGACCGGATGGTGGAGGAACCTAGCATAAAAAATGTGCTGGAAATGATTAGAGCGGCGCGAATTGTGGTACATGGAATTGGTGAGGCAGAAACGATGGCAAAGCGCCGTCACGCATCACCGGAGCATTTGCGGATGATTGAACGGCATGACGCCGTCGCCGAGGCATTCGGATATTATTTCAATGCTGAAGGTGAAATCGTTCATCGCGTTAAGACGGTCGGGATCCAACTCGAAGAGCTGGATGACATGGATACCGTCATCGCGGTTGCCGGAGGGAAATCGAAGGCACAGGCGATCGCCGCTTATGCGAAACACACGTCGAACATCATCCTCGTCACAGACGAAGGTGCGGCGAAAGAATTATTAACTTGTTATTAAAGAGTTGACCCCCCGTTGGCTCTTCAATAAATAGCTTCTACCCTAAGGAGGAAATTAACATGGCAGTAAAAGTTGGTATTAACGGATTTGGACGTATCGGTCGTTTAGCATTCCGCGAGATCATCAAAAACGAAGGAATCGAAGTTGTTGCAATCAACGACTTGACAGACACGAAGATGCTTGCGCACCTTCTCAAGTATGACACGACTCAAGGTCGTTTCGACGGAGAAGTTGAAGTACACGACGATCACTTCCTCGTAAACGGAGAGAAAGTTATCACGCTTGCTAACCGTAACCCTGAAGAACTTCCATGGGGAGACCTCGGTGTAGACATCGTTCTCGAATGTACTGGATTCTTCACTTCAAAAGAAAAAGCTGAGCTTCACTTGAAAGCTGGCGCGAAGAAAGTTGTTATCTCGGCTCCTGCTACAGGTGACATGAAAACTGTTGTTTACAACACAAACCACGACATCCTCGATGGTACTGAAACAGTTATCTCAGGTGCTTCTTGTACAACAAACTGCTTGGCGCCAATGGCTAAAGTACTTCAAGACCAGTTCGGAATCGTTGAAGGTCTCATGACGACAATCCACGCTTACACTGGCGACCAAAACACGCTTGACGCTCCGCACCCGAAAGGTGACTTCCGTCGTGCGCGTGCGGCTGCAGCGAACATCGTTCCTAACACAACAGGTGCTGCGAAAGCAATCGGTCTCGTAATCCCTGAACTTCAAGGAAAACTTGACGGTGCTGCACAACGTGTACCAGTTGCTACAGGTTCACTCACTGAGCTCGTAACTGTACTCGACAAGCAAGTATCTGTTGACGAAGTAAACGCAGCAATGAAAGCAGCAGCGAACGAGTCATTCGGTTACACTGAAGACGAAATCGTTTCTTCTGACATCGTTGGAATCACATACGGTTCACTCTTCGACGCAACTCAAACGAAAGTCATGACAGTTGGCGACAAGCAACTCGTTAAAACAGTTTCTTGGTACGACAACGAAATGTCTTACACTGCACAATTGGTTCGCACAGTTAAGCACTTCGCTAACATCGCGAAGTAATTTCGTGAACTAAATAGAATCAAATAGGAGCGGAAACAAGAGATTGTTCTCCGCTCTATTTATGAAATGACACGCACGACATATGGAGGCGAAAGTTATGAACAAACAGTCTATTCGTGACATCGATGTAAAAGGGAAACGCGTCTTTTGCCGCGTTGACTTCAACGTTCCACTCAAAGATGGCGTCATCCAAGACGAAACTCGGATCCAAGCCGCACTTCCAACGATCAAGCACTTGCTTGACGGTGGTGCGAAACTCGTCCTTGCGAGCCACCTCGGCCGTCCAAAAGGCGAGAAGAAACCTGAGTTCTCACTTGCTCCGGTAGCGAAGCGTCTCGCTGAGCTCCTCGGAAAAGATGTACCGCTCGTCGAAGAAGCATACGGTCCGGTCGCAGAAGAAGCGGTCGCTAACCTCTCTGAAGGCGATGTCGTCGTTTTAGAGAACGTTCGTTTCTACCCAGGTGAAACGAAAAACGACCCTGAACTTGCAAAAGGATTTGCAGCACTTGCTGACGTATACGTCAACGACGCGTTCGGCGCGGCTCACCGTGCACACGCTTCAACTGAAGGGATTGCACACCACGTGGACACAGCCGTTGCTGGTCTCTTGATGGAAAAAGAACTTGAAGTTCTCGGTAAAGCTCTTTCAAACCCAGACCGTCCGTTCACGGCGATTATCGGCGGGTCGAAAGTAGCGGATAAGATTGGGGTCATCGACCACCTTCTTGACATCGTTGACACACTCATCATCGGTGGCGGACTCTCGTACACGTTCTCGAAAGCACTCGGGCACGAAGTCGGAACGTCACTCCTTGAAGAGGATAAGCTTGACCTCGCTCGTCAATTCATGAAGAAAGCAGAAGACAAAGGCGTGAAATTCTTGATGCCTGTCGACTGCGTCATCACGAAAGAATTTGGCGAAGAAACGTATGTCGGGCCAGTCGATATCGACTCGATCCCAGCGGATCACATGGGTCTCGATATCGGACCGAAGACAGTCGAACTTTACGCGGACGCGATTCGCGAATCGAAACTTGTCGTATGGAACGGACCGATGGGCGTATTCGAACTCGATAAATACGCAAACGGAACGAAAGGTGTCGCTCAAGCGCTTGCGGACAGCGATGCATACTCAATCATCGGTGGTGGCGACTCAGCAGCTGCGGCAGCCAAGTTTGGTCTTGCTGACAAGATGAGTCACATCTCAACTGGTGGCGGCGCGTCACTCGAATTCATGGAAGGCAAAAAACTTCCAGGTGTCGAGGCGTTGAACGACAAGTAATTTAGAGGAGGGTTATCGATGCGTAAACCGATTATTGCAGGTAACTGGAAAATGAACAAAACACTCTCGGAAGCTGTTGCTTTCGTTGAGGAAGTAAAAAACAACATCCCATCTACTGACAAAGTAGATGCAGCGATTGGTGCTCCAGCACTTTTCCTCGCACCGATGGTAGAAGCAGCTAAAGGGTCAAACTTGAAGCTCGGTGCACAAAACATGTACGACAAAGATAGCGGTGCCTACACTGGCGAAATCAGCCCAGCTATGATCGCTGACCTCGGCGTGACTTACGTCATCCTCGGTCACTCAGAACGTCGCGAGTACTTCGGCGAATCAGATGCGTTCATCAACAGCAAAACGAAAAAAGCGTTCGAACACGGTCTTACGCCAATCGTTTGTGTCGGTGAAACACTCGAGGAGCGCGAAGGCGACAAGTTCGAAGAAGTCATCAAAACACAAGTCGAAGGCGGCCTCGCTGACCTTTCTGCTGACCAAGTCAAACAACTCGTCATCGCGTATGAGCCAGTTTGGGCAATCGGTACAGGGAAATCAGCGGACGAAGCAGACGCGCAAAGCTCTTGTAAATATGTTCGCGACGTGGTGAAAGGTCTTTACGGTGAAGACGTAGCGGCTGCAGTACGCATCCAGTACGGTGGATCTGTAAAACCAGAGAACATCAAAGAGTATATGGCACAGGAAGACATCGACGGCGCACTCGTCGGCGGTGCTTCACTTGAAGCCGCTTCGTTCCTCAAATTGTTGGAGGCGATTTAAATGGCTAGACCAGTCGCACTCATCATTTTAGATGGTTTCGGGATGCGTGACGAATCGTTCGGAAACGCAGTCATGGCTGCGAACAAACCGAACTTCGATCGCTACTGGGAGCAGTATCCACATACGCTCTTAAACGCAAAAGGCGAGTACGTCGGTCTTCCGGAAGGACAGATGGGGAACTCAGAAGTCGGTCACTTGAACATCGGTGCCGGCCGAGTCGTCTATCAGTCACTCTCACGCGTGAACAACGCAATCAAAGACCGTTCGTTATTCGACCGTCAGGCGATGAACCATTTGGCAGGTCATGTGAAGAAACATGATTCGAGCCTCCATATCATGGGTCTCGTATCAGATGGCGGGATTCACTCGCACATCAATCACATGTTTGCCATCGTTGAGTTCGCAAAACTCCACGGCATCGAAAAAGTGTACATTCACGCGTTCACGGACGGCCGTGACTGTGATCCGAAATCAGGAGCTGGTTTCCTCAAAGAAACAGAAGAAAAGCTTGCTGAACTCGGTGTCGGTCAAGTCGCTAGCGTGTCTGGTCGCTACTATGCCATGGACCGCGACAACCGTTGGGAGCGCGTCGAGAAAGTATACGACGTCCTCGTAAACGGTAAAGGCGAAGTTGGCACGGACCCAGTCGAAGTTCTCAAGAAGTCTTACGAGAACGATTTGACGGATGAGTTTGTGTTACCAACTGTCATCGAAAAAGATGGCAAGCCGGTCGCGACAATCCAGGACAACGATGCCATCATGTTCTTCAACTTCCGTCCGGACCGGGCGATCCAACTCGCAAAAGTGTTCAAAGAGAAAGTCGGCTTCAAAGGCTTCGAACTCTCAAGCAAACATCCAGAGAACATCTTGCTCGTCTCGATGACGAAGTTCTCGGATGAGGTCGACACGGATATCGTCTTCCCACCGGAAGATTTGAAAAACACACTCGGGGAAACGCTCTCTGCACAAGGGTACAAACAACTCCGTGCTGCAGAAACAGAGAAGTACCCACACGTCACGTTCTTCTTGAACGGACAAAAAGAACAACCATTTGAAGGTGAGGATCGTCTCCTTGTCCCTTCACCGAAAGTCGCGACGTACGACTTGCAACCAGAAATGAGCGCATATGAGCTCACAGACGGTTTGCTCGAGCGTATCGAATCAGATGAGTATGATGCATACATCATCAACTTCGCAAACCCGGATATGGTTGGTCACTCAGGGAAGCTTGAGCCGACGAAGAAAGCGATCGAAGCGGTCGACGAATGCCTCGGTAAAGTAGTGGACGCATTACTTGCTAAAGGTGGCGCGGCCATCATCACAGCGGACCACGGGAACGCGGACATCGTCACGAACCCGGATGGCTCACCGATGACGGCGCACACGACGGAACCTGTTCCATGTATCGTCACAAAAGAGGGAGTCGAACTGAAACCAGTTCTCGACGGCGCACTTTGCGACCTCGCCCCAACGCTTCTTCACCTTCTCGGTGGAGAGCAACCAGCTGAAATGACTGGTTCGTCAATCGTTACAAAATAATACAACTATTTTTCAAACGAAAAGGAGCGATTTTTCATGTCAATGATTACAGAAATTTACGCACGCGAGATTTTAGATTCACGCGGTAACCCATCAGTAGAAGTAGAAGTCTTCACAGAAGACGGCGGTTTCGGCCGTGCCCTCGTCCCATCAGGCGCATCAACAGGTGAGCACGAAGCAGTTGAGCTTCGCGATGGCGACAAGTCACGTTACCTCGGTAAAGGTGTCTTGAAAGCAGTTGCGAACGTGAACGACACGATTGCACCAGAACTCATCGGCTACGATGTATTCGACCAAAACGCAATCGATGCGAAAATGATCGAACTCGACGGTACGCCAAACAAAGCAAAACTTGGTGCAAACGCAATCCTCGGTGTATCGATGGCAGCAGCTCACGCAGCAGCAGATGAGCTTGGTCTTCCACTTTACACTTACCTCGGTGGATTCAACGCGAAGACACTTCCAACACCAATGATGAACATCATCAACGGTGGTTCGCACGCGGACAACAACGTGGACTTCCAAGAGTTCATGATCATGCCTGTTGGCGCGCCTACATTCCGTGAAGCGCTCCGTATGGGTGCTGAAGTATTCCACGCCCTCAAATCAGTTCTTTCTGGTATGGGTCTTAACACAGCTGTCGGTGACGAAGGTGGTTTCGCACCAAACTTGAAGTCTAACGAAGAAGCGATCACAGTTATCCTTGAAGCGATCGAAAAAGCTGGTTACAAACCAGGTGAAGACGTCTACCTCGCAATGGACGTTGCATCTTCTGAGTTCTACGACAAATCAACTGGTAAATACGAACTCGCTGGCGAAGGCAAGTCACTCACAACTGCTGAGCTTGTAGACTTCTACGCTGAGCTCGTTGACAAGTACCCAATCCTCTCAATCGAAGATGGTTGTGACGAAAACGACTGGGATGGCCACAAGCTTCTCACAGACAAAATCGGACACAAAGTTCAACTCGTTGGGGATGACCTCTTCGTAACGAACACATCTAAACTTGCTGAAGGTATCGAAAAAGGAATCGCAAACTCGATCCTCATCAAAGTTAACCAAATCGGTACGCTCACAGAAACATTCGACGCGATCGAAATGGCTAAAAAAGCTGGTTACACAGCAGTCGTCTCACACCGTTCTGGTGAAACAGAAGACGCGACAATCGCAGACATCGCTGTTGCGACAAACGCTGGACAAATCAAAACTGGTTCACTTTCACGTACAGACCGTATCGCGAAATACAACCAACTTCTCCGCATCGAAGACATGCTCGGCGATGTAGCGAAATACGACGGTATCAAGTCGTTCTACAACCTCAAAAAATAATTGATTGTTTCAGGCTCGCCAATCGGCGGGCCTGTTTTTTTGTGTGTGGAATATCCGTTTAATCAACGGTGGAAAAGCTGATTGGTCGTCTATCCGTCTTTGCGGCACCGATGCTTTCCTGCAAGAGTCACGGTACCGCTTTGACGGACGCTAACGCTCTGTGTCGAACTTCTTAGTCATTGAGACCTCGTGTTGTATACTGAACGTGACTGATAAAAAGTAGGGGGAGATTGGATGGACCAATCGAATGAACAAGAAAAAAGGTTGAGTGGCGGGAACGTATCCATCGTTCATCGAAAAGGGAACTACGTCTATCGTTCGCAAAAAGTGGGGAGTGAACGCATCCATTGCTATTTAAAGCATTTGGAGGCGAAGCAACTGTCTGGCGTGCCACGCTTTGTCGGTATCGATGAAACAAGAAGAGAGGTGCTCACTTATATCGAGGGGGAGACGGCAGACTATCCTCTTAAATCCTATATGTGGGCTGATGAGGCGATTCAAGACGTCGCGCGCTTGATGAGACGACTGCATGATGCGTCAATCGATTTTGAATGGACATCCGAATGGGAGCCAATCGATCACACACCACAACCGTTAGAGGTCATCTGTCATAACGACTTCGCTGTCTACAATACAATTTTCCATGAAGGAAAAGTGGCAGGAATCATCGACTTTGATTTGGCTGCGCCAGGTCCGAGAGCTTGGGATATCGTCTATGCCCTTTATACGTTCGTTCCGCTCAGTCGTCGCCATCAAGCTGAAACAGGGGAAGTCATCTATTATGATGCCGATCGAGACGATGCGATCTATAAAGAGCGTGTATCGTTGTTTCTCGAAGCCTATGGTTGGGAGCAAGCGGAGGTCGACTTGTTCGATATGTTACAACGACGGATTGAAGCGCTCTGTCTCTTGATGAAACGAAAAGCTGCGGAAGGAGACGTCGCCTTCCAAAAGATGATTGACGAAGGACATTACGATCATTACCAAGAGGAACTTCGATTTATTCGAACGCATGGACAGAAGTGGTTCTGAAACAATCTGAAGCGGGAATATAGAAAATGAAGCATGAATGGGGAGGCGATTTTCGTGATGATGCTCGGATTTCTTTTCTTGGTATTGCTCATTGGATTCGGCATTTGGTACTATCTCAAATCGCACCGGAATGACGATTGGTCATGACAACATTGTCATGACCTCTCTTTTGTGTCAGTTTGCACAAAATTTGGGTATACTCTCTACATAACGAATAAAGGAGCCCATGCTTATGACACGAGTACGAAAAGCCATCATTCCAGCCGCCGGTCTCGGCACCCGCTTCCTTCCTGCCACGAAAGCCATGCCGAAAGAAATGTTGCCGATCGTCAACAAGCCGACCATCCAGTTCATCGTCGAGGAGGCCGTTGCTTCAGGCATCGAGGACATCATCATCGTCACGGGAAAGAACAAGCGGGCGATTGAAGACCATTTCGACCGTGCACTCGAATTAGAGCAGAACCTTGAATCGAAAGGGAAGACGCGCTTGCTCGAATCGGTCCGACATTCCTCGAACTTGGCGAACATTCACTACATACGCCAACAGGAGCCAAAAGGTCTTGGTCATGCGATCTGGTGCGCCCGGAAGTTTATCGGGGATGAGCCGTTCGCCGTCTTGCTCGGGGACGATATCATCGAATCCGACGTGCCGGCGACGAAGCAGTTGATCGACCAATATGAGGCGCACGAACGTTCAATCATCGGGGTGCAGCGTGTCCCGTATGAAATGACGAACCGATATGGTATAATTGACCCGCTTGCCGTCGAAGGGAAGCTCATCCCGGTGCGAACGTTCGTCGAGAAACCGCCCGTCGATGAGGCCCCGTCGAACTTCGCCATCCTCGGTCGCTACATCTTGAAACCGGACGTCTTTGAGGCGTTATCGGGGCAAGAGGCTGGAGCTGGGGGCGAGATTCAATTGACGGATGCGATCGCACGCTTGAATGAGGCGCAGACGGTCTTCGCCTACGAATTTGACGGTCGACGTTACGACGTCGGAGAGCCGATCGGGTTCGTCGAGACGACGATTTGCCACGCGCTCAGCGATCCTGATTTAAAAGATGACGTCCATGCCCTATTGAAGCGGCTCGTGGACGAACTTGATCAACAGTAAGGTGTGTTATTTTTGAAAACAATGCTTATGGTGTGTCAAAACTATTATCCGGAGATCGGCAGTGCCGGCAACCGGATGCAAAACATTACGCATTTGATGAAACAGCGCGGGTATGAAGTCGAGGTCATCACGGCCGCTCCTTCATACCCGAGCTTTGATATGTACCAGGACGACCGCTTCTGGAACGACCGGGAGTTAAACGACCAACCGTTCATCAAGCGACTCATCACGAAGAAACGGAAACATACGTCTAACATGGTCAGTCGTCTTTTCCTATTCCTCGAACAGATGGTCAAAGGAATCCGAGAAGTCCGTAAGCTTGAATTGAAGCCAGACGTCGTCTTTGCGACGACCCCTTCTTTTTTTATGGCGTTTGTCGGTGCTTATGCGAAACGAAAGTATCGTGTCCCGTTCATCTTGGACGTCCGTGACCTTTGGCCAGAATCGGTGAAAGGGGTCGGCGTCTTCAAATACGATTGGGTGCTCACGCCGGCTTTTTGGATGGAGAAACGACTGTATCGTGTCGCCGATGAAGTCATCATCAACTCGGAAGGATTCCGCAGCTATCTTCGTCAGCGTGGTGTGCCGAACGAGAAGATTCACTACATGCCGAACTCGATCCGGGAAGCGGAGCGAACACTCGAGCGGACGATCCCATCGGACGACCGGATGGAGATCTTATACGCCGGGAACATGGGTCTTGCCCAGGATGTGTCGTTGTTACTCGAACTCGCCGAGCGATTCCGGGATGAGCCACGGATCCACTTCAAATTGATCGGCTACGGCTATCGGAAAGAAGAGTTGAAACAGACGATCAAAGACCGTGGTTTCCAAAACTTCTTGTTCCTCGAGGCGATGCCACGGACAGAGGCGTTCCAGGCGATTAAAAATGCAGACGTCGCATTCGTCAGTCTGATCGAACAAGAAGTGTTCGATACGGTCATCCCTGGGAAACTCATCGACTATATGGCAGTCGGCAAACCGATTGTCGCAGCAGTGTCAGGCCATGCGGCGAATGTCATTGAAGCGGCGGAAGTCGGCTACGTGTCACGGAAACGTGACATCGATGAGATCGAGCGGATCCTACGGAAGCTCCTCGACCGACCGGATTTACGGGAGGCACTCGGGGCGAACGGGATTCGTTACGTCAAAGAGAATTTATGTTGGGAAGAGAATATCGACGTGTTAGATCAAGTCGTACAACAGTTAGTGATGGAGGAAACACGATGAAGTCAGTATGTATGTTTGTATGGAACCATTTTACGAATGATGCGCGCGTCCTTCGTGAGTGCTCGGCACTTGCCGAGGCAGGCTATGAAGTCGATTTGATCGCGCTTCAAGATCCGAAAAATAAAGAGCTTCCAAAAGAAGAGATGCGTCCGGAAGGCTTCCGCGTCATCCGCGTGAAGCGTCAACCTTCGATTCTCGTCAACGCGCTCAAGTTCGCGAAGAAGACGTATCAATGGGTGAGTGAGAAGCGGACCCGCCAAATCGGTGCCGGACTCGTCGGTGCCGGGTTGTTCCTACTCGCGCCGTTCACGATGCTCGCACTCGTGGCGGCCGTCGGGACGGTTTTGTTGCCGCAAGTGCGTAAACAAATCGTCAACGCGAGTGCGATGCTCGAGATGGTGTTCGCTTCGACGAAAAAATCGTATGACTTTTACCATGCGAACGATTTGAACACGCTCCCGCAGGCACTCCTCGCTGGAAAAGTGTTCAACAAAGGTCGGATCGTCTACGACTCGCACGAGGTACAGACGGACCGTACGGGTTACGGCTACATCCAGAGTAACCTTGAAGGATGGCTCTTGCCGTTCGTCGATACGATGATGGTCGAGAACCATACGCGTGCAGCACACAACGAAGAGTTGTACGGATTCTATCCGTACGTGCTCCACAACTATCCGTTCTACCGTCCGCTCGACTTCTCGCTCCGTAAGGACTTGCATGCACTCCTCGATTTGCCGAAAGACGAGAAGATCCTCTTGTATCAAGGGGGCATTCAAGCGGGACGCGGTCTCGAACAGCTCGTGCTCGCGGCGAAGGACTTCAAAGAAGGCACGCTCGTCATGATCGGGGACGGGAAGCTTAAACCGACGATTCAACAGTTGATCGAGATGGAAGGGGTCGGCGACCGCGTCAAGATGATTGACAAAGTACCGGTCGAAGCGTTACCTTACTATACGATGAACGCCTATTTAGGCTTCCAAGTATTGAACAACGTCTGCTTCAACCACTACTCGGCCTCATCGAATAAATTGTTCGAGTATTTGATGGCTGAAGTACCTGTCGTCTCATGCGACTTCCCTGAAATCGAACGGGTCGTTGCGGGGAACGATGTCGGGGTGCTCGTCGATTCGCACGATCCACAATCGATCGCGGACGGCGTCAACCGGATGATTGAAGACCAAGCACTCTATGCGCGTGTCAAAGAGAACACGAAGACCGCGCGTGAGAAATATAACTGGGATTTGGAAAAAGAGGCACTCTTGAACGTCTACGCGAACGCCGCGGAGCGCAAGTTGCCGATTATGAAAGACGGTGCGCCAAAGCCAGTACAATCTTAAGACTGCGGCTTTTGCCGCGGTCTTTTTTCTATGGAGGGAGGACATTTATGAAACGTCAACAACAACATCTATTGCGCCAACAGGTATGGCGCAAGCTACAAACCATCTCGGTGAAGGACATCGCCTGGATCATCGCGGGCTCATTCATTCTCTCGTTCGGGGTCAACTACTTCACCGTACCGAACGACTTCTCGGAAGGTGGCCTGCTCGGGGTCACGATCATCCTGTACTACGTGTTCGGCTGGGACCTCGGGCTCACGTCGATCATCGGGAACGGGATTCTCTTTATCGTCGGCTATAAGCTGCTCGACCGTCGGACAATGGTCTATTCGGTCATCGCCGTCATCGCGACATCATTCTTCCTCAGTCTGACACATGACTGGGGCAGCCCTGCCGAGGACAAACTGCTTGCGGCCGTCTATGCCGGGATCATGATCGGGGTCGGAATCGGCATGGTGCTCCGTGTCGGCGGGACGACCGGCGGGGGCGTCATCATCGCCCGTCTCATGGAACGCTATCTCCACTTGAGTGTCGCCGTCTCGATGTTCATCATCGATGCGATCGTCGTCGCGACATCTGGCTTCTTCTTAGGGGAACAAGTCGTTCTCTATACGCTCATCGCGATCATCATCGGTTCATGGGTCATCGATCTCGTCGCGGAAGGTCTCAACATCCGCAAGGCCGTCACGATCATCAGCGACAAGCAAGAAGAGCTCGCCGTCGTCTTGACGGAGACGCTCGGACGCTCGGCGACGATCATCCATGGACACGGTTACTACACGAAGCAGGATAAGAACATGTTGTATATGATCGTCGACAAACGTCAGATCGCACCACTCAAAAAAATCGTCCAAGTGACGGACGACCGTGCCTTCGTCGTCATCCACCAGGTGAAGGAAGTCATCGGGGAAGGATTCAGCTACCCGTCCCGATAATTTGAATGCTGGTGTTTTATTGATAACTTCTATATAATAAAAGGCGTGTAAATAGAAGGAGGAACTGACTACTATGCAAACGATCGCTACAATCAGCCTACTTGTCGTGGCTGTCTTATTGATTGTCGTCGTACTGCTCATGTCAGGTCGGTCGCAAGGTCTTGGAGCGATTGCAGGTGGCGCGGAGCAGTTGTTCGGACGCCAGAAAGCACGCGGCTTCGATGCTGTTTTGAACCGAACTGCAGCTGTACTAGGCACTTTGTTTTTCATTTTAGGATTACTAGTCGCATCATTATGATGATAAGGCTGATCGTTCTCGATTTTCACGTGAGGCGGTCAGCTTTTGTTTTTTTGATTTATTTTTTGGGAATAATGTAGATACGAGGAGATGACAGATCAAATGAAAGTGACAGCACCAAAACCGTTCTTCTTCGAGGGCGGACAACGTGCCGTGTTGATGTTACATGGCTTCACTGGATCGAGCGCGGATGTCCGCATGCTCGGTCGCTTCCTTCAAAAAGAAGGATACACATGTATGGGACCGATCTATCGTGGTCATGCCGTCCCACCGGAAGAATTACTCCAATATGGACCGAAAGACTGGTGGGAAGACGTCTTGGACGCCTACCAGACACTCGTCGACAAAGGCCATGAGGAAATCGTCGTCTGCGGACTCTCGCTAGGTGGCGTGATGTCGCTCCGTCTCGCCGAGGAGAAAGACGTCAAGGCGGTCATCCCGATGTGCGCACCGACGGGAATCGATGCCGAGGACCGCTTGTATAAAGGAGTCCAAGCATATGCCCGAGAATATAAGGGTAGAGAAGAAAAGTCGCCGGAACAGATCGAGCAGGAAATGGCAGAGTTCAAACCGATGCCAACATTGAAAGACCTCCGTGCCTTCGTCCGCGACACGGCGTCGAAGCTCGAGGACATCTTCGTCCCGACACTCGTCGTCCAAGGCGCCAAAGACAACATGATCGACCCGGAATCGGCGAATCAAATTTACGAGGCGGTCAACACGTTCCAAAAAGAGTTGCTCATCTATGAGAACTCGGGACACGTGATCACACTCGACAAAGAAAAAGAGAAACTGCACCAGGACGTGCTCGATTTTCTCGAAACGTTAGACTGGTCAGTCTAAGAAGGAGGTGTCACGTTGAATTTACGTGACCAATTACTAGAGATCTTGCAGGCGAGCGAAAAACCGCTCTCTGTGGATCAACTGACCGAGCGACTACAGCTCGCGTCGACGGATGACTTCAAAGAGCTCATCCGCACATTGAATGCCCTCGAGGAAGAGGGTGCCATCGGCCGGACGCGGACGAACCGTTACGGGACGCTCGCCACGCTCGGACAAGTCGCGGGAATCATCTCGATTCACCAGCGCGGCTTCGGCTTCTTGTCGGTCGAAGGGGAAGCGGAAGACGTGTTCTTGCCGCCCGACCAACTGAAGGACGTCTACCATGGCGATACGATCCTCGTTAAAAAACGCGAGGACAATCGTGGCAAGACGGAAGGGATTTTATTGAAAGTACTGAAGCGCGGACTCTCCGAGTTCGTCGGGACGTATACGCTCCCGAGCGGTCGACTCGACCAGTTCGCCTTCATCGAGCCGGATGATAAACGCATCAACTTCTGGCCGGTCGTCAACCCGGACAAGTCACTCGGTGCCGTCGACGGACATAAAGTCGTCGTGCGCATCACGAAGTATCCGGACGGACGCTTCGCCGGTGCCTGTGACGTCGTCCGTATCATCGGGCATAAGAACGACCCTGGCGTCGACATCTTGTCGATCGTCTATAAGCACGGCATCCCGACGGAGTTCCCGGAGGACGTGATCGCCCAGGCGAACGCGGTACCGGACGAGGCCGACGAGAAAGACTTCATCGGACGCGTCGACCTTCGTGACGAGACGATCTTCACGATTGACGGTGAAGATGCGAAAGACTTGGACGATGCCGTCCACGTCAAAAAACTTGATAACGGCAACTACGAGCTCGGTGTCCATATCGCTGACGTCTCGCATTACGTGAAAGAGGGCTCACCACTAGACGTCGAGGCGTTCGAACGTGGGACGAGTGTGTATCTCGTCGACCGTGTCATTCCGATGCTGCCGCACCGACTCTCGAACGGGATTTGTTCCCTCAACCCGCACGTCAACCGCTTGACGCTCAGCTGCGTCATGGAGATCTCCCCGCAAAACGGGAAGGTCGTTCGCCATGATCTGTTCCCGAGTGTCATCAAGACGACGGAGCGGATGACGTATACGAACGTCCGTGAGATCATCGAACGTGATGACGAAGAGACATTGAAAAAGTACGAACCGTTCATCGGTGAGTTCGACCTCATGGCCGAGCTCGCGGAAGTCCTTCGGAAACGTCGTAACTCGCGCGGTGCCATCAACTTCGATTTCGCTGAGGCGAAGGTTGTCGTCAACGAGGAAGGGAAGCCGGCAGATATCGTGCTTCGTCCACGTTCGGTCGCCGAGAAGTTGATCGAAGAGTTCATGCTCGCGGCCAACGAGACGGTCGCGGAACACTTCCACAAGATGGACGTGCCGTTCATCTATCGTGTCCACGACAATCCGAAACCGGACAAGCTCGACTTCTTCTTCGACTTTGTCGCAAACTTTGGCGTTCACATCGAACGCATCAAAGGGCAGACGGTCGAACCGAAGACGCTTCAAAAGATTTTGAAGGCGATCGACGGAGAACCGGAAGAGCCGGTCATCAGCACGATTATGCTTCGTTCGATGCAACAGGCGAAATATGACGACGTCTCGCTCGGTCACTTCGGACTCGCGACAGACTTCTATACGCACTTCACGTCACCGATTCGTCGTTATCCGGACTTGATCGTCCACCGTCTCATGCGCACGTACGTCTTCAACAACGATTTGTCGGAGAAGACGATCGCGAAGTACGAGGACCGTCTCGGGGCGATCGCCGAACAGGCATCGAAACGGGAACGTCGCTCGGTCGACGCAGAGCGCGAGACGCAGGCGCTCAAGAAAGCCGAATACATGGAAGCCCATCTCGGTGAAGAGTTCGATGGTGTCGTCGCCGGCGTCACGAACTTCGGGATGTTCATCGAACTTCCGAATACGATTGAAGGGCTTGTCCGTCTCCAGTCGATGGATGACTACTACCACTTTGACGAATCACAGCTCATGCTCCTCGGGGAGCGGACGAAACGTCAATTCCGCATCGGGGACGCCGTCCGTGTCAAAGTCGATGCCGTCAACTTAGACGAGCGGACGATCGACTTCACGGTCGTCGGCATGCCGAAACGGGAACAGTCAAGCCGTCGCCAACCGACGACGATCAAAGCGAAAGGCGGTCGTCCGAAGAAGGACGAGAAAGACCGTCGTGGCGGTCGCGGTCGGGACGACAAGAAGAAGCGCGGCAAACCAGGAAGACCTGGCAAGCCGGGCAAACCAGGTGAGAAACCGAAACGAGACGGGGAGAAGTCTTCCCAAGGCCGTTCGGCACTCGACCTGAAGAAGAAAGACAAGCACAAACGAAAAGGCGACGCCAAACGAGGTGCGAAGAAACGTCGCTGACGGGGAAGGGCTCATCCCTTCCTCCGTATCTTGTAGATAAAGGACTGAATGTGTATGGCCAAGAAGAAAGATTCGAACGCACTCGCCCAAAACCGCAAGGCGTCCTTCGATTACGCGATCGAAGATACGATTGAGGCGGGCATGGTGCTCACAGGGACGGAGATCAAATCGGTCCGTCAATCGAAGATCAACATCGCGGATGCGTACGTCCGGTTCGATGGGGGCGAGGCGACGCTTCATAACTGTCATATCAGCCCATTCGAACAGGGGAACCGCTTCAACCATGACCCACTCCGCGTCCGAAAGCTATTGTTGCATAAGAAGCAAATCAATCAGCTCATTGGAGCATCAGGGCGTGACGGCTACACGATCATCCCGCTCAAAGTGTATATCAAGAACGGGTTCGCCAAGTGCCTGCTCGGCGTCGGAAAAGGGAAGAAGAAGTACGACAAACGTGAGGACTTGAAGAAGAAAGACGCGAAGCGTGACGTCGACCGTGCGATGCGCGATCGGCAAAAATACTGACAACGGATCCTAATTGTGGTATATTAAATAGAGTACCAATTACCACCTCGGGGACGTTATGGATTCGACGGGGGTAGGTCGGTCGTATGTGGCGTGTCGAGGGGTCGGCCTCGTTAAAACGCAAACGCCTATAACTGGCAAAACTAACACACAACTCGCAGCAGCCTAAGTGCCCTGCGGATCCTGACATCCATCGCTTGTGTGGATGACTTTCAGGGTCTCAAACTAAGCAAGCTACGCTTCAACCTCGCCGTCTGAGGGCGCGAAGAAGAGATGAAACAGACTGGATGCGATAACGCCTGTTTATCGGCAGTGTCACATCGAGATTCAATAGATAAACTACACACGTAGAAGCATACGTTACGATGCCTTCGGACGCGGGTTCGACTCCCGCCGTCTCCATTTTGAAGCGGTCTGTAACGACTGCGATCAATGATTTTCATGAAGACCTTCTAATTTCATTGAGATTAGGGGGTCTTTGCTTTTGCTTGAAGTCATAAAGAAAGGAAGGTGAAGCGCATGGGAAAATATCAATTAGACACGAGAAGCAAAGTAGCAGCGGCGAAGTACCAAGACGGAAAAAAGCCGACCGTCTCGAACAAGAAGGAACGGTTGAACCAGCTTCGTGAGGCGTATTTGCAGAAGCAACAAGAGAAGAAGTGATCTGGTGAAGGATTATTGAGTACCTGCTCATTAATCCTTTTCTTTTGGGGAGCGGACACCGGTCATTAGGTTTTTGATGGGAATCAAGGGATTGATCATCTTTTTGTTGAATAGAAACTATGAGTTGTTTTTTGAAAATCGTCAAGTAATCATACATACCAAAGGAGGAGTTCACATGTCTAAAAAATCGACGGAATTGATTGTGAATGGCGTCAAAAAATATGGTCCGACAGTAGGCAAACTTGCATTAAAACATAACAAAGAAATCATGGGGGCTTTAGGATCAATCAATTTAAAGAAACGATTGAAGAACACGGATGATTCGGAGCAAAGCCCTAAACAAGCTAAGAACAAACATCCGCGAAAGCAACGGTATCAGTATTATTTAACCGAAGTGACGCCTACGCTAGACACTCGAAATCGAGATGAGTTGTTCCAATATAGACTAGAAGTGGAGCAATGCATTCAACAAATCAAAATGGAACAAGCACAAGACATCGTCATCAAAAAACAAATTCATGAGGGGCGAATCAGAGAGTGGGAATCCATTCTCTCTCACATCGTGAGTCAAATGACCATCAAGGACTATATGGAATATTTGAGACTGTTCAACAACCCGGAGTATCAAAGTGACTATTTCACGGGCTTTGAAGGGGATGTGGAGAAGTTCAAAAAACTGAATACGGTCGAACAGTATGATGCGCTCGTTCAGTATGTTCATGAAAAGACAATGATTGATATCGAACAAATCAAAAGAGAGTTTTCTGCTCCTGTATGAAGCACCACGATCCACTTCCTATCTGTATTCGTTATAATCAATAGTGTAATGGATGGAGGTGGAGTCGTTGGGATGGAATTTACGTGTCGCTGAGGCGAAAGATGTGTATTTAACCGAATCAGACCTATGGCGCTTTACACAACAATTTCTGATGAACGCTTCTCATACGACGACGTACAAACACGTATTGATGAAGGCGTTACTGGAATGTACGACAGAATTGAATGAATCAGGTGTCGTGTCATTTCATCAGATTGCCAAACATGTGACGAAAATCTATTGGAATCTCATCGTCAAGCATGGGCTGACACAGATGAATCAATTGGGGAAGCAGAGCGCTGTTGAAAAAGCGATGGTCTCCTTTCAGAAAGAACACAACATTCCGCCAGATTGGAACTTCGACCGCTTACCAGAGCATCAACAAAATCAATTGATTCGGAACGTGAATCAATTTTATAAAAAATACGTATACGGTTCTTTCTATCGCTCCTTTAACGAAACGATTTACTCTTTCAATCGAAAAGAAGAGTGGATTCAACTCGTTCCAGCGTATGTCGTTTTCTTTGAAAAATATAAGCATATTCTCATGAACGTGACAAACTATCAGTTAGCCATCTTTTTAGAAAAATACAATTCCCAGGATGCGATGGAACGAATTTTGAGCAAGCTGGAGTTTGTGTCTGCCCGTCAGTCGCTTGAGGAGTTTAAACAAATTTTATTAAGTCACGGGCACTCAATGTGCTTCTATTGCCTAAAGCCTGTTAAACAAATTCACGTGGATCATTTCATTCCTTGGTCTTATATGCAAAATGATGTCTTATGGAATTTTGTGCTGTCATGCCCGACATGTAATACGAGTAGAGATAATCGATTAGCGAATATCGATTATCTCTACAATTTGGTAGAGCGAAATCATGAACTGCGTACGGCAGAACACATGTCTACATACAAAGAATCGAAACTCATTCATTTGTATCACTATGCCGTTCAAAATGGCTATGAAAACAATTGGACTCCGAAGGCATGAAAAAAGTCGGTCTACGTGTCTGCATACTCTATCAATGAACGGTCAAACCGCCACCGTAACCTTCCAGAGAGTAAATAAAGAAATAAAAATGAGCAATGCGTGGGTGAATAAGGAATGTCAAATAATTTGGAAACTTTAATCGTGTCTGGCCGGTTTAAGGAAGTGAAAGACATTTATCAAACTACTGATTTTGAAACATTTAAAAATGATTTATTAACTTTGGCGTATGATAATGAACATCTGTCGAATTACTCCGTACTCGTCTATCTGTTATTTGACACAGAGGACGATAAATTACATGACTTGGCTTTTCAAGTCCTATCACAGCCCCTTTGCCACATTGAAGGGGCTTATGCCTCTTCCTTATACCATGCTCAAAGAGCCGTGGATTTGACTGATGCTGCAGATGTGAAGCGCTTAGAGAACCTGTTATTTCTGAACATCGTCCCAGAAAAGATTGTAAGTGATGAACAAGCAAAGTCCATCGCGGAAAAAATTCTTGTACTAGATCCGACAAATGAAGTTGCTAAAGACACATTATATTAAACCTAGAAAATCATTCGTTCGCTTAGATCAATGGTTTTCTTTAGTTCGTGTCACTGAATAAGGGAATAAGCAACTAGTCTCATCTAATTCACTCAAGCCATCAATTGTATGAAAGACAATCTGCACACCATTTTCATCTCTACATTTCTCGACTGAATAAATCAAAAGGATATCCTCCTAATTTTGAATACGTATGCAGAATCTAACCTTAAACCTGGGGGGGCGAATGAATGAAAAGGATTTGTGATTGTGAAAATATGAAAAGAATTACGATAGAGGCGGATGTGGGGGCGGACCCGACATGGTGTGCGACCTGTCGATACAATATAGAATTGAATGAGTTTACGATTTCTGACCAATTGAAGCGTGATTTCTATGAATGGGTTAGTCGATTCGGAGAATGGATTGACTGGGACACTGATGCACTTGCTAAAGGATGGGAAATCAAGGTGGAGCAACATAATCGTGAAGGAGACTTACTTTCGGAGCGTTTGCAAGTAGCGCTTGTTGAAGCATATGAAATTGAATTCACGCCTATAACATACGATAATTTTACAAAATCCTGAGCTTCACTAGAAACAGTGATTCCAAAAATTGTATGTTACACTAAGGGAAAACGATTAGGGGTAAACAGATGACCATTCATTTTGACAGGATGACGGAATCAGAAATCGCGAATTATGTGACTTGGTTGATTGACGATTATGCAAAAGATGTCGCGCGCAACTATCAACTTCCGATGGTGTTGGCGCAAGAGGAATCGACTCAATTGATTCGGGACCTCTTCCCGGATAATCAACCTGGGGAAGGACAGACGATTGTTCATGTGATGAACGGAAACACTCGTGTCGGGATTTTGTGGTATGTGTTTCAAGCTGAATCGAACCGCATCTTCATTTATCACATTTTGATTGAAGAGATGTACCGTGGACAAGGATATGCGACAGCGGTGTTTGAGAAACTTGAAAGAGTTGCCTCAGAAGAACTTGGCGCAACATCCATTGGACTAAGTGTATTCGGCACGAATCCAGACGCACAGCGATTATATAAACGACTCGGATACCAAGAAGCGTCCATCGCCATGAATAAACAGTTGTGAGAGGATTCGATATGAAACGTTACTTGAAGTGGCTTTTGTCGGGATTGGTGTTCACTCATCTTGCAGCGAGCCGAGATTTGTGTCGACTATACCGCTAAAAACGGAGAACTTCTTGATGATGGTACTGGTTTAGATTTATCGTTTTAACAGTAATCCCACTTTCCGATTGGAAAGTGGGATTTGTTCAGTCAAACACTCGACTGATCCAGCGTTTGAAAAAGGGTTGATCTGATTGTGTCACGCTATGATTGTCGAGCTCCACCTCTTCGATCGTCTCATTCGGAGACCTCAATTGAATCGTCATCTCGTCACCAAGCCCGGTCATGATACCGCTCTCAAATTGAAGATTTCTTGTCACATAAGCATTTGCGTATAGAAGTCCACCTTTTTCATCCACTTGTACCTCCTGAATCGTATAGTGGAATTGCTCGACCCAATCCCGCTGACCGAGGAGGAGCCGGACGACGTCATCTTCGTGTGACAGTTTCGTTCGCTCGATATTCTCAAGAGGAGTATGCGCTTCAATCGCCTCTCGCTGCGCTTCTAAGATATCTTTGAAGTGATGTGTCGCAACTTCCGTCGTCCATGCAGCGGAACCTGTCTTCGACTCGGTCGCATAATGGAAAAGAGCAAATCCAATCAAGGCGA
This sequence comes from Exiguobacterium sp. AT1b, assembly GCF_000023045.1. Lineage (GTDB taxonomy): Bacteria > Bacillota > Bacilli > Exiguobacteriales > Exiguobacteriaceae > Exiguobacterium. Next base: position 798,492 of record NC_012673.1, on the reverse strand, counting down.
ATAACGCCACAACACCTACTCGTTTGAACTGTTTCATTGTCGAGCTCCTTCCTTATAAAAGTCACGTTGTAATGTAGTGTCATTTCAGACGATTCAACTTGAGATAATAGCCACATACTAAAGGGTATATTTGGTTAATCATTTTTATGTAATATATTCTTAACATTTAGTAAAAAATAGTTTACACTGAACTTGAATACAATGAGGAGGCGATGGTGACGTTAAAAAATCAAATATTCCTCAGTCGTGCAAAGAAAGGCTGGACCCAGCAACAATTGGCTGATTCAGTCGGAGTAAGTCGTCAAACGATTATTGCACTTGAGAAAAACAAGTATAACCCGTCGCTCATCCTTGCGTTCAAAATTGCGGCGGTACTCGATGAAGAACTACCCGCATTATTTACATATGAGGAGGAGTGAAGATGGATCAAGTATTGCTGTATGGAATTCTTGTCTTGATTGTTGGTGTAATTGTCTCAGAACTTTATAAGGCGAACTTTGAACGAAAAATCGAATCACAAGACGAACGAGGGCGACAGATCGCCTTAAAAGTCAAATCGATTTCTTATTCGATGTTGTCAATCGGTGTCTATGTTGGTGTCGCCCTCGTCGCAATTTTTCAAGTTTTCGATCAGTATAATTTCATCTACTTTGTCATGCTTGTCTTTTTCATACAAAGCATCGGATCGTCAATTTATCTTGCTGTGATTCGCAGGACATGACTTATCGACCGGTGATTTGATCCAACCAATTCGCGACCAAGTCCGCGCTGCCATCTTGGAACATAAATATGGATACCCCGACCATCACAAGCCCGACTAAAATCAATCCACCTTGTTTCGCGCTACTTGCAATCCCTCGCACGATGAGGATAATTCCCAACCCAAGCAAAAGAAAGTACCAAAATCCCATGAATATCCCTCCTTTTTCTAATTATTCTCATTTTAGTATGAATCGGTCGAGCAGGCTCTACATACTTAGACTGATTTATCTTTTTAAAAAGACGGGTACATTACCTCTATGCGAATAATTAGGGGAGTGACCATTATACGGAAAACGATTGTCATTGCGGGGGCGAGCGGCTATATCGGCTCGAACGTGATGGAGCAGCTGAAGGAAGAGTATGACATCATCGCGTTATCGCGATCGACGAAAAATAAAGAAGATGAGGCCCATATCACGCGGCAGTGTGATTTGTTTTTATACGTGGTAGACTACGCATTACTCTCTCAATGAGATTATTGCACTCATTCAGGTGCGTACTTGATATTTATACAACGTTTTTTAAATAAAAAAATTGTCAAAATATCTTTTAAGTGGGATGATTATGTAAGGGAGAGTCTATTGGTTTTCCAAAAGATTCCTTTAGGGGAGTACTCTAATCAATGATACATATTGTATCATCATAGCTACATTTTGTAGATTCGTATCTAAACATCGGCTCTCCCTATAATATTAATTAATTTATGAGGAGAAATATGAGAAAAATAACTAGAAGAAAAAGATTTATCAAAAATAAAAGTATTGAAAACTACTTGTTGAATAAAGTAATGACGCCTTCGATAGATAATTGTCAAGCAATGAGCATACAGCATGATCAGAGTATTACTGAGTTAAAGAAGAACATTACTTATTTTCAAAACAATAGAGTTTATGTTACTCGAAAAACTAGAATCCTAGCAGAAGAAAGATTGAATTCTCTGAATTTTCATTCAATCATTACTATTAATTTATATACATTTTCATTAATATGTATTTCTGTTTTAAGTCTTATTTTCAAAACTGAGATCCTATTTGGTGTTTGGAATTTGTTTTTTTCAATCGCTCTTTTTGGAATATCGCTTTTTATAACGCTTTTTGGATTTAGGGAAAAAGCTATTGCTTTTAAGAATTCACATTTGAAAATGTACGAAATTGAGAATAGTTTATCATTAATTCTACTGAATGATAATATTTCTTTTGACGAAGCAACGAGATTATATAAATCTTGTCAAAAAGAATATATTGATGTTTTAGATAAAACCGATAATCATCTCAATAGAGATTATTTAAAATATTTAGTTGTAGTATCGAGAAAAGCAACTCAAAAAGATAAAATTAAATATTATTTCATCTTAATTTTTTCCGCTCTACTATGGACTGTAATTTATTTAATTCCTATTGCTAGCGTTTTTTTCTTTAGCGTAAATTTGTTGAAAGGGATGTGACTTTTATTGGCTTTAGCATTTAAATTATTTAATAAAAAGTTTACAAAAAAGTACATAGAATCTAAATATGATTTTTATATTAGTAATAATACTGCGAGTGGAATAGACAAACTTCAAAAGAAAAAGTTCGATTTAATTAAAAATGATCAAATCCAAGTTATTGTAAATAAAGTTAGAAGTGGAACATACAAGTTTACATTTTATAAGGAAAATTTGATAATTAAAAATAGAGATAGCTTACCTAGGATGATTTCAATACCTACCCTAAGGGATAGGATAGTTATGAAAGTATTGCATGAAATTTTGAGAGATACATTTAAAATAGAACTTAAACTAGTTCAATCGGTAATAAAGAAATTAACTGAAGAAAGTACAAAATATGATAGTTATATAAAAATTGACATTTCTAATTTTTTTGGCACTCTAGATCAAGATTTACTAATGAAAAAAATAAAAAAAAGAGTTCGAAAAAAAGAAATTCTATGTTTAATTGAAGACTCTATTAAGACACCTACAGTAAATTCTTACCATAGAAAAGAAAACGAAATAATAGGTAATTTTAAAGGTGTTCCTCAAGGAATACCTATTTCTAATGTTTTAGCAGAAATTTATTTAAAAGATTTAGATTATTTATACTTACAGCGACAAGATTTAGCCTATTTTAGATATGTAGATGACATTTTGATACTTTGTAATAAGAGTGATGTATTCGATATCGAGTCCGAAATAAAAAAATATATTTTAGAAGAATATAATCTGAATATTAACTTTCAAAAGTCTACTTCTGGAAGTTTATATGATGGTATTAACTACTTGGGTTATACTTTTGAGAAAAGAAACGATAATTTATTTGTGTGTTCAGTAAAAAAAGAATCCTTAATTAAAATTGAAAATTCTTTAGCATCATTACTAGCAAGGTTTAAGAATTTAGAAGGCAAAATGAAGCCTTCTGAACTAATTTTCTATCTTAATTTAAAAATAACTGGAGCCTTTGTTAAGGACGGTAATGATTTATCTAAGGAAACTGAAATAAAAACTAAAAAATATGGATGGTTATTTTTTTATTCTCAGATTAATGATTTGAGAGTGTTATATCACCTTGATTATTTAGTCGACAAATTTATTGATAAGTATGACAAAAATGGTTTGATTGATAAATTATTAGTTAAAAAATTCGTGAAATCATACTATGAAATCACCCAGAAGAGAAATAAAAGTCATTACATCTTTAATCCAAGTAGTTTTTCTATAGAAGATAAAAAGCAATTTCTAATTGATACCTTTGCGATGAAAACTAAAGATTTAAAAACTGAAGCAAGTATCGATTATCACTTCAATATTCGTATTAAGAGAAAAATACTTGAATTAGAAGAAGATATACAGACATTTTCTTAATATTTCTTTAAACATTTCTAGTGAATGTATTTATTTTATATGCTCTGTAAAGTTGAATAAACTTTCTATATATCCTTAGACTGATTTATCTTTTAAAAAAGAAGGGTACATTACCTCTATGCGAATAATTAGGGGAGTGAACATTATGCGGAAAACGATTGTCATTGCGGGGGCGAGCGGCTATATCGGCTCGAACGTGATGGAGCAGCTGAAGGAAGAGTATGACATCATCGCTTTATCGCGATCGACGAAGAATAAAGAAGATGAGGCCCATATCACGTGGCGTGCCTGTGATTTGTTTTCATATGAGGCAACAAAAGAAGCATGTGAGGGCGCGGATTACGCGATGTTCCTCGTGCACTCGATGATTCCGGATGGCGGCTTGACGCAGGCGACGTTCGAGGACATGGATGCGCTCATTGCCGATAACTTCGCCCGGGCGACGAAGGCGAACGACATTGAGCAGATCGTCTATTTGAGTGGGATCATCCCGAAACAAGAGAAGACGTTGTCGCGTCATTTGAAGAGTCGACTCGAAGTCGAACGCATCCTCGGCGGTCAGGGCGTGCCGGTGACGACGATTCGGGCTGGACTCATCATCGGTCCGGAAGGTTCATCGTTCCCGATTTTAGCGAAGCTCGTCAAACGGTTGCCGACGATGATCTTGCCACGCTGGACGAAGACGGAGACACATCCGATCGACATCCGTGAAGCCGTTCAGGCGCTCATCTCGGTCGTCGGTGCCGAGTCGCTTTATGACCGTCATATCGACATCGGGGGTCCCGAGGTGATGACGTATCGGAAGATGATCGAACAGACGGCCGAAGTCATGGATAAGCGTCGCATCTTGATTGACTTCCCGTTCCCGACAATCAAACTGTCGCGCCTGTGGGTCATGGCGGTCACGGGTGAACCGAAGGCGACCGTCTATCCGCTCGTCGAGAGCATGGGGCACGCGATGGTGGCAGAAGATACGGTCGAAGGTATCGGTCAGGGAGAGATTCCGTTCAAACAGGCGGTCGAACATGCGCTTGAGGAAGAAGAGAAGCAGTCCTCGGGCGGTAAGAAGAAAAAGCAACCGAAATCGTATACGGTCCGTTCGATTCAGCGGTTCGGTCTGCCGGAAGAAAAGTCGGCGCTTTGGATGGCGGACACGTACTTCGAGTGGCTCGGTCGTTTTATGTATCCGCTCATTCAGACGACGAAAGAAGACGATGATTGGGAGATCGCGCTGCTCGATCCGTCGTTCGTCGCGCTTCATCTATCGCTTGAACAGGAAGCGACGGACGATATGGCATCCTTTGCGATTGACGGGGGCAAGTTCGTCAAGTTAAGTGAAGAGGATAAGACAGGGCGTCTCGAGTTCCGGAGATTACCGGATTCGGATGAAGGACTCGTCGCCATCCATGAGTTCGTACCGGCCCTCCCGTGGTGGTTCTATACGAAGACACAGGCGAAAGCTCATCTCGTCGTCATGTGGTTATTCGGTCGTCATGTGAAGTTGCTGGCGAAAGACGCGAAAGATGGCGATCAAGTCGTAGAGGCTCCGACGAATTGAATGTGATGAAGTAGTGGAAGACAGTGACCCTGTCTTCTTTTTTTTGCCCAATGGTCTCGATCTTCATCTAATTTTTAATGTTGATGTACCCATAAGACTCAAAAACAAAAATACATTGCATAACAAGGTATTGGCATGGGAAAATTAGGTAAGTTGAATTAGGTGATGAATGGAGGGCACTATGGAAATCGACAAAGAAATGCTGAAAGGTCATATCGATACGATGATTCTGTCGTTACTCAACACTCAGGATATGTATGGCTACGAAATCGCCAAAGTCGTACACACACGTACTGATGAAGCGTTCGAGTTAAAGGAAGGGACACTCTACTTATCCTTAAAACGTCTTGAGAAAAAAGGGAGTGTGGAATCTTATTGGGGAGATGAGCAAGGGCCAGGGGGAAGGCGGAAGTATTATCGGATCACGACAGATGGACAAGCCGTCTTGGCACGAAAGAAAGTGGAATGGCGTCTTGTGAAACAATTGATGAACCTATTTTTGCATGAAGAAGGTGATTCGTTTGAAGCACGTGGATGAATACATTGACGAACTCTATCAAAACGCTGATCCGCGCCTTCAAGAAACCATTGAGTTAAAAGAGGAGACGCGAACTCATTTAGAGCAGTCGATTCACGATTTGATGATCAAAGGTCACTCAGAGTCAGACGCGACTCGCATTGCATTCAATCGGTTTGGAGGGGCTGAGCAAGCGGAATCCATCATTCATATGATGCAAATTCAACAAAATCGTTTTGCGAAGCAACTGCTTCAAATCGGATTTAGCATCGCGATTGTATCGATGTTCCTGTTCATCACGTCGATTGTCATTGGTGGTCGCTATGATTTGGTGTTTGCGGATGCCGTATACCTGAATATTGTTGAATCTTCAACAGATGAAGAAATGAGTCAAGCCATTCTCGAGACGAGTCGATTGATTCATGGTGTGACGATTTCAGACTACAGCAATTCTCAACAGGTCTTCTCAGATGCTAAGCCGTGGTCGGGTGCTGTGGGACTCATCTCGAATGAAATCTCATATTTGGAGAACGGATTGCTGGTTGTCATCGATGTCATTGATCCACGTAAAATCGGCAGCTTCCTTTTATTGATTGGATTGACGATTTATCTGGTCTTATCGATGGTATGGGGTGTGATCAATCTACATATCAACAGACGATTGAACGTGTGGAGTCTCGCGCTTTTATTGTTATTGAACGTGCTCGGTTATTGGATGGCCAATCAATTGGTCTCCACGGAAAAGGAGGACTAACGAATGAAGCAGCTTATTCGACGTGAATTCACTAATTTATGGACACCTCGTTCTCTCATGGTATACATCGGTATCATTTTCATCGTGCCGTTCGTGCAATTTATGACCATTCGGGATCGGTATGAGTTCTTTGACCCGATCGAGGTGTTTGAAGAAAGTGTATCTACCATTCCTGCCATGCTGTTTCCGGTGCTAGCCATCTTAATCTTTTTGCCAAATATCTTGGCTGAATATCGGCACAATTTTTTGACGTATACACGAACACGTATCGATTTATCTGTGTATCTGGTTGCGAAAGGTTTGGTTAATGCGATTTTGAGCGGAATCGTACTATTCTCCATGATTTTCATGACGTTTTTATTTGTCATGTACGTGGAACCTCTATTCCATTTAGTTGAGTACACCGCTGTGACAGACGGAGTAGTGATCCCGACTACGACGTTTTCCTTTTTGCAAGAGATTCATCCGATGCTCTATGGATTCTCTTATGCTGTTTGGATTGGTGTGAACGGGTCGTTGTATGCGACGATGGCGTATCTGTTGATTTTGACACTCGACAACTTATTTGTAGCCATCTCTATCCCATTTTTGGCATACCATATTCTTAATTTTGTGGCAGGGATTTTTCAGGTTCCGAAATTCTCGCCACTTAGCACACTATTTCCGTTTAATATTACGGCACAACCGATTTGGACAATTTTCGTGCCATTCCTTCTTTTTCTCTCCATTGGTGTCGGCATCTATTTATTCCATCTACGGTCACGCCGGGAGTGGAGTTTTTGAGGAGGAGAAGTGATGGTCGTTGATCGATTGATGAATGAATTTACAAAAAGGAGTTGGCTCTTTGTTGGGGTCATCATCTTTCTCTATAGTTTGAGGGTAAAACGACAGATATTAGACACGGTACGTTTGAATCAGGTCGAGGTGAATGTATGGGACGGATTTTATGCCCTTATGACGGATATGTATCTTCTGACGTATTTTGTTTTTCCTGTCATGTTATTTTTATCAGTTGGGATTTTGATTCGGGAATATCGTCATGAGGTAATCATTCGGATGTTGACTCCACAAGCTTGGATTTACCGAACGCTAAAACTATTTTTTGTGGAGGCCGCACCGCTATTTACCGTGTTGTTTATACTCAGTACGTTGATGATGATTGGACTGCCATATGAAGCCGGTTGGAGTGATTACACAAAGATGGTCACCGAAGTCAATGCCACGGGTGTATTGCAAAGTCGCTTTTCGCTTCCTTGGTACCCGTTACCCGTACAACTTTGTCTATGGTTCCTTTTCCTGACGACAGTTCATTTTTCGTTAGCTGGGATTTTTCTTCTTCATGTTAAAAAAGGATGGTTGTACACACAGGCGATCTTCACATTTTTACTTGGGGTCGTTGGATTTAAACTATTTCCCGAGCAATTCTCATTTCTATCGCCGACGACATATTTATCTATTTCAATGACGTCCGTTTCGTATTCAAATTTGATTGTGGCCGCGCTCATCCTGACAGGAATGATCTTGGGTCAAGGGCTGCTGTTCCGTCAACTTTCAATGATTCAACGAATGGATTGGAAGCAATGGAGAGGGAACGGAGCATACCTTTTATATGCTGGATTGGCCACCCTTCATATTTCTTACAACGGAATTTTGAATAGGAGAGAAGGGGCGACGGCTGATGAAGTGATCGTAGCAACCTTCATTGGAGTAGGGGCAGATTATTTTTCCTATTTGTCCTTTATGTCCTATGTGATTCTCTTTTTTGGGGCAACCTATATGAGTCAACTTCGCATACAGCGAGAACTTTTGGAAATTAGTCATTACAAGTTGATTCGTTATAAGAGTCCGCATCGCTGGTTTCGCAATATTCTCCTTCAAGAGACTGTGTTCTTCTCAATCCTTACACTCAGTTTAATTGGACTGACCTTACTGATGGCGTTTCTGTCGAATGTACCATTTGACGTCCATCAAACTTATCAGGGATATACCTTCGCGAGCGTTTTAGGTTTTCTATTTGGGAGTACTGTTTTGCAGTGTCTCGTGTATACGTTGCTTTGCTTCATGCTGTCTTGGATGATTCGAGAAGTATATGTTGTACCGACCGTTATCGGTCTGTTGTCTTTATTTTTATTTCCAGGTCTGTACGTCAACTGGTTACCGATCGGAATGAACGCGTTAATCGTTCTTGAGTCTACTTCGATGTGGACCGTGTTTATACAATTGATTGGGGCACTGATTGTACTGATGCTCGGGATCACGTTGTTGCTAAAAAGAAGTTTACATGTATGAGGAGGATGAATATGACTGCAGTGATCGAATTAAAAAATGTAACGAAATCCTACAAAGGCAATTTGTTATTTGATGCGGTGGATTTGACTGTTCCGCAAGGGCGGATTGTCGGAATTGTTGGACCGAACGGATCTGGCAAATCCGTCTTGTTCAAAATGATGTGTGGATTTGTGTTCCCTGATCATGGAGAAGTGTACGTTGAGGAGAAACAAATTGGAAAAGAGCAGCGCTTCCCGGAAGGTGTCGGTATAATTATCGATCGTCCAGGTTATATTGCCAATAAGACAGGATTTGAAAACTTAAAAGAACTGGCACAAATTCAAAATCAGATTGATGAAGAGGCAATTCGAAAGACAATGTTGATTTTAGGATTAAACCCAGACAATTCACAAAAAGTGAAAAACTATTCGCTTGGAATGAAGCAAAAACTTGCTATCGCACAGGCGATTATGGAAAACCAACACATCTTGATTTTGGATGAAGCGTTCAATGCATTAGATCATGATAGTGTCGAATCGTTACGTGAACTATTACTTGCTTTCCGAGAAGAAGGGAAGACTATTGTAATGACGAGTCACAATCAAGAAGATATCGATTACTTATGTGAGGATGTCTATCGAATCAACCGTGGCAAGCTTGAGAAAATTGTATGAATTGTACCGTGTGGACGTATCTAAGAGGTGCGTCTTTCTGTATGTTTCAATCAAATTGATGATAGATGAGAAGAATTATTCACGTCTTATTCAACAAAAGCAATTTAAACTGATGATTAAAAGTTCTTTTGTACATTCTGTTAACGTTTTTCTCAATCCGTTTACAATCCCTCTTTCCAGGCGTACACTGAACTCGTTTTTGAACTGATTGGAAAGAAGGAATGTATGATGCAAGACTCACTCTCCACGCGTGAGATGTGGCAAAAGGATATCTCAGCCGGAATCACGGTCGGTGTCGTCGCCATCCCGCTCGCCATGGCATTTGCCATCGCCTCAGGGGTCCCGCCGGTGTATGGGCTCTACACGTCCATTTTTGCCGGAATCCTCGTCAGCCTGTTCGGGGGTTCGACGTTTCAAATTGCCGGACCGACGGGAGCGTTCATCCCAATCGTCTCGGGTGTCGTCCTCGCATATGGATATGAAGGGTTACTCGTCACGACCGTTCTCGCCGGAATTTTGCTGCTCCTCATGAGCGTGCTTCGGGTCGGACGGCTCATCCGTTTCATGCCTCGTGCCGTCACGATTGGCTTCACGGCTGGGATCGCGGTCGTCATCTTCGTCGACCAGCTCGATGAATTGTTCGGGGTCACGTTTGAGAAGGCACCACATTTTCACGAGAACTTGCTTCGTCTCGGTCAAGCGTTGCCCGAAGCGAGCCCTTGGCCGATTGTCATTGCTGGGATTGGCTTTTTGACGCTTTGGATCATCCCAAAGCTGCCGTTCCGTTTACCGCTCTTACTCATGGCGATGCTCGTCCCGACGTTTGTCAGTCTCCTCATCCCGGGTGAGGTCGCGACGATCGGAAGTGCCTACGGCGGTATCCCGAGCGGACTGCCGGAATTCAAATGGCTTGCGATCGACATCAACCTGATCACGACGCTCCTCCCGTCCGCATTCGCCATCGCCTTCCTCGGTGCACTCGAGTCACTTCTTTCGGGAACGGTCGCCGACGGGATGGCAGGGACGAAGATGAAGCCGGACAAGGAACTGCTCGGGCAAGGGCTTGCGAACGTGATCACACCGTTCTTTGGTGGGATCCCGTCGACAGGTGCCATCGCCCGGACGGCAACAAACATTCAGGCGGGAGCGGTCAGCCGACGTGCCGGTGTCATCCACGGGATCACGGTCCTCATTGCGGTCTTAGTCCTCGCGCCGTTCGCGAGTTACGTGCCACTCGCTGCACTCGCTCCGATCTTGATGCGGGTCGCCTGGAACATGTCCGAACGCCATCACGTGATGGCGATGTTGCGTCATCGTTCATCCGAGTCGCTCGTCCTTCTTGTCACATTACTATTGACGGTATTTGTCGACTTGGTCGTCGCCGTCGAGGTCGGCGTCATCTGTGCGCTCGCGCTCTTTGCGAAACGAATGGCCGATACGATTGACGTGCGTGAACGGACAGAACGGTACGTCACACGAGACGGCCAAATCGTCTTCAGTGTCGAAGGTCCGCTCTTCTTCGGTGCGGTCGAGTTGTTCGAGCACGTCCTCCATCACATTCATCGGGAACCGAACGTGTTCATCTTCAACTTTCATCGTTGTCCCGTCATCGACGTGACCGCGGTCGAAGAGTTGCGGCGTGTCGTCACCGAGCTGAAAGCAGCCGACCGGCATGTCATCTTCGCGCACCTGTCGCCCTCGGTCCGCGCGACGCTTGCTCACTATGGGCTACTCGACGTGATTGAAACGTTCGAGACGACCCAGGAAGCGATCGAGGCATCTTAACGAACGGACAAGATGTCGCCGAATGGGACGCGGCGCACTTTGCCATCGAACAGCTCGACCTCGCGCTCGGCGTAATAGATGGCATGGACGTAGCCGCGCATGCTTGTCGTCAAGCCGTCTACGAACAAGGTCACCTCGACTTGGTCGCCTTCACGGATGGCCCGTTCGAGCTCGGTTTGCCAAAGATAGAGGAGCTGTTCGTCCAAGTCGGGCAGCTCGATCTTTTGGATTTGGGCATAATAACGTTTCAGTAGGGCGACGTGCTCGGGCATGAGAAATGGGATCCATTTCAACTCACCCCGGTCACGATAGCGGGTCTTGCTCATGAGGAATCGCCTCCTTGTTTATGTCCGCCGATTAGACGTTGGCGCGTCCGGAGCGGACTGTCTTTTAGTAGGCTCGACGCCGGTCGGATCGTGCCACGACCGAACCGGACGTTCAGGCCGTCGATCAAATCGAGGAAGTCGAGCCGTTTCGCTTTCGCCCATTCGTCTTCGAAGAACGATAACTGGACGTGGTCGCTCCGTGGCTCGAGTTTGCCGAGAGCGACCGAGACGTAACGGACGGCCTCCGTCTCTTCCCAGCCGTCTAAAAATAGCTGCAATAAGATGGGGAGAAACTCTTGCTCGTCCGCTGTGAAGCGGGGGAGCTTCTTTTGTTTACTGAAGCCACCCCGGTCGCTCGTCCGCGTATAGCGCACCCCGAGATGGATTGTCCCTCCGACGAGTCCCGCTTGCCTGGTTCGCATGCCGACTTCGACCGCAATCGCTTGTAAGACGAGCCGGATTGCGGAATACGCCGTGTAGTCTTTCATGAGGGTGATGCCGTGTCCGATCGACTTCGGTCGCATCCGTTTCGCACCGAACAAGGAGCTCGCCGGCAGGATGGTCGGCGACTCGTCGATGCCCCAAGCGTGATGCCAAAGTTCTGCACCGATGACACCGAACTTTTCATGAAGGGATTCGAGTGGGTAGCGGGCCAAGTCCCCAATCGTCCAGATGCCGAGTCGCTGCAGGTGGACCGCCATCTTCGTTCCGACGCCCCACATCTTCTCGATCGGCGCCGGATGGATAAGCCGTTCGACGTCTTGGAGAAGGCACGTGGCGACACCTTCCTTTTTTGCATGCAAATCGAGGACGAGCTTGGCGAGGACGTTGTTCGGTCCGATGCCGATGGTGACGGGAATGCCTGTATAGCGAAAGATCGTCGCACGCATGAGGTGGGCGACGTGCTCGTCATTTCCGAACAACCGCTCCGTCCCGCTCATGTCGACGAGCGTCTCATCAATCGAATAGACGCGAATCGCCTCGGGCGGGGCGAACTGATGCAGGATGTGGATGATTTGAATGGAAACGTTCAAATAATGACTCATCCGTGCCTCGGCATACAAAACGTCCCGTCGTTCGTGCCACGGGAGGCGGTCGATGTGGAAGCGGCGTGACCCGGTCTTGATGCCGAGCTGCTTCATCTTCGGGGTCGCGGCGAGGACGAGTGCCCCGCTGTCCTGTAGGTTCGAGAGGACGACGAGCTTCGTCTGATAAGGATTTTTGTTGCGCGCGGCACACTCGCAACTGGCATAGAACGAGACGCTGTCGATACAAAAGATTCGTCTGCGCATCGTCACCACTCCTTTTCACGAACAAATGTTCTGTTTTTTTTCATCGTAACACGGTCTCACATCATCTCAAATAGTGAATTGAAAATATTTTTACAAATACTTTTTGAAAATTAACCAAAATTTATAGGTTTTCACGTGTCTAAAAACCAACTTTTAGGAAGTTTTCGTAAAAAAGTCTCCGAATTGGTTCGATTTTCGTTATAATAGACGAGTATGTAAGTGATGAATTGATAGAAAGATGGAGGCTATTAGTGTGATCCAATTTGTAAAACAGTTAACGAATGATCAAAGCCGGCGTTTGAAAGCGTACGAACGACGGGTCGCGCGTATTAATGAATTAGAGACAACGATGAAAGCCCTCTCGGATGACGAGATGCGTACATATACGGAGACGCTCAAAGCACGTCTCTTGGATGGAAAGAAAGTGGATGACATCGCAGAAGAAGGGTTCGCTCTCGTCCGCGAAGCGTCAGTCCGTGTGCTCGGCATGCGTCACTATGACGTCCAGCTCATCGGTGGGTTCGCCCTCCTCGAAGGAAACATCTCGGAGATGCCGACGGGGGAAGGGAAGACGCTCGTCGCCGCTTTGCCGAGTTATGTCAAGGCGCTCGAAGGAAAAGGCGTCCACGTCATCACGGTGAACGATTATTTGGCGAGACGTGATGCGGAACAAATTGGGAAGATTCACGACTTCCTCGGGTTGACGGTCGGCTTGAACGTCCCGGACATCGAAGCGGATGAGAAGCGTTCCGCATATCAGGCGGACATCACGTATGGGGTCGGGACAGAGTTCGGATTCGACTACTTGCGTGACAACCTTGTCCATAAGCCGGAAGAACGGGTCCAACGTCCGTTCCATTTCGCCATCGTCGATGAAGTCGACAGCATCTTGATCGATGAGGCGAAGACGCCGCTCATCATCGCGCAGAAGGACCGGTCACATATCCGGTTGAAACAGTTGGCGCAACAGATCATTTCTGAGTTCGAGGAGACCGACTACGAGGTCGACCTCGAGTCGAAATCTGCGACGTTCACGGAAGAAGGAATCGTCAAGATTGAAGAGCTGTTCGCCATCGATAACCTGTTCAGCGCCTCACACCAGGTGCTCTATCACTATCTCGTCCAGGCGCTCCGTGCGAACGTCTTGTTCGAACTTGACGTCGACTATATCGTCCGAGAAGACAAGATTGAACTCATCGACTTGTTCACGGGACGCATCATGGAAGGACGAAGCCTGTCGGAAGGGTTGCATCAGGCGCTCGAGGCGAAAGAAGGCGTCACCATCACCGAAGAGAACAAGACGACGGCGGAGATTACGATTCAGCACTATTTCCGCATGTATCCGCTCGTCGGTGGGATGACGGGGACGGCCCAGACGTCGCGCCAAGAGTTCTTGAAGACGTACAACATGGACGTCGTCCAAGTGCCGACGAACCGCGAACGTCAACGTGTCGACCATCCGGACCGCATCTTCATGACGACCGAGCAAAAGTATGCGGCAGTCACTGAGAAAGTAGCGGAACTGCATACGACGGGACGACCGATCTTGATCGGGACGACCTCGATCGCACAATCGGAAGCCATCAGCAAGCATTTGAAGAAGAAGCGGATTGAGCATGACGTGTTGAACGCGAAGACGGTCGCGCAGGAAGCGGATATCATCGCGGACGCCGGTCAATTCGGCAAAGTGACGATTGCAACGAACATGGCCGGACGTGGAACGGACATCACGCTCGACGCAAAAGCGAAGGAAGCGGGCGGTCTCTTCGTCATCGGAACGGAGCGGCATGAGTCAAAACGTGTCGACAACCAGCTCCGCGGTCGTTCGGGGCGTCAAGGCGACCCGGGTGCGACCGAGTTCTTCGTCTCGCTCGAAGATGAGATTGTAAAACGTTATGCGGCGCAGAAACTAGAACGCGTGGAGAAAAAATTGAAGCCGAGCGCGACAGGTGAAGTCTCGTCGAAAGATGCAATCGAGATCATCGAATATGCGCAGACGACGATCGAAGGACTCGGCGTCTCGATTCGAGACTACTTGTTCAAACTCGATGACGTCTTGAACGAGCAACGAAATATCATCTATACGATTCGTAACCAGGCCGTCAACGCCGATGCGGATGCCATCACGAAAAACGTCCTCGGCATGATGCGTCTCGCCCTCGAGAACAGCATCGATATGCATGTGTCGGATGAACTCGTGCCTGAAGAATGGCCGATTGATGAGTTGAAAGATGACTTACGCTACTTGACGATGCAGGAGCCGACATGGGCAAAAGACATCGCCGATACGCGTGAACTGAAGGATGCTTTAAACGACTGGATGGAGGCGATCATCGCTACGACGGCGTCGCGCCTCGAACAGGACGACATCGTCCTCTTCGCCAAAGAATCGCTTCTCCGCGCCGTCGACATGAAGTGGACGGATCATTTGACGACGATGAGCGGATTGAAAGAAGGGATCGGGCTTCGCAGCTACGGTCAGGAAGACCCGAGCCGTCAGTTCGGAAAAGAAGGACTGGAAATCTTCGAACAGACGTATATCAATATCGCACGGGATGTCACGACGGAACTATGCCAGCTCGACCGTTATTTCGCTGAGATGGCAGAGGAGGAAGTATAATGTTAGGATTTCGTAAACGTAAACAGATTGAGACAGGAAATAAAGAGGAAGGGCGCCAATTGACGCTCGTCATCGACGACGCGATGGGGATCCCGAAAGAGGACGAGTACGTCTTCCGTTATCATGCGAAACGACTTCCACCACTTCTCGATAATCAGCTCTCGATTGAGTTGTTGAATGTCGAATCGATTGGGCATGACTTGTCGATCGTGGCGTTGTTCCGCAACACGCTTCCGAGCTCGTTCGAGATCAACGAATTGCCGGTCCTCTTGTTGGACGCGAATAACGTCCCAATCGGCCGGAAGGTCCTCGGACGTTCTGAATTGCCGAGCTTTGAGGCGTGGACGAGCAAACCGGTCTATTTGGACTTCTTCTTGGATGAGATGTTCGGGGAAGTGGAGTCGTACGACTCGCTCCGACTCGTCTTCCAAATGAACCCGATTGACCCGCTTCAGCCCGTGTCACCGGGAGAAGAGACGAAGTTCTCGACACGTGCATGGCAACAGCTCATGCGGACGAACATCTCGACGCCGCCAGTCGGGGAGAACGAGTTCAACTTGATGCTCGTGTCGGTGGAGAAGGAAGAGACGGACGTCACGGCGACGATTCTCCTTCGCAACGGCTACGACCGCCACTTGAACGTTGAGAAACTCCCGCTTGAACTCGTGAGTGGGGAGGACGTGGTCGGCTTCACAATGATTCGTCTCGAAGAGTCGGTCTACGGTAAACATGCGTACCCGGTATCAGTCACATTTGAAGAAATTGACGGAGATGGACCGTTTACTGTTCGTATCAAACAATAATAGGCAAATGGACCTGATTTCTGTAAAGGAAATTAGGTCTATTTCTATACAAAAATTTAATAGGAGGGAAAGACAGCTGGTGTTATATTGAATATGGTTAGACAATTATCAACCAGAAAAAGGGGACAATCACATGAAAACCGCATTGAAATGGTCGATCGCGACCGCGCTCGTGTTACCAACCGTTTTGCCGCTACAGGCACCGAACGTCTTGGCAGAAGTGGACGAGGATATCGTCAAGCTCCGTTTCTTAGAGACGACTGACTTACATACGAACATCACGAACTACGACTACTTCCAAGACAAGGTCGATAACACGATCGGATTGACGAAAGTCGCGACACTCATCAATGAACATCGTACAGCCGCTGGGGAAACGAACACATTCTTGTTCGATAACGGGGATACGATTCAGGGGACACCGTTTGGTGATTACGTCCGTGAGAGCCAAGCTGGGAAGAATGAAGCGTTCGAACATCCGATGTACAAGGCGATGGCGGCACTCAACTACGATGCCGTCACACTCGGGAACCATGAATTCAACTTCGGTCTCGAATTCTTATACAACGCGATGGAAGGGTCGAAAGGGAAACTTCGTTTCGTCAACTCGAACGTCAAAGATTTAGAAGGCAACCCGATTGTCTCGAAGTTCAACGTGGATGGACAAGAAGTCCAAATCATTGAACGAACGGTCACAGACATGGATGGGGAAACGCATACGATCAAAGTCGGCGTATTCGGAGTCGTCCCTCCGAAAATCATGTCATGGGATTCGGGGAACCTTCAAGGCCGTGTGACGGCAGAAGATATCATCCCGTCCGCACGTGAAGCGGTTCAAAAATTGAAAGACCGGGGAGCGGACGTCGTCGTCGCCCTCGCGCACTCAGGCATCGGTGACAGTGCGGCGCTCGCGGACGAACAACTCGACAGCGAAGAGAACGTCGGATACGCGCTCACGAAGATTGACGGACTCGACATGGTCATGACGGGGCACCAACACGGTCGCTTCCCGGATGCGAAAGGCATGTTCGCCTCATTCCCGAACGTCGACATGACAAAAGGGACGATCAATGGCAAACCGGTCGTCATGGCGAACAACCAAGGGAAGGACCTCGGCGTTATCGACTTCGAGCTTGAACTCGTAGAAGGGAAATGGCAAATCGTCGATGCGTCAGCAGCACTCGATACGGTGAAGGAAGATACAGCGGTCGACCCGACGATTCAAGCGTTGATCGAAGACGATCACTTGGCGACGATCGACTACATCAACCAACCGGTCGGTGAGATTCAAGATGACATCCAAAGCTACTTCGCACTCGTCCGTGACGACGCATCGGTTCAGTTCGTGACGAACGCACAGAAGTGGTATGTCGAGAAAGAGCTTGAAACGAACCCAGAACTTTCTGCATATAAAGAGTTGCCGCTCTTGTCAGCGGGTGCACCGTTCAAAGCAGGTGGACGTGAATTGACGGATGCAGGTTACTACACGTATATTTCAAAAGGACCAATCGCTTTGAAAAACGTCGCGGACCTTTACGTGTACTCGAATACACTTGAAATCGTCAAATTGACAGGGAAAGATGTCATGGACTGGCTTGAAATGTCTGCAGGGGCATACAATCAAATTGATGCAGACGGCGAAAACTTACTCAACCTTCAATTCCGTAGCTACAACTTCGATGTTCTCGACGGTTTGACGTATGAAATCGATGTCACGGGTCCTGCGAAGTTCGATGTCGGCGGAAAGCTCGTCAACGAGAACGCGAACCGCGTGAAAAACGTCGAGTACAATGGACAACCGATCAAGATGGACCAAGAGTTCTTAGTCGCGACGAACAACTATCGCGCAGGTTCTTCAACATTCCCAGGCCTTGGTGGCGGGAAGAACATCGTCTATCGCTCAGCGTATGAGACACGTAACGTCATCTCGGACTACATTGTCGAAAGTAAAGACAAGTTGGACTACAAAGCCGACAACAACTGGAAGATTGTCGCAGACGCGAAGCGTTCGGTGACATTTGAGACAGCGGACGCAGGGAAGCAGTACTTGAACCTTTACGAAGGAATCGAAGCGACGGACGCGACGCGTCAAGATGCGGCAGGTCGTCTCTTCCGCACTTATACGACGGAGCTCGAGGCAGCACCAGTTGATTTGACGCTTTCGGTCGATGTCATCAAACCAGGTGCGAAAGTCGTGACCGGGAAGACGGCGCCAAATGCGAACGTGACATTGAAAGATGGCCAAACGGTTCTCGCCACGACGACAGCCGATGCACAAGGGATGTACCGTTTGACGGTCAAGCCACTCAAACTTCGTCAGTCGTTGACGATTGAAAGTGAATTGAACGGGAAGACGATGACGGAAACGAAAGTCGTCGGAGACGGATTTGTCGGAGCGCCTGCCATCTCGAAACGTTTGACGTATGCCAACACGGCAGTACTGACGGGAACGTCTTCGCCAGGTGCGAAAATGGTGTTGAAGCGGGACGGAAAACGAATCGCCTATGCGACGGCAGACGAATCTGGTAAATTCGAATTCACGAAACGTGCTGGTTTCGTTGCGGCAAGCTATGAAATCGAAGCGAAAGATGTTTCTGGTAAAGTGGTTGAATCCGAGTCATTTGTGATCGAGAAACCTAAGATGGTGACGCCGAAGAACACGAAAGGCGTGAAAGCGGGTACGCGTGCCTTGATCGGGAAAACGACACCAGGCGCGACGGTCGTCTTGAAAGACGCCAAAGGTAAGCAAGTCGCGAAAGTGAAGGCGAGCTGGTCTGGTACGTATACGTTCACATTCAAAAAAGGCCTTGCGAAAGGGACGTACAAAGTCATCGCGAGTGACTACGATGGTTCTGGCGCAAAACAATCAACTTTTAACTTGAAATAAGTACAGAACGACGTCCGAATCGGGCGTCGTTTTTTGTCGAATAAAAGTGTCTAAAATGTGAATGAAAGCCCTTACATTATCATCCGGTCTTATGTATAATCAAACATGTAATCGGTTACATGACACGTGTAAACCGAAGAGCCGATGGGGTTCGGCTACATACGTACGGAAAAGGGGACTGACAGATGATTACATTCTTCGTCGCACTCGCACTACTTTTGGTCGGGTATTTGGTATATGGTCGTTACGTCGAGAAGACGTTCGGCATCAAGGAAGAGCGGACGACGCCTGCCTATGCGTCTCAGGACGGCATCGACTACGTGCCGATGGGCAAAAAACGGAACTCGATGATTCAATTGCTCAACATCGCCGGTGTCGGACCGATCTTTGGACCGATTATGGGGGCGCTCTACGGACCGGTCGCCTTCCTTTGGATCGTCTTCGGATCGATCTTTGCCGGTGCGGTTCATGACTATTTGACAGGAATGATTTCCCTTCGAAACAACGGGGCACACTTGCCACAACTGGCGGAGAAGTTTCTCGGACGTTCGCTCCGCCATATCGTCAACGGGTTTGCACTTTTACTTTTACTTCTTGTCGGGACGGTGTTCGTCACGTCTCCGAGTAACATGATCAACAACTTGTTCGATGGGAACGCATCGACGCTCACCATCGTCATCTTCGCTGTGTTCGCTTACTACATCTTGGCGACACTTCTCCCGGTCGATAAGATCATCGGGCGCATCTACCCGTTCTTCGGGGCGCTACTCGTCATCAGTGCCATCGGGATCGCGGTCAGCTTGTTCGCACAAGGATACAAGATTCCAGAGATGACATTGACGAACATGCATCCGGACGGCTTGCCGATCTGGCCGCTCCTCTTCTTCACGATCTCATGTGGGGCGCTATCTGGTTTCCATGCGACACAGTCACCGATCATTTCGCGGACGACGATGAAAGAAAGCAACGGTCGTGAAATCTTCTACGGGATGATGATCGCCGAAGCGGTCATCGCGATGATTTGGGCTGGAGCGGCGATGGCCATCTTTGAGCCGGGTGAATTACTTGGACTCATCAGTGCGGGCACTCCGGCACTCGTCGTGCAAGAAGTGGCGACACTTATGCTCGGCAGCATCGGCGGGACACTCGCGATTCTTGGAGTCATCGTCTTACCGATCACGTCAGGAGATACGGCATTCCGTAGCGCACGGATGATTATCGCGGACTACATGTCGATCGCACAGAAGAAGTTCTCGTCACGTCTTTGGATCGCGCTTCCACTCTTCGCGATCTCATACGTGCTCACGAACATGGACTTCCAAATGCTTTGGCAATACTTCAACTGGGCGAACCAGACGACGGCGGTCATCGCACTGTTCGTCGGGGCGATGTACCTCTACATTAAAGGGAAAAACCACTACATCGCGCTCCTACCGGGGACGTTCATGTTATATGCAGTCTGGTTCTACATCTTGACGGCGCCAATCGGCTTCAAGCTGGACGGAGTTCTTCCGTACGTCATCTCGACACTCGGCACGTTGACGCTTCTCGTCTTGTTCCACAAACGGGCACGCGCGATGCGAGCGGCACAAATGGAATGTGACGTTCCGGTGAAAGAAGTCGCATAATCTCGACACGGGCTAATCGGTAGCCCGTGTTTTTGATTGCGTTCAAATCGGGAAATGTCCATACTAGAAGGAACAGTTACGGAAGGTGGGAGCACATGAAACAAGAGCAACTCAAAGAGATGCTCCATGCCGACACGCTCGGGGAAGAGATTGCGAGCGCGGTCACGCACGGCCTGGGAGTCATCTTCAGCATCGTCGCCCTCGTCTTGCTCGTCATGAGCGCGACAGAGAGTGGGAGCACATGGAACGTCACGGCGGTCAGTGTGTTCGGGGCATCGATGATTTTACTCTATCTTTTCTCGACACTCATGCACGCCATTCCGCATCCACGGGCGAAGCGGGTGTTGCAAGTGTTCGACCATGCGGGGATTTACTTACTCATCGCCGGAAGTTATACGCCGTTCGCACTCGTGACCCTTCACGGGACGCTCGGCTGGACGTTATTCGGGATCGTGTGGGGTGTCGCGATTCTCGGGATCGTGTGGAAACTGTTTTCGACCGGAAAGTACATGTGGGTGTCCAATGTGACATACCTCGCACTTGGCTGGATCTGCATCATCGCCATCCGTCCGTTGTATGAATCACTCGGTCATCAAGGGTTCATGCTTCTCCTCGCAGGGGGGATTGCCTATTCGGTCGGCATCGTGTTTTACGTGTGGCAAAAACTGCCGTTCAACCATGCCATTTGGCACTTGTTCGTCCTAGCGGGAAGCGTGTTCATCTTCCTCAGTATTTTACTCTATGTCGCACCTTCGACAAGCCTATAAGACAGCCGTCCTACGGGGCGTCTGTCTTTTTTGAAAAGTTGGGAAGAAAGTGCTGCAAACGGTTACAAAAATACAGACGAAATGACGTTTGTGTGTCATAATAATTGCAGACATCATCATAGAGATAGATGGGTGTAAAAGTAAGGGGGAAAATCAGATGGAAAAAGTGTTGCGCGATGGATTTATCTACATGTCACAAAACAAAACACTCAACAGTTTGGCAAAGAAATATGGCCTACGATTTGGTGCATCACGCTTTGTAGCGGGGGAAGACTTTAAGGCTTCTGTCCCGACGATTCGCGAATTGAACGCGAAAGGGTTGTCGGTCACGGTCGATCATCTCGGGGAATTTATTAAGACGGTCGAAGAGGCGAATACGAATCGCGACGAGATCATGCGTGCGATTGAAATTATGGCAGAAGAGCAATTAGACGCCTATATGTCACTCAAGCTGACGTCACTCGGATTCGATATCTCGGACGAGTTGATTGAAGACAACATGCGTCAAATTTTGACGGTCGCACAACGAGTCGGGGTCTTTGTGGCCATCGATATGGAAGATGAGCAGCGCTGTGAGAAGACGCTCGAATTGTTCAAAAAGCTGAAGTCTGAATTTGACGGTCTCGGAACGGTCATCCAGTCGTACTTGTACCGCTCGGAAGATGACATCAATCATCTTGCGCCGCTCAAGCCGAACCTTCGCATCGTCAAAGGGGCATATAAAGAGCCGGCGACGGTCGCGTTCCCTGAAAAAGAGGACGTGGACCATAACTACGTGAAGCTCGTCAAACTCCATCTTGCGAACGGGAACTACGCATCCATCGCGACACACGATGACCATATGATTGACGCCATCATCGAGCACGTCAAAGAGAACAACATCCCGCTCGACCAGTTCGAGTTCCAGATGTTATACGGCATTCGCGTCGAGCGTCAACTCGAGCTCGTGCGCCAAGGATACAAAGTCCGCGTCTACGTGCCATACGGACGTGACTGGTACGGCTACTTCATGCGCCGTCTCGCAGAGCGCCCGGCGAACGTGGCGTTCGTGTTAAAGGGAATGGTGAAGAAATAAAATGAGCACGAACGTCCGTCGAGGATGTTCGTGCTTTTTGATGTATGGAAAACGTTGATGCGTTCGATCTTCTAAATTGAGGAGGTGCTACGATTTGTTGTTCTCGTCCTCACTTACCCAAAAATCTGGACCGATTTGATCGGACAGCCAAAAGAAAAGTTCCTGATGTTCTTCTGGATGCACATCATGCAGAGCACCTGGATTGAATATATACTGTTTATTTTGAATGAAATCTTCTCGGATGAAATCAGTCATATGGTACGGACCATATCCGTAGGAAGTATTTACGTCAGGCGGAGGATTTTCTTCCATTCGAATAGACATATGTGTTTGCGCTAAAAATGTAAACATTCGCGCAAGGGCGAGATAGCCTTCAGCGTTGCCGACGAAGTTGACGCCTGATTCATTCAAATTGATTTCCATCTTGGCATCATGGTCAAAATGCGGGTCGAACTCTAAAATATCTTCGTCATACTCATCATCATTATGCTGAGTTGTCATAAGTTGTCCTCCTTAAGCGAAGTCATCCATTTGGTGAGCTAGACAAATGGTCTTCGAGTATCCGATCGATTTCACGCTGCTCAGCTTGACTTATTCCCTGTTTTGCTTTTGGGATGATGATCGCCTCGTCTTCTTCATAATACAAGAAGCGATAGGTTTCGTCTTCGTTCACTCTTTTGATGGATTCCCAAGGAACTTGAGTCGTTCGATGAATGTTTGCAGTAACAGAATGAACTTCGACGTGAGTCTCATATAATTGAAGAGTGGTCTCTTTTGGCCATGTCTGACTCTTTTGCAAGAAACGACGATTCAGTCGTAATATATAGGGCTCGTACAGATCATTTAAAAGTGGTGTCAGCAAAAGCGCGAACAAGAATCCGACGATGACGGCAATCAATATATGTAATGCGGTCGACTCAGGTCGATAAGGGAAAAAGAGTGTCCCTAAATACCCGATGGCAATCAGAATGGCGCGCATATATTTCATCCATACTTTGCGTCTTCTTTTATGTTCTTCAGTGTGATGGATCAATTCTCTTTCAAAAGATACGGCATCTTCTACTGTCATTTGATACGTGAACGTCAATTCGTCCACTCCTTTCAAACTTCTTTGTCAATCAGCATATTGATTTGATTACTTTTTAATAGTTAGACGGTCTTGTAACCATCGATTAATTTCAGTTTGGTCGATTTCACTGATTCCATGATTCCGCTTTGGGATGATAAACACTTCATTTGTTTGGAAATATAAATAGCGGTTTGTTTCATCTTCACTCATTTTTTGAATCGCTTCCCATGCCACGTGTATATGTTTGGTGACATTACGGTGGGTTGAATGAAATTCAATACCGCTTTCACTCAAGCGTAAGGTGATTTTTCTTGGCCACTTCGTATCCGTTTTTAAAATGAGTCGATTTTGTCGGAGAACGATTTTTTGATAGAGTTTCGTGATGAATGGCAAAAGCAACACCCCGATAATCAAACCTCCGACAAGTGGATATAACGCATTCTGTTGAGGAAATACATTGACCAATAATAAAATCCCATAAAAAATGGCGAGTATTTCTAATACAACTGTAAAGGCAATTCGTCTTTTTTTATGAAATGGTAATTGGTGAAAGGAACTTTTTTGAAGAGCGAAAAAATCGTGTTCCGTTAAGTGATAGTGAGTGGTCAATACGTTTCCTCCATTCTATAGAAAGTGGTAATCTCTTCCTTATTGAAACATAGAAAAGATGGAGAAGGGAAACAAAAGGAACTAACAAAAAAAGACCCAGCAATCGCTGAGTCTCACCAATTATCCATTAATCACGGTTCCACCATTTACGTGAATGACTTGACCACTGACATACGTCGAATCATCGCTTGCGAGATAGACATAGGCCGGTGCAAGTTCGGCCGGTTGCCCCGGTCGTTTCATCTCGGAAGAGTCACCGAACGATTTCACTTTCTCCGCGTCAAACGTTGACGGGATAAGCGGCGTCCAAATCGGTCCCGGGGCGACCCCGTTGACGCGAATCTTCTTGTCCGCCAAGTTTTTGGCGAGCGAGCGGGTGAATGCCGTGATGGCACCTTTCGTCGACGCATAGTCAATCAATTGGTCGTTTCCTTCATAGGCCGTGATTGAGGTCGTATTGATGATGCTCGCTCCTTCTTTTAAGTAGGGGAGCGCTGCTTTCGTTAAGTAGAACATGCTGAAGATATTCGTGCGGAACGTCTTCTCGAGTTGTTCATCTGATATATCGAGGAGCGATTCCTGTGGATGCTGCTCGGCGGCGTTGTTGACGAGGATGTCGATCCGGCCGAACGTCTCGAGCGTCTCTTCGACGACTCGTTGACAGAAAGAAGATTCTCCGAGGTCGCCTTGAAGTAATAGACAGGCTTGACCTAAGTCCTCAATCCGTTCTTTCGTCGCTTCCGCGTCCTCGAGTTCGTTTTGGTCCTTATAGACGATGACGGAGTTCGCACCTTCGTGGGCGAAAAAGATGGCGACCGACTTTCCGATTCCGGAATCCCCACCGGTGATGATGGCGACCTTATCTTTTAACTTGTCACTACCTTTGTAATCTTCCCGTTCATAAATGGGGAAGGGCTCCATCTTCGAATCGATTCCCGGTTGGTGTGCCTGTTCTTGTGCCTTCTTTTTGAATGCCTCAAAATCTTTTCGACTGCCTACGGTGTTCAGACGATTATCGCGCATGTATACATTCCCCTTTCTGAATTTGACTCTTTTTGTCTATACCACACCCATTGAAAACTAATCGCTCATTCAAAAAATGGAATGAAATTGAAAAATGAACGCTTGCGAATGAATGTTCATTCATTTATGATAGAAGAGTAAACACGATGGTGATTGCGATTTTTTTTACGCGTGAAATGAATCACTATTCATTCTCATTTTAGGGGGGAACACTATGACGAGTCACATCGAACAATCAACCGACCTCCGTTTGACGAACTCAATTCGTTTTGCGGTCGTCATCGGTTCAGGAGTAATGGGGGCGGGGATTGCGGCTCACTTGGCGAACGCGGGGATTCGTTCGCTCATGCTCGACATCGTACCACGTGAATTGACAGCTAAAGAGGAAGCGAAAGGGTTGACGCTCGAGTCACCAGAAGTACGCAATCGCATCGCCTCAGAAAACCGTCAAAAACTATTGAAACAAAATCCAGCACCACTCGCGACAGCCGATCATCTTAACTTCATCGAAGTCGGAAACTTAGAAGATGACTTAGAGCGTTTGAAAGAAGCGGATTGGGTCATCGAAGTCGTCGTCGAACGTCTTGATGTGAAGCAACAACTCTTCGAGAAGATTGCACCTTACATCCGTGAAGATGCGATTCTCAGCTCGAACACATCAGGGATCTCCATCGAAGCGATGGCAAGTGCCCTTCCGGAAGGATTGAAATCACGATTCCTCGGCACACACTTCTTCAACCCACCACGTTACTTGAAGTTGCTCGAACTCATCCCGACGGAGAAGACAGCCCGTCCGGTCATCGACTTCATGTCACGTTTCGCGGAAGACCGTCTTGGAAAAGGTGTCGTCGAAGCAAAAGACACACCGAACTTCATCGGGAACCGCATCGGGACGTATGGTCTTCTCGTCACGTTTGAAGAGATGCTCAAACAAAACGCTTCAATCGGAGAGATGGACTCGATCACAGGTCCACTCATCGGTCGTCCGAAATCGGCGACATTCCGCACACTCGATGTCGTCGGAATCGATACGTTCGTCCACGTGGCGGGTAACGTCTACGAGACGCTCGAAGCTGGGGCAGAGAAGGACACGTTCGACGTCCCTTCAGAAATGAAGCAACTCGTCGAAAAAGGCTGGATCGGACAAAAGGCCGGTCAAGGCTTCTATAAGAAAGAAGGCAAGGTCATCCAGGAGTTGAACCTTCAGACGTTCGAATACGAACAATTGAAAGCGATTACAGGTCCTGAGCTCGATCAAATCAAGTCACTTCCAGGCTCAAAAGCGAAATTGAAAGGTGCCATCTTGAACAAAGGTCGCGTCGGACAATTGCTCTGGCCAATCACGGCGAAGACGCTCGCTTACTCGGCACGTCTCACTGGTGAGATTGCCGATACGATCGTTGCGATTGACGATGCGATGAAGTGGGGCTTCGGTTGGAAGTTTGGACCGTTCGAGATGTGGGATGCCCTCGGTGTGGAGAAATCAGTCGAGCGTATGAAAGCGGAAGGCTATGACGTCCCGGCATGGATCGATGAGATGCTTGCTGCAGGCAACACGTCATTCTATAAGGGAGACCAGTATTACGATAAAGCGTCGAAGACGTATGTCGAGAAGACCGTCAACCCGAAAGAATTGAAACTCAAGCCGCTCGCAAAATCAAACGGCATCATTTTAGAAAATGGTGGCGCACGCCTTGTCGATATCGGCGATGACGTCGTCGCACTCGAATTCACATCACCAAACAACGCGATCGGTGTCGATATCATGCAGATGATCGAACAGTCGATCGACCGCGTCGAGCAAGACTTCAAAGGAATGGTCCTCGCCAACGATGGCAAGAACTTCTGTGTCGGTGCCAACCTTGCGATGATGCTCATGGAAGCCGAAGACGAGAACTGGTTCGAACTCGATTGGATCATCAACAAGTTCCAACAAGTCGTTCAAAAGATTCGTTATTCAAG
Source organism: Exiguobacterium sp. AT1b (assembly GCF_000023045.1). Taxonomy (GTDB): domain Bacteria; phylum Bacillota; class Bacilli; order Exiguobacteriales; family Exiguobacteriaceae; genus Exiguobacterium. Next base: position 771,274 of record NC_012673.1, on the reverse strand, counting down.
TCGCCCGGTCGTTGCCGCACCATACGGCATGACGCTCGGTGGTGGAACGGAAATCAGCTTACCGGCAGCCCGTATGCAAGCCGCGCTTGAGACATACATGGGTCTCGTCGAAGTCGGTGTCGGCCTCATCCCTGGTGGGGGCGGAAACGTCAACATGTATCGTCGTCTCCTTGAGCAGACACCAAAAACGATGCAAAACATCGAGAAGGCTGCGCAACAGACATTCGAGAACATCGCGATGGCGAAAGTATCGAAGTCGGCATTTGATGCGAAGACACTCGGTTACCACCGTGCGGTCGATGGCATCTCGATGAACCGTGACCACTTGACGTTCGATGCGAAACAGACGGTCCTTGAACTGGCTGACGGGTACACGGCACCGGTTCGTGAAAAGTTACCGGTCGTCGGTCAAACAGGGAAAGCGACGCTCGAACTCGCGGCGTACGAAATGTTCTACGGTGGTTATATTTCAGAGCACGATTTGAAGATTGCGAAGAAACTCGCACACGTCATCAGTGGTGGCGATTTGGCATACGGTACGCTCGTCGACGAACAGTACTTCCTCGACATCGAGCGTGAAGCCTTCTTGAGCCTCATCGGGGAGCCGAAGTCACAACAACGGATGCAACATATGCTCGTGAAAGGCAAACCACTACGCAACTGATAAAGGGGGACAAAACAGATGAGGGAAGCAGTCATCGTAGCCGGCGCACGGACGCCGGTCGGAAAAGCAAAACGCGGTTCGTTCCGTAACGTACGTTCGGACGAGCTCGCGGGATATGCCATCAAGGCGACGCTTGAGCGTTCAGGATATAAAGGCCCGATTGATGACGTCATCATGGGTTGTGCGATGCCAGAAGCGGAGCAAGGGATGAACATCGCACGCTATGCGGCGGTCCGGGGGGGACTGTCGCACGAAGTTCCAGCGATCACCATCAACCGCTACTGCTCGTCAGGTCTTCAAGCCATCGCGGATGCGGCGGCGAAAATCATGATCGGTCAAGCGACGGCAATCATCGCCGGCGGTATGGAGTCGATGAGCCAAGTGCCGATGGGTGGTCACGTCATCCGTCCAAACCCACACATCATGGAGACGGCACCAGAGTACTACATGAGCATGGGACATACGGCAGAACGTGTCGCAGCTGAATACAACATCTCGCGCGAAGACCAAGATGCATTTGCCATCAACAGTCACCAAAAGGCGGCGGCAGCCATCGCAGGTGGCAAGTTCCAGGAAGAAATCGTTCCTGTGACGGTCATCGAGCACGTACTCGGTGAAGACGGGAAAGTCGCGGAAGTGGAGAAAGTCGTCAAGCATGACGAAGGTGTCCGTGCCGATTCGACAATCGAAGCGCTCGGTAAACTTCGCCCGGCTTTCAAAATCAAAGGGTCGGTCACGGCGGGTAACGCTTCACAAGTATCCGACGGAGCAGCAGCAGTTCTCGTCATGGACCGTGAAGAAGCAGAACGCCAAGGATTGCAACCGATGGCCAAGTTCCTCTCGTTCGCGGTCGGCGGTGTCCGTCCGGAAGTGATGGGAATCGGACCAGTCGTCGCCATTCCGAAAGCACTCGAGATGGCTGGCGTGAAGTTAGAAGAAGTCGGATTGTTCGAGTTGAACGAAGCGTTCGCGAGTCAGTCACTCGGTGTCATCCGTGAACTCGGCATCGATCCATCGAAAGTGAACGTGAACGGCGGCGCCATCGCCCTCGGTCACCCACTCGGATGTACTGGAGCAAAACTTTCAGTCTCGATCTTGCATGAGATGAAACGACGCAATGAGAAGTATGGGGTTGTCACGATGTGTATCGGCGGCGGAATGGGCGCGGCTGGTGTCTTCGAATTACTTTAAGGGGGAATCGGATATGGAACGTACAGAACATGAATTGATTAAAGGCGGTAGCTTTGTCATTGACGCACTCGACGCAGAGCGTCTCTTCACACCAGAGGATTTCTCAGATGAGCATAAGATGATTGGAGACACGACGGCAGGATTCGTCGATGACCGCGTCATGCCAGTCCTCGAGCGCATCGAGAAACACGAGTTCGACCTCTCTGTCGAATTGTTGAAAGAAGCGGGCGAGCTCGGTCTTCTCGGAGCAGACGTTCCAGAAGAGTACGGCGGTTACCAACTCGATAAAATCTCATCTTCGATCATCACGGAGCGCTTCGCGAAAGCACGTTCGTTCGCACTCAGCTACGGCGCGCACGTCGGGATCGGGACGCTTCCAATCGTCTTCTTCGGATCAGAAGAGCAAAAACACAAGTACTTGCCAAAACTCGCGACAGGTGAATGGATCGCGGCTTACGCCCTCACGGAGCCAGGCTCAGGGTCTGACGCCCTCGGTGCGAAAACGACAGCTGTCTTGAACGAGGCGGGCACGCACTACGTCTTGAACGGTGAGAAACAATGGATCACAAACGCTGGCTTTGCGAACGTGTTCGTCGTCTACGCGAAAATCGATGGCGACAAGTTCAGTGCCTTCATCGTCGAGCGTGACTTCAAAGGAGTCTCAACAGGCGCAGAAGAGCAGAAGATGGGAATCAAGGGCTCGTCGACACGTACGCTCATCCTTGAAGACGTCGAAGTACCTGTCGACAACCTTCTCGGTGAAGTTGGAAAAGGTCACGTCATCGCATTCAACATCTTGAACGTCGGTCGTTACAAACTCGCAGTCGGAGCAGTCGGTTCTTCAAAACGTGCATTCGACCTCTCGGTTCAATACGCGAACGAGCGCAAACAATTCAAGACACCAATCAGCCAATTCCCACTCATCCAAGAGAAATTGGCGACGATGGCAGCGAACATCTATGCGATGGAAAGTTCAGTCTATCGTACAGGTGGTTTGTTCCAGGACAGCTTGGACGCACTCGGTGATGAGAACATGCGCGACGGATCGAAAGTCGCACAAGCAATCGCAGAATACGCGATCGAATGCTCACTCAACAAAGTCTTCGCTTCTGAAACATTCGACTATGTCGTCGACGAAGCGGTCCAGATTCACGGTGGATACGGATTCATGGCCGAATATGAAGTCGAGAACCTCTACCGTGACTCACGAATCAACCGTATCTTCGAAGGAACGAACGAGATCAACCGTTTGATCGTCCCAGGTACGCTCCTCAAGAAAGCGATGAAAGGTGAATTGCCGCTCCTCGCAGAAGCGCAAAAACTTCAAAAAGAGCTCATGAGCTACATGCCACAAGAATTGGATGGCTCACCACTCGCTCGCGAGAAGATGCTCCTTTCGAACATGAAGAAAATCAACTTGATGGTCGCAGGTACAGCTGTTCAGAAGTATCAACAAGACCTTCAAAACGAACAAGAAATCTTGGCGAAGATTGCAGACATGATCAGTGCCATCTATGCGCTTGAAGCAGCCATCGCTCGTACAGACAAAGCGATTGCCCGTTCAGGCGAAGAGAAGAACACGCTCAAAGTCCGCTACACAGAAATCTTTGCGGAGCAAGTGTTCAAGCAAGTCGAACTCATGGCGAAAGAAGTGTTGTACGCAGCGGCGTCTGGTGACGAGCAACGTATGCTTCTCTCGGCAATGAAGAAGTTCAGCCGCTACCAGCCAATCAATGTGATCGGCACGAAGCGCGAAGTCGCAGCGAGCCTCATCAAAGTGAACAAGTTTATCGTCTAATCATATGGACAGAAAGGGTGGACCGGACGCGGTCGACCCTTTCTTTTTTTGAGCTCTGCCACGTACAATAGAGACGAGGGGGAGAGAAGATGAAAAAACGAGATGTATTACTCGACCGGATGGAACGCATTGGACGGTCCGTTGCCGAAAAGGACGGGACGCTCATGCTGCTCGCATTGGGTTCGATTGGACAAGAGACGGAGCGGTTGGATGAGTATTCGGACCTCGATTTCTTTTTGATTGTCGAGGATGGGCAGAAGGCGCGCTTTATCGACCGACTCGACTGGCTCGAGGTCGAACCGCTTCACTATCAGTTCCAAAACACGAAGGACGGGCATAAGATCATGTACCAGGATGGCATTTATGGTGAGTTCGCCGTCTTTGAACTGCATGAACTGGCGACCATCGCCTATACGCCAGGACGTGTCGTCTGGCGACGGGACGAGGCGCTCGAAGTATTTGCGACACCACGCCTCGAAATCACACGTGAATCAGCGGGTTATTATTATGAAGAGGCGTTGACGAACCTATATGTCGGCTTACTTCGGGAACGTCGGGGCGAGATGCTCGCCGGATTCGAACTCGTCCAAGTCGCGGCCGTTCAAAACGTCTTGAAGGCGCTCGGCGGACAAGGAGATCCGTTCAATCCGACACGCCGGGTCGAGTCGAGACAGCCGGAGATGATTCCCTTCTTGTCAGATGGGGTAAAAGGATACGGCAGGTCAATCGAGGCGGCAGCGGCGATCTTACGGTTGATCGAAGCGAGGCACGAAGTGAACCCGACTTTGAAGCGAGAGATTGAACGGTTGCTTGAGAGGTGAATTGATTTCTCGGAATATGCTACATTGAGAATAGAGGTGATGAACAGATGGTGACACTATACGGCTATCCACCATGCAGTACATGTAAAAAGGCAGAAAAATGGTTGAAGGAACAAGGCATCGAGTATACATATATCCATATCGTCGAATCGACGCCGACGAAAGAGGAACTTGCCGAACTGTGGAAACGATCAGGTCTACCACTCAAGAAGTTCTTCAATACGAGCGGGCAAGTCTATCGGAACGAAGGCATCAAAGACAAGCTGCCAAATCTATCAGAAGACGAACAACTTGAGCTATTAGCGAGCAATGGTATGCTTTTGAAGCGACCAATCGTCACAAATGGTGAAAAAACGACCGTCGGATTTTCAGAAAAGTCCTTTACGGACGTTTGGGGCTAAGTGCTATAATACAGATGTGAGTCTAATTTATTTGAGGGGGAAGTTAGGATGAGCAAAGTACCAGCAAATTTACGTTATTCAAAAGAACATGAGTGGGTAGAAGTAAACGGAACGAAAGCCCGCATCGGCATCACGGATTTCGCACAAAGCGAACTAGGGGATATCGTGTTTGTCGAACTCCCAGAAGTCGATGGTACGATTTTGCTCGACGAGCCATTCGGTTCAGTCGAATCAGTGAAGACGGTCTCTGAGTTGTATGCGCCAGTATCAGGTCGCATCACAGCAGTGAACGAGGACCTCGCGGATTCTCCAGAACTCGTCAACGAGTCACCGTTTGAAAACGCATGGATGATCGAAGTCGAGTTGACGGAAGAGTCAGACCTCGACAAGCTCATGTCTGCAGAAGAATACGAAGCGATGATTCAAGGATAATCAAAACCGGCCTCTCCAATGGAGAAGCCGGCTTTTTTTTACTCGAAATCGAGTCGGTAATGATCGGATTTGACGAGAGTCGCCCGTTCAAACACGCGATAGAAGAAGATTCCGAGTGCGACGGGAATCAGGCCGAACAAGACGATGACGAGCAGGACGTTGAAGAGAGCGAATCCACCCGGCATGAGATGAAGGGCGTTCACCGGACCGATGAGTCCTGACACCCCGAACCCGGCGCTGATTGGCGTTCCCTCAATTTTTAGGATTCCTGCGAGCGCACCGAGAATCGCCGCATTTGCCAAAATGGGAAGCATCATGATGGGGCGTCGGACAAAGTTCGCCATCTGAATCTTCGGAGAACCGAGGAAATGGGCAATCGATGTGCCGGTCGCGTTCGCCTGCCATCCGGCGATCGCGAGACCGAATCCGGCTGCAACGACACCGAGGTTCGCCGCACCCGCCGCGACACCGGACAGGCTGATGGCCGTCGCAATCCCGACGGTCGAGATCGGCGAAACGATGATGAGCGAGAACGCCATGGCGATCAGGATCCCCATGAGGACCGGTTGCAGGTCAGTCATGGTCATGATGAGTAGACCGATATACGTCGTGATCTGGGAGATGTACGTCAGTAGGAAAGTACCGATGCCTCCTGCGACGACAATGATGGTCATCGGCATAACAATGACCGTATACGTCTTCAAGTGGGGAGCGAGCTTCATGACAAGAAGTGTAGCGATTGCAGCGGTCACACCGGCTGTGATCACATCCCCGATGCCCGCCATCACGAACGCACCTTCGTCGATTCGAACGGCACCGCTACCGACATACGTTGCAATCGCGATCGTCCCGGCTTCGAGAATCGATCGTCCGAACTGCATGGCGACCGCTAGCCCGATAATGGCTGGCAGAAGCCGCATCGCAATCGTCGTCGCATCCAATATGAATTGAAGAGACGGAAAATACGGAAGTATGGCTTTCGTTAATTCACCGAGTAGTGCGCTCGGGATGAGGGCGATCAGAATCGCCATGCTGAGACCGTTTAAGACGTTCATCGTGAACTGTTTCATCGTACCTGTTGTTTGTTCCGTCATCATTCATTCACCTGTCCTTCTTCTTTGCTGTTATGTACAAAAGCGATAAAGTTAGAACCCATATTATTCCTCTCACCAGAAAGAGTCAAGAGAATCATTGAAAAATTCTGAAATTTCATCAAAGCACGATTTTTGAATGGGAATCCATCGCCCCTTATAATGACAAGAGAGGTGAGAAGAATGATTACAGACGGATTCTTATATATATACGCCCCGATGTGTGGTACATGCGCTGTGGCGGAAAAAATGTTGACGGTCGTCGAAGCGGTCGACCCTAAAATTAAAATCGAAAAGCGAGATGCGAACTATATCCCAAAAGAGCTAGAAGCTTACCAAGTGATGAGCGTACCCGCCTTGTTGAAGCTTGAAAATGGCGAGGTTCAAGATCGATTGTACGCGTTTCAAAATGTGCAACATGTCCTCTCTTTCGTGAAGTGAGAGAGGAACATTAGAATAATCTGAAAATTTTAAATAATCAGTTGACACAGAAAGTTCACGAATGGTATATTCATTACAACATCTTACTTGAACACAAAATAGGACGCGATATTCCCGATATCAAGACGTTTTGGCGAAGCCGCTGCTACCTTTATACGAATACACGTCAGTCTTCCCTTCGATTGTCCCCCAAAAAAATCAAGCGAAGACAGACGTTCCGTATAATCGCACGGTCCAAGCTAAGATCGAGTGATGATTGGTGAATCTCCCCCATATAAGGATGTAAATCTTGAACGGGCAAAAGATTTTCATCTATGGGCTGTCCTTCCGTGACTCAAGGTGCTACGTTCTGTGTCGTCCTCGGACGGCACCTTTTTTTAATTTTTTTGAAAAAAGGATTTGACAGCAGAAAAAGCTGTCGCTATGATAAAGCTAATCGAATACACAACACTCTTATCAAGAGAGGCTGAGGGACTGGCCCTATGACGCCCAGCAACCGCGGAGCAATCCGAAATGGTGCTAATTCCAGCAAGGTGAGAAACCTTGACAGATGAGAGCAATCGTTGTCCGTACGATAAAGTGCGCACGTTTGCTCAAACGTGCGCGCTTTTTTTGTTGTCAGGAGGGAAAGGTATTGATTCAATTACGAAACGTCGCCAAATGGTTCGATACGAAGAATGGTCGTGTCCAGGCGGTCGATGATGTGTCACTAACGATTGATCGCGGTGAAATTTTTGGAATAATCGGATATTCGGGAGCGGGGAAGTCGACGCTCATCCGATTACTCAACCGTCTCGAGTCTCCGTCAAGCGGTGAAATCGAGGTCGCCGGGAGTGAGCTCACGAAGCTCAGCCCGAAAGAATTACGGGGAGTTCGCAAGAACGTCTCGATGGTCTTCCAGCACTTTAATCTTCTGTGGTCGCGCACGGTCGCAGAAAACATCAGTTTCCCACTCGAACTGATCGGGGTTCCGGCAAGTGAGCGGAAACGACGCGTCCAGGAACTCGTCGAGCTCGTAGGTTTGGCTGGTCGTGAGGATAGCTATCCATCGCAACTGTCGGGCGGTCAAAAACAGCGAGTCGGGATCGCCCGCGCGCTCGCTACCAATCCTGAGGTTCTCCTCTGTGACGAAGCGACAAGCGCGCTCGACCCGAAGACGACGGATTCGATTCTCGAACTGCTCGTCAGCATCAATAAGAAACTCGGATTGACGATTGTCCTCATCACGCATGAGATGCACGTCATCCAAAAGATTTGTCACCGTGTCGCCGTGATGGAGGCCGGAAAAGTCGTCGAGACGGGTCAAGTTTCGGACGTGTTCCAACATCCGGAGCAACCGATTACGAAAGAATTCGTCAAGCAAATCGGGGCGGTCGACGATCTGTCGCTCACGTTCGAACACCTCAAAGAACGGTATCCGAGCGGTCAAATCGTCAAATTGAAATTCTTGAACGAGACGGCAGAACAACCGATTTTGTCTGACGTCCTCAAGACGCATGATATCGGATTCAACATCATCGGCGGGAACGTGACCCAGTCACAAGTCGGTGCGCTCGGTACGCTATTCATCCAACTGATTGGGGAAGCAAGTGAAATCGAACGTGCCATCACGTCGATTCGTTCGCAATCCGTAGAAGTGGAGGTGGAAAGCGATGTTTCCTAACGTAGATTGGCAAATTATGATGGAACAGACTTGGGAGACGCTATATATGACGCTCGTCGCAGGTGTGGCGACGTTTGTGATCGGACTCGCTTTAGGTTTGATTCTCTACATTACAAACGAATCACTTTTATTGAAGAATCGTCCGATTTACGTTTTCGTCAGCGCGATCGTCAACGTGTTCCGTTCGATTCCGTTCATCATCTTAATTATCTTACTCATCCCGTTCACGTTGTTCCTACTCGGGACGATGCTCGGTTCGACGGCGGCGCTTCCGGCGCTCATCATCGGAGCGGCACCGTTCTACGCTCGGATGGTCGAACTTGCGCTTCGTGAAGTCGACCGTGGGGTCATCGAGGCGGCCGAATCGATGGGAGCGACGAAATGGCAAATCATCTATAAAGTCTTGATTCCGGAAGCTCTTCCGGCAATCGTGTCGGGACTCACAGTGACCATCGTAGCCATCGTCGGTTATACGGCAATGGCGGGAGTCGTCGGTGGCGGCGGACTTGGGAACTTGGCCTTCTTGGAAGGATTCCAACGCTCACAAAACGACGTCACGTTCGTGGCGACGGTGCTCATCTTGATCATCGTGTTCGTCATCCAATTCATCGGTGACCGACTCGTCACGAAAATTGATAAACGTTCAGCATAATCACACATATACTATTTGGAGGGATTCATTATGAAAACTTGGAAAACAGTACTCGGATTGACGGCATTATCAGCATTCACAGTTCTCGCGGCTTGCGGCGGGGAAGAGGCAGAAACAGGTTCTGGCGATGACAAAACATTGATTGTCGGTGCGTCAAACGTACCGCACGCTGAGATTTTAGAGCACGTACAAGAAGAATATGAAGCAAAAGGTTACAAACTCGAAATCAAGAAGTTCCAAGACTACGTGCTTCCGAACAAGACGCTCGCGAGCGGGGAGCTCGATGCGAACTACTTCCAACACGAACCATACCTCAAGTCACAAATGGCTGAAAACAAAGACTACAAATTCGCATCAGCGGGTGGCGTCCACATCGAGCCGATCGGTGTCTACTCACAAAAATACAAATCGCTCGACGAGCTTCCTGAAGGTGCGGAAATCATCATGAGCTCATCGGTCGCTGACCACGGACGAATCCTTACGATGCTCCAGTCAGAAGGTCTCATCACGCTTGCTGAAGGCAAGACGGTCGATGCGACGGTCGCTGACATCGTCGACAACCCGAAAGACTTGAAATTCAAGACGGACGTGGAAGCAGCACTTCTTCCGACGGCTTACAATAACGGAGAAGGCGATGCGGTCCTCATCAACACGAACTATGCGATCGACGCAGGTCTCAACCCACTTGAAGATGCAATCGCACTCGAAGGGGAAGATTCACCATACGTCAACTTGATCGTCACGCGTGAAGGGGACGAAGAAGATGAGCGCGTCAAAGCACTCCTCGAAGTATTGACGTCTGAAGAGACACAACAGTGGATCTTAGACGAATATAAAGGTGCGGTCGTACCGGTCAAACAATAAGTCATCTCGACTCAGGAGTCTTCCTCCTGGGTCTTTTTTTGTCTAGTGTTCTTTCATAAAGAGAAGTACACTACATATATGAAAGAAAAGGGGGGATTTTGATGAAGCTCAGACAGATTCATCCACTGACGTGGGGCGTCCTGTTCGGGACGTTTTTTGCACGACTGGCGACGTTTTTTGTCATGCCATTTTTTGCGATCTATCTGGCTACGCTCGGCTTTTCGGCGAGTGTGATCGGAACGATCTTTGCCGTGACGGCACTTTCAGGTCTGTTCATGAGCTTCTTTGGGGGGACACTCTCTGATCGGTATGGACGAAAACAACTCATGTTGATTGGGATCGTGCTGAATGCCGTCACGTTCGCTGGTCTCGCACTTGCGACGGAACTGTTTTGGTTTTACATGTTGTCGATGTTGATGGGGATGTCACGATCATTCCTAGAACCGGCTTCGCGTGCGCTCATCAGTGACACGACACAGGCGGACCAACGGGTCATCGTCTATAACGTCCGTTACTTCATGATCAATATCGCCGCGGCCATCGGGCCACTCTTGGCTGTCGTCTTGTCACTCACTGGTGTGAAGACTGCATTCTTCGTTGTGACGGCTGTCTACGTATTATACGGAATCATTATCTCGACCTTGTTTTACAAATATCCGTTTGAAGAAGGGGATGGGGTCAAGGCACGCCCACGCTTGACGGAGACGTTTCGTGTCCTACGAGACGACCGGACATTCCGTGCAGTCATCATCGGGATGATTTTCGCGATTATCGGTTACAGTCAGTTCAATTCGACGCTTCCGCAATTCATCGCGCTACGCGACGGATTAGAAGACGGTTCGAGATTGTTCGCTTACTTATTGACGACAAACGCCATCACGGTTCTCATCGTCCAATATCCGATCATGCGTTTCGGGATTCGTGTCTCTCCGATCAAGTCACTCTTCTTCGGGATTTCGACGTTGTCATTCGGACTTTTGCTCATCGGATTTGCGACGGTAGAGTGGGTCCTATTTGTCGCGATGGCCATCTTTACCGTCGGTGAGGTGTTGATGTTCACGATGACGGACGTCTTGACGGATGAACTCGCGCCGGAACATTTACGGGGCACTTATTTCGGGGCGATGGGATTGACGTCACTCGGACAGACAATCGGACCGATTATCGGGGGTGTATTACTCGATACATTCGGTCAGTCGTCTCTTCCTGTATTCGGAAGTTTGGCACTCTTGACGGGGTGTGGTGCCTTCTTCTTCGCGGCTGCCGTACGGGAACGGAAAGCAGTCCTCGCACTCGTCGAAGAAAATGCCGGATAATGTCTTGATTTCCTACTATTAGCATTCTCAACTTTTATCATTCTATTGAGAATGAATTCTAAGGTGAGTCGCTTGAAATAAAAAAATGACTAGTCTAAGATTAGAATATATCTAATCTACGCCATTCACTATGGCGAGAAAATACGGAAGGGGTATCCGAATGTCTAACGTACCACAAATGAAAATTGATGACCTCCGCGTCTCAATCGAAGGAAAAGAGATTGTCAAAGGTCTTAACCTAGAAATTAAAGGTGGCGAAATTCATGCCATCATGGGTCCGAACGGGACTGGTAAATCAACACTCGCATCAGCACTCATGGGTCATCCACTTTATGAGGTCACTGGGGGAAGCGTCGAATTAAACGGCGAAGATGTCCTCGAGATGGAAGTCGACGAGCGCGCACAAGCAGGGATGTTCCTTGCGATGCAGTACCCGGCTGAAATCAGTGGTGTCACAAACGCGGACTTCTTGCGTTCAGCAATCAACTCACGTCGTGAAGAAGGTCAAGAAATCTCGCTCATGAAGTTCATCCGTGAACTCGATGCGAAGATGGAACTTCTCGAAATCCCTTCAGAAATGGCACACCGTTACTTAAACGAAGGATTCTCAGGCGGCGAGAAGAAACGTAACGAAATTCTTCAAATGATGATGATTCAACCGAACATCGCCATCTTGGATGAAATCGACTCAGGTCTTGATATCGATGCCCTTAAAGTCGTTGCCAAAGGCGTAAACGAAATGCGTTCAGAAGAGTTCGGCTGCTTGATCATCACGCACTATCAACGTCTCCTCAACTATATCGAGCCAGACTTCGTACACATCATGATGGACGGAAAAATCGTCATGTCTGGTGGTAAAGAGCTCGCACAACGACTCGAGGCAGAAGGTTACGACTGGGTGAAGCAAGAACTCGGAATGACAGTAGACACAGAAGCGTAAGGAGGCTGTACGATGACCGTACAATTTGAATTGGATGCACAAGCGTTGTCGGCACGTGCAGAAGCGCTCGGCGGACCAGCATGGATGGTCAACCGTCGTAAAGAGGCAGCAGAACTTGCGCCGACACTTGCTTTGCCAAAAGTTGAAAAGATTAAAATTGATAAGTGGGACTTCGCAGCGGGTGATGTCAATCTCGGACCGAAAGACGGTTTGACAGCTGACATCGAATCACTCCTCGGAGACCACCGGACAAACGTGCTCGTTGAACGCAATGGTCATGTCGTCTATAACGAATTGTCGATGCCAGAAGGCGTCTTGTTCATGGGAATCAAAGAAGCGATGGAGCAACATCCTGAGCTCGTTGAGAAATACTTCATGACGGAAGGCGTACGTGTCGATGAAGAACGTCTTTCGGCGCTGAACGCTGCCCTCACAAACGGTGGGGCGTTCATTTACGTACCGAAAAACACACAATTGAAAGATCCGCTTCAAGCGATCTTCACGATGGAACAGGCGAACGGTGCCCTCTATCACCACACGATCCTCGTCGCTGACGAAGGCAGTGAAGTGACATACATCGAAAACTTCCTTTCTGGTACGAACGAACCGCACACGGTCAACGTCGTGACGGAAGTATTCGCTGGAGAGAACGCAAAAGTCGTCTTCGGTGGTGTCGATCAACTCGCTGAATCTGCACTTACGTTCATGAACCGTCGCGGCGTCGTCTATGCGAACGGTCGTCTTGATTGGGCGCTCGGTCACATGAACGACGGGAACTCGGTCGTTGAGACGAAGACTCACCTCGTCGGAGACAACACGTATTCGGATACAAAAGCTGTGACAATCGGTCGCGGTGCACAAAAACAAAACTTCAACATCCGTACCGACCACTTCGGAAAAGCATCTGAAGGGTTCATCTTGATTCACGGTGTCCAAAAAGACGCAGCCACTGCGATCTTCAGCGGGACATCGATGATTCACCACGGTGCGTCAAAATCAAACGGTGTGCAAACAGAGCGCGTCTTGATGCTCTCTGAAAAAGCTCGTGGGGATGCCAACCCGATTCTTCTCATCGATGAAGATGATGTTATGGCAGGTCACGCGGCATCAGTCGGCCGTGTCGATGATGTTCAATTGTACTACTTGATGAGCCGTGGTTTGTCTCGCCAAGAGGCAGAGCGTTTAATCATCCACGGATTCTTGACGCCTGTCGTCGAAGAACTCGCAATCGATTCGGTCAAAGACCGTCTCCGCGAAGTCATCGAAGGGAAAGTACGTTAAGATGTTGAACGCCTCGATTCGTGAACAGTTTCCGATTTTAGATCAGGAAATCAATGGACACCCGCTCGTTTATCTTGATAGCGCGGCGAGCTCACAAAAGCCGATCGCTGTCATCGAGGCGATCGAGGACTATTATCGTCGCAACCATTCGAACGTGCATCGTGGCGTCCATACGCTCGGGACGCAAGCGACGGATGCGTATGAAGGAGCACGCGAACGCGTCCGCTCGTTCATCCATGCGGCGGTTCCTGAAGAAATCATTTTCACTCGTGGAACGACGACGGCCATCAACTTGGTCGCATCGAGCTACGGAGATGCGAATGTCGGTGAAGGCGACGAAATCGTCCTCACCCCGATGGAACACCATGCGAACTTGATTCCGTGGCAACAACTCGCTAAACGTAAAGGCGCGACGCTTCGATACGTCGAGCTCACGCCGGACGGACGGGTCACACTGGATGCCGTTCAAGCGGTGTTATCGGACCGGACGAAAATCGTCGCGATGAGCCACGTCTCGAACGTACTCGGGACGATTAACCCGATTGCCGAAGTCGCTCGACTCGCGCATGAAAAAGGTGCTGTCATGGTCGTCGATGCCGCACAAAGTGCACCGCATCGAAAATTGGACGTCCAAGCACTCGACTGTGACTTCCTCGCCTTTTCTGGACATAAGATGCTCGGACCGACTGGAATCGGTGTCTTATATGGGAAGAAACAACTCCTCAAAAACATGGAGCCGGTCGAGTTCGGTGGCGAGATGATCGACTATGTCGATTTGTATGAATCGACGTGGAAAGACATCCCGTACCGTTTCGAAGCGGGGACACCGATTATCGCCGGAGCGGTCGGACTTGCGGCTGCCATCGACTTTTTAGAAGAAATCGGTCTTGAGAACGTCGAAGCACACGAACGTGAACTCGCGTCTTACGCGATTGAACAGATGAAAACGATTGAAGGGATTGAGATTTACGGTCCTGAAGATCGCGTTGGTCTCGTCACGTTCAACTTGAAGGACGTGCACGCGCACGACCTCGCGACCGTTCTCGATATGCAAGGCATCGCGGTTCGTGCCGGTCACCACTGTGCACAACCACTCATGCGTCTTTTGAAGCAATCATCGACGGCACGGGCGAGCTTCTATTTGTACAACACAAAAGAAGAAGTCGACCGCTTCATCGAGGGATTACGTCAAACGAAGGAGTATTTCAATTATGAGTTTTAATAATCTCGACATGTTGTACCGACAGGTCATCATGGATCACTATAAAAACCCAAGAAACCGTGGCGTCATCGAAGATGGCGTGACGGTGGACTTGAACAACCCGACGTGTGGGGATTCGCTTCGTCTTCAACTACAGGTCGAAGACAACATCGTCAAAGATGCAAAGTTTGAAGGGGAGGGCTGCTCAATCAGTCTTGCCTCGGCATCGATGATGACCCAAATCGTCAAAGGAAAAACAGTAGAAGAGGCGCTTCAACTCGCCAACATCTTCTCTGAAATGGTTCAAGGCAAAGAGTACGACACGGATACGTTTGACCTCGGTGATATCGAGGCGCTCTCAGGCGTATCGAAATTCCCGGCTCGAATCAAGTGTGCCACGCTCGCGTGGAAAGCGCTTGAAAAAGGAGTAGACGAGGACGCGTAAGGAGAAGGAGGAGACCGATATGGCAAAGAACATGCCGGAAATTGGCGATTATAAATACGGCTTCCATGATCGGGACGTTTCGATTTTCCGTTCAGGCCGTGGCTTGACGACAGAAATCGTAGAGACGATCTCACGCATGAAAGAAGAGCCACAATGGATGCTCGACTTCCGTTTGAAGTCGTTGGATCACTTCAACAAGATGGCGATGCCGACATGGGGCGGAGACCTCTCGGCACTTGATTTCGACGAAATCACGTACTATGTCAAACCATCTGAAAAGACAGAACGCTCATGGGATGAGGTACCAGAAGAAATCAAACGTACGTTTGACAAGCTCGGTATCCCAGAAGCAGAGCAAAAATACTTGGCAGGTGTCTCGGCTCAGTATGAGTCTGAGGTTGTCTACCACAGCATGCAAGAAGACTTCGAAGAAAAAGGTGTCATCTTCAAAGATACAGACACAGCCCTTAAAGAAGACGAAGAAATCTTCAAAGAGTACTTCGGGAAGTTGATTCCGCCGACGGACAACAAGTTTGCGGCCCTCAACTCAGCAGTTTGGTCGGGTGGCTCGTTCATCTACGTACCAAAAGGCGTGAAACTCGAGCAACCGCTCCAAGCCTATTTCCGCATCAACTCGGAAAACATGGGTCAGTTCGAGCGTACGCTTATCATCGTCGACGAAGGCGCATCGGTTCATTACGTCGAAGGATGTACGGCACCGGTCTATACAACGAACTCGCTTCACTCAGCGGTCGTTGAGATCTTCGTCAACAAAGATGCATACTGCCGTTACACGACAATCCAAAACTGGGCGAACAACGTCTACAACTTGGTAACGAAACGTGCAGTCTGTGAAGCGGGTGGATCAATGGAGTGGATCGATGGAAACATCGGCTCGAAACTCACGATGAAATACCCGGCTGTCATCTTGAAAGGGGAAGGCGCACGTGGGATGACACTCTCAATCGCCCTCGCTGGTAAAGGACAGCACCAAGACGCTGGCGCGAAAATGATTCACCTCGCACCAAACACGTCGTCGTCTATCGTCTCGAAATCGATTTCGAAACAAGGCGGAAAAGTATCGTACCGTGGAATCGTCCACTTCGGCCGTAAGGCGAAGGGCGCACGCTCGAACATCGAGTGTGACACGCTCATCATGGACAACGAGTCGACGTCAGATACGATTCCGTACAACGAAATCTTGAACGACCAAGTGTCGCTCGAGCACGAAGCGAAAGTCTCAAAAGTGTCAGAAGAGCAACTCTTCTACCTTATGAGCCGTGGAATTTCGGAAGAAGAAGCGACAGAAATGATCGTGATGGGCTTCATCGAGCCATTCACAAAAGAATTGCCAATGGAATATGCGGTCGAAATGAACCGTCTCATCAAGTTCGAGATGGAAGGTTCGATTGGATAAGGATTATCCGTCCGAATAACGTAAAGCGTGATTGATGTTTCATACATCAATCACGCTTTTTTATTTACGTTCGCAGGCAAGAGGTTAGGTCGGGTCGAAAGAGAATAGAGTTACAAAAAAGTTTAAAAAACTTGTACATTCTGTCGAAATACGGTCGCTTCATTCGTTACATATATAAGGGACTTGTTTGAAGGGAGGCGGTATGGTGATTGATGATCGAAGCATAGACCAATTTGATACGATTTGGAATGAGCATTACGGTAAAGTATTTGCTACGTGCATGCGATACGTACACCACATCGAAACAGCAGAAGACTTGACACAAGATGTATTTGAGACAGCTTTTTCACATTGGATGAAAAAAGGCGTTCCCACTTATCCGTCATCATGGTTAATTAAAGTCGCAACGTACAAAGCAATCGATGATCTAAGAAGAACCAAAAACTTCAATCAAAAATATGAAGTCCTTAAAACCGAGTACCTTGTTAAACAAAATTTCGCTAGCCAAATCGAACAAGATGCCGACGTTGGAAATGATATGCTCCGCTTAATGTTGATGTCGTGCCACCCATCGCTTTCAAAAGAATCACAAGTCGCCTTAACGTTGAAATACGTTTGTGGATTGACGACGCATGACATAGCTAGTGCTTATTTGACAAGTGAGGTGACAATTTCACAACGAATTCTGCGGGCAAAGAAGAAAATTCAGAGATTGTCGATCCCCTTTCATTTACCTGATCCGGAAAATGACGACCAACATTTGAACAGTGTCCTTCAAACCATCTACCTCATGTTCAACGAAGGGTATTTAAATTCAAGTGGGCATCAGCTCGTTCGTCATGATCTTTGTCATGAATCCATGCGTCTAGGGATGGATTTATCAGTATGGCGCCCAGGACATGCTGAAGTCGAAAGCTTGAACGCATTAATGTGTTTTCAAGCCTCTCGCTTATCAACGCGATTTAATCGAGAAGGTGAAATGGTGTTGTTAGAACATCAAGATCGTTCTAAGTGGGACCGAAAGTTGATTGATCAAGGGTTATCTCACTTATTACGTGCTATAGAGATCACGAAAACACCGGGGTTCATCATGTATCAGGCATTGATTGCCGCACAACATGCTCAAGCGACACATTATGCACATACAGATTGGTCAACCATTATAAAGTTATATGATGGCTTATTCGAACTGACCGGTTCACTTGTGGTTGCACTGAATCGAACGGTGGCGATCTCAATGGTTTATGGTCCGGATGTCGCATTAGAACAGATACGTCAAATTGAACAAACAGAGCGACTCCGACACTATCATTTACTCTATAGCGTCAAAGGAAATTTGTTACATCGACTAGAGCGATATGATGAAGCATCTCGAGCTTTTCAACATGCGTCTACTCTAACGGAAAATGAGAGGGAACGAGTATTTCTCACTCGACAAGCTCAAGCAAATCAATTGAATGGAAAGGAAGGATAAGCATGTTATTTTTGGGAATCGGCTATTTTAATGCTGAAAAAATGGATGAAAAATCAGAACAGGAAATGGAGGGAATCATGAATCAATGTGAACCGTTCATGAAAGACCTTTATGCGAGTGACCGAGTGTTGTTAGACTTAGGACTTGATACACGTATGAAAGTGTTAAAGCGTCAATCAAATCAGATTACGGTGACGGATGGACCGTTCACTGAAACGAAAGAAGTGATTGGGAGTACATTCTTGATTGAAGCGGATGATCTCGAGGATGCAGTTCGCATCGCATCCCTGCATCCGACGACTCAAGTAGAAGGAGTAGAAGAGCTGGGGTGGAGACTGGAAGTTCGACCGATTCATTACATCTATGACCGTAAAGAAACGTGACACAGTAAGATTCAGACGGGACGCAATAGCGTTCCGTTTTGTTGTCGAGAATATTTTGTATAATGAAATAAGGAGGCGATAACGTGACCCATCGATTTTTATTAGAGAGCCGAGACATATATTCATTTATGAATCCTATGCTTGTTATTTGCCCGAGTTGCGGGAGACAGGCTGATGTGTGGG
Organism: Exiguobacterium sp. AT1b; assembly: GCF_000023045.1. Taxonomy (GTDB): domain Bacteria; phylum Bacillota; class Bacilli; order Exiguobacteriales; family Exiguobacteriaceae; genus Exiguobacterium. The sequence continues at coordinate 752,616 of NC_012673.1, read as the reverse complement.
AGAGGAATGATGAGGTACGCCTAAGCTGTCTTCATTGCGGTCATTTGCAAACAAAGGAGAGCGGTTCGAAATACGTCGGAGAAGCTGTCGATGTTTATTTTGGATTGCCGCTATTTTTACAAGCAGGATGTTTTGGTCATGTGTTATGGGCTTACAACCGTGAACACCTCAACTATATTAAGGATTATATTGACGCGAAGATTCGGACGAGCGAGGGAACGAACCGTAGTCTCGAAAGTCGATTACCCGCTTGGATGAAAAGCAAGCAGAACCGTAAAGAAGTGTTACGAACGATTGAAAAATTAGAGCTTATGATAGAAGGTTCAACAGAACCGACGAGAAGAACTCCAATACATAGAGAGACACCAATTGACATCGGTGATGAACGAGACAAAATGGAAGCGTCTCAATCGAGCTGTCTCTGAAGAGTTGACTTATGCGCCGCCGTATCAAATAAAATACTTAGGGGAGGATACGTTGTTTCCAAGCGACTTGTTGTCCGAGTATGAAATATTGTGGGGAGAGTGGGATGAGATTTGGCTGGAATCTCGTTTACGCTCCATCGAATGGATTCGTTTGCGACCAAGCGTACTGCTCTATAAGGGAGTGATTCTTGACCCAGATGTTTGTGATATGTCCACCGAACTCATCTCAATTTTAGAGAGAGAAAGAATTCCGTTCATCTTGGAAAGTGAGACGATTCAGATTTTCGGTTATATTCGGAATACAGGAATCTTTGAACCGACATAAGATATATAACGGAATCACGTATTTTTCATGCAGCTTTTGTCGTTAAAGATGGAAGAGTCGGGTATGCTAAAAAAGAGAATGAATCATGGAAAGGATGGATACACATGTCACGTATTCCGCATAAAGATGAGATTGACCCGAAAGACATCACTCGCATCGCCGTCATCGGTGCCGGTTGGGTCGGGGTCAGTTTTGCTTATCAATTATCGACGGCTGCCCTTTGTGAGGAGCTCGTCTTGATCGACTCGAATCATGCCAAGGCAGAAGGGGAGGCGATGGACCTCAATCATGGGATCTCATTCGCCCCGACACCGGTCCGGATTTGGGCAGGCGACTACTCGGATTGTAAAGACGCAGATATCGTCGTCATCACGGCAGGAGCCGCACAAAAACTTGGGCAGACACGGATGGACCTCGTCGAGCAAAATGCAAAGGTCGTCCGCACCGTCACACAAGACCTGATGAAGAGTGGATTTGACGGCATCTTAGTCGTCGCGACGAACCCGGTCGATGTGATGGCACACGTCGCTTGGAAAGCATCAGGTTTACCAAAAGAACGTGTCATCGGTTCAGGAACGGTCCTCGATACAGCACGACTCCGTTACAAACTCGGAGACTATTTCGAATTGTCGCCACGAAACTGCCACGCTTATTATATGGGGGAACATGGCGATACGGGATTTGTCGCATGGAACAACGCTCGTATCTATGGGAAGAGTATCGATGAACTGTTAGCAGAGAACGAACAGTATCAGTTCGAGGACCTCGAAGCGATTTATACTGACGTGCGCGACGCCGCTTATCAGATTATCGAGTATAAGAGTGCCGCCTATTATGCGATTGGGGTCGGATTGCTTCGCATCATCCGGGCCATCGTGCGAAATGAAAACTCCGTCGTGACGATTGGTGCTCATTTAGACGGCGAGTACGGGGCGAGTGACGTGCATATCGGCGTACCGGCCTTGATCGACCGGAGCGGTATTCGTAAGATCATCGAGATTGAATTGACGGAGGAAGAACAACAGAAGTTTGACGCCTCGGTACAAGCCATCAAGGCGGGAATCGAGAAAGTCGAACCTGCATCCTAAAAAAGATCCGACTGCCTAAGCAGTCGGATTGTTGGTTAAGACGCCTCTTCTTCGGCGATATCTTTCTTATAGTACTTCTCGGATGTGAAGAATTCGGTCGTCAATCGTTTCACTTCACCACTTAGAAGCAGGACGGCAATCATGTTCGGGATGAGGATCATCGCGAGCATCAAGTCGAGGAAGTTCCAAATCATTTGGGCGCCTCCGATTGCACCGATGACAATCGAAACGATATAGACGGCCTTCATGATTTTCCCTGCCGTCAAACCGAACAAGTACTCGGCTTGTCGCGAGCCGTAAAAGATGATGACGATAATGGTTGAGAGAACGAAGAAGATGAGCGAGATGGTGACGAGTAAGCTTCCCGTGTAACCGAAGTATTCACGGAAGGCGATCGTCGTCAACGCCGCTGGGTCATCCATCGCTCCGTCTGCCGTCCACACACCGGAAGACAAGACGACGAAGGCGGTCGTGCTACAAATGATGAGCGTATCGATGACGATACCGATGACCGCCCAGAATCCTTGGCGCACTGGGTGATCCGTTTGTGCAGCGGCGTGGGCAATCGGTGCAGTTCCAAGACCCGCTTCGTTAGAATAGAGTCCACGGGCGAAGCCCCAACGAATCGTCTCGGCGACGGCAGCTCCGGCAAATCCTCCGAACGCGGCCATCGGCTCGAACGCATACGAGAAGATGAGACTGAGCACGTTTGGAATCTCAGAGAAGTTCATCAAGACGATGACGATTCCGGCTCCGACATAGACGAGTGCCATGCCAGGAACGACGATCTCCGTGACTTTCGCGATGCGCTTCAGTCCACCAAAGACGATGATGCCAACAAGAATAGCGACGACGATACCGGTGATGAGCGTGTTCCCATTGAACGTCTCACGGACTGCCGAGCTGACGGCGTTCCCTTGTACCATGATACTCGGAATGAGTTCGATCATGAGGGCGAAGGCGAACCAGGTCGCGAGCCATTTCCAACGGAGTCCTTTTGATATGTAGTAGACCGGTCCCCCGACAAATTCGCCAGCGTCATTTTTTTCACGGTAGTGGACGGCCAGCACACTCTCTGAAAACTTGATGGCCATGCCGATGATAGCGATGACCCACATCCAGAAGATGGCACCCGGTCCCCCGAACATGATCGCTGCAGGTACACCGATGATGTTCGCGGCCCCGACTGTTGAAGAGAGGGCTGATGTCAACGCTTGTCTCGGACTGATATCACCTTCACCTTTCGGCTTTTTGAAGATACTGCCGAACGTTTGCTTGAATATGTAGATGGGGTAACGAAACTGAAAGAAACCGAGCTTGATGGTGAGAAAGATACCGGACAAGACGAGTAACGAGATAATCGGCACGCCCCAAAGCCAGTCGGAGACCTTCGTGACAAGATTAATAATATCATTCATATAACCACTCCAATTCCATTATTTTACTTAAATACTGTTTCCTAAAGTAAGGACCTCTAAACATCTTTGACAAAATAAAGGAGGAAAATAGAATGAGAGTTGCTAAACGTTTGATTGTATCTGGACGCGTCCAAGGTGTCGGGTTTCGATATTTTTCACAGGAGACCGCGCAACGATTCGGTATCAAAGGATGGGTGCGCAATTTGAGTGACGGGACAGTCGAACTTCATGTCGAAGGAACGGCGAATGAGGTAGATGCTTTCCAGCAGGCGTTGAAAGATGGCAATCGGTTCGTCGGCGTCGAGCGAATTGCCGAAACGAAGGCAGACGATCAAGCATTCCGTAAGTTTGATATCCGCTATTAACCGCTTAAATCTCCCTACGTGTGAAGGGAGATTTTTTTTATGAAATCTACATTTCAAAAAATTAAACCTCGAATTTTTGAGATGGGGTGGTCAAACGATGGGAAGTGTGTATAATGAAATAGACCAAGCGATATATTGTCAGAAAATTTAGTTATTATTTTTTTGTTAAGTCGTTCGGAATATCAAGTGTATGGAGGTAGTTGTATGAAAAAATCGACATTGTTCCCGTTAGCGTTTACGATTTTTGCTTTATTCTTTGGGGCCGGGAACTTGCTGTTCCCACCAGAGCTCGGCGCCTTGGCGGGGGAAAACCTCGTACCGGCGATGATCGGGTTCGTCATTACGGGTGTCGGTTTACCGCTTCTTGCTTTGTTCGCAGTCGCTCGGGTCGGCGGTGGGACAGACCAAATTGCTCGTTATATTCCAAAGCGTCTCGCACTCGTTTTGACAGGATTGATGTATGTAGCCATCGGACCATTCTTCGGAATTCCGCGTACGGCTGCCGTCACGTATGAAATGGGACTCGTCCCGTTTCTCGATGCGCCTTCTACTTTGACACTCGCGATGAGTTCGACCGTCTTTTTCGGGTTGACGTTCTTCTTGACGCTTCGTGCTCAAAAGTTGATTGAAGTCATCGGACGCATCATCACACCAATCCTCTTGTTCTTACTCGCAGCGATTGGAATCACAAACCTCATCTCGCCTCTCGGAGAGCCGGGAGCGCCAGCAGAAGGGTTTGAGACATGGGTGGGCGCACTCGGCCAAGGTTTCCAACAAGGCTATTTGACAATGGATGTATTCGGGGCCCTCGTCTTTGGGGCAATCGTCCTCGTCACGTTGAAAGCCAATGGATTGAGTGACCAAAAAGAAGCGTCTTCGCTCCTTCGCTCTGCAGGGATGCTTGCCGTTACCTGTTTGATGCTCGTCTATATCTCGCTCGGTTCGATCGGTGCGAATATGACAGTCGCAGAAGGAACGACAAGTGGCGCAAGCCTTCTCCAAGCGTTCGCAGGTACGTCTTACGGACAAGTCGGAATGCTCGCACTCGGGTTAGCGGTCTTCCTCGCTTGTTTGACGACAGCAGTTGGACTCATCTCAGAGTTCTCACGCTTCATCAGCAACCAGTTTGATTCTCTCAAATATCATCATGTCGTCATCGCGACAACATTGTTTGGGTTCATGATCTCACTCGTCGGTTTGAGCTCGTTGATTCAAATCGCCGTGCCGCTTCTCACGCTCCTCTATCCGGTCATGATCGCACTCGTGCTCGTATCGGTGACGGAACGTCTTCAACGAAACCCTGGTGTGGCGATGAAAGCGACAATTTACACGGCGCTCGTGCTCTCGTTCTTTGAAACGTGGAATGGCATCCAGCCTTCTGCGGTCACTTCTTGGATCGGAAGCTTACCAATGGCGGATATCGGACTTGCCTGGGCAGTTCCGACGATGATCGTCTATGCGATCACGCTTCTTCTTCCGAAGGGAACGTCACAAGAATCACTCGCTCAATCACGCATCTCATAAGTCTCGCCCATCCTTTGGTCAAGGATGGGTTTTTTCTGTCTTATTGTTTGCCTGGATGTGAACTCAAACAGTAAAATGGAAAGATGAAAAGGGAGTGACATGCGTTGACGACAAAACAAAAAAATCAATTGGCGATTCTCATGTTGAACATGTTTATCGCCGTCGCCGGGTTTGGGATCATCATCCCGATTATTCCGGATTACTTAAAGATGATTGGCGAGGGAGGGACAGCCGCCGGACTCATGATTTCCGTATTTGCGGGTGCCCAACTCGTCATGTCACCGATTGCCGGGAAATGGGCGGACGTCTACGGCCGCCGACTCATGATCATTCTCGGTCTAATCGGATTCACCATCTCGATGGGAGTCTTCTATCTATCAGATAATTTAACGATTCTTCTCGTCTCTCGTGCCATCGGGGGTGTTGGTGCAGCGCTTTTGATTCCTGCCATCTTCGCTTATGTGGCAGATATCACGACACTCGAGCAACGAGCTCGAGGAAACAGTTATATTTCCGCGGCAATGTCGCTTGGAATTGTGGTCGGACCAGGGATTGGGGGCTTTTTTGCTGAATTTGGCTTGAAGACACCGTTGCTCGTTTCAGCGATTGTATCGTTTATCGCTGTCATTTCGTCTGTACTCCTTCTTAAGGAGCCGGACCGTGCTCCGTACGTGGCACCAAAAATAAAAGAATCTTTACCGACACAGCTGGTCATGTCGACGCGAAAACCATACTTCTTCGTATTGGTCATCAACCTCGTGATGGCGTTTGGTCTGATGGCGTATGAATCGGTACTCGGACTCTATGTCAGCGAGATGTTCAGTGCGACACCACAAGAAATTGCCATCATGGTAACCGGAACAGGGATTGTAAGTGTCATCGTTCAATTGTTTGCGGTGGACCGTCTCGTCGAATGGTTGGGTGAGACCAAGGTCGTGCTCGCTTTCATCGCACTCGCCTCATTTGGCTTCTTGTTATCTTTGTTCGCGGGCACGTATATGCTCTTCTTCGCAGTGACACTTGTGATTTTCTTATCGACATCCATTTTACGACCGGTGTTGAACACACTCGTGTCGAAACTGGCTGGCAATGAGCAAGGTCTCGCCATGGGGATGAACAACGCCTATATGAGTATCGGGAACATTTTAGGACCAACATTGGCGGGAATCGCCTTTGATATCGATATGCGCTATCCGTTCATCATGGGACTCGTCCTGTTGCTCGTCACATACATGGGCACATGGAACTGGTCGAAGCGGAAAGCGGCCGCCATTTCAGAATCATAAAGGAGGACGCTATGATCTACGTAGGTGTGACCGGATGGGGAGACCACGATTTGCTGTATACGACCCCAGAAGAACGAAAACATAAATTGTCAACATATGCGGGACATTTCCCGACTGTTGAAGTCGACTCGACCTTCTATGCGATTCAACCTGTGAAAAATTTCGAAAAATGGGATGGGGAAACACCAGATCATTTTCAATTCGTTGTAAAAGTTTCCAGGGAAATGAGCGGACATGATCGTGAGCCGAAAACGCCTCTGATTGAACTGTTTGAGCGTTATCGCGTCTCGGTCGACCCGTTAAAACGAGCGGGGAAATTACGGGCTGTACTCGTTCAACTACCGCCGTGGTTCGATGTGTCAAAGCCACACCTGGATTACTTGCGAACGCTTCGTGCCGAGCTGTCAGATTACGAGATTGCCATCGAGTTCCGCAATCCGACCTGGTTCTCAGAAGCGTTCCGGGACCGGACTCTTCAATTTTTGACGGAGCAACGGTTCATCAACACGATTTGCGATGAACCGCAAACGAAAGAGAGTAGCATCCCGTTCGTACCGGTCGTGACCCATCCAGACGTTGCGGTCGTTCGTTTACACGGGCGGAATACATCAGGTTGGCTAAAGAAACCGGGAATGACGAGTCAAGAATGGCGGCATGTTCGCTGTCTGTATCGCTATAGCGAAGAGGAGCTTCAAGAATTGGCGACCTCACTTCGTGAAATTGACCGTGAAGCGAAAGATGTGTATGTATACTTTAACAACAACTCGGCCGGGGATGCGGCACCGAATGCGAAGCGACTCATTGAGATCCTTGGCCTCGAGTATGAACTCGCACCGAGACAAATCAGTTTGTTTTAGAAGGAAGGGATGGCCATGACGACACTGACTATTTTTCATTACAACGATCTTCATTCAAAGTTCGACCAATGGCCGAAACTTGTTTCATTTCTAGAAGAACATCGGACGGACGACACGCTGTACTTTGATTTAGGGGATCATGCCGACCGTACCCATCCGGCGACGGAAGTGACACGTGGGAAGTTGAATGTTCGTTTGCTCGAGCGACTTCGTCCGACAGCCGTCACCATCGGGAACAACGAAGGGATTACCTTTCCTCATGATTGGCTGGCCGAACTGTATGACGAAGCGACATTTCCTATCTTACTTGGGAATGTATATGAAGCAGACGGGTCACGACCGAATTGGGTCGATGAGACGCTCGTTCTCGAGCAAGATGGGTTCCACATCGGCCTGTTTGGTGTGACCGCTCCATATGAAGAGTTATACCCAGAGCTCGGCTGGCAGATTGAATCGCCTTACGAGGCGGCGGAGCGAGCGTTGAAACAGTTGGCGCATTGTGATGTCATCATCGCGCTCAGTCACCTTGGGTTCTTTGGAGATGAGCGATTAGCTGAAAGGTTTCCTGAAATCGACGTCATTCTCGGTGCGCATACACATCACGTCTTAGATGAAGGTGTGATGACGAACGGTGTGTTGATTGCACAAGCCGGAAAGTATGGGAAGTACGTCGGAGAAGTCACACTGACGCTTGGCGAGTCAGGAGTCGTATCGAAAGAAGCGCGCCTTCATGAACTGTCTCAGCAATCGGATAGTCCGGACACATTGGCCTTGTTGCATACAGAAGGGGCAGATGCCGAACGCCTTCTTGATGTCACGATTGCGGAGACGGATGGATACACCTCTGATTGGTTCGGACCTTCTCCACTGGGTGACCTGCTCGTTGAAGGCATGGTCGAATGGTGTGCGGCGGATGTGGGGATCATCCCATCTGGCGTTGTGCTAGAAGGACTTGCACCGGGTGGGGTGACGCTCAACATGTTGCATCGGATCTGTCCGCATCCAATCAATCCTTGTGTGCTGACATTGGACGGGGAGACGTTGGCGCGTTTCCTTCACGATGCCAATGAAGAAACGTTCACGACTATGCATGTCAGAGGTCTCGGCTTCAGAGGTACCGTTCTCGGAGAACCGAGTCTCTATCAAATCGAACAGCGGGACGGTCAGACATATGTAATGGGGGAACGATTGGATTTAAATCGGACATATCGCGTCGCGACGGTCGATATGTTGACGTTCGGTCCGCTCCTTCCTTATTTGGCAGACCAACCGAAGCGATATTTCATGCCCGAACTTCTGCGGGATGTATTACGAGAAACAATCGTCGCCCGTCATGAAGTGATTCGAAAAGGATAGAGCGCATCGACGGGGGCATGCTATGATAACAGAGTGGAGGTGGGAACGATGATTCGAGTGAATCGCCACGGATATACCGTCGTGGAAGAAAAGCGGGACGGTTTCGATGAAGAGGCGTTTATCGCACGCTATAGTGACGTGCTTGATAAGTACGATTACATCGTCGGTGATTGGGGACATGGTCAATTGCGATTGAAGGGATTCTATGAACCGCAATCCAAATTGGCGACCTATGAGAACCGAATTGATCACGTGATGGACTACGTATACGAATATTGCAACTTTGGATGTCCTTATTTCGTTTTGAAGAAAGAAACGGAAATCAACGAAGAAGAGAGTGGTCCCGTCTTTGGGGGGACGAAACAAAAACTGAAGTTGAAACGAAAGTTCAACAAGACCGATGAATCAAATGTGTGAAGTGCTGAGCCGTCAGCACTTTTTTTATTACATTTGATTTCCAAATATTTCGTTTAGGTAAAAAGTCGTGACTTCCGGTTTTGAGGTTGGAAAAATGTGATAAATTGTCATTAAGGATCGTTTCGTCGTTTTTGGTTTTAATCAGTGAGGTGATTTGGATGCAACATGTACAAACGACCGTCGGGGATCGGGATGACGTCCATAATCGAATTCATAATTTCGGACTCGGGATATTGGCCATGTTCTTTTTTGGCTTCCATATTATGATGACCTTTTATTTTACGGCGGCAGTCATTCTATTTGAACTCGTTCATGTGTTGATCATCCGTCGCTTTGAATATAGCCATTCGTTCTTGCGAAGCCGTGTCTTCAAAGTCACATCTCACCTTGTGTTATCGCTCGGGGTGCTGTTATTGATCTTATCCATGTCTCAGTTCTTTTTAGGCAATGTGATGATTCGCTAAGCGGAAAGGAAAAATTCCTTTCCCCTTTTTTTATGTTTTTTTGAAACCTATGGTCATCTTTTCACGTACACTGATAGAAAGACTATGAAAAAGGATGGGTTACTATGAGATCTGAATGGAAACAACATGCACGACACGCCTTGAAAGGAAAATGGTGGCTGATGGCCGGATTGGCACTCTTGTTCGTCATCATCAACGGGATTCCCCAATCGCTCGCGCCTGAGATTGATCCGAATTCGACAGCGCCCCTTACATCGACAGACGCCACATTAAGTCTCGTGTCGACCGTTCTTCAAATCTTGATTGCACCACTCACCATCGGTTGGTCATGGCTCGCACTCGGTGTATCACGTGAAAAGGGTGCATCGCTCTCGACAATGTTCAAACCGTTCCAAACACGTTACTTCAAACATGTCATCACGTCTTTTGTCATGAGCCTCTTTATCGTGTTGTGGACCTTGTTGTTGATTGTACCGGGAATCATCAAAGCCTTCTCGTACTCACTCACACCGTACATTTTGCGCGACCAGCCTGAACTTTCGGCACTCGAGTCGATCACAGAATCACGTCGTCTCATGGATGGGCACAAGATGGAAGCGTTCATGCTCTTCTTGTCCTTCTTCGGTTGGTTCCTCGTCGGGATTTTAACGCTCGGGATCGGGTTCTTCTTCATCGGACCTTACTTCTCGACGACGTACGCGACGTTCTACGACTCGATTCGAGACAATCAAGTTGGTTCGGATGAGCCGGTGCACGGAACAGAACAGGGATTTTAAGAAAACAAACGCCTTGCTCAAGTGATTGAGCAAGGCGTTTTTGATTAGGTGTTGATTTCAGCTTTTTGTAAGTACGGCTTCAACGACAAGTGATGTTCGGCCACGACTTTACGAATCGTGCGTGTCTTCGAGCGCATGACGAGTGACGTCGTCTCGACGATATCATCCGTCAAGAACTTGACGCCATCGAGCAACTCACCTGAAGTGACACCCGTCGCGGCGAAGATACAGTCATCACTCTTGACGAGGTCGTCGAGCGTGAGTAGTTGGAGCGGATCTTCAATGCCCATCGAGATGACGCGTGCAGATTCTTCTTCATTCATCGGGTGAAGACGGGCCTGCATGTCTCCGCCAAGCGCTTTGACAGCTGCAGCCGTGATGACGCCTTCAGGAGCACCGCCTGTACTGATGAAAATATCAATCGGATTTGTTTTGACGGCAGCTGCGATTCCGGCCGAGACATCGCCATCCTCAAACAATTTGACGCGTGCGCCGACGTTCATGACGGCTTGGCGAAGGTGTTCGTGGCGATCGCGGTCTTGCATGATCACCGTCACTTCTTCAATGCGTTTATTGTTATACTTCGCCGCTTTTTCGATGATCGACTCGAGTGGTTCATCGAGCGAGACTTTTCCTTTTAAGTTCGGCCCGACGACGAGCTTGTCCATATACATATCTGGTGCGTGGAGGAGGGCACCTTCATCCGCAACGGCGATGACGACCATCGCATCTCCGAGTCCTTTTGCGACAATGGATGTACCTTCGAGCGGGTCAACGGCGATGTCGACTTTCGGGCCGAACGTCGTACCGAGTTTTTCCCCGATGTAGAGCATCGGTGCCTCATCGAGCTCACCTTCTCCGATGACGACCGTCGCATCCATGTTCACTGTTCCGAGAACTTCGCGCATCGCTGATGTTGCTGCGTCATCGGCTTCATTCTTTTGCCCACGTCCAATCCATTTCGAAGATGCGAGTGCTGCGGCTTCCGTTGCTCGTACGATTTCTAATGCTAATTCACGTTCCATAGTGTTGTACCCTCCACGTTATCTCTATTAAATGTGTTATACTTTTTATGGCTTAAATCCGTTGATTAGTGTATCACAATTTTATAAATGATGTAAATAGGACAGATTCTTTTCTCCTGACCGAAAAAGCATTAGTATTAACAGCAGGGGGGATCATCATGTATTTTGTGAATAGAGAGAAGATTAATCAGACACTGGAACAAATGGAAACGATGTTAGCGCACACCGATCAATTGAGCGGGGATGCGTTCACAGTAGAACTTGCGAAACAACGAATGGCTGTCCTCCTGATAGAAGGGGTCATCGACGTAGGGAACTCGATGATTGACGGATTCATCATGCGAGACCCAGGTAGCTATGAAGATATTGTCGACATTTTACTCGATGAACGCGTGCTCGATGAGAAGACGGGGAATGCCGCTAAGGCGCTCGTCGGATTGCGTGCTTACTATGTCCGTGAGTTCGTCGATGCAGACGCGTCACGCTTTGATGAATGGGTGAAGACGTCAAAACAAGACTTCACAGCGTTCTCGACACAAGTTCGTCGCTACTTAGAGGTCGAACTTGGACCAGTGTCCGCATTCTTACCAGAAAGCGAGTGATTGGATGGAACCGATAAAAGGATATTTATTTGATTTGGATGGTACGATGTATGCCGGAACAGAGCCCGTTCAAGCGGCAGTTGAATTCGTCAACGAGTTAGAAGCGACGGGCGTGCCATACTTATTCGTCACGAATAACGCCTCGATGACACAACAGCAAATTGCAGATAAGTTGATTTCAATGGGGGCAAATGTGAAGGCAGAAAACGTGTTGACGAGTGCCATGGCGACGGCTTTTTATATTGAGAAGATGTCACCGGGCGCGACGGTCTATATGATTGGCGAAGACGGACTCCGCCTCGCCCTAGAATCCCGTGGGTTCCACGTCACGGATGAACCGAAAGCAGACTATGTGGTCATCGGTCTCGACCGTCACATCACGTATGAGAAGTTGGCGAGAGGAGCAATCGCCATTCGTTCAGGAGCCCGATTCATTTCGACGAATGGGGATATCGCCATTCCGACAGAACGTGGGTTCTTACCGGGGAATGGGTCGCTCACATCCGTGTTGACGGTGACGACCGAGAAAGAACCGTTCTTCATTGGGAAGCCGGAACCGGTCATGATTGACATCGCACTCGACATGATTGGATTGACGAAAGAAGATGTCGTGATGGTAGGGGATAACTATCATACGGATATTCTGTTCGGAATCAACGGGGGAATCCGTACACTTCACGTCAACTCAGGTGTACACGGTCCAGCCTTTGTTCAGGAACAAGAAAAACTCCCGACCTATATGGTCGAGAGTTTAGATGAATGGAAGCATGAAAAAAAGGGATGACGAATGTCTCCCTTTTTACTTAGAATACTTGTTCTACTTCGACGATGCCTGGTACTTCTTCGATGAGCGCGCGCTCAATACCAGCTTTTAGCGTGATTGTTGAAGATGGGCAGCTGCCGCAAGCACCCATCAAACGGAGCTTGACGATGCCTTCTTCGACATCAACGAGTTCGACGTCTCCGCCGTCACGAAGCAAGAACGGACGCAATTTATCGAGCACTTCTTGGACTTGATCAAACATTTCCATGGTATCTACCCCTTTCTCGTTCTACTTTATTCTAGCAAGTTTGAGAGTGTTTCTCAATCATTTACGCTGAGCGTTTCGTCATCGGGAGTGGGTAAGATTTTTGTATAATGGTTTCGAGGGGGAATGAAGATGAAAATTACAGTGTATGGGGCAGAAGTTCAATGTGCCAGCTGCGTCGGTGCACCGAGTTCGACTGAGACGTATGAATGGTTGCAAAGTGCGCTCGGACGCAAGTATCCGGAACAGTCCTTTTCTTTCGAGTATATCGATTTCGAACAGAGTGAGGACGAGTTTGCGCAGGCACTTAAAGACGATGAATGGTTTTATCCGCTCGTCTTGCTCGATGGGGAAGTGATTGACGAAGGAGTCGTTCAGTTACGAAAAGTGTATGCGGCGATTGAAGCAAAACAAGGATCCGTTAATCATAAAGAATAGTGAGCAGGTGGACGAACCATGCGGTTGCAAGGTTCGTTTTTTTGTTTACCTATAATTCAGAAAAAGATTTTACAACTTTTGTCTACCGGGCTAAACTGAACATAACTTGTATAATTTTTATAATATTTTGAAAATTTAAATGAATCCATTACTGAAGGAGGACTGTTCAATGTTTGCCCGAAAACGAAATATGCCGATCCATTTAGACACCTCGTCCCAAATGGAGCACTTGTTGATCGATTTACCAAGTGAGTTGGAACGACAACGTCAGTTGATTCGTCTCGAACGGGAAGATCTTGCCTATTTGCGTGCTTATCAACAGGAATTACGTCAACTGACACCTCAGTTAGTTGATGTGTTTTATGAAGAGCTCGAAAAGATTGACGAGATGAAAGACTTGATTCGGCAACATTCATCATCGGACAAACTGAAACTCACTCTTTCGAACCATATTATGGAGATGTTTGAAGGGAAGTTGAATGAAGCATATATCGACCGTCGTCTCGCCATCGCCAAACGTCATTATCTGATTGGTCTGAAAGGGAAGTGGTATATGGCAGCCTTCCAAAAAATATTTGAGACGCTCGTCTTAGCGATTCAACATGAGCAGCTCGATGCGGACTCGAAAATGAAACTCATGATGGCCGTATCAAAAATCTTTAACTTCGAGCAACAAATCGTGCTCGAGATGTTTGACGATGAAGCGGACGTCGTTCGCGACCAGATGCAACATGTGAAAGATGAAATCAGTCAGACGATTCAGCAGGCGAGTGAAGATTTGGCCGCCCTCTCCCAAGAAGTCATGGCCAGTTTCCAGTCGATGAATGAACGGGCAGATGATATGAAGCATTCGAGTTCACTCACACAGACGAAGCTTCGGACGGTACTTCACTCTTCGGTGAGCGGAAAAGATACGATTTTATTAGAGACGGGACGACTTGACGAAATCGCGCGTGACCTTTCCGACTCGGCCCAAGAAATCAAGGCACTCGAAAGATTGATGAATGAGATCATGACGATTGCGGATTCGGTGAAGCAGATTGCCAACCAGACGAACTTGCTGAGTTTGAATGCGGCCATCGAAGCAGCACGGGCAGGCGAACAAGGGAAAGGGTTCCAAGTCGTCGCATCAGAAGTACGAACGCTCGCGAGTCAATCGAAACAAGCGGCGGAAGAGGTGGAGGATTTAGTGAAGCGTCTCACGAATCAGATGGAAGAGACATCGAGCCGCGTCCTATCGACCGAGCAAGAGATGAAGCAGACGATGGGACGGATCAATCAAGTGACGGATGCCTTCCTCCAGATCTCTGGTGACTCGGAGCATGCTGACGGACAGATGGGGAGCCTCGCTGGTGATATCGATGAGATCGTGGAATCCATTGCCGAACTCAAGCGTGCCACGACCCAGATTGCGACGTCTTCGACACAGCTGATGGATACCGCCCAACGACTATAAGTGGGCAAATGACAAAAAAGACGAACCAGGTCGCATGACACGACTTGATTCGTCGATCGACAAGGTCGAGCGATGCGCTCGACTTTTTCGTTTAGAGAAGCTGGAACGATGACGTCGCTGAACCAGCCGTGTAGCCGCTAAGCGTCGCATCAGACTTCACTTGATACGTACCGCGTTGTGACCAAGAATTCGTCGAGAGTGTGAATGTGATGGCTCCTGATGAATTCGTCTTGCCTGTACCGACAAGTGTCGTACCGTTCGGTTGTGTGACCGTCACACGAACATCGGCGTTTGCGACCGCTTGACCATTCGAATTACGTACGGTCGAAGAAATCGAGACGACCTCACCCGCGTAGTACGATGACTTCGATGTCGAGACTGTCGTCGTGAGTGCTTGGACCGGTTGTGTCGTACCACCAGCAGTAGGGGCTTGGACGAGTCCGTTCCCGAACCATGTGTCACGACCCGCTACACCGAGGTCGATGGAGTCTTGTGACAATTTTGTACGGAGTTGCGTGCTCGATAACGTTGGGAAGGCTTGCTTCATGAGCGCGAGGTTACCCGCCACATAAGGCGTCGCCATCGAAGTCCCGCTCATTTGGCCGTAGCCCCCATTTGAGAGGGTCGAGTTGATGCCGACACCAGGTGCTGCCACTTCGACAGTGCTTCCTGTCGCCGAGAACGAGGCGCGGTTGTTGTTGATATCGGTTGCAGCGACAGCGATTGCCGAACTGTAACGAGCCGGATAGTTGACGAGGTCACCCGACCCATCGGTACGACCGTTGTTACCCGCTGCCGCGACGACAAGGATGCCCGCGTTGTTGGCACGATCGACGACTTGTTGGAGCGTCGTCGATGGACTCGTCGTCCCGAGGCTCAAGTTGATGATATCCATATCATTTGTGATCGACCAGTCAATCCCGGCGATGATGCTCGATAAGCTACCACTTCCGTTCGCCTCAAGTGCTTTGACGGCGTAAATGCTTGCTTCGTGTGCAATCCCGACCGTTCCGATGCTGTTGTTTCGTGCACCGATGATCCCAGCAACATGAGTACCATGACCGTTGTCATCGGCATATGAACTCGTGACCGTGCTGAATGAGGCACCGCCAGCGATTGTTAAATCAGGATGGGCCGAGATTCCTGTGTCAACGACGGATACTTTGACACCTTTCCCAGTGAATCCGCTTTGCCAAGATGAAGGAGCTTTTAGTTTAGGGATTCCCCAGTCTTGTGTTTGATTTTCAATCTGTACCGTTTGATCCACTTCCACATGTGCGACGTGTGGATTGTTTTTCAAGCCGTTCAATGCGGCTTTTGGTACTTCGAGTGCAGCGGCTGGAATGTTCGCGTACTGTTGGCGAACTTCCATGCCATCGATGGAAAGGGGGATTTTCTTTGCCGACTCCTTGAAGACGACGATGACGCGTTCTTTCTCTTTATTTGGGGCGGCATCCGCGCCCCCAGGTACGGTTGACAAGACGAGCAATGAGGCGAGGACGGAGCTACAGATTTTTTTCAACTTGTTTCCTCCTTTAAGGTATGTAGGCAAGATGACGGGATGTCCAACTGCCGTGACCATAGAGTAACAAGTTTTGCCAACGTGTAGAATACGCCAATGGCATTAAATATCTGAATATTTAGATAAGGATACAGGGGATTCAGATACAAGACTTTTGACTCAATTGTACGAAAAATGAATTGAAATATTAGATGAACAAATCAAAAAAGCGAACCAGCCATGGAGGCTCGTTCGCAATATACTCATTTAATGACTTTATGTTTCCAAAGGATACCGGACTTTAATAGTCGGGCTACTTTCCCAGTGAGTGATTGTTTCCCCATAAACACCCCAAAGCCTGCCTTCTTCCCGAGGGAACCGAGCGTCCCTTTCAGTTTGATGTCGGGTAATTCTGGATAATTGACGCCTTTCCATTTGCAAAGCAAGACTTGGACGATCTGTTCGGCTTGGGCTTCGGCGAGTTGTCCGGACGGTGCGTACGGTAAGCTCGCATTGTCACCAACGACGAACACGTCCGGCAGTCCAGGAACGAAGTGATGTTCCGTCAATTTGACACGTCCGCCTCCATCGAGCTCCCAACCTTGATTCCGTACAACGGCGACCGGTTGAATCCCGGCCGTCCATACTGTCAGATCAGATGGGAACAAGTCTTCGTGGTTCCATAGTCCGTCAGCATCGACACGTGTGATGTTGGCATTGTTAATGACTTCGACGCCGTGCTCCTCGAACCAAGATTGTACGTACATCGAAACACGATTAGATAAGAAAGACAGGACGGATGGTCCGCGGTCGAATAAACGGACCGTCAAATCAGGTCGGCTCTCACGAAGTTCGCTGGCGAGTTCGACACCGGACAGCCCGGCACCGACGACAGAAACGACCGAACCTGGTCGTAGACCATTGATCGCTTGTTGTGTCTTACGTGACTCTTCAAGTGTTTGAATACTGTACGTGAATTCGGCGGCCCCTTGGACATTGTGGTACTTGTCTTCGCACCCTAATCCGATGACGAGGTCGTCGTAGGGCACTTTTTCTCCACTCGCGAGCAGGACCATTTTGTCTTCGGTGTCGATGTCCGTGACCTGTCCGTATATGTAATCGATTTCATCCGGAAAGTCGATTCGAATATCGCGGTCCGAGACCGTTCCTGCGGCCAGTGCGTAATACTCTGTTTTCAATCCATGATAAGGCAAGCGATCGACGAGCGTGACCGAGATGTCTTGTAACTGATGTCCAAGCACTCTCTCAATCACACGCATCCCCCCGTAACCGCCTCCTAAGACGACTAATTTGCGCATAATAATCCCCCTTTGTTACTCTTCAACTGTATCATGTTATAATCTGCCGTAGAAGAACCATTTTCCGATAATTCACGTAAAGAAAGACGGTGACATATATGATGAATCCAATCATCGAATTTTGTGCCTCGAATTTGGCGATGGGCTCACAAATTGCCCGGGCTAAATTAGAATCCGATCCGGACCTTGATGTGGTCGAATACGGCTGTACAGGCTACTGTGGTGTCTGCTCCCTCGATCTCTTTTGCCTCGTTGACGGGGAAGTCGTGACGGGTGAAACACCAGAAGAGCTCGTGACGAAGGTGTATGAAAAAATCGAAGAGATGGCATGGTAAAAAGTTTGAGGGATGACCTCAAACTTTTTTATTTCACCCGTTGCATTTTAAAAAGAGGGATGTTATATTCTAAGAGGTTCGAATGTAGGTTGTCTGACGTTTAACAACGATAAAAAGAAAGCGTTTCAAACGGTAGGGCACATCTCTTTTCGGGTATGACACATATAATTGGTTTGTTTAATATGAAAGGAGCACAACATCAATGAAAATCATGAGTGTGGTTGGTATTTTGGCACTAATTGCAATCGCTTACATCTTCTCTACCAACCGTAAAGCCATCAAATGGCGCACGGTCTTGGCAGCGTTCGCTGTTCAATTCGCATTTGCATTCCTCGTCTTATATACGGCATGGGGACGTAAGGCACTTGAATGGATCTCAAACGGGGTTCAAGCTGTCTTGAATACAGCAGGTGACGGGATTGCCTTCGTATTCGGAACAGCAGTCGGTGGCGACAACTTCGTCTTCGCATTCCAAGTTCTTCCGATTATCATCTTCATGTCATCATTAATCGCATTGCTTTACTACCTCGGCGTCATGCAGTGGGTCATCCGTATCCTCGGTACGGCTCTCGCAAAAGCGCTTGGTACGTCACGTAAAGAGTCACTTTCAGCAACAGCGAACATTTTCGTTGGTCAAACGGAAGCGCCGCTTGTCATCAAGCCGTATCTTCCGACAATGACACAGTCTGAGCTCTTCGCAGTCATGGTCGGTGGTCTCGCATCGGTTGCCGGATCTGTACTTGCAGGTTACGCAGCACTCGGTGTACCACTCGAATACTTGCTAGCAGCGAGCTTCATGGCAGCGCCAGCCGGTCTCTTGTTCGCGAAAATCATCGTGCCTGAAACTGAAGAGTATGATGACGACATCGAAATTGTAGAAGATGAAGAAGACAGAGCGGCGAACTTCGTCGATGCAGCGGCACGTGGTGCTTCTGATGGTCTCTTCCTTGCTTTGAACGTCGGTGCGATGCTTCTTGCGTTCGTTTCATTGATTGCGCTCGTCAACTTGATCCTCGGTTCGGTCGGCGGACTCTTCGGATTTGATAGCTTGTCACTCGAATTGATTCTTGGTTACGTCTTCGCACCACTTGCATTCGTGATTGGTGTACCATGGGCGGATGCTGTACAGTTCGGTAGCTTCCTCGGTCAAAAACTAGTCTTGAACGAATTCGTTGCCTTCTCTGAGTTTGCTCCAATCATCGGTACTGGTGATTTGTCAGCTCGTACAGAAGCGATGATCGCATTCGCACTTTGTGGTTTCGCAAACATCTCGTCACTCGCGATTCTTCTCGGTGGTCTTGGTGGTATGGCACCAAACCGTCGTGGCGACATCGCACGCATGGGTGTGCTCGCGATTCTTGCAGGTACGCTTGCAAACTTGATGTCAGCTACATTGGCTGGACTTCTTCTTTAATCGGTATAAGAAAACGCGATCACTTCGGTGGTCGCGTTTTTGTGTGGGTATTATGTATACAATTTGACGTTTGGCCACTCGACTGGCCAGTTCTTTTGAGCCATTCGCTGCAAGTAGATCGGATGTGTTGAGGTGCTTGTTTCAAAGTACGGTGTGGGTCTAACTTGTAGCGTGAGAAGATCTTGAATCCCATATGGTGCGGCCAGGATGAGCTCCTCATTTGAGTCGAGTCTCACCCCGATTGCGGTGACGGTCTCAGGAAAATGTGCCAACGCATCGACCGATGATGTATATGGAGGTAACTGGTTCACATGATGCATCCTCGCTTGGTTTTTGACAGACCAAGGCACATCGGGGATGAGACGGAATAATCGCTGTTCGAGTTCTTTCTCGGCGGCTTCATCTAGTTGATTCGGATTGAAATAGATCACATCCACATCATCCGTTTTAGTCGATGTTTTGTATCCGTGAAGATGATCCCACACTTTTGCCCGGATATAGCCCGCACAAATCCACCAATCCGGTAAATCGAGGCTGGCAACGGCGTGGAGAAGCTTTATGAGCTCGGCGTCTTGTTTTAGAAAATGGACCAAATCCTGTTCGTCTGTCATAATGAATGACCCTCCTTACAATTTGGTTGAAAAAAGCACCTAGACAATGCCTAGATGCTCGTATATCGATTATGCTTGAAGTTGTACGCGCTGACGTTCGATCCACGGCTTCAATTTCAAGAAGAGTGGGACGAAGAGCGCGCTGATCAAGATCGCTTTAATCAAGTTGAACGGTAAGATTCCGTAAAGGACAAGGTCCGTTTTTACAGCTGGGTCGGCCATGTCTGCCATGCCGAAGAAGAAGGCGTAAGCTGGCAAGATGACAAGATAGTTTAAGATGGCAAGGCTGAGAGCCATTGTGATTGTACCGGCAAGTAATCCAGAAGCGAGTGCTTTGTTCGACTTGCGCTTATGGTAGAACCAAGCGACCGGGTACATGAATGCGACACCTGCGAAGAAGTTTGCGACTTCTCCGACTGGGACACCGCCACCGTTAAAGACGTAGTACAAGACGTTTTTCAATCCGACGACCACGACTCCTGCGAGTGGGGAGAAGACGATCCCGGCAATGAGTGCGGGAATGTCACTAAAGTCCACTTTGAGGAATGGCGGTAAAAATGGGAGCGGGAAGTTGAATAGCATGAGTACGAACGAGATCGTCCCGAGCATCGCCAAAGTCACCATTGTTGTCAGTCGTTTGTTACGCGTAGTTTTCATCAGAATCTCTCCTTTAGGTCGCTCCTCGATGAATGGCATCCGTCGCATATAAAAACCCGATTGCAATGAAGACAATCGGGAGAGTTTACGCGCATACGAAATAGATGTTTTCCGAGGTGGGAAAGTCCACGTCAAAGAAAACATCCGGATATCGGTCGGATGCCGCCATCTTCTCCCATCCAGACTATACTGTCGGCTTTCGAATCTCACGAAATCAGCAAGCAACGCCTTGCTCGCTCACGGGCTGAGAAGAATATATTCTTCAATACCGCCGGTCGGGAATTTCACCCTGCCCCGAAGATGGAACGATTTAATTTTTTTTGTTACAGTTTAGTTATACAAGATAATCTACAAGATGACAAGTCAATTGACTTGAATTGAAGATAAAATGAGGAGGAGTTCAGATGATTCATTTAACAGAATCAGCCGCACTTCAAGTGCAAGAGATGATGAAACAGACCGAACGTCCGGATGCGCAATATTTGCGAGTGAAAGTTCAAGGTGGCGGATGTACAGGACTTTCATACGGAATGGGCTTTGACGAAGAGAAAACGGACAAAGACGTTCAATTCGACCATCATGGTGTCCGCGTCATCGTTGCAGAAGCAGACCATGGGGTCGTTGATGGCCTTGAGATTGATTATAAGCAGTCGATGCTCGGTGGCGGTTTCACAATCAAAAATCCCAATGCGATTGCAACATGCGGTTGCGGTTCGAGTTTCCGGACAGCGACGAACGCAGGTACGCCAGGAGAATGCTAAAGAATAAGAACCGATCGCGAGTGCGATCGGTTCTTATTCTTCTTCTGTCAAAATCAAGCGAATGATTTTGGCGGTCACATCAAGTTCGATATGGTGCTGCCAAGGCCGAAAGCCTGTGATTGTACACGTGTCATTCGTGATGCGGAATGAGCAGACGCTCTCTTCCTCTTGGTCGAGGACAGAGTAACGACTGAAATCAGATAAGCTCTGATAGATCGCATACTGTGGTGGTAGTTCATACGTCCATCCCTTTTCTAACATGATTTGGTGCATATTCGGGTCCCCCTAACGAGTCTTTACTTATAAGAATAGCAAGAATACGAGTGAAAGTGGTAGATTAGTCTGTTTCTTTGAAGGGAAAATGAGTAGGGACGTCATTACAAATGGGAGGATTCAGGGTCATGAGAAAAGTATTGATATTCGGAGGGTCACGTTATTTCGGAAAACGGCTCGCATTGCGACTTGCTGAAGCAGGGGATGATGTGACGATTGTGACGAGAGGGCAACTACAGGTGCCGGAAGCTGAAGGGATTCGGTCTGTCAAAGGAGACCGGCAATCGGTCGCGACGATGAAAGACTTGGCCCGCGAACGGTACGACCTCGTCTATGACAACATTTGTTTTACTCCGTATCAGGCAAAAATCGCCTCGGATGCGTTCATGGACAAAGTCGGGAAATATGTGCTCACGTCGACGATGTCGGTCTACGCCCCTGGTCCTGATTTAAAAGAGAGCGACTTCAATCCGCTCCATTACGAATATCATCTTGAATCCGAACATGACTACGGACAAGGGAAACGCGAGGCGGAATCTTTCTTCTTCCATCGCGCCTCTTTCCCGGTGGCGACCGTACGATTACCGATCGTGTTAGGTCCGGATGACTATACAGACCGATTGAAGTTTTATGTAGATGCAATCCGGAACGAGGAACCGGTTGTCTTGCATCATCCAGAGGCGAAGATGGGCTTCATCTCGAGTGCGGAAGCGGCCGCCTTCTTAGAATGGGTCGGTCGTGCCAATGTGACAGGACCGTTCAATGCGGCGAGTGATGGCCTCATTTCGATGGGGGCCTTGATGGAGCGAATCGGTCAACACGTCGGAAAACCCGTCCATATTATAAAAGATGGAGACTCGTCGCCGTATGATTCGGATGTCGACTATTATATGTCGATTGCTGAGGCGAAGAAGGCGGGGTTTGTGTTCACGCAACTCGATGACTGGATTGACCGGGTCATCGTTCAAACGATGAAAAGATAAAAAAACGCTTCTGTGGATGTGGTCCACAGAAGCGTTTTTGGTTATTTCCCAGCAAATACAGATGTCGAGTGTTGTGGATGACGAGCGGTCGGGTCCACAAGTTGCTTCACTTGGTTGATGGCGATTGGGGCTTCACCGAAACCGGTCGCAATCAATTTTACTTTCCCTTCGTATGTGGCGATATCACCGCAAGCGAAGATGCCGGCAACGGTCGTTTCCATACGTGAATCGACACGGATTGTGTTTTTCTCGAATTCCATTCCCCAGTTCTTGATTGGACCGAGCGATGAAACGAATCCGTAGTTACAAATCAAATCATCGATTTCAACGATTTTTGATTCGCCATCCTTATCTGTCAATTCGACAGATTCGATGTGTGTCTCCCCAGACAGTGACTCGATGTTGTAAGGCGTGAGGACGTTAATCGTCGATGCCTTCATCTGTTCGACCGTATGTTCATGAGCACGGAAGCGGTCACGACGGTGAACGATGTGGACTTCTTTTGCGATTCCTTCAAGCATGAGTGCCCAGTCGACGGCTGAATCGCCACCGCCGGCAATCATGACACGGCGATCACGGAATTTCTCCATGTTGTCGACGAAGTAATGAAGGTTGGCGTAATCTTCGCAGCCATCAAGACCGAGTGGGCGGGCCGAGAAGGCACCGTTTCCGGCAGTGATGATGATGGCTTTCGTATGATATTCTTCTTTATTTGTTGTCAATACGAACGTGCCGTCCTCGAGACGTTCCACCGTTTCCACCGTTTCACCGAGGCGGTAGTCTTGTTCGAACTGGTCAGCTTGTGCTTTTAGTTGATCGATCAAGTCCTGTGCTTTTACTTTCGGGAAACCGGCAATATCATAAATATATTTTTCAGGATAGAGCGTTGACAACTGACCACCGAGTTGCGGTAAGCTTTCAATCAACGTCGTATCGAGTTGGCGCATGCCTGCATAAAATGCGGTGAACAGTCCGACCGGGCCGCCACCGATGATGATTACATCTTTCGTCGTCTTCATCGAATTCCTCCTCAAAGCGTATACATTTATTATAGAGAGTTTATTGAATTAAATCCATTCAGTACAAACATGCAACACTTTCAAAAAAAATTCAAGAAGATAAGCTTTTCCATTGAGAATTCAATTTAAAGAGCGTACAATGAAACAGAAGCAATTGTGAACAGATGTTGAACAAGAATAGGCTTTATTGTGAACGTCTATGTGAAGAAACACACAACATAGTTGTTCAAAAAAACAAAACTTTAAACAAGGTGGAAATGAACATGAAACGACCTAACATTGTTATTCTTGGTGCGGGCTTCGGTGGACTCATCACAGCCGTCAACCTTCAAAAGACACTCGCTGCAGGTGATGCGAACATCACGCTCATCAACAAGCATGATTATCACTACCAAACGACATGGCTTCACGAACCAGCTGCTGGAACGATGAACCCAGACCAAGCGCGCATCTATATTAACGATATTGTGAACCCGTCACGTGTAAAACTTGTCAAAGGGATCGTCGATCGCGTCGATACTGCTGCCAAACAAGTCACGCTTGAAGATGGTTCTGTCGTCGAATACGACTATGTCGTCATCGGTCTCGGCGGTGTACCTGAAACGTTCGGTATCCCAGGCTTGAAAGAACATGCGATGACAATCAGCTCGTTGAACAGTGTTCGTAAAATCAAAGAGCACATCGAATATTCATTCGCTCAATATAAAACAAACGGTTCTTCAGACAACTCGTTCGTGACGATCGTTGTCGGTGGTGCCGGATTCACAGGAATCGAATTCCTCGGTGAAATCGTCAACCGAATCCCTGAACTTTGCAAACAGTATGACGTTCCACGCGAAGCGGTTCGCATCGTCAACATTGAAGCGGCACCAACAGTTCTTCCTGGTTTCGACCCAGAACTTACGACATACGCACAGAAATGGTTGGAGCGTAACGGTGTCGAGATGAAACTCGGTAACGGAATCAAAGGTGTCGAGCCAGGTGTGGTGACATTCGGTCCACTTCAAGGTGACACGACAGAAACGATTCGTGCCAACACGATCATCTGGACAGGTGGCGTAAGTGGTAGCCCGATCATCGAAAAATCAGGATTTGAAGCGGTCCGTAACCGTGTCATGGTGGAAGCGGACAACCGTGCACCAGGTCACGACAACGTCTTCATCATCGGTGACTGCTCAGCGGTCATGGACCCTGCATCGAACCGTCCATACCCACCGACGGCACAAATCGCGACACAACAAGCGCACAACGTTGCGAAGAACATCGCGGCGCTCATCAATGGCAAATCGACTTCGAAGTTCACTTACGAGAGCAAAGGAACAGTTGCTTCACTCGGACATAACGATGGAATCGGAATCGTGATGGGCAAAAAGATCTTCGGTCGCAACGCTTCATTCATGAAAAAAGTCATCGACAACAAACACTTCATCGAATTGAAAAAATACGGACTCGTCCTTAAAAAAGGGAAGTTCTAATTTTCATGATTGCACGGCTCGTTCTGTCTCAGAACGGGCTGTTTTTCTTTCGAAATTGTCATAGGAAGTTCTTTGACCTCGTTGGTCGAAATTTTGTATAATGAAGAGCGGACAAGGGGGGGCAACACATGCATATTATCCAAGCAGTCATTGGAGCCGTTTTATATATGACGATTTTTTTCAGTATCGGCTTCATCTTGAATATGTTACTTAAAAAGACATGGACACTCGTGTTCATTTATCCAATTTTTGTCATCATGATGATTGATAATGTCAAACTTTCGAGTTACGTGACCGAGACGTCAACTGCACTCACGGGAATCTATGAAGGACTCGTCGGGTTGCAACTTCTCGATCTATTCATGCTCGGCTTTGGATTGCTCGGTGCAATTCTAGCGGGTGTGACGATTCGTTTCTTACGAAAGAGCGGTTATTCAATGTTTTAATTGGCGACAGAAATGTTCGCCTTTTTTGTTTTGTCCCTACTTTTTTAGGGCATGAACCGATATACTAGATAGCGAAACGATTTTTAGTAAGGGATGCGATGCGAATGACATTACCGATGTATACGATCAAAAAAGTGTTGAATAATAGCGTTGTCATTTGTCAACATGATACGGATCCGGAAGTCATTCTACTCGGGAAGGGGATTGGCTTTGGCAAA
Organism: Exiguobacterium sp. AT1b; assembly: GCF_000023045.1. GTDB lineage: Bacteria > Bacillota > Bacilli > Exiguobacteriales > Exiguobacteriaceae > Exiguobacterium. Next base: position 726,754 of record NC_012673.1, on the reverse strand, counting down.
AAACCAGGCGACCTCGTCGACCCGGCCAGCGTCCCGGAGAAAGTGTATCAACTGACAGATAAAGAAGAGCAATCTCAATATCAAGAACTCGTCAAACATGTCGACGAGGACTTCATTGCGTTCATGCAAGAGATTGTCGGCTTCATTGAAACGAGTACGGGCAAGAAAGTCGATGAGCACATCCATATCGGCTTGACCGACCACTTGTTCTTTACGATGAAGCGAATCGAACAAGGGATGGAAGTGACGAATCCGTTTTTACTTGAAACGGAATCGCTCTATCCAAACGAGTTTGCGCTCGCGGAACGAATCGTCGATATGTTCCATGAACGATTGAACGTTTTGCTCCCAGATGCGGAGACTGGATTCATTGCCCTTCATATCCACTCGGCGACGACGTTCAAAAACGTCCTCGAGGTCAACCGTCATAATCAAATCATCGGGCAAATTGTGCAGACGATTGAGAGTCGTTTGAACGTGAAAATGGACCGAACGTCACTCGATTATAAGCGCTTACTTCGGCACTTAAGGTACGCCGTTGAGCGGGTTGCGACGGGTGAGACAGTCGAGGCACCACAAAAAATTGAAAAGGTGTTGCGCGACGAATATCCGCTATGCTATAGTACTGCTTGGGAGCTGATGGGCATCATGGAACGCGAATTAAAGCGTCCTGTCCCACGAGGTGAAGCGACATATTTGACGATGCATCTCCAGCGCCTAACAAGTAGATAAATGATACCACGTGTCTTACGTGTTACTGATTCGATCAGGCATGAGTAAGGAGTGGAACGTTATGTGATGTCTCCATTGGGAGAGGTCTACGTTCTATCCTTATTCATGCCTTTTCTGTTTTTATAAACGTGATTTATGAAAACGTTTAGATACGTCGGTTGTCTGACATCTACGCCGCTATCATATTGTTTATACGTACTTAAAAAAGGAGGAAATGTTGATGTTTAAGCAGATCTTTGGTGTTCTTCAAAAAGTCGGTAAAGCACTTATGCTTCCTGTTGCAATCTTGCCGGCAGCCGGTCTTCTTCTTGCATTCGGTAACGCAATGCAAAACCCACAACTTACATCACGCGCTGGTTGGTTAACGAACGAAGGCGTCGTGAAATTCGCTCAATTGATGGAGCAAGCAGGTGGAATCATCTTCTCGAACTTGGCGCTCTTGTTCGCAGTCGGTGTCGCCATCGGTTTAGCAGGTGACGGCGTAGCCGGACTTGCAGCAATCGTTGGATTCTTGATCATGAACAAAGTCATGGGTGTTTGGCTCGAACTCACACCTGAAGTGTTAGCACAAGGTGACCCGGCTTACGCGAACGTACTCGGTATCCCAACGCTCCAAACAGGGGTATTCGGAGGGATCATCATGGGTCTCATCGCCGCATGGGCCTATAACAAGTACTTCAATATCGAATTGCCACAGTTCCTTGGTTTCTTCGCTGGTAAACGTTTCGTTCCAATCGTAACGGCAGTTGCAGCCGTTGTTGCTGGTTTCGTTTTACTATTAGTATGGCCACCAGTTCAGCACGGATTGAACTCATTCTCAAACTTCATGTTGAATGAAAACCGTACATTTGCAGCGTTCATCTTCGGTTTAATCGAACGTTCATTGATTCCATTCGGTCTTCACCACATCTTCTACTCACCATTCTGGTTTGAATTCGGTTCATACACAGATGCAGCGGGTAACGTTGTACGTGGTGACCAAGCGATCTTCTTCGCACAAATTCGTGACGGCGCTGAATTGACGGCAGGTACGTTCATGACTGGTAAATTCCCGTTCATGATGTTCGGTCTTCCTGCAGCAGCACTCGCGATGTATCACGAAGCACGTCCTGAGCGTAAAGCGGTTGTCGGTGGTCTCTTGGCTTCTGCTGCCCTTACATCGTTCTTGACTGGTATCACAGAACCAATCGAGTTCTCATTCTTGTTCGTAGCACCACTTCTCTTTGCAGTACACGCAGTATTCGCAGGTCTTTCGTTCATGACGATGCACCTCTTGAACGTTAAGATCGGGATGACGTTCTCAGGTGGTTTGATCGACTTCTTGCTCTTCGGTGTTCTTCCAGGTCGTACGGCTTGGTGGCTCGTCATTCCAGTCGGTCTCGTGTTCGCGGTTGTTTACTACTTCGGATTCCGTTTCGTTATCCGCAAGTTCAACCTCAAAACACCAGGTCGTGAAGATGAAGTTGTTGAACAATCAACAGCGACTGGTTCGGAACTTGCACAAGATATCCTCGTCGGTCTTGGTGGCTCACAAAACATCAAGCACCTCGATGCATGTATCACACGTCTTCGTGTCGAAGTGAAAGATAAGAACCAAGTCAACAAAGATGAGTTGAAACGCCTTGGCGCATCTGGTGTCCTTGAAGTTGGTAACAACATTCAAGCAATCTTCGGACCACGTTCGGACGCATTGAAATCAGAAATCCAAGCGGTCATCGCTTCAGGTAACGAAAAGAAAGCCAACTAATTGATGACTTAGACCAATCCTTCGGGGTTGGTCTTTTCTTTTTATATGAAACGGTTTCATCCAAACGTTTGAGGGAAAAAGTAAGTATTCTGACAAAGGAGGGAACCATGATGTGGAAGAAAGTGTTTGGCGTTTTACAACGGGTCGGGAAAGCACTCATGCTTCCGGTTGCAATCTTACCGGCAGCCGGTCTTCTCTTGGCGTTTGGTACCGCATTCCAAAACCCGGACCTCGTTGAATTGCTCCCGTTTCTGGCGAATGACTCACTTGTCCTGATTTGGCAAGTCATGACAGATGCCGGGGACATCGTCTTCGCAAACTTAGGGTTGCTGTTTGCCGTCGGGGTCGCGATCGGCCTGGCGAACGGAGATGGGGTTGCTGGTCTAGCAGCCATTGTCGGTTATTTGATCATGAACAAAGTCATCAGCACGTGGAATGGGATTACCGCGGAAATCGCTCAAGGTGATCCGCAGTATGCGACCGTTCTCGGTATCCCGACACTCCAAATGGGGGTATTCGGGGGTATTATCGCAGGTCTTGTTGCAGCCTACGCATACAACAAGTATTTCAACATCAAGTTGCCAGATTTCTTAGGGTTCTTTGCAGGGAAGCGGTTCGTCCCGATTGCGACGGCCGCATTCAGTTTGATTATCGGGATTGCGCTCGCATATATATGGCCACCGATTGGGAATGCGATCAACACGTTCTCAAGTACGGTCATCGAGGCAAACGTTGCCTTATCAGCATTCATCTTTGGATTAGTAGAACGTTCCTTGATTCCGTTCGGTCTTCACCATATTTGGTATTCTCCATTCTGGTTCCAATTCGGAGAGTATACGAACCAAGCCGGTGATCTCGTACAAGGTGACCAGCGGATCTTCTTCGCACAACTGCGTGACGGCGTGGAATTCACAGCCGGTACGTACATGACCGGGAAATTCCCGTTCATGATGTTCGGCTTACCAGCAGCCTGTCTCGCCATGTTCCACACGGTTCCGAAAGAACGGCGGAAAGACGTCGAGGGTCTCTATTTCTCGGCTGCCCTTACGTCATTCTTGACAGGGATCACAGAACCAGTCGAATTCTCATTCGTTTTCGTTGCACCACTTCTCTTCGGAATTCACGCCGTCTTTGCCGGTCTCTCCTTCATGACGATGCATTTACTGAACGTCAAGATTGGGATGACCTTCTCTGGTGGTCTCATTGACTATCTGCTCTTCGGGGTCCTGCCGAACCGGACGGCCTGGTGGCTCGTCATCCCGGTTGGTCTCGTCTTTGCGGTCATCTACTACTTTGGATTCCGATTCGCTATTACGAAGTTTGACCTGAAAATTCCTGGACGTGACGTGCAGACTGGCACGAAAGGGGACAAAGCGGGGATTGGGGACGACTTGCCATATGAAGTGCTCGTCGGACTCGGTGGTCCTGAAAACATTAAGCATTTAGATGCATGTATCACGCGTCTCCGTGTCACGGTGAATGATGTGAAACAAGTCGATAAAGATCTCTTAAAAGATCTTGGTGCCGCTGGTGTGCTTGAAGTGGGAGACAATATCCAAGCCATCTTCGGACCAAAATCGGATACGCTCAAATCACAAATCGCGACCATCATCGAAGGTGGCGAATACAAACCGAAAGAGAAAGTAGAGAAGGCAGTCATTACACCGGAAGCGGCTGAACAAGCCGATCATCGCTTCCTCGCTCCGATGTCGGGTGTCCTGTTATCACTCGATGATGTGCCGGATCAAGTCTTCTCGGGTCGCATGATGGGAGAAGGATTTGCGATTGAACCGAGCTCAGGTCAGGTCGTTTCGCCGGTGACGGGTCAAATCACGACATTCTTCCCGACGAAACATGCGATCGGTATTTTGGCTGACGATGGACGTGAACTGTTGATTCATGTCGGTCTCGATACGGTCAATCTGAAAGGGGAAGGATTCACGGCGAAAGTCGAAGAAGGCGCCCGGGTCGAAGCGGGAGATGTCCTTCTTGAAGTCGATCTTAGCGCGATTCGAGATAAAGTTCCGTCACTGATCACACCGATCATCTGGACGAACGGAGACGGAAAGGTCGTCGTCGTACCGTTCGGTGAGACGGTCGTCGCAGGGGAAGCGCTCGACTTTAGAGCCGATGACAGAGGTCCAGAATAACCGAGTCTCACACGCCGCTCCAGTAATGGGGCGGCTCTTCTTATGCAGTTACTTCAATGTGCCTTATTCCACAAAAGGAGAATCCCCATTATAGTGAAGGAGAATTCTCACGAAAGAAGGGGTACAAATGAAACAATCTATAGAGTTGAATCACGGTCAGAAAGTTCTTCCTGCCATCGGACTAGGTGTCTTCAAAGTAGAAGACGGAGATACGGTCATCGACGCCGTCGTCGAGGCGATTCGTCAAGGATACCGTCATATCGATACGGCAGCTGTTTATGAGAATGAAGAGGGTGTCGGTGTCGGAATCCGAAAAGGGATGGAAATCGCAAATATTTCTCGGGATGATTTGTTCATCACCTCAAAACTTTGGAATGCCGATCAAGGTTATGAATCAGCTATCGCTGCGTATGAAGCTTCACTCGAACGCCTCGGCTTAGAACAATTGGATTTGTATTTGATTCATTGGCCGGTGGAAGACAAGATGGTCGAGAGCTGGCGTGCCCTCGAAACGTTGTATCGAGAGGGGCGTGTCGGGGCAGTCGGTGTGAGTAATTTCCAAATCCATCACCTCGAGACATTGGCTGAAAACAGTGACCTCGTTCCAGCTGTGAACCAGGTTGAACGGCATCCGTTGCTTCGTCAAACCGAGTTAGCATCGTACATGAGCGAGCACGGCATCGTACCGGTCGCTTGGGCACCACTTATGCAGGGCGGGTTGTTCGAAGAGCAGACTTTAGTAGAGGTCGCGAAAGAAGTCAATCGTTCCGTCGCCCAGGTGTTGTTACGGTGGCATCTCCAAACGGGATGGGTGATTATTCCGAAATCCATCAAACCACATCGAATCGCAGAAAACTTCGATGTACATGACTTTGAGTTGACCAATGATCAAATGGAACGAATCGATGCACTCGACCAGCATAAACGTGTCGGTCCGGACCCAGACGATTTTGATTTCTAATGCAGTATGTAAAAAAGTCCTTCTCTCGCTCGAGAGAAGGACTTTTGCCATTATTTTTTAATGTCGAACTTTTCGCTAAGGAAGTTCACGACTTCTTCAGCTGTGTCCATGTTGAGGACTTCGTTGACGATTGCTTCTGTTTCCGACTTCGTCAAGCGTTTCACGAGGCTACGCGCACGAAGGACGCTTGAAGCGGACATTGAGAATTCGTCGAGACCAAGACCGAGAAGGATTGGAATCGCGAGTTCTTCTCCAGCCATCTCTCCACACATGCCGACCCATTTGCCAGCTTTGTGTGCTTCTGTGATGACGTTGTGGAGAAGGTTCAAGATGGCAGGGTTGAACGGTTGGTACAAGTAAGAAACTTTTTCGTTCATCCGGTCAGCCGCCATCGTGTATTGAATCAAGTCGTTTGTACCGACTGAGAAGAAGTCGACTTCTTTTGCGAATTGTTTCGCCATGACAGCCGTTGATGGAATTTCAACCATCATTCCAGTCTCATATTGTCCGACTTCGATTCCTTCTTCTTTCAACTTCGCTTCTTCTTCGAGAAGAAGGGCTTTCGCCGCGCGGAACTCTTCGAGTGTCGCAATCATTGGGAACATGATGGCGAGGTTCCCGTGAGCTGAGGCACGGAGAAGGGCGCGAAGTTGTGTGCGGAACAAATCTGTTTCCTCGAGGCAAAGGCGGATGGCACGATAGCCGAGGAATGGGTTCATTTCTTTCGGGAGGTCAAGGTATGACAACTCTTTGTCGCCACCGATGTCGAGTGTACGGATGACGACTTGCTTGCCTTCCATCCCTTCAAGAACCGTTTTGTATGCTGTGTATTGCTCTTCTTCGGTCGGGAACGTTTCAGAGTCCATATATAGGAACTCCGTACGATAGAGCCCGATCGCATCTGAACCGTTTTTCAAAACGCCTTCGAGGTCGTTCGGTGTCCCGATGTTCGCAGCAAGCTTCACTTTGTGACCGTCCGCTGTGATCGACTCTTCGTTGACGAGTTGCTTCAACTCTTCTTTGTACGCTTCAAAATCAGCACGTTTGCTTTCGTACTCTTTGACAAGATCTTCTGAAGGGTTGACGAAGACGTCACCTTCTGTTCCGTCGATGATGACGAGGTCACCGTTTTTGATTTCTTCAAGTGCCACTTTTGTTCCGACGACGGCCGGAATTTCAAGTGAGCGTGACATGATGGCAGAGTGAGACGTACGTCCACCGATGTTCGTCGCGAATCCTTTGACGTATTTACGGTTAAGTTGTGCCGTATCAGAAGGCGTCAAGTCCTCTGCGATAATGATGACTTCTTCTGAAATCGAAGCTGGAGTCACGAATGTCACTCCGAGAATGTGAGCCATGACACGTTTTGTCACGTCACGAACATCAGCCGCACGTTCGCGCATGTATTCGTTATCCATTGATTCGAAAATCATGACCATCGTTTGGGCAACTTCGTCAAGTGCCTTCGCAGCGTTCATGTTTTCGCTTTCAATTTTGTCGTTCACTTGCGATACGATTTCTGGGTCCTCAACGATTAAAAGGTGAGCTGAGAAAATCTCGGCTTTGTCTGGACCGAGCTCACGAAGTGTATGTTCGCGAATGGCTTCAAGCTCTGTTTTAGATTGTGCGATTGCATCTTGGAAACGAGCCTTTTCTGCAGCGACATCTTCAATCTTGTGTGATGGGATATCGAATGAAGGTGTCTCCATGACGAATGCTTTTGCAACTGCAATCCCTGCAGATGCACCAATACCTTTAATGTGTGACATAAGCGTAGTCCCTCTTTTCAAAGAAATAGTGTACTTTCCTGCCTCGTTACTTCATACCCGAAAAGAAAAAAGAATTAACGAGAACGGGGAAAGTTAAAGTAGCAACGGTCTACGACTAGGGGAAGCCTCGACCAGTCAAATTGGCCTCACTTCACGATGAAGAGAAGCCTGATTGCGTACTTTCTTATCCTATCATAAAATAAAACAACGTCACAACGAGGAGATAGCCCATGAATTCGAAGATTTCTTGACTCTTACGCATACTATTTCATTATTTTGGAGAAGTTCGTTATGCTTACCATATATATAGAAGGGAAGTGGCAATATGTATCAAATTGCTCAATTAAATTGGACCGATACTTACGAGACAATCGTCGTTGGGGTTGGAGCAGCTGACTCTATCGATGAAGGACTCGACACATTGTTTGGTGGACGCGTCAAAGCACTCATTCAATCAGGAGACCTCTCTACGAAGACGGGAGAAGTGACGATTCTTCCGACATTCACGGGGGAGACGGCGCGTGTCTTATTTGTCGGACTCGGCCAACGAAATGACATGACGACCGAGAACGTTCGGAATTGGTTCGGGAAAGTCTCGAAACTGATCAAGTCACGTGGATTGAAGGACGTCGCCGTAGCGCTTGATACGTTTACGGACGGTGCGGCACGCATATTCACAGAAGCATATGAAATGGCGACGTATGCCCATCCTACATATAAGTCTGCTCCAAAAGAAGCGGTCGAAGAACCGACGATCACGTTGCTCGGTGACGTGGATCAGACAGATATCGATGCGGGTGCGGCTTATGGGAAAGGGGTCAATGTCGCCCGTACATTGACGATGATGCCGGCCAATATTTTGACGGCGGAGACGTTAGCGGATTACGCGGTTGAGTTGGCGAAACGTCATGATTTCAAATACCGCATCCTTGAAAAAGAAGAGATGGAAGGACTCGGGATGGGGGCATTGCTCGCAGTCAACCAAGGGTCGACGATTCCACCGAAATTGATTGTGCTCGAGTATCGTGGGGCAGAAGAGGCTCCGATTGCCGTTGTCGGGAAGGGTGTCACGTTCGACACAGGCGGCTATTCAATCAAGCCGAAAGATGGCATCGTCGGGATGAAAGGGGATATGGGTGGCGCTGCTACCGTCCTCGGATTGTTCGAGACCCTCGGATTGACGCGACCAAAACGGAACGTGATTGGCATCATCGGTGCGACCGACAATATGATTTCTGGAGATGCGTTCAAACCAGATGATGTGATCACGGCCATGAATGGAAAGACGATCGAAGTATTGAACACGGATGCAGAGGGACGTCTTGTGTTAGCGGATGCGGTCACGTTTGCGAAAACGTATGAACCAAAAGCCATCATCGATGTGGCTACGCTCACAGGTGGCGTTCTCGTCGCCCTCGGGACAGACGTGACGGGCTGTCTAACGAACGACGATACTCTCTATCGTTCGCTTGAAGAGGCGAGCCGTGAAACGAACGAACTCGTGTGGCAGATGCCATATTTCGATGTCTTCATCGACAAGGTGAGAAAATCGGAAGTTGCCGACTTGAACAACTCACCAGGTCGTTTCGGGCATATGATTTTTGGTGGCGCATTTGTCGGTGAGTTTGTCGGCGATACACCATGGCTACATCTCGATATTGCAGGAACGAGCGAACGAGCGGCAGCGAATGACCTCGGTCCGAAGGGGCCGACGGGTGTCATGGTTCGAACTCTCGCACGGATGATTGAATCGTGGGAGCGGTAAGAGCAGGTGGCGTAATCGGTTTGGCGATTCTGTGTGGCCTATGCTACACGGTTTGGCCGAACCGTATTTGGTTAGGGAGTACAGTGTTTCTCGCCGTATTTGGCGTGTTGATGATGTTACAGGAGGTACGACATGGTAGGAGTAGGAATTGATGGTGCACGTGGCGGCTGGGTACGGATCACATACGACAGCATCTCACTTTGTTTAACGATTTCGGAGACGTTGGAGGAGTTACTGATTGATGGTGCCATGCATTTTGTGGATATGCCGAAAGATTTAGGAACGGTCGACCATCCGATCCGCGAATGCGATGCGTGGATGCGTTGCCGACTCAGCCAACGAAAGTCGTCCGTCTTCACTCCGCCGATTCAAGAGGTGTTGCACGAAGCGACTTATGAGGAAGCGAATGAAAGGAGTCGGGCGTTGGTTGGTAAAGGGATTAGTAAACAAGCGTGGAATCTTGTTCCCCGGATCCGTGAGTTTCAGCAGGTGAAGGCATCTGACGTTTACGAATCACATCCGGAAGTTTGTTTCTCGGTCATGATGGGACATGAGGCCAGTCATTCGAAAAAGACGGTCGAAGGGCAGGATGAGCGAATCGAGTTACTTCGGCAATACTCGAAAAGTTCTCCATGGAAATGGAAGATGTCGAACGTCCAAATCGACGATATTATCGATGCGTGTATCTTGGCGGTAGCTGCCTATGAAGCGGGGACCAGTGGTCTCTCGCTCCAGCCGGCAGAATCCGATCAACCGGTAGTGGCTGTACCTCAAATGAAAAAAGAGCGATGAAATCAACATTTCATCGCTCTTTTGCTGTCGTCGTAGGCGGACCGACGATAAATCGCCATATGTAATGAAACACTTTGGCATTGTATACGGCTTTTAATAGAACGGCGAGGACGGGTCCGACGATAAAGCCGAGGACACCGAATAGCTTCAGTCCAACGAAGATGGAGATGAGTGCGATAAGTGGGTTCAGCCCGATATGGGAACCGACAATCTTCGGTTCAGCTAAATTGCGTTGGACGATGACGATGATATACAACACGACCAATCCGATGGCCACGAACCAATCACCTGTCACCGCGGCATAGGCGGCCCAGGGAATGAGTAACGTACCGACCCCTAAATAAGGCAAGAGGTCAAAGAACCCCGCGAGTAAAGCGAACGAGAGTGGATTGTCAACACGGAGGATGAGCATGCCGATCAAGACGATCCCGAATGTGATGGAGATGAGCGTGAACTGGGCACGGACGTATCCAAATAGGGCAGACTTGAGGTTGATCATCACTTCCTCGAATTCTTTGAATCCTTTACGCTTGTTCAGACGATTCAATGAGTTGACGTATACTGGCCAATCCTTTGTGATGAAGAACCAAGCGAGCACAATGACGACTACGAGCAACAAGACGAGGGGGAGCGCCGCTAACATGTTTTGTAGCACACTGGCCACACCACGGGACAGGACGCCGATGGCTGCAGCGAGTTGGACACCGAGTTCGGTGATTCCTCCCTCGAGCGATGTCGTCTGTCCGGGATTTAACTGCTGATAGCTCTCATATGCATCGTTGACGAGCGGTGCAATTTTCTCATTGAACAGTCGTTGGATAAACTCGGTGAGTGTTTCAATTTGTTCAGGGAGTCGTTCCGCTGCCACCGTCGCATAATGAATCAATTGGATGATGACGATGGTGATGATTCCGACGACGATGCTGAGCACGATGATTAAGGAAATGAGAGTGCCGAGTGCACGAGGCATATTTGTTTTTCGCTCGAAAAAGTTGACGAGCGGAACGGTCATCAAGGATAAGAGCAGGGCAAATACGAACGGATATGTATATTCAAAAAGTATGTTCAATAGCCACGTGATTAAAAAGAAACCGATGACGACGAGGACAAATCGAAGCAATTGCCAAAGTCTTGCCGATGACATGTGGAACCCACCCTTTCCAGACAACTAGGTTGAGCATAGTATATCATGTAAGCGGTAAATAAAGCAGAAAGATAGGTGAATGAGCGTGAGAGAAGTTCAACAAAAAATCGATACGATGATTCTTCATTTAGGTGGCTATTGGAAACCTTTATCGGGGTTAGCACGATTGTTAGAAGAAGTAGGAGAAGTAGGAGGCGCGTTAAGGAGAGAGGCTCAGGATGAATTGAAAGAGGAGTTGCTTGATGTCCTAGTGATCTCCACGTGTCTAGCAAACCAGTATGCGATTGCATTACAACAACCAGTGGCCGAGGGAAGCGAATCGAAAGAGAAGCTCTATTTTCAAATTGTGGAAGAGGCAGGCGAAGTGGCACGGATTTTGAACGCCTATGAAGGCGATAAGAAGTTAAAACCGAATCGTAAAGGACAATCACTACAGCAGCATATCGAGCGATTGCAACGGGCCGTCATGTCTCTCGGCGCGTCTTACCAACTCAATCTGTTCGATTCACTCTTTGCCCTCATCGAAGAGAAGTCGGCCCGGGACTTCGGACGATTTGACCACACGCCGGACCCGATCACAGAGACATCGGTGCGTACTTATTTATCGCATCAGCCAGGTCGCTATTGGGGCGGGGTCCCAGTTAAATCATTTGAGCGATTCGACCGATATATAGAACGAGAACAACATGTCGAGCGGTTTTATCGCATTGCAGCGATTGAAGGACTGGATGGATTTGTGATTCAGCAGAGACGAGATGGATTGATTGGTATAGAGAATCCTTTCGTTAAAGATGGCTTTACTGTCGCCATCGAAGATTACGGAACGGAGACGTTTCTGATTATCCGACCAGCTAAATAAAAACATTTACCTTTTTATCAAAAACATTCATCTTTTTTTCAAATATTTACTTTTTTTAAAAAAGCATTATGCTAATATGAAATTGTTGTTAGTAGGAAATGCCGCAATGAGAAAGGAATATTTTGGATGAAAATGAAACTATTGAAAGTTGCCCTCATCTTAACGGTCCTCTTGTTAGGGATGCAACTTCCATCTGTCGAAGCTGCTACTTACGATGGAGAGACGACTGTCAATTTGAACATTCGTACAAAACCTAGTCTGAGTGGAACGGTAGTGAAGACATTACCGAGAGGCACGAAAGTAGAGTATGGAACGTATAATCAGTCCTGGCACAAAGTGTATGTAAACAATCGTACATACTATGCCTCGGCCCAGTACATTCGAAAACTTTCATCCACTTCAAGTTCGTTAACGACACAGGCGGCAACGTCTACTGGAGTGACGACTGCGAATTTAAACGTTCGCGTCACGTCCCATCGATCGGCGACGATTGTGACCACGTTGAAGAAGGGGACGGAAGTGAAGTATGCCGTTCATAATTCTTCTTGGGCAAAAGTCTACTTGAACGGGAAGACGTACTATGCCGCAAAAGCTTACATCGCACCAAAACTCACTGAGTCGAATGTGGATCGGACAAATGGATACACGAACCGTGATTTGAAATTGTTCGCGGAACGGAACCAAGGTTCGAAAGTACAAAAAGTTCTTCCGAAACATACGGCTGTCGTCTCGAGTAAATATAATTCGAGCTGGTCGATTGTCTATATCGGGAACGAAACGTACTACACGCCGACTTGGGGCATTACAGAAGGCACATTAGATAGTGGTGTAGAGAAAAAAGACGGGTATGCAAACCGGGAGCTGAAACTCTTCGCTGAGCGGAATCAACGTTCGGCGGTGAAGAAGGTACTCCCTGTGAATACAGCCGTCGTCTCAAGCAAATACAACTCGAGCTGGTCGATTGTCTATCTCGGAAGTGAAACGTATTACACACCGACAGCTTGGATCTCTACATCAAAAACGCCGACAGAGCCTCCGACGACAACGAAACCGGATGATGGACTCACGCAAGGGTATGCAAACCGTACTGTAAACTTGTTTGGAAAAACTCATCAGAGTTCGGAAGTCCTCATGGTTCTTCCGAAGTACACGGCTGTTTCATACAAAGCGTACAATTCGAGTTGGTCGACTGTTCATATCGGCTCGAAAGTCTACTACACAGCAAGTTCGTGGTTGACGAAAGGGAAAGCCCCGGCTGCGCCGGAAGCTGCACCAAAAGGTACAGTTTACATCAACACTCCAGGTGATGTATTGAACGTTCGTTCGAAAGCGAGTCTCAGTTCAAGTGTCATTGGTCAACTTGCACATGCATCGCAGGTATCACACTATGGAACGACAAATGGGTTCTACAAGATTAAATACAATGGAAAAGATGGATACATTTCAGCGGCGTTTACGCAGACATTGAAGCCGAGTGCCAACTCACCAATCATTGTCCTTGACCCTGGTCATGGTGGGAAGGACCCAGGTGCAATCAATGGAACATTTTATGAGAAGGATGTCGTGTTAGACATCTCGAAGCGCGCTGAGAAATATCTTCGTGAAAAATATGGATATACGGTTAAGTTAACACGCTCAACAGATATCTTTATTGAACGTTATGATCGTGCACCGCTTGCGAAGTCAATGGGTGGTGTGGTCTTCGTCAGTCTGCATAACAATGCTGATCCGAAGCGTAAAGCTGATGGGATTGAAACGTACTACTCTGCGAATACGAATCAAGTTTCCCGCAGTCGATCATTGGCGACGTCGATTCAAAACAATCTCATGTCGATGATGTCGAGCTCGGGAATGAGTAGCCGTGGTGTTAAATCAGCTGCTTTTACCGTCATCAATCATAGCTTGATGCCGTCAGCGCTCGTGGAACTTGGATTTATCACGTCAGCAAAAGATGTGGCATTATTACGTAATGGTGGGTCACGTCAAAAAATGGCCGAAGGTGTCGCGGAAGGAATCGTGGAATACTTAAAGGCAAATAAATAAAGAGCAAACTCCCCGATGCTTTGAGAGCATCGGGGAGTTTTTTTATAGATCATCAAATCCGTTCGCGTCTGTCACTTTCGCATAAGAACGTGACTTTTGTTCGAAGAAATCAGATTTTGTCGCATTGAGCGAGTCATCTGAGTATGCACGGATCCAAGGCATGACATCTTCGTCAAATCCTTCATACAAGTCATTCAGACCGATGACGCGGAGGCGTTTGTTCGCCAAGTACTTGACGTAGTCTCGCATTTCACTGACGTCGAGTCCGTCAAGGTCGCGTAGTACATATTCACACCACTCGATCTCGAGATCGACCGCTTCCGCCATCGTGTCGTATACGAACTGACTGAACTGTCCGTTTTCATCAATCTTAGGATTTTCTGTCAATACGGCACGTAAGAGCTGGCTGATGAAGTAAGAATGCTGCATTTCGTCGCGCTGGATATAACTGATCATCGTGGATGTCCCCACCATCTTTTGGTGACGGGCAAGGTTATAGAAGTAGGCGAAGCCTGAATAGAAGTTGATTCCTTCTAAAATGACAGATGCGACGAGCGATTTCGCAAAGTTTTCGGCGTTCGGAGTCTCGCGGAACGCTTCATATAAGTCCAAGATGAATTGATTGCGCTTCATGACCATCTCATCGTCTTTAGCGATGTTGAAGATTCGATTTTGTTCAGCGAGCGGCACGAGACTTGATAGGACATAGCTGTATGATTGATTGTGCACGACCTCTTGTTGTGCGATGACCGCGAGAACGGCATGGACAGATGAGTCAGATGAGAACATGGAAGACTCGAGGATGTATCGTGTCTGGACCGAGTCGAGAATCGAGAGCAGTCCGATGATCCGTTTGAATGCATCCTGTTCACGTTCAGTCAATTGCGGCCATTGTTGCATATCCTTAGACATGGAGATCTCATCAGGAATCCAAAAGTTCGATAACAACTGTTTGTAAATGGTATAGAACTGAGGATACGCGATATCGTTCCAATTGACGATCGAACTCGTTTCCCCGCCAATGATGGCGGTTGCCCGGTTAGGATGTTTGGGCGACAATAATTTGATTTTCTGAATCGACATGATGCATAACTCCTTCTTCTACATGGTGAGCCATCCGCTCTGCCCAATGTTGGACGTTGAACGGTTGGTTACGTGGGGACTGCTCGATTTTAAGCAGTTCCCCGGCAAGTGGGATTCCGTATTTTGAAAGGTGGTACGCCATCTCGTCAACAGCGCGACAGAAATGTACGAACATCTTGTCACCCGTTCCGAATACCGCAGCTTGTCGAATCGGCACTTGGAGTTCCTTCAACACGAGGCGGAACGTATCTTTCATTTCGTCTGGTAAGATTCCGTCTGCCCACGTGTAGGAGCCGAAATAGACGAGGTCGAACGAAGCGAGAGACTTTGCTTCGCGATATCCGACGCGATCGGCATCATAGCGGACGACCGTATCGCCACGGCGATGATGTGTCGATTCGATGAGCGATGCCACTTCTTCCGTGTTTCCACTCATCGAATGACAGATGATTGCGATGTTCATAGGGTGGACCACCTTTCTATAAAATGTACATATGATTAGGACGACGGTTTACGAAGCGCACGACTCACATTCGTCGACTTCGACAGTCGTCGAACGAGTGTAGTAAATCGACTTCATGCCAAGAGACCATGCCTCGAGGTGCATCGCAAGAAGCTCTGTCGCTTTTACATCGTTCTTCACGTATAAGTTGAAGCTGATGGCTTGGTCGATGTGGCGCTGGCGAGCCGCGTTTTGACGGATGCTCCATAATTGATCGATTTCAAATGCTGATTTATAGAACCAGTTCGTGTCTGGTGTCAAGTCCGGCACCGTGACTGGAATCTTATAGTTTTTCTTCTCTTCTGAGTAGACTTTTTTGTAGACCGGATCGATCGATGCAGTGCTACCAGCGATAATCGCCGTTGATGAGTTTGGTGCGACAGCCATCATATAGGCGTTACGGACACCGTTTTGATGCACCGCTTCAGCGAGACCGTCCCAATCGAGGTCATCATGTGAACGATAGTTCCGGCGCTTGAAGTATTCGCCTGTATGCCATTCTGAACCTTCGAAGACACCGAAAGCGCCTTTTTCCTTGGCGAGTTCCATTGAAGCTTGAATCGTGAGGTAAGCAATCTTCTCATAAAGCTTTTCTGCGTATTGGACGGCATCGACCGATTCCCAGCGGATTCCTTCGAGTGCGAGCAAATGGTGCCAACCGAATGTTCCGAGACCGACGGCACGATACTTCTGGTTCGTGATCATCGCTTGCGGCACTTCAATGGTGTTCAAGTCGATGACGTTGTCGAGCATACGCATTTGAATCGGGATGAGTCGTTCGAGCACATCGGCTTTCACGGCACGAGCAAGTGCGATCGAACTCAAGTTACAGACGACGAAATCACCAGGTGTCTTTGTGATGACGATTTTTCCGTCTTGTGTATATTCTTCTTCGATTGTCGTTGCCGACATGTTTTGCGCGATTTCGGAACAGAGGTTTGAACTGTAAATCATCCCTGCATGTTTGTTTGGGTTTGCGCGGTTCACTGCATCTCGGAAGAACATGTATGGTGTACCGGTTTCAAGTTGTGAGCGCATGTAACGTTTTACAAGGTCGATGGCCGGAACCGTCACACGGGATAATTCTGGCGTATTGACACATTCCATATATTTCTCGGTGAAGCTTCCACCGTTCTCTGACTCGTCGAAATAGTCTTCTAGGCTATATCCCATCACGGTACGAATCTCGTGTGGATCGAACAAGTGCCAGTCGCCGCGTGCCTCGACCGTACGCATGAAGAGATCCGGGAGGCAGACGCCTGTGAACAAGTCGTGTGTCCGGAGACGCTCATCCCCGTTGTTCAATTTCGCGTCGAGGAATTCGAAGATGTCCTTATGCCAAATGTCTAAATAAACGGCAATAGAGCCTTGACGCATACCGAGTTGGTCGACCGAGACGGCTGTGTTATTCAACTGCTTCATCCAAGGAAGGGCACCGCTTGAGACGCCTTTGAAACCTTTGATGTCACTACCGCGTGAACGGATTTTCCCGAGGTAGACACCGATTCCGCCGCCACCTTTTGAGAGTGTCGCCACATCGGTGTTCGAATCATAGATGCCACGGAGAGAGTCGTCGACTGTATCAATGAAACAAGAACTGAGCTGTCCATATGATTTGCCGGCGTTTGACAACGTTGGTGTCGCGACCGTCATATAAAGGTTTGACAAGGCCCAATAAGCTTCTTCGACGAGCTTCAGGCGAGTCGTCTCGTCTTCTTTTTGCATGAGCGTCATTGCGATGACCATGAAGCGCTCCTGTGGAAGCTCATAAAGGTTCTTCACATGATCGCGCCCAAGATAGCGGTCCGACAACGTGCGGAGTCCGATATATGTGAAGAGACGGTCACGAGATGGATCGATCAATGTTTCGAGATGGTCCATGTCTTCTTTTGAATACGTATCGAGAAGCGCTGACGTGAAGATGCGTTTTGATGTTAACGTCTCAACCAGTTGATAGAAGTTACCATAACGCATGGATGCTTCGTAACCGCGGTTGCGTGCCGCTTCGAGATAGAGGCGGTTCAAGTACATTTCCGTTGCCACGAACGTCCAGTCCGGTTCTTCGGCTTTCAACATATCGAGGGCGTGCATCGTCAATAAGTCATATACTACATCTTGTGTTAGCGTTTTTGTCTCGAGCGCCCGAATCGCCCGTTCTTCATAGCGCTCTACGCTTAAGTGAGGATACCGTGTCTGGATAGATTGAATAAGAGAAGAGACGTCAGCAAGCGTTGGAGCCGCTGGTAGCATCGTCTCGTGATGGATAGGGGATGTCAAAATAGATCACTCCTTTAGATGGTGTAGACGTTATGAAAGAATAATAAGAACTTCCTAACCTGTCACAATATATACGTAACGAACAAAATACCCGTTAACTATATATTGACACTTTTTTATCTTTTTAATCATAAAACACCTATATTTAGTTTTTCAATCCTTGACATTCTGGAATGTGCCCGTCGCCTTTTTGCTTTTGCTCCAAAAGGGCTTCATGACCCAATTTGAGACAGAGAACTGAGATGAAAAAAATTTATGTATTGTCTTTGCTTGTTTTTTCACAAATTGATGAATTCGATTTCATCACTCTTGATGAAACATTTCATCCGTTTGTTTAAGGTGGAATGGATTGTATTTGACGTTACTTATCAAAATACCTGCATATTCATTTCATACTAGATATAGTGTTCCGATGAATCAAGAAATATGAATCCATTTGTCAAGGCTGGTATCCGATTAAAAAGTAAGGTAGATTGATGAAGTAGGACATGGAATTTAAGCGAAAAGAAGGGTTTAACAAGTGCGTACAGAAGACTTATTATTAACATGGGACCCACTCGGTTATGGGGCAGGTTCATACGGACCGGAGTTTGATGAGATCATGATGGCATTGACTTATGTCGATTCTCCCGAACAATTGACCGAAGTGATTCACCGTACGCTTCTTGAAGCGTTCGATGCGTGTCCACCAGAAGCAGAGATTTTCGAGATGGCGCAGCGACTCCTCGCCTCGTCATCTTGCCAACTATAAGGAGGAACCCATAATGTTACGAATTGATCCAACACCGAATCCGAATGCGATGAAAGTGACACTTCCAGAGAATGTGTTTGGCGCCAAGAGTCAAAGTGTAAAGGCGGGCGAAGCGACAGATCAGCCGCTCCTCGCAAAACTAGTTGAAATCGAGGGCGTCGAGAGCGTGTTTGCTTATGGTGACTTTGTGACCGTATCAAAAGAGAATGGCGTGAGCTGGGAAGCGATTCTTCCACACGTTGAGACGGCATATCGCGGATGAACCCGATTGTCTCGATTGTCATTCCGGCGTATAAGCGCGAGACGGAACTGACGGAACTGCTTGAAAGTCTAACGGTCCAAACGTTTCAGCAGTTTGAGGTCTTGGTCATGAATAATGAAGGGCCGCCAAAACAACATCTTTTGGCGCCTTTTTTGAATCAATTGGATGCACGTGTCATTGAAGTGGGTGAGAACCATCACGTCCGGGCCCGTAATCGTGGTGTTCTCGAGGCGAGAGGCGATGTCATCTTGTTACTTGACGATGACGATTTGCTCATGCCGACACATTTGGAGGAGGGGCTACGCGACCTTCAACAAGCAGACCTCGTCTATTCGGATGCTGAGCTGTTCCGATTCGAATGGAGAGCGGGCCGTCGTGTCGTGACGGACTGGGAACCGTTCGCTTACGCGTTTGATCGAGAGCGGATGCGTCAGGACTCGACGTTCATCCCTTCGGGCACGATGTATCGCAAATCGATTCATGACACGATCGGTCTATTCGACGAAGACGTCTATAACTACTGGGATTGGGATTTCTTGTTGAGGGTGATGGATGCATTCACGGTGTCACACCCGGCGCGTGCGACGGTACTTTACGCCTTCAACGGGACCGATAACCTGTCGGCAAAACAGGATGAAACGAGACGTCGTTATTTTGATCATTTCTGTCAAAAACACGGTCTGACAGACATGGAGATGAAGAATTTCCATATCGTTCAGGAGGAACGACGTGCATTCGTGAGACAGACAGAGAGAACGTTCACAGGCGTGCTACCTGGTCGAACGGAAGGAGAATAAGTATGTATTCATCAAAAGAACTTGAGTTGTTAGAGCTGTTAGAAGAAAAAGGGTATCTCGAGACGAAGATGTTGGCTGATTTGTTGGCACTCGATGAGGAGACGATTGAGTCGATGCTTGAGAAATTCAAGCAAGACGGGATTCTCCTCGGATTTCGTGCCATGGTCAATTGGCAAAAAATCAATCGTCACGATGTCACTGCCTTCATTGACGTTAAAGTCACTCCGAAACGAGGACGCGGATTTGACGACGTGGCCGAGCGTATTTATCGTTTCCCAGAAGTGACGGCGCTTTATTTGATGTCGGGGGCGTATGACCTTCAAGTCGTCATTCGGGCGAACTCGCTTCAAGACGTCGCCTCATTTGTCTCAGACAAGCTATCGCCGCTTGATTCGGTCTTGTCGACGACAACCCACTTCAAATTGAAGACGTACAAACATGACGGGATCTTGTTCACCCCACAAACTGAAGATAAGCGGTTGAACATCACGCCATGAAGTCTTTATCGAATCAAGTCGTCTCGATGAAGCCATCGGGCATTCGCCGTTTCTTTGACTTAGCACAGACGATGGATAACGTGGTCTCTCTCGGGGTGGGAGAACCGGATTTCATCACACCATGGAACGTGCGAGAAGCGAGCTATGCCGCACTCGAAGAAGGCTATACGGCGTATAGCGCCAACGCCGGTCTCATCGAGTTGCGCGAAGAGATCGCTACTTATATGAAAGAACGCTTTTTAGTCGAGTACGATCCGACGTCTGAATTGATTGTCACGACTGGGGCATCGCAGGCGCTCGACATCGCATTCCGTGCCCTTCTCAATCCAGGGGACGAGGTCATCGTGGTCGAACCGGCATTCGTTTCATATGGTCCACTCATCGAGTTGGCAGGTGGGACCGTCGTCCCTGTCGCATGTCGTCCGGAAAAAGGGTTTCGACTCGATCGGGAAGACGTCGAGCAAGCCATCACAGAACGGACGAAAGCGATTTTACTCTGCTTCCCGTCCAATCCGACGGGCGCCACGATGAATGGCGACGAACTCGCACAAATCGCAGAGCTCGCGACAAAGTATGACCTTTGGGTCGTCAGCGATGAGATTTATGCGGAACTCTGTTACGACGAACCATTTGTCAGCTTTGCGACGCTTCACGACATGCGAGACCGGACGATTGTCGTCAACGGTTTCTCGAAGGCGTTCGCGATGACTGGATGGCGCCTTGGCTTCACATGCGCACCGGAAATCGTCACGCGAGAGATGTTAAAGGTCCATCAATACGGCATGATGTGTGCACCGACGCTCGTTCAATTCGGTGGACTCGAGGCACTTCGGACCCGTGATCAGCACGTGCCGAGCATGGTCAAAAGTTATCGTCAACGTCGAAACTATTTCATTCAAGCGCTGAACGAAGCAGGGCTTCCGACGCACGTGCCAGGCGGAGCATTCTATGCCTTCCCTTCGATTCGACATACTGGATTGACGAGTGAAGAATTTGCAGAACGTCTTCTCGTCGAAGAACGTGTCGCCGTTGTTCCTGGAAACGCCTTCGGTGAGAGCGGGGAAGGGTTCGTCCGGGCGAGTTATGCGACTTCGCTCGAACAACTACAAGAAGCGATTCTTCGGATTCAACGTTTCATGAAACAATTCGAAGTCACCGTACTCAAGGACTCTCATTCGTGAGAGTTCTTTGGCGTTTTAGCGATATAACGAAAGGGAAAAGATGGGCGAGGTGAAGAGGATGAAACAATTTGACTTTGTTGCAATCGGGTGTGGTCCGTATAATCTTGGTCTCATGGCCCTTGCAGAGAAGACTGAACTGCATGGGGTTTGCTTTGAGCAACGTGCGGAGATGATGTGGCATGAAGGCATGTTGATTGAAGGGATGACAATGCAGACGCATTATTTACAAGATCTCGTCACATTGGCGGACCCGACCCATCCATCGAGTTTTCTGAACTATTTGAGTGGTACGGGTCGACTCCAAACATTTATCACGCAAGAACAAGATAAGATTCCTCGAACGGAATACAATCGTTATTTGCAGTGGGTTGTTAACCAACTGTCGACGATTCGTTTCGGTCATTATGTATCTGACGTCCAAGCGGAAGAAGAGGGCTTTCTCGTGACCGTCGAATCGGATGGGCAATCGACACAAGTTTATGCAAGACATCTCGTCCTAGGGACAGGGGCGGCGCCGTTCGTGCCGGATGGGTTTGAACAAGTTATTCATACGAGCGATTATTTGACGTACCGGGACGTCCTCAAAGACCGATATCGTGTCGCGGTCGTCGGGAGTGGACAGAGTGCTGCGGAAGTCTTCCTTGACTTGTTGCGTGAGGCGACGGATGAACAACGCGTCGACTGGCTTACACGCTCCGAACACTTTGAGTCACTTGAAGCAGGCAAGCTCGGGGATGAAATTTTTAGTGTGGATTATGTCGATTATTTTCATAAGCTACCGTATGACGCTCGACAAGAGTTACTTGGGTCATTCGAGCGTTTCCGTCACGGTGTCAATCCTGAGACGATGACCTCGATCTATGAGACTTTGTATCATCGGACTGCAGAAGGACAAGCGACGAAAGCTGACATGATGACACAGGTCGAAGTGGAATCAATCACTTATGATTGGTTGACACATCGTTTGAAAGGAACGCAACGCTATACGGGAGAAGTGATTGAAAGAGAGTACGATCTCGTCGTCGTGGCGACGGGGTATCGCCCAGTGGTCCCATCTTGGGTCAATCAGCTCCCGGTCGTATGGGAAGCAGAGGGAGAATGGGCAGTACGTGACACGTATGAAGTGATCATGAGCGAGTCGTTAGGCGGGAAGTTGTTCACGCATACGAATTTAGAGCATTCGCATGGTCCGGCTGCGACGAATCTCGGGATGGCTGTCTATCGAAATGCGGTCATATTGAACGACATGGCTGGGGAAACGGTCTATCCGATTCGCCATCAGAAGCCGTTTACGACATTTTAAACAAAAAAAGGGCTAGGCGAGTCGCCTAGCGGAATCAGGGGGGAATACTTGAAGTCTTGCTTGATTTGTATTTACCCCGCACTTCGACTTTAAAACATACCAACACGTCAAAAATAATCTTTTTTACTAAATTCTACACTTTATCGAAAAAAGTATGTTATAGTAAGTTGATGAATTTAGCATAGGAGTTGTTTGTAATGGCAAAATACGAAAAAGATCAAGTATTAACAGGTAAAGTAACAGGAATCCAACCTTTCGGTGCTTTCGTAGCACTCGATGACGAGACTCAAGGTCTTGTACACATTTCAGAAATCTCACACGACTACGTAAAAGACGTAAACGATTACGTTCAAGTTGGTCAAGAAGTTGAAGTGAAAATCCTTGAAGTGGACGAAGCTTCTAAAAAAATCAAGCTTTCAATGAAAGCGACGCAAGAAGCTCCAAAACGCGAGAAGTCTGCGAAGCCAGCTCGTCGTGCGCCACGCCGCAACGAAGCAGCTTCAAACTTCAAGCAAGAAGAAGCTCCAGGATTCACAGTCCTCAAAGACAAACTTGAAGACTGGATCAAAAACACAAACTTCAAGAAGTAAGTGTTTCAAGGTGGCCCGTTCCAAACGGGTCACCTTTTTTTGTTTTACAGGAATCGGTGGGACGTATGACGAAACTGTAAACCGAATAGGAGGAGATCATATGAAGATTGGCATCATCGGAACGGGGGGGATTGCGACGAGTGCCCATATCCCGAATTATGTCAAAGCAGGGATGGATGTGGTAGCGGTCATGAACCGGACACGGGCAAACGGGGAACGTGTCGCCCGGCAGTTCGGCATCCCGAACGTTTATGAGACGGTCGAGGAGATGCTCACGTACGAACAGCTCGATGCGGTCAGTATCTGTACACCAAACGCCTTACATAAAGAGCAAGTGCTGCTTGCGCTTGAAGCAGGATGTCACGTTCTCTGTGAGAAACCACCCGGTATCTCGGAGAATGAGGCAATTGAGATGTTAAAAGCGGCAAAACGAGCCGGAAAAACATTGCAATACGGATTCCATTACCGACATCGTGCAGATACGGTTCTGTTGAAGCGAATGATTGACGCGGGAGAACTTGGAGATATCTATGCAGCGACGGCGTTCGCCCTTCGGCGACGTGGAATTCCGGGATGGGGAGTCTTCACGAATAAAGAACTGCAAGGCGGGGGCGCCCTGCTCGACATCGGTGTGCATATGTTAGACCTAGCGCTTCATTTGATGGGATACCCGAAACCGAGAGAGGTCGTTGGGCACGTCGGTCAATACTTAGGGAATCGTCCTGGTGTCGGTTTGTTAGGGGAATGGGACGCGAGTTCGCTTTCGGTCGAGGATACGGCGAGGGCGATGATCACGTTTGAAAATGGGGCATCCTTATTACTCGACGTCAGCTATATGGCCAATATCGAAGAGAAAGATACGATGCGTGTGGAATGTCGCGGCACGAACGCCGGAGCCAGTCTGTTCCCGCTCACGCTCCACACGGAGAAATATGGGGCATTGTTTGACGAGCGACCAACTTATTTGACTGAACACGACCCGTATGAGCGGCAAATCCAACGCTTCCTTGAGGCTTGTCGAGAAGACCCGAACTATCGTCAAGCGGAGGAAGCGGTCATCTTGCATCGGATCATCGATCGCATCTACGCATAAGCACGATACTTTTCATTCCGTAAAAACAGGGTATATAGTGTAGGTGTTACATATTTCTATGAGGAGGATGACTTATGCACAACTTTGAATACAAAAACCCGACAAAACTAATTTTTGGGACACATCAGATCGAAAAATTAGCAGGAGAACTCGAAGCGCTCGACGCGAAGAAAGTGATGCTCGTCTATGGTGGCGGAAGCATCAAAAAGAACGGGACGTACGATGAAGTCGTGGCCGAACTTGAAAAAGCAGGCATCTCATACGTAGACTTCTCAGGTGTTGAACCGAACCCACGCATCGAGACGGTACGTCGTGCGGTGAAATTTGCGCGTGAAGAGGACGTTGACGCCTTGCTTGCTGTCGGTGGCGGTTCCGTCATCGACTGTACAAAATTGATTTCAGCAGCGATTCCATATGACGGGGACGCGTGGGACATCGTGCTTCGTGAACATATCCCGACAGAGGCGGTACCGTTCGGGACTGTCCTTACACTCGCTGCGACAGGGTCGGAGATGAACTCGGGATCGGTCATTACGAACTGGGAGACTCAAGAGAAGTTTGGATGGGGCCACCCGCTCGTGTTCCCGACATTCTCGATCCTCGACCCACGTTACACGGTCTCAGTTCCAAAAGACCAGACAATCTATGGCATCGTCGACATGATGAGCCACTGTTTCGAACAATACTTCCACCCGAACCATGCACCGGTACAAGAACGCATGACAGAAGGTGTCTTGAAAGCAGTCGTTGAATCGGCACCAAAACTCGTGAACGATTTAGAGAACGTAGACCTTCGTGCCATCATCTTGTTCTCAGGTACGATGGCATTGAACGGTGTCCTGCAAATGGGTGCATCGGGTGACTGGGCATCGCACAACATCGAACACGCAGTATCCGCTGTCCATGATATCCCGCATGCCGGAGGTCTCGCGATTCTCTTCCCACGTTGGATGGAGCATGTATTAGATGAAGACAACGCGGCTCGCTTCGCACGACTCGGTACAGAAGTATTTGATGTCGAGCCTGGCGAGAACGATTTGGAAACAGGGAAACGTACGATCCAAGCTGTACGTGCATTCTTCGACCAACTCGGTGCACCGAACTCGCTTCGTGACTATGAGATCGATGAGTCGACATTCGATGCGATTCTCGATTCTGCGATGAAACGTGGCGCATTCGGTCGTTTCCGTACGCTCGAACGGGAAGATGTCGCACATATCCTCGAACTCAGTAAATAAGGCGATTTCTTGCCTATTTTGCAATAATGATTGAACGAATCTAACGTTTCCGTTTATGATGGGTCATGTATGGCTCTTTTACGAGCGATTTAAAGGAGGAAATGACATGTCAACTGTACGTTTCGATTATTCAAACGCGCTCTCATTCGTAGGGAAGCATGAAATCGACCAAATGCAAGAAACGGTAAAAACCCTTCACTCGGTGATTCACGAGCGGAGCGGTGCCGGAAGTGATTTTCTTGGGTGGGTCGACCTTCCGACCGAATACGATCAAGATGAGTTCGCACGAATCAAAGCTGCGGCGGAACGAATTCGCGAGAATTCAGACGTTCTCGTCGTCGTCGGAATCGGAGGATCTTACCTCGGTGCCCGTGCAGCGATCGAAATGCTTCAACATTCGTTCTTCAACGTATTGTCAAAAGAAGAGCGCAAGGCGCCGCAAGTATTCTATGCGGGCCACAACATCTCTTCAACGTATATGAGAGAATTGCTTCAAGTGCTTGAAGGGAAAGAGGTCTCAATCAACGTCATCTCGAAATCTGGAACGACGACAGAACCTGCCATCGCATTCCGTGTCCTCAAGCAATTCATGGAAGACAAGTACGGCCAAGATGGAGCGCGTGAGCGGATCTATGCGACGACAGACCGTGCCCGTGGCGCCCTCAAGACGCTCGCGGATGCAGAAGGATACGAGACGTTCGTTATTCCAGATGACGTCGGTGGACGCTTCTCTGTCCTCACACCGGTCGGACTTCTTCCGATTGCCGCTGCAGGAATCGATATCGATGCCTTGATGGAAGGGGCGCGTGACGCACAAAACGCTTACAGCTCGCCTGAGTTGGCTGAGAACGAAGCGTATCAGTATGCGGTCGTACGTAACGCCCTTTACGCGAAAGGCAAATCGATTGAGATGCTCGTCAACTACGAGCCAGCCCTTCACTACGTGTCTGAGTGGTGGAAACAGCTTTACGGAGAATCTGAAGGAAAAGACAACAAAGGGATCTTCCCTGCGGCTGTCGACTTCTCGACGGATCTTCACTCGATGGGTCAATACATTCAAGAAGGTCGTCGCGACTTGTTCGAGACAGTCATCCGTGTGAAAGAAGTCCGTCACACGATGAATGTCCCAGAAGACGCACAAGACTTGGATGGCTTGAACTTCCTCGCAGGCGAAACGATTCAGTTCGTGAACGACAAGGCGACAGAAGGGACGCTCCTCGCGCATACAGATGGCGACGTACCGAACCTTGTCGTCGAATTGCCAGAGATGACACCGTACCACCTCGGTTACTTGTTCTACTTCTTCGAGAAAGCATGTGCGATGAGCGGATACATCCTCGGGGTGAACCCGTTCAACCAGCCAGGCGTCGAAGCATACAAAGCGAACATGTTCGCACTACTCGGTAAACCAGGGTATGAAGAACAAAAAGCAGAACTCGAAAAACGCTTGAATCAATAAGAAAACGAATCGGTCCGCGCGACGGACCGATTTTTTTGTTTGAAACTGGGTGCAGACAAGGTAAAGTGAGAGTAGACAGGGGAAAGAAAGGGATGGACTATGAAGACATTCAAGGATTACTATCATAATCAAGTCGAGTTAAGCTTCACCCATTATCCGTTCTCAGACACGCCGCTCCACGTCTGGGTCGTCGCCCGTTACAAGGACAAATGGGTATTGACGAAGCATAAACAACGAGGGCTCGAGTTTCCAGGTGGGAAAGTCGAACCGGGCGAACATGAGGATGCCGCAGCCATCCGGGAAGTATATGAAGAGACCGGAGGCGTCGTCAAGACGTTACGATACATGGGACAATATCGTGTGCTCGGTCGCGGTGACACCGTCATCAAAAATATCTATTTTGCGGAGATTGAACGTTTCGAAGATCATCCCGCGGTTGACGAGACGGATGGGGCCGTCTTGATCGATGTCTTGCCGGACAATCTACTACGGAATCCACGTTACAGCTTTATGATGAAGGACCGTGTCTTACCAGAAACGATGAGGGTGCTCCATGAGCAACAACTGGTTTGATCGAATCGACGTGTTGCCACCATACGCCGGTTATCGGGTGACGCGTGGGTGGTACACGACGAATGATGGGGAAGAGGTCGTCGCCTATTCGATTGAACCGAAACGGTCGAATGGACAGGTGTTGATGTACTTACGAGGGGGAACGGCACGAATCGGGGACGTTCGGTTACCGCGCCTCATGCAGTTTGCGGCCCGCGGTTTTCACGTGGTGGCCCCGGTTTATCGAGGTAATCACGGGGGCACGGGAAAAGAGGACTTCGGTGGAGAGGATTTGGAGGACGTGCTCTCGCTCTATGATCGTGTCCAAACGAGCGGACGACCGATTCATGCGCTCGGTTTTTCGCGCGGTGGGATGATGGCACTCTCTCTCGCATCTGAACGACCGGTCACCACTGTCACTTCATGGGCCGGTGTGACCAATCTAGAGTGGACGTATGAAGAGCAACGCTCGATGCGGAAGATGTTACGTCGCATGACAGGCGGGGACCCTGAATCGGCAGAAACGGCATATACAGAACGTTCTCCGCTTTATAAGGAATGGGATGCTCCAACGCTGATCATCCACGGTACGGATGACGAGCATGTCCGATTGCGCCATGCGACGGCAGTCGCCGAAAAATTAGGGGAGCAGGCCGAGTTTTGGGTGCTTCCGTTCGGACACCAACTCCCGTTTTGGGATAAATGGGAGACGACCGAACAAGCGATGGAATGGATGCTACAACAAGCGAAAGCACCGACTCGATGAGTCGGTGCTTTCGTATTAGATGACCAGTGGACCGGCTGCGATGACCGATTCACTCGCTTTCGTGAACCGTGTGAAGTTCTCTTTAAACTTCATTGCGAGTGCTTTCGCCTCGACGTCGTAGCGAGCTGGGTCGTTCCACGTGTCACGTGGATTGAGCACGTCACTCGGTACGCCTTCGATGGCTACTGGAATCTCGACGTTAAAAATGTCATGTTTCATCGTCTCGACGTCACGAAGTTGACCGTTGACTGCGGCGTTGACCATCGCACGCGTGTACGCGAGTTTCATACGTGAACCTTCACCGTATGCACCGCCAGTCCAACCTGTGTTGACGAGGTAGACATCCACGTCGTGTTCCTCAATCAATTTACCGAGCATATCCGCGTAACGCTCTGGAGCGAGCGGAAGGAACGGTGAACCGAAGCAAGTCGAGAAGGTCGCCTGTGGTTCTGTAACACCGCGCTCCGTACCAGCAAGCTTAGACGTATAACCCGACAAGAAGTGGTACATCGCCTGTTCTTTCGTCAGTTTGCTGATCGGAGGCAAGACGCCATAGGCATCTGCCGTCAAGAAGACGATCGTATTCGGATGACCGGCGCGTGATGGGAGCATCGCATTGTCGATGAACTCGATTGGATATGCCGCACGTGTGTTTTCCGTCAAGGAAATATTTTTATAGTCTGGTGTACGATCTTCATTCAACACGACGTTTTCAATCAATGAACCGAAGCGAATCGCATCATAGATTTGAGGTTCGTTCTCACGAGACAGGTTGATCGTCTTCGCGTAACAACCGCCTTCGATGTTGAAGACCCCGTCCGGTGACCATCCGTGTTCGTCGTCTCCAATCAAGTGACGCTCAGGGTCAGCCGAGAGCGTTGTCTTCCCAGTCCCCGACAATCCGAAGAAGAGTGCCGTTTCGTTCGCATCGTTGACGTTTGCCGAACAGTGCATCGATAACACGTTCTGCTCAGGTAGCAAGAAGTTCATGACGGAGAAGATCGATTTTTTAATTTCGCCACCGTATTCTGTTCCCCCGATCAGAATCGTGCGCTTGGCGAATGAGACGAGAATGAACGTCTCAGAGTTCGTACCATCGACCGCAGGGTCTGCTTTATAGCTCGGTGCATAAATGACCGTGAACGGGTCGAACGCACCTTTCGTCGGCCATTCGCGTAAGAACAATTGTTTGGCGAACAGACTGTGCCACGCATACTCCGTAATGGCACGGACCGGCAACGTATAGTGTTCATCTGCACCAGCGGATGCTTCTAGATAATACAGCTTATCCTTCTTTTCTAAATGGTCGAGTACTTTGTCAAGAAGTGCTGAAAACTTCTCTTCTGCGATCGGTTGGTTCACTTTACCCCAATCGACGAGGTTGTTGCTGACTTCATCTTGTACGACGAATTTGTCTTTCGGTGACCGTCCAGTAAAAGCACCGGTGCTGACAGATAATGCCCCGTCTTTTGTCAGTACACCTTCACCATTTTGAATGGCTTCTTCCACCAGCTCTGGAACCGTCAAGTTCCGTAACATGTCGGCACCATTAATTAATTCTTCGATTTTCAGGAGCGTTGTCGCCATCCTGAATCCCACCTTTCCCCTAAATAGATGTGGATGAAATCCGCATACTTCCGCGATTACGATTAATCAGTATGACATTTTTAATTATATGTGACACACTAATTAAACACAAGCGTTTCTTCTCTCTAAGTAAGCGCTTTCTTACAAAGTCATTTTATCACATTCTCTTATCACAAGGTGTTAAAAAAAGAAACGAAATAAAAAAATGTTTGACGATTCACAAACAGAAATGTTTTGCAAGTCAGTGAAAACTTTTACGAATTCGTCTGATTCCCTTGACATAATCGAGTGTCATTTATATGATGGTTTTCGTAACGGATACTCTTATT
Source organism: Exiguobacterium sp. AT1b (assembly GCF_000023045.1). GTDB lineage: Bacteria > Bacillota > Bacilli > Exiguobacteriales > Exiguobacteriaceae > Exiguobacterium. The sequence continues at coordinate 696,525 of NC_012673.1, read as the reverse complement.
CTGAGCGGTGGAGGGAACAAGGCCCTACGAAGCCCAGCAACCGTCCGACATGAAGTCTTGTGCGGAAAAGGTGCTATCCTGAAGCGAAGCCATTAGCTTCGAACGATAAGAGGGTAAGGAAGAACGATTCAACCTTTCCCAATGTATGTCATCGGGGGAGGTTTTTTTCATTACCGTCCCAAAGCAACGCGTAAGGGGAACGAGTACCGTCCACATAATACCCTTATTATAGGAGGTTTTTTGAATGTCAAAATTGAACCGTCGACTTTTTACTTCAGAGTCGGTTACTGAAGGACATCCAGACAAAATTTGTGATCAGATTTCTGACTCCATCTTGGATGCCATTTTAGCGGAAGACCCGAATGCCCGTGTTGCGGCAGAAACGTCTGTCACAACAGGTCTTGTACTCGTAGCTGGTGAAATCACAACGTCAACTTACGTGGATATCCCGAAAGTTGTCCGTGAAACAATCCGCGAAATCGGATACACACGTGCGAAATACGGCTTTGATGCTGAAACGTGTGCGGTCTTGACGTCGATTGATGAGCAATCGGTAGACATCGCGCAAGGTGTTGACCAGGCGCTTGAAGCACGTGAAGGTCAGATGACTGAAGAGGAACTCGATGCAATCGGTGCAGGAGACCAAGGTCTCATGTTCGGATATGCAACAAACGAGACACCTGAACTCATGCCGCTTCCGATCTCGTTGGCACACAAGTTGTCACGTCGTCTTGCTGAAGTACGTAAGAACGGTACGCTCGAGTACCTTCGTCCGGACGGGAAGACGCAAGTAACGGTTGAGTATGATGAGGACAACAACCCAGTTCGCATCGATACGATCGTTATTTCGACACAACACGCGGAAGAGATCACGCTTGAGCAAATTCAAGAAGACTTGAAAAAACATGTCATCGAGGCAGTCATTCCGGCTGAACTCATCGATGCTGAAACAAAATACTTCATCAACCCGACTGGTCGCTTCGTAATCGGTGGACCACAAGGAGATGCAGGTTTGACAGGACGTAAGATCATCGTTGATACGTACGGTGGATACGCTCGTCACGGTGGCGGCGCATTCTCTGGTAAAGATCCTACAAAAGTTGACCGTTCAGCGGCATACGCAGCTCGCTATGTAGCGAAAAACATCGTTGCAGCAGGACTTGCGGATAAAGCGGAAGTTCAACTTGCGTACGCAATCGGTGTTGCACACCCAGTATCGATCGCTGTCGATACGTTCGGCACAGGTAAATTGAGCGAAACGGAGCTCGTTGAACTCGTTCGTGAGAACTTCGACCTCCGTCCGGCAGGCATCATCAAGATGCTCGACCTTCGTCGCCCAATCTACAAACAAACGGCAGCATACGGTCACTTCGGTCGTACAGACATCGAGCTCCCATGGGAGCAAACAGATAAAGCAGCCATTCTTGAAGAAGGCGCGAAACGTTTCGCGTAATCATCAAAAACGACCTTTCCGCGGAAAGGTCGTTTTTTTACGTTGTCGGAGGTGTCTGTTTATTTGAATCGGATGAAGAATCAGTTGTCGTCGTATCTTGTCCAAGCGCCGTATCCTTCGCTTCGACGACTTTCTCCCCGATGTCCTGTAAGTCTGACTTGGCCTCTTGAGCCGTCTCGACGATTTTAGTGACGTCCTCTTTCACGGTATCGACTTCCCCGACGACTTTTTCGTATACGTTTTGGACGTCTGTGGAGACTTCTTGAATCTTTGTCGAGGCTGACTTCACTTGCTCAATGACTTGAGACGCCTTGCCGGCAGGATCTTGTTTCACTTCGTTGACGAGGCCCCCGACCGACGATTTCGCATTCGAGAGGGATTGCTTTGTCTGCTCCCGGTTCGAGGAGCTAAGTAAGGCGAGTAGACCACCGACGAGTGCACCGAGCAACATCCCGGTCACGACACTGATCTTTGGACTTCCCCCGTCCAATTGATCAAATTGACGGTTCGGGTTGGCTGTCTGCTCTACTTTCGGATCATGTTCTTGTCTAGGTTCCATGCGGTTCCACTCCTTCGTTTGATTGGCATTGCTTGTGTTATACCCTAGAGCAATGGCAACGTAACGTTTTCTGATGAATCGTCATGAAAAAGAAATGAAGGAGCAGGATAAAAACATTGGGATAGGGAATGATACAAATAGATTGGCCAAAAGGGGGAAGCTGTCATGAACATGAGGGAAGCAGTGCCAGAAGATGCGACGCTGATTCGGAACATCGCGCTGGCGACCATATCACAGGATGATTCCAATCGAACGAGAGCGATGGAACGCGCATATCGGCAAGAAGAGATTGTACGAGCAATCAGTTCAAGTGAAGAAGCACGAGAACAATATTTTATCGTTGGCGAATATGAAGAAGAGGTCATCGGATTTTGTCATGCCATCGATCGCGGTGACATGTGGGAGATGCTCCGCCTCTATCTGCACCCCGATTATCATCGAAACGGCTACGGGGCAGCCTTTCTGGCCCACCTTCAATCGAAAAAAGAACAACCGATGGAAGTGTACGTCGAAAGCTCGAATGATCAAGCGATTGCCTTCCTCTTACATCAATCTTTCAAAGAAGTGAATCGTATCCAGGAAGAAGTATATGATCGTCCGATGGAACTCATTCATTTACGATATGACCCGAGCTAAGCCTCCAGACGGATTTTATTCAAACATCAGTTGCGGCTGATGTTTTTTTGATACAATGAATGTAGTCTATAAACGAGGTGACGGCAGTATGGCAAATGAAGAAGCACGAAAAGGAGTCATCGTCATCGTGTATCCGTTACAATTCACGTCACGGATCAGCGAGAACTTTATTCGACGGCTCGAGGACGAGTACGAAGTCATCGTCGTCCGCGATCAATCGATTGGATTGACGGCAGGTGACCATAAGCAACTGATCAAGCGAGCGTTGCGCGAGGCAGGGGAATATAAATTACCGATTCATGTCGTGGCATTCAGCCTTGGCGCACTCTTAACGAATCGCCTTTTGCAGGAGTACGATGTGCCACTCGGGAGTCTCACATACATCTCCCCATTGTTTGATTGGCATGCAACTCGTCAAATCGGTGGATTGAAACAAGTCGTCGCAAGTGCTGTCGACCGTTTTCGCCCTGACTTGCCACTCGGGATGATGACATTCACCGGCGGGGGAGACGAGTCATCCCGATTCGGAGAAATCACGTATGCGCAATATCGAGAAATCGAAGAGGAAATCGTCGAGCATCAGGAAGAGAAGAAGCATCTGCCACGCCTTCCGCTCGCCTGTTTCTATGCACCAGACGACCAGTTCGCGGACGTGAAGTTGACGTTGAATGTTTGTCGGAAAATCGGTGGGGACCAAGTGTATATCCGGCGATTGGAAGGATTCCCACACTTTGGTTACGAACGATTGAACACGAAATTCGCGGAAACCCTCATGACGTTTTATGAATTGATTCAAGAATGACAGAAGGCGACTCTAGTGAGCCGCCTTTTTCTTATGCACGTTTTTCAATCGCCACGATGAATGGGGGATGATTGACTTGGTTGATAAACCCATAACGCAGGACACCCGCCTGCTTTTGATCGAGGGACTCGACATAACGGAGCACCTCGTCTCGTTCGACTTTCCCACTTTCATGTCCGTGGTAAATCACGATGACGATGACGCCACCGACGGCCATGACGTCTAATAGTTGGGATAATGCAGCAATCGTCGTATTTCCGTGTGTCGTGATGGATTTGTCGCTTCCCGGTAAATACCCTAAGTTGAAGACGGCCGCGGTGATCGGCCGCGCTTCCTTTTCAACGACTGCTTGGACCGTATCATGACTATCATGAATCACGGTCACCCGATTACTGACACCCGATTCTTCAACCCGCGCCTTTGTGGCTGCTACAGCTTCTGATTGGATATCAAAGGCATAGACATGTCCTGTCTCGCCTACGGCATTCGCTAGAAACAACGTATCGTGTCCGTTCCCGGCCGTCATATCGATGGCGACCTGACCTTCCTCGATATGGTCATGTAGTAATTGTTTTGCAAAAGGTAGTACTCTCATTAATCCCATAGATCTCATCCTTCTTTTTTCCTTGGAAAGAATCCCGGCGCTCCAATTCCGCACGAATCTTGTTAAGCACCTGCATCTTGTGACGGCTCCATAACGGACCGATCAAGAGGTCGGGTGGACCGTCTCCTGTCAAACGATGGACAATCACCTCGGGAGGGATTCGTTCGAGTTGATCGCAGACGAGGGAGACGTATGTGTCTTCCTCCATCAAGTCGAGCAGTCCTTTCTCATATTGACGGGCGAGCGGTGTGTGTTTCAAGACGTGAAGTAAGTGGATCTTGATTCCTTGTATGTCCATTTTAGCAACTTCTCGTGCAGTGTCGAGCATCATCTCTGGTGTCTCACCTGGGAGACCATTGATGATATGAACGCAGACACGAATATTGTGACGGCGAAGTTTCGCAAGACCGGTCAAAAACGATTGATAGTCGTGCCCACGATTGATCTTTTTAGCGGTCGTGTCATGTACGGTCTGAAGACCGAGCTCCACCCAAAGGGACGTCCGTTCATTCAACTCTGCTAAATAGGCGACGACGTCGTCCGGTAAGCAGTCAGGACGTGTCGCAATCGAGAGACCGACGACCCCATCCTCTTTTAATGCCGGTTCATACAATTCACGTAACCGCTCAACTGGTGCGTACGTGTTACTGAACGCTTGAAAATAAGCAATATATTTGGCACTCTTCCACTTCCGGTGGAGACGAGCCTTCACTTCTGCAAATTGAACGGGAATCGGGTCGCAAGCATTTCCCGCGAAATCACCACTGCCATCGTCCGAACAGAAGGTGCATCCACCTTTTGAGACACGTCCGTCACGGTTCGGGCACGTGAAGCCACCATCGAGTGGCACTTTAAACACCTTGCCCCCGTACTCTCGGCGATACGCCTCATTGAGTGTATGGTAGCGATTTTGACCGAATGGATTCATGTTCATCTCTCCTTCCTTGCTCATCCTATCACAAACGGAAAATGACAAAACTTCATAATAAGTAATTTTTCTTGACACTTCGTTGGCGTTCGTTTAGGTTTGATAAGGAAATCTTGTCGATTCGGCCTTTTTGTGCCGATTTTTTTAATGTGAAAGAAGAATGAAAGGAGGACTTGGTGTGAACAATAAAATGCCAATTTCGGTATGGATTTTAGTCATTGCGATGGCGCTCAATACAACGGCGGCGTCTTTTTTATGGCCGTTTAACACACTGTATATTCATGATTTTTTAGGTGAGTCGATGACGCTTGCTGGGGTGGCGCTTCTTGTGAACTCAGCACTCGCGATTGTAGGGAACTACATCGGAGGGACGCTATTCGATCGAATCGGTGGGAAGACGACGTTGATGATTTCTGTCGGTCTCTTGCTCGCGAGCTCACTTGGATTTTTACTGTTTCATGCCACGTTCTTCGGCTACCTCGTATGGCTCGGATTGATCGGTCTTTCAGGTGGACTCGTCTTTCCGACCGTATATGCGTTTGCGGGTCTCATATGGCCAGAAGGGGGACGCCGTTCGTTCAATGCGATTTACGTCGCGCAAAACGTGGGGGTCGCCCTCGGTACGGCAATGAGTGGTCAAATCGCTCGATTTAACATCGAGTGGATTTTTTTTGCGAACTTCTTCTTATCGGTCTTATTTGTCGTGGTGCTCTTGTTTGGACTGCGTTATTTGAAAAACCCGGCACGTCCGGTCGTTCAGTCGCAACTCGAAGCGGCCGCCACGACACTCTCGAGTGCGACGATGAAGTCGATGTGGTATGTCGCCGTTGGTTATGCGGTACTTTGGTTCGTGTACGTGCAATGGCAAGGGACGATTGCCGTTCACTCGAAAGACCTCGGTGTCACAATCAGTCAATACTCACTCCTTTGGACAGTGAACGGGGCGATGATCGTCTTCGCACAACCGTTGCTCAATCGTGTCTTACGACAGTTTGAGGACGACTTAAAACGTCAACTGATCATCGGGGCATCCATTTTCCTCGGCGCGTTCTTGATTGTCCCATTCGCTGGTGGGTTCGGAATGTTCATGGTCGCGATGGTCGTCATGACCATCGGGGAGATGTTTGTCTGGCCGGCGGTTCCGACGATTGCGGCGAAACTCGCCCCTCCTGGGAAAGCTGGACAATACCAAGGGCTCGTCAATATCGCAGCATCCGTCGGTCGGATGATTGGACCGACGTTCTCCGGTTTGTTATTCGATGCGTTCGGCATGAATGCGGTATTTACGTTGATTATTATGCTGATTATCACAGCTAACATCGTCTTCTTGCGCATTCGTTCATTAAATGTTCAAAGTTCATGACTTTGCGCATATTCTCTACAGATTTAAAGCTTCGACCTATTGACTTTCGAGGATAAAATTTAGGTGAAGGATCCTTTCAACCACATATGTTTGTTGTCGGTCAGTTCTCATTAAAGGGGATGGGCATGATGAACGAGGAAGTCAATTTACTCGTGTTGGCAACGCAGTATATGTTTTGGGTTGGTTTTGTAGGAATGGCAGCTGCGACTTTGTATTTTCTCGTTGAGCGGAGCAGTCTTGATCCCGAGTACCGTTCCGTCGCGACGGTGGCCGCACTCGTTACGTTTGTAGCAGCGATTCATTATTACTTTATGAAAGATGCGGTCGGCGATTCTGGATTACTATCGGAAATCACCGGATTCCCGACGGAGATTCGGTATATCGATTGGCTTGTCACGACACCTTTACTCTTGATCAAGTTTCCGCTACTGCTCAGCCTGCAAGGGAAGATGAAAACCGGTTTATTAACGAAGTTGATTATTGCGGATATCATCATGATTGTTGCCGGTTATCTCGGCGAGTCGTCTATTAACTTGAACGGCGGATTCACGCAACTCGGACTTTGGGGATATCTTGTCGGTTGTATCGCGTGGATTTATATCATTTACTTGCTCTTCACGAACGTCACGAAAGCGGCGGAGACGTCACCTCCACCTATTCGGAAGGCGTTACTCAACATGCGTCTCTTCATTTTGATCGGATGGGCGATTTACCCAATCGGCTATGCGGTGACATTGTTCGCAACAGGGATTGAAGTTCAGCTCGTGCGCGAATTGATTTACAACGTTGCGGATTTAATCAATAAAGTTGGATTCGGATTGATTGCGTTCTTTGCTGTCAAAACCATCTCAACGCAAAAACAAGTCAAAGCTTGAAAACTTCAAGTTGACGTTGAATTTCAGAATGGGCTAAAATAGACTACGATGAATAGCAAGCGTTGAAGAGGACTAGTAGCGAACGTTCCGTTTCAAAGAGAGTCGATGGATGGTGTGAATCGATAAGCGGATGTTGTGAACTCGCCTTGGAGCTGTTTTCCTGAAACGAGTAGGGAAAACCGGGGTTACGCCTCGTTACCGGCGTCTCAAGTGGCAGCAATGCAACATGGGTGGTACCGCGGAGAGCTTTCAAGCCTTTCGTCCCATTTTCGGGGACGGAAGGCTTTTTATTATGCAGAGGAGGAAGAATGTTGAGCTATTTTAAACATCAAGAAATCGAGCCGAAGTGGCAAAAGCGTTGGGAAGAGAAAGAAGCATTTAAAACGACAGAAGACCCGGAAAAGGATTGTTTCTACGTCCTTGATATGTTCCCGTACCCATCCGGTGCAGGTCTTCACGTCGGTCACCCGGAAGGTTACACAGCGACGGATATCATCGCTCGTATGAAACGGATGCAAGGATATAACGTCCTTCACCCGATTGGCTGGGATGCGTTCGGTCTTCCTGCCGAGCAATATGCACTCGACACAGGGAACGACCCGCGTGAATTCACAGCGCGCAACATCGAGACGTTCCGCCGTCAGTTGAAAGAACTCGGATTCTCATACGATTGGGACCGTGAAATTAGCACGACGGACCCGAAATACTATAAATGGACGCAGTGGATCTTCACGCAACTCTTCGAACGTGGTCTCGCATACGTCGATGAAGTCGCGGTCAACTGGTGCCCGGCTCTCGGTACAGTCCTTGCGAACGAGGAAGTCATCGATGGGTTGTCAGAGCGTGGGAACCACCCGGTCTACCGTGTCCCAATGAAGCAGTGGGTGCTTCGTATCACAGAATACGCAGAGCGTTTGCTTGAAGATTTGGAAGGTCTCGATTGGCCTGAGAGCGTGAAAGAGATGCAACGCAACTGGATTGGCAAATCAGTCGGTGCCGAGGTCGACTTTAAAGTCGATGGTCACGATAAGATTGTCACGGTATTCACAACACGTCCAGATACGCTTCATGGGGCGACATACGTAACACTCGCACCAGAGCATCCGTTCACGAAAGTGATCACGACGCCTGAACAATCGACGGCAGTCGAAGCTTACATTGAAGAAGTCTCGAAGAAGACGGACCTTGAGCGTACAGATCTCGCCAAAGAGAAGACGGGTGTCTTCACGGGCGCATATGCGATCAACCCGGTGAACGGCGAGAAACTTCCGATTTGGACAGCGGACTACGTTCTCTCGACATATGGGACAGGTGCAGTCATGGCTGTTCCTGGACACGATGAGCGCGATTATGAGTTTGCGAAAACGTTCGACCTCCCGATCCGTGAAGTCGTCAAAGGTGGAAACGTGGAAGAGGCGGCTTACGTCGAAGACGGAGAGCACGTCAACTCTGGTAGCTTGAACGGACTTAATAAAGCCGATGCCATCAAGACGATCATTGAAGAGCTCGAAGCGAGTGGCACAGGGCGTGCGAAGACGACATACCGTCTTCGTGACTGGTTGTTCAGCCGTCAACGTTACTGGGGCGAGCCGATTCCGGTCGTCCACATGGAAGACGGAACAATGAAGACGGTACCGGTCGAAGAGCTTCCGCTCGAACTTCCGATCATCGATGAAATCAAACCATCTGGTACAGGTGAGTCGCCACTCGCGAACGCAGAAGAGTGGTTGACGTACACAGATCCGGTCACGGGGGAAAAAGGTCGTCGCGAGACGAACACGATGCCACAATGGGCAGGTAGCTGCTGGTACTACATCCGTTACATCGATCCAGATAACGAAGAGATGATCGCGGATCCTGAGAAACTCAAGCGTTGGCTTCCAGTCGACTTGTATATCGGGGGTACGGAGCATGCCGTTCTTCACTTGCTCTACGCACGTTTCTGGCATAAAGTCCTCTTTGATATCGGTGTCGTCCCGACGAGCGAACCGTTCCAAAAACTCTACAACCAAGGAATGATCCTCGGTGAGAACAACGAGAAGATGTCGAAATCTCGTGGGAACGTTGTCAACCCGGATGATATCGTGAAGTCGCACGGAGCCGATACACTCCGTCTTTACGAAATGTTCATGGGACCACTTGATGCGGCCATCGCATGGTCGACGAATGGTCTTGACGGGGCACGTCGCTTCCTCGACCGCGTCTGGCGTTTGTTCGATCAGACGAACTTCGCAGACGTGGCACCGACTGCCGACTTTGAACGTACGTATCATCAGACGGTGAAAAAAGTCACGGAGGATTATGAAGCCCTTCGCTTCAACACGGCAATCTCGCAGTTGATGGTCTTCGTCAATGAAGCGAACAAACAAGAGACGTTGCCGAAATCGCAAATGGTCGACTTCATCAAGATGCTTTCACCGGTCGCGCCACACTTGTCTGAAGAGTTGTGGGAGAAGATGGGCATGACGGAAGAGTTGACGTATGCGGCTTGGCCGACATACGATGAGTCAAAACTTGTGAGCGACACGATTGAAGTCGTCATCCAGGTGAACGGGAAACTCCGTGCGAAAATGCACGTCTCTCGTGACGCATCAAAAGAAGCACTTGAAGCGGAAGCACTCGGGAACGAGCGTGTCCAAGAGTTCACAGAAGGCAAGACGGTTCGTAAAGTCATTGTCGTTCCTGGAAAACTCGTCAATATTGTAGTGGGGTAACAAAAAGAATGTGTGACATTGTCGCACATTCTTTTCTTTTTGGTGAGGTCATTTTCTTTTTTGGACGGTTTTGATACACTAAAGGGCGATACTGAAGTAGAAGGGGACGACATGTCCATGAAACGTTCTTATGTGCTATACACGACACTATGTGCCGTCGTGGTCGGTGTGATCCTTTGTTATGTTTTTGTCTTTTCAGATGAAGAGATTCAACGACAGGTCGCCTCGACATTTGAAAAAATTGATATTCAAACGAGTCATCAAACAGCATCCCTTCCACCCGTGGAAGCGGCGCAGGATGATGAAGATATCGATACGACCGATGCCCTCGAACAAATCAGTCAAATCGATGAAGTGTACTACAGTGACACGATCGGGGCATATTTGGTCTTAACCGAACAAGCTGAATTTTTTGAGGTGAGTGGAAACGGAACGCGCGTCAACTCGGTGCTTCAACTGGAGAATTCAGGGAAACAGCGCCTCGATGATTTTATCGGAATGCGCATGGTCGAAGAAGATCTTGTGTATGCAGTGACAGCGAATGGAACTCTCGTCACAATCGAACGAGAAGAAGGACGCTGGGTCGAGAGACCACGTAAACAAATCAAAGGACTCGTGTCGGAAGACCGAATCTTTGGTCTTGGTTATGACCGGGAAACGAAACGTCTGTTCATGATGAACCGATTGGCGGATACCCCGGACCTTGAGCTCCTTTATATCGAAGAACGGGAGATCGAACCGGAGACTCCAGCCGATGACAAATCATCAGAAGCGTCAACTGATGCTGACACGGCTACTCCAAAAACAGAAGAATCATCAGAAGACACAACGACAGAGAACGTCTCGACGAATGACGACGCCTCGAGCGAATCGGCTGTATCTGAAGACGCGCCTGACAATGAGTCGAACGAACAAGAAGCGGAAGAAGAGAAACAAGAGCCCGAGACCGAATGGATGCTCGATTCGCGTCAAGCGTTATCGGCTGACGGGATGAGCGCCTCAATCCAGCAAAAGTTTGAGCGATTCGAAGGCGTCGGGCTTGTCGAACGACAAGGCCGGATTTACGTTCTCGACTCGGAAGAACTCGTCCTCTACACAGTGAACCCGGAAGAAAGTACCATCAACGGTCAGATGGTGACACCTCGCGTGTATGACTCAACCGGCATGTTTTTACAAGACAATGAAATCTTTGCAATCGTCCACCCGGAAGTATTTGATTTGGATGCTTTCGTCTCTGTGGACTAACAATGGGGGAAAGACAGATGAGCAAGCGTTATTTTTTTGAAGAAGTGAAACAATTTCATGAAACTTTTGGACATCCAGGAGCAAAATCGCCGCAACCGTTGACACTTGATCGTGCGACAAAACGCTCGGTTTGGACGGCAGAGGAAGCGGTCGTCGAGTTTTTGCATCAATCCTCGCAATCGGAAGAAGAGTTTTTACAAGCCATCGAGCAATTCCAAGAAGGCTTCCAAAAAGCGGTCCAAAAATCATTACAAGACGCACCACCGTCAGATGATGTGGAACGTCTCGTCGGACAAGGGGATGCGTTAACGGACGCGTTATATTTTGTGATGGGCAGTTTCGTGGAACTCGGACTCGATCCCGTTCCGTTGTTTGAAATCGTCCAGCGTGCCAATATGGCGAAACTTGGACCGGACGGGAAGCCGATTTTACGCGAATCGGACAATAAAGTCATGAAACCTGAAGGATGGATGCCACCCGAGCCGGAGCTCGAAAAAGAAGTGCGTCGTCAAATCGCAGGGAAAGAATAATCACAAACGGCTTGAAACCTCATTAGAAAGGGTTCAAGCTGTTTTTTTTGTTGTGATGATCGTGACGTCATCATGTTATTTAGAGGGTATCGGAAAGGTCATAAGAGTAATTTATGGTATAATTTAACATAAGTAAGCAAGCGAGGAATATTGATCATTGAGATGGAGGTCGTTCAACTGAAAAAAGTACTCGGAATTCTATGTGTAAGTTCAGCACTTCTATTAGCAGCATGTAGTGAGGATGAAAAAGAGTTAGAATCTAAAAAATCAGAGCCTGACGTTTCAATCGAAACGATAAAAATAAACGATGAGAATGAATTGACAATCGTCCCACTCTATACGCAATACCAACAATATTTGAACGCATCCCTTGAATCAACCGATTCGGAGGAGAGCAAACAAAACTTCAAAAAATACGTACTCGATTACATAGGTGAAGTCGGAGAGGAAGAAAAGATCGATACATCTAGATTAAAAACTGATTTTAATCTAAAGTCGACCCCTCATAAGCAACAATTGCTGAAGCAGTTAGACAAATTAATCGAGCAGCATGAGGAGATTAAAGAGATTATTGCATCGACATATGCAGATTCAAATCAAATCTTACCCAAAAAGAAGAGCACAGTGTTTATTGCACCGTATAATCCTGAATTCTTTTACGATAGTGAACCGTTGAAAGGAGTAGGCGCAGCAGCATACAAAGACGTATTCATCTTGTTTCTCGATACAGATTTTGACAAAGATGTGCTAGCCTATTCGACGGCTCATGAATACCATCATCTGATTCTTCGTGATCAAAACGAATATAACCTGAGTTCGATTCTCGAGTCAGTGATTATTGAAGGGAAAGCGGATGCGTTTGCCGACCGCATTGTCAAAGGGGTAACGCCACCGTGGTATGTAGACGTTGATGAAGCGACCATGAAACATATTGCGAGTCGAGTGAATGATTATGAAACGTCCTTCACCGATTTTGTAGTCGGTAATTATCAAAAAGAGATGCCACGTTGGAGTAACTATATTCTAGGGAGGGATGTGCTCCATGATTATTTGACGGCGCACCCAGAACCGTCGATTCCCGAATGGACCTTCAAAGAAGATCATGAGATTTTAGAAAAATACAAGTATCGAAATGTGATGGAATTGGAAAATTAAGTTGAAAAGAATGTAAAAAAGGCTTGGTCCTGAATGATACAGGATCAAGCCTTTTGATTGTTAGTGAACATAATAGTACGTAGCCGATACGTAAGATCGAACCTTTTACCGCTCTGTCGCCAGTTCAGCTGCGTGCGATCCGGCACAATGTCCCGTTGTGAAGGCGGCCGTGATATTGTAGCCACCTGTGTATCCATGAATGTCGAGCACTTCACCGGCAAAGAAAAGGCCTGGTGCTTTCTTTGACATCATCGTCTGTGGCGCAACTTCTTTAACCGAAACGCCGCCACCTGTGACGAACGCTTTGTCAAAGTCGAGTGTCCCGACGGCGTGCATCTCGAACATTTTTAGACGCGATGCGAAGTCGATGACGGATTGCTTTTTCAACTGACTCGCGTCTTCTTCTCCAAATGCGAGTTCTTCGAGCAATAAGTCAAGAAGTCGCTCGGGGATGTAGCCTTTCCATACGTTTTTAACGGCACGCTTCGGTTGGCTCTGTACTTGGTTCCACAGTTCCTGGACGAGCGCATCTCGTGACGTGTCCGGGAAGAAGTCGAGTGACATGAGGACGACCTGTTCTTTGCTGCGCTTCCGTTCTTTGATCGTATATTGACTGCAACGGAGCGCGATTGGACCCGAGATCCCGAAATGGGTAAAGATCATGTCGCCTTGGTGCGTCTTGATCGCTTTTCCTTTTTTGCCGTGTACCGTCAACGCGACGTCACGTAACGATAGTCCTTGAAGTTGTTTTGTTCCGATGAACGAATCGTTCAACTTGATCGGTACTTCTGTCGGGAAGAGTTCCGTGATGGTATGTCCTGCCTTCTCTGCCCATGGATAGCCGTCCCCGGTCGAACCGGTGTGTGGGACAGACTGACCGCCGACCGCGACGACGCAAGCTTTCGCTTCAATCATTTCTCCGTCCATCAGCTCGACCGCGTGAAACTCGTTTTCTTCATTAAAATGTAGCGTTTTGACTTCTGCTTTTTTTCGAATCTCGACACCGAGGTCTTCAATCGCACGAAGCAATGTGTTGACCACGTCTTGTGCCTTATCGGTCACAGGAAACATGCGCCCGTTGTCCTCTTCTTTCAGCGGGATGCCGAATCCTGTGAACAGGTCGATGATGGATTGGTTGTCGAACTGGGCGAGGGCGCTGTATAAAAAGCGACCGTTCCCGGGGATGAATTGAATCAATTCATCAATTGGTTTTCGGTTCGTGACGTTACAACGTCCTCCACCTGAAATGGCTAATTTTCGACCGAGTTTCGAGCCTTTATCAATCAGCAAGGTCGATGCGCCACTTTTTGCCGCAGCATACGTTGCCATGAGTCCGCTCGGCCCTCCACCGATGACGATGACATCTTTCATAGGTAATCTCCTCATTTCTTCATCTATATGATTAGTAAAATTATCGTAACTTTATTATCCGTAACAGTAAGAGTATAATGAGAAGCGGTTGTTTTGTAAAACCGAATTCATTGAAATCGTTGATTTATAGATGGAGGTACCTCATGTCATCAAGCGCCAAACAAGATTCTGGAAGAGCCTCCTTCGTCAAAGGAACGCTTCTTTTATCAGCGGGAAACTTGATTTCCCGAATGTTAGGACTATTGTACACGTTCCCGTTCCAAGCGATGGTCGGGATTGCCGGAGTGACATTATATCAAGCGGCATATACGTATTATGCGATCATGATCTCCATTTCGACGGCAGGGATTCCCGTTGCCGTTTCGAAATTTATCGCAAAATATAATGCACTAGGAGAATACGGGACAAGTCAACGACTGTTCCGACAAGGGATGAAGCTGATGCTTGCGACCGGTGTCGTCGCTTTTTTATTACTCTTTTTTGCGGCACCATGGTTATCCGAACTGATGGTCCGAAACTCAGAGAACAATCAGCAATACATTGACTCGCTCACCCTCGTGACACGAAGCGTCAGTTTTGCCTTACTGCTCATCCCGGCGATGAGTATGGTACGTGGTTATTTCCAGGGACATCAAGACATGGCACCGACGGCAATCTCACAAGTGGTCGAACAGATTGTACGCATCCTGTTCCTCCTCAGTGGAACGATGCTCGTCTTGTTCGTCTTTGCGGATTCAAACTTCATTCAACCGATTGCCAATGCCCTCGGAGGGACGCAATCTGTTGAAACGACTGAATTGAACGGATTGAAAGTCATTGCCGTCACGATTGCGACGTTCAGTGCGTTCATCGGGGCAATCGGTAGTTTCGCCGTGCTCATCATGTATTGGAAACGTCGAAAAGACATTCATCGTCAGACAGAGAATCCGGCGGGCACACCGGTCCGCTCGATGAAATCGTTGTTGCTCGAATTGCTTAGCTATTCGATTCCAATCGTGATGGTCGGGGTATCGACCCCTCTCTATCAATTGATTGACCAATTGACGATGGTCAATACGTTGCTCAGTACGGGTGCGACCGTTTCTGAAGCAACATCGGCGTATGGATTCTTGACCGGGAACGCCCATAAAATTGTGTTGATTCCAGTCTCTGTCGCGGCGAGTGTATCGATGGCGACGATTCCGCTTGTGACTCGTTCGTTCACGACGGGGGACATGCAAAAAGTTCGAAATCAAGTAAACCATATTTTCCAAGTCTCGTTCTTCGTGACGATTCCTGCGGTCATTGGTCTCGTAGCACTTGCGGAGCCATTGTTTGGCACCTTGTTCCCGGGTGACCGTGAAGGATGGGTATACTTGTTCCACTACGCACCAAGTGCATTCTTCTTGGCCTATTACTCGGTCGCGGCTGCGATCCTCCAAGGGATCAACCGTCAGTACTTCACCATCTTTGCCACATCGATGGGACTGTTGACGAAACTTGCATTGAACGTACCGCTCGTCTATTGGCTCGGCGGAATCGGAGCCGGGTACGCGACCATCGCTGGATACATCGTGGCCATTATTCTCATGGTATGGATGATTCAACGAACGCTCCACTTCCCGTATAAGCAACTGCTTCGTCGCACCATCTTGATGTTCTTGATGGGTGGGGCGATGTTCGCTGCCGTCTTCCTCTCTCTTCTCGTTACAATGAATGATGAGGCGAGTTGGGGGAACGACATTTTTGCGACAATCGTGGGAGTGACAATCGGCGTTCTCGTATATGGATACCTCGGCTGGCGGAGCCATCTCGCAGGTAAATTACTAGGGAAACGCTTTGAATATCGGAGGAAAATGTAATGCGGATTGATAAGTTGTTAGCGAACATGGGATATGGTTCACGAAAAGACGTGAAAATCCTATTGAAACAAGGGGCGGTGCGAGTCGATGAGGCACTTGTAAAAGATGCGAAACGGCACGTCGACCCATCATCAGAGAAAGTCACGGTGTTCGGGGAAGTGGTCGAGTATCGTCCGTACATCTATTTCATGATGAATAAGCCGGAAGGGGTCATCAGTGCGACGGAAGATCAAGTCGAGACGACAGTCATCGAGTTGATTGATTCTGAATATGCCCATTATGACCTCTTCCCGGTCGGACGGCTTGATAAAGATACGACGGGACTGCTCCTCATCACGAACGACGGCGCGTTCAATCATGCGCTCATGTCACCTCGCAAGCACGTCGACAAGGTGTATATCGCCGAAGTCGACGGGGAGATGACAGTAGAGGATATCAAGACGTTCGCGAATGGGGTCGAGTTAGAGGATGGGTATACGACAAAGCCGGCTCGTCTTGAGATACTGAGCCGGAGCGGACGTCGGTCGGTCATTCGTCTCACGTTGTCTGAGGGGAAATATCACCAAGTGAAACGAATGGTCGCGGCGGTCGGCAAACATGTCGAACGATTGGAGCGTGTTCAAATCGGGGAGCTAGAACTCGATGAGACGCTTGAGCTCGGGGCATATCGTGAGTTGACGGAAGAAGAGGTTCAACTGTTTCTTCAATCATGAGTAAGATGAGAGAATCTGTCTGATGGGACGGATTCTCTTTTTGTATAAAAAGCTCTGTTTTTCGATTATATCTTTTTGAAAATGGCATCAAAATCATCACGCCAATAGTCAACCAACCAGTCGTTATATCTGTGATACAAAGGAACAAGTGGTTCAACTTCATTTGAACTTATGATACAACCTCGATCATCGTACATATGAAATATGATGTTCTTCTCAATGCTAATAAAGTAAACGGCTTGTCCAATTGAAGGTTCTCTTCCTTGCTCGTAATTTCCTATACCTCTAAGGATTTTCTCGTAAGAGATTGACTTGATCTGCGAGGATACAAATTTTGCTTTATATTCATGTTTGATTTCTATAATTTCCCCTGTCATTTCGTCAATATCTTCATTTAATTCAAATAACGTTTCTTCTTCAATCTGTTGTTTCATGAATAAACCATACAAATATTCGGGAGTGGTATTCCCGAACATGATGTCCTCTGTTTCGTTCCAATCCTTGATAAAGATATGGATGTAATCATCAGATTGAAACACTTCCTCGAACAATGTAGTCACTCTGTTTACAACCTGCTCTATTCTCTCATCCGTTCCGTTTTTATACGGTTCGCCAAGTTCGAATCTTAGATGGACTTCTCCAGATAGGTTTGGGAAATTGTCCTCTATATACTTCATTATTTCTTCTTTCACATCATCACCTCATCTTAAACAATTGATACAATCTAAAACCACAAAACCTTCATTCATAAAAAAGAGACCTGAACGCCAGGTCTCTTGAATATACATATACAATTCAATTTGCCGTCTTGAGTGAACGTTTTGATGAAGTCCACGTGCCACGGCTAGGGCTCTCCACAAGGTTATTGTACTCAAGTACGTTCAAATCACGTTGCACAGTGCGTGACGTGATGCCGAACTCTTCTACTAGTTCTGAAGTGGTAACGGATTCCCTTTCATTGATGAACAAATAAATGGACTTGATGCGCGTTAACATCCGATCTGTTGAGCCTTTCATTGGATAACCTCCCAATGTGTAGAATAATGACAAACCATACCTACAGACGACAAAATGAAATATAAAATTGTTATTTTCTAAAATTACACCTTTAGTATACCGCTCTTGAGCAAAAATGCAAGTGGAAAGCACGAACAATCTGTTTGTAAAGATTTGATTATGAACGTAAATATCGAATGAAGATTATTTTTTTACATCGAAAAGAAGCTTAAACACGAACGAAAAAAACTTTTCTAAATGAATGTTCGTCTTTCATACATTTGGATATACTAGTAAGGGAGAGAACATTCGCAAAAGGGGAGATGAACATGAATTGGAGACAGGAAGTCGACAATCGTAAAGATGCATTTTTAGAAGATTTGAAAGGATTACTTCAAATCCCTAGCGTGCTCGATGAATCGAAAGCGGCACCGAACATGCCGTTTGGTCCTGAGGTTCGTCAGGCGCTTGACTACATGTTTGAAATTGGTGAGCGAGATGGATTCAAAACAAAGGACGTCGGCGGTTACGCGGGACATTTGGAATACGGGGACGGTGAGGAAATCGTCGGCATTCTATGTCACCTTGACGTCGTCCCAGCAGGCGATGGCTGGACATATGGCGCATTCAATCCGACCATCACAACTGACGGGAAAATTGTAGCGCGTGGAAGTAACGATGATAAAGGTCCGTCTATGGCGGCATACTATGGATTACGAATCGTCAAAGAGCTCGGCTTACCACTTTCAAAACGCGTCCGTTTGATTGCAGGTTGCGATGAGGAGAGCGAATGGCGCTGTGTCCGTGAGTATTTCAAACAAGAACAGATGCCGACATACGGATTTGCGCCAGATGCGGATTTCCCGATCATCAATGCTGAAAAAGGATTGTATGACGGTGTGTTGACTCAATTACCGATTCAACGTGTACCAGGTTCTGCCTACCATCTCGTGTCATTCACGAGTGGGGAGCGTCCGAATATGGTGCCGGACTTCGCGAAAGCCGAATTGAAGACGGATGAGGTACTCGAGGAGAAGTTCGAGGCGTATCTTGAAAAATATGAAGCTGACGGAACGTGTGAATACGACCGTGGCACATATACGTTTACGATGAAAGGAAAAGCGGCGCACGCGATGGAACCGGATAACGGGATCAATGCTGCGTACGTGCTGGCTGGGTTCCTGTTGCACCTTCCTCTCGACATTCAAGGGGAACGCTTCATTGAACTCGTTCGTCACGTGTTTGCAGACTCACGTGGAATTTCTCTCGGGATTGAAGCGAGCGATGAGACGGGCGACTTGACGATCAATGGCGGCGTGTTCCGATACAATGAGGAAGAACGAACAGCAACGGTCAACATCCGTTACCCGTATACGGCCAAATTCGAAGAACGTTTACAAAACCTACGTGAAATCGCGTTGTCATTTGGTTTCGAGTTGAAGACCCGTCAACATATGCCGCCTCATCACGTGGCAGAAGATCACCCACTCGTGAAGACGCTAGCAGACGTATACGAGCGTCAAACGGGAGAGCACGCGAACTTGATGGCCATCGGAGGCGGTACGTATGCACGTTCACTCGAGGCTGGTGTCGCGTTCGGCGCATTGTTCCCAGGCGCTAAAGATGTGGCGCATCAGGTCGATGAATATATGGAGATAGAAGATTTATTACGCGCTGCAGCAATCTATGCTGAGGCCATTTACGAGCTCGCTAAATAAGAAACAAGGAGAGCTGGCTGGTATAGTCGGCTCTCTGTCCTTTAGGAAGGAAGTTATCATTGGATTCGCAAAAGAGATTGTTTCAGTCTGTGTACGTCGCGATTTTCTTCGCGCAAGGGGCGTTGATCCCTTATATGACCTTATATTTTTCACAAACTAAGTTTGGACTGACTCCGAGCCAAGTCGGGATTATCGTGGCCATCTTACCGATTCTATCCATCGGCGTGCAACCATTGTGGGGGATGTTGACCGACCGGACGGGGAGAGTCCGTGCCTGGTTGATTTTGGCGATGCTGAGCGCCGCACTCATTTCTCTCACGTTTTTAGTGGCGACCTCTTACATTTGGATTGTCATACTTATGGTGATTTGGTCCGTTTTCCAATGTGCTCACATCCCGCTTGTGGACATGATGACACTCGACTATACGACGCGGTCGAAAGTTGATTACGGTGCAATTCGACTCTATGGCTCAGCGGGATTTGCCATTGCCGTCTTTGCAATGGGACGAATATCTGATAGCACGTGGGGACTAGCTAGTACATTCGTGTTGAGCGCTGTTTTACTAATACTTGGCAGCGTATTTGTACGAATGATTCCTGAGAAAAGTTCGATTCGGGATGTGACGTTGGCGCCGCTCTCATGGACGGCTGTTTGGAACAAACACTTTGTGTTCTTCTTATGTGGGGGGATGCTCGTCTTCGGACCGATTTATGCGAATAACTATTATTTCGGTCTGTACGTGACGAATAGTGGTGGTTCGACGACGCTCGTCGGAACATTATTCCTCGTGGCAGTGTTATTCGAAATCCCGTTTATGAAAGTGGCTTCTCAGCTTATGGAACGCTACGGAAGCGTCAACGTTCTTGTTGGGGCCGCCATCATCTCGGCAGTTCGGAACGGGGTGCTTGCGTTAGAACCACCGATTTGGGTCGTATGGCTTCTCGCGATCGCACAAGGTCTCGTCGTCGGTCTCTTGATTCCCGTCGCGCTTCAATTCGTCCGGACGCTCGTCGATCGACAAGTTTCCTCGACGGCCATCGGGGTATATATGGCATTAACGTCTGGGCTCGCGACAGCTGGATTTAATATGCTCAGTGGTAAAATCATTGAACTTGACGATATTTTAGGAGTGTTTTGGATGTATACCATTGTCACAGCAATTGGAGCATTGATTTGGATTGGAATGTCACGTCGCACGTTGAAAGGATGAATGAGATGAGTACGCATTACTTTATCGCGATTCCCATTGAATCAACGGAACTGGTTGACGTACAGCAAACCATCTTACCTTATTACTCCTATCGCCGAATCTATCGGCCTGAAGAGTTTCATATGACGATACAATTTTTAGGAAGCGTGGACGAGGATGAATTAGACGAAGTAAAAGAAATTACGCGTAGAATCTGTGAGGAGACTCTGCCGTTCACGTTGGAGTTTCGAGCCATCGACCATTTCGGGCGACCAGATCGGCCCCGCGTTCTAACCATCGTTCCGGATGCCTCCGAGCCCCTTCAACGGTTGGCGCATTCCCTCCGCCATGAACTAGTTGATGTGATTCCAAGATTGGACCGGAAGTCGTTTGTCCCTCACGTGACACTCGCTAAAAAATGGGGCGAAGGGGAGCGTGTCCCATACGTCCCCCCTGAATTTCACGCGACGGAATCAGTAGAAGAATTAATTTTATATGAAGTACAGCCGACTCATACACCTGCCTATCGAGCAGTAGACGTATTTCCGCTAAGACGGCCAGAGGAGGATATATGGCAATCCCGGTTAAAATTTTTGACGTAATCTCAAAATATGAACGTGATGTATTAGATCAATATAATCGTTATTTGGAGTATGTGGAATCCGATACGGCACGCCTACAGCGCCTTCATGAAAACAATCGCTTGAATCCGGTCGAAGTGCTCGAAATCGAAAGACCGTGGTGGAAGTTTTGGGCGAAGACGGAGCGAATTGAATTAGAGCCAAAGCCGCTCTCTGAATCGCAATATCAAAAGCTGTTACGGGAGCGTCGGCATATCCAAAAGCTTCAATTCGCTTGTGAAGGGGTGCTTGAGACGGATTTACCACATCTGGCGTTTATTCGTGACTTCGCCTATCGTGTGATGCGTACCGATTGGAACGAACGACACTTTTTCTTGTATCGACCGGTCATCGAATGGAATGGTGCAACGGTTGAGTTGAGCCACCTCATCATCGGACCGACGCATCTGTATATCATAGAATGGCTTGAAGGCGATCGAAGTATCTATCACATATCGAAAGAGAAGACATGGGTTCATCAACCGCTGAAAGGGGAAAATACCCGTGTAGTGAACCCGCTAATTGCATTGACACGGACAGAGGAACTGATTCGTCAAATCCTACCAGACTATGCGGGTGTGCTACAAAAAGTCGTCATTGCGACAAATGGATATTTTGATAACGTTCCAACTATTCGATCGACCCAATATATCGGTCGTAACGAATATACGGAATGGATGAAACAAGTGAACGGTCGTGCACCGATTGTAAAAGCACAGCAGATTCGTGACGTTGCCACCGTATTAGAAGTGACTGCCAAGTTACCGTTTCGTCAATTCATGGATCAGTGATTGAGAGGAAGGGACGCATATGCATCACACACCAGATCAAAAGACCGCCTCACATGTGACCATCGAGAGTGCGTCTTTCGTATCATTTGAGACCATACAACTTGAGATTGTGCGCGAATATGAATCCGTTCCAGTACAAATCGAACAGAATGGACGCCCGGTCGACTACCTCGTCGAGCAACAGTTTGTGACGGAATCCGGAAAGGTCGAACAAATCCTTCGTTTAAAGGAACCAATCTCTTTAGAAACGTTATACACCGTCTGCCACCCGGGTCAAAAGACGACGGTTGTCGTACCAAGAGAAATCGTCCGTTCAGAGGAATTCGAACGGCGTTTCTCATATGATGGTCCACTCGGCGTATCGTTTACGCCGCACGGAATGGAAGTGACGGTATGGTCTCCGGTTGCTTTATCCATGTGGATTACGGTACATGATGACACGAATCACCGAGAAATTGAGCGATTTCACATGAATCGCGGCACACGTGGGGAATGGAGTGGCGAAATACCACAAGCGTTCCAAGGAATGTTGTATCGCATAGAAGTGAAGACACCGGTCGACACGAGGCAAGTCGTTGACCCTTATGCGCGAGCCCTGAGTTTGAACGGTGAGTATGGTGTATTGCAAGATGTGGCGCGATTTGTCAAGAAACAGGTCGAACAAGCCGTGCGCCCCCCTTTATGGAAGGCAACGGATGCCGTCATCTATGAGTTGCACATCCGAGACTTCACAAGCCACCCCTCATCGATGAGTCA
Source organism: Exiguobacterium sp. AT1b (assembly GCF_000023045.1). Classification (GTDB taxonomy): domain Bacteria; phylum Bacillota; class Bacilli; order Exiguobacteriales; family Exiguobacteriaceae; genus Exiguobacterium. The sequence continues at coordinate 673,665 of NC_012673.1, read as the reverse complement.
ATTGAAAGGGCTGTATGGTGGGGTGTCTGAAAAAGGAGTTCGGACGAAAGAAGGTAACAGTGCCGGACTCGACTATTTAAAAGAGCTTGGCGTGACGCATGTCCAGTTACTCCCTGTCCATGATTTTGGAAGTGTCGATGAGGCGACTCGTATGCCGTACAACTGGGGCTATGACCCGATTCATTGGTTCGGGCTTGAAGGAAGTTATGCCTCAAGACCCGATGTGCCGATGAGTCGTGTGTTCGAATATGCGACACTCGTCTCTGACCTGCATCAAGCGGGTCTTCGAGTCGTCACAGACGTCGTGATGAATCATATTTACATTCGAGAACAATCCCCACTCGAAGCGCTCGTACCATACTATTATTTTCGATACGAGCACGACGGGACGATAGCGAACGGGACCGGGGTCGGAAATGACACGGCATCGGAACGCTATATGATGCGACGTATGATTGTGGACTTCGTGACGTATTTCGCGACGACGTATCAAGTGGATGGGTTCCGCTTCGATTTGATGGGGATTCATGATGTCGAAACGATGAATCAAGTGCGGGCCGCGCTCGATAAGGTGGATCCCTCCATTCTCGTCTATGGAGAAGGGTGGGACTTGGCGACGCCGCTTGGACAGTCATTGAAGGCAACGTCACAAAATGCTGCACGCATGCCTGGTATCGGACACTTCAACGATATGATTCGAGATGCATTAAAAGGGTCAACGTTTAATGACAGGGAACGCGGATTCATCTCTGGCAATGAGTGGAGAGAGTGGGAACTTCGAGAGTGTCTCACCGGAGCCGTGCATATTCCGAACGTGACGGTCGGACGTTTCCCGAGTCCGGCTTACTCCATCAATTATGCGGAAGCCCATGACAACTATACGATCTATGACAAGTTAATGTTATCTTGTGAAGGAGTCGATGAGACGACTCGTCTTGCCATGCAACGTCTTGCCAATGCGGTCGTCATCACATCTCAAGGTATCCCGTTCATCCATGCCGGTCAAGAGTTCGGACGCACGAAACATGGTGTCGAGAACAGTTATAATTCACCCGATCACATCAATCATTTTGATTGGGATCTTCGTGACAGACGGATCAAGGAAATCGAGTATGTGAAGACGCTCTTGAAGTTACGGCGACTCCATACATGTTTCCGCTATGATTCGAGACAAGAAGTGATTGACCATTTCACGTTTCTCCCATCGCCGCCTGGCGTCATTATCTATGAGCTGACGGCCAGTCATTCTTACGATGCGTGGCAACGGGTTCGCGTCTATGTGAACGGTACGTTCGACTCGCTTTCATTTGAGAGCGATGCGAAATGGAACGTTTACGTTCAAGGAGAAACGGCAAGTCTCGTTCCACTCGCACGAAACCCGGCACACATTCAAGTCGAGTCGTTGTCAATGACGATTCTCGCGTGTTAAGATGTTGATTGTATCTCTTTAATTCAAGTAAGATTTGAGCGTGATGAATATGTATTCAGATATAGTCGGTGCGCTCGGGAAAGAGTGGACAGTCGCTTCAGCCGGAGGCATCACGGGCGAAGCGTATGTAGCGACGACGCGCCAACAGAAGATTTTTGTCAAACGAAATTCTTCTCCGTTTCTGGCGATCTTGTCAGCGGAAGGAATCGTACCAAAGCTTCTTTGGACAAAGCGAATGTTTAACGGGGACGTGTTAAGCGCCCAACAATTTATCGAAGGCCGCGAACTTTCACCAGAAGATATGAAGCGACCTGATGTCGCGGCGCAACTCGGCAAGATTCATAATTCGAAAGAGCTATTATTCATGTTGCAACAGCTGAACCACACACCGGTGACGCCGCACTTGTTGCTCCGTCAGTGTGAAGCATATGAACAAGATGAAACAGACCCAATCATCGGAGAAGCCGTACAATGGCTAAAGCACCATTTGCCAAAAGTCGACGAGCAAGAATTTGTCGTCTGTCATTCTGACTTAAACCATAATAATTGGATTGAGGATGAGAGCGGCCTACTCTACTTGACGGATTGGGATGACGCGATCATTGCAGACCGCGCGTTCGATTTGGCGATGGTTGTCTATAGCTATATGGATGAAGTGGAGTGGGAGCGCTGGTTCTCTCATTACGGGGTACGTGTCTCGAGTGAGCTCCATAATCGAATGCATTGGTATGCAATCGCCCAGACGATTTTGACAATCTATGGGGAAGAGAATGACTCGGCGCGAACTGAAGGATTTCATGTATTACGTGAGCTGATGGATGAGGCGTACGAACGAATCAATTAAAAGGGATGGCTGTTCGCCACCCCTTTTTGAATGTGTTAAATGTCGTCTGGATTCATAAAGTAAGCCCAAACGAACGTTGCGATGACACCAGCAAAAAACGTCAGTGGAGCTGCATAAAAAATAAGGAACTGATCTAAAGTACTCATTGTATTTAACCTCCTTGTGAAGGATGATTCACGTTCATTAAACTATGATTTCGTGTATAATCGCAAGAGGACTGCTCGTCCGTAACGTGCATATTCCCATTAAACTTGAACATTTGATGAACGAAAGGTAGGATTTTCATGCGTTTACGACATAAGCCTTGGGCAAAAGAATATATGGAAGCTCAAGAACATGTATTTATTCAACATCCTGAACAGTTGAAGGGTAACTGGAGCACTGAATTCGGGAATGACCACCCGCTTTTTATCGAGGTCGGTTCAGGAAAAGGACAATTTATTTTAGGGATGGCGAAACAACACCCGGATGTGAACTTTATTGCAATCGAGTTGTTTGAGAGTGTAGCCGTCTCCATCGTACAAAAATTAGTCGAAACCCCGATGCCGAACGTGAGAGTGTTGACGGTCGATGCGAAACGACTCGTCGACTATTTTGAAGCGGGAGAAGTCGATCGCGTCTACTTAAACTTCTCCGATCCGTGGCCAAAGACACGACATGCGAAACGACGCCTAACGTATAAGACGTTTTTAGCGACATATGAGGCGATTCTTCCGAAAGCTGGAGAGATTCATTTCAAGACGGACAACCGTGGATTGTTTGAATATTCGCTTCAGAGCATGAGTCAATACGGGATGTTCTTCACAGAAATTTCACTAGATTTACATGTCAATGAACCAGAAGATAATATTCGAACAGAGTATGAAGAGCGCTTTAGTGCGCTCGGTCAGCCGATTTACCGAATGGAAGCCGTCTTCCGTCCGAAAAATTGACACGCTTTTTTCTTATTTTAATAGTATTTTCTTCACACTTTTTTCTTTCTTCTTGGTACAATAGGAATGACGCTAAACTGGAATAAGAGAAGGGGGAACATGGGGATGTTGAAAAAAGCATGGGCAAGCCTGCTTGCAGTAATCTTCATTCTAACAATCGCACCAATGAATACCTCAGCGAACGAAGCGTTCTTAGACGCTCTCGAAGAGGATTTGAAAGCAACGCATTACGACTATAAAGAAGGAACAGCTGAAATCATCAAAGAAGAGACGCTTCGCCATTCAAACGGTAACGAAGTCATCGCGGCTGTCGTAGAACTCGATACGATTCGTGATGGGATCTTCATCACACGTAAAACCGAGTACCATTACTTTGATGCGACAGACAACAAGATTCTTACATCAGCGGATCTCGTAGAAGTAGAAGGAGCCTCAGAGTTTGCGGACGCGAACATCGACATGCTCGGTCAACAGATTGTCTATTGGTTACCGGTATTGGTCTTGCTTCTATTGATTGCGATTCCAGCACTCATTTTGTTCTTGGTCGTACCACGTTTCTATTCAACAAGTTCATATATGAATGCCGTATATGAAAAGAATGACAACCCAAGATAATACATGAAAGTACCCCGTTCAAGAGAACGGGGTACTTTTTACTGTTGCTTTAACTGTCCGACGATGTCAGCGAGTGACATCCCATTTCCTGAAGAAACAGAGGCGATGAAGGAACTTTCGACAATGGGACCATCGAAAAATTCGACATGTTTGTCACCTTCGTACATATCGATGGCGAGTTCCGCATTCATTGTCGCCGATCCGATATCACTGAGGAGAAGTGCTTCTCCTTCGACTTGATCGAGCGCCGATAAGATGCGATTCACATCTGTTCCGATAGCGCCATCCTCAAGGCCACCTGCAAGATGAATGGGCACGGACGGTGCCATTTCCTTCATCAAATCTTGGATTCCTTCCGCAATTTTTGCGCTGTGCGAGACGATGATCAATTCAACGATGTCAATCGACCTCCTTCATAATCGCGGCCAAGAGAATTGAGCTAGAAAGGGCACCCGGGTCAACGGTTCCGCGAGAGTTTTCTCCGAAGTAAGAGGCTCTTCCTTTCGTGGCCACCATATCTTCTGTTTTTTGGACAAGCTCGTCCAACTTCTGTTTATAATCTTCCCCTTGTTGGACTTGCTCGAGGAACGGGTCCCAGACGTCGACCATTGTTTTTTGGCCGACTTCCGATTTCCCTCGTGCTTTGATGGAATTCGAACCTTCCTGGAGTGCCTCCTTGAGTAAGCTAAAGTCCGCTTCGGTCGCATCCCCGAATTTGGTTGCCATCTTCACGAAAGCTGAACCGTATAAAGGTCCGGCCGCGCCTCCGACTTTCGACATGAGGGTCATCCCGACCTTTTTACTAAGTGCTCCAAGAGAGTCATAATCCTCATCTAGAATAGTGGAGACCGCATCAAAACCACGAGACATGTTGATGCCATGGTCTCCGTCGCCGATGGCCCGGTCTAAATCGGTCAACGTATCCTTTTGCTCTTCGATGCCAACTTGTGCGTCACGTAACGCCTGCTTCATCCGATCAATCGTCAACATAAACCAAACACCTCATTTATTAAATTTTGAATCCAAGTGCTGCCGAAGGAGCGTCGAGATATGTCGTCATCTCATCATCGAGAGGGAGCAGCGTGATGGAGAACCCATGCATCTCGAGTGAAGTCATGTAGTTGCCGACATACTTCCGTTTAAGGGTATACCCAGCAGCTTCCAGTTTTTCCGCAACGAAGTGATAGGTCACGTATAACTCAGACAACGGCGTTCCGCCCATTCCGTTCACCATGACGGCAACTTCTCCTGGCTCGACTTCTTTTTTCAAGTGACTGAGGAGGTCGTCGACGATTTGGTCGACATCACTCGTCGGTTTCCGCTCGACACCACGTTCCCCGTGAATCCCGATGCCGATTTCCATCTCTTCCTCGTTCAAGTCGAAACCTGGTTTACCACTGACCGGCATGTAACAAGGTTCTACGGCCATCCCCATGGAGCGAACGTGTGAAGCTACTTTTTCGGCGATGGATTTGACTTCTTCGAGTGATTTGCCACTAGCGGCAGCGGCTCCGGCAATTTTGTGAACAAAGACCGTTCCGGCCACCCCGCGTCGATCTTCTTTGTTCGAAATGGCGACATCATCGGCGACGACGACGTGGTCGACTTTGATGCCATCGCCTTCGGCCAGTTCTGCGGCGAGCTCAAAGTTCATCACGTCGCCGGAATAGTTTTTCACAATCAAAAGAACGCCGTTTCCGCCGTCAGCTGCTTTGATTCCTTCAAGTACCATGTCCGGAGTAGGAGAGGTGAACACTTCCCCACATACTGCCGCATCGAGCATACCGTCCCCGACATATCCAGCGTGGGCCGGCTCGTGACCACTACCGCCTCCAGATACGAGACCGACTTTTCCAGACTTCGCTCCGTCAGCCCGACAGATGACATTCACACCGTCGACGCGACCATACATTTCAGGATGGGCATGGACCATCCCTTCAACCATTTGCGATACGAGTTCACTTGCTTCACCGATTAGCTTCTTCACGCGAGATCACTCCTTTTTTAAATTGAAAACTACCAATTTCAATTTTCCACTCTTTCGAGGGAACTAAACAAAAAAACCGACGAATCATTCGTCGGTTTCATGTCATGCATATTCGAGTAATGCGCCAGTCTCAGAGTCGACTGTAAACTCATATGTTTTCTCTTCATCGTTCTCAAGAACCGAGATGCCACCTTTGTAGACGTCGTATTCACGACCGTCGTATGTGTAAATCTCCGGTGATGCAGAAATCCATGCCCCTTGGACATGACCTTTTGCTGAGAAAGCACGCTTCGTGTACTCTAAGGCGTTTTCTGCAGATAAGCTACGTTCATCTAAAGCTTTTTTCGTCATAAGTGCGGCAATGACGGCAACCCCGATTCCAATAAACCAATACCTTTTTTTCATATGACTACCTCCCCTTGAACTATGGCTATCATGTACATCGTACCAAAACCTGTACCCGAATGGAATGAAAAGCATTCGCATCCTGTCAAAACTTTTGTATATAATGAGACAAGAACGGTTAGGAAAGGATGATGAAAGATGGATCAGAAGACGAGAGATTTATTTAAGACGCTAACAGAACTCCCAGGAGCTCCTGGGTTCGAGTCTGAAGTTCGTCAATTTGTACGTGGACGAATTGAACCCCATTCAGATGAAATTGTCACGGATGGCATCGGATCAATTTTTGGAAAACGTGTCGGAGACGAGTCGGGACCGAAAGTCATGGTAGCCGGACATATGGATGAGGTCGCTTTTATGGTGACACGGATCACCGAGAACGGCATGCTTTACATACAACCACTCGGTGGCTGGTGGAACCAAGTGCTCATGGCGCAACGCTTCGACATCATCACGTCGAACGGTAAAATTCCGGGTGTCGTCGCTTCGACACCGCCTCATTTGTTAGGTCCAGATGCAATGAGTAAACCGATGGACATCAAGCAGATGTTTATCGATATCGGAGCAGATTCGAAAGAAGAAGCAGAGTCATGGGGTGTACGTCCGGGGGTCCCTGCTGTTCCATCGAGCGCATTTACCCCACTTCATCACCCGAAAAAGATTATGGCCAAAGCTTGGGACAATCGTTATGGCGTCGGTCTTGCAATCGAATTGTTGGAGGAAACGACAAAAGCGGATCATCCAAACATCTTGTTCTCGGGTGCTACCGTGCAAGAAGAAGTCGGATTACGTGGAGCGCAGACAGCATCTGAATTGATTCAGCCAGATGTGGCACTCGTACTCGATGCTTCACCGGCTAATGATGCTTCAGGAAGTAAAACGGAGTTCGGTCAGCTCGGTGAGGGAGCATTGATCCGAATTTTAGATCGCGTCATGGTCATGTCTCCTGAAATGCGTGATTTCTTACTCGATACGGCTTCAGACGAAAACATCAAGACACAATATTTCGTCTCGCCAGGCGGCACCGATGCGGGGCGCGTTCACATGAGCGGAGAAGGGGTGCCGACAGCCGTCATTGGCGTCGCATCTCGTTATATCCATACACATGCCTCGATTCTTCATACGGATGACTACGATGCAGCGAAAGCGTTGCTCAAAGCGTTGGTCAAGCGGCTTGATCGTTCGACACTTGAAACGCTACGTCCGTCTCTGTAAATCAAACATTCCGTTCACTCGAAAGATGAGTGGACGGTTTTTTAATGGATGTTCTTGCTATTTCATGAAAACGTCTTATACTGATAAAGGTGTTTATACATGTATGTTACTCATGACAAGACACCTGTATAAGTGTAAGGAGGATATGTTATGTTCAAGAAAAAAGGAATCTCATTGAGCCCGTCGCTTTATTTTGTGACGGCGCTAAGTTATATGGCACTTGGTTTGTTTAGTACGTTAATCATCGGTCTGATCATGAAAACGATCGGAGGTCAGCTCGAAGGAACGACATTCACAGGGATGAGTGCCACGTTGATTCAAATCGGGGATGTCGCCATGAGTTTGACCGGACCGGCAATCGGGATTGCCATCGCCTATGCGTTAGAGGCGCCGCCGCTCATTTTGTTTTCTGCGCTCGTTGTCGGGGCGTTTGGATATGAGTTCGGACCGGCAGGAAGTTACGTTGCGACAATTCTTGCAGTTGAAGTCTCAAAACTTGTCTCTAAATCGACGAAACTAGATATTTTAGTGACGCCGTTCACAACGATTGCCGTAGGCTACCTCACTGCGACGTATATCGGCAAGTATGTCGGCTTATTCATGACGCAACTCGGTGGTTGGATTGAATGGGGCACGGAGCAACAGCCGTTGTTCATGGGAGTGGTCGTCGCGACATTGATGGGACTTGCGTTAACGGCACCGATTTCAAGTGCTGCCATCGCATTGATGCTCGGTTTGAACGGAATTGCCGCTGGAGCAGCGACTGTCGGTTGCGCGGCTCAGATGATTGGGTTTGCCATCACGAGTTATCGTGATAATGGGGTCGGTGGGGCGATTGCTCAAGGAATCGGCACCTCTATGCTTCAAGTCGGGAACATTGTGAAAAACCCTTGGATTCTTCTTCCGCCAACAATGGCCGGGGCTGTATTGGCTCCAATCGCGATTCTGTTGTTTGAACTGGAAAGTGTCGCTGCGGGGGCAGGCATGGGAACAAGTGGACTCGTCGGCCCGATTGTCATGCTTGAAACGATGGGCTTTAGCTGGTATACCTTTCTCGTCGTCTTTGGTTTCCTCATAATTGGACCAGCCTTATTGAGTTACGCGGTATACGTAGTCTTGCGAAGAACCGGTCGGATTCAACCGAATGATTTAAAAATTGATTACTAAAGAAGAGCAACGTTCCTCGAAACGTTGCTCTTTTTCATCCAATTCCGAACCACATTTTCACGGACTCAACCGTCTCACGAGGGACGCGGAAACTGATTAAGAATAACATGAGCACAATCACGTAAATGGGGATCAAGAAACGCTTTCGAACGATGGGTAAGTGACGTGCCAATTTCTTGAGATATTTTTCGAGCACATAAATGACGGCGAAACCGACAACGAGCCAAATCAAGATTTCTAGTCTCGTTTTATCAGTGTCAATAAACAAGTAGCCGTATCGCAAAATGGCAAGCATTCCAAATACACCGACCATCTGTTCAAGAGGGTGCTTCATTTCAGGGTTTAACGTTTCGCGTGTTAATTTCATTCAGCTTCACCTGTTTCAACTAGTTTCGGCTTTGATTATAACAAACAGCAGAGCAGAATGTGTGACTTGACTTATGCTATTATAAGTGAGGAAAAAACGAACAGGAGTGATAATCATGAAACGACTATCAACAATGGCAGAATATATCGAAGCAAAAGAAGCGAAAAGTGTCCTTATGTTTTCGGCGACATGGTGTGGAGATTGCCGATTCCTTGACCCATTCATGCCGGAAATCGAGAAGAAATTTGAAGCATGGACGTTCTATTACGTCGATCGTGACGAGTTCATGGAACTTGCGCAAGAACTTGATATTTTTGGCATCCCAAGCTTTGTTGCGTTTGAAAATGGCAATGAGGTTGATCGCTACGTCGGTCGTGAACGGAAGACACCGGAACAGGTTGAAGCTTTCTTGAACGGATTAGGGTGAGCCTTTATGGAACGGAATGAGTTAAGACGTTATCTAGAATCGCATTTTAATGAAGAATACCGTACTTCTTACGACCGTGAGAATGAGGTACTGCGCGTCGAGCGGAAATCTGACCGTTTTGGGGTCAATATCCGCCTTGCGCCGATTGTGGCAAAGGCTAAGACACGCGGTACGGTTGCCGTCGATGAAGTCATCGAGTATATCGAATCAGCGATGAAGGCGGATGATCAAATCTCCCTCACCGGAAATGAAGATGCCATCTATCCGGTCATTCGTTCGAACTCTTTCTCGAAGACGACAAAAAATGGAGAAGCACTTGCATTCACCCCGCACACGGCCGAGACCGCGATTTTTTATGCGCTGGACCGTGGAAACGGATATCGGTTGATTGAAGAACGCCACCTTTCGGATGAAATGACGCTCGACCGCATCGAGCGAATCGCCCGTGAGAATGTGAAAAAACTACCGACCGAGATGAAACAAGACGAAGTGGCTGGAAACCCATTCTACTTCTTATCAACTCGTGATGGTTACGAGGCATCTCGTGTGTTAAATGACGAGTTTCTTCGGCTAATGGAACGACGGATTGAAGGGGATATGCTCGTCGGTGTCCCGCATCAGGATGTGATGATCGTTGCGGACATTCGAAATGACCAAGGATATGATGCGATGCAGCAACTGATGTTTGATTTCTTCACAAATGGTCGAATTCCCGTCACTGCACTCGCCTTTCACTATGAGGCGGGGAAACTTGAACCGATTTTCATTGTCGGAAAAAAGACCCCGCCATCGAACACATAATCTGATAAAATAAGTGAGATGAGTTTGAAAGAAGGGACGTAGGAACGTATGCAAATGAATGTGTTTTATAACCGAGAAGGAATCGGTGATGTACTCATGGTGTTGTTAAAAGAAGGAGAACGACATCATCAATCTGTCGAGCGGACGGGAGACGTGGCAATCGTCAAGTCGGCAGACGGAGAAGTGAATGGGTACAACCTGTTTCAAGCAAGTCAACATGTTGATGTGACAGGATGGAATGGTCCTGTTGAGTTGACAGTTGAATTAGTGGAACAGTTGCAATCTATCTTGAATGATAACGGGATTGAAGAGGACTTTTCATGGGTTGACGTGACGCCGAAGTTTGTCGTCGGGTATGTTGAAAGCGCAGTAAAACACCCGGACGCTGACAAACTGTCAATCTGTCAAGTTCAAATCGACCAAGGGACTGTTCAAATAGTATGTGGCGCACCGAATGTGGCAACCGGGCAAAAAGTCGTTGTCGCAAAACCGGGTGCGGTGATGCCGACTGGTTTGATTATCCGTCCGTCTGCACTCCGTGGTGAAAGTTCACACGGGATGATTTGTTCTGCCCGTGAATTAAACCTTCCGAACGCCCCGCAAGAAAAAGGGATTTTAGTATTAGATGACGAATATGAAGTAGGTACAGCATTTAAAATCGGTCGCTAAATTCGACCGATTTTTTGTTAAATATGGATTGAGTGAAAAAGCGAGGAATCAAGTATGGATGCATATGAACGTTCACTAAAGCAACAAGCAGAGCGAATCAAACGAGAACTGTCGAAAGAAGGACAAAAAGGTTCCCCTCCGCCAAAGGTAGAGGTAACCGAGGAATTTATTCCGTCAGACGTCCCGTCACCGATTTATGGATATGCTCGTCCGAAACCAAAGATTGTCCTTCCGGTCGAACACTCTCCTGAAACGAGAGATGCGTATGATTCAACGATGGCATCTACTCATTCTACGACGGAAGAGCCAATCCAAGAGTCATCTACTGAACCCGTCTCTGAACCTGAATGGAGCAAAGAGTCCAACGAGCTGATTTCCGAGGAAATGGACATGGAAGAAAAATCGATTCTTGGTGAAGTTTCGATTTTAGATAATGGCTTTTCATCTGTTTTTATGCAATCAACGGATTTATCCCGTTCAAAAAAGGAGACGGTCGTAGAGGCTCATCAAGATGCCACTCCTCATACTGACCTAGATATTGACGGATCGGTGGAACAAATCGGTCCGTCGCTTGAGCAGATTGCAGAAAGATTACAAACTCCATCTGAACAGCAAGAAGTGCCATTTGACACAGATTTGACACCAGCGGTTCAAGTCTCATTTAAAGCGGATCAACCGCCTGTAAATGTGATGATGACGCCAAAAGATCGTATGGCGATGTACCGCAGCCGACGACTTGCGCAAAAAAACAATAATCTGTAATAGCACGACTCTGTGAGTTTTGCTATAATGACAAAGGTTTGTCGCATTTTGACGAGCCGTAATGAATTAGGGGGGCTATTTACAGATGAACCGTTATCACTTCGTCGGAATTAAAGGAACGGGCATGAGTCCTTTAGCTCAAATTTTATTTGATATGAACAATGAGGTCCGTGGATCGGACGTTGAAAAAGCATTTTTTACAGAAGAAGCATTGAACCGTAAAGGGATTGAAATTTTGCCATTCGATCCTGAAAATATTTCGGAAGACCAAATCGTTGTGCAAGGAAACGCGTTCAGTGATGATCATCCAGAAATCGTGCGTGCGCGTGAACTCGGATTGACGATTTATAAGTATTATGAGTTTTTAGGTGAACTCGCGAACCATTACACGAGTGTCGCTATCACCGGGTCACACGGGAAGACGTCAACGACGGGATTACTTGCACACGTCATGCGTGGAATCGAACCGACATCGTTCTTAATCGGCGATGGCACGGGAGAAGGAGTGGCGGATTCGAAAAACTTCGTCTTCGAAGCTTGTGAGTACAAGCGTCATTTCTTATACTACCGTCCAGACTACGCGATTATGACGAATATCGACTTTGACCATTCGGACTATTTCTCTGGTCTTGATGACGTCATTGACGCTTTCCAAGAAATGGCGAAACAAGTGAAGAAAGGAATCATTGCTTGTGGCGATGACGAAAATCTTCAACAGATTCAAGCCAACGTGCCGCTCGTCTATTATGGTTTCGGGGCGCACAATGATTTCCGTGCTGAACAGGTCACATCGACAGAAAATGGAACGACATTTGATGTCTTTTTACGTGATGACTTCTACGGAACGTTCCGGATTCCTGGATATGGAGACCACAGCGTGTTGAACGCGCTCGCTGTCATTGCGACATGCGACTACGAGAACTTGCCGAAAGAATTGGTGAAAGAGCGTCTTGAGACGTTCAATGGTGTAAAACGCCGATTCAGTGAATCGACGTTAAACGACCAAGTGCTTGTCGATGACTACGCGCATCATCCGCGGGAGATCAGTGCAACGGTCGAAGCGGCTCGGAAAAAGTATGGCAATCGAGAAGTCGTTGCGATTTTCCAACCACATACGTATACACGCTTGAAATCATTCATGGACGATTTTGCGACGGCATTGGCCGAAGCGGACACTGTCTATTTATGTGATATTTTCGGTTCAGCACGTGAGCAGGAAGGAACGGTCACGATCGAAGACCTCCAATCACGAATCGAAGGCGCGCATATTTTAAAACGTGGTGGTACAGGCGTGTTACGCAACCATGCCGATGCCGTGCTCTTATTCATGGGTGCCGGTGATATTCAAACGTATCAGCGCGAATATGAAGAAGTTGTAAAACTTGAAGCATAAGTGTGAAGGGAGACGAAAGTCTCTCTTTTTTATGTTTAGCCATCCAAAATCTCGGTAATAGTAGTATCGATGAATATGACAAAGGAGATGTTAGGAATGGCTAGTCAAGTTGCGCTCAACACATTGAACAAAGAAGTAGCGAACTATGGATTACTGTTTGTGAAACTTCATAATTATCACTGGTATATCAGTGGACCGCACTTCTTCACGTATCATGAAAAACTAGAAGAGCTCTATAATTTAGTGGCAGAACTTTATGATGACGTGGCAGAACGCCTACTAATGAATGACGGCGAACCGTTTGCGACGATGAAAGAGTATCTTGAACATTCGACGTTAAAAGAAGGCGATCGTCATGCCGAGACAGATCAGATGATTAAAGACATCATCAGTGACTTCAAACAAATCCGTCAAGAGATGCAAGACGCGATGGAGAAATTTGAGGATGGCGATGAGGCGATTGAAGATACATTCGTCTCTCATATCGAGCGACTCGAAAAAGAAATTTGGATGATGTCTGCAGCCCTCGGGAAGAAAACAAAATTATAAACATAAAAATGGTGCGCCTTTGTCAGGCGCACCATTTTTATGTTATTTCAAGTTTTCTGGATTAAGCGGAAGCAAGGCATCGATGACGAAACGTCCGTCTTTTCGGATGAGTACATCGTCGAACCAAATTTCGCCGCCACCGTAATCCGGGCGCTGGATGTTGACAAGATCCCAATGGACAGATGAGTTGTTGCCGTTATAGGCTTCATCATACGCTTGACCTGGTGTGAAGTGGAAGCTGCCGTCAATTTTCTCATCGAAGAGGATATCTTTCATCGGATGTTGAATGTATGGGTTCACACCGATGGCGAACTCACCGACGTAACGGGCTCCTTCATCTGTGTTGAACACTTCATTGATTCGTTCTGTATCATTGGCCGTCGCATCCACGATTTTTCCGTCTTTGAACGTCAACTTCACATTCTCAAACGTGAATCCTTGGTATGGAGAAGGCGTATTGTACGTGATCACGCCATTGACCGAATCTTTTACCGGTGCCGTGAACACTTCACCGTCTGGAATGTTCATTTGACCCGAGCACTTGATTGCCGGAATATCTTTAATAGAGAACGAGAGGTCCGTTCCTGGTCCTTTCAACGTGACACGGTCCGTCTTGTTCATCAATTCGACCAATCCGTCCATTGCACGGTCCATCTTCCCGTAATCGAGCGTACATACATTGAAGTAGAAGTCTTCGAACGCTTCTGTCGATTTTCCAGCAAGTTGCGCCATTGATGGGGATGGATAACGAAGGACGACCCATTTTGTTCCTTTGACCCGGTCTTCGGTATGCATTTTCCCGAGTGTGGCACCGACGAGTTTTTGTTGCTCACTCGGCACGTCAGAGAGTTCGTTGATGTTATCACCAGCACGTAAGCCGATGTAGGCATCCATTGCCTGCATCTGTTTACGCTCGATGTCGGCCATGAGTTCGAGTTGCTCTCGGCTTGCGCCCGTATATAACTTACGTAAGATACGGCTCTCCTTCAACAAGACGAATGGGTGTCCGCCTGCTTCATATGCTTTTTCGACGAGTGCCTCAACGAGCGACTCCTCGACGCCAAAGTTCTCGATTAGTACTTTTTCCCCCGGTTGTAGCTTGACGGAATAATTGATCAAACCGTCTGCTAACTGTGTAATTCTTGGATCTCTCACACGATCACCCCTAATTATTTTTATGAATTTCTATTTTAGTGTAATCGAAAACATAAAAACGGGTAAAGGAATAATCAGACCGAATGGCGAAAACGGTTGTAGCAAATCTTTTCAGTCATAATGGTGCTATAATGAAACAAGAAACGATTGAATAGGAGGAATGGATTGAATGGAGATCACATTAGGAGGCATCGCTGGCCTGATTGCGGCGCTCGCGTTTGTCGTACTCGTCATCTTCTTGGCGCGTGTCTTGTCGAATGTAAACCGTACACTCGGAAGCGTCGCCAACACGACCGAAAATTTAGAACGCCAGCTCGATGGCATCACAATGGAAGTGACGGCGCTCTTACATAAGACGAACCGTCTCGTGGACAACGTCGAAGAAAAAACAGAATTGCTCGCACCTGTCGCTCATGCGCTTGATGAGCTAGGGACATCATTGAACGAGGTGACCGAGTCTGTTCGTACCGTCTCGACATCTGTCCACTCGGCAGCAGACGAAAACAAAGAACAGATTGCGCAAGCCGTCCGATGGGGATCGGTTGCGGTCGAATTGTTCAAGAAGAACAAGCCGGAAGCATCTGCTTCAAAAGAACGTCCGCGTCGCCGTACACGACGTGAAAAGAAAGCAGAAACACCTGTATCACCTGATTTGATTCAAACGGACGATACAATCAAATAACTAAATTTCGGGGAGGAACTCACACATGACAGACCAAAAGCAATCAACAGAACAGAATCAATCAAGTAGCGGATTTTTGACGGGTGTCATTCTCGGAGGGATCGTTGGGGCGGCGGTTGCGCTATTGACATCACCGAAAAATGGACGTGAAGTTCGGACGTACCTTGACGAGAAGACATCGACATCGCGAGAACGTCTGACTGTCAAATCGAAAGAGATGCGTGAAAAAGCAGAACCGGTCGTTGGGGAATGGATTAAAGTGGCGAGCGATAAGGCGGCACCTGTCCTCAATATCGTAAAAGATAAGGCACGGGAAGCTGCAGAATTAAAGCAACAGATCGATGAGGACGACCTTTCGATTGAAGAGGCGATGGAGAAAGCGGATCAGCTCGTCGCAGAAGCGGAATCTGAAGTGAAAGAACAGATGGACCGTGCGGCTGAAGAAGAGGCAAATCCGTCGAACGCGTCGGATTCTGAATCAAACGATTCGCTCGAAGCACCTGTCAATGAGTTGCTCGATGAGGAATCGAAAGAAGGACTCAATGATTTGAAGAAAGACCTTAAAAAAGATGAATGACATGTAAGGGCCGAATGCATTCGGTCCTTTTTTGGTGATTTTGTGACGTAGAAGGTTTCCTTATGACAAAGCGCACAAAGTTCGATATAATTAGGAATCTGGAAAGAACGGCTTAAGAATGTGAGGGAAACTATGAGTCCACAAGATCAATTGAATCGATTACGTCGAGAAATGGATGAATTGAACCATGAAATGCTCGACTTGCTAAGTCGGCGCGGTACACTTGCCGTCGAAATTGGAAAAATCAAACGTCTTCAAGGCGTCGAACGTTATGATCCGGTCCGCGAGCGCGAGATGCTCGATTTTATCGCCGCTTCAAATCAAGGACCGTTTGAAACGTCACGTCTTCAACATATCTTTAAAGAAGTCTTTAAAGCGTCTGCTGAATTACAAGGGGAAGACCGTGATAAAACGCTTCTCGTTTCGCGGAAGCGTCAACCGGAAGACACGTTGGTCCACGTGAAGGACGTGACGATCGGAAACGGGCGTCCACAATTGATTGCAGGACCGTGTGCCGTGGAATCGTTCGAACAAGTGAATGCGGTCGCAGAAAAACTTGCATTATCAGGAGTTAAAGTGATGCGAGGTGGTGCTTATAAACCGCGTACGTCTCCTTACGATTTCCAAGGCTTAGGTTTTGAAGGATTGAAACTGTTGAAGACAGCAGCTGACCGACACGACCTACGAGTCATCACGGAAATCATGACTCCCGGCGCAGTGGAATCGGCGTTACCATATGTCGATATCATTCAGGTCGGAGCTCGCAACATGCAGAACTTTGATTTGTTAAAAGAAGTCGGGAAGACAGACAAACCGGTCTTGTTGAAGCGCGGATTATCCGCTACAATCGAAGAGTTCATTTATGCGGCAGAGTACATTATGGCGAGCGGGAACAGCCAAGTCATCTTGTGCGAGCGGGGAATTCGAACGTATGAACGTGCAACACGCAATACGTTGGACATCACGGCTGTGCCGATTTTGAAGCAAGAGACGCATCTACCTGTCATGGTAGACGTCACACATTCGACGGGTCGTCGTGACTTGTTGTTGCCAGCTGCAAAAGCGGCCCTTGCCATCGGAGCTGACGGTGTGATGGTAGAAGTGCACCCGAATCCGGCGATTGCCCTCTCGGACGCGCAACAACAATTGGACTTCGATCAATTCGATCAATTTGTGGAAGGACTCACCGTCCAGTTTCCCCAACTTGATTTGGTGAAAAAGTAAGCTTTCCAAATGGAAACGTTTTATATCGCATGAAGACAGGGTAAATGGATGACAGATACCTGTCTTCCTTTTTTAAGACGTTTTATGAAAACTTTTTGAAAATCAGGACTTGTAGGAGGAGTAGTTTATGAATAGTAATAACGTAACGATTTACGATGTCGCACGAGAAGCCGGGGTGTCGATGGCAACCGTTTCTCGTGTCGTCAACGGAAACCCGAACGTCAAACCAACGACGCGCAAGAAAGTACAAGACGCGATTGACCGTCTTGGTTATCGTCCGAACGCCGTCGCGCGTGGACTTGCGAGTAAAAAAACGACAACGGTTGGTGTCATCGTACCGGATATCTCGAACATCTTCTTTGCTGATTTAGCACGAGGCATTGAAGACGTGGCGACGATGTACAAATACAACATCATCCTTGGTAACTCGGATTCGAGTCGTGACAAGGAAGTGCATTTACTCAATACGTTGTTAGGGAAACAAGTGGACGGCATCATCTTCATGGGTGGACGTTTGCATGAAGACCTCGTCGAAGAGTTCAAAAAATCACCGGTTCCAATCGTGCTCGCAGCGACGTTGAACCAAGGATATGATCTTCCTGCCGTCAACATTGATTATGAGCAGGCTGCATATGATGCGACACACATGTTGATCAACCATGGGCATGATCGCGTCGGATTCATCACTGGACCGCTCGAGCAACAGATCAATGGCGAGAAGAAATTTGCCGGTTACCGCCGTGCCCTTGAAGATGCAGGTCTTCCATTCCATGAAAACGATATGATTCTCGGTAATTATACGTATGCGTCTGGTCTCGAGGCGATGCAAAAGATGTTGCAACGTGACGATTGTCCGAAAGCCATCTTCGCAGGGACGGACGAGATGGCACTCGGTGTCATCCACGCGATCCAAGATGCAGGCTACTCGGTTCCAAACGACTTTGAAGTCGTCGGTCACGATAACACGCGTCTCGCGACGATGATTCGTCCGAAGTTGACGACGGTCGTTCAACCGATGTACGATATCGGAGCCGTCGCCATGCGTCTCTTGACTAAGATTTTGAACGCAGAAGAAATCGAAGAGAAAAACGTCGTACTTCCTCACCGAATCGAGCGTCGTGACTCGCTTCGCCAAGATTAATCAAAAGCCTCCCCATCCGCCACATCATGTGAGGGAAAGGGGAGGCTTATTTTTATAGGTAAATTGACTTTCGGTCATTTGATATGAACGGCCAAAAGGCTCGTTTCGTGACTTCCCAATTCTTTTCTTCGATTTGTTGACGGCGCGGGATATGATCAAACGCATAAAGCGAGTCGTCCCAGCGAGTGGGTAACGGTTGACCAGCGACACCAGACCATTGCTCAATCCACTCGCGCGGAATATCTCCAGAATAGGGTGCTTCTCTCGTCAATCCAGCCCACACTTGAGCCCATGCGCGTGGCACGGCACGATACCAGTCATACCCGCCGCCACCAAGGGCGACGAGACGGCCGTCTGTATATTCATCGGCCAGGCGTGAGGCAATCTGCGGGATTTGTTCGAACGTCCGTATCGTTGATGCCAGATGGGTGAGTGGATCAAAGACATGGGCATCTGCACCGTTCTGGGTCAGGATGATATCAGGTTTGAACCATTCGCACGCTTCACGTAAGACGGTCTCATAGCACGTCAAAAAAGAGTCATCTTGGGTGAACGCATCGACCGGTACGTTCCAACTGTAGCCGTATCCTTTCCCATTGCCTCGTTCTGTCACCATTCCGGTACCCGGGAAGAGATAACGTCCCGTCTCATGAATCGACAGTGTCATCACGTCATCATCGTCATAGAAGAGCCATTGGACGCCGTCCCCATGATGCGCATCCGTATCGACATAGAGAACGCGTGACCCGTATTGTTTTCGCACATGTGCGATGGCGACAGCTGCATCGTTATAGACGCAAAACCCTGATGCTTTGCGCCGCATACCATGGTGTAAGCCGCCCCCGACATGGAAGGCGCGTTCTGCTTTCCCGCTTGCGACGAGGTCGAGCGCGTGAATCGTCCCGCCGACAAGCCGAGCGGCCCCCTCATGTATCGTCGGAAAGATAGGTGTATCTTCCGTACCGAGACCAAACTTATTCGCTTTCAGCGTAGAAAGTTCTCCTGCCGCCGCAGCTTGGACGGCTTCGATGTAATCGAGATCGTGAACGAGCGCTAACGCTTCAACCGAAGCGAGTGGAGGAGACACACATTCCGATTTGGACAGTTTTCCGGCTGCGATCAATAGCGATGTCGTCAATTCCAGTCGTAAGGGATTGAACGGATGATCCTCATGGAAGCGATAAGACGTCTCGTCTTCGCCAAATATGTAAATCGGTCTCATCGCGACATCTCCGGACCGAGGACATCATAGCCTTCACGTTTCAACCGTTCGATGATTCGGAGCGGGTTCATCGTCTGGACGCGGAAGGAGATGATACGTTTATACGGATCGCTCGTCGGATGAACGAAGACGTTGATGATATTAACGTTTGTTTTGGCGAGGAGGCGGGTCACTTTTTCGAGTGTACCGGTCGTATTTTCGACGAGGATCTCGATTTGCGAACTCGGTTCGAGGGCGCCGGTCAATTGGACGAAGTAACGTAATAAATCTGTCTCTGTCAATACACCGACGAGTTTCCCTTGTTCGACGATCGGGAGACAAGTTAGCCGGTTTTCGTAAAACAAGGCAGCGGCATCTTCAAAGAAGTCGAAAGGATGCGCTGTCGGTACCTCGGATCGCATGATACTCGATACAGGGTTTTGAAAGTCTGCGTTTTCACTTTCGGGATGAAAGACGCTCGTCGCCCCACTCATCTCGAATTGTCCGACAATCCCAACGACTTGTCGGGCAGGATTCGTCACAATCAAATGTCGGACACGATGCTCGCGCATCAGTTTAGCAGCATGAGCAATCGTATTGGTCGGTTGAATCGTCACCACATGTCGATTCATCATCTGTTCGATTAACATGAAATCCCTCCTTAGTCGTACATGAATCGTCGGCGAAGCCGAAGCGAGTCAAAATGATCAATCGTCTCTTGGCGTACATTTTTTCCGATACGAGCCATCAAACAGTTTGCGGGATGTGAGGCGATCTCAGGATCGTCCGTCGGGAAGAAAACGAGTCCGCCATGATTCATCATCTTTTCCATGACTTTTCGATAATCCCAAATGGAGAGTCCACTGCCTTTCAAATCCCAGTGCCAATAGTACTCCGTCGTTAAAATTAAGAAATCATCCATGTGAGGGTCCATCATCGATATTTCGAGTAATTGTTTCCCGATTCGCTGACCACGGAAGCGCGGACTTACCTCGATTGCCCCAAGTTCAAGGATGTATGGGTCATTCCCTTCACTCCAACGTTCATACGGGTCAGGATAGAGGAATGTCACGTATCCAATCACGAGGTCGTCTTGCCTGGCGACGATGATTCTTCCTTCTTTCAACCCAGCAATATCGACGAGTGCTTCGTGCTGATCTTCCGGTTCACGAAATGCCGTCAATCCTTCATCAAGATGATACGTCCGTAACACGTCAGGTACCACCGGCCCATCAATCGTGACTTCCCCCTGTGAGGTCTGCCACACTTTTGAATGATATTGTTTTTCCATAGGGTCACCACCTTTTCCATCTCTTATTATAGCGCTTTCATTGTGGAGGAATCATCCGCTTTTGATGAAATTGGAAATTCATTGATTTGTCATAATTTTAACACTATACTGAAAGTGGTTATATCAATCTTTACAGGGGAGGCGAATCTTTGACGATGGAAAAATTGAAAGCGTTAACAGGGGAGCATCAATTAGCGTCGTATGAAGAGGCTTGTCAGTCGTTTGAGTGGACACAAGCAGAAGCATTGTTTTCTTGGAATTTGACGGGGAAAGTCAATTTGGCATATGAAGCCATCGACCGCCATGCGGAAAGTGAATTGGCGACAAAAGTGGCACTGCTTTATTTCGATGGGGATCGAGAAGAGCGGTACACGTATGCGGATATGAAGAAAGAAAGTAATCGTTCTGGTAATGTTCTGAAGTCGATTGGTGTGGAAAAAGGCGACCGCGTCTTTATCTTTATGCCACGTCAGCCAGAACTTTATTTTATTTTGCTCGGTGCCATCAAACGAGGGGCGATTGTCGGTCCACTCTTTGAGGCGTTCATGGAACAGGCGGTCCACGACCGTTTGCTCGACTCGGAAGCGAAAGTGATCGTGACGACGAAAGAGTTGTTGCCACGCATCCCGGTCGATCAGTTACCTCATTTGGAGACAATTCTACTCGTTGGGGACGAAGTCGAGGAATCGGACAAGGTGCTCGATTATCGTAAACTGGCGAACGATGCGACGACAGATCTCGAATTGACGTGGGTCGACCGTGAAGACGGTCTGATTTTGCACTATACATCGGGCTCAACAGGAAAACCAAAAGGGGTTCTCCACGTCCATAATGCGATGATTCAACATATGATGACCGGCAAGTGGGTACTCGACCTTCAACCGGATGATATTTACTGGTGCACCGCTGACCCGGGATGGGTGACGGGGACGAGCTATGGTATTTTTGCACCCTTCTTAAACGGTGCGACGAACGTCATCGTGGGGGGACGCTTCAATCCCGAATTCTGGTATTCAGTCATTGAACGGTTTGGCGTGACGGTCTGGTACAGTGCTCCGACGGCGTTCCGCATGCTCATGGGCGCAGGGGACGAAGCGTTTGAGAAATATGATTTGTCTTCACTTCGTCATATTTTATCCGTCGGTGAACCGTTGAACCCTGAAGTCATTCGCTGGGGGCACGAGGCGTTTGACCTCCGAATCCACGACACGTGGTGGATGACAGAGACAGGCGCCATGATGATTTGTAACTATCCGACGATGGACATCAAACCTGGATCGATGGGGAAACCGATCCCAGGTTGCGAGGCAGCCATCTTGGACGACCGGGGTCAGCCGCTACCGCCGCACCGGATGGGGAACTTGGCACTCAAGACGCCATGGCCGTCGATGATGCGGAAAATCTGGAAGAACGATGCGAAGTATGAGAGTTACTTCTGGGGAGATTGGTATGTATCGGGCGACTCGGCTTACATGGATGAAGACGGATACTTCTGGTTCCAAGGACGTGTCGACGACGTCATCATGACGGCAGGAGAACGTGTCGGACCGTTTGAAGTCGAAAGTCGCCTCGTAGAGCACCCGGCGGTCGCTGAAGCAGGTGTCATCGGCAAACCGGACCCGGTTCGAGGAGAAATCATCAAAGCGTTCATTGCGCTACGTAAAGGCTATGAACCGTCTGATGAGTTAAAACAAGAAATCCAACAATTCGTCAAAGAAGGATTGGCTGCGCATGCGGCACCACGTGAAATCGAATTCAAGGACAAGTTGCCGAAAACGCGAAGCGGGAAAATCATGCGTCGTGTCTTGAAGGCTTGGGAATTGAATCTCGAAACAGGTGACCTCTCGACGATGGAAGATTAAGACAAACAAAGGGTCGACACATCGTGTGTCGACCCTTTGTTTATTCACCGTCAGCATCAGCATCTTCTTCAGCCTGTTGTTCGGCTTCTTGTTTAGCCTCTTCTTCAGCTTTCTTCTTCGCTTCTTCCTCAGCTTTTTTCTTTGCCTCGGCATCTGCTTTTTGTTTTGCTTCTTCTTCGGCTTTCTTCTTAGCTGCAGCATCGGCAGCGGCTTCTTGTTTCTTCTCTTCAGCTTCTTTCTTTGCTTCTTCGGCCTCTTTCTTGGCCTCTTCTTCTTTCTTCTTCTCTTCCTCTTCTTTTTCTTTCTCTTCTACTTTCTTCTTCTCAGAGAATGAACCTGAGTCTTGGAAGTCTTTCGAAGTGACGCTTGAAGGTTGTGAGAAGCGGGCGCTGACACCTAGAGCTTCTGGGTCATCCGCATAGACACGGTTCATCGTTTGCGACCAGATGCGCTGAGTCCGTTGATAGTAACGACCATAATCCCAGCTATCTAGCATGGAAAGTCGTTGTGAATCATAACCGGACCAGACGGCGAGTGTGACGTTCGGGTTCGACCCGACCAAGTACGAATCGCGTTGATCGTTCGTTGTACCGGTTTTACCCATCCAATCGCCAGGGACGTTGAGCAATGACTGTGCATATGTCGCAGTACCTGACGTGTAGACGTCACGGAGCATATCCACTACGAGATAAGAGGTACGTTCTGTGAAAATACGCGTTTTCTTCGGTTTCGCCTCGTAAATGACTTCACCTTGATATTCGATTTCTTGGATGAAGTACGGTTCCACGTGTTCACCATAGTTCGCTAACATCGCATAAGAGGCAGCCAAGTCGATTGGTTTGACTTCCCCGGTACCAAGTGCCATCGCTGAGGCGTAACGGTTTCCTTCAGATACGGGGATTCCCATATCGACTAATTTCTGCGTATCGGCAGGTTTTTGGTTGCGTTCTTCATAAATCTTAACGGCCGGAACGTTCAAGGAAAGCTTGAGCGCGTCGCGCACTGTGACAGCGCCACGATACGTTTTCCCTTCGTTTTGAACCTGTTTCTTAGGTTGTCCCGGACCCGTGAACTTATAGAAATACTCTTCGTCGATGATTTGAGTGGCAGGCGTAATCATGCCAGCTTCAATCGCATTTGAATAGACAAGAATCGGTTTTGCAGTCGACCCGATTTGACGTTCTGCCCAGAAGGCGCGGTTCAAATCGTCGGTCTTACCGTTGATATAGCGGCCCCCGACGAATCCGAGTACTTTCCCTGTCTTATTCTCAATCATGACAGAAGACGTTTGTTCAGGAAGTGTCCGGTTCTCATCTTCAATCGTTTGATTCGGTCCGAAGTTCCCAGCGTTTTTAGCCGGTTGTTGCATCGCTTCGTGAATCTCTTTATCCAATGTCAAACGGATGTTGAACCCACCTTGACGCAACATGTTATGTGCACGCTTCGCATAAGTCGAACGGACAGAGTCCTGTTCCTCAGAGCTCAATTCATTGATTTCAATCCCATCTTGCTCCAATAGATAATCCGTCACGATTTGGCGTGCTTGAAGTTCTGCTTCATCTACCACGTACGGATATTTATCGCGAGGCTTCGTCTGAGTCTGCATGAAGTCTTGCGTGATGTCGTAGTTATAGGCGGCATCATATTCTTCTTTCGTGATTTTCCCTGCAACGTACATGCGGTTCAATACCGTCTTCATACGGTTGACCGCACCCGATACATCCTCTTTGATGACGCCACCTTGATAATAAGGTGTGTAGAAGAATGGGTTTTTTGGGATACCAGCAAGGAAAGCGGCTTGTGGAAGTGTCAATTTTTCTGCCGAAGTATTGAACACACCGCGAGCGGCGGCCTCAATCCCTGAAATGTTACGTCCCATCGAGTTACGTCCGAACGAGACGACGTTCAGATAAGCGTTTAAAATTTCATCTTTGTCCATCGCCTTCTCTAGACGAAGGGCAAGTAAAATTTCTTTTGCTTTCCGTTCGAATGA
Organism: Exiguobacterium sp. AT1b; assembly: GCF_000023045.1. Classification (GTDB taxonomy): domain Bacteria; phylum Bacillota; class Bacilli; order Exiguobacteriales; family Exiguobacteriaceae; genus Exiguobacterium. Next base: position 648,980 of record NC_012673.1, on the reverse strand, counting down.
TACTTCGTTCGTCAACATTTGGTTTTTAATCAATTGTTGCGTCAATGTTGAACCACCCGTGCGATCTTCAGAACCTGTTGCTTCTTGTAAAATAGCGCGTAACGTCGCTTTCGGAACGACGCCATCGTGCTCATAGAATTCGACATCTTCCGTCGCGAGGAGTGCATCGACGACATACGGAGAAACTTTCTCTACCGGAATCGGGATTCGTACCTCATCGGTCGTATAGTTCCCGATGCGCTCCCCGCTTCCGAAGTAAATATTGGAAGTCGATGTATACGTATTGATTTGCGCAGTCATCGTTTTATAAGCCGGGGTTGGCATATCTTTGACAAGTGAAGCGAAATATCCGACACCAATTCCAGCACCTAAAAACCCGATGAGTACAACAGAAATGATGGTCAGGAGTAGGACGTTCCACGACACATCATACATAACATTGGCATAACGACGTACTTTCAATGACGTCGGATTATTCCATAAGTCTCGAATCTTCTGCAGCATGACAGCCTCCTTAAATATGGTGTAAAACTATTTTAGACAGTAATATATTCGATTATAGCACAATTCAACCTACACCTTACCTTGAAACCGAAGTCTCATGCAAGTTTCATTGTAAGAGTTGACAAGTTGAAAACGATGCTTATAAAATGAATAGCATAGTCAACAATAAGATGACGCTGTGAAGAAAGCGAAGTAGTCGACGGGCCTCTTGTCCAGAAAGCTAGTGGTTGCTGTGAACTAGCCAATGTCAATCGATGAATTACACTTTTAGAGCGTGCCTTTGGGCCGGTTCGAGACCGTTATCTCTCGCTCAAGCGGTCGCAAATTGCGACAAGTAGGGTGGTACCGCGGAATCTCCGTCCCTTCTCATATGAGAAGGGACGTTTTTTTATGTCAATTGAAGGAGTGGAACAGATGGAACTATTAAAAGACTTAGAGTTTCGAGGGCTTGTCAACCAAATGACAGATGAAGAAGGATTGAAAGAACAACTTAAACAACCGACGACGTTATACACGGGATTTGACCCGACAGCGGACTCGCTTCATATCGGGCACTTGCTCCCGATTTTGACGCTAAAACGTTTTCAACAAGCAGGGCATCAGGTCATCGCGCTCGTCGGTGGGGCGACAGGGATGATCGGAGACCCATCTGGTCGTTCGGATGAACGTTCATTGAACACGTTGGATACGGTCAAGCTCTTCTCCGATCGAATCAAAGATCAGTTGAGCCGATTCCTTCCACTTGAAGGGGAGAACCCGATCACGATTCGCAACAACTACGAATGGACGGAAGAGATGTCGATCATCGACTTCCTTCGCGACATCGGGAAGCACTTCCCAATCAGCTACATGCTTGCGAAAGATTCTGTCGATTCACGCATGGAGAATGGGATCTCGTACACAGAATTCTCATACATGTTACTTCAATCTTACGACTTCTTGAAACTATACGAGACAGAGAAATGTCGTCTTCAAGTCGGTGGAAGTGACCAATGGGGGAACATCACGGCAGGTCTTGAATTGATTCGTCGCTTCGGTCATTCAGAAAAAGCGTTCGGACTTACGGTTCCGCTCGTCACAAAGTCGGACGGACAGAAGTTCGGGAAGACAGCGGGCGGTGCGGTTTGGTTAGACGCAGATAAGACGTCACCATACGAGTTCTTCCAGTTCTGGATCAACGTCGACGATGCGGATGTCATCAAGTTCATCAAATACTTCACGTTCATGTCGCACGAAGAGATTGAAGCACTTGCGACTGAAGTGACGGAAGCACCTGAGAAACGTGTGGCGCAGCGCCGACTCGCCGAAGAAATGACAAAGCTCGTCCATGGTGAAGCAGGACTTGAACAAGCGGAACGCATCACGAAAGCGTTCTTTAGCGGAGATTTGACGTCGCTTCAACCGGAAGACATGGAAGATGCGTTCAAAGGAATGCCGCAGTTCGAGCTTGACGGTGAGCGCAACATCGTAGACCTCCTCGTCGAGGCGAACATCTCACCATCGAAACGTCAAGCACGTGAAGACGTGACGAACGGCGCGATTTACTTGAACGGCGAACGCGAACAAGCACTTGATAAAGTCGTCACTCGCGAAGACACGCTCGGTGAATTCACCATCATTCGCCGCGGTAAGAAAAAATATTTCGTGATTCGTCACGTATGAACATCCTGTCCGTTCCTCATTTGTTGAGGAATGGACTTTTTTTATACATGACGTGCGGTTCGGATTTGCTAAAATGGGGAGAAAGGAGGGATGACGATGGAGATAGAAGAATTTTTCGGCGACCAGTTTCATCAATGGCGCGAACACTTTCGTTATTATGAAATGGCGATCACGGAACTCGAGAGCGATCTCGGGATCATTGACTTGGATTGGCAGACGAGACTCGGGTATTCACCGATTGAACATGTGAAGACGAGAATGAAGACATTGCCGTCTATCGTGCGTAAGATGAAACGGAAAGACTTACCTTTAGAGGTTTCGGCACTTTGGGAGCATGTGCACGATGTGGCGGGCATTCGGATTGTCACGAGCTTCCGTGATGACATATATGAGATTTTGCGTCATTTGGAGGCGCGAGATGATTTAGATATCATCGAAATAAAAGATTACATTAAATACCCAAAACCGAGCGGATATCGGAGCTTACATCTCATCGTGAAAACAAAAGTCTATTTGGCCGAACGAATCATCTGGGTGCCGGCCGAGATTCAGATTCGTACACTTGCTATGGATTTTTGGGCGGCGACGGAACATAAGCTTCAATATAAATATCAGCATGACGTACCCGAGTCATCTAAGGAAGAATTAATAGAGGCGGCACTCATGGCGGATGCCCTCGATACGCAAATGGGGCGTATCCGACAAGAGATTTTGAAGAAATAAAAAAATCCCCTTCGCGAAGAAGGGGATTAAAAGCATTAACGTGAGTAGTACTCGACGATGAGTTGCTCTTTGATTTGGTCGTTAAGTTCAGCGCGTTCTGGGAGACGTACGAATGTACCTTCGAGTTTCTCAGCGTCAAACGATACGAAGTCTTTTGTAGCTGGTGCTACTTCAAGTGCTTCAGCGATTGCTTTTACGTTTTTCGACTTTTCACGAACTGCGATGACTTGACCTGGTTTTACGCGGTAAGACGCGATGTCAACGCGTGATCCATCAACAGTGATGTGACCGTGGTTGACGAGTTGGCGTGCTCCACGACGTGTGCGAGCGAGGCCGAAACGGTAAACGAGGTTGTCAAGGCGTGATTCGAGCAAGAACATGAAGTTCTCACCGTGGATGCCTGGCATTTTACCAGCATCGTTGAAGATGCGGCGGAATTGCTTCTCGTTCACTCCGTACATGTGACGAAGTGCTTGCTTCGCTTGAAGCTGAAGATCGTATTCTGAGATTTTCTTACGACCATTTCCGTGTTGACCTGGTGCGTAAGGACGTTTTGCTAATTCTTTACCCGTTTCGCTAAGCGAGATGCCTAAGCGACGCGAGAGTTTCCAAGCTGGACCTGTGTAACGAGCCATGATTGGACTCCTCCTTGTTGTTCATGTATTTTGCACAAAAGAACAACGGTGTCAAAGACGAGTAACGCCCCTTTCTAGGTGCAAGCACCTTCACTTGATAGCGAAGCTACGAGATGCCCCTCCGACAAAAGTCGAGGCCCGAAAGGTGGATACGTTTGTCTGTGACTGCTATCGTCATTTCATGCACAAAGATGAGTATACGATGAATACCATCTCTTGTCAATCAAATATAGCGAAGAAGTGTTTCGCAAAAACGTTCGAGTCCTTGACGGTCGATTTCTGAGAAACGGTCGAACTCCGGGCTATCGATATCGAGCACGCCGATTGTTTTCCCGTCACGTACGAGAGGGACGACGATTTCAGAATTCGAAGCCGCATCACATGCGATATGACCAGGGAATTGATGAACGTCGGCCACGAGCTGTGTTTCTTGTGTAGCTGCCGCAGTTCCGCAAACCCCTTTACCGAACGCGATGTGAACGCAAGCAGGGAGTCCCTGGAATGGTCCTAGGATTAGACTGTCTTCAGAATCAGTCACGTAGAATCCGACCCAGTTGATCCGATCTAAAAATTGGTTGAGTAAAGCGCTAGCGTTGGCAAGGTTGGCCACTGTATTCGTTTCGCCCTCTAATAATGCGGCGAGTTGCTTGTTTAATAGTTCGTAACCGGCTGTCAAATCACCTGAGTACGATGTCGTTTGGAACATATGAATCCCCCTCCATCTTTCATGTTTTTAGAATTTAGCATTATGGTACACGCAAATTTCAGATTTGTCTTGTTAGAAAGTTCCGAAAAAATGAACAATCTCCACTGAAACCATTGGAAAACCTATGCAAATCGTTGGTTCTATAATATGATTAGGTATATCTATTCTTATAAAATACTTCTTTTTTATATAAAGGTACATAAGTCCACGAAAGCGGCTTGGAGGTTGTGACAAAGATGGATTACGGAATTTATGGATTAATCATTGGAATCATCGTCGTCGTATTAGGCGGCATGTTGGGGAGTATGCTCATTCGAAGGAATTTTTACCAAAAAATTGACGACTTGGATATGAGGAAACAAAGTGTGCTCAGTGCGAGCATACCCGTCGAACTCCAGAAATTCAAACAGTGGCCGATGGAAGGGGAAACGAAAGAAAAGTTTGATCGTTGGCATCAATCTTGGGATGAGTTAGTAAGTGTACATGCAGGTCAAATCGATGAAGCGCTGTACCGGGCTGAGGAAGACTTGGACAAATATCGTTTCATGAAAGTCAAAGCTGACTTGAATGCGACTGAACAACTCATTGAAGAACTCGAGACGATGGTACACGCCATGCTCGATGAGATGGATGAATTTACGACACATCACACCTCGCTTATGGACATCGTGAAGCAGGATGAAAAAGAGTTGTATCAGTTCCGCAAGACGTTGAACTCACAAAACCACGCGTTCGGTCCAACCTATGCATTGGTGGAACAAGAGATTGCCGCTGCCGAGGCGAAACGCAGTGAGATGATCAACTTAAAGCAGGTCGGTCAAGTTTCCGAGGCGTTTGAAACCGGACAAGCCTTATCGAATCAAGTAGGTCACATCCGTGAACTGATTCGGGTCATTCCGCAATTCGTACGAACGGTTCAAGTGGAGTTGAAACAGCAGCTTCAACAACTCCGGGCTGGACATAAGGAAATGCAAATGGACGGATATGCACTTGAACCACTAGGATTAATGGAAGAAATCGATCAAGCGGAAAATCGTCGAGAAGAGCTGATGGTTCGAATTGAACGCTTGGAATTTGATCATTTCGAAGAGGACATGCAACAGCTGAGTTCGGATATCGACCAATTATTCGAAGCGTTCCGAACAGAGGTTGATGCCCGCCAATACGTGAAAAAAGAATTTGCGACGATACAAGAGCGCGAATTGCAATCTAGCGAAATCATGAATCACTTACAGACGGAAATGTCTCGACTTGTAAGCAATTATGAGATCAATGCACGCGTCGGAGAAGAGTTCGAACAATTAGAACGTGAACGGGCGACGCTCACGGCGAATGTACTTGATATCGAACAAGCTCTCGTCGCGCAAATGTTACCGTTCAGTATGATCAAATCAAAAGTGCAGGAAGCGAAACGGTCACTTGACCAATTCAGCGCCATGCATGAGCGTTTCATTGAAGATACGAATTCATTACGTAAAGAAGAGCTTGAGGTCCGTCACAAGTTAGAAACGTGGAAGAAAGAACTGTCTGGGCATCGTCGCCTGTTAGCGAAAAGTGCGATGCCGGTTGTTCCGAATGATCTGTCGAACGACTTACGTCAGCTCCAAAAAGGTGTCCAATCGTTAGACGAACAGTTTGACAAAGCACCGTTCAACATGACGTATATCGTCGGGCTTAGCCATGATGTCGAAGAGATGATGGACAACTTCCGTGACCGTGTCCATGCACTGATTCGTCAAGTGACGTATGCGGAACAGTTGCTACAATATGCTAACCGTTTCCGACGCCGTGACAACGAGGTTCATATCGCCTTGACGCTTGCAGAAAACAAGTTTTTGCATGGAGAGTATGGTACTGCGGTCGAGATCGGTGAGCGGGTGCTCGGTCGATTCGATGAGAACGGAGCCAATGAAATTCGTCAACGAGTGGATAAAGGGTTGGAACAGCAGGAATTGCTAAAAAAATAAACGATGCATGAAGATTGACGGAAACGGGAAAAACGTAGACGTCAATCTTTTTTCAATCAAGGAGGAATCGTCAGATGGGTACACTATGGGTCAACGGGAATATCTATACATTGAATAAACCGGGTGAGATGGAACGTGCCATGTTTATTGAGCATGGACGCGTCTTGAAGATGGGGGACGAGGGACATCTCCGACGTACATATGCCGGTCGCATCGAAGAGATTGTGAATTTGGAAGGGAAGAGTGTGTATCCGGCCTTTACAGATTCACACATTCACCTCGTCGGATACGGCGAAGCGCTCGATCGTGTCGATGCGAGTGAGGCGACGGATCTTCGAGAATTACTTGAAACGATGAAGCAACGAGGGTCGGATGACGATTGGATCGTCGCAGAAGGATTTGATGACCGTCTGCTTGGTGACATGCCGACACGCGAGATGATTGATGCAGTGATTGACGACCGTCCTGTCGTGTTGAAGCGTGTTTGTCGTCATGTGGCCGTCGTGAACTCGAAAGGACTTGAACGACTTGGACTGATCCATCATACGGTGATCGAAGGTGGAAAACTTGGGCGAGATGAAGAGGGGAAATTGAATGGCGTCCTATATGATGCCGCGCTAGACCTCTTGTATAAAGAATTGAGTGGGAACCGTAAGAAAAATGCCGCTTCCCTTCGCCGGGCGATCGATTCATTATTCGCACATGGAATCATCGGCGCCCATACGGAGGACTTGTTTTATCATGGAGATCCGCTCGAGACGATTCAAGCGTATGAAGATGTACTGGACGAGCTTCCGTTTCAAGCACACCTCCTCGTTCACGAACAGGTGGTGGACCGTGTCATTCAGCAAGATGCGATGACGCGACGGAAGCGGTTTGACTTCGGTGCGATGAAACTCTTTGTCGACGGTTCGTTCGGTGGTCGCACGGCTCTGTTATCTGCACCTTATGCGGATGATCGGAGCCAGCGAGGGATTGAAGTACATCGACCAGATCATCTTGAAGCGCTCGTGAAAAAAGCGCGAACATACGGGATGAATGTGGCGGCGCATGTGATTGGAGACGCGGCGGTCGAGCAATTTGTCGGTTTGCTTGAGAAGTACCCTGCCAAAAAAGGGACACGAGATCGAATTATCCATGCTTCCTTATTGAATGATACATTGATCAATCGGATCAAATCATTACCCGTTTTGATTGATGCACAGCCGGTATTTTTATCGGATGACATGGACATGCTGTTTGAGCGGTTAGGCAATGAACGTGTGCATGACGTCTATCGATTCAAGTCTTTACTCGATACGGGGGCGTTGGTGTTAGGTGGGAGTGACGCGCCAATCTCATCTGTTGACGTCCGAAAAGGATTGTTTGGAGCGGTGATGCGACAATCGTTTCACGGGTCGAGCACGCTAAACCCGAGTGAGCGTCTATCGATGTATGAAGCGCTTCGCAGCTTCACGTATTCGCCTCATGTTGCTACAGGGACGCACGGAAGAAACGGGCTATTGGTTCAAAGTTACAATGCCAACTTCACAGTATGGGACGAAGATTTCTTTAAATTGAGTGGGGAAGACATCCTACACAACCGTCTTGTCATGACTGTCGTCGAAGGGAAGCCCGTGTACGAGGCAGAAAAAGCCACGATGTAAAAAGAGGAGTGGTTTCACCCGAAAGGGATGAAGCCACTCCTTTTCTTCATCAGAAGAATGAACGTTGCACTTTATGCCAGAACGAGTTGGTCCGAAGTTTGACGGTCTTGATGACCTGGTCTGAGAGTTCGATATCGATTCGGTCTGTGTACTTCAAGCTGAGCGCCTCGTTATCCATCCCGATAATCGGATAGTCGTTGCCGTCTTCGACGATGCGGAGTGACAACTTGCGCGATTCGTGGACGATGAAGGATGAGCCAAGTGTACGGTAACGGTTGTTGTTGACCGAAGCGATCTCACTCACTTGCATACATGGGATGAGCGGATCGACGACCGCGCCGCTGAGCGATTTGTTGTAGGCGGTCGATCCCGTTGGTGTCGATACAACCATTCCGTCCCCACGGAATGTTTCGAAATGTAGGTCGTCGATATAGACCTCGATCGCGAGTGATTTGATAATACTTGATTTAATCGAAGCCTCATTTAAACAGAGGAGCGGTGTCGATTCGTTGATCGATGCTGAAAGAAGTGGATACTTCCGGACTTCAAGACCTTCTTCGATTCGCGTCGAGTTGTCCGAGAAGAGGCGATCGACTTCATCGAGTTTATGTATGTCGAAATCACAATAGAACTCGTTCAATCCACGACCGAAGCCGACGTAGATGGCGTCTTGACGAAAGCCTGTGTAGCGAACCGCTTGTAAGAATGCCCCGTCCCCGCCTACTGCAGCGATGATGTTCGCGTCTTCCGGTTGATTCACGATGTTGAACCCGTGTTTTTCCCCAATCTCTCTCAGTTTCTTCACTTCTTTTGTGAATTCGTTGACGTTACGATGGTACAAATAGACGTTGTTTCTCATCTGAGTCATCCCCTTTGTCAATGGTGTCCCCTTTATTATAACGTGTTTCTTCCTACCGATATAGGGAAAACTGAAACAGAGCCAAAAGCAGGAAGTTTGTCAAAGGCTTAAGTTCATCGATATGATGAACGAGTAACTACAATAAAAGGGGATGAGTACATGCCAACATTTAAAGGGAACAACGTAACATTACAAGGAAATCCAGTGAAGGTAGGAGATCAAGCTCCTGATTTCCGTGTTTTGACGACTGCATTAGAAGAAGTGACGCTATCGAGTTATCCGGGGAAAAAATTGATCAGTGTCATTCCTTCGATTGATACAGGCGTATGTGATGCACAAACGCGTGAGTTCAATGAAAAGGCTTCATCACTCGGTGGTACAGTCTTGACTGTATCGAACGACTTGCCGTTCGCACAGCGTCGTTGGTGTTCTGCATCTGGGTTGGACAACGTGGTCACACTCTCAGACCACCGCGACCTCTCGTTCGCAAAAGCATACGGTGTTTTAATTGAAGAAATGCGCCTCCTTGCGCGTTCGGTATTTGTCGTCGATTCAAATGGCGTCGTCCAATATGTACAATATATGGATGAAATGACAGATGAAGTTGATTTCGCAGCGGCACTTGAGGCGTTCGAACAAGCGAATTGATTCGTTTGGCGAAATTGATTAAAATAGCTTACACTAGTACGTGAACCGACCGGTCCTCTCATGGGGGCCGGTTTTGTATGGAAAGGATGAACGAAAATGGAACGTTTTGAACAACTCTATCGTGATTGGAAAAAGGAAGCGAAGAAACTAGTCAACGACCTGGATGTATTACCGATCGAGGCACTCGTCCAAGTATTTGACCATGTTGACATTGAAAAAGAGAAGATGGACGATGTCCGTAAAGCTGTGAGTTTACTCGTCTTGGAAGAAACGACACAACTCCCTCCGAACAATCAACCGACACCGGATGCGGTCAGCCTATTTATGGGTTATCTAGCTACGAAGCTGCTTAAGGAAAATGCGACGATTCTAGACTTAGGTAGTGGGACAGGTACGTTGACGCATGCCATTCTTTCTCAGTTAAAAGATGCTACAGCACAGGCGGTCGAAGTAGACGAACTGTTGCTTCGTCTTTCCTACTCCATGAGTAACTTGTTAGGAGAACCGGTATCCTACTTCCATCAAGACGCACTTGCTCCTCTGTTTGTTGAACCGAGCGACCTTTCCGTTGCTGACTTGCCGATCGGCTATTATCCAAATGATGAAGTGGCAGCCAGTTACGATATGAAACGAGAAGAAGGACATGCCTATTCGCATTTCCTCTTGATGGAACAGGCGATTCGCCATACGAAACCAGGTGGGCATGGATTATTTGTCATCCCGAACAATTTGTTTGAACAGGATGACGAAGGGAAATTAAAACAATGGATGGACCGTGAGGCTGTTGTGAAAGGGGTCATTCAACTTCCGACGACGATGTTCAAAGACGAGCGTTACGCGAAAAGCTTATTGCTTCTTCAAAAAGTAGGAGAAGGCGTCACACGACCGAAACAAGCGCTATTCGTGGAACTTCCGTCATTCACTGATGTGAGAGCGGTAGCCAATGTCGTGAAACAGATTGACGAGTGGTTCAAAACAACTCAAAAATAATGGACAAAATACTTGAAAAAGGTATGCAAAATCAAGTATCTTCATTATGATACAGTTATCAGTTTTAAATTGAACAGATAAAGATATGCGTTTAAAACGAAAGGTAAGAGGTGTATGACATGACGAAAATTATGGCAGTCAATGCGGGTAGTTCATCGCTCAAGTTCCAGTTACTCGAGATGCCAACGGAAGAGTTGCTTGCAGTCGGACTCGTAGAGCGTGTAGGGAAAGAAGATGCGATTTTTACAATCAAGTACGGTGAAGGACAGAAGTTCAACGTGGTCACACCACTTCACACGCACAAAGAAGCAGTTGAATTGACGTTGGAGAAGTTGATCGAGTTGGACATCATCCAATCATTCGATGAGATTTCTGGCGTAGGTCACCGTGTGTTACACGGAAAAGAGTTGTATGCGGATTCGGTCGTCATTGACGATGAAGTCATGAAGAACATCGAGTCGTTCACCGAGCTCGGCCCACTTCATATCCCACCAAACTTGACAGGTATTCGCGCATTCCAGGCAATTTTACCGAATGTCCCACAAGTAGCGGTATTCGATACAGCGTTCCACCAGTCAATGCCTGAAGAGAATTTCTTGTACAGTCTTCCTTACGAATACTATACAGAACACGGTGTACGTAAATACGGCTTCCACGGAACGAGCCACAAGTATGTCACACAGCGCGCGGCAGAACTTCTCGGTCGTCCGCTAGAAGACTTGCGTTTGATTTCATGTCACCTCGGTAGCGGTGCATCGATCGCTGCAGTAGCAGGTGGTCGCTCGATCGATACAACGATGGGCTTCACACCACTCGAAGGAATCACGATGGGAACGCGCTCAGGTTCATTGGACCCGGCCCTCATCCCGTTCTTGATGCAAAAAACAGGGAAGTCTGCTGAAGACGTCTTGAACGTCATGAACAAAGAGTCTGGTGTGTACGGACTTTCTGGTATCTCAAGTGACTTGCGTGACATCGAGCAAGCGGCTGCAGAAGGCAACCATCGTGCAGAAGTTTCATTAAAAATCTTCTCGAACCGTATTCACGGTTACATCGGTCAATATGCGGCTGAAATGAATGGTGTCGACGCCATCATCTTCACTGCAGGTGTCGGAGAGAACTCGGACGTCATCCGTGAACGCATCCTTCGTGGTCTTGAATTCATGGGTGTCTACTGGGATCCTTCTCTTAACAACGGTGCTCGTGGGAAAGAGTTGTTCATCAACTACCCACACTCACCGGTTAAAGTCATCATCATCCCGACGAACGAAGAATTGGTCATCGCGCGTGACACGGTACGCATCGCAAACCTTGTCGAAGCACACGCATAATACGAAACGAACCCACGTTACTTCATGTAACGTGGGTTTTTTATGAGCCTTTTTGACTAATGCGAAGTAGAGACAGTAGGACAATTGTTTTCCTCTTTGTAATATTCGAAGCTTGGTTTACATCATTTTGCAATGTTTATGTCATGAATAAACCATATATTGGATGTAAATTTATAAAAATATCTCTCGTTCGATTCAAATGTCTAGTTTAACACGATAAACCGTTACTTTTGACATCGATTTGTAATGTTCGTGTCACTCAAATGAACAGGAAGTGTAACGGCACTGACCGATATTTCGTCATATAGTTATCTGGACGAAATATTCATCGGAAGAGACGAGTCACCTAGATAAAGGATGACACGGAATCGAAGACAAATTGACGAAGAGAGGACGAAAAAACGTATGTTGAAAAAAATCATGACGCTCTTACTTCTCGCCATCGCCGTATTTGCATTTGCTCTACCGACTTCACCAGTGGAAGCAGCTACTAAAAAAGTTTATGTTGCGACAAAGTCAGGTTCGAAGATGGTTTATGCAGAAGGGAAATCAAATGCACGAGTGATTGGGAAGATTGCAGCGAGTGATCGTCTTCAACGTACAGGTTCTCGAGGTGCTTGGATTCGTGTGAACTATAAAGGGAAGGCCGGATGGGTCCCTACAAAGAACTTACGTACGGTAAGTGCTCCAAAACCGCTCAAACCAGCAAGCGTGAAGACATATACGATGAAAGCATCGGCATATACACCGTATTGCAAGGGATGTTCAGGTAAGACAGCACTTGGCTGGAACGTTCGTACTCAAAAGCGCAATGTCATCGCGGTAGACCCGCGCGTCATTCCGCTCGGGACAAAAGTACAAGTATACGTAGGGAGCAAGTTGTTAGGTACCTACACGGCAGCTGATACAGGCGGCGCCATCAAAGGGAATAAAATCGACATCTTAATGTATTCACATAGTGCGGCGATTCAATTTGGTCGCAAAACGGTTACGGTCAAGGTGTTGTAATGCATCAAAAAGGGTCTTGCGATTGCGCAAGACCCTTTTTGATGGATGGATGATTATTGACGAACGATGAGGACGTCACATTTCGCATAACGGACGATGCTTTCAGAGACGCTTCCGATAAAGAAACGTTCTACAGCGTTTAAACCTGTCGCGCCACAAATAATAAGATCAATATCATGATTAGGCGCAATCTTTTTCGCAATCGTCACTTTCGGTGAGCCGTATTCGATCACTGTCTCGACTTCTTTTACGCCACGCTCTTTCGCGCGATTGACATAGTCTTCAAGCAATTCTTTCGCATATGTCTCGGCGCGCTCTGTGATTGTCCGATCGTACGCTTCTACAGTCGCAAACGTCCGCGTATCAATCACATGACCGACGTACAGTTTCCCTTCGTTACGAATCGCGACATCGATTGCTGTTTCGAATGCACGTTCCGCCTCTTTAGAGCCGTCAACGGCAGATAAAATGTGTTTGTATACAATTGCCATGTAAATCCCAACCTTTCGCTCGAAATATACGTTCGGCTTACATATATAGTATACCACTTCTTTCGGTTTTCACGCTTTTTCGCCATGAAAATGAGTGAATTTTTTCATGGTGATGTTCACGACATGTCCAAGTTTGGAATTCGTGTGAAAGAACGGGTAAAATAAGGCGGAGGAGGTAGGACGATGAAACATGTAATGATTACATCTGGTGCCAAAGGGATCGGACGCGTCGTGACGGAGCGTCTGTTACAAGATGGTTGGCACGTTAGCATTTTGCAACGGAATCCAATCGACTGGGAACATGAGCGGATACATATGATCGAGGCCGGATTGACGGACCGCGAACAACTGCTCTCTGCCTATGAGCAAGCGGTCGAACGGTTTGGTGAACCGGACGCTTTGATTTTAAATGCAGGTCCATATATCTTTGAACGGAAACCGCTCGTCGAATTGACGGACGACGAGTGGGACGAAGTACTCACGGGCAACCTGTCCGCCTCATTTTGGTTAATGCGTCGAGCGCTTCCTTCCATGCGCTCGAATCGATTTGGACGCATCATCTCGTATGGATTTCCGGAAAGTGGGACGGCGCCTGGCTGGATTCATCGTTCTGCGTTTGCCGCTGCAAAGACGGGACTCGTCAGTTTGACAAAATCGGTCGCATTGGAAGAGGCACCGTTCGGGATTACGGCTAACATGGTCAACCCGGGCAATATCGTCGGCTCGCAAAAGGAGATGCGCATTGAGGAGGCGGAAGTGGATGAAGGAACTCCGGTCGGTCGACACGGGACGGGAGAAGATATCGCGCGTTTGATTTCGTTCTTATTACAAGAAGACTCGGATATGATCACAGGAGCCATCATCGATGTGACAGGTGGCGTCAACGTCGTCCATCAATACCGGAAGTGAGGGGAACGCGATGAAGATCGGAGTGGTCACGGACGTTCATGGAAATCTCGAAGCGTTGGAGGCTGCGCTCCAAGTCATGGATACAGAGCGGGTCGACGTCATTTGGTCACTTGGTGACATGATTGCGATGGGACCGGACTCCAATGCGGTCATGGAGCGATTGCTAGATCGGGGCGCGCATATGATTTCTGGGAATCATGATGAGGCCGTCCTTTCCCTTTTGGCTGGATACGGTCATCCGGAAAGTTATGCACATACGCGCCCCCACCATGAGTGGGTCGCGCGTCAATTGGAGACTCGATATGCGGATGTCCTCGAATCTCTTCCACGAACGATGTCCGTCGAAATGGCTGGCGAAACGGTGTTCGGTATTCATTATCATATCCCGACCGACCGACGCCATGTCACGATCGTCGAGGAACCGTTTCACGAGATTCTCGAACCGACACTGGAAAATATGCAACGACTATATGGGGCATATGAAGGAGAAATCGTGTTATTTGGACATCACCATCCCGTCCACTTGTTTGAAGATGACACGAAACGCTACGTCAATCCTGGTGCGCTCGGGGTGGCGAAAGATGACCTGGCTCGCTTTGCCATATTATCTGAAGGGGAAACGGGGATTGACCTTGAACTGAAGGCGGTCCCATATGACAAGCGTGCCTTTTTAGAGAAGATGGAACGTTATGACGTACCTCAACGGGATGTCATGCTGCGTTTGTTCTATTAAGATATGTAAAAAGTAAGATATGTAAAAAGTGCGATCCTTGGTAATGGATCGCACTTTTTGTCATTCAATCTCTTGAAGTGTTTTCGGATAACTCGTCAATGTGATAGGACCACTTTCTGTCATAACGAGATCGTCTTCGATACGGACTCCGCCGACTCCCGGTAAATAGATACCCGGTTCGACTGTGAACGTCATCCCGACTTGGGCGGTCATGTCATTGTTCGCTGCCATCGATGGATGTTCGTGTACTTCGATTCCAATTCCGTGACCGATCCGGTGGGTGAAGTATTCACCATATCCTGCAGACGTGATGACTTGTCGTGCGGCGATATCGATTGCGCCGAGTGTCGTCCCGACGTTTGCCATCTCGATTGCGGCTTCCTCCGCTTGGAGAACGGTGTCGTAAATCTCACGTTGTTTGCGACTCGCCTCACCGAAGACGACCGTCCGAGTGATGTCTGAACAGTATCCCTGCCAGACGACGCCGAGGTCGAACAAGGCGAAATCGCCTTTTTTCAGACGGTTGTTGCCTGGGACACCGTGAGGGTCGGCACTATTCTCGCCGAACAAGACGAGTGTGTCGAACGACATTTCACGGACACCTTGCTGTTTCATAGCGTATTCGATATCCGCGATGACCTCGAGTTCGGTCACGCCTTCACGGAGGGAACGGATCCCGGCTTCGATGGCCATATCTGCCAACTCGGCGGCCCGCTTCATGATTCGGACTTCATCCGGTGATTTGATCATACGTAACGTTTGGAGCTCGTCTGTCAAATCGATAATGGACAGACCGGCAAAACCGGCACGAAGATGCTCGACTCGGTTGAATGTCAAATGTTCCCCTTCGATCCCGATTCGTTCAGGAACGATTTGGTTGTCGAGGAATAACTTGACGATTTTGTCCCATGGATTTTCGTGGTCCATATACGTCACGATTTCACCTGACCAGTCACTCGCTTCGACAATCCCTTTTTCAAGTGCTGGGCAGATGATGGCAGTTGTGCCGTTTTTCAAAACTAAAATGGCGATCAATCGCTCGTGTGCTTCCGCGTATACTCCCGAGAAATAAAACACGGATGCTTTCGATGTGATGAACGCTGCATCTAACCCTTTTGTCGCTAGAGATTGTGCAATTTGATTGGTGCGTTGATTCAAGTTGAATCCCTTCCCTTCTACCTCTTACGTTGACTACTCGTCTATTATAGCTGTTTCGAAAACAGAAAGGAAATGTTGCAATTTGATTGGTACAGTTTGAACTAGTTCGACTGATACAGTATACTGAATAGAGTAGAAAATGTATTGAGAGAAGGGACTCCGCGTATGACCACAAAACATGAACAGATCATAGCACATATCGAGTCACTCGATGTTGGGTCAAAAATTTCGGTCCGCCAAATCGCCAAAGAGTTGGCTGTATCAGAAGGTACGGCTTATCGGGCCATCAAGGAAGCTGAGAACCTAGGTTTCGTATCTACCATTGAACGGGTGGGGACGATCCGGATTAAGCGAAAGCATAAAGAGAATATTGAAAAACTTACATTCGCCGAGGTCGTCAACATCGTCGATGGTCAGGTGTTGGGCGGACGTAACGGCCTCCATAAGACGCTATCGAAATTTGTAATCGGTGCCATGAAGCTTGAGGCGATGATGCGATATATCGATGTCGACTCACTCGTCATCATCGGGAACCGCGAGAAGGCGCATGAACTCGTCTTACAATCAGGTGGGGCTGTATTGATCACAGGGGGATTCGATACAACGGATGAAGTGAAACGGATGGCAGATAAGTATGATATGCCTGTCATTTCTACATCCTACGACAGTTTTACCGTCGCGACGATGATCAACCGAGCCATCTATGACCGTCTAATCAAAAAAGAGATTTTACTCGTCTCGGATATCGTCATCCCGCTCCACGATACGTTCTATCTGAAGTCGGATGACACGGTGAAACGTTGGCATGAGCTGAATGAACGGACGAAACATAATCGCTATCCCGTCA
The DNA here is from genome assembly GCF_000023045.1 of Exiguobacterium sp. AT1b. GTDB lineage: Bacteria > Bacillota > Bacilli > Exiguobacteriales > Exiguobacteriaceae > Exiguobacterium. Next base: position 632,163 of record NC_012673.1, on the reverse strand, counting down.
TCGATGAACAGATGAAAGTGGTCGGTGTGATCACGGCAAAGGATGTCATCGATAAATCACATGACTATGACATCGAGAAGGTCATGACCAAAAGCCCGATTACGGTGGGCGTACAAACGAGTGTCACCAATGCGGCACACCAGATGGTATGGGAAGGAATCGAGATGCTACCTGTCGTCGATAACTACGGACGTCTACTTGGGATTATTAGCCGTCAAGATGTGTTGAAGGCGTTGCAACTGGCGAACCGTCAACCGCAAGTCGGTGAGACGTTCGATAACATGATCACGAACCAGCTGAAAGAAGACCCTGCATCGAACGGGACGGCATTCACGGTTGAAGTGGCACCACAGATGACGAGTCATATGGGGACCGCCTCATCTGGCGTGTTGACGACGTTGTTGGTCGAAGGGGCGACGCGAAGTCTGCGTCATATGAAAAAAGGCGACCTCGTGGTCGAGAATATCACCGTCTATTTCATGAAACCGATTCAAATTGAAAGTCAGATCCGAGTGTCGGCCAATGTCTTCGACCTCGGGCGGAAGTTCGGGAAAGTGGATGTGGAGATGACGCAAGGGACACAACTTGTCGCCAAGGCGCTCGTCACGGCACAACTCATCGACCGGTAACGAAAAGAGCACCTGCTACGCACTGTAGCAGGTGCTCTGTTTCATGATGGCGTATTCGTCGGTTCTTCTGCGGCGAGTGGGTAAATTTTGCGGTAACGGATAAATCCGACAACGGCATTCCCTAGACCGACGACTAACATGACGATGCTGACAATCCAACCGACAGTTGAATTCAGACCGAATCCTCCGACCATTTGGTTCGCAGCGAACAGTGCGAGGAATAAGCTTAACCAGATCAACGCTTGCGTGTTGAACAACGCTTTGCGGTTTGGCGTCTTTGTCAAAAAAGCGCGGCGCTTAAAGACGAGGTACGCACCGAGCGCGAACAAAATGAGTCCAATCATGACAAGTTGCAAGTGAAGGAACCCCTTTCTATCTCGTAATCTGTTATCATCATACCATAATAGTGTGTAGGAAAGTGAGGAATCATCATGACGCAATGGCAGGAAGCGGATACAATCAAATCAGAAATTGAGGCGGCTGACACCATTTTCATCCACCGCCATGTACGACCAGACCCTGATGCATTGGGGAGTCAGCTAGGTTTACAACGCATTTTAAAATCGGTTCATCCGGAGAAACAAATCTATGTGGTCGGTGGCATGGTTCCAGACCTTGAGTTTTTAGGAAAGATGGAACATGTCGAAGAAGGAATGTATCAGGACGCGCTCGTCCTTATTTTGGATACGGCGAATCAAGAGCGAATCGATGGACCGTTCGCATTGAAAGGGAAGACGATCATCAAAATCGATCATCATCCTGATGAAGATCCGTATGCGATGACACAGATTGTCGATACCTCGGTCAGTTCGACGTCTGAGATGATTGTGGAACTCGCGGACATTTGGGGATATCCCATTGACCAAGAGGCGGCATTTTTACTCTATGCCGGCATCGTTGGCGACACAGGACGTTTCCAGTTTCGAAATGCTACGGCCCGAACGTTTGAGATTGCTTCGGCGCTGATTGCGAAAGACATCGACACGAATAAATTATATCGTCATATGTATAAAACGAATTTGGCGACCCTACAACTGCAAGGCTATGTATTACAGCATGTCCAAGTAACGGAAGAGGGAGTCGGCTATGTGAAGATTGACAAGGACGTGCTTCGAACGTTCCATGCCTCTCCAGAAGCGGCGTCTCAACTCGTCAATAGCTTCTCGGGTCTTGAGGGATTGAAATGTTGGGTCATGTTCGTGGAAAACAAAGAAGAGATTCGTGTGCGCATCCGGTCGAAAGGTCCTGTCATCAATGAAGTGGCCAAGCGATACCGTGGGGGCGGTCATCCGATGGCGGCCGGTGCCACGATTGACACATGGGATGAGATGGATGACGTGATTGCGGCTTTGAATGAAGTGGCAGGGGCATTCACGTTTGAAGAAAATGAAGAGAGCTGACCGCGGTCAGCTCTCTTCATTTGTCTCCATTTTCTTGTGGGATGAACCATGTACCCCGGTCGGTCACATCCTCGACGACGTCGAGCTGATATTCGGTAATGTACTTACGGAGCCGGTCGATGATTTCTGGACTGTCGGCAAACACGGTTTGACCATTCTGTAATTTTTCTAACTTATCGCGTGCAATCTGTCCCCGATTGATAATCATACGCTTTTACCCCCTTTTGTCGTGAGTTTTGTCTATAATTATTGTATCAGAGAAGTGATGAATTGAGTTTGACAATTCCATTACTATAGAGAGGAGGCCAACGATGATTCATCTGAATGTCAGAACTGCTTATAGTTTACTACAAAGTACAATCCGGTTAGAACAATATGTCTTGCAGATGACCGAACGGGGAAGTCGTTCCGTGGCGATTGCAGACGATGCGTTTTATGGGGTTCCGACATTTTTGTCATATTGCCAACGATATGAGGTGAAACCGCTCATCGGACTGAGGACGGTACTCCGATTGGATGGGTTAGACGTATCCGTGATTGTGTATTCATCAAACGAGACGGAGCTCAAGGAACAATATCGTATCATCCAGGCGGGAGGAATTGAAGGTCGGACAACGATGCCGCTGGTTGTCCTACCTGAAAATTGGAAAGCGAGTGATCCGGTTCACCGGCGTCGCCTCTATCATCAACTCTTGTCGTTTGTCGATGAAGAGAAGCTGTGGCTCGGACTCCCGGCACCTCAGACAACGGAGCAGGTACAAGTGTTGAAGCAACTTCGTCTCATGCGAGAAGAGCTAGCTGTCCAGTTGATTCCAGCCCCTGAAACGAGATACATGAGACCGGAAGATGTGGAAGGATTCCGAGCCATTTCTGCCATTCGTGAAGGGGAAGTGATGTCGAATGAAGACGTGCGACAAAAAGGATTGCACGTTCGACTACCGAGTGAAATGAATGACTGGTTCACAACGGAAGAGTTAACAGAACTGGATCGATTCGAGGCATTGATTCGACTCGAGCATCTACCGCGTGCAGAAGGAGCGATTCCAGAACTTCCGGATGCCGATCAAAAGCTGAAACGACTTGTCGGTGAGCGGTTGAAATCGATGGAACTCTTGAAAGAACCATATATCGAGCGGGCAAAATTTGAGCTTGAAGTCATCGCCAAGACGGGATTTTCTTCCTATTTCTTGATCGTGGAAGATATCGTTCGGTTTGCTCGAGAATCTGGGATTGAAGTAGGGCCGGGTCGTGGGTCGGCAGCAGGTTCACTCGTCAGTTTTGCCCTTCATATCACAGAAGTCGATCCGGTTCGTTATGGATTACTGTTCGAACGATTCTTAAATCCAGAGCGTGTGTCGATGCCAGATATAGACCTTGATTTTGAAGATGAACGTCGTGAGGAAGTGGTTTCTTACGTATTATCAAAATACGGTCATACGCATGCCGCACAAATCGGGACACTTGCCACATTTGGTGCGAAAGCGGCGATGCGTGACGTCGCGAGAGCGCTCGGAATGACCCTTGAGGAAGGGCAGGCCGCGAGTAAGCAAGTGAAAGCCGGAGGACTTGATGAACTGATGTCGAGCCCGAAGCAGATGAAGTGGTTTGCCGGTAGCCAAAAGCGTCAGCAGTTATTACGGATTGCCAAACAGCTAGAAGGTTTGCCGCGTCAATCCTCCGTTCACGCGGCGGGAGTCGTGCTCAGTCGTCAACCGATTGAAGAAGTGACGCCGCTCCAACCCGAACTTGAAGAACACGTGACCCAATATAATATGAAGGATTTGGAAGAGGTCGGGCTTTTAAAAATTGACTTGCTCGGATTACGAAATTTGAGTCGCTTGCGAAAGATGGAAGACTTGATTCGTGAAAGTGACGCGCTGTTCTCTCTGAAAACGATTCCGTTAAACGATGCCCGGACGTATCGACTGCTTGCGAGAGGTGAGACGGACGGAATCTTTCAATTCGAATCGACCGGGATGAAGCAAGCGCTTCGACAAGTGAAGCCGACGGAGTTTGAAGATATCGTCGTCACGATGTCACTCTATCGCCCAGGACCGATGCAATTCATCGAAACGTATGCGAAACGAAAACACGGTATGCCATACCAACCAGTCCATCCGGACGTAGAAGACGTCATGAAACCGACGTACGGTGTACTCGTCTATCAAGAACAGGTGATGAGACTGCTCCGTAAACTCGGGGGCTATTCCTACGCAGAAGCGGATTTAGTCAGACGTGCGATTGCCAAAAAGGATACGGGGACGATTGCTCGGGAACGAGAACGATTTTTGCAGCAGGCAAAAGCGGGAGACCAGGACGTCTTGGCGCAAATCTTCTCATGGATCGAAAAGTTTGCCGGGTACGGATTTAACCGCTCTCACGCTGTCGCCTACAGTTTGATCAGTTACCGATTGGCTTACGTCAAAGCACATTTCCCTCGGGTCTTTCATGTGGTGACATCAGACAAAACAACGGAACTTGTCAGACTGTTACGGAAAGATCAAATTCCGGTGTACCCGCCGGATGTCTTACATGGCCACGCTGACGCGACGCTTGAAGGCCCGGGCGTCCGGCTCGGGTTGAAGGCGGTCCAGGGATTGACCAAACGGGATGTGGACCGTCTGATTGAACTGAACGGGCAGTTGAAAGATGTCAGAACGCTTCAAGAAACCATGGAGTGGAAGAATAAAGACCAACTGAAATTACGTCGCTTACTTGGTGCGGGCGCGCTCGACCGCATGTATCACGGTGACCGGACGCGTGCTTTTGAAGCAGTCGAACGTTTGCGAGAAGAAGCGGGGACGCATTTTTTACCGGATGAACTGTCTTCACTCGGACTCAAGCAAAAAAAAGTGAAAGAACCGAATTGGTCTGAAGAAGAGAGGGAGGCGCTCGGGACATGGGTGGTCCATTCTCCATTGACGGCACTTCCGGATATCGGGATCGAACCGTCTACAATTGAAGAAGTCATGAATGGAACAAATGGTTATCTCGTCGTATATGTAGACGACGTACGGACGTTCATGACAAAGAAACAAGAACGGATGGGTGTTCTCATGGTGGACGATGGCATGACGCAAGACGAGGTCGTCGTGTTTCCTCGAACATTCGCCCAGTTTGGACGATCCCTCTATGCCGGTAACATCTTGTTACTCGAGGTTCATTCGAATGAACGGGATGGTCGCAAGCAATTGATTGTCGAACGAGTTCGACCGTTACACGGACAAGCTTTATTCATCCGGCTCACACTCGACCGCTTCCCTGAATTGGAAGATTGGATTCAACGCGCACAAGGGGATGTGCCGGTTGTGTGCCGATTCACGGATTCGAAGGAAGTGAAACAACTGGCTTCAGCTTTTTCCATCAACCCGAATGAGGAGTATGTGGCGGAGGCGAAAAGACGGTTCGGGGAAGAAAATGTCGTATTGAAACGAATCGATACAAAAATGGTTGGTCCAGAAACTAGTACCAAGTCCTAAAAAGTGATATAATCGCACTAATTGGTCTGACCACTTAAGTTTGATAGGTGATCCAAAAAAGGGAGTTGAACGGTCAGATGCATGAAAAACACGCATCCTCATTTCACGGAAACATTTCAAAGATTAGAAAATTAATTGTCCAATCGTCTTTAGTTCCAGGTGATCGGCTTCCATCCGAACGAGAGCTCGCCGAAACGCTGTCCATTAGCCGCGCTTCGGTTCGCGAAGCGTTACGGGCGTTGAGCTTTTTAGGCATCGTGGAGACGAGACATGGTGGTGGCACCTTTTTGTGTGAACAAGACCGACATCGGTACATCGAGATATTGTCGGAGTTCATTGTGACCAAACAGACGAAAGCGACCGATATTATCGAGATGCTTCGACTATTGGAGCGCATGGCGTTTTCAGAAATTGAACCGACTAAAGAACGACTGGATCTGCTAGAGACGGTGATCGATGATGATCGAACGTTTCGCCAGCAACTCATCTTTCAGTTGAAGAATGAACTGTTCATTCGAATTTGGAGTGAGGTCAACCGCTTTTTTGAAGGATTAGACGTTGGGGATTTATACACGCTCGAGGAACGGAAACAGTTTGTCGAGACGTGGCGTGGAATGGGGATGCCGGAATGAACGAGGGGGAAGCGATGACTGCTTTTTTCAAGAAACCGAAACGATATATGCCATTGCGTCAACGAGAACCAAAGATTGACGCACCACAGGGATTAATGACGAAATGTCCATCTTGTAAATATATGCATTATACAAAACAGTTGAATGAGAACCACAAAGTGTGTGATTGCGGTTATCATTTTCCGCTTCATGCGCAAGAACGGATTGATATGCTTGTTGACGAAGGGTCATTCGAACGATTTGCGGGACCTTCTGTCAAGGCGAATCCACTCGACTTTCCTGACTATGAGGAGAAGTTGACGAAAGATCGGAAGCGGACCGGGATCGAAGAGGCCGTCGTATGTGGAAAGGCGACAATCGACGGACTTCCACTCGTTGTCTGTGTGATGGATGCGAGATTCCGAATGGGATCGATGGGTGCATACGTCGGAGAAGCGATTGCTTCGGCTGTTCGAACCGCCACATCACTTGGGCTTCCAGTCGTCTTGTTCACAGCATCAGGTGGGGCACGGATGCAAGAAGGAATGGTCAGTTTGATGCAAATGGCCAATACGTCCATCGCTCTAAAAGAACATGACGAAGCAGGACTGCTGTACATCGCGTATTTGACACATCCGACGACTGGTGGTGTGTCAGCGAGTTTTGCGATGCTTGGCGACTTGAACGTCGCGGAACCGGGAGCGCTCATCGGGTTTGCAGGACGACGAATCATCGAACAGACGATTCGGGAAAAGCTTCCAGAGAACTTTCAAACTGCCGAGTTTCTACTTGAGTCTGGGCAGCTGGATGCGGTCATTCATCGTGAACAGATGCGTTCGTTCTTGAAGAAGATGATCGAATTACACGATGGGGGTGTCCGTCATGTTTGACCCAATCAAAGAAGTCACCGAACAGCTAAATAAATTACGGGAGACGGCTGAGACGAAAGGGATTGATTTATCCCGAGAGATTCGTCATCTCGAGTTAAAGCTCGACCGATTAGAAAAAGATATTTATGGGAATATGAAACCGTGGGACCGCGTCCAGTTGGCGCGAAACCCGAAGCGTCCGACGACGCTCGATTACATCCAACATTTGTTCCCTGACTTCATGGAACTTCATGGGGACCGACACGGATATGACGATGCGGCAATCGTATCTGGACTCGCAACGTTTGAAGGAGTGCCGGTGACGATTATCGGACATCAGCGTGGGCGGAACACGAAAGAGAACATGAAACGGAATTTTGGTATGCCACACCCGGAGGGCTATCGAAAAGCCTTGCGTTTCATGAAGCAAGCCGAAAAGTTCAACCGTCCCATTTTGACATTCATTGACACGAAAGGGGCTTATCCGGGGAAAGCCGCAGAAGAGAGAGGGCAAAGTGAAGCGATCGCCCGTAACTTGTTTGAGATGGCGACGCTGAAAGTGCCGATCGTCTCCGTTGTCATTGGGGAAGGTGGTTCAGGCGGTGCGCTTGGAATTGGTGTATGCGACCGTCTATTGATGCTTGAGAATAGTACGTACTCGGTCATCTCGCCAGAAGGTGCAGCGGCACTGTTGTGGAAAGATGCGAAACAAGCAGAACGTGCGGCAGAGACGATGAAGATTACAGCACAAGATTTATTCAACCTAGGGATTGTCGATCAAGTGGTAGGAGAAGTGTATGGGGGGGCACACGTTGATGTGTCACTACAGTCGTCACTCTTGAAACCTGTCTTATTACAGCATATGAATGAGTTGCTCGCGCAATCGACTTCCGAGCTGATTCAAGGACGTGCGACCAAATATCATCAAATTGGCACAATTAATGAGTGAAAACGGTAACAATGGCTTTGAATAAAGCTTTATTCATTCATCAACTGACTGTTTTGTAAGATACCCTATGCATTTTTTTCACATACTTGTGTTGTAAAACAAAGGTCAGACGTGGTATTTTATTTTCAGATTTCGTTAAAACACATAAGAGGTGAGCGACGTGAATTTAAAACGTATTGCGGTATTAACAAGCGGAGGAGACGCTCCTGGAATGAACGCTGCTGTCCGTGCCGTGACCCGAAAAGCAATTTTTGAAGGTCTTGAAGTGTACGGCGTGTATAACGGCTATCAAGGATTAATCGAAGGTGATTTAGTCGAATTAAATCTTGGATCAGTCGGCGATATCATTCAACGTGGAGGTACGTTCCTTCGCTCTGCGCGCTGTCCTGAATTCAGAACAGAAGAAGGTCGCGCGAAAGCAGTAGAACAGTTGAAGAAGTTCAATATCGATGCCCTCGTGGTCATTGGTGGAGATGGCTCTTATCGCGGAGCTCAAAAATTGACTGAACTCGGATTCCCAACAATCGGCCTTCCGGGTACAATCGATAACGATATCCCAGGAACAGATGCGACAATCGGTTTTGACACGGCGCTCAACACAGCGCTTGATGCGATCGATAAGATTCGTGATACGGCTTCATCACATGAACGCACGTATGTCATCGAGGTCATGGGGCGCGACGCTGGTGATATCGCGCTTTATTCTGGTCTCGCTGGTGGTGCTGAGTCGATTCTCGTCCCAGAACGTCCAGAAGATTTGAATGCAATCGTGGAACGAATCAATCACGGGATTGCACGCGGTAAGAAGCACTCAATCGTCATCGTTGCTGAAGGTGCAGGAAGTGCGGAAGAAATCGGCAAATTGATTGCTGAGAAGACGAACTCAGAAACACGCGTCACGATTCTCGGTCACATCCAACGTGGTGGTTCCCCAACTGCCGCTGACCGTGTCCTTGCAAGTCGCATGGGTGCATACGCTGTTGAGATCTTGCTCGAAGGGAAGGCGGGCCGCGTTGTCGGAATCCGTAACAACCAAATGATGGATCTCGATATCGATGAGGCGCTCGACAACAACAAGCACACGATTGATATGCAATTGATTGACCTCGTCAACCAGTTGTCGATTTAAACGATTTTGTATGTTGCAGAGACGGGATACGGTCTAAGGCCCCCCGTTTTCTGTTTGTAAATTGCACTATATCCCCTAGGAGGTTTTTATATTATGCGTAGAACGAAAATTGTATGTACCATTGGACCGGCTTCTGAGAAGCGTCTTCCTGAGATGATTGAAGCTGGGATGAACGTTGCCCGTCTCAACTTCTCACACGGTGACTATGAAGAGCACGGCGCTCGTATCCGTGACATCCGTGAAGCAGCGAAAGCAGCGGGTAAAGTTGTCACTGTTCTTCTCGACACAAAAGGTCCAGAAATCCGCACGCATACATTCGAAGACGGTAAGGCACTTCTTGAAAAAGGAAAAGAAGTCACGATCGTCTCGACGGAAGAAATCGTCGGAACGAAAGATCGTTTCTCTGTGACTTACGAAGGACTCTACGATGATGTGGAAGTCGGTTCACACATCATGCTCGACGACGGTCTCATCGGACTCCGTGTCGTTGAAAAACTTGATAACCGTGATCTCCGTTGCGTCATCGAAAACGAAGGGATCATCAAGACGAAGAAAGGTGTTAACTTGCCAAACGTCAAGGTAAACCTTCCTGCCCTCACGGACAAAGATATCGCGGACATCGAGTTCGGGATCTCACAAGACATTGACGTGATTGCAGCATCATTCGTACGTCGTGCATCTGACGTAGTTGAAATTCGTCAACTTCTCGAGAAGCACAACGCGTCTCACATCAAGATTTACCCGAAAATCGAGAACCAAGAAGGTGTCGATAACATCGAAGAAATCTTGGCAATCTCTGACGGTTTGATGGTAGCCCGTGGTGACCTCGGAATTGAAATCCCGACGGAAGAAGTGACACCAGTTCAAAAAGAACTCATCAAGAAGTGTAACGACCTCGGGAAGCCGGTCATCACAGCAACGCAAATGCTTGATTCAATGCAACGTAACCCGCGTCCGACACGTGCGGAAGCATCAGACGTAGCAAACGCAATCTTGGATGGAACAGACGCAGTCATGCTCTCTGGTGAAACAGCTGCAGGGGACTACCCAATCGAATCTGTTCAAATGCAAGCTGCAATCGCAGAGCGTACAGAACGCATGCTCGACTACAAAAACTTGTTGAAAGATCGTCAGAAGCGCAGTGAGCACACAGTGACGGATGCGATCTCACAAGCGGTTGCGCACACGGCAATCAACTTGAACGCCAAAGCAATCTTGACACCGACACAATCAGGTTATACGGCTGCTCGTACAGCGAAGTATCGTCCTGAAGCGAACATCATCGCGGTGACAGAATCGGAGCGCGTTGCGCGTCAATTGAACCTCGTATGGGGCGTATATCCAATCGTTGCTGAAACAATGCCGAACAATACGGATGAAATGTTGGTTCAAGCATCGGAAGCGGCACGTCACGCTGGATTCGTCACTGACGGTGACCTCGTTGTCATCTCAGCTGGTATTCCTGCAGCGACTGCTGGTACGACGAACATGATGAAAGTCCACATCGTTGGTCACGCTCTCGCAGACGGACGTGGAATCGGTGAGCGCGGTGTCGTTGGAGAAGTCGTTGTCGCAAAAAATGCGGATGAAGCAAACGCAAAAGCGAAAGACGGCATGATCCTTGTCGCACCATTCACAGATAAAGAAATGATGCCTGCGATTGAAAAAGCGGCTGGAATCATCACGGAAGACGGTGGATTGACGAGCCATGCTGGGATCGTTGGACCATCACTTCGCAAGCCGGTCATCGTAGGTGTTGACGCAGCGACAACATCGCTTCGTGACGGTCAGATGATTTCAATCGACCCACTCACAGGTAAAATCTACAACGCATAATTGAACGACAATCGAACCGGCCTTCTACAAAGGTCGGTTCTTTTTCCGTTCGAAGAAAGGAATACGTATGAGTGCATATCTATTTTTATTGATGCTCGTCTTGATTGGTGTCATTTCAAATAACCAATCTGTCATTATCGCAAGTAGCGTCTTGTTGATCATCAAAGCAATCGGTTTCGGCGATCAATTGTTCCCGACACTTGCATCGAAAGGAATCAGCTGGGGTGTGACGATCATTACCATTGCAGTCCTCGTCCCGATTGCGACCGGCGATATCGGATTTAAAGAATTGTGGAATAGTATTAAAGGTCCGGTCGGAATCGTCGCGTTTGCTTCAGGGATGTTCGTCGCCATTGCTGCAGGGCAAGGTGTCCAACTGATGCGTGTCGACCCGGTCGTCACCACGGCGCTCCTTGCAGGTACGATTTTAGCGGTTGGATTCATGAAAGGGATCCCCGTTGGACCGCTTGTTGGAGCTGGGATTGCGGCATTGATTTTAGGTGGATATCAAGTCATTGAAAAATGGTTTTGATATTTTCTGACAACTGAAGCCGCTTACATTTCTTTTTTGCAATAAATTGTTTATACTATATAAAGGACAGGGTAAACGGAGACTGGGTGAATGCAGGGGAACAACCCGTCCCGTATCCTTATTCCCTATAAACAGACTGTTTTTACGGTCGACCACTTTAAACAAGACTGAGGGGGAGTTATGAATGTCAACGACAAAAGGGTTAGAAGGTATTGTGGCAGCAGCCTCAAAAGTCAGCTCAATTATTGACGGACAATTGACTTATGGAGGATACACCATTGATGATTTAGCGGACAACGCCACATTCGAAGAAGTAGTGTTCTTATTGTGGAACGACCGCTTACCAAATGCAGAGGAATTGACAGCGCTCTCAGAAGCGCTTGTAAAAGAAGCGACATTACCTGAAGAGGTGATTGATACGTTAAAACGTGCGCCGAAGTCAGCCAATGCGATGGCAACGATTCGTACAGCACTCTCACAACTCGCTCTATACGATGAGGAATCTGAAGACATGAGTGACGAGGCCAACATGCGTAAAGCAATTCGCCTACAAGCACAAGTCGCTACAATCGTGACGGCATTCGCCCGTCTTCGTAAAGGGGAGCAGCCGGTCGCACCAAAACCTGGTCTTTCTTACGCTGCGAACTTCTTATACATGCTAAACGGTGAAGAGCCGAGCGATGTAGCAGAAAAGACGATTGATAAAGCGCTCATCTTACACGCAGACCACGAGTTGAATGCTTCGACATTCACTGCTCGCGTGTGTGTAGCGACGCTTTCAGATATGTACTCAGGTGTCACGGCGGCTATGGGGGCACTCAAAGGGCCACTTCACGGTGGTGCGAACGAAGCGGTAATGAAAATGTTGCACGAGATCGATTCGGTCGACCGTGTTGAAGAATATGTTCGTGGCAAATTCGAGCGTAAAGAGAAAATCATGGGCTTCGGTCACCGCGTTTACAAGGACGGCGACCCACGTGCGAAGCATTTGAAAGAAATGAGCCGCCAATTGACTGCTCAAATCGGCGAACCGAAATGGTATGAGATGTCTGAGAAAATCGACCATCTTGTCGAAACGGAAAAAGGATTGAAACCGAATGTCGATTTCTATTCAGCTTCAACATATTATGCGCTCGGACTCGAGGAAGATCTATTCACACCAATCTTCGCCGTATCTCGTATGTCTGGCTGGATTGCGCACATTCTTGAGCAATATGCGGACAATCGCTTGATTCGTCCACGTGCGGAATATGTCGGTGAGACGAGCCGTAAATATGTTCCGGTAAACGAACGTTAATTCGAGACACATTTTAGACAAAAGTTTGGTAAACTAACAAGTGACGTAGGTCGGCGCACGCGTCGACCTACAGTAATGTACTTAGGGGGATTCATTATGTTGACACAAGGACAAAAGATTACAGTTGAAAACGGTGTATTGAACGTACCAAACGTACCGACCGTACCATTCATTATCGGTGACGGAACAGGTCCTGACATTTGGAATGCGGCTGTTCGCGTCTTTGACGCTGCGGTTGAAAAAGCATACGGCGGCGACAAGAAAATCGAATGGATGGAAGTATACGCTGGGGAAAAAGCATATAACGAAAAAGGCGAATGGCTCCCGACAGAGACACTTGATCAAATTCGTGAGTACTTGATCGCCATCAAAGGACCACTTACGACTCCAGTCGGTGGAGGAATTCGTTCATTGAACGTCGCACTTCGCCAAGAACTCGATTTATATACATGCCTTCGCCCAGTTCGTTACTTCACGGGTGTTCCATCACCAGTAAAACGTCCTGAAGATACAGACATGGTCATCTTCCGTGAAAACACTGAAGATATCTATGCTGGAATCGAGTACGCTTCAGGAAGCGATGAAGTGAAAAAACTCATCAAATTCTTGCAAGACGAGATGAATGTCAATAAGATTCGTTTCCCAGAAACATCAGGAATCGGAATCAAGCCAGTTTCTTCTGAAGGAACAGAGCGTTTGGTTCGTGCAGCAATTGAATATGCGATTGCGAACAACCGTAAATCTTTAACGCTCGTTCACAAAGGGAACATCATGAAGTTCACAGAAGGCGCCTTCAAAAACTGGGGTTATGCACTCGCTGAAGCGGAATACGGCGACAAAGTGTTCACATGGGCACAGTATGACCGTATCAAAGAAGAATCTGGTGAAGCAGCTGCTAACGAAGCTCAGTCGAAAGCGGAAGCTGAAGGGAAAATTATCGTCAAAGATTCAATCGCTGATATCTTCCTCCAGCAGATTTTGACACGTCCACGTGAGTTCGACGTCGTTGCGACGATGAACTTGAACGGTGACTATATCTCAGATGCCCTTGCTGCTCAAGTAGGTGGAATCGGGATTGCACCTGGTGCGAACATCAACTACATCACAGGTCACGCGATCTTCGAAGCGACACACGGTACAGCTCCGAAATACGCAGGTCTCGATAAAGTAAACCCATCTTCAGTCATCCTTTCAGGTGAGATGATGCTCCGCCACATGAACTGGAACGAAGCGGCTGACCTCATCATCAACTCAATGGAGAAAACGATCGCTTCGAAAGTTGTCACATACGACTTCGCACGTCTCATGGACGGCGCGACAGAAGTGAAATGTTCAGAGTTCGCGGATGAATTGATTAAAAACATGTAAGACGCCCGAGGAGGAGAGCTCATGATTCGTCGTAACAAAATTTCTGTTATTGGAAGTGGCTTCACCGGTGCAACGACTGCACTGTACTTGGCTCAACGTGAGCTAGGGGATGTCGTACTGCTCGATATGGAAGAAAAAGTAGGACCGACGAAAGGGAAAGCGCTCGACATGCAAGAAACGGCTCCGATTCAAGGGTTTGATTCGTGGGTCACAGGTACGTCTGATTACGCGGACACGGCCGATTCCGATGTGGTTGTCATTACCGCGGGAATCGCGCGCAAGCCGGGGATGAGCCGGGACGACCTCGTCGCAACGAACGCAAACGTCATGCGCTCGGTTGTGAAAGAGATTGCCCGTTACTCTCCAGACGCCATCCTGATCGTATTGACGAACCCTGTAGACGCCATGACGTACGCGGCGTTCAAAGAATCAGGGTTCCCGAAAGAACGCGTCATCGGTCAATCCGGTGTGTTGGATACGGCTCGTTTCCGAACGTTTGTGGCACAAGAGCTGAATGTGTCCGTCAAAGACGTATCCGGATTCGTTCTTGGAGGTCATGGCGACGATATGGTGCCTCTCGTACGCTATTCGTACGCCGGAGGCATCCCGCTCGAGAAACTCATCCCACATGAGCGAATCGAGCAAATCGTCGAACGAACACGAAAAGGTGGCGGCGAGATTGTCCAACTATTGGGCGATGGCTCGGCGTATTATGCGCCAGCCGCTGCCATCGTGGAGATGGTCGAAGCGATTGTAAAAGATCAGCGTCGAATCTTACCGGCCATCGCATACCTTGAGGGTGAGTACGGATTCCAAGACTTGTATCTTGGTGTCCCGACGATTCTTGGGAAACATGGAATTGAGCAAGTGTTAGAGCTCGACTTGACGGATGAAGAAAAAGCAGCACTATCGAAGTCTGCCGATTCTGTCCGCTCGGTATTAAGCGTCTTATAAGACTGAGGTGCTTCCTGTCATGTTACAGGAAGCACCTTTTTTGCGCCTTCTCTCTTATCGAACATGCTACACTGAAAGTGGATTTGTTTTGTTTTTGTAAAGATTTGCTTTGAGGTTGGTCGTTTCAAGCATTGATTTGTAAAATAGAAAGTGACATTTGATGGTTTAAGAGGAGGAAGCAGTGTGGCTGATAAAGTAATTGTTGTCGACGATGAAGTGTCGATTGCGACATTATTGAAATTTAATTTAGAACAGGCTGGCTTTGAAGTAGAGACGGCGCACGACGGCAAAACCGGATTGGAATTGGCTGAGAAAAAGGACGCCGTGCTCATTGTGCTCGATTTGATGCTACCGGAGATGGATGGACTTGAAGTGTGCAAACGACTTCGTCAGCAAAAAGTCAATACACCGATTTTAATGCTCACGGCAAAAGATGATGAGTTTGATAAAGTATTGGGGCTCGAGCTCGGAGCGGACGATTATTTGACGAAACCGTTCAGCCCACGTGAAGTAGTCGCCCGTGTCAAAGCGATTCTTAGACGTTCTGCCCCGCAAGAATCGGCGGTTGAAGAGGACATCATTCAAATCGGTGATGTTAAAATCGTCGCTTCAAACTACGAAGTGTTCAAGCAAGGAGAGCGCCTCGAATTGACGCCGAAAGAATTCGAATTGTTAGCCTATCTGGCGAAAAATAAAGGACGCGTGTTGACGCGAGACCAATTGTTATCGGCCATTTGGAATTATGACTTTGTGGGTGATACCCGGATCGTTGATGTCCATATCAGTCACCTTCGTGAAAAAATTGAACCGGTAACGAAGAAACCGACCTATATTAAAACGATTCGTGGTCTTGGCTATAAGATGGAGGAGCCGACTTCGGAATGAAGACGTATCGCTCTAGATTTATGACGACTCTCATTTTTCTTGTGACCGGTGTCTTGTTGACGCTCGGGATTGTCCTTGGGCAACTCTTCAAAGACTTTTATCTGGATTCTGAACGAGACCGTCTAAAAGAAGATGCTCAATTGGCAGCCCTCTACCTCGAAGGAGGCGAATTGGACGAGATTCGTGAGTATGTCGGTCAAATCGATGACGGGAGCAGTTTTGATATTCTCCTTCTGAATAGTCGGATGGAGGTAATTGCTGGCACGCCGTTTCGCGTCGGGTCCATCGATTATAAAATCGACCCGAGTATGGTCCCTGAGGAAGGGACGTTCGGTGAAGCGGATGAGGACGAGTTGATTCAATACACAAAACCGATTGAACTTGCGACGGGTGGGACAGTCTATTTAACATTCATCCGTTATGTATCGGATTTAGAAGGGGTGTACAATCGCATCTGGTTGACGATTGCCCTTGCGCTCTTCTTCTCCTTCTTCATTATTTTGTTCGTGCTTCAACATTTGACGAATCAATTTATTCGACCAATTGATGAGGCGACGATCGTCTTGCGGGAACTAGCAGACGGGAATTACAGGGCCCGTGTGTATGAACTCAGAAATGATGAGGAGACAGGTAGCCTAGCAGGGTCGATCAACGTACTTGCTCGGAATTTGGAGTCGATTTCTCTCGGGGAGTCTGTGCAACGGGCGAGACTCGAATCGTTAATCGAGTATATGGGGGCGGGTCTTCTGCTCGTCGACGAGCGTGGGATCGTCACGTTGGTCAACCGTTCTTACCGTGAGATGTTCCAATACGATGATTTATCGATCGGACAGTTTTATCACGGGATTCTACCGAGTCCCGAGGTAGAAACACTGATCGAAGACGTCTATCTGACGGAGGAGGTCCACCGCCGTCAATTATCGATTCGAACGGGTTTCAATCAAAAAACGTATATGGTATCCGCGGCACCGATTTTCAGTGACACCGGGATGCTTCGCGGCACGACGTTGTTGTTCAACGATATTACAGAATTGAAGCGACTTGAGAAGATGCGGAAAGACTTCGTGGCGAACGTCAGCCATGAGTTGAAGACACCGCTCACGTCCATTCGTGGGTTTAGTGAGACGCTTCTAGATGGGGCGAAAGAAGTCCCGGAACTTCGAGACCAGTTTTTAGACATCATCCAAAAAGAAGCGACGCGGATGCAGATGCTTGTTGAGGATCTCCTTGAATTGTCGAGATTGGAGCGGGATGACTTCCAAATGGAGTTGGTGTCCGTCGACTTGAATCAACTCGTCGATGAGGTCTGCCTCCTGCTCAGTCAAAAGGCGAGCAAGAAGTCGATTCAGCTAGAAGCGAAACACGAGGGGACGGTCGTCTTGCAGGCGGACCTGAACCGAATGAAGCAAGTTATCATGAACTTGGTTGCCAACGCCATCAACTATTCACCAGAAGGAAGTCGTGTCGAAATCGCCGTAGAAGCGAAGGCGGATTCCTACAAACTTCGTGTCAAGGACAACGGAATCGGGATTGCCGAAAAAGAAGTGAGTCGCATCTTTGAACGCTTCTATCGTGTCGATAAGGCAAGAAGTCGGAACTCGGGTGGAACTGGCCTCGGACTCGCCATCGTGAAACACATCATCGATTTGCATCATGCCACGATTGACGTCGAGAGTGAGGAAGGCAAAGGAACAACGTTTACCATTACATTCCCTCGGGTTTAACAATGACTTTATCGTTCGTTCATATTTACTTTACAATACCTTGCTATCCTATGAATGAGACCTCTTCATCATCTCGTGACTCGATCGGTGCTCATCTCCACACGGTCGAGAATTTGGCCCTTTTCTATTCGTAGAAAAGGGTCTTTTTTTTCGAACGCATGTACCCGTATGGTATGATGGTTGAAGAGAAGAATGGAGGTCGATTGAATGAATAAACTACTAGTCCTAGATGGGAACTCCTTAACATATCGTGCGTTTTTTGCACTGCCTCCGATGTCGGATGCGTCAGGTCGGAATACGAATGCAGTGTATGGGTTTACGATGATGTTATTGAAACTAATGGAAGATGAGCAACCGACTCATTTTGCCGTGGCGTTCGATGCGTCAAAGAAAACGTTCCGTCACGATACGTTCGCAGAATATAAAGGTGGACGTCAAAAGACACCGGGAGAATTGCGTGAACAATTCCCACTCGTGCGTGACGTTTGTCGGGCGTTTGGCATCTCTGTCTTAGAGCTCGATCAATACGAGGCGGATGATATCATCGGGACGCTCTCAAAAGATCCGACTTTTGATCAAGTGACGGTTGTGACGGGGGATAAGGATTTACTTCAATTGATCAATGAACGTGTGACGGTCTATTTGACGAAACGAGGCATCACCGAAGTCGAGAAAATGACCGAGACCGCGTTCAAGGAACGCTACGACGGACTACAACCGATTCAGATGATTGACCTAAAAGGATTGATGGGGGATAAATCCGACAACATCCCTGGGATTCCAGGGGTCGGGGAAAAGACGGCACTGAAGTTGATTGCCACATACGGTACCGTCGAGGCCCTTTATGAACATACGGATGAGTTGAAAGGGAAGCAAAAGGAAAAAGTAGTGGCGAATGAACAAGAGGCGAAAATGTCGAAACAGTTGGCGACCATTTACACAGATGTACCGATTGATGTGACGATGGATGAACTTGTCTTTAAGCCATATGACGCTTCGGTCGTCAAAACGCTATTTATGGATTTACAGTTCAAGTCACTCATCGGCAAACTGGCGGATACCTCTTCAGAAGAACCGGTTGAAAAAGCGGAGCGACCAACAATCGCGTTGGTCGATCAAGATTTGTCACGTGCTGTGTTGATGCTTGAACAACTGCATGATGATTATTTTGAAGAAGACGTGATTGGAGTGGCGATCGCGTCGGAGCGAGGTGTCACGATTGGAGATGTGACGCTTCTTGAGGACGAACGGGTCAAGGAATGGATTGAAGACGAGACGAAGACGACGATTTGTCTCGATGCGAAACAGACAATCATTCAATTGAAACGTCATCAACTGGCACTGCGTGGGTATGAAGACTTGCTTGTCGCAGGGTATTTGCTCAACCTATCTGGCGGGACATCTCTCAGCTCGATTGCCGCACACTTTACGTATCCTCTTGAGGAAGATGAAACGGTCTACGGAAAAGGTGCAAAAATCAAGGTGCCGGAAGAGAACGTCTTTCATGCACATCTCGCAGAAAAGGCGTACGCCATCTACACCTTGTTTGAACGTGTGGTTTCGGAGTTGAAAGAGAATGAACAGACAGAACTCTATGAGGCGCTTGAAAAACCACTCGTTTCCGTATTGGCCGAGATGGAGTGGGCCGGTATCCACGTAAATGTCGAAACCCTTCAACATATGGAAACGGACCTACGTGAACGTCTAAACGCACTCGAGATCACGATTCATGAATTAGCCGGCGAACCGTTCAACATCAACTCACCGAAACAGTTAGGGGTCGTCCTGTTTGAAAAACTGTCACTCCCTCCTGTGAAAAAGACGAAAACAGGATACTCAACGGCAGCGGATGTCCTCGAGAAACTGGCGCCGCTTCATCCGATCATCGAGAAAATCATGCATTATCGTGAACTTGGCAAGCTTCAGTCCACGTATGTCGAAGGCTTGCAGAAAGTCGTGAAGGATGATGGCAAGATTCATACGCGTTATACACAGACGCTAACTCAAACGGGACGGCTTTCGTCGGTTAACCCGAACCTTCAAAATATCCCGATTCGATTGGAAGAAGGGCGTCGTATCCGTAAAGCGTTCACCGCGAGTGAACCGGGATGGGTCCTTTATGCGGTCGATTACTCCCAAATCGAACTGCGCATCATGGCACATATGTCACAAGATGAAAAGATGATGGCAGCCTTCCTTCACGATGAGGATATTCATACGTCGACGGCGGCGAACGTGTTTAAAGTTTCCGCTGAAGAAGTCACGTCCCTCATGCGTCGTCAAGCGAAAGCCGTCAACTTTGGAATCATCTATGGCATCAGTGATTATGGACTCTCGCAAAACCTAGGGATTACACGAAAAGAAGCACAGACCTTTATCGATACGTACTTTGAACAGTTCCCTGGAGTGAAGACGTTCATGGATGCCGCGATTGAACGGGCACGTGAACACGGGTTCGTCGAGACGATGTTGAAACGACGCCGGAACATCCCGGATATTCATTCTCGCAATTTCAACTTACGTGGGTTTGCTGAACGTACCGCAATCAACACACCAATTCAAGGAACGGCAGCGGACATTATTAAAAAAGCGATGATTGATGTCGATCATGCGTTAAACGCGTCAAAACTTCAATCCAAGTTGTTGTTACAAGTACACGATGAATTGATATTCGAAGGTCCGACCGAAGAGATGGAAGCATTAGAAAAACTCGTGACCGAAGCGATGGAACAAACGGTCACACTTGATGTGCCGTTACGTGCGGACGGAGCGGTTGGCACGACGTGGTTTGATACGAAATAAACGGATAGAAAGGAAATCAGTATGCCAGAATTACCAGAAGTCGAAACGGTCTGTCGCAGGTTACGACCTGCCGTTTCAGGAAAAACGATTCAGTCTGTCGATGTCCTCGACCCAAAAATTATCCGCGGGCTCGACCCCGAAGAATGGGTTCACCATTTAATCGGAGAAACGATTACGGATGTGGAACGTCGGGGGAAATTCATCTTATTCAAATTGACGAACGGGTATCTCGTCTCCCATCTTCGCATGGAAGGGAAGTTTTTCCCTTATGAGACTGCTACAGAACCCGTGAAACATACACATGTCGTGATTACGTTTACGGACCAATCGACTCTACACTATAATGATGTTCGTAAATTCGGTACGATGGAGTTGCGGACGAATGAAACGATCCATACCACGCCACCGCTCTCATTACTTGCGTATGAGCCGTTTGACGAGCGTGTGACAACCGAGGCGTTACACCGACGTTTAGAGCGCATGAAGACACGCGCGATTAAGACGGCACTCCTCGACCAGTCCATCTTTGTCGGATTAGGAAACATCTATGTAGATGAGACGCTGTTTCGTGCGGGTGTCCATCCGACTCGACCGGCCGCAAGTTTATCACGTGAAGAAGTCGACCGTGTGCGGACTGAAGCCGTTGCCGTCTTGAATGAGGCCATTGAGCGTGGAGGTAGTACGATTCGAAGTTATGCCGATCCAGATGGCGCCACAGGAACGTTTCAAGAGAGGCTCTACGTGTATGGACAGACCGGAGAACCGTGCCGTCGATGCGGACATGAAATTGAAAAGATGAAATTGGGCGGGCGAGGCACGCATTACTGTCCGCACTGTCAACAACGTTAAGGGGTGGGCGTGTATGTTGAAGATTGGTTTGACTGGTGGGATCGCAACCGGAAAGTCTACGGTATCGCGACTGTTTCGAGAGCGAGGTATTCCGATTATCGATGCCGATTTGATTGCCAGGACTGTCGTTGAACCAGGAGGAAAGGCGATTGAAGGGGTGAGGGCCGCATTTCCAAAGTGTTTTGTGGGCGACGTGCTGAACCGTCCTGCCCTCGGTCGGGAAATCTTCCATGATGAAGCAAAGCGTCAGCAATTGAATCAATTGATGCATCCAGCGATTCGAGAAGAAATGAACGAGCAGATGCGAACGTATGAGGCATCGGGGGAACCGGTCGTCATTTTTGATATTCCGTTACTGTTTGAAGGGACGATGCTTGATTTGGTTGATTATTCTGTGGTCGTCTACTGCCGTGAAGAGATTCAACTAATGCGTCTCATGGAACGGAATGGATTGACGAAAGAAGAGGCGCTCGCCCGTATTCGCTCACAGATTCCAATCGAAGATAAAAAACATCAGGCTGATTTCCTCATAAACAATAATGGGGCATTGGGGGACCTTCCTCCGCAAATCAATCGTCTGGTTGAGCAGTTTCAAACGATACAAAAAGAAGGCGACTGATAATCGCCTTCTTTTTAGTTTAATGGATCGGATTCTGGAGACCCTTTTTTCCATGTATCATAAATCGCACGCCCATCGCTCGGATGCCCGTTCGAATAATAGATGGGATAGAGTGAAAAGAAGATATAGTAGAACGAGAAGTAGGCGAACTGATACGTATAGAGTGTCGGTTCAATATCTCGTCGAAGGATGAACGCGTTGACGATCAAGATACTCGCTAAATTGAAAATGGCTCCACCGCCATAGACTAGCGTACGAGTGACCTTGTTGCTCCATCTTAAATCCGTGAACTGGCACCATGCATCATAAAAATAGACACGGTTTACTTGTAAACGACCTACTTTAAACAGTTTCTTCCCGGTACCGATTTGCATGTCGAGTGAGCCGCCGAACAACTTTGCGAAGAAGAAGTGACCAAGCTCATGTATTAACGTCACAATCGGTAAAATGATAAAGAACGAAATAAAGAATTTATCGATATCTCCCCAATCAAACATCATGACGCCTCCTTTCTCTTGTCTGTTACGCCAAGAAATTTCCCTCATTTTCAAAAAATAAACAAAGAAAAACGAAAAAAATGTGACGATTCATAGTGAAAACGCTTACAGCTATCCGTTATAATGAAACCGTAATGTAGAAAAAGGGGGATCTATCATGGGGACAAAAGTGGCAATTAACGGATTTGGTCGAATCGGAAGAATGGTATTTCGAAAATTGATGCTCGAAGGACGTCATGAAGTAGTGGCGATTAACGCAAGTTATCCGGCGGAAACACTTGCGCATCTCATTAAACATGACTCGATTCATGGTCCATTCGGATTGACAGTACGTGCGCATGGGGATGCGCTCGAAGTCGATGGGAAACGGATTGAACTCATTTCGGAACGTGATCCATCACGCTTGCCTTGGTCAGACCTTGAAATCGACATCGTCGTCGAAGCGACCGGGAAGTTTAACTCTGATAGCGGGGCGCGACTTCATCTCGAGGCAGGGGCGAAAAAAGTGATTTTGACCGCACCGGGTAAAGGGGATTTACGAACGATCGTGATGGGGGTCAATGATCGTGACTATCGCCCGGAGGAAGATCATATCATCTCAAACGCATCGTGTACGACGAACTGTCTCGGACCTGTCGTGAAGGTCTTACATTCGACGTTCGGTATTGAAACGGGACTGATTACGACCGTTCACGCCTATACGAACGATCAGAACAATATTGATAACCCGCATAAAGATTTGCGTCGCGCGCGCGCGTGTGGCAGTTCCATCATCCCGACATCGACGGGAGCGGCTAAGGCGATTGGTCTGGTGATGCCGGAACTACAAGGAAAGTTGAACGGAATGGCACTCCGTGTGCCGACTCCGAACGTATCACTTGTCGATTTGGTCGTCGAACTCCACCGAGATGTCACGGTCGATGAAGTCAATGAAGCGTTTGAACGGGCAGCGTTTGGAGAAATGACAGGTATTTTAGGCGTTTCTCACGAACCGCTCGTCTCTATCGATTTTAACGGGGATGATCGCTCGTCGATTATCGACATGGATTCGACGATGGTGCTCGGCGGAAATCATGTCAAAGTACTCGCGTGGTATGACAACGAATGGGGCTATTCATGCCGTGTCGTGGACTTGTTGGACATGGTGGCCAGCTATCTTCAAATCGGTCAGCAAGAAACACACGCCTAAAAAATATTACGTTCAGGAAAATATTTTTGAATTTTTTTATCAAATGTCTTGTAACGACGTCCCAAACACGTTACACTCAATTTCGTGAACTTCAATTGGTCTGACAAACGCAACTTAAAGGGTTAGGACCTCTTAGGACTAACTTGCCCCCGTGGTTGTGGGCGATTCAGGCACAAAGTGAGTGATCATCAACTACTTTGAGACCATTGATGTAAAGGGGGATCCACTAATATGGATACTATGGGACGTCACATTATTACAGAACTTTGGGAGTGCAATCCCGACAAATTGAATGATATCGACTACATCGAGCGTTTGTTCGTCGATGCTGCTCTTCGTTCGGGCGCTGAAGTCCGCGAAGTTGCATTCCACAAATTTGCGCCACACGGTGTAAGTGGAGTCGTCATCATTTCAGAATCACACTTAACGATTCACAGTTTCCCAGAACATGGCTATGCGTCAGTTGACGTGTTTACATGTGGAGATCGAATCGATCCGGCTACAGCATCGCAGTATATTGCTGAAGGATTGGATGCAAAAGTACGTGAAGATGTGAAACTTGAGCGTGGAATGGGACCGATTCGTGTTCCAGAAGCGCAAGTGGCAATCAGCAAATAAATCAGATTGACCTTTTGAGGCTGGCCGTTTAACGGTCAGCCCTTTTAATTGTTTTGTTGTCGCCTTAATTTTGATATGCTTAACGTATATAACTCAGGCGTTGAGGTGGATTATGGGACTGTTAGATAAGTTACAAACACATATTGAAACGAAAGACACACATAAAAATGAAATGCTTCAAACACGTTACTATGCGGCATCAACACATGCGATGTTGCAATGGTTAGAAGGAAAGATTCAAGAGAACGGACAGACGGTTCGTCGAATCGATGCAAATCGAGGGGAACTTTCATTTGTAGGGGAAGGTTGGGACGGGCTCATCACGATTGTTCAAGTGGATGGCGGCCGGACGGCAGTCGATTTCACATTAAACCGTGAGCAGCGACTCGGTGCAGACCTCTCACAAATTGTATCGCACTACTACGAGGCACTCACGCAACAATTCCCGCTACGTGCTATTGGAAATAAAACAGTCGAACGATAAGGAGGTTTGAGCATGCGTTGTCCGAAATGTGATCATAATGGAACGAGAGTGCTCGATTCCCGTCCGGTGCAAGACCATTATTCGATTCGACGTCGTCGTGAATGTGAAAAATGTGGGTATCGGTTTACAACGTTTGAGACGGTCGAACAGACACCGCTCATCATTGTCAAAAAAGATGGAAATCGCGAAGAGTTCAGTCGTGAAAAAGTGCTTCGCGGCATTATTCGGGCGTGCGAGAAACGACCGGTCACACTTGAACAGCTCGAAGGGGTTGTGACGAAAGTCGAACAGCAACTCCGTGCCCTCGCCCAGTCAGAGATTCCGAGTGAACAAGTAGGTGAGCTCGTGATGAACGAGCTCGCGCGAGTCGATGAAGTCGCATATGTCCGTTTCGCATCGGTTTATCGTCAATTCAAAGACATCACGGTGTTCTTTAAAGAACTCGAAGATTTAATGAAGCAAGAAAATTCGACCAACTAAAGGGCGGCCTGCTGGTCGCCCTTTTTCAAGGGAGAGAGCCATGGAGAAAGAACGTACAATCTTTGGGACGGACGAATTGTTAATCATGAGTACCGGTCTTGTCGACCGTGAATCGTACCAGTCCCTTTACCACTTATATCAACCTGTCATCGGAGTGAAGGCGCTCGCACTCTATCAAACGTTATGGAGCGAACTGAAACCGGGTAAAATGAAATCGAACTATATGTCACATAGTGCGTTATGTGAGATGTTGGAGTTCTCTATCAATGAATTAATGGACAGTCTGTTCCGTTTAGAAGCGATTGGGTTAGTGCGCACTTATAAAACAAAAGACGCTCGATTGACACAATACGTCTATCAGTTACGCGTCCCGCTTGCACCGCACACGTTTTTGAATGACGGGCTGTTGTCGAGTTTCCTCTTCTATAAAGTCGGGGAAGTACGATTCAAACAATTGCAGGGGCGCTTTACGATTGATCCGTTGCCAGCAGGCATCGTCGAGGTGACAAAGGACTTCAATGAAGTATTTGATGTCAAAGGAGTGAACCATCGTGCGTTCACACAAAAAAATTATGAAAAGCCGGACCGGGCTAAGATTGAGATCAACTATTCGTTCGATATGGAAATTGTGAAAAAACTGACGAATTTTCCAGTTGGATTTTTCACGAAAAAATTAGACGAAACGATCACAAAACTGGCCTACGTGTCTCAACTTGATGAAGAGACGATGGCTGAGATGTTAAAAGAATATTTCGTCCATGAGGCGTATCTGCCACTCAGTGAGCAAGAGAAGCGGGACGGGTGTCGTCAAATGGTCTTACAATTGAAAAAGAAACAGACGCGCCATCGGAAAGAGAAGACCGTCGAACTTGAACAGACGAAACTTGGAGACTTGCATGACCCTGAGGTGATGGAGTCCGCACATCCGCATCAATATGTCTCGACGCTTCGGAAGACCCCGCAACTTTCAAAGAGTGATGAACAGTTGGTCATTGAACTCGTCGACACACTCGGTCTCGCGCCAGGGGTCATCAATGCGCTCTTTTATTACTGTATCGAAGTGAAGAAGCAGACGCGGCTGAGCGAGAACTATGTCTTGCGCATTGCGACAAGTTGGAAAACAGCAGGCTATACGAACGCAAAAGAAGCGCTAGAGCGTGAAGAATCTCAAGATGCGCTCATCGAGAAGAAACAACAAAAACGCGAGAGCGTGCAACGCACCACGGTCGGGTCACGACGGAAACCCCAACAAGGGGATATGCCGAAGTGGCTCGAGGATGAGGCGAAACAACAGCGCTCATACGACCAAGCGAGGAAAAAGGAACTCGAGTCGTCCGTTCCGGATGACGCGGAACTTGTGAAACTATTAAATGAATTGAAAGAGAAGGGGTGAGAGGATGGAACGAATCAATCAGTCGCTGTCTCAGTTGATGAACCGAAAAGAAGTTCGTGAGGCGTACGAGTCGATTCGCAGACGTACACTGAATCACCCGGGTGTCATCGCATTTTTGAACGCTCATCCAGAGTTAGAGGAGAAGGCGATTGAAATCGGGTTTACCAAATTAAGTGAGTACGCGGAACAGATGGATGGAAAAACGTTCATCGAAGATCAGGCCGTCATCCCAGGCCATCAACCGGTGCTCTATGTCGATTTAGGACAGATTGCCATTCGCTATGAAGAGACGGTCGCTCATCGTCAGGCGAGACGCCAAAAAGAGATGGACCGTAAGTTTAAGAGTTTGTTCTTACCGGAGGAAGTCCGTGAGGCGAGTTTCGAATCTTTCGATTGGGCCGACGACGCGCGTAAAATCGCATTGCGTGAAGCGATGCGATTCGTGACAGGGATGAAGGCGCGTCAAAAAGTGAACGGTCTCTATCTCCACGGTAGTTTTGGCGTCGGGAAGACGTACTTACTCGCCGCAATCGCCAACGAGTTGAAGGTGGCGGACATCGAGACGATTTTAGTTCACGCCCCGGGCTTTGTGTCGGAGGCGAAACGTAAAATCCGTACCGAGTCGTTCGACTCTTTCTTGACGTCGTTTCAACATGTGCCAGTCTTACTGATTGATGACATCGGAGCTGAAGCCATCAGTCCGTGGGTACGAGATGAATTGTTCGGAATCATTCTTCAGTATCGGATGATGCATCGCTTGCCGACGCTCTACAGTTCAAACTTTAGCGGGGAAGAGCTCGAGACGCACTTTTCAATCGATGGTTCGCCTCAAAACAAAATGAAAGCACAGCGACTCATGCAACGTATTTCTACGACGACGACCCAAATTGAGTTAAAGGGTGAAAATCGGCGTCGGTAAAGGATTGTTTTTCTCTGGTGAGTTGACTATACTAAGAATCATATAAAGGATGCATAGAAGAGGATATGGATCATCGAGACGAGTTTTAGCGAGGGAAGGGCGGTGGAAGCTTCCTAACGACGACGATGCATTTACTCCCTCGGAGCACCGTACGGGTCAATCGTGCGGCGATTCACACTCGTTATCGTGTGTTCGAGCCAAGCAGATTGCTTGGGAACGAGGGTGGTACCACGAGAATCAAAGCTCGTCCCTTTTTGAGGGATGGGCTTTTTTTATATTCATTTTTGAGAGGGGACAAATGTACATGATTCAATTAACATTTCCAGATGGCGCGGTAAAAGAGTTCGAAGCCGGCGTCACAGCAGAAGACGTCGCGGGCTCGATCAGTCCGGGACTCCGTAAAAAAGCAATCGCAGCAAAACTAGACGGAGAACTCATCGACTACCGTCGTCCAATCGAACATGACGGCAAAATCGAGCTCGTGATGCCGGACTCGGAAGACGGTCTTGATTTGATGCGTCACTCGTCGGCTCACTTGATGGCTCAAGCAATCAAACGGTTATACGGAGAAGACAACAACATCTATCTCGGAATTGGACCGACGATTGAGAACGGATTCTATTACGATATCGAGATGGATCGTCGCATCAATGAAGAAGACCTTCCTGAAATCGAAAAGATGATGAAGCGCATCGTCGATGAGAACTTGGAAATCACACGCGAAGTCGTTTCTCGTGACGAGGCGCTCGCTCGCTATAAAGAGTTGGGAGACCCGCTCAAGATCGAGTTGATCGAGGATATTCCTGCTGATCAAACACTGACAATCTACCATCAAGGTGAGTTCTTTGACCTTTGCCGTGGACCACACGTCCCGTCAACATCGAAGTTGAAAATTTTCAAATTGATGAGCGTGGCTGGTGCCTACTGGCGTGGGGACTCTGACAATAAGATGTTACAGCGTATTTATGGAACAGCGTGGGCGACGAAAGAACAACTCGCTGAACACTTGCGTCTTCTTGAAGAGGCGAAAGAACGCGATCATCGTAAACTTGGGAAAGAACTCGACCTCTTCTTCGTCTCACAAGAAGTCGGTCAGGGGCTTCCGATGTGGCTTCCAAAAGGGGCTTCGATTCGTCGTACGGTCGAGCGCTACATCGTTGATAAAGAGCTCGAACTCGGATATCAACATGTCTACACACCGGTTCTCGGTTCAGTCGACTTGTACAAGACATCTGGACACTGGGATCACTACCAAGATGACATGTTCCCGAAAATGGAGATGGACAACGAAGAACTCGTCCTTCGTCCGATGAACTGCCCACACCATATGACAATCTACAAACATGAGCCACGTTCGTACCGTGAACTTCCACTTCGAATCGCTGAGCTTGGTGGGATGCACCGTTATGAGATGTCAGGGGCGCTCACAGGTCTTCAACGTGTTCGCTACATGGTCTTGAATGATGGACATACGTTCGTTACACCAGAACAGATGAAACAAGAATTCAAAGACATCGTTCATTTGATTCAAGAAGTATACGCTGACTTCGGTATCAAAGATTATCGTTTCCGTCTCTCATATCGCGATCCTGCTGATAAAGAGAAGTACTTTGATAACGATGCGATTTGGGAAATGGCACAGAGTCAGTTGAAGGAAACGATGGATGAGCTCGAGCTTCCGTACTTTGAGGCGGAAGGGGAAGCGGCATTCTACGGACCGAAACTTGACGTGCAAGTACGGACGGCGCTCGGGAAAGAAGAGACGCTCTCGACTGTCCAACTCGACTTCTTGCTTCCGGAACGTTTCGATTTGACATACACTGGGCCAGACGGTAAGGACCACCGTCCAATCGTGTTGCACCGTGGTGTCGTCTCGACGATGGAACGGTTTGTCGCTTACTTGATTGAAGAGTATAAAGGCGCGTTCCCGACATGGCTCGCACCGGTCCAAGTCAAGTTGATCCCGGTTTCACACGTACACGACGAATACGTCGCGGAAGTGAAAGCAGAACTCGTCAAACGTGGCGTCCGTGTCGAAACGGATCTCCGTGACGAGAAACTAGGTTATAAGATTCGCGAAGCACAAATGAAGAAGATTCCGATGACGCTCGTTCTTGGGGATAAAGAACGGGATGAGCGTGCCGTCAATATTCGCCGCTACGGTCAGCAGGAGCAAGTTTCTGCTTCACTTGATGAATTTATCGCATCGCTCACAGATGAGATTGCGAACCGTTCACGTTAAGTGAGGGACCACCTTTCCAAACAGAAAGGTGGTTTTTTTCGGTCTATAGACGGATGTGTATTTGTTCATCTACACGTATCGTAAACATAAGGAGTGATACTTAATGAATTATATGAAGCCAGTATTGGCACTTACCATTGGAGCGGTTGCGTTCACAGGAGCGCTTCCAAAAGTCGGAGCGGAGGCGATCGTCAACGATACGATTGTGACCCTCGGGGAATCGTTATCTTCAGAGCAACAAAAATGGGTACTCGAACGTATGGATGCCCCAGAAGGAATCGAACCCATTATCACGACTGCCGCAGATGAAGAAAAATATTTAGGAGACTCGGTTCCACAAGCACAACGTGGAGGCGGCATGTACTCTTCTGCCCGAATCAAATTGACGAACGGGACAGGTCTTGATATTCAAACGGAAAACGTGACATGGGTCACGAAAGATATGTATGCGAACGCCCTCGTCACGGCAGGTGTGACGGATGCGGACATCTATATCACGTCACCGATTAGCGTGACGGGTACCTCGGCTCTGACGGGAATTATGAAGGCATATGATCAGACCGCGGCCGAGACTGGGATTGAACTGTCGGATGAGCGAAAAGAATTGGCACAAGAAGAGCTAGCGGTTACGTCTGAAATCGGTAAGACGGTCGGACAAGAGGATGTAGCAGGTCTCATGAACGAGATTAAAGCGGAAATTGCAAATCAGATGCCGGAGACAAATATTGAGATCCGTGACATCGTCATTCAAGTATTGAACCAAAATAACGTCCAGTTGTCTGAGGGCCAACTCGATCAACTGACGACACTATTCGAAAACATGCAACAGGCCAATTTAGATTGGTCAGCGATCAGCAGTGGATTGAAAGATGCGGGTCAAGATGTGCAGGCATTCCTCGAACAAGAAGAGGTGAAAGGATTCTTCGCCCGATTGTTTGAGGCAATCGGGAACTTCTTCAAATCGCTTACAAATTGATGATGTGACATGACGAAATAGTGTAGTAGTGGATAAACGTAAGATGGA
Organism: Exiguobacterium sp. AT1b; assembly: GCF_000023045.1. Taxonomy (GTDB): domain Bacteria; phylum Bacillota; class Bacilli; order Exiguobacteriales; family Exiguobacteriaceae; genus Exiguobacterium. The sequence continues at coordinate 601,385 of NC_012673.1, read as the reverse complement.
ATCGGGTATACAACCTTCATAATAGTTGATCACGTCTTAGGAGGAATTGTTATGCTCGGTGGGGTCCCGCTACATCCATTGCTCGTGCATGCACCAATTGGTCTACTGTTGTTTGGTACACTATTGATTTTGATCAGTTTCAAATGGACAAGTTTTCGATTGTTTGCGCTCATTACATTGGTTGCAGGATTATTTTCCGGTGCCGTCGCTTTCTTGTCAGGGGATAGTGCAGAAGAATATGCCGAAGCAAATCTACCATCGGTGACAGAAGCGATGATTGAAAACCACGAGCATTTTGCTTTGTACAGCTTGATTGCATTTGGCATCACGGTGGTCTTACTCGCAATCGGATATCGTGCGAAAGGGAAGCTGTGGATTACACTGAGTTTTGTCGTTGCCCTCGTCGGAGCCGGACTACTTGCTTATGCAGGTCACCTAGGTGGTCAAATGGTATATGCGAAGTAATTAAAAAAGACGTCTGTTTCAATCAAGTTGAGACAGACGTCTTCTATCGTTTTCGTCATAACTATTGTAAAAATCATGATGTGGGGTTGTTTCAGTACCACCGTTTATGGATATAATTTTGAGCCGACTCATGGTCATCGACGATTTTTAAAGTGATGCGATTCATTTCTTCTAGTAAGTCTGTCAATACCGCCTGTAATTTTTCGTCTTCTAGCCCATGCGCTTGCATCGTCTTACTGACAATCTGCTGGACTTGATCATGGTAGTCATGTTCTCGCGATACATCTTTTCGCCAGTTCATGTCGATCCCTCCTTTGATATTTCATTATTCCCTTTGAAAAGGTATTGCGAAACGAGAGAATGACTGGTATCATCATAAAAGTGTGAGCTACCAATTATTCATGCGCGATATCTTGACATCTTTTCCTGCTAGTGCTAAGATGACATAGTGATTAAAAACAACAAAGCAGAAGCACCCGCTTTTCACCTCGTCTGAGAGTCATCAGGCAGGTCCATCAAGTTCTTGGTTCATTCGGCATCGTCTGCCGTTTTATGACCTCAACTGATGTGTGGGTGGGAAACTGCCGACGCTTTTTTTATTGCCATGTTGTCTTGTCAATCTAAATCTCGTGCAATCGCACGATGGAGGTGCTAACCATTAGCAAAGAGCTCTTTATCAACGAAAACATTCGTGCCCGTGAAGTACGTCTCATTGGCGCAGACGGTGCACAACTCGGTGTGACATCACGTAACGATGCGTTACGTTTAGCTGAAGAAGCGGAACTAGACCTCGTCTTAGTCGCGGATAAAGCAAATCCACCGGTCGCTAAAATTATGGATTATGGGAAGTACCGATTCGAACTCCAGAAGAAGGAGAAAGAAGCGCGTAAAAACCAAAAAGTCATCCAAATGAAAGAAGTGCGTCTCAGTCCAACAATCGAGGACAACGATTTCCAAACAAAATTGCGTAATGCACGCAAGTTCCTTGAAAAAGGAAACAAAGTGAAGGCTTCGATTCGTTTCCGCGGACGTGCCATCACACACTCGGAAATCGGGAAACGTGTTTTGGACAAAATGGCAGCGGAATGTGCCGATTTGGCAACAGTTGAACAAAAGCCGAAGATGGAAGGACGCAGCATGTTCTTAGTGCTGGCTCCGAACAAAGAAGATTAATTATCGATTCTCAGTGGGGAGGAAATACTCATGCCGAAAATGAAATCGCACCGCGGTGCTTCAAAACGTTTCAAACGTACAGCATCAGGTAAACTCAAGCGTTCACACGCTTACACAAGTCACTTGTTCGCAAACAAATCGACTAAAGCGAAACGTAAGCTCCGTAAAGGCGCTATCGTATCAGCTGGAGACTTCAAACGCATTCGCAACATGATCGCGAAGTAATACAGAAACAATTTAGGAGGGAATCCATATGCCACGCGTAAAAGGCGGTTATACGACTCGTCAACGTCGTAAAAAGCAAATTAAACTTGCCAAAGGATACTTTGGTTCGAAACACATTCTATTTAAAGTAGCAAAACAACAGGTCATGAAGTCACTCATGTACGCTTACCGTGACCGTCGTCAGAAGAAACGTGATTTCCGTCGTCTTTGGATCACACGTATCAATGCGGCAGCACGTACAAACGGTCTCTCATACAGCCGTATGATGCACGGCCTCAAGCTTGCAGGAATCGACATCAACCGTAAGATGCTTGCTGAGCTTGCTGTGACAGATGCACAGGCATTCGCGTCACTCGCTGAAACAGCTAAATCAAAATTGAACGCGTAATCGTTCAATCGACAGCGCCGAGACACTCTCTCGGCGCTTTCTTTTTTCTTTAGAATTTCTTAGAATTAAGAGAAGGAGGAAAGCGTATGAATCAATCGGTTGTTGCCATAGTCGCCTTAGCGCTCATTGTCTTGAACGTTTACACCTATATTCAAGCGAAACAGTATGCGCAAGGGAAAGGTGATTTTAACGTCCTATTCGCCTATGCAGGAGGAGCCATCGGTGCCTTGTTCGGTCTTCATTTGACTCGGAAGAAGATGGTTCATGCCCCAAAACTGCTTCAATTACAAGTATTGATTTTAGCAGTGGGCTGGTCTTTAATGATTTTAGTACTGCTATAAGTGGAGATAGAGGAGGAACATCCGGTGAACTGGACAACATTGTTTGATCGGCAGCGCGAATTAGACGAGCGGATCAAAGCACAACATGGATTATCCGGCAATCAATTCGATGAACGGTTACTGGCGCTGCTTGTCGAGCTCGGTGAACTGGCTAACGAAACACGTAGCTTTAAGTTTTGGTCGAAGAAAGGACCGTCGCCTCAAGATGTGATCTTAGAAGAATATGTGGACGGCATTCATTTCTTACTGTCACTTGGTCTTGCGCTCGGGTATGAACGAGATGCGTTTCCTGCGGGAAGTTCATATCTTGATGCGACTGATGCTTTTTTAGATATTTATCGAAAAGTGACGAACTTTGGTCTTTCAAAAACGGAAGCCATGTACGAGACGCTGATGGCAGCTTATCTCGAACTTGGTTATACGCTCGGTTTTAATGAGCAACTCATTTTGCTAGCATACATGAATAAAAATGAAGTAAACCATGAGCGACAAAATCAAGGATATTAATGAAAAGGAGCGGATTGGTATGAATGAATCGTTACATATGTTAAAACGTTTGACGGATGCAACAGGCGTCCCGGGCAATGAGGGAGAAGTCCGTCAATTGATGCGTGAATACCTCGAGCCGCATGTCGAGTCGTTTGAACAGGATGGACTCGGAAGTCTATTTGGTCAAGTGACCGGAGATGCTGAAGGTCCGCGTGTCATGATTGCGGGTCACATGGATGAAGTCGGCTTCATGGTGACGCGTGTGGAAGAAGGCGGTTTCCTTCGTTTCCAGGCGCTCGGTGGCTGGTGGAACCAGGTGCTGTTGGCACAACGAATGGATGTAGTCACACGGTCTGGTGAAAAGATTCCGGGTGTCATTGGTGCGAAACCACCTCACGTCCTACCGCTTGAGGCACGGAAGAAGCCCGTCGAAATCAAAGATATGTTCTTAGATATCGGTGCGACGTCGAAAGACGAAGTGGCTGAGTGGGGAATTCGTCCAGGCGATACGGTCGTGCCACATTGTGAATTCACAGTCATGAAAAATGAGAACTTCTTGATGGCGAAGGCATGGGACAACCGCATCGGATGTGCGATTGCCATCGAAGCAGCAAAACGTCTGAAGGAAGAATCGTTCCCTGGCGTCGTGTATACAGGAGCGACGGTACAGGAAGAGGTCGGGTTACGTGGAGCGGTGACCGCTGCCAACTTGATTCGCCCGGATGTCGCGATTGCTGTCGATACAGGCATTCCGAGTGATACGCCGGGGATGACCCAAGCAGAAGGGTTGTCAAAACTCGGGGACGGGGTTCAAGTCATCTTCTTTGATGCGACTACCGTCACAAACCCACGCCTTGTCGACCTCATCGTTGACGTGGCCAAAGAGCAAGACATCAAATATCAATTGGACTTAACGCCAGGCGGTGGCACAGATGCTGGGCGATTCCATCTTTCTGGGATCGGGATGCCGGCCATCGCATTGACAGTGCCGGTCCGCTATTTACACACGAACGTGTCCATCATCCATAAGGATGATTACGAGGCAGCGGTACAACTCGTTGTCGCATTGACGAAACGTTTAGACCACGAAACGGTCCAATGGTTGAAAGAGGGATAATATGACGAAGATTACGTCTACGAAGAGCGAGACGATTAAACGATTAAAACGATTGATGACGAAAAAAGGTCGTCAAGAAACGGGTCAATTCCTAGTAGAAGGAGAGCATTTGGTGGACGAGGCCATTCGTGCCGGTCGACTCGTCCAACTCATCATGGCTGAGTCGTATTCACCAAAAGGAACGTGGCGTCTTGAAGATATGCCAGTCCTCGAGTTATCCGACCACGTTGCGGACCTTCTTTCCGAAACGGAAAAGACCCAAGGCGTGTTTGCCGTTGTCAAGATGACACCGGTGGAACGAAAAATGAAGAAAGTACTCGTACTAGACCGAGTACAGGACCCGGGTAATCTCGGTACGATGATTCGGACAGCAGATGCTGCCGGATTCGATACGGTGCTACTCGGGAAAGGGACGGTCGATCCGTTCAACGCCAAAGTCGTACGTGCCACACAAGGTTCACTGTTTCACGTGAACGTGACCTCGGTCGACTTGCTTGAAAAGTTACCTGAGCTGAAAGAGGATGGATTCCACGTCTACGGCACAGCTCTCTCAAAGGCAACATCGTATGAGCAAGTTGCATTCGAAGAAAAAGTGGCCCTCGTCATCGGGAATGAGGCACAAGGGGTTCATGCTGATGTATTGGCACTCTGTGACACACGTGTGCATATTCCGGTGCTCGGCGACGTGGAATCGCTCAACGCGGCGGTCGCTGCCGGTATTTTAATGTATCGCATCGCTTTACAATAATCTTGTCAGCACGTGAAAAACGTGATAGGTTAAACACATCGATGAATAAGATATGACGTTGAAAGAACATAGTAAGCGAATGACCGATTCCGTTCAGGGAGCAAGGGCCGTGACTGAGAGCCTTTGCCGGATTCGTCGCTGAATTCACTCTGGAGTCGTGTTGGAGACAACACCGGTTTGGCATCACGATAACGATGCTCTCAAGTGGGCCATGAATTGGCCAAGTAGGGTGGTACCGCGATGATTCGTCCCTTCAGTCAACGACTGAAGGGACTTTTTTATGTAGAGGAGGAAGCGAACACATGAAAGAACAATTAGAACAGTTACAAGTGGAAGCGTTAGAAGAAATCAAACAGGCATCCACACAAAAATCATTGAATGACGTCCGCATCAAATATTTAGGGAAAAAAGGACCAATGACTGAAGTGCTCCGTGGCATGGGTAAATTATCTGCCGAGGAACGTCCGATTATCGGTGAGTTGGCGAATACCGTTCGTACCGCGATTCAAAGCACACTCGATGCTCGAATCGAAGAGGTGAAGGCGATTGAATTAGAGGAAAAGTTAAAAGCGGAAACGCTCGATGTGACTCTACCGGGGCGGACATCGACTCCTGGCCACAGTCATCTCTTACAACAAATCATCGACGAGATGGAAGACTTGTTCGTTGGACTCGGATATACGATTGCTGAAGGTCCTGAAGTCGAAACCGATCTCTACAACTTCGAAATGCTCAACTTGCCGAAAGACCACCCTGCACGAGACATGCAGGACTCGTTCTATATCACGGAAGAGACGTTACTTCGTACTCATACGTCTCCTGTACAGGCTCGCACGATGTTGGAGGCGAACGGAAAACCGATTCGCATCATCTGCCCAGGTAAAGTGTATCGTCGTGATGAAGACGATGCGACGCATTCGCATCAATTCATGCAAATCGAAGGGTTGGTTGTCGATGAATCCATCTCGATGGCTGACTTGAAAGGGACACTCGAAGTGTTCGTGAAGCAGTTGTTCGGAGAAACGCGCGAAATTCGTCTCCGTCCAAGCTTCTTCCCGTTCACGGAACCATCGGTCGAAGTCGACATCTCTTGCTTCAAGTGTGGCGGGAAAGGATGTAACGTCTGTAAAGGAACCGGTTGGATTGAAATTCTCGGAGGCGGAATGGTCCATCCGCATGTCTTGGAGATGGCTGGCTATGACTCATCAAAAGTGTCAGGGTTCGCATTCGGAATCGGAGTGGAGCGTATGGCGATGCTCAAACACGGCGTCGACGACATCCGCCATTTCTACACAAATGACTTACGTTTCATCGAGCAATTCTAAGGAGGAAGACAGATGTTACTTTCAAAAAAATGGTTGAATCAATATATTGATGTATCCGATTTAAGCGGCGAAGCGCTCGGTGACTTGATTACGAAGAACGGAATCGAAGTCGAAAGTGTGACAAATCGTGGGGAAGGACTTTCTGGGATCGTCGTCGGTCGGGTCCTTTCATGTGAGAAACATCCGGAAGCGGATAAGTTAAACGTGACGAAAGTGGACATCGGAGAATGTGACCCTGTTCAAATCGTCTGTGGCGCACCGAACGTGCGCGAAGGGCAACATGTGATTGTGGCCAAAGTTGGCGCACGCTTACCAGGACTTAAAATCAAAAAAGCAAAACTTCGTGGTGTCGAATCACAAGGGATGATTTGTTCACTCGAAGAGCTCGGCTTTGAGAAAAAACAAATTCGGGAAGACGAGCAAGATGGAATCCACACATTCCGTGAATCCGTACAAGTTGGTGCAGATGTGCTCGATTTACTCGACTTGAACGATGAAGTCATCGAACTCGGCTTGACTCCGAACCGTTCAGATTGCTTGAGCCTCTATGGAATCATTCATGAGGTTGCGGCCATCTTAGAGCGTCCATACACGTTGCCGACGGCAGATGTCACGTCATCATCACCATCGGAGGTGTCTATCGAACTTGCGACACCGAACTGTTCATATTACGCAGCTCGTGAAGTCAAAGGGGTAACGATTGCAGAATCGCCACAATGGCTAAAGAATATCTTGATCGCAGAAGGTGTCCGTCCAATCAACAACATTGTCGACGTGACGAACTACGTCATGCTTGAAATCGGACAACCGCTTCACGCATTCGATGCGAAGAAACTCGGCAACTCGATTGTGGTCCGTCAAGCCGAAAATGGAGAAGAAATGGTCACACTCGACGACGTGACGCGCACGCTCGATTCATCGATGATGGTCATCACAGACGGACAAGCTCCAGTCGCCATCGCAGGCGTCATGGGTGGTGCCAATACAGAGGTAGATCTTTCAACGACAGATATCATTTTAGAGTCAGCGTACTTTGATCCGGCATCCGTACGGAAGACGAGCCGTACGCTCGGTCTCCGTTCAGATTCAAGCGCTCGTTTCGAAAAAGGCGTTGACCCAGAACGTGTCATGCTCGCGCTCGATCGCGCCGCGCAACTGATTGTCGATCTCGGTGGAGGAGCCATTCATGATGCGGTGCGTTCAGGTGAAGCCGAATCACGTGCCCGAGAAATCCAAGTGTCGATTGACTATATCAACAAGCGCTTAGGGATGACACTCGATCGTCAGACAATCGTTCACATCCTGGAGCGTCTCGGTCTTGCGACAGAAGGGGATGATGTGCTGACCGTACACATTCCATCGCGCCGTCCGGACTTAGAGCTTCCGGCTGATATCACAGAAGAAGTGGCACGTCTATACGGATATGATAGTCTCCCGTCGACGTTACCTGCCTCTCAAATGAAAGGCTATTTGCCAGCAATCAACGTATTGCGCAGGCAGACACGTCGCTTGTTGCAAGGAGTCGGCTTATCACAAGCCATTACCTACTCGTTAACGAGTGAGGCACATGCGACACGTTTCGGTGGAGAAACCGATCAGCTCGTTCGATTGGCGATGCCGATGAGTGAAGAACGTTCTGTCCTTCGTACGTCGCTCGTCCCTGGGTTGTTAGAGGCGGCACGTTACAACACGGCGCGTCAACAATCGAACGTCGCACTTTACGAAACAGGACGCGTCTATACGGAGCACGGAGAAACGTTACCACGTGAGAAAGAACGGGTGGCTGGTGTCGTCACAGGTCTATGGATGGATCATCGTTCGCAAGGGACACGGATCCCGGTCGACTATTTCGTCGCAAAAGGGATTGTCGACACGTTAGTCCAAACGCTTCGACTAGATGTCACGTATGAGGCCGTATCGATGCCTGATATGCATCCTGGTCGTACGGCAAACATCTTGATGGACGGAGAGGTCATCGGATATGTCGGACAAGTGCATCCAGGAACATCGAAAGACGTCTACGGTATGAAGGAAGTGTATGTATTCGAACTCGACCTCTTGGCACTTCGTGGAGACGAGACACTTCTTTATCAAGACGTACCACGTTATCCATCGATTTCACGAGATTTGGCACTCGTCTTATCACGTGAGATTCCGGCTGGGACAGTGGAACAAACGATCCGCCAAGCGGCTGGTCCACTCTTGATTGACCTCGTCTTGTTTGACGTCTATACAGGGGAGAATGTTGGAGCGGATGAGAAATCGATTGCCTTCTCACTCAAGTTCCAAGACCCGTCACGAACGTTACAAGATGAAGAAGTAACGGCAGCATATGAAACAATTGTCGAGGCGGTCCGTGCGACACACGGCGCTGAACTTCGAGCGTAAAAAATATGGAGCGTTGTCCACCTGTGACAACGCTCCTTTTATTATTGAATCTCGAGTGCGAGATCACCGAACTTGGTCCATCCGACAAGACTCGTCACACGATAGAGGGCCCACGTAATGAGGGCAGGGAGTACGACGCCGGTCATCGTGAAGATGAGAAAGGCATCCAACCCTTGGACCGCTAAAATCTGAAGCGGGGCAATCAAGGAGTTGAGCCCGAGACCCGCAATTTCATATGGGACTTGGAGTGAGAACATCAAAGTAGCAATCGGTGCGGAAATCATCGCGGCGATAAACGGTGGGACGACGATTCGCGGATTTTTGATGATATTCGGAAACTGCACTTTCGGTGTGACGAAGAATGAGGCGACCAATCCACCTGGGTCGGTTTGACGATATGCCATTAAGGTAAATCCAACAAATTGAGCAGAGCAACCAATCAAGGCAGCGGCGCTGGCGACAGGGTCAAGTTGAAGCGCGATGGCGAGTGCGGCAGATGATGCAGGCGACATGAGCATGACACTGAAAACAAGTGCGATGACAAGAGATGTGGCAATCGGCGACGTTTCTACAGATGCAGTGATCCCTTGACTGATTGAGTTGATAAGAGGAGTCGTGACCGCAGCTGCAGCAACCCCAACGATTCCACCACCTAATACGGCTGTGACCGGAACGACCATCATATCAAACTTTGTTTTTCCGAGGACACGTTTTCCAAGCCAGACAGCAGCCGCCGCTGCGATCAGTGCGCTAATCGGTTGACCTGGAACGAGGACGAGTCCGCTTTCTGTTGCTTTTAAAGCTGCACCGCCAATGGTTGCGGCAATCATGGCGCTAAATAGGATGAGCGTGTTGCTTCCAAGTTGAAACGCGACGCCAGCGCCTAAAGCGGGTGCCAATAGTGATTTGGCGACTTGTCCAATCTGTACGAGCATCGCGATTCCGGTCAAATTACCAATCGTCTCAATCAATAAACCGACACCGAGCGTGACGAGAACGGCGTTTGCCATCCCTGCTGAAATTTTTACCATTCGATCCATCATATACTGCTTCACTTCCATCATCTCCTCTATGTCTTTGTGTCAATAAAAAAAACCTATCCATCAAGGATAGGCGCGGTTTCAATCTACAGGCGCCTGTCCGATTACCACGGGAACAAGGGCCTGAAAAGTCGTTTTTGAAAACAAAACGATTTCAGTCCCTCAGTCGAATAATAATCAGCAGGCTGTTCATATGTACGGGATTGGACATCTCGAGCATCTCCTCTTCGTTGGATTTGCTAAAGAATACCATCTATTTTTGTAATAATCAATATTTTCTGAAAATAAACATAAAAAAATTCAGGAAGCCCTGTGGCATCCTGAATTAGCTCATTTGTAGTGAACGTGCTTGAATCTGATCATCGATAAAATTCATCGATAACGCATTGAATTGATCGGGTTGGTCTACATTGACCACATGACCAGAGTCTGCAACGATTTCAACATTGGCTGTCGGCTGATGTTTCGCTGTCCGTTCGACAGCTTCAAGGAACATATAATCCTCATCACCCATAATATATAAAATCGGGACGTTCGTCTGAATCGAAGTGAACTGATTCAGTAAAGGATTAATATTTTCCGTCATTTTGAACCAACGGATAAACTCGCGTTGACATAAGTTCGCCGCATCGCGGACGAACATCATCCGAGACTTTTTGTGACGCTTCTTCGGGAGTAAAATCCATGCGAATAATTTATATAACCACATGTATGGGACAAAGTTTTGCACAAGACTACCAAGTCGGATGAGCATCGTGGAGCGGACATTGAATTTGACGATGGCTCCGCCGAGAACGACCGATGCGATTCGATCGGGATAGTGCTCAAACATCGCCTGAATCACAATCGTTCCTAAAGATAGACCGACCATGTGTCCTTTTTCGATACCTAAGTGATCCATGACTTCAATGACGTCCTTGGCGACGACATCAAATGTATAAGCGTTCAACGGTTGTTTGAGCGACTGTTCAGCATCGTATGAACCGCCATGACCGCGTAAATCGACGAGCAGGACATTATATTTTTTACGGAAGGGACGAAGTTGACGATACCAATGTGATAAACTTCCTCCGGCCCCGTGTATGAAGATGACCCAAGGATGGTCATCACTAATCGTGTAGGTTTTATAATGCAACATGAACGCTATCCTCCAAAAATTTTAAGTTCATTTAACCATAAAATGAGTATATCATACTTGATGTCGAAGCTCTACAAACGACGTTCATTCAAGTTGAGGGCTTTCTTTGTATTCGCAAAATGGACTTTAGCAATCTTTTGTAAATAATCCTGACCATGACGTCGGATAATTTGAGCGGCGACTTGGTCGACTTTGGCCCCTGCACCTTTTGGAAGGGTCAATCCTGCTTGTTTACTTAGTTTGTCCATTTCTTTTAAGAAGAAAGCGCGAGCTAAAATGGATGCAGCTGCGACGGCGACATGAAGTCCTTCGGCTTTTGTGGAAAAGTAGACATCGTCGCGCACGATATCGCGTTCTGCCCGCAAATGTTGATAATAGACCGACTTCTCTGCGAACTGATCGATGAGAATGGCATCGGGTTTTTGTCCGAGTTTCTCAAGCAACGCTCGAAGCGCAGCATTATGGGCGATGGCAGTCATTTTACCTTGTGTCATCGTACGTTGCATGTTGTTGTATGTTGGATTATGCAGTGTCGCTTTTTGATAAGGAATCGTAGCGTGTAAATCCTTCGCAATCCGGATGATTTCAGGGTCGGATAACTGTTTTGAATCTTTCACGCCGAGTTCTTTGACGAGTGCGATTTGATCGCGTGAGACAAAAGCCGCTACGACGACGAGTGGTCCAAAATAGTCCCCTTTTCCGACCTCGTCGCTTCCAACGACAGACCAACTTGAAAATCCTTCAGGTAGGACGGTGTTCGGTGTGGATGCTTGTTTCTTCTCGGCGGGTGTTCCCCATTTCACTGCCTCGGTCTCGGCATCTTTTCCTTGGAACATCACTTTCCCTGATTGATAAATCGTTACGACAAATCCTGGTGTCTTGGCGCTGAATGTCGCATATGGTGGTGGCGCGACTGCATACTCATGGTACATCTTTTTTAGTTTTTCTTGTGATGCGGTTGATAGCTTGATGACTTGGTTGCCCAACATGAGCACTTCCTTTCTGTCTGGCAAATTCATTTTACATTTTTTTATGAATTTTTGAAACCGAAGATGAGGTTTTATCGTATAGGGAGGTGAGTAGAGAAAAGTGAGGTGAGGTGGACGTGTGGTGGCGCGATGACACGCAACAAGATGAGGTAGAGGAATTATATAAGCACATTCTCGAACTCGAGGCGAGAATTGCTAAATTAGTAGCTCATCAAGTGAGAGTGCGTCGGCTACTGATGCAAGATTCTTCTGAGGGCGTGACGGATCAAGTCGTTCAAGTTCAAAAAGAAGTGGAATATTTTTTAAACAGGATGCGGCTCGAACGACAAGAACTTGTCGACCTATACAATCGGCGACGGATTGAACGTTCCATCGGGCGAGTTCGAGAAGTGAACGACTTATCCACTTCATCACTGTCGGAGTGGGATGAGATTGAAGATCGGCTTGCATTAGAAGTCGAACAACTTCGACGTGTACTGATGATGGAACAAAAACGTCGACAGGAGGGGTGGTAATGGAGGCAATCGATCAACTGTATTGGTGGGTGTTGATCATCGCTGGTCTTGGAACCTTTATTTACATGATGTTCTCCGATGCGTTCGAAATGTTCGAGGGTTGGTTTAACCCTGCAGTCATCTTATCTTTCTTAGCACTAGGGGCAGGAATTGGGCTTATCTTAAACGCATTGGCTCACGTTTCCCCGATGATTGGGCTCGCTGTCGCATTGGTCGGGTCTCTTGCTCTGACGACGCTTCTCTATTTGTTTGTTCTCTTACCGCTCTCAAATGCGGAAGAATCCATTGGTTTGACGGATGAGGCATTAGTTGGACGTGTCGGACGATTGACCGTGCCCATTCCTGAAGGCGGGTATGGCGAAGTTTTGATTGAGACAGTAACGGGCTCGCTTTTAAAGACGGCTCAAAGCTTAGACGGTACATCGATTTCGACAGATTATCGGGTAGTCATCATTGAAGTAAAAGGCAATATCGCAATCGTCATGCCATATGACGAACCTACAATTCGAGAGGAGATATAACACATGAATACGGCTATCTTAGTCAGCATCATCGTCGGGGTCATCATCCTCGCACTTGTGTTTGTATTCGTATTAAAATATCGCACAGTCGGACCAGATGAGGCACTGATTGTGACAGGTAGTTATTTAGGCAAGAAAAATGTACATAGCGATACATCCGGTAACCGCGTTAAAATCATTCGCGGTGGCGGGACGTTCGTCTTCCCGGTATTCCAACAAGCGGAACCTCTCAGCCTGCTCTCAAGCAAATTAGAGGTCACAACGCCTGAAGTCTATACAGAGCAGGGTGTCCCGGTCATGGCGGACGGAACAGCCATCATTAAAATTGGTGGATCAATCAGTGAAATCGCGACAGCGGCTGAGCAGTTCCTCGGAAAACCGAAGATTGAACGAGAAAACGAAGCGAAAGAAGTGTTAGAAGGTCATTTGCGCTCGATTTTAGGTTCCATGACCGTTGAAGAGATTTATAAGAACCGTGACAAGTTCTCGCAAGAAGTTCAACGAGTCGCATCACAAGACTTGGCGAAGATGGGATTAGTCATCGTGTCATTCACCATCAAAGACGTTCGAGATAAGAATGGATACCTAGAATCGTTAGGGAAGCCGCGTATCGCCCAAGTGAAGCGTGATGCTGATATCGCGACTGCGGAAGCGGATAAAGAGACGCGCATCAAACAGGCGGAAGCGATGAAAGATGCGAAGAAGGCCGAACTTGAGCGTGCCTCTGAAATCGCGGAAGCTGAGAAAGAGAACCAACTCCGAATCGCGGCTTATCGCCGTGAGCAAGATGTTGCCAAAGCCCGGGCCGACCAAGCGTATGAGCTTGAGGAAGCGCGTGCGAAACAAGAAGTCACCGAGCAACAGATGCAAGTTCAAATCATCGAGCGTCAAAAGCAAATTGAGCTCGAAGAGAAAGAGATTATGCGTCGTGAGAAACAATACGATTCAGAAGTGAAGAAAAAAGCCGATGCGGATCGATACTCGATTGAACAGTCTGCCGCCGCGGATAAAGCACGTCAAATCGCAATTGCGGATGCAGAGAAGTATCGTATTGAAGCACAGGCGAAAGCCGATGCGGAACGCGTACGTTTGGCAGGTCTTGCAGAAGCGGATTCTGAACGTGCGAAAGGTGAGGCGGAAGCGGAAATTATCCGTTTGACCGGTCTTGCAGAAGCCGAAGCGAAAGAGAAGATTGCCGAAGCCTTCGCGCAATACGGACAAGCGGCGATTCTCGATATGGTCGTCAAAATGCTTCCTGATTATGCGAAAGAAATTGCATCGCCACTCGGTAACATCGATCAGATCACGGTCGTGGACACGGGGAGCGGACAAAACGGTGGCGCTGGTAAAGTGACAGGTTACGCAACCGACCTCATGGCATCGCTTCAACAAACATTAAAAGCTTCTTCGGGTATCGATATGAAAGACTTACTCGAGAACTTTGCCGGGAAAGGGAACGTTGCGAAAGCCCCAACACCGGAGCGTGAATTAGCGGATACAACGGTTGCTGCTTCAAAGGAATAACCGACACGAGCCATAGACACCGTCTATGGCTCTGTTTTTGCACATGATTGACTAGTATGAAATCACTTCTGCTGCTTTTAGGACGGAAATAAAATAATATAACGTCGGCACGAGCGTGATGAATAGACCGAACCATTTCGTTCGCGGTCTGAACTGTAAAATAAATCCGACCGTCCATAATACAAACCAAAGCATGAAATACCAACGATGTTGTGGGGTATCTGTTTCTGCTATACCAGGACCGCTCAACCAAAGTGATAATAAGAGAACAAATAATCCTGATATGACGTTCCAACTATGTCGAATTATCTTTTCAATCATTCCGTTAATCTTCCTTTCGGATCTGACATCATAGTCATTCATCATGTATATTCAATGATTAGAAAAAAATCCCTTTTGAAACATCTAACACTCTCAGATGTCCCCGACATTTTATTACCATAACTTTTAAAAAAAATCATGGAGAACAATGCCTTCTCGGTCGATATAAGGGTTGTCAGACCATTAGAGAGAGGGAGTATTGAATACATGAAGAAAAGCATAATGCTCAGTACAATCACAGCTTGTACCCTTTGGTTGTCCGGTTGTCAGTCGGTTATCGACGATCCGAATACCACTGTAGAAGAACGACAGACGATGGGGGTCGTCCTATCTGACGTTGGTCTCGGGGACCAATCGTTCAGTGACGCAGCCATGCGCGGGATGGGTGAGCTACGTGAGACGGGTGATTGGTTCGTTGATTATCGTGAACTATCCGAAACGGAGACGTACAGGGTTGGCTTTGAAGAATTGGTAGAAGAGGGACATGATGTGATCGTCGGTCTCGGTTTTGCGTGTCAAGAAGACTTAGAGGCCGTTGCGGCTGAACATCCGGAACAGCAATTCGCTTTGATCGATGGTGTGTCTGAACTTCCGAACGTCTTGAATATTACGTTTGAAGAAGGCGAGGGCAGTACGCTTGCTGGCGCGGTGGCTGGTCTTGAAACAGAGTCCGATACCATTGGGTTTATCGGAGGAATGGATATTGAACTCATTCAGAAATTTGAAGCAGGATTTGAACGTGGCGCTAAGGCAGTGAACGAGGACGTCGAGATGCTCGTTGACTTCTCGAATGATTTTGCTTCGCCGGAGCTCGGTCGTGAACTCGCTGAGAAACAAATTAAAGCGGGCGCAGATGTTCTTTATGCTGCAGCAGGACTGACAGGGGTCGGTGTACTTGAGACGGCTGAAAAATACGGCGTCAAGGCAATCGGGGTCGATAGTGATCAATCGATGATTGCACCAGATGCGGTTGTGACGTCGATGTTGAAACAAGTCGATTTGGCGATTGTAGAAATCGCGGGTCGTGTGACTGAAAAACCATTTAATGAACACGTCATCCTTGGAATTGAAGAGGGCGGCGTCGGCTTGGCTCCGCTTCGTCGCATTCAATGGGATGAGAAAGAAACATCAGAGTATGAATCGGTAGAACGTCAGTTGAAGGAGGGGACACTTAAATGAGTTTACGTAAACGTTTTATCTTCTCAACCGTCTTCACCGTCGTCTTGATCGTACTGATGATGAGTTACGTCTTGTCGACGTTGAATCGCTTGCAAACGTATAACGAGCAGTATGGAAGTCAAATGATTGAATTGTCTCAACTTGAAACGTCACTCCTACAAGAACAATCCCTCTGGACGTCACTTGGTGAACAGTCGAACCAATCTACATTGACTCAATTAGAGCGCATCCGTGTGACGAACGCGGAAACGTTCGATGATTTAAAACAGTCTTATTTGATTCCGGCATTTTCAAATCATTTAGACCGTGCCACGATGAAGTACGAACAGGTGAACGAAGATGTCGAGTCGGCACTTGAAGGTGGTATCGGGGCTCGGATTCAGGCAGCAAAACTGGAAGGTTTGTTAAATGATATCAATACGTTGATTGCAAAGAACGGTTCATTCTATGAAGCGCTTCAAGTGGAGGCGGCAAATGAGACGGAACGTCTCTTGTTGATCTCGGTCCTCTTGACGATTCTCGTCATCCTAGCGCTCGGAATCTACAACTTCTTCTTTGCCCGTTCGATCACTCGACCACTCGAAAAAAATGTCAAGGTGGCCGAAGCGATTGCAGCCGGACGTCTCGTCACGTTGCCTGAGTCGACGCGCAATGATGAAATCGGACGTCTTGAACGTGCCATGCGTGACATGACGGCGTCTCTTCAGACGGTGATCGGGTCAATCCGAGTCACATCAATGAAAGTGAACGGGATGACCGAAACGGCCGCGGCCGAAAATGAAGCGGTCGTGAGTACGACATCTAACATCACGAACGCAGTTGATGAGATGGCACACGGAGCACAGTCGATTGCAAATGAGTTGCAAGAAACGCTCAGCTCAGTGCATACGATGGCGACTTCATTTGAGACGAGCTTGAACCAGACGAAACAAACGACGGAAGAAACGTCAGAAATGACACGTGAAGTAGCGGCTGGGATTGAAACATTAACGGACCAGGAGCACATTTTAGATCGCTCAAGCGAACGGAATGAAGTGCTTGTTTCGCGAATGGACCACTTTGCACGACAAACGGCTGAGATTGAGGCGATGGCGAAGCTTGTCGAAGACGTCGCGGCTCAAACGAATTTACTTGCCCTCAATGCGGCAATCGAGGCAGCCCGTGCGGGAGAAGCGGGACGAGGATTTGCTGTCGTAGCAAGTGAAGTGAAGAAGTTGGCGGAAGAGAGCAACAAGGCGACTCGCTCTATTTTCCACGTCGTCGAGACGATCCAGCAAGAAGTCGTCCGTTTGACGGAAACGGTGAATGAGTCAAAACGCGAGCAAGAGGCGCAATTAGAAGCGTTCGGATTGACGAAAGAAGCATTCAACCGAATCCATGAACGGACAGACCACGTCGCTTCGTTCGTACGCACGATCGAACAAGAGATGCGCACATCGAGTAACGAGGTAAACAACGTCTTGCGTCGGGTTGAAGAAGTATCTGGGGTGACGGAAGAGTTGGCCGCAGGAAACGAAGAAGTGGCAGCCTCGATGAAAGAACAGCAGGCAAGCTTCGATCAAATCTTTACATTGATGCAAGAGTTAGAAGGACAGGCAGCGGCACTCGCTGACCAGGTTCAGCATTTCGAAGAAGAATAATCGAACAGTGAACAGTAGGAACGGAGGCCACGTGATGGTCTCCGTTTTTTCCGTCATTCTATAACCTGTTCATAGAAATTGTGTCGATGAATATCGTTACATGTACGAGTGCGATATGGAACATGCAAACAAATCATTTCCTAAAGTCAAGATTGTGGGGAAGAACGAGACGTGTTTAGAAACACATGATTCGCCATACTGAACGTAACAGTCGAACAGGGTGGTGATCCGCTTGGAAAGATGGAAACAACTCGTCATCGGTCTCCTAGTCGTTCTTTTTTTAGGAGTGGGCTATTTGTTTTATCAAAAGGAACCGGAGCAACGAATGGTGGACGAATTCGTCATGGAACCTAATGAGGTCACGCCGACCACGTCCCCAGAACGTATGGAGCTCGTTGTGTATGTGACAGGTGCGGTTGAATCTCCGAACTTATATACCGTACCAGAAGGGGCGAGAGTGGGCGATGTGCTCTCTTTGGCAGTCCTGACAGATGAAGCTGACCCAGAGCAGTTGAACTTAGCACAGTTGTTAGTTGATGGAGTCAAAATCATCGTGCCGAAAAAAGGAGAAACACCGATTTCGCAAGACTCACCGAGTACCGAGGTCGAAACAAACGGTGTTCATGTCAACAGTGCGACGAAAGAGGAACTGATGACGGTTCCAGGAATTGGTCCAGCCAAAGCCGAGGCGATTTTAAATCATCTGAAAGCGAACGGTCCATTTAAAACATATGAAGCGCTAGGTGATGTGAAGGGGTTCGGCGAAAAGACATTAGAAAGTATGAAGCCATATTTATTGGTACCTTAAGATGCCGCTGTTTCCATTATTTGCGGTACTCATTGTAACTGGTCTGACAGAAGGATTCTATTTGGTCTCTGTGGTCGCTAGTGTCTTTTATCTGGTCACACGACGTGGGCAAGGCCTGTATGCGAAAGCCGGAGTGATTGGACTCATCTGTATCGCATCGTTCCATACGACCCCTACAGAATCGTTACCGTCAGACACGATTGCCTTCTCAATCGAAAATCGAAAAGAGAATGGGAAATCGGTAAGACTATACGGGAACGTAGACAATCTTCAGGGCGTCTTACGAGGACGCGAACTAAATCGCGGACGACCAGGAGAGACGTGCCTCGTGCAAATCGAAATAGAGGCGTTTCAACCGTTACGAAACACCGGGGGATTTGATGAACGGGCTTGGGCACGGAGTTCAAACGTATCCTTTAAAGGGAAGGTGAAGCGAATCGACACGTGTCGTCCGACGGCAGGGTGGGACGGTCGGATGCTACGTTGGAAAGAGCGAAAACTTCAGCAAATTGAGCATCGTCATCGTGCGGATGTCGCATTATATATGGAGGCATTGTTGTTCGGAGAGAGTCGAATGCTAGACGAACAGACCTCATTTTCTTATCGTGTGACGGGCCTTCTTCATCTTCTTGTGATTTCCGGTTCGCATATTGCTATGTTGATCGTGGCCATGCGCATATTGTTGCAGCCGATCCCTATTCGACGTGAAACGAAGACGGTACTGATGATCTTTAGTATTACGATGTTCGGATGGATGACTGGTTTTTCCCCACCTGTCGCAAGAGCTGTCGTCGTCGCAGATGCGATCCTCTTTCTCTCTCTTTTCGGTGTGACGATTCGAGACCCGATTCGGCTCTTGAGTTGGTGTGCGGCGGGCATGTTGGCCGTTCAACCGTTCCTTCTCACGAATCTGGGTTTCCAATTGACGGTCGGGATGACCTTCTTTTTGTTAGTCACGAGACAAATCTGGACAGGACTAATCGAGTTGTCCGTTATCGCACAGCTGTTTGGGCTGATTGTACTATGGCAAGTACAACCGGTTCTATCCGTCGCGGCACCGATATGGAATCTCGTGATGGCCATCTGTATCTCATGGATCATCATGCCACTCGCATTTGTCACATGGATGATTCCTTCGATTGCCCCGTTGTTCATGGTTGTCTTGGACGCGATTCATGGAATGTTCACTCTCCACGATGATTTACGACCTTGGCTTCCGTTGCACGATCTGGCGTTGCCGTCGCAAATCGCATTGTGGCTAGGGTTATGGGGGAGCTTGACGCTGATGAATCGAAAACGATGGATCGGATGGGGGGCGGCTATCATGACATGTGGGTTGATTGCGGGATGGTCAGAATGGTCGGAATCCTCCCGGGTGACCTTTTTGGATGTCGGGCAAGGTGATGCAATCGTCGTAGAATCGGGAAGAACGATTGGTGTCATTGATGTAGGGGGCGTATTTCAAGATCCAAACGAGCAAAAGCGAAGCACATTTGACCCGGGGGAAGATGTACTGGCCCCTTATTTATGGAAACGTGGGGAGCGTTCGCTTGATTTTGTCCTGTTGACCCATGCGGATCATGACCACATCGGCGGATTAGAGGGATTATTGAAGGTAGTGACGGTGGAAGAGCTTTGGATATCAAAAGAAGTGGCGAATGCTG
Organism: Exiguobacterium sp. AT1b; assembly: GCF_000023045.1. Taxonomy (GTDB): domain Bacteria; phylum Bacillota; class Bacilli; order Exiguobacteriales; family Exiguobacteriaceae; genus Exiguobacterium. The sequence goes on along the minus strand of NC_012673.1, from coordinate 581,387 downwards.
AAAAACGAGAAGAACTGCTACACTTAGCAGCGGCCAATGATGTATCGGTCCATTATCTCGAGGCAGACGATTGGCCGACGCCATGGATGTGGATTGTGGCACCGAATCGCCCACACGAAGATGAAAATGATCATTCGATCAGCCTGTACATGAACGTAGGTGGCATGCGGTATCTATTGACAGGAGATTTGCCGATAGAAGGAGAAGCCGAGTTACCGACGCTTGACGTCGACGTATTTAAACTAGGGCATCACGGATCCGATACGTCGTCGGGAGAAGAGCTGCTTGAGCGAATCGATCCAGAATGGGTCATTGCGAGTGTCGGTTCGAACAATCGGTATGGACATCCGCACGAGGAGACGTTACGACGGGTTGTGGGGAAACGTCTATTACGAACCGATTTGAACGGGATGATTGTCTGTGAAGAGAACATGTGTCGGGGGATCATCGAGTAGCACGGCATAAAATGTGATACACTAAAAAACGATTGCTCCCCCGGGGCAATCGTTTGAACACTTATAGACTTAAGAACTTGATGATGACACCGATGAAGAAAATCGTGAAGAAAAAGCCAAATGGGACGATGAAGCCGATCGCAGAGTCGATGGCGTCATTACGTTTGCATTGAACGTCATTTTCAAACGGGTTTTCACTCGGTGGGCGTACTGAGTTGATTTGCATATTAGGTCCCTCCTTATCATACTTCCTTTATAAGTATAGCGAATCATGGGAAGATAATCTATGTTTAGATGAGAATAAATTGTGAAAGTGGTGTGTGTTTTGAATGAACCGTGGTTACATAATGGAAAACTGGCGAGCGTCTATGTTCTCCATGGCACCGAAAAATATTTGTTAGAGACGTGGGAACGTGAAATCGTGAAAGCGGCCAATCCATCCGGTGATCAATTTGATGTCATGCAATTAGATCTTCAAGAGACGTCACTCGATACGGCGCTTGATGAAGCGGAGACGGTCCCTTTCTTTAGTGAATATCGCACGGTTATCGTGAAAAATGCCCAGTTCTTAACGGGTGCGAAAGAGAAGCAAAAGCACAATGTCGACCGTCTGGCGGAATATGTCGTGCAACCGGCGACCTACTCGGTTCTTGTCTTGATCGTCGAGTCAGAAAAACTCGATGAGCGGAAGAAAATCGTGAAGCGTCTGAAAGAGCGTGCCATCGTCCTCGAAGCGAAAAAGCCGAGCCAAAACGAACTGATGCGATACGTGAACGATGCATTGAGTCGTGAACAACAAAAGATGGAGCGCTCTACGATGGAGCGTCTTTTATTCCTATGTCAGGATGATTGGGGAAAGTTGGTTCGCGAACTAGAGAAGCTACAGTTGTACGCGGGAACGGGTGCGACGATTCCGATTGAGATTGTGAATGATTTAGTTCCACGTACATTAGAAGATAACGTCTTTCAGCTCTCGGAGCTTCTCGTCAAACGACAAGCTGATGCAGCGCTTCGATTGGTTCGGGATTTAGAAAAACAAGGGCAAGAACTGATTGGGCTACTCGGGTTGCTTGCTCGGCAATATCGGAACATGTACCTGTCGAAACAGTTGACAGAGGCAGGCTATGGAGAGAAGCAAATCGCATCGAAAATCGGGGCCCACCCGTACACAATCAAATTGGCGACACAAGCGAGTCGCGGCTTTTCAGAGGCTCAGCTCGCACGTGCGTTGACATTGATTGCAGACGCGGACGAAGCCATGAAAACAGGACGAGGTGACAAACAGATCGTATTCGATACGCTCGTTTGTCAACTGGCCTTATTGTGAGGTGAGGGAATGGGATTCAAACAAGTGACGCTTCAAGACGTGATTCCACTCCGTCATGTTGTGCTCAGACCAGGAAAAGACGTTGAGACATGCTATTTTGAAGGGGATGAGGCGCCGACGACGCGACACTTCGCTTGGGTTGAAGGCGATCAAGTGCTGTCGGTCGCAACAGTCATGCTGTCCCCGAAACAAATCGAGGGTGTGAAGATTCCGCTCCAACTCCGTGGCATGGCGACGGATCCTCATGTTTCGGGACAAGGAATCGGCTCTCGATTTTTACAGGTACTCCATGATGAGCTAGGGAGTTCATGGTGGTGCAATGCGAGAGAAGTGGCTGTCCGTTTCTATGAGCGAAATGGACTTACACGAATCGGGGAGCCGTTCGACATCCCTGGGATTGGCCCACACTACGTCATGGTATACAAAAAAACAGCCGGCTCCGAATAGGAGGCGGCTGTTTCGTGTGATCTCTAATTAGAGAGCAGCGATACGAGCTGCGAGGCGTGATTTATCACGACCTGCTTTGTTTTTGTGGATAAGACCTTTTGATGCAGCCTTGTCGAGCTTCTTCGTAGCGAGAACGAAAGCTTCTTGAGCAGCTTCTTTGTTTCCTTCGAGTACGAGAGCATCAACACGTTTTACTGCTGTACGCATTGCCGCTTTCTCTTGTGAGTTCGCAACACGACGTTTTTCAGAAGTTTTTGCACGTTTGATTGCTGATTTGATGTTTGCCATTGTTTGTCACCTCCTGAAACAAGAAAGTGTATGTTCTTATTACTTCAAGTAATCATTCAACAGAACAAGCACAATTGTAGCAAACGGTTATATGAAAAGCAACCACTTGATGATTATTCTGAAAACTATCTGTGGTATTGTTGTAGTAGGTCGTACACATTACTTTAGGATTTTGATATAATGACACGGTATGCATGAGAAGGATAGGTGAACCCATATATGAACAAACAAGAATTAGAGAATCGTCAGAAGAAGATTCGCAACTTTTCCATCATCGCGCACATCGATCATGGAAAGTCGACGCTCGCTGACCGGATTCTTGAGAAGACTGGTGCACTCACGGCTCGTGAGATGAAAGAGCAGACGCTTGACGCGATGGACTTGGAGCGCGAGCGTGGAATTACAATCAAATTGAACGCCGTCAAATTGAACTATACGGCGAAAGACGGAGAAGAGTATATTCTTCACTTGATCGACACGCCAGGACACGTCGACTTCACATATGAAGTGTCACGTTCGCTTGCGGCATGTGAAGGTGCGATTCTCGTCGTCGATGCAGCGCAAGGAATTGAAGCGCAAACCCTTGCGAACGTTTATTTAGCACTCGATAACGACCTTGAAATCATTCCGGTCATCAATAAAATCGACTTGCCGTCAGCGGATGTCGAGCGGGTCCGTCAAGAGATTGAAGACGTCATCGGACTCGATGCGAGTGATGCGGTCCCGACTTCTGCAAAAGCGGGAATCGGGATTGAAGAGATTCTCGAACAAATCGTGGAACTTGTCCCTCCGCCGACAGGGGACCCGTCTGAACCATTGCAAGCTTTGATTTTTGACTCGTACTATGATGCCTACCGCGGTGTCGTCGCATCGATTCGTATCGTGAACGGTTCAGTCAAAGTAGGAGACAAAGTTCAAATGATGGCGACCGGCAAGACGTTCGAAGTGACGGACCTCGGTGTCTCGACGCCAAAACCGATCTCTGTTAAAGAATTGAACGTCGGAGACGTTGGTACGCTTTCTGCATCCATTAAAACAGTCGGAGATGTTCGCGTCGGGGATACGATCACACTTGCTAAAAACCCGGCAACGAGTCAGCTACCTGGTTATCGCAAGATGAACCCGATGGTGTACTGTGGTTTGTATCCGATTGATGCGGCTAAGTACAACGATCTTCGCGAGGCACTTGAGAAGCTTCAGCTCTCGGATGCCGCGCTCGAGTTTGAACCAGAGACATCGCAAGCGCTCGGTTTTGGTTTCCGTTGTGGATTCCTCGGCATGCTTCATATGGAAATCATTCAAGAGCGGATTGAACGTGAGTTTAACATCGACTTGATTACGACGGCACCATCGGTAATTTATCACGTGACGACGACTTCAGGCGAAGTGATTCACGTCGATAACCCATCGAAGATGCCAGAGCAACAAAAAGTCGATTCAATCGAAGAGCCATACGTCAAGGCGGCTGTCATGACACCAAACGACTACGTGGGTGCCATCATGGAACTTTGCCAGAAGAAACGCGGAACGTTCATCGATATGCAATACATCGATACGACTCGCGTCAAAATCACGTATGAGATCCCGCTCAGTGAAATCGTCTATGATTTCTTCGATCAGTTGAAATCGAGCACGAAAGGCTATGCGTCTCTCGATTATGAGTTGATCGGCTACCGTCAATCGCGCCTCGTGAAGATGGATATCTTGCTCAATAACGAAGTCGTCGATGCCCTCAGCTTCATCGTTCACCGTGACTTCGCGTACGAGCGTGGGAAGGTCATTGTTGAGAAGCTTAAGGCACTCATTCCACGGATGCAGTTCGAAGTTCCAGTCCAAGCGGCTGTCGGAACCAAAATCGTCGCACGTTCTACGATTAAAGCACTTCGTAAAAACGTTTTGGCTAAATGTTACGGAGGAGATATTTCACGTAAACGGAAACTCCTCGAGAAACAAAAAGAAGGTAAGAAGCGCATGAAGATGGTCGGGTCCGTCGAAGTCCCGCAAGAAGCGTTTATGTCTGTCCTCTCCATGGACGAAGAATAATGAGATTGAATCGCCCTGATTTTCGAATCAGGGCGATTTTGTATTTTAGGCAGGAAATGCCACTTCCTATAAGGAAGAGTACACCCTTAGACAGACTATAGAGGAGGAAACACCGTGTCGACGTATACATACTCTGCGGGTCCCGGCATGCTACCGACAGAAGTGATGCAAGAGATTCAACAACATCTTCTGACGTTTGAATATGAAGGCGTTTCGATTATCGAAACGAGTCATCGCTCCGCGTCTTTCCAACGTGTGGTCGACTCTCTTGAATGGAGACTGAGAAGACTCATGCATATCCCTGAGAATTATGCCGTACTTTGGCTACAGGGCGGGGCGACGTTACAATTTTCCATGATTCCGATGAATTTACGGAAACAGAATCGATTCGCTTATGTGGATACAGGCATTTGGTCTAAAAAAGCGATGGAAGATGCGAAACACTTTGGAGAGGTCGATGTCATTCATCCGTTGGTAGATGCGACGGGAGGGATGTCGTTTGAATCGAGCCTTGTCCAAGAGGTGGACTATCTCCATGTGACACTGAACAACACGATTGAAGGGACTCGATTTACACATATCCCTGAAATCGATGTTCCGTTGATTGCAGATGCTTCCTCGAATATTCTAGCCGAGCAGATCGATGTGGAGCGCTTCGGGGTGATCTATGCCGGAGCCCAGAAGAATATTGGACCTGCAGGACTGACGGTCGTCATCATCCGTCGAGATTTGATTCAGTCGCTTCAGTTGCCGAGTTATCTTCAATATGCATCACATGTCGATACGTTATTCAATACACCGTCGACGTTTAGTATGTATGCAGCCGAGCGTGTATTGAAGTGGGTGGAAGACTGCGGAGGCGTCGAAGCGATGGAACGATTGAATCGTCAAAAAAGTGACAGAATCTATTCCTATCTTGAAGAGTCGACCTGTTTTTCTCCAATTGTAACGGGGGAACGTCGTTCATTGACGAACATCCCATTTTCAACGGGAAATCAAGAGCTGGATCAGCGCTTTGAGCGATACGCGTTAGAACGTGGCTTGCTCGAACTCGGTGGACATCGTTCGGTAGGGGGCTTACGTGCAAGTCTATATAATGCGATGCCGCTAGAAGGGGCAGAACGCCTCGTCGACGTCATGAGAGCATTCGAGGAGGAGACCCATGTATCACATCAAAACATTTAATCAAATCGCTGCCGCTGGTCTGAAACGATTCGAGCCAAGCGAGTACGTCATCAATGCATCGGATCAAGCCGATGCTTGGGTACTGAGAAGTCATCAAGTCCATGAAGAGGACATCCCTCCCTATCTTCTCGCCATCGCCAGAGCTGGGGCCGGTGTCAACAACCTTCCGCTCGATCAACTTGCGAAACGAGGAATCGTCGCGTTTCATACACCTGGCGCGAATGCGAATGCGGTGAAAGAGCTCGTCCTTGCGAGTATGATCCTCTCAGTACGACCTATTGTGAAAGGTTTCAATTGGGTGAATGAACAGACTACCGCATCGCAATCTCAATTAGAAGAAGCGATGGAATTGCAAAAACGACAATTCCTCGGAGCGGAGTTGCGGGGTAAAAAAGTGGGGATTATCGGTCTAGGAGCCATCGGTGCGTCGCTAGCCAACGATCTTCTCCAACTCGGGGTCGATGTCATCGGATACGACCCTCATCTCTCGGTTGATGCCGCTTGGAATATTTCGAAACATGTCACGCGTGCCAAACATTTAAGTGAAGTACTGGGCAACGTTGATTTACTGTCGATCCATATGCCTTTGACTGAGGAGACTCGATTCAGCATCGACCGGAGTTGGTTTGAGCGGATGAAACCGGGGATGACTGTTTTGAACTTTGCGCGAGGAGAGCTCGTGAAAGATGATGACTTACTAAAGGCATTCCATCATCATGTGGGACTGTATGTGACCGACTTCCCCCGTCACACGCTGATCGGTCATCCGCAAGTCATGGCATTGCCTCACCTCGGTGCATCGACTAAAGAATCGGAAGTCAACTGTGCCATTCAAGCCGTGGAGACGCTGAAATTGTATCTCGAGACAGGGAATATTCGTTCGTCCGCTAATTTTCCGAACGTCGAGCTTCCATACACGGGTAAACGCCGTCTTGGGATTTTGCATCGAAACGTCCCGAACATGGTCGGTCAAATCACGGGAGAACTTGCCTCACATGGATTGAATATCGATAACATGGTCAATCGTAGCCGCGGGGAGATGGCGTATACGTTGATTGATTTAGACAACAGCGAGCATGAACCGTTATCGATTCATGCGCTGTATGAAATACAGGGCGTCATTCGCGTCCGGGAATTTTAAGGAGGATCCTTATGGTCGTATTTAAACCGTTCAGCCCTTATATGCCAACGCATCCGGAACGTGTCGCCGCAGACCCGTATGATGTCGTATCGATTGAAGAAGCGCAAGCCGTCATTTCAGAAAATCCCGATTCCTTTTTAGCAGTGGATAAGCCAGAAGCGCTTCAATCCGACCTTTCCCTTGAGAAGTGGGGGGAGCTGGCGCGTCATGAGCTAGAACGTCTCTATGAAAAGGAATTGACGGAACGTCCGAACGGATTTTACATCTATCGATTGACATCGGGACAACGTCAGCAAACGGGTCTAGTCGCCACCTTTTCAGTCGCGGATTATGAAGCCGGTCGCATCAAGATTCACGAACATACACGGGAAACGAAGGAGCGGGAACGTGTCGAGCATGTCCGGGCGACGCGAGCGCACACCGGTCCGATTCTACTCAGTCATCCTCCACATGCAAACTTGAAGCAAATCTTACATAAAGCGACTGACGGAGACCCGTTATTCTCGTTCACGGATGAACGAGGCGTCATGCATGAAGGATTCATGATTCCGAACCGTGAACTCGCTCGTGTCATGATGATTGGCGCGACCATCCCGTCGATCTACATTGCGGATGGACATCATCGTGCGAAAGCGGCAGCGGTCGTTTCCGGGATGAGTGGGGATCGTTCTCAAAAGAATGAACGTTCACACTTCTTAGGTGTCCTCTTCCCGAGTGACGAATTGACAATCTTGCCGTATCATCGCGTGCTGACAGCGATAAGTCCTGAAGAGGTAGAGAATATGTTAGACGGACTCTCGTTTTCATACATGATCAAGGAAGAGGAACGTCTTGTCCTGCCGAATGAACATGGCGTCTTCGGAGTCGCCTATCGAGGGAAGTATTATAAGTTGACGAAACGGCAAGAAGACCCGGCGCTCGACGTTACCATCTTACAGCGAGATATGCTTACGCCATACTTCAACGTTGAAGATATCCGTACGGATGCGAGAGTCGATTTTGTCGGTGGAAACAAGACGGTCGTTGAATTAGAGAAGCTGACTCAGGTGCCGGACCGATTGCTTTTCACCTGTCACGAAACGACGATGACACAACTGATGCGCGTGGCGGATGACGGTGGTCAGATGCCTCCAAAATCGACCTGGTTCGAGCCGAAATTGAAGAGTGGATTATTCATTCATCGATTCGATTGATGGCGCAGGCTGGAAAGAACAGACGAAAAGCGTTATAAATGGAATGAGAAGAAAGGGGTGGCCGAAATTGGCTAAAGCCGTATATCTTCACATTCCATTTTGTGAACATATTTGTTATTACTGTGATTTCAACAAGGTGTTTTTAAAAAATCAACCTGTTGATGATTATTTAGATGCATTAAAACGAGAGATGGTATTGACGCTCGAGGCGTTTCCGACAGAGCGGATTGATACCATCTTTATCGGAGGCGGGACACCGACTGCGCTCAATGAGGAGCAGATGGCGCGCCTGATGGACATGGTCCGCCAACACCTTCTGCCACTCGCGTCAGACGACTTAGAGTATTCTGTCGAAGCGAACCCGAACTTTGTGAGTGCGGAAAAACTCGACACGATGAAAGCAGGTGGCGTCAACCGACTTAGTTTCGGTGTCCAGACGTTTGATGATGGTGGACTTGAGCGCATCGGGCGGACGCATCGGGCGGATGATGTGTTCGAGACGGTAAGCGAAGCGGCAAAACGCTTTGACAATATCTCGATTGACCTGATGTTCGGTCTTCCGGAACAAACCCTTGAACAAATTGACCGTGATTTAGCGCTAGCGCTCCAATTACCGATTCAACATGTATCCTCTTATTCGTTGATCCTCGAGCCGCATACCGTCTTTGCGATTCAAGATCGAAAAGGGAAGCTCCGTTTACCGGGGGAAGATGTCGAAGTCGAAATGTACTTGAAAGTGATGGAGACGCTTGAACGCCATGGTCTCAAACAATATGAAATCTCCAACTATGGCTTGCCTGGTCGAGAGAGTCGTCACAATCAAGTGTACTGGCGCAATGAAGAGTATTATGGATTCGGAGCCGGAGCGCATAGTTATTTGAATGGGACACGTCGCGCCAATATCGCTCCAATTCCTCACTATATTAAAGCAGAAGGCATCCCTGTGAAACGGGTGACCGAACTAGAAGAAGTGGAAAAGATGGAAGAAGAGTTGTTCCTCGGCCTGCGTATGCGTTCCGGGGTCTCGCTTCAGACGTTTGAACAAAAGTACGGAGTGTCGCTCGATGATGTGTTCGGTCACGTCATCGAAGAGTTGGTGAAGAAGTCACTGATTGAACGGACGGACACACATATCCGTCTAACGGCATCCGGTTTGCCACTCGCCAATGAAGCCTTTGCAGCCTTTATTGGAGAAGCAAAACTTGAACATGCTGATTCATAAAAAAATGGACAAGTCCCTCGTGAGGATTTGTCCATTTTCTTATATTACAAGACGAGATCACGATAGAGCGGTGTAAGCCGACCGAACGTGTCTTCGACCAACGCGAGAAATGCGTCTTCATTTTGAAGAATCGACGCATCGGCAGGAAGTTGACGGCCGATCAAGAAATCAGCCTTTTTCACAGTGCCGAATCGCTCAAGTAGCGATTGAATGTCTTCAGTTGACGTATCTTCAACAAGTAACGCTTCTTTTTTCATATGGTCGCCCGCGATATGGAAATCAGGGAATGTTGATTTCAAATCGATTTGTTGCAGGTGTTTCGCGATGGCGTCCTTGTTCGGCATCTCATAGATGAACGCTAGCCAGATGAAGACGCGATCGTCGAAAAGTCCAACTTGTAAGTGCGGATGTTTTTTGTACCCACGTTTGTCGTGACAAATCGCCATCCACGTATCTTTCGGTGGGTTCACCGTCCGACGAGCGTGCTTCGCCACATGCAAATAAAGAGGGATACCGACATCAGCCTCAAGCTCTGGCCCGACCTCGTCATAAATCCGATGGAAGAGCGGTTGAATATCCGAACGGATGCCAGACATTCGTTCGTCGAGTCCATCCTGTTTAAATACATTAAATTGTTTTGTTGTAAACATTTAATCACCTCATCATCTATTCTACCGAAATGGGCTTTTATTTTCATTTCGTAGGTTTGCTATCGTGAAAAAAGGTGAAAAAATCCGAGTGTATGAATTGACAAATAGTGAGAACATGATAATATTTGAAGTGTGATTAGCACTCGTTAAATATGAGTGCTAATAAAGCGGGGTAACCTTTTCAGAGAGGAGTGATGTTGTGCTGACAGATCGACAATTGCTCATTCTTCGAGCCATCATTGACGATTACATTCAGACGGCTCAGCCGGTCGGTTCTCGAACATTGTCGAAACGAGACGATTTGACGTTTAGTTCAGCAACGATTCGGAATGATATGGCCGATTTGGAAGACATGGGGCTGATTGAAAAACCGCATACTTCTGCAGGTCGCATCCCGTCAGAGGTCGGCTATCGATATTACGTGGACCACCTCGTCGAGAAGCAGATCATCGACGAACGGGAGACAGGTCGACTAGAAGAACGTTTGAAACAATCTTCAAAAGAGTCTGAGATCCTGATTCGACAAGCTGCAGATCTCCTTTCTGATTTGACCAATTATACGACGGTCGCCCTCGGTCCGAACAGCCAAATGGAAACGTTGGCCCGTGTGGACTTTATGCCATTAGATGAGCGGCGTGGTGTTGTTCTCATCGTCACGGATCAAGGTCATGTCGAGCATCGTACCGTCATGTTTGAATCGCGGGTCGCTCCTGACGTCATCGAGGAAACGATTCGACTGTTGAACGACCGCCTTGTCGGAACGCCAATCGGACAATTGAAAATCCGGATTGGGGAGGAAGTTGCCAAATTGCAACTCGCTCAGCGACAGCAGTACGAGAACATGATGCAACTGATTCAATCGACGGTCGGAATCCAAACGCCGTCTTCGCTTTATCTCGGGGGCAAGAAGAAGATCTTCAATCAACCCGAGTTTCAGACGCTCGACACGTTACGCCCATTCCTAGAATGGATTGATGAGCAAGAACGATTGACGCACTGGCTCGAATCGTTGCCAAATCGTGAGATTTATGTGAGCATTGGGAGCGAGAACGGAATTGTCGCCCTTCAAAATTGTAGTGTCATCACCTCGGATTATACACTAGACGGAAAAACATTCGGAACAATCGCTATGATTGGTCCAACGCGTATGAATTACCGTCATGGTGTCCAAATGATGGGACAAATTATCGAAGCGTTGCGACGAACGAAACTAGATGAGTGACGGAAAGGAGTTTTACTATGACAGCAGATCACCAAAACGGGCATGAGCAAGATGACGTGCTTGAAGAAAAATCTGTAGACTCGGCACAAACAGAAGAGAATGAGTCAACTGAATCAAATGAAGATGAGGTTTTAAATGCTGAGATTGTGGAAGAAAGTTCTGAGGGGACGGACTTACAAAAAGAAATCGAAGCGTTGAAAGCGAGCGAGCTCCGCATTCGTGCCGACTTTGACAACTTCCGTCGTCGGACGAACGAAGAGAATGCCAAACGCGTCAAGTTTGCTTCACAGTCTGTCATTGAAAAATTGATTCCGCTCATTGACAACTTTGAGCGTGCACTTCAAGTAAACGCAACTTCGGAAGATGCGAAGCAGATTCAATCGGGAGTAGACATGATTCATCGTCAACTACTTGACGTATTAAATGCTGAGCAAGTCGAAGTGATTGAAGCAGTCGGACAGCCGTTCGACCCGAATTTCCATCAAGCAGTCATGCAAGAACCGAGCGATGAGTTCGAGTCAGGTATCGTGACGATGGAGCTTCAAAAAGGATATACGATGCATGGTCGAGTCATTCGCCCGAGCATGGTAAAAGTCGCAGAATAAAACTACTTAACGAGACGGAGGAATAAACGATGGGTAAAATTATCGGTATTGACTTAGGGACTACAAACTCATGTGTGGCAGTAATGGAAGGTGGCGAAGCAGTCGTCATCTCAAACGCAGAAGGTAACCGTACGACTCCTTCTGTTGTCGCATTCAAAGGAGAAGAGCGTCAAGTCGGTGAGGTCGCAAAACGTCAGGCTATCACGAACCCGAATACGATCCAATCAATCAAACGTCACATGGGAACGTCACACACAGTAGACGTAGACGGCAAGAAATTCACACCACAAGAAATCTCGGCAATCATTTTGCAGAAGTTGAAGAAAGATGCTGAAGACTACCTCGGTGAATCAGTCACGGAAGCCGTCATCACAGTTCCTGCATACTTCAACGACGCGGAGCGTCAAGCGACAAAAGATGCTGGTAAGATTGCTGGCCTTGATGTCAAACGGATCATCAACGAGCCAACAGCTGCGGCACTCGCTTACGGTTTAGATAAAGGCGAAGACCACACGATTTTGATCTATGACCTCGGTGGCGGTACGTTCGACGTTTCGATTCTTGAACTTGGTGACGGTGTATTCGAAGTTGTCGCTACAGCTGGTGACAACCGTCTCGGTGGAGATGACTTCGACCAAAAAGTCATCGACTACCTCGTTGCAGAATTCAAAAAAGAGAACGGCATCGACCTCGGCAAAGACAAGATGGCACTTCAACGTTTGAAAGATGCTGCTGAAAAAGCGAAGAAAGACCTTTCAGGTGTCACAAGCGCACATATCAGCCTTCCGTTCATCACAGCAGGTGAAGCAGGTCCGCTCCACTTGGAGATGACACTCACACGTGCGAAATTTGAAGAATTGACGGCTGACCTTGTCGAACGCACAATGGAACCGACGCGCCGTGCCTTGAAAGACGCAGGACTCACACCATCTGACCTCGACAAGATCATTCTCGTCGGTGGTTCGACACGTATCCCTGCTGTTCAAAAAGCAATCCACGACTTCACGAAGAAAGAGCCATTCAAAGGGGTAAACCCGGATGAAGTTGTTGCACTTGGTGCAGCAATTCAAGGTGGAGTTCTTGCCGGAGACGTGAAAGACGTCGTTCTTCTCGACGTGACTCCACTCTCACTCGGTATCGAGACAATGGGTGGCGTGATGACGAAACTCATCGATCGCAACACGACAATCCCAACATCGAAATCACAAGTGTTCTCGACTGCAGCCGATAACCAGCCTGCTGTTGACATCCACGTTCTTCAAGGGGAACGTCCGATGGCACCAGACAACAAGACACTTGGTCGCTTCCAATTGACGGATATTCCACCAGCACCACGTGGTGTACCACAAATCGAAGTTAAATTCGATATCGATGCAAACGGAATCGTTCACGTATCGGCAAAAGATCTCGGTACGAACAAAGAACAATCGATCACAATCCAATCTTCTTCAGGTATCGATGAGGCGGAAATCGAGCGCATGGTGAAAGAAGCCGAAGCAAACGCAGAAGCAGATAACAAACGTAAAGAAGAAGCAGAACTTCGCAACGAAACAGACCAACTCGTCTTCGCGACAGACAAGGCGATTAAAGACCTTGGTGAGCAAGTAGAAGAGGCGGACAAAGAAAAAGCAGAAGCTGCGAAAGAAAAAGCGAAAACTGCTCTCGAAGGTTCAGACCTTGAGGCGATCCGTACAGCCAAAGACGAATTGTCAGCTGTCGTTCAAGAGTTGACGCAAAAAGTATATGCTAAAATGGCTGAACAGCAAGGTGCTGAAGGCGCAGAACCACAAGCGGAAGCGAAACAAGACGATAATGTCGTGGACGCAGAGTTTGAGGATCTCGACGACCGTAAATAAACAGCCGTTGTAAAGGAGAGCGCCAAAGCAGGTTTCTGCTTTGGCTCTTTCCATGTTAAGGTAGAATCGGTAAAATCGATACGTAGTTAGTGAGGATAGGAGCGAGAATAGTGGCGAAACGAGATTATTATGAAGTGCTCGGGCTCGACAAGTCGGCCTCGGCACAAGACATCAAGCGGGCATACCGAAAGTTAGCCCGTCAATATCACCCGGACATCAACCAAGAAGCAGATGCTGCTGACAAGTTCAAAGAGATTGGTGAAGCGTACGAAGTACTCTCAGACGAACAGAAACGGGCCCAGTATGACCGATTCGGTTTCGAAGGGGCCAATCAGTTCGGAGGAGGCGGTGACTTCCAAGGCGGCTTCGGAGATATCTTCGACATGTTCTTCGGAGGCGGTGGACGCCGTCAAGATCCGAACGCACCACGTCGCGGTGAAGATTACCAGTACGTCGTCGATCTTGACTTCATGGAAAGTGTCACTGGGAAAACGGAGACGATTGAACTCGAAATCGAAGTGGAATGTGACACGTGTATGGGAAGTGGCGCAAAACCGGGCACGAAACCGGAAACGTGTAATCGATGTGGCGGTAGCGGCGTCGAGACGGTCGAACAGAACACGATTCTCGGTCGTATGGTCAACCAACGTCCATGTAGCCAGTGTCATGGAAGTGGTAAGACGATTAAAGAAAAATGTCCGACGTGCCATGGCTCAGGTCATGTGAAGAAGAAACAAACCGTCGAGGTCAAAATCCCAGCCGGTATCGATAACGGTCAACAGATCCGTCTCTCAGGTAAAGGTGGTCCAGGCGTGAACGGTGGACCAGCAGGGGACTTGTACGTCGTCGTTCGTGTCAGAGCACATGAGATCTTTGAACGTGTCGACCAACATATCGCAATGGATATGCCGATCACATTCGCCCAGGCTGCTCTCGGTGCGGAAATCGAAGTACCGACAGTTCACGGGAATGTGAGCTTGAAAGTGCCTGCAGGGACACAAACCGGTTCAAAATTCCGTTTACGCGGTAAAGGGATGCCGAGCGTTCGTGGTGGCGCAAATGGTGACCAGTATGTCAGTGTCATCGTGATGACGCCGAAGAACATGACAGACCGTCAAAAAGAGTTGCTTCGTGAATTTGAAGAAATTAGCGGAGAGTCCGGTGTCGAAGAGGAACATGGCATGTTCCAAAAAATGAAAAAGTTCTTTAGTCACTAAAAGGAGTGTGTACGAACGATGAAATGGTCTGAAATTTGTGTCCACACGACACAACTTGCGGTAGAAGCGGTATCCAATTTACTACACGAAGTGGGGGCACAAGGTGTCGTCATCGAGGACGTGGAAGATTTCGATAGAATGATGGCGGAGGACCATTTCGGGGAGATTTGGGACGTTTCGGATCGTGAGACGTATCCAACTTCTGGCGTACACGTCAAAGCGTATGTCCCGGCCTCGGGAGATTTTCAAGATTTACTTTCAAATCTGAAAAAAGAAATCGAACGACTACGCACGATGCTCGATATCGGGTCAGGAGACGTCACGGTCGCTGAAATCGATGAAGAGGACTGGGCTCACTCTTGGAAGCAGTATTATAAGCCGGTGAAAATTTCGCAACAGCTTACCATTGTTCCTTTATGGGAAGAGTACACACCGCAGCCGGAAGAGAATGTGATTTTGCTTGACCCAGGTATGGCGTTCGGCACAGGAACGCATCCGACGACAATGCTATGCATTCAAGCGATTGAGAACTACATCCGGGAAGGTGACCATGTCATTGATGTCGGTACAGGATCGGGCGTATTGTCGATTGCTGCTGCGAAACTCGGAGCAGCAAGCGTGAAGGCGCTAGATTTGGATTCAGTCGCCGTTGAATCGGCTCGTCAAAACGTTGAGACGAACGGAGTGGGCGAACTCGTTCAAGTGGACACAGGTGATCTTCTGAAAGGTGTGGAAGGGGAGTATGATTTAGTCGTGGCGAACATTCTCGCTGACGTCATTCTCCTGTTCATCGAAGACGCCTATGCACGTACGAAGTCAGGTGGTCGCTTCATCACCTCTGGAATTATCGGAGAGAAGCGGGCTGAAGTGACGAATGCTTTGGTCGCTGCTGGATTTGAGATCGAAGAGACGCGCGTGATGGAAGATTGGGTCGCGATTATCGCCAAGAAGGGGTAAGTTATGCAACGTTATTTTTTGACAAAAGAAGCCTTTAAAGGCGAAACGGTGACCCTTCCTTCCGACGTGGTCCATCACATCGGTACAGTCTTACGACAAGGTCCTGGATATGAGATGGTCCTATTGGATGGTACAGGTGTTGAGTATGCCTGTGTCGTGACATCACTTGAGAAAAAGAGCGGGGAAGCGAAAGTCATGTCATCGCGCCAGGCGACGACGGAATTGCCGATCGAGGTGACTTTGGCGTATGCACTACCGAAAGGAGACAAAGTCGAGCTCGTCGCCCAAAAAGCGACGGAGCTTGGCGTCCACCATCTGTTGCTGTTCGAATCGACGCGCTCTGTTGCCAAATGGGATGGAAAAAAAGCTCCGAAAAAAGTGGAGCGGATTCAAAAGATTATGCAAGAAGCGGCTGAACAATCCTATCGTGCCGTGGTACCGACTTGCACATATATTTCTCCGAAAGAGCTCCAACAGAAAATAGATGGCTATGATGCCGTCGTCATCGCATATGAAGAGTCGGCAAAAGAAGGGGAACAGTCTGCTTTCGCGCAACTGTTGACTCAACTGAAACCGAAACAACGCGTTCTCGTCATCACGGGACCTGAAGGTGGATTCGATGTGAACGAAATCAATCAATGGACTCAGGCAGGAGCGACTGCATGTGCATTTGGACCACGAATTCTTCGGTCTGAGACGGCGCCGCTTTATGCATTATCTGCAATCTCTTTCGCGCTTGAACTGAACAGATCATATGAAAACGGATGACCCGATCGAGGTCATCCGTTTTTCATTTTATTTTTTGTTGATTGTAATCACTTTCTTCGTGACGTTTCCGCCAAGGTCGGTCACTTCGAATGTGAAGGTATTCTTCCCTTTCGCTGTCACTGGAAGTGTGATCGTCCCCGTGCGTGAGAAAGCACGCATCGCGTATGGTTCTTTCAACGTATTGCTCCATTTCAAGTCCCCGTTGACACGAAGCTTGATCTCATCGAAGTTATCCGTTACTTGAACTTTCACTTTTACAGAATTCTGTTTAGCCGATACGTTCTTCGGAACATTTGTCACCGACAATTTAGCTTTCGTCGAGTCGACAAAGACTGGGCGGACGAAGTTCGTCACGTTTCCGGCTGTGTCTTCTGCGACAAAGCGCACTTTGTGATACCCGTCTTTAAATGTCCGTGTCGTATTGAACGTATATTGTTTCGCTGTCGCGTCGTATGTGAGCGGTACTTCGACCCCGTCCACAGTGAACGATGCAATCTCAGAGTCATCTTTGACTTGACCGATCAACGGAACGATCGATGAACCGTAAGGAGAGAAGGCGAGTGGCGCATCTACGAAGATGCCAGGCTTGGCCACATCATTTTCTGTCGATACGTTTCGAGTGATCACGTTCCCCGCGTTGTCTGATACACGAACCGAGAGCTGATCCGTAGAGGCGAGTGGTTGTTCAAGCGTAAAGTTTGCAGCATCCTTCGCTTCTTTTGCAACCACTTCTCCATTCAGGAGGAACTCGATTCCGTTGATTCCAGCAAAGTCATCCGATGCCTTGACGCTCGCCACGTTATCGTTCCAACGAAGCGTGAAGCGCGGGTCTGTGTAATCTACTTTGACAGGGATACGTAACGTTTGAGCTTGCTTCTTCATGTAGTCGATGCTTGCTTCAATCTCATAGTAATATGTGCCTTTAGGCGCCATCTTACCATTTAATTGCCCATCCCAAGCGTTATCCGCTGCGTAATAGTAATAATCGCCACTTCCACCATCGAAGTAATTCTTTCTCAATTCGTCTTCCATCTTGAGGGTGCGAAGGACGTTTCCTTTCTCATCTACAATCCGGTATTTGACATCTTTTGCGTTACGTAATAGCGAGAAGACTGGAGTTGCCGTATCTTTCGATCCGTCTCCATCCGGAGAGATGGCAACCGCCTCACTAGCCACAGATTCATCTAACTTTTCACCTAAGTAGTTTCCGTCGGCATCGACCAATCCAGAAACGCCATAGAATGCTCCTTCTCCGTAAATCGTCTCGTCAAAGATTGGTGCTTTGCCCCAGTCCCCTTCAAAACCGACGAATGGAACGACGAGAGATGGATGACCGTCTGTGCCGCTTGGGTCAGTCAAACGAAGGAACCCGTCGACGAAGTAGCCGTTCTCAAAGACAGATTTGGCAGATACAGTGCCTTCTAACGTTTCTGGGTTCAACACTTTTGCTTTCGAGACATCGATGGAAACTGTGATTTCTTTCTTCTGTTTTGCTTTCAACGTGACTTTACTTGTGTTCGATCCGTTGATTTTAACGATGGCTTGCTCGAGTGCTTGAGCTTCCATCGCATTTTGAACGATACCGTCTTTGTTTTTGACAGCGAGGTCTGTTTGCAACGATGCGGCCACATCATAAGTCAACGCTTCGTTCGACATGTTCTCGACGACGACCGTGAAGGATGCTTTGCTCTTCGACAACTCTTTCAAAGCGACTTTCGCCTCTTTTGTCGACTTTTCATAGGCGACAGCCGGCGAGGTGACGGCTGCATGCAATTGCATGAGACCGGCTCCGGCACGACGAGGAGAGTATGGAAGCGACTGTTTCAATTCCTGGTTATATGGTCCGATATCCGTGACAGGCTTAGATGTGTTGAGTAACAAGTTTTTCGCCATCGTGACGCGTGCTTTACCATTCAACTTGAAGTCGCGGTCTACACGTTCGAGAACGAGTGCCGCTCCTCCGGCAACGTGTGGTGCTGCCATTGACGTTCCGCTCATCAATCCATATTGGTTATCGTTAAACGTAGAGAAAATTTGTCCGCCTGGAGCAGAAAGTTCCGGCTTGAAGTCAAGGTTCGGTGTAACTCCCCACGATGTGAAATCA
Organism: Exiguobacterium sp. AT1b; assembly: GCF_000023045.1. Classification (GTDB taxonomy): domain Bacteria; phylum Bacillota; class Bacilli; order Exiguobacteriales; family Exiguobacteriaceae; genus Exiguobacterium. The sequence continues at coordinate 562,707 of NC_012673.1, read as the reverse complement.
GACATCGCACCGGCTGAACGGTTGTTGACACTGATTCGGTCACCGGCAAACGTCACTTGAAGCGGACCTTCTGCTAACTTGTCTTTCAGTTCATTCCCATCCTGGATGCTAAGTGAAGCCATTGGGAGTTGAGGTTGATCGAGAGCCATCGAGACATAATCGCCATGCCCGACCGCACCACGTACGATGACACCTGCTGCGCCTTGTGCTTCAGCTGTTTTTTGAATCTTCGAGTAGAAGTAACCGCCGTCGCGAACAGCAAGGACGAGTTTTCCTTTTACGTCTTTTCCTTCATAATTCTCCGGTTGTCCGTCTCCGACATATACGATGTCGTATGTTCCTTCTTTGAAGGCAGGACCGTCTTGTTTTTTCCATCCGATTTTTTCATCTCCGACACGGAATGCGTCCAATTGAATTTGATCGTTTTCAAGAGAAGCGACCGATGTCGATGCTTGACTGACACTCGGTGCCCCAACGACACCCGTATCTGGGTTTGAAGCAGTCGGTAAGTCGAATCCGTGACCAAAATATGCGGAGTTCCCTGCAGAAATCGACATGAAGATACCGTTATCGACGGCACGTTGAACGGCTTGTTGTTCTGGCGAATCGGCATCGACGAACCCGGCTGTCGAACCGAGACTCATGTTGATGACGTCGGCGCCGAGTTTGATGGCATCATCAATCGCTTTGATATAGATGTCTCCATATGTAGATGCATAGTTCGGATCGTTACTGAATACTTTTAAACCTAAAATTTGTGCTTCCGGTGCGACCCCTTTGATTCCACCGTTTTCTAAATCACCGTTAGCGGCAACCGTTCCAGAAACGTGTTGTCCATGCATGGAAGCGCCAGGTGAATCGTCTTTGATGTCATCGTTCTCATCGTAATAGTTATATGCGTATGGAACTTTCTCGTTCACGTATTCGCCTGGAAGACCGAACGATGTGATGGCTTGATTGACTTCAGATTGAGTCAACTCTGCCGTCTTGGCGTCTGTGATCTTATAATCCCGGTGCTCAGGGTCGATTCCAGAATCGATGACGGCGACGACAGTACCTTCTCCGGCAAATCCGTAATCTCCCCACGTTTGTTCGGCTTGAACCATACCATTACTCGTGATCATATCCGGTTTGACTTCTGGGCGCTCATACTCGTTGACAATGTGAACGGTCGCCACTTCAGGTAATGCTTCGACTTTGGCGATTTCACTTGTAGACAAGAATGTAGAGAAACCGTTGAAGACGGTCGTGAATTCTTCAATCGGTGTAGCCGTTACGCCTTGTTTCTTCAAGGCGGACTTGGCACGTTTTTGTTCTGATTGAACAGATTGTTGTGCCTTATTTTGCTCTGATTTCGACAATTCATTAAATTTCTTTCCTTTTTGAGCGGCTTCGGCAATGGCAGGATCCCCGACGAGCTCAACGACGACCCGAACTTTTTTCTGTTTCTTCTCTATAACCAGTTTTGGTTTAACGGAAGCTTCTGCTGAAACAGAGGTTGTTCCAGCTTGAATCAGTGCAGGTGACAAGGCGATACATGTGGCGAGTGAAGCGTTTAAATAGATTTTTTTTCGTGACAACGTATAGACCCCCTAAAATTTGTTAGTACCTGTAAAATTTAAAGCATAAACTCACATTGAGAATTATCATATCGCTAATCAGATGAAAAAGAGTGGGTTTATTTGTAAAACAGGTAAGTGTTTTTGCACAAATTTTAATGTTCTGACAATTACTAAAGACCTAACACATAAGACCTATATCCAATTGCATATGATGCGTGAATCTAGCGAATGACTTGAAATGAATAAAAAAACCTGTTAATGTAACGTTAAAGTTAAATACCAATAAAACATATCAAATTAGTAAGAATTAAGATTGGGGTAGCGATATGAACTTACCATTCATGGACATCTTTAAGGATTGGGCAAAGGATTATGATACGACGGTCGAGGGGCATGATGAGCAATATCACGAAGTGTTCATCGGATATGAGCAAATGCTCGATGAGGTTGCCCTACACGTCGAAGGAACGGTGCTTGAGTTTGGTGTCGGAACAGGGAACTTGAGTAGCCGGATCTTGAAAGGGCATCCGTTGATTGCGATTGAACCGTCGCCGGAAATGCGACAAATTGCTGTTGAAAAGTTGGGGATTGAAGTACTCGAAGGTGATTTTCTCCGATATCCGAAGTTATCACATGTAGATACGATCGTATCGTCATATGCTTTTCACCACTTGACAGATTCTGAAAAGGCCACGGCCATTGGTCGATACGTCGAAGACTGGGAACACCCGAAGTTCGTGTTGCTTGATACGATGTTTGAGTCACCAGCAGCTCGTCAGGACATCATCGATTGGGCGACTGCGAAAGGGTACTCGGACCTCGTCGAAGATTTAAATCGTGAATACTATCCATTTACGTCAACGATTCGTTCCATGTTAGAAGCGAACGGATACAACGTGACGATGACGCAGAAAAACAAGTTTGTCTGGCTCGTAATAGCCACTAAATAACGAGGAGGAATTACTCATGAAAACATATAATGTTGAAAGTTTTAACTTGGATCATACGAAAGTACAGGCGCCGTTTGTCCGTTTAGCTGGTGTGAAAGAAGGGACGGCTGACACGATTTATAAATACGATATTCGTTTCATTCAACCGAACGAAGGACTCATGCCGATGCGCGCGGTTCATTCACTTGAGCATTTGATTGCCGAGAACAGTCGCAATCATTCCGAAGACATTGTCGATATCTCACCGATGGGTTGCCAGACAGGTTTCTATTGGACAATGCTCAATGATGGGAACTACGAACGAATGCTTGACCTCGTGGAAGCGACGTTGCGTGATGCGATGAACGCTGAGGAATTGCCTGCGCAAAACCCTGTTCAATGTGGGAATGCGAACCATCATGATTTCGAAGGTGCCAAAAAATTAGCGGCAGACATGCTCGCAAAACGCGATGAATGGCATATCGTCTTCAAGGACGAGGCATAAGATGATTGTCCGTGACGTCTATGAACTCATCGGAGACACACCGCTCATTGAACTTCGAACGCTTCCTGTACCAGCAAATGTCAAAGTGTACGGGAAGCTCGAGATGATGAATCCAGGTGGGAGTGTTAAAGACCGACTCGGGATGAATTTGATTGAACGGGCGATCGAGCGTGGCGATGTGGCACCCGGTGGAACGGTGATCGAACCGACAGCAGGTAATACGGGGATCGGGCTTGCGCTCGCTTGCCAACGATTCGGGATTCGCCTCATGACGGTCACTCCTGAAAAATTCAGTCAAGAGAAGCAGGCATTGATGCGACTGCTCGGAGCAACTGTCGTCAACACGCCGACCGAACTCGGCATGAAGGGCGCGATCGCACATGCCATTGAGTTGGCTAAAGAACATGACGCCTATGTCCCAGAACAGTTCTCGAACCCGGATAACCCGGATGCTTACGTCGACATCCTTTCCCATGAGTTGTTGAAAGATGTGCCACAAATTGACGTATTTGTAGCGGGAGCGGGGTCAGGTGGCACATTCACCGGTGTCGCCAAATCATTAAAGCCACTTGGAACGAAAACTGTCGTCGTAGAGCCGGTCGGTTCCATTTTGAATGGCGGTGAACCAGGACCACATAAAACAGAAGGAATCGGCGTCGAAAAATGGCCACCCTTTTTGGAGAGGGCTTACGTCGATGCGATTCATACCATTACAGATGAGGAAGCCTTCTACTACGTGGCACATTTAGCGAAACAAGAAGGTTTGCTCATCGGTAGTTCTTCAGGCGCTGCCATTGCAGCATGTGTAAAAGAAGCGAGTCAATTGACGGAAGGCACGATTGTCACCATCTTGCCTGATAGTGCAGAACGATATTTAAGTCAAGGAATTGTCAAGGAGGCAGAACATGCGTACAAAGACAGCACTCATTCACGGCGGTAAAACGACGGACCCGTTGACAGGGGCCGTCACGCCACCGATTTATCAAACGAGCACGTATAAGCAAGACGGGATTGGCAACTTGCGAGAAGGGTACGAGTACTCACGATCAGCAAACCCGACTCGGACGGCATTAGAGACATTGATTGCCGACATCGAAGGCGGCGTGCAAGGATTTGCATTCGGATCTGGGATGGCAGCCATCTCGACGGTGCTTATGTTATTGAAATCTGGAGACCACGTCATCGTCGGGTCTGATGTATATGGAGGAACGTACCGTGTATTCAATCGAGTATTTCAGTCACGAGGCTTGGAAGCAACTTTTGTCGATACATCCGATGAAGCAGCGGTTCGGGATGCGCTTCAAGCGAACACGAAGATGATTTATGTCGAGACCCCGACAAATCCTCTCTTGAACGTGACGGACATTCGGGCGATGCGTCAGATTGCCGACGAGGCAGATGTGTTACTCGTCGTGGACAATACGTTTATGACCCCTTACTTCCAAAATCCGATCGATCTTGGTGCAGACTACGTCCTTCACAGTGCCACGAAGTACTTAGGTGGACATAGTGACGTCGTAGCGGGACTTGTTGTCGCACGTACGGAAGAGCAGGGCGAGGCTTTGGCGTTCCTGCAAAACTCTGTTGGCGCAGTCCTTGGACCACAAGATAGCTTTCTTGTTGTACGGGGAATCAAGACGTTGGCTGTTCGGATGGAAGAGATTGAATCGAATGCACGTGCACTGGTCGAATTCCTTCAGTCGAACGAGTCTGTATCACGCGTGCTCCACCCAAGTGTATCGAGTGAGGAAGCGAAACGGATTCATTTATCGCAGGCACGTGGATTCGGTGGGATGATCGCATTTGATGTCGGTTCAGCGGAAGCGGCAGAAATGATGGTCGCGAAGACGAAATACTTCACGCTCGCAGAAAGTTTAGGAGCGGTTGAGAGTTTGATCAGTGTTCCGGCACGCATGACACATGCCTCGATTCCAGCCGAACGCAGAGCGGAACTTGGCATCACCGATGGGCTCGTCCGTATTTCGGTCGGACTTGAGGACATTGATGACTTGATCGAAGACTTGGCACAAGCATTAACAGCAATTGAACAAGTGAAACAATAAACGGTCAGGGCGCGATTTCGCGCCTTTTTTTCATGAAACAAAAGTCTTGTATCGGGAGTCTTTCATCGACTAAACTGTCTTTAACTTGTAAGAGAGCGGGTGAACGTGTGAATAAGGGAGTATGGACTACAATCGGGGCCTACGTCATGTGGGGCGTCCTTCCGATTTATTGGAAATTTTTACAAGAGGTGCCGAGTGGTCAAATTTTGGCGCATCGAATCATTTGGTCATTTTTATTTATTCTGCTCGTTCTAAGATGGACAAATCAGTGGAAAGAATTCGGTTACGCCCTGCGACACCGTGCTACGCGAAACGCATTCATGTTGAACGGATTCATCGTCAGTGCGAACTGGTTTGTATACATATGGGCTGTCAATCACGGATATATTATTGAAGCTTCTCTCGGATATTACATCAATCCTCTTGTCAGTATGGTGTTAGGGGTGCTTGTCTTTCGGGAATCATTAAATCGAGTCCAATGGATGGCCGTTGGGATCGCGTCAATCGGCGTCCTCGTCTTGACGTTAGGGTATGGTACGTTCCCATGGATTTCATTCGTCTTGGCGAGTACCTTTGGATTTTATGGAATGGTGAAGAAGCGCCGTCCCCTTGCTTCAACGGTCAGCCTAGGAATCGAAACGCTAGCAGTGGTCCCGGTGGCATTGCTCTTCCTCGGAAATCAAGTTGTCACCGACAATATTGCGTATAACATGTCGCCTGTCATTTGGATCGCCCTTCTTGGAACGGGTGTGGTCACGGCGTTACCTCTTCTCCTGTTCGGGTACGGGGCACAACATATCCCGTTCACGCTTGTCGGGTTTCTTCAATTCATCGCACCGACACTTAGCTTGATCATCGGGGTTGTCATGTACCATGAACCGTTCACGGCATATCATGTCTTTGCCTTCACCTGCATTTGGCTCGCTATTTTCTTCTTTAGTTGGAACAGTTGGGTCGTCGCTCGTAAACGTCGTCAGTTGATTTAGGTTTGAAAGCTGTTACATCTCGAAAAAACATGGTAATATGTTAGATGTCAGACTTATTTGTCAGAGGAGGAAATGAATAATGGAATTAGCCCGTTATATCGACCACACAGCTTTAAAGGCTGAAACAACAAAAGATCAAATTACAACACTTTGTGCAGAGGCGCTCGAATACAAATTCGCAAGCGTTTGTGTCAACCCGACATGGGTCAAATATGCAGCAGAACAACTCAAGTCCGATGATGATGTCAAAGTATGTACTGTCATCGGTTTCCCACTTGGAGCAAACACACCTGAGGTAAAAGCATTCGAAACAAAAGATGCGATTGCCAATGGCGCAGATGAAGTAGATATGGTCATCAACATCGCAGCACTCAAAGATGCTGACTACGATCTCGTAGAACGTGACATCCGTGCGGTTGTCGAAGCGGCAAACGGTACACTCGTCAAAGTCATCTTTGAAACATGCATGCTTACAAAAGAAGAAATCAAGAAAGCTGCCGAACTTTCAGTGAAAGCTGGAGCAGACTTCGTCAAAACTTCGACTGGTTTCTCGACAGGTGGCGCGACAGTCGAAGACATTCGCCTCATGCGCGAGACGGTCGGACCTGACATCGGCGTAAAAGCTTCAGGTGGTGTCCGTGACTTCGAGGGTGCGAAAGCGATGATCGATGCCGGTGCGACACGTATCGGTGCTTCAGCGGGTATCGCGATTGTCACTGGTGGACGTTCAGACAGCGACTATTAATAAGTGGTTGACCACACGACTTAATTTCACTATAATATGATATGACGTGTGAAACACGTTTCCTTAGTCGTGTAATTCGGAGGGAGGGAAAACTAGTGGAAACTCGTGTCCGTAAAAACGAATCGCTTGAAGACGCTCTTCGTCGTTTCAAACGCGGTGTTTCGAAAGATGGCACACTTGCCGAAGTTCGTAAACGTCGTCACTACGAAAAGCCAAGCGTAAAACGTAAATTGAAATCAGAAGCTGCGCGTAAGCGTAAGAAATTCTGATTCCAGTTTCATTTGTAGAGAGGGTGTTGGCTCATGAGTCTTCAAGAACGCTTGACGGACGACATGAAGCAAGCCATGCGCGCGAAACAAAAGGATCGTCTTACGACAATCCGGATGGTCAAAGCGTCGCTCCAAAATGAGGCTATCAAACTAGGTCGTCAAGATCTTACCGAGGAAGAGGAACTCACGGTGCTCAACCGAGAGATGAAACAGCGCAGAGACTCCCTCCGAGAATTCGAAAGCGCTGGTCGTGATGACCTTGCTTCCAAAGTAGCAGAAGAGATTGTCGTCCTAGAAGCCTATATGCCTGAACAACTTTCAGAAGATGAAGTGACTGCCATCGTCCAAGCAGCAATTGCTCAAACGAACGCAGCCGCTCCATCAGATATGGGTAAGGTGATGGGCGTCGTCATGCCGCAAGTCAAAGGCAAGGCAGACGGTGGTCTTGTGAACCGAATCGTCAAACAACAATTGACGAATTGATGAAAAAGCAGAAACTTTCCGGGAAACCGAAAGTTTCTGCTTTTTTTTGCGTATTCTGAAACCACATTCAATCTTGTTTCGTATACACTAGAGATAGGAGATAGCTTTGAATTTGGAAGGGGGTAGCAAGACGATGACATTTGGTCTCGGAGTGATTCTGACAGTCTTTTTTGTCGGAGTCGTCCTTCTTGGAATTGAAGTGTTCGTAGCAGGGTTTGGATTGTTCGGTTTGCTTGGGATCGGAGCCGTCGTTGCGAGTTTGATTATGGCTGGTGCGACGATCGGTCAATTATGGCTATCGATTGGTCTAGCGGCAGCGGTGCTAACAGGTCTCGGCTTTTGGGCATACCGTCGCTTGAGTACGAATCGTCCGCTCATTTATAAAGGGTTGATTTTGACGGATTCGACATCGACTGAAAAAGGCTACTTGTCCCACGAAGATCGAAAACAGCTTCTCGGGAAAGTGGGAGTCACCTTGACACCACTTCGCCCAGCCGGTACTGCCGAAATCGACGGAGAACGACTTGATGTCGTGACGGAAGGTGGCTATCTCGATCAGCAGACAAAAATTCAGGTTTATAAAGTGGATTCTGGACGGATTGTCGTTCGAAGCTTTGTAGAACCGAAGGAGGATGTAACAGAATGACACCAGAATTACTGACAACGTTACTCATTACAGGTGGAGGATTGATTGCACTTGCCGTATTCTTCACGTTCGTACCAGTCGGACTATGGATCAGTTCGTTTGCAGCGGGCGTCCACGTCTCGATCTTCACATTGATTGGAATGCGCCTTCGTCGCGTTATTCCTTCGAAAATCGTGAACCCGTTGATTAAAGCGGTTAAAGCAGGAATTGAATTAAACACGAACCAACTTGAGAGTCACTTCTTGGCTGGTGGTAACGTAGACCGCGTTGTGAACGCATTGATTGCGGCGCACCGTGCGAATATTGAATTGTCGTTCGAACGTGCTGCTGCCATTGATTTGGCAGGACGAAACGTGCTCGAGGCTGTACAGATGTCTGTTAACCCGAAAGTCATTGAGACGCCGTTTATTGCGGGTGTCGCAATGGACGGGATTGAAGTGAAGGCGAAAGCACGTATTACCGTACGTGCGAATATCGATCGTCTCGTCGGTGGTGCGGGAGAAGAAACGATTATCGCCCGTGTCGGTGAAGGGGTCGTGTCGACAATCGGTTCACAAAACAACCACAAGCACGTCTTGGAGAATCCGGATATGATTTCACGGACTGTCCTCACAAAAGGGTTAGATTCAGGAACAGCGTTTGAGATTCTTTCAATCGATATTGCCGACATCGATATCGGTAAGAACATCGGCGCGGTCTTGCAGACGGACCAAGCAGAAGCGGATAAGAAAATCGCTCAAGCGAAGGCGGAAGAACGTCGCGCGATGGCGATTGCGCGCGAACAAGAAATGAAATCTTCAGTAGAAGAAATGCGTGCAAAAGTTGTCGGTGCCGAAGCGGAAGTCCCGCTCGCGATGGCAGAAGCGTTACGAAACGGAAAGCTTGGTGTCATGGATTACGTGAACTACTTGAACGTTCAAGCGGATACAGAAATGCGAAAAGCGATTGGGGCACCTGTCGATTCTGAATCAGATAATGAGTGATTGATATGGATGGACTATGGGTACTCTTGTTAGCCGCCTTCGGAATTGCTTCGGCAGTGATGAAGCGGCTCGAAAAGTCACCGTCCTCTGGAGACCGTCCTCAAAGCAGTGAGCTGAAACGCTATTTGGATTCGGTAGGGGACGTCATGAAGGAGATTGAAACGGCATTTGATGACTCGGACGAAAAACCGGCACCCCAAAAGGTGAGGCGCCGAGTCGCTCGAACGGTAGAAGAGCGACCGGCTCCACGAGAACGTCAAGTCGAGATGCCGAAAGTGAGCGCGCAATTCGAACAAGCGGTTAAAATTCCACCGATTCAACAGGAAAAGAAACCGAGACAACTGAACGTTTCACAAAAACGAATGCGGGAAGCTGTCATTTGGAGTGAAGTACTACAACCTCCCATCTCGAAACGGAAGAAGTGAACGGAAGGCAGTAACGTCATGTTACTGCCTTTTGCGCGTGGAAATTACACGGTCTTTCTTTCACGATAGGCGTGATAGTGCTAAAGTAAAAGAGGAATATCCGATTTTAATGAGGGGGCAATGCATCCATTGATTATGACTGATAAAATACCATTCGTCATGGAACATGCGAACGAGGCACAAGCTTTACTCGGACCGAAAGATGAAGTGTTCCAGGCGATTGAAACAGAATTGAAAGTGGCACTCATCCCAAGGGGTGAGGAGTTGATTATTCAAGCTGACACACTTGAAGCTCTTGAATTAACGAAACAAGTGATCATCACCTTGCAGACGTTAGTGAAGAAAGGTGCACGTCTAAATGAAAGTGATGCCATCAGCGTCATCCAGCACATTCAAGTCGGAAAGGGCGATGAACTGCTCGAACATTATGAACGAGTCGTTTTCACGACGAATAAGGGGAAACCGATCCGTGCCAAGACAGTAGGGCAGAGTCGGTATGTTCGTGCGATTGAACGACGTGATCTCGTCTTTGGGATTGGACCGGCCGGAACAGGGAAAACGTACCTGGCTGTCGTGCTTGCGGCACGCGCCTTAAAAGAGGGGCAAGTCAAACGGATCATCTTGACGCGTCCTGCCGTTGAAGCGGGAGAGAACCTTGGATTTTTACCGGGAGATCTAAAAGAAAAAGTGGACCCTTATCTCCGCCCATTGTATGATGCGCTATTTGATGTGTATGGGGTGGAACAGACGAACCGTTTGTTAGAACGAGGTACGATTGAAGTGGCTCCGCTCGCTTATATGCGTGGACGAACATTAGAAGATGCGTTCGTCATCTTGGATGAAGCGCAGAATACAACAAAAGAACAGATGAAGATGTTTTTGACGCGACTCGGTTTTGGATCGAAAATGGTGGTCACAGGGGATTTGACCCAAGTCGATTTACCGAAAGGCAAGGCATCGGGGTTGCAGGAAGCATTACACTTGTTAGAGGGTGTGGATGGTATTCACTTTGAACACTTCAGTGCGTCTGACGTCGTCCGTCATCCGCTCGTCAAGAAAATCATCAACGCCTATAGTACGGACCTCACTTAAATGTACGGGTGAGGTCACAAGATCGTGAAAGGGGGGGCACGAATGCAGCAAGCTAAAAACTGGACAGTCGCGACCATCTCGTTGATTTTCTTTCTCTTATTAGGCGCCATTCTATACTTTACCGTGCGCCCATCCATCATCAGTGTGGAACCGCTCGGGATTGCCGAACAGGATATCCGGTCTCCGATCACGGTTGAGGACCGTGTTGCGACCGAACGATTGAAACAAGAAGTGACAAATGGTGTTGGCAGTCAATTCTCATTGAGAAAAGAATTTGCAGACCAACAAATCGCTAAAGTTGAGCAGTTGTTCGCAGCATTCGACCAGACGGATGAGGAGACTGAACTGGCGGACATTAAAAACCGTCTAAATTCTACAGAGGCGAACGGGGTATTAGCTGATGAAGAGTTGAATTCGCTTCTTGAAGCGAGTGAGGACACTCGACAAACGGTAGAAGATGTCACAGTCACTGCATTACAACAAGTGATGGACGATCGGATTGAGACGAGTAATGAAGCGGTCGCTGCCGCTCGAGACCGAGCTGCAGCGATTATCGATCAATCGCCGCTCTCGTTTGAGTTCCGTGCTATCTCGAAAACGTTAAGCGATGAACTTATCGTACCGAACTATGTGTTTGACTCTGAGGCGACCCGTCAAAAAGAACAAGAGGCCGTCGATGCTGTCGATCCTGTCATCATTCAAGAAGGACAGCTACTCGTCAGCCAAGGCGAGGTGGTGACTCGAGAGATTTACCGGAAATTAGAGCTATCCGGTGCCATCGACCCGAATCGTTCGCTTGCGCCGTTATTCGGATCATTCTTACTGAGTGCATTGTTGACCGGTGGGTTTCTGTTCATGCTCATTCGCTCGAAAATCAAAGACCTGTTACTGAGTCCGAAAATCCTAGTGACGGTCTATGGCTTGTTACTCTTACAACTTGGCATCTTTTTTGGTGTCGGATACATCGGTGTCGATTTTACGACATATGCCTATATTTTGGCGCCGACCGCGTTCGTCGTATTGCTTCTACGCATCCTAATCGATGAACGAGTCGCGCTCGCCTCAGCATTCATTACGATGATTGCCGGGAGTGTCGTTGTCACGTTCGGACAGAGCACGAATTTCATGACGCTCGTGTACGTGGCGACCGGTAGTTTTCTAGCTGTCTTTTTAGTTGAACCGAAAATTCAGCGAAAGCGACTATTCTTATCAGGGGTGTTACTCGGTTTCGTCAACATCATCATGGTCATCGCCTTACTCTTACTTCGGAACGTGCAAGTTTCCTGGGAAATGGCGATGTATCTTTCCGGATTTGCCGTCATTAGCGCCTTGCTCTCCATTGTCTTGACGTTCGGCTTCCTGCCATTTTTGGAACCGTGGTTTGGTGTCTTGTCTTCTGGTCGACTCGTTGAATTGATGAGTCCGACGCATCCATTGCTGCGGAAACTTTTAATGGAGGCACCTGGTACGTATCATCATAGTATGATGGTGGCGAATTTGGCGGAGTCCGCATGTGAGGCGATTGGCGCAGATGGTCTCCTCGCGCGTGTTGCGAGCTACTATCACGATCTTGGGAAGACGGAACGTCCCCTGCATTTCATTGAAAATCAGCAAGGTGGAGGGAATCCCCACGATCGCTTGACGCCTGAAGAATCGGCAGACATCATCATGGCTCATCCTTATGACGGAGCGGATCTGTTGCGACGTTATAAGTTACCGAAAGAAATCATCGATATCGCAGAACAGCATCACGGTACGTCTTTATTAAAATATTTCTACGTGAAAGCGAAAGAAGATCCTGATAAAGAGGTGTTAGAGTCTCGTTTCCGCTACCCTGGTCCAAAGCCACAATCGCGCGAGGCGGCCGTTGTCATGATTGTCGACTCAATCGAAGCGGCCGTCCGCTCGCAAAAACAACCGACGCCAGAAAAAATCCGAATGCTCGTTCGAACGATCATTCGTGACAAGTTGGCGGATGGGCAGTTCGAAGAATGTGAATTGACGACGAAAGAAATTTGGCGCGTCGGAGAGAGTGCGTGTGAGACACTGACCGGCTTGTTCCACGAACGAATCGAATACCCAGAATTAAAGAAAGAGGGAGAATTACATGCAAATCATCTCGAACGATGAACATGAATTGTTAACAACATCTCAAATCGAGCTCGTCGAGTCGATTTTACAACATGCCGCTCAATTAGAAGGGGTGGAAGAACCAAGCGAATTGTCGGTCACGTATTTAACAAATGCGGAAATCCATGAAGTGAACCGAGAATGGCGTGGCAAGGATGCCCCGACCGATGTCATCAGTTTCGCATTTGATGAGATGGGGGATGAGGAGATGGATTTCATGCTCGATGAAGATGAACCACATCTTCTCGGTGACCTCGTCATCTCGGTAGAACGTTGCCGAGAACAGGCGGCTGACTATGGTCATTCGTTTGAGCGGGAGCTCGGCTTTTTAGCAATTCATGGATTCCTCCATTTGCTTGGGTATGATCATATGACACCCGAGGAAGAAGCGGAGATGACGGCAAGGCAAGAAGAAGTGCTCACTCATTTTGAGTTGAAGCGAGGCAACGTGTGAGACCGTTCCGTGTGGCATGTGAGGGGATCCTCCATGCCGTTCGTTCGGAACGAAACATGCGTCTCCATCTCCTATCGGCTCTTCTTGTATTCATCTTTTCAATCTGGTTACAGCCGACAAGGCTCGAGACCGTCATCTTGTTCGGGTGGGTGATTGCCGTCATTAGCATGGAATTGATGAATACGGCAATCGAACGAACGGTAGACCTCGTGACGAAGGACGTCCATCCGCTCGCGAAGCAAGCGAAAGATGTTGCCGCAGGAGCCGTTTTAGTCGCTTCATTTGGTGCTGCCGTAACGGCGCTCATAATATTCGGTCCACGGCTATGGAACATGCTATACTAATAGTTCTGAAATTGAGAAAGCAGGTGCAATATGTATCAAGAAGATTTTAAATCCGGATTCGTCTCGATTATCGGGCGACCGAACGTTGGAAAATCGACATTCTTAAACCGTGTGATCGGACAAAAAATTGCCATCATGTCGGATAAACCTCAAACGACACGAAATAAGGTGCAAGGTGTGTACACAACCGATGATTCCCAAATCATCTTCATCGATACACCAGGGATTCATAAACCGAAACACCGCCTTGGCGACTTCATGATGAAAGTGGCGACGAACGCACTACGCGAAGTCGATGCGATTCTCTTCATGGTGAACGTGACGGAACCGCGTGGAGCCGGTGATGACTTCATTATTGAGAAACTCAAAGGGCTCGACACACCGATTATCCTCGTTATGAACAAGATTGATTTGATTCATCCGGATGAACTTCCGAAAGTGATCGAACAATATACGAACGAATTGGATTTCGCGGCGTACGTCCCGATTTCGGCGCTACAAGGCAACAACGTCGAACCGCTCTTAGGTGAGATCAAGAAATTGTTACCGGAAGGACCGATGTATTATCCGGCCGATCAAGTGACGGACCACCCGGAGCGATTCATCATTTCGGAGATGATTCGTGAAAAAGTGTTGCATAAGACACGCGATGAAGTCCCTCACTCGATTGCTGTAGCCATTGAATCGATCAAGAAACGCGAGAACTCTGAGATGATCGATGTCGAAGCGGTGATTATGGTGGAGCGTGATTCGCAAAAAGGAATCATCATCGGAAAAAAAGGCGCCATGCTTCGTGAAATCGGAACAGACGCGCGCCATGATATCGAAGCGTTGCTCGGAACTAAAGTTTATTTAAATCTATGGGTAAAAGTGCAGAAAGACTGGCGTAACAAGATGGGTCAGCTTCGTGACCTCGGTTTCCGCGACGACGAGTATTGAGCCATGTTACAAAAAGTCACGGGAATCGTCGTTCGTACCGTAAATTATGGGGAATCGAATAAAGTCGTGACATTGTTTACAGAGGAACTTGGCAAAGTCGCGATCATGGCACGGGGTGCAAAAAAACCGGGTAGCCGGTTTCATGCCTCGAGCCAGCCGTTTGTGGAAGGTGTCTATATCTTTCCGTCTAGCCGTGGACTCGCTCAGTTGAAATCATCTGATGTCATGACGTCTTATCCTGAAATCCGAAAAGATGTCGAACGGATGGCATATGCGATGTATTGGTTAGAACTCGTTGATCGGTCTGTCGAGGATCGTGTCCAAAATCGTCCACTATTTCGAATCTTACAGGATGCCTTGCAGGCACTGAATGCAGGCATGGACGCAGATGTCATCACGCACTATGTTGAATTACGTATTCTGCATCTGTTAGGTGTCGCCCCAGTCTTGACAGGGTGTGTGCGCTGCGGAGATGTGACGGATCCCATGTACTTCTCTGTCGCGTCCGGTGGCTTTTTATGTGCGCGACATCCAGAAGAAGGTGTGATCCTGCTGTCCGAACGATTGGCGAAACTACTATACTTGATGAGTAAGCACGAATTGTCTGAGTTTCGGAACGTCCCGCTATCGGATGAGTCCAGAGTCCTTTTGCGTCAGCTTTTTGATGCATATATGGAATCGTATAGTGGACTACGATTGAAGACGAAGCGAGTACTCGATCAAATGATTCGACTTCATCTGAATGAGGATTGACTTTTCATAGTGAATTCGATACGATGATGTACGATTAGACAAATGAAATAGCGTGCGCGATGAAGGAAAAAAGTAACTCTTCCTGTCATGAATGAAGCGAGTCCGGGGTGGTGTGAGCCGGGTGTCATGAGAAGAGCGAATGGCGATTCCAGAGCGCCCACATCTTTTAAGAGTGGTCCCATGATTGGGGCAAGTAGGGTGGAACCGCGGGAATCAATCCCGTCCCTATGTGCTAGGCACATAGGGGCGTTTTTTGTCGTTTCAATACTATTGGAGGTGTCATTAATGAAGCACATGACAGTGCAAGAAATCATTCTCACGCTACAAAACTTTTGGGCGTCAAAAGGTTGTTTGACGATGCAGGCGTACGATGTGGAAAAAGGAGCCGGGACGATGAACCCGATGACATTCCTCAGAAGCCTTGGGCCAGAACCGTGGAACGTCTGTTATACCGAGCCGTCACGCCGTCCTGCTGACGGTCGTTACGGGGAAAACCCGAACCGTCTATATCAACACCATCAGTTCCAAGTCATCATGAAGCCGTCACCGAGTAACATTCAGGAGTTGTACTTAGAGAGTCTTGAATTGATTGGCATCAATCCGCTCGAGCATGATATCCGTTTCGTCGAAGACAACTGGGAAAACCCGACGTTCGGAGCAGCGGGTCTCGGTTGGGAAGTTTGGTTGAACGGAATGGAGATCACACAGTTCACGTACTTCCAACAAGTCGGTGGAATCGAGTGTGACCCGATTGCCGTGGAAATCACATACGGACTTGAACGTCTCGCTTCATACATTCAGGAAGTAGAAAGTGTATTCGACCTTGTTTGGACAGATGGATTCAAATACGGCGATATCTTCTATCAACCTGAATTTGAACACTCGAAATATACGTTCGAACTGTCTGATGTTGATATGTTGTTCACGTTATTTGATACGTATGAGAAAGAAGCGAAGCGTGCGCTTGAAGAGAACCTTGTCTTCCCTGCATACGACTACATTTTAAAATGTTCGCACACGTTCAACTTGTTGGACGCGAAAGGCGCTATTTCTGTGACGGAACGTACAGGCTTCATCCAGCGTGTCCGGAACATGTCCCGTGCGTGTGCCGCTAAATTTATTGAAGAACGGGAACGCCTTGGATTCCCACTTTTGAAACAAGAGAAAGCAGGTGACTTGAATGCGTGACCTTCTGTTAGAAATTGGATTAGAGGAACTGCCGGCTCAATACGTCTTGCGTTCAGAGAAGCAGTTGGCGGAACGTGTTGACGCGTTCTTAAAAGAGGCGCGTGTTGATTTTGGCTCAATCGAAGTGTACTCGACACCACGTCGTTTGGCTGTCATCGTTCGGGATGTGGCTGAAACGCAACAAGATTTGACAGAAACCCTTCGTGGACCTGCCAAAAAGATTGCACAAGATGCGGAAGGTAACTGGTCGAAAGCGGCACAAGGTTTTGCGCGTGGCCGCGGATTGACAGTGGAAGATCTCTATTTCGCAGAAGAAAAAGGAGTCGAGTACGTCTTTGCAGAGCGTCATGAAAAAGGAAAAGAAACAGTTTCGTTATTGAACGGTCTTGAAGATGTGATCCGTAGCTTGACGTTCCCGAAAAACATGAAATGGGGAACGAGCAGCCTACGGTATATGCGCCCGATTCGTTGGTTGATCGCCCTCTTCGGTCAAGACATCATCGACTTCACAATCGAAGGCGTGAACACGAATAACGTGACGCGTGGGCATCGTTTCCTCAGTAAAGGGGACGTGGTCATCTCATCACCTGCCGAATATGTCCAGACATTAGAGTCTGCTTTTGTTATGGCGAACTACGAGATGCGTAAAGCTGAAATCGAACGTCAAATTCAAGAGCTTGCCACGAAACAAGGATGGACGATCCCACTTGATGCCGACTTGCTCGAAGAAGTGACAAACTTAGTCGAATGGCCGACCGCTCTCTTCGGGGAATTTGATGAAGCGTACCTCGACTTGCCTGAGGAAGTATTGATCACAACGATGAAAGAGCATCAACGTTATTTCCCGGTCTATCTCGACGGAACGTTGAAAAATTATTTTGTGACGGTACGAAACGGGAACGCCGAGCACCTTGAAAATGTAGCGCGCGGTAACGAGAAAGTTATTCGGGCCCGTCTTGCGGATGCAGTGTTCTTCTATGAAGAAGACAAAAAGACGAAAATCGATGATCAACTCGGACGTCTCGACCGCATCGTCTTCCATGAAAAATTGGGAACGACTGGTGCGAAAGCACGTCGCGTGACGAAAATCGCCAAAGAACTTGCGGCGTTGTTTGAGGCAGACCTTGAAAAAGTAAGCCGTGCCGGTGCCATTCATAAATTTGACCTCGTGAGCCAGATGGTATACGAGTTCACAGAACTTCAAGGGATCATGGGTGAGAAGTATGCACTCCAACAAGGCGAAGACAAGGAAGTGGCAGCGGCGATCCGTGAGCATTACATGCCACGCTTTGCTGGGGACGCTTCTCCAGAGACGGCAACAGGTGCCGTTCTTGCCCTTGCCGATAAATTAGACTCGATTGCAGCATTCTTTGGTATCGGGATGATTCCGAGCGGTTCACAAGACCCGTTCGCGCTTCGTCGCCAGGCCCAAGGTGTCGTTCAAATTCTTGGAGATTGGAAGATTGACCTCTCAATCGACACGTTGCTTTCAAAAGTTGTCGAATTGCAACTGGAAGCAGGACTCTATGAAGCCGATAAAGAACAAGTTAAGGCACAACTAGATGATTTCTTCAAACTGCGCTTGAAATATCGCCTGCAAGAACAGCAGGTTCGTTATGATGTGATTGACGCCGTATTGACGACCTCATTGACGGTTGTGCGACTCGATGCCCGCGCAGACGCGATTCAAGAATTTGTATCAACGGATGCGAAGGCATTGATTGAGCAATTGTCGCGTGTCGTGAACATCTCGAAAAAAGGTGAAGCGGGAGACGTCGATCCTTCATTGTTTGAGAACGATCATGAGATTGCGTTACATGATGCGATTGAACAGACCGCTCCTGCAACAGCCGATGCTGTCGAGATGGGAGATTACAAGAAAGCGCTCGACCTTCTACAACAACTCGAATCACCGATTATGATGTATTTCGAACATACAATGGTTATGAGTGATGACGAGGCGGTCCGCCAAAACCGTCTCCATGAAATGAACCGACTTGCAACGACGATTAAGCGTGTCGCAGATTTCAACGCGCTCGTACTCTAAACAAACTAGAGGGGGTTGGCTATGCAACTGAATGAACGCCAACAAAAAATCGTCGAGATCGTGAAGGAGAACGGGCCGATCACAGGGGAACAAATCGCACAAGAGCTCTCATTGACACGTGCGACCTTGCGGCCTGACCTCGCCATTTTGACGATGACAGGAATACTTGAAGCTAGACCTCGTGTCGGCTACACGTTCGTTGGCAAACGGAATTCGTCGATGCTCCGAGAAAAATTAGATTCGCTGACCGTAGGGGACTTCATGTCTTCTGCGAAAGTCGTACGGGATGAGATGACGGTATACGATGCGATTGTCACCTTATTCTTAGAAGATGTCGGCTCGTTATTCGTTGTCGGACGTGACCGGGAGTTAGTCGGAGTTTTATCTCGCAAAGACCTCCTTCGCGCGGCCATCGGAAATCAAGACTTAGACCAGTTACCCGTCAACGTCATCATGACCCGCATGCCGAACATCACGGTATGTGAGAAAACAGAAACGTTGATTCGGGCTGGGATGAAATTGATCGAGAAACAAATCGATGCCATGCCCGTCGTAGAAGAAAAGGATGGGAAACTGATTGTGCTCGGACGTATGACGAAGACCAATATGACGAAGGTGCTCATTGCGCTAGCGAACGATGAGTCGATCTGAGGAGGAAACCGAATTGACTACGAAACAACTCGTGTTCGTTGTAAGTGACTCGGTCGGGGAGACGTGCGAACTCGTCGTCCGGGCAGCGAGTATCCAATTCCACGAGAATGCGATTGATACTCTTCGCATCCCGTTCGTCGAAGATGAGCAGACGATTATCGATGTCGTCACGCAAGCGAAAGCACAACAGGCCATCATTGCGTTCACGCTCGTTAATGAGGAACATCGCGCCCTTCTCATGCGACTCGGTGAAGAACATCAAGTGAAGACGGTAGATTTGCTCGGAGATTTGCTCGATGTGTTATCTGGTCAATTGAAAGAAGCGCCACGTGAAAAGCCGGGGCTCATCTATCGATTGGATGATGATTACTTCCGAAAAATCGAGGCGATGGAGTTTGCCGTCAAGTATGACGATGGTCGGGACCCGCGTGGGCTGAAAAAAGCCGATATCGTGTTGGTCGGTGTTTCTCGAACGTCAAAGACGCCGCTATCTCAATATTTGGCACTGAAACGATATAAAGTCGCGAACGTACCGCTCGTTCCAGAATCGAGACCGCCTGAGGAGTTGTTTGATTTGCCTGCTGAACGATGTGTCGGGTTGATCATCTCTCCGGAAAAGCTGATTTCAATTCGGATGGAACGTCTCAAATCGCTCGGTTTGAAGCCGGAAGCCGATTATGCGCAACTCGAGCGAATCAATCGTGAACTCGAGTATGCGCGCGGTATTTATGAACGAATCGGTTGCGATGTCATCGATGTGACGAACAAAGCAGTTGAAGAAACGGCAGGGATCATCTTGCGTCATCTCGAACAGTCTAAAGATGATTGAATGAGTAAGTGTTTCAATTAGTAATCATTGCTTCAAGAGGGTATAATAGAGTATTGACAGTACAGTGAAACGGAACGTGATGAGCGTTCCGTTTCGTTGCGAGATTGGAAACAGGGAGTGGTCAACATGCCACGAATACCAGATGAAGTCATCGCAGAAGTGAAACAAGCGACCGATATCGTAGAATTGATTGGCGAACGTGTCGAACTAAAGAAACAAGGACACCGCCTTGTCGGATTATGTCCGTTTCATTCCGAAAACTCACCATCTTTCTCCGTCTCACCTGAAAAAGGGATGTATCACTGTTTCGGTTGTGGCGCCGGCGGAAATGTATTTACGTTCGTGATGGAAACCGAGGGGTTGTCGTTTCCTGAGACGGTCGAACGCTTGGCAACACGGGCGAATATTTCGGTAGACGGCATTCAAGGAGACGAGGAATTGACGCGTGAACAGGTATGGCGCAAACAGATGCGTGATGCGCATCGCCTTGTCGCCGACTTGTATCATGAAGTGTTGATGAAAACAGAAGCTGGAGAAGTGGGCTTAACGTATTTACGGAATCGTGACCTAGCTGAAGAGACGATTGCGCAATACAAGATCGGTTTTGCCCCAGACCAACGACGCTTTACTGTCGAGCTGTTGGAGCGGCGCGGGTTTGATTTAGAAGTAATGGTTGAGGCAGGTTTGATCTCAAAGTCGAAGTCCGGTGAATATTTTGACCGATTTGAAGGACGGGTCGTCTTTCCGATTGCGGATCGAGACGGCACCATCGTTGGCTTCAGTGGACGAGCGATTGACGACCGACAACCCAAGTATGTGAATACGGCTGAGACGCCACTCTTCAATAAGAGCGAGTTGTTGTTCGGTTTCTCCCAAGCCCGAGCGACGATGCGTAAGAAAAAACGTGTCTTCCTCGTTGAAGGGAACGTCGACGTCCTGCAAGTCGCGCAAGCGGGCACACAAGAAGTTGTGGCATCGCTCGGGACCGCGTTCTCCCCTCAACACGCAAGGGCGCTATCCCGCATCGTGGAAGAAGTCATCATCTGTTATGACGGAGACCACGCGGGACAAGAAGCGACACAAAAAGTCATCCGCCTCTTAGAAGCGTCTCCACTCGATGTCCAAGTTTTGCCACTACCGGAAAAGACGGACCCAGATGATTATATCCGTCAGCATGGGGCAACTCACTGGCAACAGTTTATTGAATCTGAGCAGTTGAGTGTTCTCGATTTTATGAATCGCATGTACCGACGTGGAAAAAACTTGAACCGAGAAGGAGAACGGATTCGCTTTATTGAATCTATGCTTGAAGAGATCGGTAAGACAAATGATTCGATTCGAAGAGATTTATATGTGAAGAAATTATCGGATGAGTTTGAGATCCCGCTAGAGACGCTCCGTTCGAGAATCCCTCGTCCGACGTCAAGCGAATCAACTCCCACCCGCGCGATGGAACCTGTAGAGCCGGTACGAAAACGCTCGAGTAAAGCAGGTGAGCCACGTTGGATGAAAGCCGAGAAGTACTTGTTGCGTGCGATGTTGACGGGGCCGGAGCAGGTCCGTTTCGTACGCGACCGTTTAGGGCTTCGTTATCAAGATGAAACCCATCGTATGTTAGGTTCAGCATTGTATGAAATCGTGTCCGAAACGATGACACAGGACGAGTTTGATCAGATCACGCTTCCGTTCATGGAGCGTTATTGCGATCAACGTCCTGATTATGCGATGCGCTTTGCAGAGATTCGTCTGATGGCTGGACCGGATGAACTGTCTGAAGATGTTTTAGACGAATACATTCGGGTCATAAACAGTTATGAGGAGCAACGTCAAATCGAGCGTGCAAAAAGGGAAATCGCTCAAGACGCCGAAAGTATTGTAGACCAGGCGTCCAAGCTACAAGAATTGATTGCCCGTAGTCGTCGTCTTCGAGAACGATGATCGTGGATGAAGTTTGGAAGGAGTTGAACTGCTAGATGGCAGAGAAGAAGAAAGAGGATTTATTTAACGCCATAGAGGAACTTGAAAAGTTAGGTAAGAAAAAAGGCGTCGTCTCAATGCAAGCAATCCAAGATCGCCTCAGTCACTTCGAGGTGGATTCGGATTTCATCGATAACTTCATCGAAGATTTAGAGGCTAAAGACATCCGCGTCACAGAAGATGCAGCGGACGCAGAAGAAACACCTGCGAAAAAAGAGGATGAAGAAGTCGATTTGAACGACTTATCAGTACCTCCCGGAATCAAAATCAACGACCCAGTTCGAATGTATTTGAAAGAAATCGGACGAGTCGATCTCCTCAGTGCGAAAGATGAGACAGAGCTCGCTAAACGAATCGAGCAAGGGGACGAGGAAGCGAAGAAACGTCTCGCAGAAGCGAACCTACGTCTCGTCGTGTCGATTGCGAAGCGTTATGTCGGTCGTGGGATGCTCTTCCTTGATTTGATTCAAGAAGGGAACATGGGACTTATTAAAGCGGTCGAAAAATTCGACTACATGAAAGGGTTCAAATTCTCGACGTATGCGACGTGGTGGATTCGCCAAGCGATCACACGTGCGATTGCTGACCAAGCCCGTACGATTCGTATTCCTGTACACATGGTGGAAACAATCAACAAATTGATTCGTGTCCAACGTCAATTGCTTCAAGACCTCGGTCGCGAACCTTCTCCGGAAGAGATTGCCAAAGAGATGGAACTCACACCTGAGAAGGTCCGTGAAATTCTAAAGATTGCCCAAGAACCTGTTTCTTTAGAAACACCGATTGGGGAAGAAGACGACTCACATCTCGGTGACTTCATCGAAGACCAAGATGCGATGGCTCCTCAAGATGCGGCAGCCTATGAATTGTTGAAAGAGCAATTAGAAGACGTACTAGATACGTTGACAGACCGTGAAGAGAACGTCCTTCGCCTTCGTTTCGGTCTAGATGACGGCCGCACACGCACACTCGAAGAAGTTGGTAAAGTATTCGGTGTCACACGTGAGCGGATTCGTCAAATCGAAGCGAAAGCCCTTCGTAAATTGCGTCATCCGAGTCGTTCCAAACGCTTGAAAGACTTCCTCGATTAATTTCATATTTGAATAAAGTGTGAAGTTTTAGAAGAAAGGAAGGAAAATGAGTGATTTTCCTTCCTTCTTTATTATTTTTTGAGTAAAATAGTGTTGGATAGAAATTTGGAATGAACATGAGGGGGAACTACAATGCGTAATCCATTGTTACCGTTTGCGGCAATCGCAATCGTCGCAATTATTGCCATGGTATCATTATCGTATTTTGGGGTGAATCAGGCGCAACAAGCGGCTGAAGGTCCAGCAGTCACTGAAATGAACCCAGAAGAGTTGTATGCTGCGAAGGGTTGCACAGGTTGCCACGGCGGAAACCTTGAAGGTGGCGTCGGTCCAGCACTTACAGGTGTCGGCGATCGTCTTTCACCAGAAGAAATCGCAAACATCATCGTCAACGGTCAAGGTGCGATGCCAGCAGGTCTTGCATCAGCTGAAGAAGCAGAAGTGCTTGCGAACTGGTTGATTGAACAATAAGAGGTGACGCACTCCGTGATGGGGTGCGTTTTTTGTTGTCGAACTGTGGAGAATTCGATACGCTAGGGAAGAAGTAGAACAAAGGAGTTGTCTGTATGCAAGAACGTGTCATGTTAGACCGACGATTGAAGCAGGTTGTCGATTATATCCCAAAAGGAAGTGTGCTCGCCGATATTGGTTCGGATCATGCGTATGTCCCATGCTATGCCTTTCAGCAAGGAATCATTTCAAAAGGAATCGCGGGTGAAGTGAACGTTGGGCCGATGGAAGCTGCGAGAGCACAAGTCGATTTGATTGGGGCAGGTGATGCCATTGATGTACGCCTTGGCGATGGTCTTGCTGTCTTACAGCCCAATGAAGCGACGTGTATCTCGATTTGCGGGATGGGCGGCAGTTTGATTCGCTCCATTCTCGAAGCGGGTCAAGATAAGCTCGGTGCGGTCGAACGGCTCGTCCTTCAACCGAACGTTGATGGGCAACACGTACGAAGCTGGCTGCTTGAACATGGATATGTCCTTGTCGAAGAGGCAATTGTGGAAGAAAATGATAAGGTTTACGAAATCCTTGTCGGAGAAAAAGGAACTGAGTCCATTTATAGTGACGAGTCGGACGAGCGCATGTGGCAGTTGTTATTCGGTCCATATCTCGTTCAAGAGCGACCAGAAGCATTTAAACTCAAATGGAGTCGTGAAGCTGATAAGCTCGATTATGTGCTTGGACAGATGGCAGCTGGCATTCAATCGGAAGCCTTGATTCAAAAACAAGTGGAGTTCAAACGGATGCGTGACAAGATGAGAGAGGTGAGTCAGTAATGGCGAACGGCAATCAAGTGATTCAATTGTTTGAGGAATTTGCACCGAAACATTTAGCGGTCGAAGGGGATAAAATCGGCTTGCAGATTGGGTCGCTCAACAAAGAAGTCAAACGGGTCATGGTCACGCTTGATGTACTTGAATCGGTTGTGGATGAAGCGATTGAGAAACAAATCGATTTGATTATCGCGCATCATCCACCCATCTTTAGTCCGTTAGCTCAAGTCAATGACCGTTCCACGGCTGGGAAGATTACGATGAAATGTATTCAGCACGATATCGCGGTCTATGTCGCTCATACGAATTTAGACGTATGCAGCGGTGGTGTGAACGATTGGATGAGTGAGGCGATCGGTCTCCGAGATACGAAAGTACTCGTCCCGACCTATGATGAGCCGGTCTATAAACTAAGTGTATTCGTTCCATCCACGCATGCGCATGACGTATCCCGGGCTCTAGGAAAAGCGGGTGCAGGACATATTGGTGACTATGCGGACTGTCAGTTCCGTGTTTCCGGAACGGGGCAATTCACTCCGCTCGAGGGGACAGATCCCTTCATCGGTCGCCCGCATAAAACGGAACAAGTGGACGAGGTGAAAATCGAAACGGTCGTTCGGGAGAGTCAGAAGAAACGTGTACTAAAAGCAATGAAAGACGCCCATCCATATGAGGAAGTGGCGTATGACCTCATGCGCGATGAAATCGAGGGTCATGTATTTGGGCTAGGGCGAATCGGTCGACTTGAACAAGCCATGACACTTGAACAGTTTGCCGAACACGTGAAAACAAGCTTTGGAGTTGAGGGCGTGCGAGTCGTCGGAGACCCGGGTCGTTCGATTGAAAAAGTTGCCATATTAGGTGGAGACGGGAATAAGTATGTGTCTACTGCGCATTTCAAAGGTGCAGATGCATATGTGACGGGTGATTTATATTTCCACGTGGCTCATGATGCGATGGCGCTTGGACTCGCAGTCGTAGACCCGGGACATCATGTCGAGAGTATCATGAAACAAGGTGTGATCGACGTGCTCAGCAAAAAGTTTGAAAAAGCGAAAATCAATGTCGACTTGATTCAATCTGTTGCCAACACGAATCCGTTTCAATTCAAGTAAAGCCTAAAAATCCCCCATCCTCTGAGAGAATGGGGGATTCCTTCACTTACGCAATGCTTTCACTTTCGGTAAGATACTCCGAAGTTCAAGAAATGGCGTTTTATCGTGCGTGCTTAAATCGTCTGGGTCATATTGCGATAAAAAGTCGATGACTTTTTTCGTGATCGGTGTCGGGGTAGAGGCGCCCGACGTCACTGCTACGGTCTCCACGCCTTCAAGCCAATTCAAGTCAAGTTCACTCAAGTCACCGATCCGATATGCATTCGTTCCGGCAATCTCTTTTGAAACTTGTGCTAAACGATTGGAGTTATTTGATTTGGGATCTCCGACGACAATCAACAATTCGCAGTCTCCCGCTTGTTCAGCGACGGCTTCTTGACGAACTTGCGTCGCGTTACAGATTTCATTATGCACTTCCACGTGAGGATAACGGGCTTGAATCGTTTCAATTAATGCGGAAACGTCCCATTGACTCATCGTCGTCTGGTTCGTCACCAAAATTTTTCGTTCGAACAAGCGACTCGGCAACTGATCGATTTCATGTTCATATTGAATCAAATGAACATGGTCTGGTGCAACCCCGATTGCACCCTCCGGTTCCGGATGCCCGTGTTTTCCGATATAGATGACATCATATCCTTCTGCCGTTTTCTCACGAATCAAATCGTGAGTGACCAAGACGTCAGGACAAGAGGCATCTACAATCGTCAATCCTTTCTCGATGGCACGTTTCCGGACGAGTGGTGAAATGCCGTGCGCCGTGAAGACGACTGTTCCTCGATCGATGGTTTCGAGCGCTTGCATGCGGTCTTCTCCATCAACGGTTTTGACACCGAGATCCTCAAACGCCTGTGTGACGTGACGGTTGTGGACAATCATTCCAAGTATATGAATCGGGCGTGGCAAATCAGGATTTGCGACCGCCTCATTTGCGAGCTTCATGGCATCGACGACACCATAACAATATCCGCGTGGGCTAATTTTTTTAACTTTCATATGAAGACGAAGGCTCCTTTCGAAGTGCTTTCATACGTATTAGTCTAACATTGTTTCGAAAATACGAAAAGATTTGCGTGTATTCATGCTATAATTTTTAGGTTAGAGAGGAGGGACGCCGTGAATCGCATGAAACCATTGCGTGAACTAAGAAAATCGTACTTTTTCCAAATTACGTTCATCATCATCATTATTTTAGCACTTGTCATTTCATCACTTGCCTTCTCTGCTGACCGCGTCACGGTGTCTCGAGCAGAAGAATTGGCGAAAGAGCAATTTGATTACGCCATCGATGACAGTATTGAGAATGTGGAGTCCCGACTTGGGAAATTGTATGAGGATTTAGTTTACTTAGGCGCTTACGTTGGAAATGAGCCATGGATTGAAGAACGGATCCGAACAGGATATTTGAATCAACGCACGAGTTTTACGTCCATCTTTTATTATGATGTCAATCAAGACTCATTTAAATGGTACTCGGAGCGACAAGTCGCCTCTTCTGTTCTGAAACGGGATCCGAAGTTCACGGAAGTATTGACTGCAAGTGGAAAAGAACTATATATGAGTGACCCTGTGATGATCAGTGGGGATATGGGAACTTTCCTATACGTTCCGGTCATCGAAGAAAATCGACCAATCGGTATTTTTGGGGGAAGCATTAGTGTCTTGAACTCTGACTTGTATCGTCGTTCGTTGGAATCTGCGAATGATGACATGATTCTATACTTGTTAGATGAGCAAGGCGAAGTGTTGACGACTTCGTTCAACTTGGTCACAGATGCAGAGCGTCGGATATCGCGTGAAGTCATCGACGAAGCATTAAATCGAAGCGAACGGACAATCTTGAGTACGGATGAAGATACGGTAATGTTTGAACCGGATGCACGAGTCAGTGGATGGAGCATGCTCGCAAAACATCAAAATGACTCCGTCTATGAAACGGTCTACGACACGCGTTGGCAGTATTTGATGATTGCGCTCGTTACATTCTTCCTGAGCATTCTCGTTGGATTGTTGCTTTCCCGGACGTTGACGAATCCGCTTGTCGAGCTGGTCAACCAGATTAAACAACAACAATCGCTCGGAACGATTTCATTGGAACGAACGGGTTCGAAAGAAGTGGAGACGCTACTCGATACGTATAACGATTATGCACAGCGGATGGAAACGTCACGACGTGAACAGTTGAGTCAGCAACAGTTGATTTTGCATCAAGAAAAATTAGCCTCGCTCGGTCAATTGGCCGCCGGGATTGCCCATGAAATTCGAAATCCTCTGACTCCCGTCCATATCACGTTGCAGATGGTGCGCGAGGGTCAAGGTAGTTCAGATATGGTGGATGTCGCCATCAAAGAACTGGAGCGGGCGAATGATTTGATTTCAACGATGCTAACGCTCGCCAAACCCGATCAGGCTGGTAAAAATGAAGATTGGATCAACATGTTAGACTTTGCGAAACGACTTGAATTTTTAATGGATGCCGAATGTTACAAACGACCGACAAAATGGGAATTACTTGTACCGAACGACATGCCTCCATTTTATGCATCCTTTGATATGCTCGTTCAAATTATCTACAACCTCTTCAAAAATGCGGTCGATGCCGTCGAATCAAAAGGCGCTGACGGGAGTGTCGTCGTGACGGTACTCTTTACGGAGCAGGAATATCGCTTTTTGATTGAAGATAACGGAATTGGCATGAGTGAGGAACAACTCAAGACAGTCGGTTCCGCCTTCAATACGACGAAGGAAAGTGGAAACGGTCTAGGAATCTATATGATTCAAGAGTACTTGAAGAGCGTTAACGGTGCGATGGAGATTGATAGTGTGATGAACAAAGGGACCGCGATTTTAATCAAAATCCCAAGGAGACAACCGTCATGAAAGGACTAAAACATTATTGGCTTTGGTTACCGATCGTGTGGGCCATGACGATTCTCCTTATCACCTCGATTCAACTCCCAGAGCAAAAGACGAATGAAAAAGAAGTCGGATTCGTATTTGTCAGTGATAAACACGAACATGCGAATAAACTACTGGACTCGTTCGTGCATACAGCAAATCAAAAAGGGTTCATCCCGATTCCGACAACGAGTGAAGACTCACGTGTCCTTGAAAAAGAAAAATTAGATTCATTGATTGACCGGGGTGTCGAGGCCATCTTTTTGACGACTCTCGATGACACGTTCATTCAACCTTCATTAGAACGCGCAAAACGTAAAAACATCCCGATTATTGCGATTGACCGCATGATTGATCATCCGAGTGTGCTCACATCCGTCGTATCCGACAATGTTGACATCGGTCGGATGGCGGCCGAACAAATTGCTGCCAAGTATAATGAGCTCGATCGTCCGATTCGCGTGGTCGAAGTGAGGGGAACCCCGAAAGTTCGTTCCACGATGGACCGGAGTCTCGGCATTCGAGAGTACGAGAAGCAACATGGTGACGATTTTCAGATCATCGCATCCATCACCGGGAACTATGACACATTCCAAGCTGAAATTGAGATGTCACGTTGGTTAGAAGAAGAGATTCCGTTTGATGCAGTCTTTTCACATAACGATGATAATACGTTCGGTGTCGTCCGGGCTTTAGAAAGTCACGGTTTGACGGATAAGACGATCGTGTCGGTCGACGGGATTTCAGATATCTATCCGCTCATTCAAAACGGGAAGGTCAATGCCACTGTCGTGCAGTCACCGAACGAGATGATGGAAGTCGGCTTCAAAGCACTCGAACAACATTTAAATGGAAAGAAAATTGCCAAACACTATTATTCATCGAGTTATTTATATGAAGGTGTGGCAAAAGATTGATTGACAAATCATTTGATTCCGCTATGCTAGGAAAAGTGGAAAGAAACAGGAGGTGTATCGATTGAACAGCTTCCAACAGTTCAAATTGCTACCGTTTATGGTTGATGCGTTAACAGAAAAGCGCATTACGAAACCGACCGATATACAAGCCCGGATTATTCCGGCTGCCTTGAATGGTCGAGATATTATTGGAAAATCACAGACAGGAACGGGTAAAACACTTGCGTTCTTGTTACCGATCGTTGAAGCGATCAACCCAGAAGATGCTTCAGTACAAGCAATCGTCGTCGCACCGACACGCGAACTCGCTTGGCAGATTCATGAAGAATTGAAATCAATTTTGATTAAAAACCCGGATTACATCAAATCGAGTTTGATTGTCGGAGGGACAGACCGCGAACGTCAGATCGATAAGATGAAAAATCCACCACAATTGATCATCGGGACACCGGGACGAATCCTTGATCTCATGAAAGCACAGGCGTTATTCCCGCACAAAGTGACACACTTTGTCGTCGATGAAGCCGATCAAATGCTCGATATGGGATTCTTGCCGGAGGTCGACCGCATCGCACAGGCGCTTCCTGAAAAACTGCAAACGATGGTCTTCTCAGCGACGATTCCTGAGAACCTTGAACCGTTCTTGAAGAAATACCTTCATGACCCACGCTTTGCAGAGGCGAGCCCCGAGCATCGCGTCGCACCAAAAATCAAGCACCACGTGATTCCCGTTCGTCACCGTGACCGTAAAGAATTGACTGTCGAAATTGCGAAAGCAATCAATCCATTCGTTTGTCTCGTGTTCACCAATACGAAACAAGAGGCAGATGAGTTGGAGACGTCGTTCCGCGAAGCAGGTCTAAACGTCGGTACGTTGCACGGAGATATGCAGGCACGTCGCCGCAAACAAGCCATCAAGGACATCAATGATGCGAAATATCAGTATGTGATTGCTACGGATTTAGCGGCTCGCGGTATCGATATTTCAGGAGTCTCTCACGTCATCAACCATGGGATTCCGAAAGACCTTGATTTCTATACGCACCGTGTCGGTCGTACGGGACGTGCGGGCGCATCAGGTGAGGCGTACACACTATATGAGGACCATGAGAATGGACCGATTAACCGTCTCGAAGAACGTGGGTTTGAATTTACACACGTCGATTTGCGCAACGGTTCGATTCAACCGATTAAAACACGTCGTCGTCGTCAAACAGACCGGAAGATGAAAGTCTCGCATACGGCACACAGTCGCATGGCCGGTGAAATCAAGAAGGCGAAGAAGAAAGTGAAGCCTGGCTATAAGAAGAAATTCAAGTATAAGTTGAAAGAGACGGCATCACGCGAGCATATGCAACAACAACGCTCGGATCGTCGTGCAGCACGTAAGAAAAACAAACGTTAATTTTTTGAGAGAATCGACTTCTTGGAGTCGGTTCTTCTTTTTGTGTAAACTAAAGAGAGAAGCAAATGAAGGGAAGATGAGGATGTTAAAAATAGGTTCACACGTTTCGGTATCAGGTAAAAAGATGTTGTTAGCAGGGAGTGAAGAGGCAGTCTCTTACGGGGCGAATACGATGATGGTGTATACAGGTGCGCCCCAAAACACACGCCGTAAACCCATTGAAGATTTAAATATTGAGGCAGCACTCAAACATATGGCCGCACATGACATCGAAGAGATTGTTGTTCACGCACCATATATCATCAATCTCGGGAATACGACGAAACCAGAGACGTTTGAATTGGCCGTCTCTTTCTTAACTCAGGAATTAAAGCGGGCAGAAGCACTCCAAGTGGCTCGTCACGTCGTTCTTCACCCGGGCGCTCATGTCGGAGCGGGAGAAGAAATCGGTCTCGCTCGAATCATCGAAGGATTGAATGAAGTGTTGACGGGTGATGAAAAAGTGAAGATTGCATTGGAGACGATGGCAGGGAAAGGAAGCGAACTTGGTAAGACATTTGAAGAGCTTGCAACCATCATTGATGGCGTGACGCACAATGATCGACTCTCAGTTTGCTTTGATACGTGTCACGTCCACGATGCCGGATATGACTTAGTCGGTGATTTAGACGGCGTCATCGAACAATTCGATCGAATCGTCGGACTCGACCGTCTCGGAGTCATTCATGTAAATGATTCGAAGAACGTGCGCGGTGCGAAAAAAGACCGTCATGAAAACATCGGCTACGGAGAGATCGGGTTTGATACATTGAATCGTGTCATTCATCACGAGGCATTTGCGCATCTACCGAAAATCCTAGAGACGCCATATATCCCGATTAGCGAAAAAACGAAAGTCGCTCCATATAAACAAGAGATTGAAATGTTCCGTACCAATCAATTTGATGCCGAATGGCGTGAACGATTCACGCTCGCTCATCAATAAACGATGAACGTCCTACAAGTCGATCCAAAGCGATATGATGTCTGGAACGCATTCCCGACTTATTTTCTTGAACAAAGTCCGGTTTATGTAAAGGGGTCCGTGACGACACCGACAGTATTTATCGAAGTGATTGGGCATGGCATCGTGGCGGAAGCAGAGGTTTTACTTGAAGAGATGATTGGGCGACCAGACGATCCGTATTGGCTAGGAGAGAAACAGGAAGGGGTACAACTGTATTCCTTAGTCGACCTGTTGCAACTACATTTTCATCATCCGTTATTGCAAATGGGGATGTATGAGGTAGATGAACCGTACGAATCGATTCGAAAAAAATGGAATGACGGCTATTATGTACCATCGTCTAAATGGACGAAAGCGTCATATGAGGCTCACTTGTTTCGGGAAAAACTCTTAGCACCAAAGTCTCATGTGACGACTTGTGCGAGCTGTCATGTAGACCTAGCTGAACGATTTGGGAAAGAGGCGTATCACTTGATTGAGTATCACTTGACAGAGGAACGTGGCATCTGGGTTTGTCCGACCTGTCATAAAGCCATTCATACACTAGACTAAATAATAAAAGATGCCCTTTTTCGAGGGCATCTTTTATTAGAATGGCCAGTTCGCTACAGCAAATTGATAAACCTTCATTCCGAGGAATACCCCGAAAATTCCAACAACTCCTGGCAATACCGGTGGGGCAGGCAGTGGCAGTTTGAGTGCGGTGAAGATGGCACCACAAATCAAGCCGGCGAGTAATGATAATAAAATCTCCTGCATAAATAATTCCTCCGTCTCTAAATGAAAGCGCTTCATAATAACTGAATCGAATTTATTATACAACGAGTTTTCTTATTTGAGAAGTCTAACATCAGTCATCTGTCATTTTCTCGTTCTCGGCCCGAAGGCGGAGCACTTCGCGTTCCGCCCAATTTGACGGTTCTCGTTCGAATACGCTAGGTATGTTGTTCCATCGACCACCCGTATATTGATGGATGATAATTTGAGATTGAATCTCTTCCTCGTTGGTCTCACGTTTCACGTATACATAGCGGCCGTCAGAACGTTGTCTTCTTGCTTTCACATTATCGACGAGTTGAAGGGCCATCATATCTTTGATGTATGTTTTATGTGATGCGTTCAAGATAGGGAAGAGTATCTCGATCCGTTTTTTCATATTTCGTGTCATCCAGTCCGCAGAGGAACAGTACAAGTCTTCTTTTCCATTTTGGTAAAAATAAAAGATTCGGGAATGTTCGAGATAACGGTCGATGATCGAGATGACCTTGATGTTTTCAGAGACCCCTTTAATTCCCGGTCGTAAGCAACAAATGCCTCGGACAATCAAATCGATTTTCACTCCCGCGGACGAAGCATCATACAATTTTGTGATGATGGCCCGGTCCGTGATCGAGTTCATCTTAGCGACGATGCGACCGTTGCCGTACTTTTCATGCAGTTTGATCTCATCATCGATTTTATTCAAGAAGAAGTCTTTCATGTCGTCAGGCGACGTCTCGAACTGATGCCAAGATGGTCGTTCCCCATAACCGGATAACCAGTTGAAAAAGTTCGTTGCATCTTCAGCGAGTTCTTCATTTGTGGTGAGGAGCCCAATGTCTGTGTATAGCTTGGCGGTCGAATCGTTATAGTTACCGGTACCAAGATGAATGAACCGTTGCAACACACCACCTTCTAGAATGCGAACGACGAGGGTGATTTTTGAGTGTGTCTTCAGTTCTTTATAGCCGTAGATGACATGAGCTCCGGCTTTCTCAAGTTGCTTCGCCCATTGAATGTTTTTTTCTTCATCAAAACGTGCTTTTAGTTCGACGAGGACAGTGACTTGTTTTCCGCTCTCGGCTGCATCAGTCAAGGCTTTGATGATGGGAGAGTCCCCGGAGACGCGATAGAGTGTCTGCTTGATTGCCAAGACGTTCGGGTCTTTGGCGGCTTGAACGATAAAACGGACGATTGGATCGAATGAATGATACGGGTGATGGAGCAGATAATCCTGTTTAGCGATACTTTGGAATAAATCTTTGCCCGATTCAAGACCTTCTGGGATAAATGGGATCAACGTTTCATTGATCATGTCATCATATTCCATCCCGATCTGATTGTAGATCCCAAACAGGAAGGTCAAGTCGATCGGACCGTCGACAATAAAGATATCCCGGTCATGTAAGTCAAGGACGTCTTGTAGCATGAACAACAGTTCTTTTCGTAACGATCGTTGCTGTACCTCGAGTCGGATGGCAACCCCATATCTTCTCTTCTTCAATTCTTTTTCGATTTGTTTCAAGACGTCACGACTGCCCTCTTCGTGAAACGGCATGTCCGCGTTCCGCGTAATTCGGAAAGGCATCGTGGACTCGACGACAAATCCTTTGAAGAGTGAGTCGATGAATTGAATGATCAAATCCTCAAGTAAAATCAAATCGGTATGTTCTTCATCATCGGTAGGTAGTTCCAGATACCGCGGAAGAACGGATGGCACTTGAACGAGGGCGAGTCGTTTTTTTCCTTCGCCATTCGAGGCAATCTCGACAGCAATGTTCAGTGACTTAGATAAGAGCATTGGGAACGGACGATAGGCGTCGACTGCAATCGGCGTCAGGACAGGGAATACGTGCGTTCGAAAATACTCTTTCACGAAGTCTTGTTGGGTCTTGTTCAAATGTTTCGTCCTTAAGAAGCGAACGTGCTGATTCGATAACTGTTTCGTGATTTTTTTATATGTCGCATATTGCGTCTCGACGAGTTCTTGCGCTCGCATCGAAATGGACTTGATCTGCTGTTTTGGAGTGAGGCCCGTCTTGTCTTCCGGACGATTGAACCCGGCGAGGACCTCATCTTTCAATCCACCGACTCGTACCATATAAAATTCATCAAGGTTAGAACTGAAAATCGCCAAAAATTTCAATCGTTCCATCAATGGATTTCGTTCATCCATCGCCTCCTCGAGGACACGCTCGTTAAAGTCGAGCCAGCTGAGTTCACGGTTGTTAAAATGTTCATTCGTATATTCGGACATGGTTACTCCTCCTCGCTCAAGACAATCTCAATCGATTGATCAATTGCGCGCTCTAAATGCTTTTTATGGCGAGTGCTTCGCTGCAACTCAAAACGTGCGGAACCATTCGTATCTAGCGTAAGTGTGAGACCGTCCTTTGTACTAGCAACATGGATGTCCGTCACGATCTGACGCTCCGTCAAGTCGAGGGCATCGACGAGTTTCACAATCGACCCGAGCAACTCCAAACTCTTCAATAACTTTTGATCAAACCATTTCGGGAAAGCCTCGATATGTTGTTCCAATACTCGTTTTGATTTGAAGGATGTGACGAGGGCAAGAGCGAGTCGATCCTCGTTGTTTAGTCCTTTGAAATCGTTTGTGGTAATCAGATGGAACGTGTGGTCACTTTTATTGTTGTGATCGATATATTCACCGACATAGGCAAGGCGGCAGGCACCTTCAAGAAGACCAGGCTCAAATGGTTTCGGTTTAATCGCCTTCACTTCAATTAATCCGGTATACAACTGTCTAGCCAATCGGATGAGATGTTGATGACGAGTCGGATTCACGTCGTATTGTTTTTCAAAATGACGAAAACTTTCTTCCTTCACATCGGCAAAACGAACTTTATCATGCTCATGTAAATAGTTTTCATAGAAGAGACCTTCACGGAGTCCATTGTTACTCATCGTGAACTCAGGTACTATCAAATATTTAGCGAGTTCGCCGATTGCTGTCACGGCAGGCGCGATGATGTCGACCCGGTCTTTTGACAGCCCATCCAAACGTCCGAGTTGTTTGCTCGACATTCCGACGAGTTCATCTATGACGCCCTCTAACTGTTCAGCAGAAATCGTATACTGATGGATTCCTTCAAGCGGGAAGTTCGATATGGTCTGTTCGACCCGGACTAAGTTACGAGCCGTCCCACCGACACCGACAAGTGGGACACCATGTGGTTCGAGCCATTCAATTTCTTTGAATGCCTTCTTTAAGTATGTGGTCAACGCTTTCCGCTCGTCTTTCGTCATCGTCTCATCTTTCATAAATTCTTTCGTTAACGTCACGGCACCGAACGGAAAACTGTGATAAAAGACGAGCTCTCGGTTCTGGAAATATGTGACTTCCATTGATCCCCCACCAATATCGACGGAATATCCATCTTCCACATAGGTGGAGTTGACGATGGCCGAATATCCATAAAAGGCTTCTTCGTAATCGCTCAACAGACGGATGGTCATCCCCGTAGACTGTTTGACATTCTGCAAAATCTCATCTGAGTTATTTGCGTTTCGAATGGCTGCTGTCGCTACTGGGAGCACATCGGTAACGTGATGATGGTCGTTCAACTCTTTAAAGTGACGTAACGTATCGATGAGTGAAGCGATTCCTTCTTCAGTCATTTCATTCGCATCACTAATATGGCTGGACAATCGCGCGACTTCTTTCACATTTAACCGTTCGAAGTATTGTCCTTCCTCGTTCACTTCGAAGATGACGTTTCGAATCGAGTTGGATCCGATATCAATAACTGCCAGTTTCTTTTCCATAAAACCATCCCCTTCATAATACTAGTGTAATCGACAAGGTTTTGAACGAACATACGATTTACGTGAATTTTAACATTTAGGTAGATGAAACCGGTCTTGCTTGAAGGTATGCTTGATATTCTGTATAATACAAACGCCTAGAAAGTAGAAATGATTACGATTTAACATATGAGAGAAGGGATTAGATGACTACATCTGTCGTCAAATTAAACGAGGTGTCTTATTTCTATGATGGGACACCGGCCTTACAAAACGTATCGATTGATATTCGGCAAGGGGACTTTGTCGCAATTGTCGGAGAAAACGGTTCTGGGAAGTCGACTTTGATTCGAACCATTCTTGGATTACTGAACCCACAGCAAGGGTCGGTCGAATTGTTCGGTAAGCCCATTTCGCAGTTTAAAGATAAGTCTCGTATCAGTTACGTTTCCCAAAAAGCGGCTTCCTTTAACTCGGGATTCCCGGTTACCGTCGAAGAAGTAGTCGCGATGGGTAGATATGGACGTCTCGGTTTATTCAAACGTTTGAAGATGGAAGACCAGGCAGCGATTCAAAATGCGTTACAAACGGTCAACATGTGGCAGTATCGTCATCGGAAAATTGGAGATCTATCCGGAGGACAACAACAGCGCGTCTTTATCGCCCGAGCGATGGTCAACCAGCCTGATCTATTGATTCTCGATGAGCCGACCGTCGGTGTGGACCAAAAGCACTTACAAGATTTTTATGAAGTCTTGCATATGCTTCGTGAACATACGACTTGTACGTTCGTCCTCGTCACCCACGATTTAAACGTGGTGACCGATCTCGTCACAAAAGTCGTCCATCTCGACCGCGGACGAATGGCATGTAATTGTGGACTGAGAGAATACAGCGAGCTCGGAGAACTCGCATCGTCCATCAAACCTTATCCTGTCAAAGTACTTGTCCACGAGGGAACGACATGATCACAGATCTTTGGACATATAGTTTTTTACGTTATGCGTTCATTGCAGCACTTGTGATCGGGTTTACCGCACCGCTCATCGGTTCATTCATCGTGGTGAGACGGATGAGCTTGATTGCCGATGCATTGTCACACATGACGCTTGCCGGAATTTCGTTCAGTTTATTTCTCGGACAATATATCGCTCTATTCGCTGATCTCAACCCCTTATATATGGGAACGCTCATCTCTGTATTGGCGGCGTTAGGGCTCAACTGGCTTCGAGGGAAATATGTGCACTTCCAGGAACTATCCATTCCGATCATGATGTCCGCAGGAATGGGACTCAGTGCCATCTTTATCTCGCTATCGCGAGGATTCTCGGTCGACTTATCCACACTCTTGTTCGGATCGATCTCTGCCGTGAGTCAGTCGGACATCACATTGATTGTCAGTGTGGCCGTCTTGACGTTTCTTGTGATCTTTATCTTCTATAAGCAGTTGTTGTTCTTATCGTTTGATGAAGAGCAGGCAAAAGTGTCGGGATTACCGAGTACGATGCTGCATCTGTTATTCATGTTCATCGTAGCGCTTGTGATTGCCGTCAGCATGCGAATTGTCGGAACGCTTCTCGTATCTAGCTTGATTACGTTACCCGTCGCAGCGGCGCTACGCTTTACATCGAGCTTCAAACAGACCATTCTCTGGTCAATCATCTTCGGAGAGGTCGCGACAATCGGTGGGCTCGTCCTTGCGTATGATCTCGATGTCGCTCCAGGCGGTGTCATCGTATTGATTGCGGTCGGTATTTTAGCAGCCGTCATGGCACTCGAGAAAGTCATGAGTTTCAAGAAAAAGGAGGTACAACATGAATGAGACTGAACAATTGAACCGTCTTCGTGCATCTTCTTTGAAAGTGACGCCGAAACGTCTTGAAATGTATGCTTATCTCTCTGAAGAAGATCGATATATCAGTGCGAAGGAAGTACTCGAGTACATGCGAGACAAACATCCGACGATGAGTTTTGACACGGTGTATCGAAACTTGAAGTCGTTCGCGGAGGAAGGGTTACTTGAAGCGACGGAACTCGATGGTGAGAAATCCTTTCGAGTCACCTGTAGTGCGGCACATCACCATCATCATTTGATCTGTCGGAGCTGCGGGAAGACGAAACTGCTCGACTTATGCCCGATGCGCTTCGTAGAGGCACTCGACCCTGAATTTGAAGTGGTCGATCATAAATTTGAGATATATGGGTATTGTAAAGAATGTAAGCAAAAGGGATTGATTTGATTCAATCCCTTTTTTGTATCGAAGGGGGAGGTCAGATGATCTATACAGCTGCTGAAATCAAGCAGATTGATCGCACAGCGATTCAAAATGGGATGCCTGAAGAGGTGTTGATGGAGCGAGCGGCCTCGGCGATTGTGCCTCACATTCGAATCGATTCGCAGTCTACCATTTTGGTGATTTGTGGGACGGGCAACAACGGTGGGGACGGTTGGGTCGTCGCTCGAGAACTTGCTATGAGAGGGCATGAGGTCAGCGTATGGTCACCGTTAGGGAAAAGTAAGTCTGAGGCGGCTGCAATACACGCTTCCTACGCCTCCGCATTTGTTCACCTTGTGGAGCGGCCGATTGAAACAGATGTCATCATTGATGCCTTGTTCGGTGTCGGATTGTCCGGTCCCGTGACTGGTCACGCGCGGGAAGTGATTGAATGGGTGAATCGTCAATCGACACCGGTCATCTCGATTGATGTACCGTCAGGCATACCGAGTGATCACACTCGTGACTTTGATGACATGGCGATTCGGGCGACATATACGTATTCGTTACACGGTTTCAAGCGTTCGACATTCTTAAATCGGACGGCTCCGTTCTATGGCAAAGTGGAACGGGTTGATATCGGACTCCCGCATACATCCGATTGGAAGGTGTTGACCGACGCTGACTTTGACCGATCTCTTTTGGAGCGCGATCAATTCAGCCATAAAACGACATATGGACATGGGATGCTCATCGGAGGGAGTCGTCATTTTCTCGGTGCACCATTCTTGGGTGGTCGTGCTGCAACTCGTTCTGGCATTGGCTTATTGCGTCTATCCATTCCACGCGAAGCGAGCCCGCTCATCTCAACACTGCCTGAAGCGATGTATCAGCAACACACCGATGTGGTGGAACAATCGTACGATGCACTGGCAATCGGTCCCGGAATGGTCGAAGGGGAGGCGTTGAATCTCATCTGGCAATACGCGAAACAGCAGCCCTGTCCTGTCATTTTGGATGCTGGGGCATTGTCGACGAAACGACTGGAAACCCGGGGGCCGCTCACGCTCACACCGCATCCAGGTGAATTTTCAAGATTGACCGGTAAATCGGTCGAAGAGATTGAGGCAGACCGCTTCTCCATCGCTTGTGAGTTCGCGAAACGACACCGGGTCCATTTGATATTGAAAGGAACGTATACGCTCATCGTCACACCTGACGGAACAGGTGCCGTCAATACTGTTGAAGCCTCGGCGTTAGCGAAAGGTGGAAGTGGGGACGTGTTGACTGGCATCCTTCTGGCGCTATGGGCTAGAAAAGAAAAACCTTCGTCACCGAATGAGCAAGCGGTGCTATGGCATGCGCTCGCTGCCAAGTCCATTAGCCAGACGATACACCCCGCAAGTGTACTCGCAAGCGACTTAATTGAAGAGCTCGGACGAATGTAAAAGGCAAGCCCGATAGTGTCGGGCTTGCCTTTTAACGTTGCTGTAGAACGATTTGTTTCTCCAATTGCGCGACATGGTGATGCGCCTCACGCCATGTCGAAATGCGAGTTACGCCCTCTGGTAACGTCTTGCGATTATAGGGTGCGTCGAATAGGAGTACGGGAATTGACGTTTCTTCATGAATCGAGATGGCATTCTCATACCGGTCTTCCATAAACAGTTCGAGTGACAAGTCTTTGACGACATTGATTTTATCGTGAGAACCGGTCATGACCAACGAATCGAGCGGCAAGCGATGCTGTTTGATCCATTCTTCCGTAACCGGTCGAACCGCCTCACTTCGGGCGGTGACGTAGTGCAGGTGATGCTGCTGCTTTAATTCCCATAACACATCCAACACATCAGAGTGCGGAAGAGAACGACGGTAAATCGCTTCTTCATGCCCCTCTTCAATCATAAACTTCCAAAATTCATGTTGTTCCATCGTCGTATACGTGTGTAACTCGTACTCGGTCGCACGATGATAGTCAATCGAATAGCCGAGTGATTCATTCATATATAGAAAACAACTTTTAGGATCTGTAACGGTTCCATCCAAATCAATGCCGATTCGCATCTCATCACTCCTCCTCACATGCCCTCTATTCTATCAAAAACCCGTACGGTTGCAACCGTACGGGCATGAGATTCATTAATTTGATTGGTTTGCGAGCTCTTGTTCTTCGCGCTCACGTTCCGCCATTTTTTCAGCGGCGATCGCATCGATTTCTTTTTTCAATTCTTCGACCATCGTCGCCTCAGGCACTTTGCGGATAATCTTTCCGTGACGGAAGAGAAGTCCTTCATTACGTGCGCCTGCGATTCCAATGTCTGCTTCACGAGCCTCACCTGGTCCGTTTACCGCACATCCGAGAACGGCGACTTTAATGTTGACGTTGATGTTTTGGATGTATTCTTCTACCTCTTTTGCAATCGAAATCAAATCAATTTCAATTCGTCCGCATGTCGGACAAGAGATCAAAGTCGCGGCATTTGCCGCAAGTCCGAATGACTTGAGCACTTCTTTCGCAACTTTTACTTCTTCAACCGGGTCATCTGAAAGTGAGACCCGAACCGTTGAACCGATTCCAAGAGACAGAATCGCACCGAGTCCCGCAGCCGATTTGAGTGAACCGGAGAAGAGTGGACCTGACTCTGTGATTCCGACGTGAAGTGGGTAATCGAACGTCTTCGCAGCGAGCGTGTAGGCTTCAAGAGCAAGGTTTACGTCTGAAGCTTTGAGCGAGATGATCGTGTTGTAGAAGCCTAGGTCCTCGAGAATCTTCACGTGGTGCATCGCACTCTCGACCATACCTTGCGCGGTCGGATATCCATACTTTTCAAGGAATTGTTTTTCTAATGAACCGGCGTTGACCCCGATTCGAATTGGGATCCCTTTTGCTTTCGCCGCGTTGACGACGGCCTCTACTTTCTCACGGCGGCCGATGTTACCCGGGTTGATCCGGATTTTATCGACGCCACTTTCGATGGCTTTTAAAGCAAGCTTGTAGTCGAAATGAATGTCGACGACGAGCGGGATGTTGATGCGGCTCTTAATTTCTGCAAGTGCGTCAGCTGCACGTTCGTCTGGACAAGCCACGCGAACGACTTGGCAACCAGCTTCTTCAAGACGTTTGATCTCGGCGACTGTCGCCTCGACGTCATGCGTTTTCGTAGTGGTCATAGATTGAATAATGACTTCGTTCGATCCTCCGATAATCAAGTTACCGACGCGGACCGGACGTGTTAATGAACGATGCAAAATTTCTGACATATACGTAATCTCCTTCTTTTGGAAAGAATCCAATCGATTTAAGATGATAAGGTTTCTTCATTATCATAACGAAAAGAATGTGAAAAAGCATCTAGGATGCGTGACGGATGTGTGCTCTTTACAAACTCTAACGCTATCTTAACATCTACTTCATAATTTTCCACCGTCTCAAGACCGATATATAGGCGAGATTAGAAAAAGAGGTGGCATCTGTGAAGTGGAACTTTAAACGAAATCCAATCAAGAGGAAGAGACCGTTGAACGAGGCACGTCAGTATCCTAAATTGGCCCACCGACTCCAGTGGACGCTCATGCCGATTGTCTTACTCGTATTCGCGCTCACATTCGGGTGGTTCGCAATCAAATCTGAGCAACTCTTGGCATCAGAAATCGAGCAACGGCTCATGCGAGAAGTCACTGTCATGCGAGAATCGATTAAAACGTCATATAGTGCCTACGTTGCGAATGAGAAACAGTTGGCACGCTCGCTGAAGTCAGCCTATATGCAACAGGCTTCAATCTTATCGGGGGATGAGTTTGATGCGGCACAATTTTTAGTGCGTGATCAAGCAATTGAACAGCTGACCGGGAAGGAAAGCATAGTGGCAGAGAAATTGATCGGCAAGTTGTCGAACAGTTCTGAAGCGGAAGTGAAAGAAACTGAAACGTTATTAGTGGCTTCTGTCCCGATACCTGAACTAAAAGCGGATTACGTCCTTGTCGTTACGAAAGAATCAGTTTTGGGTCCGATGAGTTCGCTACGCCAACATATCGCCTTCATCGTATTGATTGCGATGGTTGGCGTGATGGTCCTCTTCACACGGTTGATTCACCGTGAAGTGAAACCACTCAGTGTGTTGGCTGATTCGTTACGAAATGCCGTGGCATCACGCCGATTCGATGATGTCACACTTGAATCGAAGTCAAAAGAGATTCATATGTTAGAAACAGAGTTCAATGCGTTCATCACGCTTTGGAATCAATCGATGTCCATGATGGGAAAAACGGCAACGGCGTTCAATCAAAGCTTACCTGTCTTTAAACAAGAATTACGTAACAGTCACGAACAGGTGGAGCAGTTTCGGGAAGTGGCGGCAACGGTTGAATCGACGAGCTATTCATATCAATCGGTGACAAATGGCTCTACATCTAAAATGAAAGATCTGACGCGACAAATCGAAGCGCTTGAACAGCAAATCACGAGTGTGGACGAGCGAGGGAATCAATTGAAGTCTATTTTACATGAAGAACTTGAGACGTTCTCTTCCGTAAGAGACGTGAGTGATTACGTCGAGAAACAAGTGGAGTCGATTCAGAGACGACTTCTTGAGAGTGAGACGAATTCTTCGAAGGCAGATGTTGCGCTGAAAAGTATCTTATCCGTATCGGCGGCAACAAAGATGTTATCGTTAAACGCATCGATTGAAGCGGCACGAGCAGGAGAGCACGGCAAAGGATTTGCTGTCGTTGCCAGCGAAGTGGGGAATTTGGCGAAGATGACAAACGAATCGACGCTTTTAGCGGTCAGTGCCATCGAAGCATTAAACACAGAGCGAACGGAACTGCTATCTGAAGTCAATGAATTCATTAAAGAAGTTCACCATTTAAAAGATGCCGTTAGTCGTGTCGAGTCAGGAATTGAAACCATCAATCGTGAGATAAAAGTACAGCTTGACGAATTTCAAGCGATTACGGTCCATACATCGAGTACGGGCCAGCAGCTGGTTCATTTAATGGAATCGAATGAACAATTGCGCGAAATCAGTTCATTGCTTGAACGAAAATTGATTGAACTGAATACAGGTGTCGATCGCTGGTC
The DNA here is from genome assembly GCF_000023045.1 of Exiguobacterium sp. AT1b. Lineage (GTDB taxonomy): Bacteria > Bacillota > Bacilli > Exiguobacteriales > Exiguobacteriaceae > Exiguobacterium. The sequence continues at coordinate 519,172 of NC_012673.1, read as the reverse complement.
AGATGTTCAGCTTGCCCTTCAAGACGCGGGAACGAATCTTGGAGACCAAAGTGAAGCATTGAATCAGACGCTAAAGGAACTGTCACCAACATAAAACAACGTCGGGCTCAAGAGGCCCGACGTTGTTTTAGTTGTGGTACTTTTGTTAGCGGAAAACTGATATAGCCGAGACCGATTATGAAGCCGAGGGTCAGGAAATCGGGATTCAAATGATAGAAGATGACCAATAACAAGGTTGGGATGAGTGTCATCGCCACAGCATATGGCCAGGCTTGACGATAAGCCCATTTGTTCTTTGAATAGATTTTCGTAAACAGTTGGACATACAATGCCATGAGTGCAACCCAAATCAAATAGAAGAAGAAGATGGCGAAGCCGTGCAAGAATAGCCACATCGGGATGAAAAAGTCAGGACGAATCACGAAAAAGTCTAGTATGGTAATGACGAGAGTTAAGATGAATGTGGCGCCCATGTAGGCATGGAGCGGAGCTAGACGAAGTCGAAGTGCACGTTTCGATGGGACTAGGCTCGTTTGAAGAAACGTCAAAATGGTAGAGAGCATACTAAAAACTCCAATCTGTTATATTACAGTAAGTCGATAATCTTAAATAATGGTACAGTGTTTTAATAAAACTTTTACATTAAACGTGTTTACATGATACTGCCGATGAAGGCATAATGAGTAGGGCATTAAAAACCAAGCAAATCCAACCAATTCTTAATTAAAAGGAGTACAAAAATCGTGGAATACAATTTGCAAGAAATGTTATTCATGTTTTTTGGAGGTCTAGGGATCTTCCTCTTCGGAATCAAATCGATGGGAGACGGACTCCAAAAGTCTGCAGGGAATCGCCTGCGAGACATCCTTGATAAGTATACAACGAATCCATTCCTCGGTGTACTCGCCGGGATTATCGTGACAGTATTGATTCAATCATCTTCAGGTACAACCGTCATTACGGTCGGACTTGTTAGCGCCGGGTTCATGACACTCCGTCAAGCAATCGGGGTCATCATGGGGGCGAACATCGGTACGACGGTGACGGCGTTCATCATCGGATTCGATGTCGGAGAGTACGCGCTCCCGATTATTGCAATCGGTGCGGTACTATTGTTCTTCTTTAAAAAAGAAAAATTACAACACCTCGGTCAAATCTTCTTTGGCTTCGGGATGTTGTTCTATGGACTTGAATTGATGGGAAGTGGGATGAAACCACTTCGTTCAAGCGAATATTTCATCGACTTGACGCAATCAATGAGTGACAATCCGTTCCTCGGTGTCATCGTTGGTACAGTATTTACCGTGATTGTTCAATCATCGTCTGCGACGATTGGAATCTTGCAAGAACTATATGCTGGTGGTTCCATCGATTTAGGTGCTGCTTTACCGGTATTGTTCGGAGATAACATCGGAACAACGATCACAGCGATCTTGGCATCGATTGGTGCATCAGTTGCCGCACGTCGTGCAGCAGCGGCACACGTCATCTTTAACTTGATTGGTACGACAATCTTTATGATCTTGTTGGTTCCATTCACAAACTATATCTATTGGATCACAGATCTCTTAGCAATCGAAGATAAGATGCAAATCGCATTCGCACACGGTACGTTTAACGTCGTCAACACATTGATCCAGTTCTGGTTCATCGGAACGATTGCTTGGATTGTGACGAAGTTGGTCCCAGGTGAAGACTCGATCGTCGATACGAAAGCACAACATTTAGATCCGATCTTCATTCAACAGTCGCCTTCGATTGCAGTCGAGCAAGCGAAATATGAAGTCATCCGTATGGGAGATTTCGCAAAACTTGGTCTTGATGAAGCACGCAACTATTTGACGACTGGCGACAAGAAGCACGCTGAAAAGTCGGCACATATCGAAGAAGCATTGAACTCGTTGAATGCGAAGATTACAGATTACCTCGTGAAGTTGGCTGCCGTTGATTTGACGGAACAAGAGTCACAGGAACACAAAACGCTCATGCATGCCATCAACGATATCGAGCGAATCGGTGATCACGTTGAGAACATCATCGAGTTGATTGATTATAAGACAGCTACGAAAGTGACACTTTCGGCAGATGCACAAAAAGAATTGACTGAAATGTACGACCTCACACGTGCGACGTTAGAGAAATCTCTTCAGACGTTGGCGAGCGGCGACATGATTGAAGCACGTAAAGTCATTGAAATGGAAGCGAAACTCGACATGCTCGAGCGTCAATTCCGTAAGAACCACGTCGTTCGTTTGAACACAGGTGCTTGTGATGGGCAAGCGGGTATGTTCTTCGTCGATATGCTCTCGAACTTGGAGCGAATCGGTGACCATGCCATGAACATCACGGAAATCACACTCGAAGATGCAAACGAAGTAACCGTATAACTCAGGAGCACTCCAAATGAAATTTGGGGTGCTTTTTCTTATTTGGCAAGGAATACTCCTTGACACTCTAGGACATATTCAGTATATTATTACTGTATAACAACATGGCGGTGTAGCTCAGCTGGCTAGAGCGTACGGTTCATACCCGTGAGGTCGTGGGTTCGACTCCCTCCGCCGCTATTTATAAGGACCCTTAGCTCAGCTGGTTAGAGCAGACGGCTCATAACCGTCCGGTCGTAGGTTCAAGTCCTACAGGGTCCATTCGTAAGCGACGTCACATTGTGAACGTCGCTTTTTTGTTTTCAATCTAAAATTGCTGGGTAAATACTCGTTAGCATTTTGTTTTTTGAAAAATATGAAATGAGGCGGACAAAATGGAACGAAACCACACCATGATGCAATTTTTTGAATGGCATGTCGAGGCAGACCAAAAGCATTGGAAGCGACTAAAAGAGAGAGCAGCCGACTTAAATAAAGCAGGGATCACTGCGCTATGGCTACCACCTGTCACAAAAGGGCAAAGTGATCAAGATACCGGATATGGAATCTATGACTTATATGATTTGGGCGAGTTCGATCAAAAAGGGTCGATTGCCACAAAATATGGAACGAAAAAAGAACTACTTGAAGCAACGACCTATTGTCAACAAGAGCTTGGGATGCAGATTTATATGGATGTCGTCATGAATCATAAAGCCGGGGCGGATGCGACCGAGAAGTTTGACGTGTTAGAAGTCGATCCCGACGACCGTACGAAAGTCCTCTCGGATGAAGCGTTTGAAATCGAAGGGTGGACAAAATTTGATTATGAAGCTCGTGATGGGAAATACTCTTCATTTAAATGGGACTTCACACATTTTAACGGAACGGATTATGATGCGGCGACTGATCGTTCCGGTATTTTCTTTATCGTTGGAGAAAACAAAAGATGGAACGATAACGTCGACGATGAATTCGGTGTCTATGACTATTTAATGTTTGCGAACATCGACTACCACCATCCCGATGTGCGCGAAGAAGTGTTGAATTGGGGGAAATGGTTCATCGAAGAGACGAAATGTGATGGATTCCGTCTTGACGCCATTAAACACATCAACTATGACTTTGTAAAAGAGTTCAGTCAGACGATGCGGGAAGAGAAAGGTGACCAATTCTATTTTGTCGGCGAGTTTTGGAAATCTGACCTTGATGCCTGTCGTGAATTTCTCGATAACATCGATTACCATGTCGATTTATTCGATGTCCCGCTCCACTACAAATTACATCAAGCCTCAGAGGAAGGGGCCGCGTTTGACATGCGAACCATTTTTGATGATACGCTCGTTCAGTCACACCCGCTTCATTCCGTGACGTTCGTAGATAATCACGATTCACAACCTGAAGAGGCGCTTGAGTCATGGGTGAAAGATTGGTTCAAGCAAATCGCCTATGGTCTCGTCTTACTTCGTAAAGATGGTTATCCATGTGTCTTCTATGGCGATTACTACGGTATAGACGGTCCTCACCCAACGGATGGGATGAAGCTCGCCATTGATACGCTTCTGTATGCGCGCCGAGAGAAAGCGTATGGGGAGCAGGATGATTACTTTGATGATGCAAACGTCATTGGGTGGGTACGAAAAGGTGTGGAGGAAATCGAACGTTCCGGATGTGCCGTTCTCATTTCAACTTCTGATGAAGCTGAAAAGAGAATGTTTGTCGGGGAAGAACGTGCCGGTGAAACTTGGGTCGATTTAACGAATACGTTGGATGATCGAATTGAGATTGATGAAGAAGGATTTGGGGTATTTAAAGTGTCGGCGGGGTCGATTTCAGTCTGGGCATTGCCAGAAGAAGATGTCGAATAAAGCATTACAATTGAGTCGACCGTCACATATCTGTTACATTTAAGACGAACGTTGTTCAAAACACTTTTAAGGGGGATTTTAGTAATGGCTAAATTTGAATTACCACAACTTGATTACGCATATGATGCACTCGAACCACACATTGATGCACGCACGATGGAAATCCACCACACGAAACACCACAACACATACGTCACGAACGTAAACAATGCACTCGAAGGAAAAGATGTGGAGTACTCTTCACTCGAAGACTTGCTTCAAAAAATCGATTCGCTTCCTGCTGACATTCAAACAGCTGTCCGCAACAACGGTGGCGGTCATTGGAACCACTCGTTCTTCTGGAAGCTCTTGAAGAAAAATGAGAACGGTACACCGTCTGGCGACCTCGCTGCTGCAATCGATGAGTCGTTCGGTAGCTTCGATGGGTTTAAAGACGAATTCACGAAAGCTGCAACAACTCGCTTCGGTTCAGGCTGGGCTTGGCTCGTTGTGAAAAATGGTAAACTCGAAGTCACGTCTACTCCAAACCAAGACTCACCGATCATGGAAGGTGTTACACCGATCCTCGGTCTTGATGTGTGGGAGCATGCTTACTACTTGAACTACCAAAACCGTCGTCCTGACTATATCAACGCATTCTTCCATGTCATCGATTGGGATTATGTGGCGACATTGTACGCTGACGCAAAATAAGTTTGTCTTACCCGAGGTTCTGATATGAATCTCGGGTTTTTTTATGGTTTTCATTAATTTGTAAACAAATTATGATATAGTGAAAATCGGACAAAACGACAGGGATTCCTGTCCTCTATAATATAGAAGGAAATGAACGTGGAGGGAGTTAACGGACTTGGCTAAAAATCGGGTAAAAGTGCCGAAAAAACGGCGAAACCACTTACCGTTACGCTTGAATTTACTATTTTTCATCGTCTTCATTCTATTTGCGACCCTCATTTTTAGGTTAGGTGTCGTCCAAATCGTGAATGGTGAATTGATTGCTCGGGAAGTGCAGAAAACGGAGTCGAGTAAAATCAAATATGAAGTGCCGCGAGGGAAAATTTACGATCGGAATGGTCAAGTACTGGCGGATACGATTTCAAACTACTCAGTCATGTATCGTCGCTCTCAAGTGACAAAAACGGATGAACGGTTGGACGTTGCGAAAAAGTTGGCGGAAATCGTCGACATTCCGAAAGAAGACCGTAAAATGACGGAGCGAGACCGGAAGGATTACTGGATTGCAACGAATCCGGAATTGGCGCAAGAACGGACTCAAGCGCTATTGGAAGAATTATCGGAAGAGGAGCGGGCCGCATTGTCTAACCAAGACGTGGACCGACTCTTGCTTGACTCGATCACAGAAGAAGAGATCACGTTTGATGACGCGACAGAAGAAATCATCGCCATTAAACACAACATGGAGAGCGGCTATGCACTCGACCCACAGGTCATCAAAATTGGTGCGAGCCCGAAAGAGATGGCGGTCATCGAAGAAAACTTAGAGCAGTTGCCTGGGGTGAGTGTCGAACCGTACTATCAACGGGACTATCCGTATGATGAGACGTTCAAAAGTTTCCTAGGAAGTTATCGTCAAATTCCGGCGGAACAACGCGCGTCTTATCAGGCGAAAGGTTACGGGTTGAACGACCGGGTCGGTACCTCATACTTGGAACAACAGTATGAAGACGTCCTTCGTGGAACGCCGGCCTATGATGTGTTCACCACGTACAAAGGGGAACCGGTCGGTGAACCGACACGAGTGAGTGGGAATCCAGGGAAAGATATCGTCTTATCGACCGACATCGAGTTCCAAAAAGAAGTCGATGAGATCTTGAAAAAGGCGATTCGCGCAGGACGCTCTGGAAGTCCTCATTTCGACCGAGCGTTTGCGGTCGTCATGAATCCGCAAACGGGTGAATTGCTCGCTCTGTCTGGACAAGAACTCGATTTGGAAACGAACGAATTCAAGGATGTGTCGACCGGTACGGTGCTTCGTGCCAGCCAAATCGGATCAACCATCAAAGGGGCGACGGTCGCCTATGGATTTGAAGAAGGCGTCGTCAAACCGGGAGAATATATTTATGATGCACCGATTCGAATCGGTTCGTCAGTGAAAGCTTCCTACCGAAATATGGGGAACATTAACGACTTAGATGCACTTGCGATGTCATCGAACATCTATATGTTCCAAATCGCGTTGCGTCTGGCTGATTATTACTCGACAGGTCAAATTGTCGGAGAAAATGTCACACAGGCGTTTGAAACGATGGAACACTACTATAAACAATTCGGTCTCGGAATCGAGACAGGGATTGACTTGCCGTTCGAGTCGACCGGATTCCGGAGTATCCCGGACCGTGTCACACTTCTGATGGATATGTCGATTGGACAGTATATTTCTTATACTCCGATTCAGTTGGCGCAATATACGTCAGCATTGGCGAACGGTGGCTATCGTGTCCAACCACACTTGCTAAAAGAAATCATTGAGCCAGGTTCGCTTGATGAGAACAACAAGCAAGTCGTGAGCACGTTCCAACCGAATGCGTTGAATAAAGTCGATATTCAGGATGAATATATCGAGCGGGTCCGTGAAGGGTATCGTCAAGGGGTTGAATCTTCTTCCGGTTCGTCTCGCATTCTACAGCAGACCGGTATGACGGCTGCAGGTAAAACCGGAACTGCCCAAGCGATTGCGGAGGGCGCAGACGGTCAGGCGAAACGAAATGCGAACGGAGAACCGATCAAGACATTGAACTCAAACCATGTCGGTTGGGCACCGTTCGATGACCCGGAAATCGCCTGGGCGATTATCATGCCTGGACTTGAGGCGGAAGGAATCAACACGCGGGTCGCACACGACATCATGAAAGCTTACTTTAATTTAGAAGATGTCAATGCAATGCTTCAGTAAAAGAGGTCACTTCGGTGACTTCTTTTTTTGTCTTTACAATTCTTTTACGTTCCGTTTATTTCTCGTTAATAGAAGTTCATTAGGATATTAATTGTAGGACAGAACAACAAATCCACAACAAAAATCAAAGCAAACTCAAGGAGGACGTCACAAATGTCTTGGATGAAAAAATCAGCTTTACTCGCTTCAATCACTTCAGTCGCACTCGTAGGTGCTGCTTGTGGGAACAATGAAGAAGGTGGCGCTGCTGAAGGCGGCGATGCGCTCTCAGGAAAAGTCGTCATGGACGGATCATCAACTGTATTCCCAATCATGGAAGCAGTCGCAGAAGAATATTCAGCTGAACAACCAGAAGTTGAAGTGACAGTCGGTGTCTCTGGTACGGGTGGTGGCTTCAAACGTTTCGTGACGGGAGAGACAGACTTCTCAAACGCATCACGTGAAATCAAGGAAGAAGAAGCAGCCGAAGCTGAGAAAAACGGTGTGGAATTCACGCAACTCTCAGTTGCACTTGATGGACTTTCGCTCGTTGTAAACCCAGCGAACGATTGGGCACAAGATATCACGATTGAAGAATTGAATAAGATGTGGACGGACACGAGCATCAAGACGTGGAAAGACGTTCGCTCAGACTGGCCAGATGAGGAGATCTCATTCTTCGCACCAGGTAAAGACTCAGGTACATTTGACTTCTTCAATGAAGCCGTTCTCGACGATACGGATATTCGTGAAGACGCACAATTGTCAGAGGATGACAACGTCCTCGTCACTGGTGTAGCCGGAACAGAAGGAGCAATCGGATTCTTCGGATATGCATACTACATCGAAAACCAAGATACGCTTCGTGCCATGGCGGTTGAGGGTGTAGAGCCAACTCCAGAAACAATCAATGACCTTTCTTATCCACTCTCACGTGAGATCTACACGTATGTCAACAACGCTTCGTTGAAAGACAAAGAGCAGGTTGCGGACTTCGCACGCTTCATGAATGAAAACGCGGGTGCGCTAGCTGAAGAAGTAGGATATGTCGGTATGGAACAAGCGCGTTACGACGAAAACATGAAGATGATCGACGAAATCGCTGGAGAATAAGATGATAGGTGGCAGAAGGTGAGACACGGTCTCGCCTTCTCGCCATGCTTTCTAGTATGAAGAGGTAGGGAGCGATACACGAGATGAATGAACCGAACAATAAGCTTTCGATTCGAGAGATGATTCAACAAAATAAACAAAAGAAATATAGTACGACGAACGTGTTTGATAAAATCATGCCGTTCTTATTATTCTTGAGCGCATTCGTATCGGTCGTCACGACCATTGGTATTGCGTTCACATTAGGCTTTGAGCTATTCAAGTTCTTTGAACGAGTCCCTGTCGCAGAATTTTTAGGATCGACAGAATGGTACCCGCTTAGTGCAGATCAGCGCTTCGGGGTATGGGCCCTTGTGATGGGAACACTCCAAATTACTGTGATTGCGATGATTGTAGCCGTCCCACTCGGTTTGGCGTCTGCGATTTACTTAAGTGAATACGCCTCTGAACGGGCACGACGTGTGTTGAAACCAATTCTAGAAGTGTTGGCCGGTGTGCCGACGATCGTATTCGGTTTCTTCGCCTTGTCATTCATTACACCGATTTTGCAAGCACTCATCCCAGGACTTCAAATTTACAATGCACTCAGCCCAGGGATTGTCGTCGGGATTATGATTATTCCGATGATTGCCTCGATTTCTGAGGATGCAATGAGTGCTGTTCCGAAGAAAATTCGGGACGGTGCGCTCGGTTTAGGTGCGACACGTCTTGAAGTGGCGACGAAAGTTGTTATGCCTGCAGCGACGTCTGGAATCATTGCCTCTATCGTTCTCGGTATGAGCCGTGCGATTGGTGAGACGATGATTGTAACGATCGCTGGTGGTTCACAGCCGAACTTTGAGTTCAATCCGCTCAATGCGATTCAGACGATGACAGCATATATCGTTCAAATCGCAAAAGGTGATGCAGGTTACGGCACAATCGAATATTACAGTATCTATGCGGTCGGTGCGTTGTTGTTTGTCTTTACCCTATTGATGAACCTATTCGCAAACTGGGTGACGCGCCGCTTCAGAGAGGAGTACTAATATGGCTTTACCGAACAGTGAGTTCAAGAATACGAAGAACTTGATGAATCGTGAGACCGTGTCTCAACGAATTAAACGACGTTTACAATTGAATGAAATATTTAAGTACATCTTTTTGGCGGGACTCGTCTTTGCACTCGTCGTCTTATCGACGTTGATTTATGACATCGTGTCAAAAGGTGCAGGATGGGTCGACCTCGATTTCTTGCGCAACTTCCCGTCGCGCCGTCCTGAACAGGCTGGATTATATCCTGCGTTGATTGGGTCATTATGGCTCATGCTATTGATCGTGCCGATGGTTTTTGTCATCGGGGTTGGAGCGGCGATTTACTTGGAGGAATATGCTCCGAAAAATCGCATGACTTCATTTATTGAAGTCAATATTTCGAACTTGGCTGGCGTTCCGTCAATCGTATTCGGATTGCTTGGATTGACGATTTTCGTTCGAGTCATGGAATTAGGGAACTCGATTATGGCCGGTGCCTTGACGCTCGGTCTCATGAGTTTGCCGATTGTAATCGTGGCCTCACAGGAAGCGCTACGAGCAGTCAAAATGGAATTACGACACGCTTCGCTAGCGCTCGGGGCATCGAAGTGGCAGACGACATTTAACGTCGTGTTACCTTCGGCGTTACCAGGGATCATTACGGGGATTATCCTAGCGGTTTCTCGTGCAATTGGTGAAACGGCTCCACTCATCATGGTTGGAGCGGCAACATTCATTTCAACGACACCGAGTAACATTTTCTCTGACTTCACGGCCCTCCCGATCCAGATTTACAACTGGACGAGCCGACCACAAGCAGAGTTCCAAAACTTAGCAGCAGCAGGGATCATCGTACTCATGACGATGCTCATCGCGATGAACTCGGTTGCAATCTATATTCGAAACAAATATACAAATCGACACTAAGTCTTTTTTGCAGATGAATGAGGAGGAAGCTCGAGATGATGAAACAACAAGAGCTCAACAAAGGAGATCAAAACGTGAATACAACTACGACAGAACCGACAACGACTGAGATGAAAAAAGATAGCGCCTATGTCGTCAACAATTTGAACTTGTGGTATGGAGAAGACCAGGCTTTGATTGACGTCAACCTCGATATTAAAAAGAATGAAGTCACGGCAATCATCGGACCATCTGGGTGCGGGAAATCGACGTTCATTAAGACTCTAAACCGTATGGTCGAACTCGTTCCATCGGTTCGGACGAACGGTGAAATCTTGTATCATGGTCGTAACATCTTCGACCGTGGATATAAAGTAGAAGACTTACGTACGTCGGTCGGGATGGTATTCCAACAACCGAACCCGTTCCCAAAATCGGTCTATGACAACGTGGCATACGGACCGCGGACGCACGGAATCAAAAATAAGAAAGTACTCGATGAAATTGTCGAGCGTTCATTACGTGGTGCGGCAATCTGGGATGAAGTAAAAGATCGATTGAATGAGAATGCGTACGGACTTTCAGGTGGACAACAACAACGTCTCTGTATCGCGCGTACGTTAGCGATTGAACCGGATGTCATCTTAATGGACGAGCCGACGTCTGCCCTTGATCCGATCTCTACATTGAAAGTGGAAGAATTGGTACAAGAGCTGAAAGAACAATATTCAATCATCATCGTGACACATAACATGCAACAAGCTGCCCGTGTTTCGGATAAAACGGCATTCTTCTTAAATGGAGAAGTTGTCGAGTTCGATGTAACAGATAAGATTTTCTCGAATCCATCTGACAAACGGACGGAAGACTATATTTCTGGCCGTTTCGGTTAAGGAGGAGACTGGATTGATGGCACAAAACCGCACATTTTTTGATACGAAGTTGACTGAATTAGAAGATAAAGTTGTTCGATTGGCAAACTTGACGATGCGCCAAACGGCGACGGCAATCGAAGTGTTGGAAAAACATGATCTCGAATTGGCTAAAACCGTGATTGATAACGATAACGAGTTAGACGAGTTGGAGTTGACAATCAATGACGAAGCGATTCTATTGATTGCAAAACAGCAACCAGTCGCGACTGACTTACGACGTCTGATTGTGACGATGAAATCAGCGACAGACCTTGAACGCATCGCGGACTATGCGACAAACATCGCAAAAGCAGTGACACGAATCGAGCACGTTCCTTATGTGCTTGACATCCAACCGCTCAAGAAGATGGCCGAGCAGTTGATTGACATGCTTGAACTGGCAACACGTGCCTATCGTAAAGGTGAAGTGAGCCGTGTTCGTGAACTCAATGAGATGGACCGCGTGATTGATGACATCAATCTAACGGTGATTAAACAATATATCGGTTCTCTTCCGGCCATGACGGTTGGAACGAACGATGTATACGAATTCTCGAACATCGCTCGATACCTCGAGCGGATGGGCGATCATGTGACGAATTTCGGAGAGCATTTAATTTTCCTCGAAAAAGGGAAACATTATGATTTGAATCAATAAGATTAGTGGTAAAGAACAACAGTGCTGTTGTTCTTTATTTTTTTGGGCAGGAATACAAACTCAAGGAGCGAATAATAGTCTACATGGATTTTTACATGAAGGGAGCCATATAGAGATGGAAGAGAAAATCGTGTCCTTGAAACAACAAGGTCTTACGTTAAAACAGATTGCGGCAGAATTAGACGTCCCGATTGGCAAAGTCCAATACGCATGGCGGAAATGGAGAAATCAGCAACAGGAAGTGGAGGCGGTTGCCCCTGTGAAACAAAAGCGTGAAACGAAGAAAGCAAAGACGTCGGTGACGACCTCACGCAAACAAGTGGCATTGGCGAAAGAGACGGCCAACGTGTCGACTTCTCCACTTCTCGAAAAGGGTCCGGAGGGATATTGGAAGCTACCCGATCGGTACAACGTGGACTTCATGCATGCGGTCGTACAGTCTCCAAACGCAGTGTATGTATGCTGGGAAGTATCTGATCTCGTAAAAGAGACGTTAGCGCTTCAATTCATGCGACGCTGGGAAGATCTGCCGAAGGCGTTCCGCATCCTTGATGTTACATTACTTGATTACAATAGCGGTCACGCAAACCGATCGTATACGTTCGATCTTCCCGAGATGACGAACAGCTGGTTCGTTCGCCCTCTCGACCCGAATACGACATATGTGTTTGAATTTGGGATTCGGACGATGGAAGGAGAGTTTCTCCCAATTGTCGCCTCAAATCCGCTTGACACGCCAAGAGCAGAACCCGCAGGAGTCGGGCGATTCGCAGAACCGGTCCGACGTTGGCAATATGGGGAAGTCGATTCTCCAGAATTACTCGATACATTACCAAAATATGCAGCATACCGACTCGTGCGTTAAGGAGGACTTTTTATTATGAAACCTGGGTACTTTTCACTCGTCCTTCATGCTCATTTACCGTACGTTAGGCATGAAGAGAAACACCGATTAGAAGAAAGATGGGTTTACGAGGCCATCTCTGAGACATATATCCCGATTCTTTGGCAAGTCGATCGCTTGAAGCGTCCCTTACATTGGACGGTTAGTATTTCCCCGCCTGTCGTTGAAATGCTTGCCGATCCACTCATTCAGGATCGCTACGTAGAACACTTGGATGACATGCTCGAATTGATTGCCCTCGAACTATCTGAGGACCGAACAGACGAAGAAAAAGCGACGTTACATTTTTATCGTCAGCGATACCACGATTTAAAAAATACGTTCCTTCATTGGAATAAAAATTTGAACGAGGCGTTCCGTACATATCGTGAGGCAGGTTATATTGACATGGTGACATGTACGGCGACCCATGGCTTTAATCCACACCTCTTCACGGAACAGGCGGCACGTGCTGAGATTCGGACGGGCTTGAACTGTTTCGAACGTCACTATGGGTTCCGTCCAACAGGCATATGGTTACCAGAGTGTGCTTATACACCAGGGGTCGACCGGATTCTTTATGAAGAGGGAATTCGCTACACCTTTGTCGATGAACATGCTCTTCTTGATGCAGATCCGACACCTGAGAAAGGGATTGGAGCCCCTGTGTATTCACCACATGGGGTCGCGTTATTCCCGCGGGATCAAATCATCTCAGGTAAAATCTGGAGTTCGATGATCGGATATCCGGGTCATCCGGATTATCGTGAATTTTACCGTGATTTGGCTTACGACCGGGATTGGGATTATATCCAATCCTTCATGCATCCGGAAGGGATCCGTTTTGATACGGGTCTCAAAATGCATCGGATTACGGGGGACACGGATCAAAAAGACTTCTATGTGCGTGAATGGGCGGAACATCAAATTGAGAACCATGCGACCGATTTCGCCAAAACGTTAGAATCACACCTTGAAGCGCACGGTGCTCAAACATTCCCGCCATTTTTAGTGACAGCCCCGTTCGATGCGGAATTGTTCGGTCACTGGTGGTTCGAGGGACCGGAGTTCCTTGGGAAAGTAGCAGAACGACTTGCTGAATTTGGGATTGAAACCATCACGCCAGCCCTCTTCCTTGAACGTCATTTTAAGGATTTACAGACGGTTCACGTGTCGATGAATACATGGGGACGCAAGGGTTATGGTGAAGTTTGGATCAACGAGAGAAATGAGTGGATGCTTCGTCATTTGCACATGATGGAGATGCAACTTGTGAAAGATGTGGCGGACTATCGGAATCAATCGGAATTGACAAATCGTGCTTTGAAACAATTGATCCGTCATTATGTACTGGCTGTGTCGAGTGACTGGGCCTTCATCTTGGACGGACAAACGACGGCACAGTATGCCGCCGAACGGTTCCGTGAACATACAAGACTCTTTGCAGAACTGGAAACGGCACTCTATCAGGATGGAGTATCCGAACAGTTGCTACATGATCATTACGCTGCATATCCATTTCTTCAGGATGAAGACATCGATATTGATTCGTTCCTATCTCCTCACGATTACTATGTGACAACCGAGCGGGAAGAGGAAAAACCAGCCGTTTTGGTGCTCACGCCTGAATATCACGGTCATATCGTAGGGGGACTCGGAAGACGGGTCGTCGACGAAATCGAGGCGAGAGCGGACGATGGCGAAGTCGTCTATGTATTAACGCCATATCATGACGAGTTGCCTGAGTATGAGCGACAAGGAAACATACATGTGTATCGTGTTCGTACAACTAGTCCATTTTTAGAGCATGTCATGAACCAGGTGGCAACACAAAATATCGCCTATGTAAAACTGGTTCATGAACTTTCGAAACGTGTCTCCTTCAAAGTGGTTCACCACTTCGATTGGATGACGATTCCTGCGGCAAGAGAACTTGCGCAATCCCTTGCGCTTCCGTTATACTCAACTATGTTGTCCTTTGAAGCGACTCGCAATCCGCATGGTCACGGTGGTTTATTCGATGCAATCCATCGAATCGAAAACAGCGTGTTTCCTGCATCAGAACGCGTATATGTCGGGGAAGAGATCTCGATTCACGACCTAAAACAATGGTATAAGGTGAGCGAGAACGTCAACACATGCCTACCTATAGAGACTTCTCCATATGGACAGGAATCAATGAAAAAGAACGTGAAATAACCTTGCTTTTTCATAAGAAACTTGGTAGGATAATTGAGTATGCTTAGACTGTAAAGCAAAAGCACTTGATACAACATCATTAAGATGGGAGTGAAAGAAATGCGCGTTAAAATTACATTAGCTTGCACAGAAACAGGCGATCGCACGTACATCACGAAGAAAAACAAACGTAACAACCCTGAGCGCCTCGAGTTGCGCAAATACAACCCACGTCTCCGTCGTCACACGCTTTACCGCGAAGTGAAGTAATAAGGGACCGGCCGTCACATATGTGACGGCTTTTTTCGTAAGGAGGAATGCGTTGTGGAAGAAAAAGCAGCGCTCCGGCGCACGATTCATCAATACATCAAACAAATGTCGGAGCGACATCATGCGGACGAAGCCATTCACCAAACATTGTTTGCCTCGGATTTATGGGTCGAAAGTCAAACGATCGCGCTGACGTTATCACTCCCGCTAGAAATCGATACGTCTCCGATTATTCATATGGCCTTTAAAGAAGGAAAAACGGTTTGCGTCCCGAAAGTAACGGAGCAGGGACTTACGTTTCACATCATTCATTCATTTGATGATTTAGAAACGGGCGTCATGAATATTTTAGAGCCGATCACTCCAGCGACGACGCAAGTGATCGACCTTTGTCTTGTTCCGGGGCGTGTTTTCGATCGAACCGGTTATCGCATCGGTTGGGGTGGAGGCTATTATGATCGCTTTTTAGAAACCTATAACGGTAGAACGCTTGCTTTGGCATATACCGTTCAGCTTGTCGATCATGTACCAACTGAGCCACACGACCTACCTGTTCAATGGATCGTAACAGAAAAGGAGATGATTCAGTGTTCGCCATATTCGCTGTAACATGTTTCGTCGCCTATCTCGGTTATCGGTTACGGTCGTTGACTCGCTCTGGGGCGCTGTTGACAGTCGTGACCGGTACGGTGATCGGATTCTCGTTCGGGTGGTTCGGTCTATACTTGCTTGGCGTGTTTTTTTCGACTTCTTCTCTTGCTTCGAAATATCGCTCTCACGATAAAAAAGGGGTCGATGAGATCGTCGAGAAGACGGGGGCTCGCGATGCCATGCAAGTGTTGGCTAACGGTGGGGTCGGGATTTTATGTGCACTCGGTTATCAATTGACGAATGACCCGGTCTACCTCTACATGTATGTCGTTTCCATCGCGGCGGCGACGAGCGATACGTGGGGATCTGAATTCGGTGTCCTATCGAAACAGAAACCTCGGTTCATGTTTACCTTTAAGCGAGTCGAACCGGGGACGAGTGGCGCCGTCTCGACGTTCGGTACCGTCATGTCGATGTTCGGTGCACTGTTGATTGTCATATCCTCTCTTGTGTTCATCGACTTAAAGGTCACGCATCTCCTTTTATTATGGGTGATTGGATTAACTGGTAGCATCATTGACACGCTTCTCGGCGCGACATTCCAACGAACGTTTCGTTGTACAGTCTGCGGAAAATTGACGGAGCAAAAAATACATCACGATGTGCCGACGACTTATGTGTCAGGATGGCATTTTCTCGGAAACGATGCGGTTAATTTTCTTTCAGTATGTGGAGCGACGTTGATTTGTTTTTTAGTGTTTGGATGAGGGTAGTACAGAAAATGAAGGTGTTCCAAATGAATGTGAATATTGTCACAATATCGCCAAAGTGAAAACGGTTTCCGCTGTAGTTAGAGTTTGTGAATGATGTTACAATCTATTTGTAACAGAGATAACAAAAACATGAAACAGATTGTTCGAAGGGTGGAGAATCATTATGGAAACATTAAATCATGCTAAAGTAACACGAGTCGCACTTGTAGGGGCAGGGGCAGTAGGTGCGAGTTTCGCTTACCAATTGACGACAGCTAGTCTATGTGAAGAACTTGTCATCATCGATATCAATAAAGCGAAGGCAGAAGGAGAAGCGATGGATTTGAACCATGGGGTTTCATTCGCTTCATCACCGATGCGCGTCTGGGCAGGGGATTACTCGGATTGTGGCGTCGCTGATATCGTGGTCATCACGGCTGGCGCACCACAGCGTCCAGGTGAAACACGTCTTGACCTCGTTGAAAAGAATGCAAAGATCATGAAATCCATGATTTCAGACATTATGGACTCTGGTTTTGACGGAATTATCATCATTGCTTCAAACCCGGTCGACATCATGACTCATCTCGCATGGAAATATTCTGGTCTTCCGAAACATCGTGTCTTCGGTTCAGGAACCGTGTTAGATACATCTCGCTTGCGATACATGCTCGGTGACTATTTCAACGTCGACCCGCGCAACTGTCATGCCTACATCATGGGTGAGCATGGCGATACGGAGTTTGCTGCCTGGAGCAACGCGCGTATTTATGGAAAATCAGTCGAACAACTACTTGAAGAGCACGATGAGTACAGCTGGGAAGACCTTGAAGATATTTATGTCAACGTTCGTGACGCAGCATATCATATCATCGAACGTAAAGGTGCGACGTACTATGCGATTGGACTCGGCCTCCTTCGGTTGGTCAAGGCTGTCCTTCGTAACGAGAACACGTTGTTGACAGTCGGTGCCCATCTTGATGGGGAGTATGGGTTACATGATATCCATATCGGTGTGCCAGCAATCATCAACCGTCAAGGTGTGCGTGAAGTCGTAGAGATTGAGTTGTCACAAGAAGAGCATGAGAAAATGCAACATTCTGCGAACGTACTCATGAAAACGATGGAACCTGTCTTGTAATCTCCATCCTTTGGAAACCCGTAGCCATATGGTTACGGGTTTTTATACATATAGAACGAATCATCGTTTGGTCGTGGGTCGTGTCGTGATTTACAATAGAATTGAGAGAGAGGAGGGGTTTCTTTGGCGACAACTTGTTTTTGGGAAGATATTTATCGAAGAGTCGAAAACGGTGGGCGAATTGAAGGCATACTCGAACCCTCCCGTGCGGTCATCTTATTCGATACGAAAGCAGGTGATCGGTATGATTTGTTCATTCAGACTGAAAAAGCATGGGCGAATCACGTTGGGATGGATATACACGCGATTTTGAACGCATTTCGCTTATCTCGCATCGGGCGGAAACGATTGACCATTCATGTTTATGGTGAGCGTCTCGTGGATGAAGAGCGTGTAGACTCGTTGACGTTCCAAATCCCTGCGAAAGTGACATTGTCCCGTTCGATTTGCACACCGACTATGGAAGAAGACCGGTTCCGACTGCTGGCGGTCTCCCTCGACCGAAAAAAGAAGGCGGAGCTGAAGAAACGATTTTCTTTCGGGAAACCACAAGTGGTGTATGGGCTACTGTTCGTCACCTTTTTAGTCATGTGGTTAGCTGAATCGGTCGGTTCGACGCTTGATCCGAACACGCTGGTCGCATTCGGGGCCAAAGTGAACCCGTTGATTGAACAAGGGGAATGGTGGCGTTTGATTACACCGATGTTCCTGCATATCGGTTGGTTCCATTTTGCGATTAATATGTTTGCACTCTGGTCGCTCGGTCCGCTCGTCGAACGGATGTACGGCTCCATACGATTTTTAATCATCTATCTGCTCAGTGGAATATTAGCGACATCCGCATCGTTTGCATTCAGCGAATCGATATCAGCAGGCGCTTCAGGAGCGTTATTTGGATTGGTCGGTGCGCTCTTATACTTTGGGTTGCGTGATCGTTCTCTCTTCATGAAGACGCTCGGACCTCCGCTCTTTATTATGTTAGGATTAAACGTAGGACTTGCGTTTGTATTAGGTGCAGGTCTTGACCATTTCGCACATGCGGGAGGTCTGATTGGAGGTTTTGTCGTTTCTGGAGTCGTCGGGCTACCGGATGAGAAGAACCGTATACAACGAATCTTATTTTCCGTACTCACCATCTCGATGTTTGGACTATTCGTCGGGTACGGATTTTGGTAAGGGGAGAATTCAATGATTGAAACATTAAAAACACTCGTTAACATCCCGAGTCCTTCCGGGATGACGGAAGAGGCCATCCGCTTCGCGGAGCAAGAATTGAATGCATTGGGTGTCAAGACGTCACGTCTACATAAAGGGGCACTGCTGGCCACATTTTCAGGTCGTTCTGACAAGGCGCGTCTGTTGACGGCACACGTGGACACACTCGGTGCGATGGTCAAAGACATCTTGCCGAGCGGGCGTCTTCGTTTGACTCAAGTGGGAGGATACGCATGGACGGCGATTGAGGGAGAGAACTGCCTCGTCCACCGTGAAGAAGGAGAGGCGATTGAAGGGACGATCTTGATCCATCAGTCGAGTGTTCACGTCTATAAGGACACGAACTCTGCCGAGCGATCTGCATCAAACATCGAAGTCCGATTGGATGAAAAAGTGCATTCTCGTGAAGATGTGACGGCGCTTGGGATTGAAATCGGGGACTTCGTTTCATTCGATCCACGCTTTCGAGTGACCTCTTCAGGATACGTGAAATCACGCCACTTGGATGATAAGGCGTCGGTCGCCATTCTATTGGACCTTGCGAAAGACTTAATCCGTTATGACTTACCGCATACCGTTCACTTCTTGATTTCGAATTATGAAGAGGTCGGATTTGGAGGGAACGCGGGTATTCCGGAAGACGTCGTGGAATACATTGCCGTTGATATGGGCGCGCTCGGGGATGGACAGCATTCCGATGAGTACACAGTCTCGATTTGTGCCAAGGATTCGTCTGGACCGTATGATATCGGGTTACGACGGAAGTTCACGGCGTTGTGTAAAGCTCATGAGATCCCGTATAAGGTAGATATTTATCCGTATTATGGGTCAGATGCGTCGGCGGCGATTCGAGCAGGGTATGATGTGCGACATGCCTTGATTGGGCCAGGAATCGAATCGAGCCATAGTTATGAGCGAACGCATGTGTCATCAATGGAAGCAACGAGAGAATTGTTAAATCGTTATGTACAATCGACGATGGAGGAAGAAGCATGAAAAACTTTTATGATGTCCAACAGTTTTTAAAATCGTTCGGTACCATTATTTACATCGGAGAACGGGATGCTGAAATCTCACTCATGATGATGGAACTCGACGAATTGTATGAAGGGGGCATCATCGAACAACGTGTGTACGATACGGCCAAAATCATTTTGACCCACGAATTAAAAAATTCAACAGATTGACAGAAATCCCCTTAGTGCAAAGGGTTGCACTAAGGGGATAATAGTGTACACTATTCAATGAAAGCGATTTAGTTGAGATGAGGAGTGAACGGTATGAAATGGTTATTAGGTATCGACATCGGTGGTACGACGGTGAAGATGGCCGTTTTAGACATGAACGGCATCATTTCGGATAAGTGGGAAGTCAAAACGGATATTCGAGAGAATGGTGTACATATTCCAAAAGACATCGCAGCTTCTTTTGAAACATACTTACAAACATCAGGTAAGAAGAAAGAAGATTTTGCGGGTGCGGGAATCGGGGCACCAGGATTCGTCAACTTCTCAGAAGGAGTTGTCGAATATTCTCCGAACATCGGGTGGAAAGATTTTGCTCTCGTGAGTGAGTTCGAAAAAGCAGTCGGTCTTCCGGCCGTGCTCGAAAATGATGCGAACGCCGCGGCCCTTGGTGAGATGTGGAAAGGTGCCGGCGAAGGGGCATCAGAATTATTGGCGATCACGCTCGGTACAGGTGTCGGTGGTGGCGTGATCACGAACGGAAATATCGTTCATGGGACGGCAGGAATGGCCGGAGAAATCGGGCATATTACCGTGGAACGAGACGAAACGAAAGCTGTGAAGTGTGGTTGTGGTCGCCTCGGGTGTATTGAGACGATTGCTTCAGCGACCGGCATCTCGCGTTTGGCGTTACAGAAGCGTAAAAATCAAGATACTTCATTAAACGAGTTAAAAGAAGTGACTGCACGTGACGTGTTTGAAGCATATAAGGCTGGTGACTCGATCGCGACAGAAGTCATTGAAGAGATGACGGAATACCTCGGCTTGACCATCTCAAACATCGCGAACACGCTCAATCCGAAAATGATTGTCATCGGTGGAGGTGTCTCAAAAGCTGGTGACGCGTTATTGGAGCCGCTTGATGCACAGTTCAAACGGTTTGCGCTCGAGCGGGTATACGAGTCGACAACATTCAAAATCGCTGAACTCGAAAACGATGCCGGTGTGATTGGATGTGCTTGGCTGGCACGGAAACACTTCCTTCCGACACGAGTATGAAACGGACGCGTCTGCACATTGCAGGCGTGTTTTTTTGTGGGAAAGGGTATGGGATATTGTAAAATTTGTAACGTCACAGTTGATTTTTTATTAAAAAAGGGGTAAGATTTGGACTTGATACTGGACGTGTACTATTCAATCCGAATTGTACAATGAATGAACAAATATAAAAAGAATGGCAACTAAAACATGCCGAAAACTGAAAAGAGGAGGAGACCGTCAGATGAATTCATCTCAACGCTTTTCGAAGCTATCGACGAGACTGAACGACACGGTCCGCGCTTCGTTTCAAGAATATCGTCTATTTTGGATTTTTACGTTATTGCTTTGGACGAAGACGTATATCGTCTATCAATTTTTCTTCAACATTCCGATTGAAAACACCGCACAAGCTTTTATCTTACTGATTAGCCCGATCAGTTCGACACTATTCTTGTTTGCCTTCCATTTCTTCTTTAAAGGAAACAAACAAAAATGGGTGCTCTACACGCTCTATGCGATTGCATCGTTTATCTTGTTTGCGGACGCCGTGTATTATCGGGAATTCACGGACTATTTGACAATGCCTGTCATCATGCAACCATCGAACATGGAGACGTTATCGACATCATTCACTTCGCTTCTTGAATGGAAAGATTTAATCATTCTTGGTGACGTGTTTGTCCTTCCGTTTATCTTATGGCGAATGAACATGAAAGAGAATGCAGCTTCACATCGACGTGCGCTCGTCACATTCGTCGTAGCGGTCTCTGTCTTCTTGTTCAACCTTTCGTTAGCAGAAACGGAACGACCTGAATTGTTGACTCGTTCATTTGACCGTGAGCTGTTGGTGAAAAACATCGGAACATTTAACTTCCATGTGTATGATGCCATGCTCCAAACGAAAACATCGGCTCAAAAAGCGATGGCGGATGAATCAGAACTCGCAACGATTGAACAATTCACCCGTCAAAACTATGCGGCGCCGAATCCGGATTTATTCGGAAAATATAAAGGGAAAAATGTCATCGTGGTTTCATTCGAATCTGCGCAGAATTTTACTCACAACATGAAGGCACCGAATGGAGAGTACATCACGCCGAACTTGAACAAACTGATTGAAGAGTCTCACTACTGGCCGAATTACTACCATACAGTCGGTCAAGGGAAGACTTCTGATGCTGAGTTCGCACTCGATAACTCACTATATGGACTCCCGCGTGGTGCTGTATACTTTACGAACGCCGATAATGAATATCAAGCGCTCCCAGAGTTGGTCAAGGACGAAAATTATTACTCAGCCGTGTTCCATGCGAATAACAAATCGTTCTGGAACCGTGATCAAATGTACAAGAACATTGGCGTCGATCAATTCTTTGATGAAAAGAGTTATGACCTCGGGAATCCTGAAGATATGACAGAATGGGGTCTCTTAGATGATAGCTTCTTCGAGCAATCCATTCCAATGCTTCAAGAATTGCCTGAACCGTACTACGCGAAGTTCATCACATTGACGAACCACTTCCCGTACACGATGCCAAGTGAAGACTATGAGCTTGTACCAAAATTTGAAACGAGCTCAACTACGTTGAACAACTTCCCGCAAGCACTAGCTTATCAAGATTACGCACTCGGTCTCTTCATCGACCAGTTGAAAGAGAACGGAATGTGGGAAGATACAATCTTTGTCGTCTACGGTGACCATTACGGTATTTCGACGAACCACAACAGTGCGATGGCCGAGCTACTCGGCAAAGATGAGTTGACACCATTCGACGTGGCGAAGTTGCAACAAGTTCCGTTTGCCATTCACTTGCCTGACCAGAAAGAAGGGGAAGTGCATGAGACGATCGGTAGTCATGTCGACATGAAACCGACCATCTTGCACTTACTCGGAATCGACACGTCAGATACGATTGGATTCGGAAACGACTTATTCTCTGAAAATCGAAACAGTCGAGCGATTTTCCGCGATGGAACGGTCGTGACGGATGAATATGTTTGGACACAGTCGACATGTTATAACGCGACTTCTGGTGAAGTTGTCGAAGACACATCGTTATGTGGTCCGATGACGGAAGAAGCGGAAAAAATCTTGCAAATGAACGATGATTTGATTTACTCCGACTTACTCCGTTTCAAAGAACAAACTGAAGAATAATAAGTACGGACCAAGTCACATAGTGATTTGGTCCGTTTTATGTAGAGGGAATGAACGTATAGAAAGGCATAAAAAAAGCGACCGAAGTCGCTTGATGATTGCGTATGCGAATCATTAACCTGGAATTCCACCGTAGATCAACGTGGCGACACCAAAGAATCCGAATACGAGTACAGTTAAACCTGCAAATACGAGCGGAAAGAATTGGCGCTTTTGGAATGAACGAAGCATTCCCCAAATAGCCACAATCGCGACGATGACGGAAATCCATCCGAACGGTTCATACAAATGCATGACGAGTTCCCCCTTTAATTATACGTCATGAAATTCATAAAAATTTCACTGAAATATCATTATTATTTTATCCGATTATAGAGTCGCTGTCGAGCAAAGGTTGACATCGAAACAATTTTGCCACAATATTGTTTTGAATAAGAAGGGGATGAATCCAATGCAAATCAAAAAGATTACGTCTGGCTTGGCACAAGAGAACGGCTATGTCATTGAAAAAGACGGCACAGTCGTCGTCATTGACCCCGGAACGGATGACCCGAGGTTCTTCGACACGATCGAACGTTTCGGTACACTATCCGCCGTCCTGTTAACTCATGCGCACTTCGATCATATCGGAGGAATTGATGCGCTCCGTGAACGTTACCAGGTGCCAGTCTATGTACACCGCTTAGAAGCAGATTGGCTGACAGATGGCGAAAAGAATGGCGCTTCTGCGTTCAACTTGCCGATGCCTTCAATGAAACCGTCAGAAAAAACATATGAAGGCGATGTATTGGAAATTGGGAACATCGTATTTCGAATCTATCATACACCGGGTCATTCCCCAGGGAGTGTCGTATTGTATATGGATGATGAAAGAATCGCCTTTTGTGGCGACTTGATCTTTAAGCAATCCGTCGGACGGACAGACCTGTTTGGTGGAGACCAGTCGACATTAATGGGGTCCATCGATCGGATGAAGCAGCTCCTTCCTGATGAGACGACTCTATACTCGGGGCATGGTCCTCAGACGACACTAGAAGAAGAAAAGCGGACAAATCCGTTCTTCACATAAAAAAAGATTGTCTCCGGCGAGACAATCTTTTTTTACATTTGGAAGTTGCTCCAATACGTAAAGACAACGAAGAAAATTGTCAAATACGCACCAAAGACATATACATACGTTTTTTCAGTTAGCTTTAAGTAACCAAGAGCGACGAAGAAAATCGTTTGTGCTAAGAAGACAAGTCCCATAACGATAAAGTCGCCAGTATGTTCACTACTACTTTGGTCGCCGCCTAGTGCGCCTACGAAAGCAAGTGCCGCCACTAGTCCAGTCCAAAAGCCTAGGACACGAAACATTCTTGCCATGTTAATCCCCCCATACGTGCATTATTCCATTCTCATTCACTATTTTACCAACACATTCGAAAAAATGCTATGGAAACGTGATAATTGAGCAAAATAATCGTGAAAAATATGTGAAATCATTTCGGTAAATAAAGTTGTACAAAATTTATAAAAAAGTTGCACAAAACATGTACAAACGGGGTATAGAGATGTATAATCAACTTATACAAAATGAGCGAAGTGAAAGTTGAATGAGGGAGGAACATAAAAATGGCATCAGAACTAATGTTTTACACGTATCCAAGCTGTACTTCTTGTCGGAAGACGAAAGCGTTTTTACAGGAACAAGAACTTCAAGTGAGTGAGCGTCACATTTTCAGAGATGCACCAACAGTTGATGAATTGTTGCAACTCCTTGCAATTAGTGAGGAAGGAGTCGACTCTCTCCTTGCGACACGAAGCCAGGCCTTCAAACAACTTGATGTTGACGTGGAGGATTTGAAATTAAGCGAGCTTCTGAAGCTGATGAGCGAAAACCCAAAACTTTTGAAGCGTCCAATCTTAACTGATGGAAAAGAAGTGATTGTCGGATATGACAAGGTTTCAATCGAAACATATGCACGTCGCCACAACACTGCAGCGGTTCAAGTTTCATAAAACAAGTCCACTTTCAACATAGTGGGCTTTTTTTTATGCTTGTATCGAGGTGAACGAGATGAAGGAACTCATTGAGGATTTAGTAGATGCAGCACGTCAAATCGGTGCGAGTGATCTTCATTTTATACCCGATGCAAACCAAGTGAAGGTTCAAGTCCGTTCTGCTAGTAAGCTTGCTGCGCTTCAATCGATGGATGCAGAGCTGTATGATCGTCTTACATATCATATGCGATATTGGTGCTCACTACCTGAATCTAATCAACGCATTCCACAATCCGGGGTCTATGAATTGAATCAAGATGTCATCCGGGTGACCTTTCTCCCGTCGTTCGCCCAGACGTTAATGTCTTGGCGCATTCCCCATGACACGTTTGAACTCCAGCACCTGTTACAATCACACGATGTGGAACGATTTCAGAAAGTCGTGGCATCACATCATGGTCTTTTCTTTATTGGGGGTTCTACCGGAGCAGGTAAGACGACGGTACTGTATGCCCTGTTGAATCAGCTGAAGCATGAGCGAATTGTGACGATTGAAAATCCTCCTGAACAAATGGTCGATGGTGTCATTCAGCTGGAAGTGAATGCTAAGGCTGGACTCAGCCATCGACACTTGTTGAAAGAGACGCTTCGCGCCGACCCGGATATCATCGTGATTGGCGAGGTACGGACCGATGAAGAATTGATGGTCGCATACGATGCGTCGCTCAGTGGGCATTTGACGATTACAACCTTTCATACCGCATCGATTCAGGATGGGGAAAAGCGGCTGATGCAACTTCTTGGTAAGGTGACCGTGGAAAGACATTGGTGTGTACTGACTCGAAATCAGGAGGTGACTTGCGAATGGTCGACGTTCCGGTAATCCCATCGATCCGACTGATTCATCGTTTTCTTCGTCTACAATCACGAGGCGTGTCATTGAAAGTGACCATGGAGACGCTTGAACTTCATGAGAAGGGAAAAATGAAAGACTGTATTCGAGAGATGAGGATTCGTCTAGAAGCGGGTGTGAGTTTGTCTGAGGTATTTTCCATCTTGATCACGAATCGGCAGATGCAAGAGATTTTACATACGGCGGACCACAACGGACGATTTATGGATGGATTGTCGCAAGTGGCGATGGTGCTCGAGATGCGACAACGGTTAAAGCAGGAGCTGCGGAGGCTAATTCGCTATCCGTTGATTATCTTCTTCATCCTACTTGCATTAGGCATGATTTATGCCTTATACATTTTCCCGAAATTAATGGGGATGGTAGATGTCTCGTCGCATGGCGGTGTGGGGTCGATTCTATTGTCGAATTGGTTCTTTCCTGTACTGTTTTCTATATTCGTGGCAATCTCGGTTCTCATATATGGATTCCATCGTCGAGGAGTAGAGCTCCCTTTTTACGTATGGAGACGTGGGAAAACACTTTATATGACCTATGTGTTTGTAAGTGAGTTGTCCTTGCTCCAACATACTGAAACGAATATCAGGCAGATTATCAGTCGGCTAGCCGAGGAACAGGGGGAAATGGCAGAGATGGCCAAGCGAATTCACCATCGCATGTCTGAAGGTGAAGGGATTGAAGCGGCGACGAGGTGTGAACCGTTTATCGATCATGAGGTCGTGAGTCTATTAGGTGTGGGTTCGATGAGTGGGGAACTTGGTAAATTGATGTCTCTTCATCGCGATCTTGTATTCGAAGAGATGGAGCAATATAGTCGGGGTTTGATTGAGAAAATTGAACCGTCTTTATACGGCATCCTCAGTGTCATGATCGGTGTTCTTTTTTACACACTCTATTTACCGGTCAAACTCATTATGGCTCAATTGTGAAAGGAGAAAGATGAAATGAAGGAAGAGCGTGGGTTCACATTAGTTGAGATGGCGGCAGTATTACTCATTATATCCGTTCTTCTCTTATTGCTTGTCCCTTCTTTGTCGGACGGGAAATCTCGTGCTGACCAAGTGAGTTGCGAAGGTAGCGTTCGAATCGTTGAATCTGAAATCAATTTGCACTACGCGGAACATAAGGCCTATCCTGAAACGTTAGAAGTGATTAAGCGTGCATCGGCTGCAGATCCACTCATTTATAGCTGTCAATCCTCGACCTATACGTATTCTCCGACTGATGGCTCCTTAAAAAAACAATGAAAGGCTACACCTTGGTCGAAATGACATGGGTACTTGTCGTATTGTCGTTCTTAGTATTGATGAGTGCACCGATTACGAGACCGTTCGAACGAATGGAACTCTACAATTTTACGGATTCATTGGTAGCGAATATTCAAGAAGCTGGGCAATTTCCCTATATTTCAGAAGAGGGAGATTGTGTGCCGCGATTGATTTGGATTTCGAAACAACAAACTTATCTGATTGTGTGTGGGAGAGAGATCGTCAGGGAGGTTGATGTTCCTGATGGGGTGGATGTATATCTTCCGACGTACAACACGTTGACCTTTTCACAAGCGACCGCCTCTTATGCGGGACAATGGAAATTCGTCAGTGGAAAGACATCGGTGACGCTCAAATTTCGAATCGGGACGTATGAGCCGGAGGTGATTATTCGTGAAAGTGGATGAATCGGGTTTCTCGTTATGGGAGCTGACTGTCAGTCTTGCGGTCATCATGGGATGGATGGCATCCTTTGTCGTGCAAGGGAACGAACGAATCCAACGGTTGAGTGACACGCTTTTCATCTATGAACGATTACAAGGAGAGGTTCTGCTTGAAGCCACTGAACCAACAGGGCGTGAGCAAGTGTGTGAGAAAGGATTTTGTTTACCGACATTATGAAAAGGGCTTTACGATGATTGAAATGACGGTCGTTTTGCTGATCCTTCCCATATTTCTTTTCCTTTTGGTTGAACTGCTCACGCTCGGTCAACATCTTTATGAACAGCCTAAATGGAATCATCATACGACGCCTCAACTGATTGTGCGCCGTCTGATGGATAGCGAGAACTGTCGTGTTGACGAAGGGCGGTTACGAGGTGATTTCGTCAAATCGGATGAGGAGCGGTGGTCATGGACAATCAAACAAGTAAATGGCAATTTGGTCATGGTCGGAGATGGAGGAGGAAACTTACTCTTTTTAAGAGGAATCGAGCAGTATCATGTCGAAACGGTCGGAAAGGGTTTTCAAATCGCATGGACCGATTCATCGTTCAGAAGAGAGCGGCACGTCATGTGCATGAAACAGGATTCTTTCTCGTCATCACCTTGACCATCGTTGTTTGGTTACTCGGGGCCGCGTTATTTTGGTATACTGATGTGGAACGAACGACGAGGCGACTGTCAGAGGAAATCTTAGCGATTCGCTTCGAATCGCATCTCTTATTGGCGAAGGAGCGTTGCGGTGATCGACCGTTAACGCTGCATAAACCAACGGGAACTCTGACGTGTCGTCCGATTGCACCGAATCGTACTGAAGTGAATATCGTGCTAACATCTGGTGAACGGCATAAAGAGGTGATTGTTTATGAATGATAACCCGTTTTATATCGTGGGGTTTATGGGTACAGGTAAATCTACCTTATTCTCGTTTCTGAAAGAATATGGGGAGGTCATCGATCTTGATTTAGTCATTGAGTCCATGACTGGGATGGAGATCGCTACATATTTTGACCGCTACGGTGAGTCTGCGTTTCGTGATGTTGAGTCAAAAGTACTGCAACAAGTCACTGCTGACTATATCCTGACCGGTGGTGGAGTGGTGGAACGCTCTGAAAATATATGTTGGATGCGAGAACGTGGTACGATGATCCATTTAAATCTTCCGTTCGACATGTGTTGGGAACGAATCAAAGATTCTGCGCGGCCACTTGTTAAAAGAGGACGGGAGGATGTTCATGCGTTGTTTCAACGACGTGATCAATTATATCGAAAAGCGAGTGTATCCATCGATGCATCTCAATCGCCTGAAGACATCGCCAAGCAAATCATCCGTATAAAGGGGGAAAAAGTATGATTTGGATTAATTTTGCCATCATCGTATTTTCATTAATCGGACTTGGGATATATGGTTATCTCTTGTTCAAAAACAAAATGAAACCAGAATTTGGTCGTTTGAATCGTCTGACGGAACGTTTTAAAATTCGGGCGGATGTGATTGGTCAACAGGTCAATGAAATCAAAGGGCACGTGGATGCGGTCAATCGATCCGTTACTCAAATAAAAGAGTTTGGGGTCAATGCGAAGAATGAATCGATTGAATTAAAGCAAGCCGCCGTTGAGCTAACTCATGAAATCAAACGGACAGCGGGAATTGAACGTTCTGACGTTTCCACCGAGTCGAAAATATGAAATAATGAGGATGAAAACGTTTTCGTTTTTCATCCTTTTTCTTTTTCGCTTTTTTACCTATGCAGAAGGAATAAAAATTGTTAAAGTGGAATGGAAAACGAAAGATTTCAAAAACAAAAGCATTTTATGTTCGGGATTGGGGGATATTATGGAAAAGGTTACTTTGAAACGTACGCCTTTGTTCGATTTGATTGAACCGAAGGCGAAGATGGTTGATTTTGCGGGATTTGAAATGCCGATTATGTTCTCTTCGATTAAAGAAGAGCATTTGGCTGTACGTCAAAACGTGGGGATGTTTGATGTATCTCACATGGGAGAAATTCGAATCGAAGGGCCGGATGCGCTTGAGCAAGTTCAAAACTTGGTGACGAATGATATCTCGAAGATTAAAGTTGGTCAAGCCCAGTATAACCTTCTCTGTCTTGAAGACGGCGGTGTGGTGGACGATTTGCTTGTCTATCGATTAGATGAGGACGCTTATTGGCTCGTCGTCAATGCTTCAAATATTGAAAAGGACGAAGCCCACATTCGTCGATACGTCAAGGGTGACGTGGTTGTGACAAATGAATCTGATGAATATGGTCAGATTGCGATTCAAGGACCGAATGCACAATCCGTACTTCAAACTATCACAAATGTGGCACTCGACGAAATCGGGTTCTTCAAATTCATGAATGGGGACGTGGCGGGTGTGCCATCGATCATCTCTAGAAGTGGGTATACTGGGGAAGATGGTTTCGAGATTTATGCTCGAGCAGAAGCGATTTCTGCCATCTGGGAAGCGCTTGAAGCCGAGGGTGTTACCCCATGTGGGCTGGGCGCACGCGATACATTACGTTTCGAAGCGTGCTTGCCGCTTTACGGTCATGAGTTGGATGAGTCGGTCACGCCATTCGAAGCGAATCTCAATTTTGCAGTTAAGCTAGATACTGATTTTGTTGGTAAGGAAGCACTCGTCACTCAAAAAGAGAATATTCCGAATCGATTGATCGGATTGAAATTGCTCGGTCGTGGGATTGCCCGCCAAGGGGCGCAAGTTGAATTGGATGGGAATGTAATCGGCGTTGTCACGACCGGTACGATGCCTCCGACTGTAAATGAATCAATCGCATGGGCACGAGTCGATGCACGTTACAAAGATGAAGAGCGTTTTGTCATCGACATCCGTGGCAAAAAGATTGAAGCCGAACGCGTACCGACACCTTTCTATAAACGAACGAAATGAAACAGGGGGATTCAGAATGAACAGAATGGAATTTCGTTATTTACCGATGACCGAACAAGATGAACGAGACATGTTAGAGACAATCGGCGTCGATTCAATCGAAGCGCTTCTTTCAGATATTCCAGAAACACTTCGCGAACAAGCATCATTGGCGGCGATTGGGGCTCCGCTTCCGGAAGTCGATCTCGTTCGTCATATGACGAAGTTGGCTGATAAAAACAAACATACGAAATCATATCCGAGCTTCCTTGGAGCAGGGATGTACGATCATCTTTCGCCAAGTGTGATGAACCATATGCTTTTGCGTTCTGAATTCTATACGGCGTATACGCCATATCAACCTGAGATTTCACAAGGTGAACTTCAGGCGATGTTCGAATTCCAAACAATGATTTGTGAGTTGACAGAAATGGACGTTGCGAACTCTTCGATGTACGACGGAATCACGGCTCTCGCTGAGGCGACTTACCTAGCGAGCGCGCAGACGAAGAAAAAACGTGTCGTCGTCTCTGGTGCAGTGCATCCTGAAGCGAAGGACGTAATCCGTACGTATGCTGACGGACCGGGGCTATCCGTTGACTACACAGATGTGGTGAACGGGGTGACGGACGTGTCAGACCTTGATTTGACGGATGCGTCGTGTCTTGTCGTACAATATCCAAACTTCTACGGTCGTATTGAAGACTTAGAAACATTGGCAGAATTGGCTCATGAAGCCGGTGCACTCTTCGTCGTTTCGAGCAACCCGCTCGCCCTCGGAATTCTTGAGTCACCAGGAGCACTCGGTGCGGACATCACGGTCGGAGATGCACAGCCATTCGGTATTCCGCAAAGTTTTGGTGGACCGTCATGTGGATACTTCGCGGTCAAAAAATCTTTGATGCGTAAACTACCGGGACGACTTGTTGGTCAAACGGTCGATGAGGACGGCAAACGCGGATTCGTGTTGACGCTCCAGGCGCGTGAACAGCACATTCGTCGTGATAAAGCGACATCCAATATCTGTTCGAACCAAGCGCTTAACGCATTGGCTGCTTCGATTACGATGTCCGCTTTAGGAAAATACGGAATTCGTGATATGGCCGTTCGGAATATTCAAACTGCTCATTATATGAAAGAAGCGTTAAAAGCTGCAGGATTCAACATCGTGGACGAAGGACCGATGTTCAATGAGTTCGTGGTGGATTTTGGACGTGACGCAGAAGAAGTATCGCGCCATCTGCTCGAGCATGGCATGATTGGTGGTCTACCGCTTGGTACGTATGAAGGGGAGCGTCAGACACAGATGTTGGTTTGCGCGACGGAATTGCGCACGAAAGAAGAGATTGATCAGTTTGTCGAAGTGGTTGGGGGGATGAAATAATGCAACACGAGCAAACGCTAATTTTTGAAGTATCACGTGAAGGACGGACTGGATATAATTTGCCGACACCGACTGTCCCAGAGGTTGACCTTGAGACGTTGTTACCGGCTACGATGATTCGAAAAGAGGCGGCGGAACTTCCGGAAGTATCTGAACTCGATGTCGTTCGCCATTACACGTCTCTATCTACACGAAACCATGGGGTCGATTCAGGCTTCTATCCGCTCGGTTCGTGTACGATGAAATATAATCCGAAAGTGAACGAAGATATGGCTCGTCTTCCTGGCTTTGCACATATTCACCCGTTGCAACCGGTTGAGACGATTCAAGGTGCGCTCGAACTCATGGTGGACTTACAGGAGCAACTCGCTGAAATTACAGGAATGGACGAAGTCACACTCCAACCAGCGGCAGGGGCGCATGGGGAATGGACGGGACTCATGTTGATCAAAGCGTTCCATGAACGTAATGGGGATACGGCTCGTACGAAAGTACTCGTTCCAGACTCGGCGCACGGAACGAACCCGGCGTCCGCAGTCGTTGCTGGATTCGAGACGGTGACCGTCAAGTCGGATGAGCGCGGTCTCGTCGATTTGGATGATTTGAAGGCAAAAGTTGGAGCGGATACAGCTGCGCTCATGCTGACAAACCCGAATACGCTTGGACTATTCGAAGCGGATATTCTTGAAATCTCAAAAGTCGTTCATGAAGCTGGCGGGAAGCTTTATTATGATGGCGCGAACTCAAACGCGATTCTCGGAATCGCACGTCCGGGGGACATGGGCTTTGACGTCGTTCACTTGAACCTGCATAAGACGTTCACGGGTCCTCACGGCGGTGGAGGTCCAGGCTCAGGTCCAGTCGGGGTAAAACGTGACTTAATCCCATTCCTACCGACTCCAATCGTGACGAAAACAGATGATGGATATGGTCTCGATTACGACCGACCACACTCAATCGGTCGAATCAAACCATTCTATGGAAACTTCGGGATCAACGTCCGAGCTTACAGCTATATCAAGACGATGGGCGCAGAAGGATTGACGCGGGTATCACGTGAAGCGGTCCTCAACGCAAACTATATGTTCGCGCGACTAAAAGATGCGTTCGACGTGCCATATGATACGTATTGCAAACATGAGTTTGTCTTGTCAGGCAAACGTCAAAAAGCCCTTGGTGTTCGTACTCTCGACATCGCTAAACGTCTTCTTGACTTCGGTTACCACCCACCGACAATCTATTTCCCGTTAAATGTCGAGGAATGTATCATGGTGGAGCCAACAGAGACAGAATCAAAAGAAACACTTGATGCGTTCTGTGATGCGATGCTCCAGATTGCGAAAGAGGCGGAAGAGAATCCGGAGATCGTTCAGACGGCTCCTCATACGACGGTCGTCAAACGGATGGACGAGACACTCGCTGCCCGTAAACCGGTCTTAAAATATGAGCGTCGTGAGGCGTCATCTGTAAAATAAAAATGGGCGAGTCGATGATTGAATCGACCCGCCCGTTTTTTTATGCTTTTTTAATCTTACCCTTCCAGTTCTTGAAACCGCCTTCGAGCATGTAGATGTTGTTGTATCCGTTCTTC
Organism: Exiguobacterium sp. AT1b; assembly: GCF_000023045.1. Classification (GTDB taxonomy): domain Bacteria; phylum Bacillota; class Bacilli; order Exiguobacteriales; family Exiguobacteriaceae; genus Exiguobacterium. Next base: position 485,554 of record NC_012673.1, on the reverse strand, counting down.
ATCAGGAGTTTAGCGGCCTGGTTTGAACGTGAACTACCTTGGCAGTAAATCAAAATCGGCTGATCTTTGCGCAGTTCTTTCATGCGTAGTTTCATTTGGCCGACCGGGATATTCCGAGCACCAACGATATGTCCACCTTTGTATTCGTTCGGTTCACGCACGTCAATCAACTGACCTTTACGGAGTGAGGCGCGGAATTCTTCTTGTTTCATTTTTTTCAACCCGCGAGCTGGCATGAAACGCCATACGATGTAGGCGATCAAGGCAACCCATAGGAGGATGACGAGGATTGTTTCGAGTCCCATAGATGTTCTTCCCTTCTCTTTCAAAGTTACCATATCTCATTATAATGAATTTAAGGTCATGAGACAATGATTGACTCAATCAATCGGGGCTTTCCCTTTCGATTTCATTCTAGTTAGGATAAAATAAAGAATGGAAACCGGAACATAAGGGGAGGTCGTGCCCATGCCGACACCGAGTATGGAAGATTATTTAGAACGTATTTATTTGTTGATGTCAGAGAAAGGCTATGCGCGTGTATCTGATATTGCGGAACATTTAGGGGTCCATCCCTCCTCTGTCACCAAAATGGTTCAAAAGTTGGACCGTGAAGAATATCTGGTGTATGAAAAGTATCGTGGTCTTATGCTTACAAAAAAAGGTCAAAAAGTAGGGAAGCGATTGGTCGAGCGTCATGCGATGCTCGAGTCTTTTTTACGTCTAATCGGAGTGGATGAGGCAGATGTGTACGAGGATGTCGAGGGAATCGAACACCATCTCAGCTCGAACACGCTTGACTGTATGACACAATTTGTGGAATTTTTTGAAGATAAGCCTGAGCTCATGGATCAATTCAGAGAATTTAGGGAACAAGAGCGAGCTTCAGAGGAATAATATGTGAAAAGCGACAATCGACCTCGATTGTCGCTTTTTATTTGGTTCACCATCGCTAAAATACGAACGAATCATTCATATTTATCATAGAATGTATATTTTTTAGTTATTATTATGTTAAGATGAATCGTGGATTGAATAGATAGGGGGTGACGGCGAACATTCGCCGGATAAATGAAGATTCAAATCAAAGGAAAACTGTTTGATGAACAGCAGATTCAAACACGTGTGAAAGAGTTGGCTGAAGAAATTGAGAACGATGCAGAAGGAACACCGATCGTGATCGTCGCCGTGTTAAAGGGTTCGATGGTCTTTGCGGCAGACTTGATGCGATACATGAAAGGCAGCGTTCAGCTCGATACGGTCGCGACGTCTTCTTACGGGAAAAAGACGGTCTCGAGTGGGAGTGTGCAGCTTCGGAAGGACTTGGATTTAGATGTGGAAGGAAAGTATGTCGTCATTATCGAGGACATCATCGACACGGGACAGACGTTGAAATTCTTGTGTAAACATATGGAACTCCATCAACCGAAACAGTTGAAAATTTGTACGCTTCTCGACAAGCCGGCGCGTCGACTCGTTCAATTGGACGCAGACTATGTCGGGTTCGAAATTCCTGATGAGTTTGTCATCGGATATGGGATCGATTATGCGGAGCAATATCGGAATCTTCCATATATCGGATATGTAGAGACGACATAAAAAGGAGCGCCGCGGCGCTCCTTTTACATGTTTGCTTTCTTTTTCTTCTTGCCTTTTTTTCCTTCAATCACTGTTAAGTGTGGAGGATTGCTACGATGTACGGTTGAACGTTTAGATAACTTGGTGACGTTCGAACCAGGTTTCTTCGCTTTCCGGTTTTTAGCGGAAGCGGAAGGTTTGACTTGAGGACCACGACTTCCCTGCATTCGTTTTTTTGAGGCTTGCGCGGTTTTACGATAGCGTGCATCTTCTGCAGACATACGTGGTGCCATGAAGACGCGATAGATCACATAAAAGACTAACCCGAATATCCCGATGAACAACAATTGTCTAAACAGGCGACCCGGATCGGTGGCAAGCATATGCCCGACCCCGATGAAGCCAAGGATAAACACGATTGTTGCAGCGATCGAACCGACTCTTTGTCTGATCATGGTGCTTCCTCCTCTTATCCCTCTCTATGAATGACCGATTCTCCTAACTCTTTTCGTTCCCATGTCTCAAATGCTTCAATCGCGACTTGAATCTGCTCATCATTCGGCTCTCGTGTCGTCAATAATTGGAGCGACAGGCCCGGTTTGCCGAGGATTGACAGAAAGCGATGGTCGCGGAAACGATTGGTAAACTGAAGGACTTCAAATGAGATTCCGATGACGACCGGCAATAGCGCGATTCGGCTGACGAGTCGCAACCAGAGCGGGTCGATTGGCACAATCATGTAAACGCCAATCCCGACGAAGACGGTGAATAAAATGAAGCTCGAGCCACAGCGATAATGCAATCGCGAGCTTTGGCGTACTTGTTCAACCGTGACCGGACGACCGGACTCATAGCAATTGATGACTTTATGCTCAGCGCCGTGATATTGGAAGACGCGCTTGATCAGTGGCGTCAATGATATCAAGTAAAGGTAGCTGAGTAACAATACTAATTTTATTCCCCCTTCAAGGAGGTTTTGAATCACATGTCCGGAAAATAAAGGCACGTCTTGAAACATAGCCGCGAGCAGTGCGGGCGTCACATTGAAAATCAATTTACCAAACACGTATGAGATGACACCGACGATTGCGATGAAGGCAATCATCCAGATGCTCTGTTTTTGGTCTTCGCTCGTGTTCGTATCTTCACTCGGGTCGACATCGTATCGATCGCTCGCAAAGTTCATATGTGCAGAACCGTTCTTTAACGATTCGTAAAGCGCGACAATCCCTCTTAAGAACGGTACTTTTTTTAACGATTGGACCCAAGGGACAAGAATGCGCGCTTGCTCGAATGTTTCGATCGAGCCATCTTTTCGCCGGATGGCAGATGCGCTTTCAGAGCGGCCTTGAAACATGACGCCTTCCACGAGCGCCTGTCCCCCGACTGGGATGGTTGGTTTAGAATTCATTCACTTTCCTCGATTCTTCAAATGTTGTACTTGAATTATACCGTGATTTGTAAAAAAAACGAAAGGGCAGAAGGCTCGATTCACGTTCTTTCGATAAATTTGTTACAATAGATAAGACTTGACGAACGAGGGGGAAGAAGGTTGCGGATTTTAGTTTTAAATGGACCGAATTTAAATCTACTGGGTCGTCGTGAACCGGATGTATATGGCGATGTGTCGTTGAAAGGATTGGCGGCAGAACTGATGTTGCGCGCTCCAGAAGACGTTGAACTCACCTTTAAACAATCGAATCATGAGGGAGATTTAATTGATGCGCTACATGACGCTTTTGATTATGAGGGTGTCATATTGAATGCGGGTGCCTATACGCATACATCGATTGCGATCCGGGATGCCATATCCGCTATCGCTGCCCCGGTCGTTGAAGTACATATCTCGAACGTGCATGCGCGCGAGACCTTTCGGCATGAGTCAAAACTTGCTGCCGTCTGTATCGGTGTCATTACCGGTTTTGGACTCACGAGCTATACGTTAGCGATGCATGCACTAATCGAACATTGGAGGAATCGACATGATTGAACGCGTAAACAAACTGCAAGCACAGTTAGAAGAAAACGAAATTGATGCGTTGCTCGTCACAAAACGTGAGAATATCCGCTACTTATCTGGTTTCACAGGATCGAGCGGTGTCATCGTCATCACGTCGAATTCGGCAAGTTTTATCACGGACTTCCGTTACACGGAACAGGCGAACGATCAAGTGAAAGGGTATGACATCATCGAGCTTGATACGTCACTCATCAAGTCGGTAGCAGATGTCGTGTCACGTGAATCCATCAAGCGCCTTGGCATTGAGCAGGATGCGATGACAGTGGGGCAATATCGTGCCTATGAAAAAGAAGTGGACGCTCAACTTATTGAAACGTCTGGAATCGTAGAAAAACTGCGCTTGATTAAGGATGAATCAGAGATTAAGATTATGAAGGAAGCTGCGGCAATCGCTGATGCGGCGTATGCCCATATCCAGACGTTCATCCGTCCTGGTCGTACCGAAAGAGAAGTCGCGAACGAACTTGAAATGTTCATGCGTTCAAAAGGTGCCGACTCGTCATCGTTCGACATGATTGTCGCCTCGGGTCTCCGTTCGGCGCTACCGCACGGTGTGGCCAGCGATAAAGTCATCGAAACTGGAGAATTGGTTACGCTTGATTTCGGGGCTTACTATAAAGGGTACTGCTCAGATATCACGCGTACGCTTGCAATCGGTCCGATTTCGGATGAGTTGCGTCAAATCTACGATACGGTACTCCGTGCTCAACTTGCTGGCGTAGAAGGCACACGAGCCGGAATCACTGGCATTGAGGCGGATGCGTTGACACGCGATATTATTAAAGAAGCTGGATATGGCGAATACTTCGGCCACTCGACAGGACATGGTCTCGGAATGGAAGTGCATGAGGCCCCAGGATTATCGTTCCGTTCGGAAACGGTGCTCGAACCTGGTATGGTCGTGACGATCGAGCCGGGTATTTACATCAATGGCGTCGGTGGTTGCCGAATTGAAGACGATGTCGTCATCACAGAAGACGGATGCTACCGTCTGACACAGTCGCCAAAAGAGTTAATTACGATTGAGGCATAAGCTTCATCTGAATTTAGGAGGAAATCAACATGGTATCAGTTAACGATTTAAAAACAGGATTGACGGTTAAAACGTCTGACGGTTCGATTTGGCAAGTCATCGAGTTTCAACACGTAAAACCGGGTAAAGGCGCGGCATTCGTTCGTACGAAAATGCGTAACTTGCGTAACGGGGCAATCCAAGAAACGACGTTCCGTGGTGGAGAGAAAATCGAACGCGCACACATCGAGCGTAAACGCATGCAATATCTCTATCCAATGGGCGACACGTATGTCTTCATGGACAATGAATCATACGAGCAACTTGAATTGACAAGCGCTCAAGTCAAGTCAGCACTTCCATATTTGCTTGAGAACATGGAAGTCAGCATCGCGGACTACGAAGGGGAGATTCTTGGAATCGAGCTTCCAACGAGCGTTGTCTTGACGATCGTCGAAGCAGACCCGGGTGTAAAAGGTGACACGGCCTCGAACGTGAAGAAAAACGCGACAGTGGAAACAGGACACGTCATTCAAGTGCCACTTTTCATCGAACCAGGTGAAAAAGTGACAGTCGATACACGTACTGGAGAGTTCATGGGTCGTTATAACGGTTAATCCTTACGAGTGCTCATTCGAATGAATGGGTGCTCTTTTTTTCTCGTTGCATTCATTGGTCTGACCAGTTATAGTGAAGGAGAGATTAGTACCAGGTATAAACAGGGGGTAAGAAAGATGCAAATCGATCAAATTAAAGAGCTTATTCAATTATTGGACCAATCATCAGTCCATGAAATGGAGCTTGAAACATCTGATTTCAAACTGTCATTAAAGAAAGAAGCGCAACAAACAGTGAGCGCGCCGATCATGCAGACACAAGCATTCGCACCGCCTGCGCCTGCTCCTCAAGTAAATGAACAAACAGAAGAACCGACGCAAGAAAAGGCGTCTTATCGTACAATCACCTCGCCGATGGTCGGAACGTTCTATTCACGTCCGGCCCCGGATAAAGAAGCGTTCGTGAACGTCGGCGACCGTGTCGAGTCAGGACAAATCGTTTGTATTCTAGAGGCGATGAAACTGTTTAACGATGTTGAAGCGGAAATCAGTGGCGAAATCGTAGAAGTGTTAGTCGCCGATGGCGATCTCGTCGAATTCGGTCAACCGCTCTTCAGCGTGAAGTGAGGTCGTTATGAAATTATTAATTGCTAATCGCGGGGAAATCGCGGTTCGAATCATACGTGCAGCAAAAGAATTGAATATTCCGACGGTCGCTGTCTTTTCTGAGGCAGATCGTGAAGCGTTACATGTTCATTTGGCTGACGAGGCCTATTGTATCGGTCCGAATCCGTCGAAGGACTCCTATTTAAATATCCCAAATATCTTATCAGTCGCCTGCGCCGTGGATGCGACGATGGTACATCCGGGTTACGGCTTTTTGGCTGAAAATGCCGAGTTCGCCGAGATGTGCGAGGCGTGCGGGATTCAATTTGTCGGCCCGAGCAGCTATGCGATTCGCAAAATGGGAATCAAGGATGAGGCCAAACGAACGATGATCGAGTCAGGTGTTCCTGTCGTTCCGGGTTCAAGTGGGGTCGTCACCGACGAAGAAGCCATGGAACTCGCACGTGAAATGGGCTATCCCGTCATCATCAAGGCGACAGCCGGTGGTGGAGGACGTGGCATTCGCGTCGCTCGAGACGAGGATGAACTCGTTTCAGGGTTGGTCGCGACACGTAAAGAAGCGAAGCAGGCGTTTGGGAATGGGGACGTGTATCTTGAGAAGTTCATCGAGTCGTTCCGTCACGTCGAAGTGCAGGTTCTTGCTGATCAATTCGGCAATGTCATTCACTTAGGTGAACGTGATTGTACGATCCAACGACGCATGCAGAAACTAGTCGAAGAGGCGCCATCACCTGCCATTGATGAAACGACACGTCAACTGATGGGGGATGCGGCAGTCAAAGCGGCAAAAGCCATTCAGTACTCGGGAGCGGGGACCATCGAGTTCATTTACGTTCCGGAATCAAACGAGTTCTACTTCATGGAGATGAATACCCGGATTCAAGTCGAGCATCCCGTCACCGAGATGATCACAGGATTCGATCTCGTTCAAGCGCAGCTCGAAGTGGCGCTCGGCCATCCGCTCGCCATCTCACAAGAGGACATTACGTTCTCAGGACATTCCATCGAATGTCGAATCAATGCGGAGGACCCGTTTATGGACTTCCGTCCGATGGCAGGGAAAATTGACCAATATATCGTTCCAGGCGGCATGGGTGTCCGTGTCGATAGTGGACTCTATGCAGGTGCCATGATCCCACCGTTCTATGACTCGATGGTTGCGAAATTGATTGTCCATGCACCAACGCGTGATGAGGCCATTCTGAAAATGTTGCGTGCTTTAGATGAGTTTACGGTTTCGGGGATTAAAACGACGATTCCATTCCATCAACAAGTCATGGCACATGAGCAGTTCCGTATTGGAACGTTCGATACGAAATTCGTTGAAAAAGAAATGTCATTGGCAAAATAACATGAACCAGGAAGCCCGAACATTATTTCGGTTTCCTGGTTTTTTGTACTGAATTTATGAGTGCTTTATGCTAAACTATCACAATGAAAGCATGTAAAAGGAGAGTAACTGAATGAAACGTCATGAAGCACGAGAGAAAGCGATTCAAACGCTTTTTCAAATCGAAGTATCTAAATTAGAGGTGGACGAAGCAATCGAGTTCGCATTGGATGGAGAAGAGTCTGATCCGTTTTACGAACAACTCGTCACAGGGACGCTAGAACATATTGAAGATATCGACGCATTACTAGTTGAAAACTTGAAAAACTGGCGCTTGGATCGCCTAGGAAACGTCGAGCGTACGATTCTTCGAATGGCAACGTTCGAATTGTTATACGTCGAGACGATTCCAGAGAACGTCACGATTAACGAGGCGGTCGAACTCGCGAAATCGTTCGGAGACGAAGAGGCCGGTAAACTCGTGAATGGCGTACTCGGAAATATCATTAAAGAAGACTAAAAAATAGAGATAAGACACCAGACCAACTACAGAAAAACCTAAAGACAACGGGGGATGAGAGAGATGGCAGTAGTGATCGACGGGAAACAAGTGGCAGCATCATATCGAGAAACGTTAAAAGAGCGTGTGGCGGAACTTCGCGCACGTGGCATCGTACCGAAATTAAAAGTAGTGTTGATTGGGGATGACCCAGCGAGTCATAGCTATGTACGCGGGAAGGAACGGGCGGCAGAAGAAATCGGAATCGATTCACAAGTCCTCCGTTTTGATGAGACGATTAGCGAGAAGGAATTGCTCGACTTGATTGATTTGATGAATGCGGATGAGGAAGTTCATGGGATTCTCGTGCAACTTCCTTTGCCAAAACACATCGACGAATCTCGAGTCATCATGCGTATCTCCCCTGAAAAGGACGTCGATGGCTTTCATCCTGAGAATGTCGGGAAGATGATGCTCGGTCTGGATACGTTACTTCCGTGCACGCCGCACGGTATCTTACATCTCGCAAAAACACAAACCGAGATCGCCGGAAAGCACGTTGTCGTCGTCGGTCGTAGTCAAATCGTCGGGAAACCGGTAGGCATGTTGTTCTTGAATGAATCAGCAACGGTCACGTATTGTCATTCGAAAACAGCTGACCTCGGTGAGATGACGCGACAAGCGGATATTTTGATTGTCGCGGTCGGACGCGCTGGTCTAGTCACATCAGACATGGTCAAACCAGGCGCGCTTGTCATCGATGTCGGAGTCAATCGGGTCGAAGGTCGTCTAGTCGGTGACGTGGACTATGAAGCTGTTAAGGAAAAGGCAAGTGCCATCACCCCAGTTCCGGGTGGTGTCGGTCCGATGACCATTACGATGCTCATGCATAATACGGTCGAGGTTGCATCACGTGGCTAATCCACTTCCGGTTTCTGAAGTTGTTCGGTATGTGAAGCGACAACTTGATGATGATGTATTGCTTCGACAAGTCGCGGTCATCGGTGAAATCTCAAATTTTAAACGGTATTCATCCGGTCATTGTTATTTCACGTTGAAAGATGACGCGTCACGGATGAAAGCCGTCATGTTTTCTCGCGATGCCAAACAACTTCAATTCGAACCGAAAGATGGAATGAAAGTCATCGCCGTCTCGAAGGTGACGATGTATGAAGCGACGGGAGATGTACAACTGTACGTCGAATTGATGCGTCAAGACGGAATCGGTCTATTGTTTGAGCGATATGAAGCGAGAAAGCGTGAACTAGAGGAAATGGGCTGGTTCGATGACGAGCGGAAGAAACCGCTCCCGATGTTTCCAGAGCGCGTTGGGATCGTGACGTCTCCAAAAGGGGCGGCGCTACACGATATCGCGACCACACTTCGTCGTCGTGCGCCACATGTGGCCATCACGTTCGCACCTGTAGCTGTACAGGGAGAGATGGCGGCACCACAAGTCGCGTCGGCCATTCGCTGGATGAACGAACGCACCGATTGTGATGTACTCATCGTCGGTCGCGGTGGCGGTTCCATCGAAGAGCTTTGGGCTTTCAATGAGGATGTTGTGGTAGAGGCGATTTATGCGTCCACGATTCCCATCATTTCTGCGGTCGGTCATGAGACGGACTTTACGCTTTCTGATTTCGTCGCCGATGTTCGAGCTGCGACTCCGACAGCGGCGGCTGAACTCGCTACGGCGATGATTGATGCGCAGCGAAAAGATGTAGAACGTTTAGACAACCATCTACACAAAGCTGTCAGAAGTCAGTTGGATGAGTCAAGGAGCCGCGTGGAACGGATGATCAATAGTTATGGATTAAAATCGCCGAGGTACACGATTTCTCAAAAACGGGAACGATTCGCCCAGTCAGAAATCCGTCTCGAGCAAGGGATGAGGCGACATCTCACCCAAGCCACTCATCAGCTCCGTCAGTTGTCACAGCAGCTAGATGTAAAGCGATTTTCAAAAACGTTGTCTAAGCAAGGGGACGAAGTCAATCATATGGTCGAGCGACTCCGTCGAACGAGACCATTAGAACAAGCAACGCTACAATTTGCACAACAGGTTGGACGGTTGCATGCAGTCAGCCCGCTCGCCGTCTTGTCACGTGGATATACGTTCATCGAACAAGATGGGGCCTATGTGCAGAACGTGAAACAATTACGCGATGGTGACGTCTCGATTCGTTTTCGGGATGGTCATGCGATCGCTGAGGTGAAGGAGAGGATTGTCGGTGACGAAGAAAGAACAGACATTTGAGGCGGCACTTGAGCGCCTCGAACAGATCGTCGCGCAACTCGAGAGCGGTGATGTCCCATTAGAGGAAGCGATGACCCTTTATGAAGAAGGTGTCCGCTTGTCTGCATTGTGCCAGACAAAACTCTCTGCCGCCGAGAAGAAAATGGATGAAATTTTAGAGCTTGATGGGACGCTTCGTGAAAAAGGAGGATCCGCATGAACCGCACCGATGACTTGAACAAGTGGAAACGGGCCGTCGAACTGGCGATGCAGGAACTCATTGATTCAAGTGAGATGCCGAAACGTCTACGAGACGCAATGGCGTATTCTTTAGAGGCTGGCGGGAAACGCATTCGTCCGGCTCTCGTCTATGCCGTCCTTGAAACGTATGGCATGTCACTCGAGCGTGGACGAGAAGTGGCGGCGAGTTTGGAGATGGTACATACATACTCACTCATCCATGATGATTTGCCGGCCATGGATGATGACGACCTTCGTCGTGGGCGTCCGACCAACCATCGTCAGTTTGATGAAGCGACCGCTATTTTAGCGGGGGACGCTTTGTTGACGGATGCATTCCGTATTCTCACACAGATGCCACTCTCTGCACTAGATATCGTCGAGATCATTCGTATTTTCGGGTTGGCGGCCGGTAGCTCAGGCATGGTTGGTGGGCAGTTGGATGATATGCTGGCTGAAAAACGAAATGACGTCACACTTGAAGAGCTTCAATCCATTCATGAACGGAAGACAGGTGCGCTACTCGTCTATGCACTTGAAGCCGGTGCGATTTTGGCAGGCGCTTCTGTGGAAGACCGCATGCACCTCAAACAGTTCGGACGTCATCTCGGCATCGCTTTTCAGATTCAAGACGATATTCTCGATGTCGTCGGTGATGAAGAAACGATCGGAAAACGCGTCGGCTCAGATGAGTTGAATGACAAGACGACCTATCCGAAGCTTCTCGGCTTAGAGGGAGCGAAGCAAGCTCTTGACCAAGAAGTGGAAGCGGCACAAGCTGCAATCGAATCACTTTCTGTTCCAGCGCCGCTGCTTCTTGAGATGCTATCATTTGTAGTGAAACGTAATCATTGACCTCGGTGACACGATGAGCACATCGTGTCACCTTTGTTTTGGGGAATGTGTGGCATATGCCGTCACATTCTTGTAAAATGTAAGGTACGAATCAGTAAAATGTGAGGAGAAAGGATGGTCATTATGGACTTGACATCCATTCAAGACCCGTCGTTCCTGAAACGGATGTCTGTATCAGAGCTCGAATCGCTCGGTTCAGACATTAGACGATTCTTGATTGAAAAATTGGCAGTGACGGGAGGGCATTTGGCGCCGAACTTGGGAGTTGTAGAGTTGACGCTTGCCTTGCACCGTGTATTTGACAGTCCGAAAGACCAACTCGTATGGGACGTCGGTCATCAAGCATACGTTCATAAAATTTTGACAGGACGTACGAACCAGTTTGATACTCTCCGACAATACAATGGGTTATGTGGTTTCCCGAAACGTTGTGAGAGCGAGCATGATGTGTGGGAAACAGGTCACAGTTCGACTTCCCTCTCGGCAGCCATGGGGATTGCGATTGCGAACGAATTGAAAGGGCGCGCGAACGATCGTGCCATCGCAATCATCGGCGACGGAGCATTGACCGGGGGAATGGCACTCGAAGCCCTCAATCACATTGGTGCCGAGAAACAGAACGTGATTGTCATTTTAAATGATAACGAGATGTCAATTGCGCCGAACGTTGGAGCGATGCATAATATGCTTGGTCGTATTCGGGCATCGCGCAAGCTGAAACATGCTCGTGAAGAAATGGAGTCGCTCATCAAACACATCCCGCTCGTCGGGAGTTCACTTGAACGGAGCGGGGAACGGGTGAAGGACCTCTTAAAATCTGCTCTTATCCCGGGAACGTTCTTTGAAGAACTTGGCTTCACTTACTTTGGTCCGACAGATGGGCACGATTTGAAAGATTTGCTCGAAACGCTCGAGTACGCGAAGAAAATCGACGGTCCGGTTCTCGTCCACGTCATCACGAAAAAAGGAAAAGGATATCGTCCGGCTGAATTGGACGGTGTCGGAACGTGGCACGGCCTTGGACCTTATAAGATTGAATCCGGTGAAGTCATCAAAGGGAAGCCGAAAGGACCGAGCTATTCGAAAGTCGTCGCAGAGACGATTACGAAAGTGGCGGAGTCAGACGAACGGGTGACGCTCATCACACCAGCGATGAGTGTCGGTTCGAAACTCGATTGCTTTACGAAGAAATTCCCGGAACGCATGTTTGATGTCGGTATTGCCGAACAACATGCGGTCACCCTCGCTGGTGGTCAGGCGACACAAGGATTGAAACCGGTCGTCTCGATTTACTCGACGTTCTTCCAACGCGCGTACGATCAACTGGTCCATGACATTTGTCGTCAAAACTTGAACGTCGTGTTCACGATTGACCGATCTGGACTTGTCGGAGCGGATGGAGAGACGCACCAAGGTGTGTTCGATATCGCCTTCATGCGTCACGTGCCAAACATTCGAATCTTGATGGCAAAAGATGAAGAAGAATTACAACAACTCGTCTATTCTGCGCTCCGTTACGATGGTGGACCGATTGCGATTCGCTTCCCGCGTGGTGAAGGAATCGGTGTGCCGATGAGTGAGACACTTCAAGAAATTTCACTCGATGATTGGGAAGTTGAGGCAGAAGGGACGGATGTTGCCATCTTGACGTTCGGTCCTCAAGTGCAAGACGCCCTCGAAGTCCGAGCACTATTGGAAGGGAAGCTCAGTGTGCGCGTCATCAACTGTCGTACCATCAAGCCGCTCGACGATGCGATGCTGACTTCACTTTACGCAGAAGGGATTCCGCTCGTAACATTAGAAGAGGCTGCTCTCGCCGGTGGCTTTGGAAGTAGCGTGCTCGAGCACGCGAATGAAGCCGGAGCGTTCCCGCGGATTCAACGTCTCGGTATTCCGGATCGTTATATCGAGCATGGCGGTGTCAACCAGCTCCTAGAAGAGATTGGACTTCGACCAGCCCAAATGGCGGAATCGATTGAACGGTTCGTCATGGAGACAAATCGACAGAATGTGTGAGGGATTATGGAAAAAAGAAAGAAAACTAGATTAGATGTATTGCTCGTCGAACGCGGACTTGCTGAAACACGAGAAAAGGCGAAACGGTCGGTCATGGCCGGACTCGTCTATAGTGGGACGGAACGTTTAGACAAGGCGGGCGACAAAGTGTTTGATGATATCCCTCTCGAAGTGAAGGGACAAGTTCTTCCTTATGTTGGACGTGGCGGTTTGAAGCTCGAGAAAGCGCTCGACGTGTTCCCGCTCGATGTCTTTGGACGAGTCGGAATCGACATCGGCTCATCAACGGGTGGGTTCACGGACTGTGCGCTTCAAAATGGCGCGACTCAAATGTACGCGGTCGATGTCGGCTATAATCAACTTGCCTGGAAGCTACGGAGCGATGATCGCGTCGTCGTCATGGAGCGGATGAACTTCCGCCACGCGACGGCCGATCAGTTCCCGATTCAACCAGATTTCGCAACGATTGATGTCTCCTTTATCTCGCTTCGTCTGATGGTGCCGCCGCTGAAACAAATCTTGAAGCAAGACGGTGTCGTCATGGCGCTCGTCAAACCTCAATTTGAAGCAGGGAAAGCCGATGTCGGGAAAAAAGGAATTGTTCGGGACCGTAACGTCCATGAACGAGTCGCGAGCGATATGGTCCGATACTTCGCATCGGAAGGCTTCTTTGTCGAAGCGCTGGATTACTCTCCGATCACTGGAGGGGATGGGAACATCGAGTTTCTTCTCTTCGCTCGGTATACGGGAGTAGGTGGCGTCTCGCCATCGCTACAAGTCGAAGAGGTCGTAAATGCGGCCCATGCCAAACTGAAGGGATAAAATGATGCTACAGACCTCGTTGTCTGTAGCTTTTTCCTTTACTCGTCTACTAGATGGGGAATGGTGGAAATCCCACCTGGAATGCTAGACCTTTTTTCGACAATACTTTAGAATGATAATGTGTATGTGAAACGAAAAATGAGGTGTCAGCGCTTATGAACAAAGGACAGCGATTGATTAAAATTCGAGACATCGTGACGAATCGAGAAATCGAGACGCAAGATGAGTTGGTGGATGAGCTACGTCGCTCGGGGTATCCAGTCACACAGGCAACCGTGTCTCGGGATATTAAAGAGTTACATCTGGTCAAAGTCCCATTGAACGATGGACGATATAAGTATAGTCTGCCTGCCGATCAACGCTTTAATCCATACGGGAAAATGAAGCGAATCCTTAGTGACAGCTTCGTCTCGGTCGATTCTGCACAAAATTTGGTCGTCATGAAAGTGCTCCCGGGAAATGCTGATGCAATCGGCGTCTTGATTGATCATCTATCATGGGATGAATTGATTGGGACGGTGTGTGGAGATGATACGATTCTAATGATTGCACGCGACGAAGAGAAAGCGAAGCAAATCATCGATCGACTACTCGGAATGTTATGAGGTGAACGTACGTATGTTAGCAGAACTATCAATCAAACAGTTTGCGATTATTGACGAATTAAACATTCCGTTTAATCGAGGTATGACTGTGCTCACGGGTGAGACAGGTGCCGGTAAATCGATCTTGTTGGATGCGATTGGATTGCTTGTTGGAGGACGTGGCTCAAGTGAGTTCGTGCGATATGGTCAAGATAAAGCTGAAATCGAAGGTCTGTTCATGATTGAACCGGATCACCCGGTCATCGAAGCGGCCGAACAATATGGCATCGATGTCGAGGATGGGACAGTCATCTTACGTCGAGACCTACATAGTAGCGGGAAGAGCGTCTGCCGTGTGAACGGAAAAATGATGCCGCTCTCGACGTTACGGGAGTTCGGGCGGCTCCTTGTCGATATTCACGGTCAACATGAACATCAACATTTAATGGATGCAGAATTTCACCTTGGCATATTGGACCATTTCGCCGAAAAAGAAATCAGTCCGTTAGTAGAGGAATATCAAACAGCATATGCTGCCTGGAAACAAGTCGCAGATGAATTGAAACGTCTCAGTCAAAGTGAGCAGGAGCTTGCTCAACGAATGGATCTTTTGTCGTTTCAAACGAAAGAAATCGAGGCGGCTGAATTAAAAGTTGGTGAAGAACAGGCGTTGACAGAAGAGCGAGATGAATTGGCCAACTTTGAACGTATTCATCAACACATTCGTCTCTCCTATGAGGCGGTTGCCGAGGAGTCAAATGGACTCGATCAAATTGGAGTGGCAATGCGTGAGATGGAAGAAGCGTCACAGCTCTCATCGTCTTTGTCGTCTGTATCGGAAACCATCTCTAACGCTTATTATTTGTTAGAAGATGCCAAGTTCCAACTGCGCGACCAGTTGGATTCGCTCGAATTCGACCCGATCCGATTGGATGAAATCGAGTCAAGATTGGCTCTTTTCCAGCAACTGAAACGAAAGTATGGGACGACGATCGAAGAAGTCATCACCTATGGCGAACAAGTATCGGATGAATTGAAGTCGATGACGAACCGGGAAGAGCATTTACAGACGCTTTCAGATGAGCTCATACGATTAGAGCAGATTGCAAGAGATGCTGGTATGAGACTCTCTTCAGCGCGTAAGGTGGCTGCGGAGTCGCTTCAGCATGCGATTCATCGAGAACTGAAAGAACTATACATGGAAAAAACAGCGTTCGAGGTCCGTTTCAAAACCACATCGCTTAAACAAGATGGTTTAGATGACGTGGAGTTTTACATGATGACGAACGTTGGAGAACCGTTCAAGCCGCTCGCAAAAGTCGCTTCAGGAGGTGAGCTTTCCCGTGTCATGCTCGCACTCAAATCCATCTTTTCAAGAACGGTCGGCGTGGCCTCCATTATTTTTGACGAGGTCGACACAGGAGTCTCTGGACGTGTCGCGCAGGCGATGGGTGAAAAAATCTTCCGACTTTCTGTCGGCTCTCAAGTCCTCTGTATCACGCACTTGGCACAAGTTGCTGCGATGGCAGACCAACATCTTTACATTACGAAAACCGAAACGAACGAGCGGACGAAAACGAATGTGACGTCCCTCGACCGCGAAAGCCGAATCGACGAATTGGGTCGCATGATTGCTGGCGCTCAAATGACAGACTTGACGAAGCAACACGTCGAAGAATTACTTGAGATGTCACAGCAAGTAAAACAGAAGTTCATCAAAGGAGTGTCATAAGTGATTACATTATGTATTGCGGACGACAATCGAGAAATCGTCGATTTGTTGAGCCGACAACTAGAATCTGAGCCTGATCTTCGTGTCGTAGGTACGGCATACGATGGAGAAACATGCTTGGATGTCGTCAAGACACACCAACCGGATGTACTCTTACTCGATATTATCATGCCGCATTTGGATGGGATCGGAGTATTGCAACGCCTAAATGAAGAATTAGGTGATGACAAGCCAGAAGTGATCATGTTGAGTGCGTTTGGAAAAGATGAAGTGACGAAACAGGCCGTGCAACTCGGGGCCTCTTATTTCCTCGTCAAACCGTTCAATATCCAACAGTTATTAACGAAAATTCGTGAATTGTCAGAAGGGACAAATCGAGAATTTGACGGAATGACGCCAGAAGAAATTGAAATCTCACTCCTGCTTCAGCAACTCGGAATCTCTCCGCGCATCAAAGGGTTCAAGTATATTCGTCAAGCCGTCATCTACGTGCGAGAACGGCAAGATTTACTCGGACTCATCACGAAAGAATTGTACCCGATGGTCGCAAAAGAGCATGAGACGACATCCTCTCGTGTAGAACGAGCGATGCGTCATGCAATCAAGACGGCATGGGAGAACGGCATGCGCGATCATGAGATGTTCGAAGGGCGACCGGAGCGTGAACGAAGCCCGAAAAACTCGGAGTTCATCTCATACTTCGTCACCTACGTATCGTTTAAAAATAATTGAATCATTTCATGAAGACTAAGTCGTGATGGGACTTAGTCTTTTTTGATGAAACAATCACTTTTAGATTTATTTACTTTATGAAAGAAAGCGCTTGCAAAATGATGGACCTTTGTTATAATAAAGGTGTACCAAGTTACTTGGACAAGCGTCAGATGAACGCTTTTCAAACTTGTTCCGGAGCAACGTTTGAAGAAACCAAAATCATCTCGGTTCGCTATCCGATTATAGCTCAGAGGTGGGAACGACACCTCAAGTCGTTAATGTCCCGACGTGAGGTCGCGACAGTCGCTCATTCGCGAGGCGATTCTATCATCAACTCGAAGCTAGGGGTTGGTATAGGAAAAAACAATCGTTCAGTTAACCAAAAGGAGTGTTGTCAACCGTTGAACAGTTTATGGCAAGCGTTCGACTTCACGATGGATGGTTCGACATGATCCGATAAGTAAATCAGTTAGTAACTCGAATGGTAAGATTCCGTTCACGCAAGACGGCAGTTACTAAAGTTCTTTCATACTTCTTCATTAAGAAGACGTTGGATTTCATGTCAAAGTAAGTAACGTAGTTTGAAAGGAGATCATCCGTAGTGATCACAATTCAATATGAATAAAAGGTTCCGCACTTGAAATGAAGTCAAGTTAGGGAACCTTTTTTTGTGTGCTTATGAGTCGAGGCGTTGTACTTTCCTGTTTTTTGTCGCGGTTAAAAATATAGCCAGCTACAAATCCGATCCCGCCCATGGCGAGCAGAAGCCCAAAGGTGCCCTGCAACATGGAGGCGGCAGCGAGTGAATCGAACCATGAAAACGGTGCGCTCGTCTTCAAAAAGAAGCTATCGCGTAGCAATTTGATTCCGTAAACACCTAATAACCCAGGGACGATTAAGATTAGAAGCGCGATAAAACGCATGCAATCTCCTCCTTTATCATTCATTATTTTAACAGAAATCGATCTGTTCGACACGGTCTATTTTTGGGCAGCTTGCGAATCAGGTGAGGATTCAGTAGCATGAAATAGAGAAGAGAGTTGATGGGGGAATCGGTATGAATAAACGATTGATGATTGTCGGAGCTGGAAAAGGCGGGACTGAGGTATTAAATATGTTGATGGATTCACCATTGGCGACCATTATCGCGGTCGTAGATTCTGATGCATCTGCCGAAGGAATAGCCCTTGCTAAAAGTTATGGCATATCTGTGGCGGACGATTGGAAACAGTATGCGGATGCGACTCTAGATTTTGTCATCGAAACGACGGGGAAGCATCAAACGTTCGAACAATTAAAAGATCATTTCAAAGATGCAGTCGTCTTACCAGGGGAATTTATTCGAATTGTGGTCGAACGATTGAAACAGAATCAACAAATGCTCGAGGCCATTATTGAATGTACGAGTGAGGCCATCTCGGTCGCAGATCATCACGGTAACACGATTTTGATCAATCCGTCTTATACACGGTTGACCGGATTCAAAAAAGAAGATGTGGTCGACAAACCAGCGACGGCAGATATCGGGATGCAGGAAAGCGTCCATTTAAAAGTACTATCGACCGGGCAAGGCGTTCGGGACATCCGGATGCAAATTGGGGCGACACGCCGAGATATTCTTGTGAATGCGGAACCGATCATCGTTGAAGGGAAGTTGCGAGGATCGGTCGGGGTCATTCGTGACGTATCTCAGATTCGTGCACTGCGTGATGAATTGCAGGAGGCAAAGACACGCATTCGGAATCTAGAAGCGAAATATCAGTTTGCCGATATCATTGCGACGAGTGATGCCATGCGATTTGTCATCGAACAGGCAAAACTTGCCGCTGTGACCCCTGTGACGGTATTGATTCGCGGAGAATCGGGAACAGGAAAGGAACTGTTCGCCCATGCCATTCATGGAGAATCTCCTCGAAAATATAAAAAGTTCATTCGCGTGAACTGTGCGGCGATTTCACCGACGCTACTTGAAAGTGAGCTATTCGGTTATGAAGATGGAGCCTTCAGTGGAGCTAGACGAGGCGGGAAAACGGGATATTTCGAAGAAGCGGATGGCGGATCACTCTTTCTAGACGAAATCGGGGAGCTGCCCCTTGATGTCCAAGTGAAGCTCTTACGTGTCCTCCAAGAAAATGAAATTGTCCGAGTCGGAGGGACGACAGCAATCCCAATCGATGTCCGGATCATTGCCGCAACGAATGCCGATCTTGAACAAAAGGTAGCAGACGGAACATTCCGGGAAGATTTGTATTATCGAATCAATCGGATGCCGATCCATATTCCACCATTACGTGAGCGATTAAATGAACTCGAGGCACTATGTGAACGGATAATCCGTAAACTGAATCAAGAGTACGGTCGTAGTGTACGCGGCGTTGACGAAGATGCCTTATCATTACTGAAGAGCCAACATTGGAAAGGGAATGTGCGAGAACTTGAGAATGTGATTGGGCGAGCGATGATTTATATGGCAAGTTCCGAACAGTGGATTGCCCCACATCACCTGCAGTTATCCAATCGTTCCACGAGTCAAAAAGTAGTCGAATCTGGAACGTTTCACGAGGCCGTTGTAAAATATGAACGCGATTTGATTGAACGAACAATTGAAGAGGCAGGCGGCAACAAATCAGAAGCGGCCCGCCGATTAAAGATTTCGATTCGAACATTATACAATAAACTCGGAACCACGCAATAATTTGCATGAATATTCCTGCATGGTAAGCATTAATTTGCATGGTCATCCGCATTATAAAGCGCTTACAATTTAGGAAACAAACTTGCTTATGATATAGTGTAGAGAGCAAGGGGGGACAATGATGAATTTTGAACGGATGCTGACGAACGCAAAGCAGTTAGAAGGCTGTACCGTGTCCATTGCCGGGGCGGCGGACGAAGAGGTAATTCGCGCCGTAAAACTCGCTACGGATCATGGATTATCACGCTTCATTTTGTTCGGGGAAGCTCGGGAAATCCGAAAGTTATGTGAACAGCATGGAATCGACGAGTCAGCCGTCGATATTTTACATGCGAAAGGTGACGTTGAGATTGCGCGACGTGCCGCATTAGCTGTGAAAAATAAAGAGGCGGACGTCCTGATGAAGGGAATGGTCTCGACATCGACATTTATGAAAGCCGTCCTCAATCGAGAAGCTGGACTCCGTACGAAACGGACGCTTAGCCACATCGCACTATTCCAAATTCCGAATCGTGAAAAGTTGATTGGAGTGACGGATGCGGCAATTCATATCGCACCGACACTCGAAGAGAAGGTCGAAATCATTCACAATGCGGTAGAAGCGATGCATGACATCGGTTACGAATCGCCAAAAGTCGCAGCCATTGGAGCAGTCGAGGTTGTCAATCCACAAATGAATGCGACTCTCGACGCGGCACTACTTAGCCAAATGAACCGACGTGGACAAATCAAGGGCTGTGTCGTAGATGGACCGCTCGCGCTCGACAACGCTGTCGACATGGTCGCAGCAAAGCAAAAAGGAATCAACAGTGAAGTTGCCGGACAAGCCGACTTATTAGTCGTACCTTACATAGAGGTCGGCAACGTCCTTTATAAATCAATCATGTATTTCGCAGAGGCGAGCGTAGCGGCGATTGTCGTCGGCGCATCTGCCCCTGTCGTATTGACAAGTCGTGCCGATACTGCAGAAGCGAAACTATATTCACTCGCATTCGCTTTGTTACATGCTAAACATTAATCGTACTTAACAGGAGGAATTAATCATGATGGAAACAAACACAGAGCCACGCTTCCGTATTTTTGATGTCTTACAATCTGAGGACTACGAGCAAATCGTATTTTGCCAAGACCAAGCGTCTGGACTAAAGGCGATCATCGCCATCCACGACACGACGCTCGGACCAGCTCTCGGCGGACTCCGTATGTGGAACTATGAATCTGAACAAGAGGCACTCACAGATGTGTTGCGTCTTGCAAAAGGGATGACATACAAGAATGCGGCAGCGGGTCTCAACCTCGGGGGTGGGAAAGCCGTCATCATCGGAAACGCGAAGACAGATAAATCAGAGGCGCTCTTCCGTGCGTTCGGACGATACGTTCAATCGCTCAGTGGCCGTTACATCACGGCTGAGGATGTGAATACGACAGTTGCCGACATGGACTTCATTCACATGGAAACGGATTACGTCACGGGCGTCAGTCCTGCATTCGGTTCAAGTGGTAACCCTTCACCGGTCACGGCATATGGTGTGTATCGTGGAATGAAGGCTGCTGCGAAATGGAAATTTGGGACAGATTCGCTCGCAGGGAAGACCGTTGCTGTACAAGGTGTTGGTAACGTGGCCTACAACTTATGTCGCCACCTCCACGAAGAGGGTGCTCATTTGATTGTGACTGACATTAACGAGGAAGCACTCAAACGTGCCGAAGCAGACTTTGGTGCGACGGTCGTCAAACCGGATGAGATTTACGCGGTCGAATGTGACATTTTCGCTCCATGTGCTCTCGGTGCCGTCATCAACGACAAAACAATTCCACAATTGAAAGCACAAATCGTCGCAGGTGCTGCCAACAACCAATTGGCAGAAGATCGTCACGGAGACGTGCTCGACGAAAATGGAATTCTATACGCACCAGACTTCGTCATTAATGCAGGTGGTGTCATCAACGTCGCAGACGAACTTGAAGGCTACAACCGTGAACGGGCAATGAAGAAAGTCGAACTCATCTATGACAACATGATGCGCGTCTTTGAAATCGCAGAACGTGATGGCGTACCAACGCACGTTGCGGCCGATAAGATGGCGGAAGAGCGGATTCACATGATGTCGCGTTCACGCAGTCAGTTCCTTAAAGTTGAAAAAAGCATCCTAGGGAGACGCTAAGATGACAAAACGGCTAATTCTTGCAATCAACCCAGGGTCGACCTCGACGAAAGTTGGATTGTTTGATGGGAAGGAGGAAGTGATGACACGCACGGTCCGACATGCGATCGATGTGACGGGTCTCACACTTCCAGAGCAGTTGCCTCATCGTGAGCAAGAAGTACGCGCCTTGTTAGAAGAGACGGGCATCGCGGTCAATGATTTGACCGCGATCGTCGGTCGTGGTGGCTTGCTTGCACCGATGACGTCAGGAACGTATACAGTCAACGATCTCATGCGTGAAGATTTGACGAGCGGACGTTTCGGGATGCATGCATCGAATCTCGGTGGCCTGATTGCTTCGAAAATCGCTGGGGCTGAAGGGATTCCTAGTTTCATAGTGGATCCAGTCGTCGTCGATGAGATGGACGAGTTGGCCCGAAAGACCGGCATGCCAGAAATCAATCGTCGTAGCATTTTCCATGCCCTCAATCAAAAGGCTGTCGCGAAACGATTCGCGGCTGAAAATGGAAGCGATTACAATGAGCTGAATCTTATCGTTGCGCATCTTGGTGGGGGAATCACAGTCGGTGCCCATGCGGCAGGTCGAGTCATCGACGTGAATAATGGTCTCGACGGAGATGGACCGCTCGCGCCGGAGCGGGCAGGCTCGATTCCTGTTGGACAGGTAGTAGAACTATGTTATAGTACCAGGTATAAAGAATCGGAAATGAAAAAGAAAATTGTCGGTCAGGGCGGCCTATTTGCTCATCTCGGTACGTTCGATGCCATTGAGATCGAGCAGCGGGTCGAATCAGGTGATGATGAGGCGAGACTGTTGTATGAGACGATGGCTTATCGTGTCGCTCAAGAGATTTCAAAACACGGCGCGACATTATGCGGTCGTGTGGATGCCATCTTACTGACGGGCGGGATCGCATATTCCGAGTGGCTGACTGAAAAAATCAAGGAGCGTGTCACTTATCTCGCGCCGGTACACGTATATCCGGGTGAAGATGAGCTTAAAGCGTTGGCTGAAGGTGCACTTCGCGTCATCGAGAAGGAAGAGACCGCACGAGTTTATGAGGGGGATACACATGGCACGAGAATTTGATGTTGTCGTCATCGGTGGAGGACCAGGAGGATATGTGGCTGCAATCAAGGCGGCCCATGCAGGAAAATCTGTCGCAATCGTCGAGGCGAGAAAGTTAGGCGGCACCTGCTTACATAGAGGATGCATCCCGACGAAGGCACTTTTAAAAGCTGCCCATGTCTATCAAACGGCGAAGCAAAGTGCGACGTATGGCGTGGAGACGGGAGATGTGACGTTCAATATGGAACGCGCTCAAACGTATAAACGTGATCTTGTGGCTGGTCTTGAAAAGGGAATCGAGCATTTGATGAAACAAGGGAAAATCGAAGTGTTTCGCGGAAAAGCCTCGATCCTTGGACCAAGCATCTTCTCACCTCAACCAGGGACTGTATCCGTTGAAGATGAAAGCGGTGAATCAGAACTGATCTTGCCGAATCAATTGATTATCGCGACAGGGTCGATTCCTCGTGAACTTCCTGGATTGCCGTTCGATCACAAGCGGATTTTGAATTCAGACGACCTCCTCAATTTTGAAACGCTTCCTGAATCGATTGCGATTGTCGGTGGCGGGGTCATCGGAGTTGAATGGGCGTCCATGCTCGTCGATTTAGATGTGAACGTGACGTTGATCGAAGTAGGAGATCGATTACTCCCACTCGAGGACAAAGCAGTATCCCGTGAAGTGGAGCGTCTATTGAAGAAACGTGGCGTCCGTGTGAAGAAGAGCGTGACGGTCGACGCTGAACGAACATTGATTCACGAAAATGCAGTGGAGCTTGCTGTCGGGGAAGAGATGTTACAAGTAGACTGTGTCCTCGTCTCGGTTGGCCGAGTTGCCAACACGGAAGACTTAGGACTTCAAAACACTTCTATCGTCGTAGAGAACGGGATCATTCAAGTCGATAGTCAGTATCGGACGAAAGAACGTCATATCTTCGCAATCGGGGATTGCATCGGAAAGTTACAACTCGCCCACGTCGCGTCGGCAGAAGGTGTGAAAGCGGTCGAGACGATTCTTGGTCTTGAACCAACACCGCTCGATTATGCGCTCATCCCACGCTGTGTATACAGTGTCCCTGAAGTCGCTTCGGTCGGCTTGACAGAAGAGGCGGCAAAAGAGGCCGGACATGATGTGAAGACGGGGACGTATCGATTCAACGGACTCGGGAAAGCGCGGATTGAAGGACAAGCCGACGGATTCGTCAAACTCGTCTCGGACAAAGAAACAGACGACCTTCTCGGTGTTCATATCGTCGGACCGAAAGCGACCGAACTCATCACAGAAGGTGGACTCGCGCTCGTCTTGAACGCGACGGCTTGGGAGATGGGACAACTTGTGCACCCGCATCCTGCACTGAGCGAAGCCTTCCAAGAAGCGGCTCTTGCCGTCGATGGATTACCGATTCACGCCTAAGGAGGAACAAGGATGGAACAGATGACTGTAAACTCATATGAAGAGCTTGGTTTAACAAAACAAGATTTATTGGCGATGTACGAAACGATGGTACGTGCCCGCAAAATCGATGAACGGATGTGGAAGTTGAACCGCGCCGGGAAAATCCCATTCGTCGTCTCATGTCAAGGACAAGAAGCGGCGCAAGTCGGTGCGGCGTTCGCACTCGAAAAAGGAATCGACTACGTCTTGCCTTATTATCGTGATGTGGCGGTCGTCCTTCACTTCGGTCAAACGTCAAGAGACTTGATGTTGTCGGCATTCGCGAAAGCGGAAGACCCGAACTCAGGTGGTCGTCAGATGCCTGGTCACTTCGGATCGAAAGCACATCGCATCGTAACGGGTTCATCTCCGGTCACGACACAAGTACCTCATGCAGTCGGGATCGCACTTGCGGCGAAGATGAAAAAAGAAGAACTCGTCACGTTCGTTTCGTTCGGAGAAGGGTCTTCGAACCAAGGAGACTTCCATGAAGGCGCAAACTTTGCAGGTGTCCACAAGTTGCCGGTCATCTTGTTCTGTGAGAACAACAAGTATGCGATTTCGGTTCCTCTTACGAAACAGTTGGCATGTGAGCGCGTATCAGACCGTGCAAAAGGTTACGGCATGCCAGGTGTGACAGTCGACGGGACAGACCCGATCGCCGTCTATGCGGTCGTGAAGGAAGCGCGTGAACGTGCACTTCGCGGAGAAGGACCGACATTAATCGAAGCAGAAGTTGAACGTCTCGTGCCACACTCATCGGATGACGATGACAAAGCGTACCGTTCAGCTGAAGAATTGGCGGGGTTAAAAGAGCGGGATGGCATTCAATTGTTCCGTCAACGACTTGTGAACGACGGAATCGCAACGGCGGAGACACTTGCTGAAATCGATGCACAAATCGATGCTGAAGTGAATGAAGCGACGACATATGCGGACAAAGCACCGTATGCATCGCCTGAATCTGCACTAGATTACGTCTATGAGGAGGAAAAATGATGAAAACGTTTATCGAAGCGATCAATGAAGCGATTCATGAGGAAATGGAGCGCGACGAAAACGTCTTCGTCGTCGGGGAAGACGTCGGCGTTCGTGGTGGTGTATTCCGAGCCACTCAAGGATTGATTGAAAAGTATGGAGAGGATCGTGTCATCGACGCACCGCTCGCTGAGAGTGCGATTGCCGGAGTCGGGGTCGGAGCTGCCATGTACGGCATGCGACCGATCGCAGAAATGCAATTCGCAGACTTTATCATGCCAGCAGTGAACCAAATCGTTTCTGAAGCGGCAAAAATTCGATACCGTTCAAACAACGATTGGACATGTCCGATGGTCATCCGAGCTCCTTTCGGTGGCGGTATTCACGGAGCACTCTATCACTCGCAATCGGTCGAGGCGATGTTCAGTTCGACGCCAGGTCTAAAAGTCGTCATTCCATCTGACCCAGTCGATGCGAAGGGGTTGTTGAAAGCAGCAATCCGTTCGAACGACCCTGTCCTCTTCTTCGAGCATAAGCGCGCCTATCGTCTTTTGAAGGCAGACTTGCCGACAGACGAATATACGGTTGAAATCGGTAAGGCTGCGGTTAAACGGGAAGGTGACGATATCACGATCATCACGTACGGTCTTTGTGTGCATATGGCACAAGAGGCAGCGAAAACGCTCGAAGAAGAAGGGATCAGCACGCACATCCTCGATCTTCGTACCGTCTACCCGCTCGACCAAGAAGCGATCATCGAGTCAGTCAAGAAGACAGGTAAAGTGCTACTCGTGACAGAGGACAACAAAGAAGGAAGCATCATCGGAGAAGTAGCGGCGATTATCGCGGAGAAGGCGCTCTTCGAACTCGATGCGCCGATTGAACGCTTAGCAGGTCCTGATGTGCCGGCAATGCCGTATGCACCACCGATGGAAAAATTCTTTATCGTATCCCCAGAAAAAATTGCCGAGCGGGCGCGTCAGCTCGCGGCGTTTTAAGGAGGCATCTCCATGGAACAAACGATTACCATGCCCCAACTTGGGGAGAGTGTGACTGAAGGCACGATCACGACCTATCTCGTCAAACCGGGCGACCGTGTGGAAGAGTATGAACCACTCGCGGAAGTCATGACGGATAAAGTGACGGCCGAGATTCCGGCGACTAGTGCGGGAGTCGTCAAAGAGTTTCTCATTCCGGAAGGGGAGACTGTCAGCGTCGGGACACCGGTATTGACGATGGAAGTTGAAAGTGCGGAGGAAGCTGTAGTTGAGACGAAGACCGAACCGATTGCAGAAACGACACCTGCAGAACCCGTCTCTAAGCAAGCGGTCGCCACTACTCCGAAAAAACAGAGTGGAAACGGTCGATACTCACCTGCTGTCATCCGACTCGCCAATGAGAATGATATCGATTTGAATGAACTGAGCGGAAGCGGTCTAGGCGGTCGGATCACGCGGAAAGATATTCTTCGTTACTTATCAGAAGGACGTCCGGCATCGACTCCTGATAAAGCGACACAAGCACCTGTCCAAGAGACGATGGTACAGACGAAGTTGGACGTTCCGACTGAAGCGCCACGTCCTGTCGTTGAACCGTCACAACCGGTCGCATCATCATCGACGTCATCTGGACGTTATGAATCGATTCCGACAGCCGGGGTACGTCAAGCGATTGCGAACAATATGATCCGCTCGAAGCATGAGGCGCCACACGCATGGCTCATGATTGAAGTGGATGTGACGAACCTGGTTGAAGCCCGTGCGAAATTGAAAGACGAGTTCATGAAACGGGAAGGTGTCAAATTGACGTTCATGCCGTTCTTCATGAAGGCAGCCATCGAAGCATTGAAGAAGTATCCGATGATGAACTCGGAATGGGCAGGAGATCACATCAAAGTTCACCAAGACATCCATCTCTCGGTAGCCGTCGCGGCAAACGACGCCCTTTACGTACCGGTCATTCGCCAAGCGGATGAGAAGAACATCAAAGGTCTCGCCGTGGCCCTTCAAGACGTTGCAACGCGAGCGCGTGAGAACCGTTTGAAGGCAGAAGAGATGCGTGGTGGGACGTTCACCATCAACAACACAGGTGCATTTGGTTCGATTCAATCGGCACCGATTCTGAACTACCCACAAGCGGCAATCCTATCAGTCGAGTCAATCGTGAAGCGTCCAGTATGGATGAATGGAATGTTTGCGGCACGCGATATGGTCAACCTTTGTATGTCGGTCGACCACCGTGTCCTCGACGGTCTCGTCGCAGGTCAGTTCTTGCAAGCAATCAAACAGTCGCTCGAGTCGATTGACCCGAACACATATACCGTATATTGATTAAAAAATGGAGGCGCTCTCGATCGAGTGCCTCCATTTTTTATGAGTTATAGCCAAGGAATACCGTGAAGACGAAGCTTGCGACCGAGATCAGTAAGAGTAGGAACGACAAGGACATGCCCATTGTGACGAGTCCCTTGGAGAGTCGTGGTTTGGATTTATATAGTGCGAACGCAAACATGAAACTGAATAGGCCGAGCGTCGCGAATAGTGTGAGCGGTATTGCTCGTTCTTGGAGTAACTGAAGTAAATCCAACGTTGAATCATCCTTTCTAATCAAGGGCCTTATGAAATCGTCGTTGATGGACACAGTACGTCAATCTGCTGACTACGGCGAACAGGAGCAGGAACATCCAGTATATGAAGATATAGTTTATTGAAAATGCAGAGACCCCATCATGTCTGACCGAAGAAATCCAAAGCAATAGGAGTGAGGCAGGGAAATGAATCAGTAGTACAAGATGGGGCATGAACTTCATGTAGAATAAGGCGTTCGTCGACGGATCGCGCATGAGAGACATGGCAATCAAACCAATCAGCACTTCGAGCCCACCAAGCGTGAAGAAAGCGAGTGAATCAGAGAGACTAGTCTCTAGAATCGGTAAGGCAAGCGTTGCAAGACCGAAACTCCCGATCATGATTAAAGCAAACAAGATGTAGTCACCTCCAGAAAAGGGTTGATTCCATATGTTGATTGTAAAATAATGGATTATCAAATTCAATACCTCAGAAAAACACGCCATTCATCGAAATGGCGTGTCAGTGAGTTCCTCAAATCGATTGTTCAATCATCGATTCGATGTCGCGACGGACTTCAGCAACTGATAAACGTGCGACGTCATATCGCACACGGTGCGTTGATTCGTCTGAACCCGTCAAATCGGCGAAAAGGCTTCCGAGGTCGTGGACACTGCGGTCGACTTGAATGAGAAGTTCAATCGAACCCTCTTCTTGTAAGATGACGACCTCTACTTCGTCCAATTGTCGACCGAAGCGTGAACCGTTCGCTGAATACTCGAGTTCTTGTGCAATCGGGAGACGTCCTGAACGATGGCGCGCCGGGAGCATTTCCGTGTCGGCTTTCTTCAAACGGAATCCGAGCTCGTCCATCGCATCTAAAATGACTTGTTGAGCCGCATTCGGTTGTACGGTGATCGCATCCTCATCTTTCGGATCGACGGCTTGGGCGAT
The DNA here is from genome assembly GCF_000023045.1 of Exiguobacterium sp. AT1b. Taxonomy (GTDB): domain Bacteria; phylum Bacillota; class Bacilli; order Exiguobacteriales; family Exiguobacteriaceae; genus Exiguobacterium. The sequence continues at coordinate 456,863 of NC_012673.1, read as the reverse complement.
GTCGAGTCCCGTCTCAATCCATGATTTCGATTGGCTCACAGAGAGTGGTGTATTGAACGGGACGTTGACTGTGAACGGGATCTCTTTCACTTCTCCAGGACCAATCATAAACGGTGCCTCATTCAATAAAATTTTTTCGATTGTGAACGTCGAGTATGTCGATTTATCGTTCACCTCATGTTTATACAATGTGTTGAAGAAGAGATAGATGCTATCGACGGATTGTTCGACCGAACCACCTTCGATATGGACGACTCCAGTAAGTTCTCCACCCGGTGTACAGTGGCTTTCATTCAAGCGTGTGTCGACTTTTGCAGCACCGATTCCGATTGATGATAAAATCTTTTTAAACATATGTGTATCCTCCTTTGACGTAACGTCGTCTTCGTGTAATAGTATGTACGGATAGGTGAAACGATATGTTTCAAAATTTCTAAAAAAGGATTGAATCCATTGGAATATAAAGCGTTACAAGAACGTCTCGCAGACGTCTTACAATCAAATCATCTCGTGTCGGCGACCATCAGTCAACCCCGTCAAAAATCTAGCGATCTCAGACGGATCAAATTGAAACCGGTCATGTTACGAAATGCGTATCATATCCAGTTCGAGTATCAGTATGAGCGGGTGATGAACCATAAAAACTTGACACCAGATGAGGCCGTCACGGAAGTGAATGAGCTTCTCGAAACGTTCCGACAAGGACAGTTTCAGTTAAAGGATTCTGACCTCCAGTTCCAATTATCGAAAAAGTTCAAAGTGACGTTGAAAGAAAAGCAGACGGCTCAAAAAGAAGTTCAACTGAGCCACAATCGTGAAAAACAATATGTGCTCCCGCTCGACGAGCCAGTTCCGTTTCTCATTCGACTCGGCATTCAGTCAGCGGACGGGAAAGTGAAGCGTCAAAAGTACGACAAGTTTAAACAAATCAACCGCTTCCTTGAGTTCATTGAGGACTCGCTTAAACACTTGCCGACAGACCGTACCGTCCGAATCTTGGATTTCGGTTCAGGGAAGTCGTATTTGACGTTTGCGCTCTATCATTTCCTTCATGAGATGAAAGGATATGACGTGCATATCACAGGACTCGATTTGAAGAAAGAGGTCATCGAAGAGTGTGCATCGATTGCGAAAGATCTTGGATATGAACGACTCGAATTCTTAGTCGGAGACATTAATGAATATGAAGGGGAAACAGCTGTTGACATGGTCGTGACTCTTCATGCATGTGACGTGGCGACCGATATGGCATTGGCACGTGCTGTCCGTTGGGGCGCGAAAGTCATCTTAAGCGTCCCGTGTTGTCAAAAGGAATTGAATCGTCAAATTCAAGCACCGAATCTGGATGTGATGCTTCAGCACGGATTGATCAAAGAACGGTTCGCGTCACTCGCGACCGATTCGATTCGGGCTGAACTGCTCGGTCTTGTCGGGTATGATGCCCAGCTGCTCGAATTCATCGACCTCGAGCACACCCCGAAAAATATCATGATTCGTGCCTACTTGACGAACCGTCAGGCGACCGCTGAAACGAAGGCACGTTACCTTGCTTTCAAACAGATGTTAGGGGCAGATCCGTTCTTAGAACGGGAATTGAGCGATAGACTTGTCCTCGAGGTAGAACAAGACGTAAAATAAGGGAGTATAGACGAAATGTCGAAAGGGGAAACAACATGGATTTTCAATTATATTTTCAAGATGTAGTCGAACAAGCGCGTAACGAAGTACGTGCTGCAGGATACACAGAGCTCACGACACCGGAAGAAGTAGACGGTGCGTTGAAAAAAGAAGGGAAGACACTCGTCCTCGTCAACTCGGTTTGTGGGTGTGCAGGCGGGATCGCTCGTCCAGCTGCTGCATATGTGAACAAAATGGAAGGTGTGAAGCCTGATCATTTCGTGACCGTATTTGCAGGTCAAGACCGTGAAGCGACAGATCGCGCACGTGAGTATTTCGAAGGATATGCACCGTCTTCACCATCGATTGCCCTCCTCGAGGATGGAAACATCGTGACGATGGTAGAGCGTAGTGAAATCGAGTCGTCAACTGCTGAAGAACTCGTTGACCAATTGCAAACATTGTTCGACATCTACTTCGCATAATCAAGCATCGGCGCAAAGGCACTGCCTTTGCGCTTTTGTGAAAAGGGGCAGGGTATATGGAACCAGTCATCAAAATCATGACGGAGGCAGAATATATGATTGCCCTGTCACGCGGTGAAATCAATGAACCGTCACTTCAATCGGAAGGGACGATTAAATGTTGTACGCCGCAACAGATTGGAAAGGTCGTCAAAAAATCGTATCCGGGAGAAGCGGTCGTGCTCGTTTCGTTGCACGTCAATCGTCTCGGACAGCTGTTACATTATGAGCTGGATGAGGATGGAGAACGTTACCCGCATGTATACAGTGCTATCCCCATGACTTCTGTCAAACAGGTGCAACCGTATGGGTCTCGCGACAATGGAACGGTCACATATTTCGCTTTCGAGCGAATGTGACCTTCTTTTTTTATATTAATTGCATGAATATACTTTACAAGTAATAATTATGTGTATATAGTTGTTGAAGACACAAGTCGGACAACTGATGTGTCATAGAACAGTTGAGCTACGTTCACACATATGTCATAATTTTGTTAAAGTTCTGATAATTATCATTCAACTACGAAAGGGAGATGAAGATGAAAAAAGGTTTTCTAGCATTATGTTTAGCAGGACTGGCCGCGTTCTCAGTCGCATGTGGGGCAGACGTGAACGAAGGAGGATCGACATCGACCGATGGTGAGGATGACAAAGTCATCGTCATGGGTACGAGTGCCGATTACTTCCCATATGAGTTCGTCGATACAGCGAATGGCGACGAGATTGTCGGATTTGATATCGATATCGCAAAAAAAGTGGCAGAAAACATGGGATATGAATTGAAGATTGAAGATATGGATTTTGGAAGCTTGCTTGGGGCCCTCAACGCGGGTCGTGTCGACTTCGTTATGGCGGGGATGACACCGACAGAAGAGCGTAAAGAAAATGCCGATTTCTCGGACATTTATTTCACGGCAGTGAACTTGATCTTGTCAAAAGATGATTCACTTCAATCACTTGAAGACTTGAAAGGTAAAAAGATCGGTGTCCAGCTCGGTTCGATTCAAGAAGGGATCGCGCAGGATCAAATCACAGATGCTGAAATCGTCTCTTTGAACAAGATTCCTGAGATCATTCAAGAAATCAAGACAGGACGTATTGACGCGATGGTCATCGAAGATACGGTCGCGAAAAAATACCTCGAGCAAGATAGTGAATTGACGACATTTGAGATCGTGGACGAAGAAGAAGCGGGTTCTGCTGCTGCCTTCCGTAAAGATGATGAACTCCGCGATCAATTCAACGAAGAGTTGAAGAAGATGATCGACAGTGGAGAAATCGAAGAGTTAGCACAGAAATGGTTTGAAGAAGAGGCTGCACCAGCCGAATAATGAATCGTACGAGGCTGACTGAAGATGAATCGGTCAGCCCTTTTTTAGGAGGAACTTACTATGGATTTTAGCCGGATTTATGATTCGATCCCGTACATACTTGAAGGGATTCCAGTCATGTTCCAAGTGGTCATCGTCTCGGCATTGATCGGAATCTCACTTGGGATTGTTGTCGCTACATTAAAAATTGTCCCGAATCGTCTGATTAACTTTATCGGGCATGCTTATACGGCGGTGTTCCGTGGGACGCCACTCATTTTGCAACTCGCCATCATCCACTTCGGATTGCCGCAACTGACCGGATACATCACGACACCGTACCAGTCAGCGGTCATCGCCTTCTCGCTCAACTCAGGGGCGTATATTTCAGAGATTATCCGAGCGGGAATTCAAGCGGTAGATAAAGGACAGTGGGAAGCTTCGGATGCTCTCGGTGTCCCTTATGTCAAACAGTTACGTTCCATCATCCTGCCACAGGCGTTCAAGAACATCTTGCCTGCTCTTGTGAACGAGATGATCACGTTAACGAAAGAGTCTGCCCTCGTCTCGACGGTCGGGGTGCTTGATATCATGCGTCGTGCGCAAATCGTCGGTGGGCAGAAGGCAATCTACTTCGAACCGCTTCTATTCGCCGGTGTGATATACTTTACGATAGTGATGATCTTGACGTATCTTGGACAACGTCTAGAAAAACGGTTAAGAAAGAGTGATGGAAGATGATCGAAGTAAAAGACCTACACAAACAATTTGGTGACTTAGAAGTTTTAAAAGGAATCACGACGACGATCGAACGTGGTGAAGTGGTCGCTGTCATCGGACCGTCCGGGTCTGGTAAATCGACTTTTCTACGCTGTTTAAACATGCTTGAGATTCCGACGAGTGGGACGGTCAGTGTTGACGGATTCGAACTCACGAAAAAAGGGGCGAACGTCGCGAAGGCGCGTCAAAACATCGGGATGGTATTCCAACAGTTCAACTTGTTCCCGCACATGAGCGTATTGGACAATTTGACATATGCACCGATCAACGTCTTGAAAGTCAGCAAGACGGAAGCGCTAGAACGTGCGAAAAAATTACTGGAACGTGTCGGCCTCTCTGAAAAAATCGATGCCTATCCGAGCCAACTTTCAGGTGGACAAAAACAACGTGTCGCCATTGCGCGTGCCTTGGCGATGGAACCGAACGTCATGTTATTCGATGAACCGACATCGGCACTTGACCCGGAGATGGTCAATGAAGTACTTGATGTTATGAAAGGATTGGCCGAAACGGGAATGACGATGGTCGTCGTCACACACGAGATGGGCTTTGCCCGTGAAGTGGCAGACCGTGTCCTCTTCCTCGACGAAGGCATCCTGATGGAAGAAGGTAAGCCGGCTGACCTGTTATTAAACCCGCAAACAGACCGAGCGAAACGTTTCTTGGAGAAAGTGTTGTAATCTGATTTCACATGGGAAGGATGAAAGCAAATGAACATCACGTACTACGGACATGCGACGGTAGGGTTTGAAATTGATGGTGTAAATGTGTTGATTGATCCGTTTTTGACGAGCAACCCGCATACAGACGTGGATCCATCCACGCTACGCCCAGACTATTTGTTGCTCACACATGCTCATTTCGATCACATTGAGGATGTCGAATTGATTGCGAAAGCATCTGGCGCGACGATTGTTGCGACGCATGAGCTCGCGACGTATTACGAGAAAAAAGGATTCTCCGTCCATGGGATGAATATCGGGGGAGGTCATGCCTTTCCGTTCGGGCGTGTCACGATGACGCAAGCGTTTCACAGTTCGAGCTTTGACATGGGAGACACGCCGGTCTACATGGGGATGCCGGCTGGCTTCATCATTGAGACGAATGAGTTGACGGTCTACCACGCTGGAGACACGAGTCTCTTCTCAGATATGAAGATGTACGGAGAACGTTTTGAAATCGATGTCGCTTTCCTTCCGATCGGAGACAACTTCACGATGGGACCGACAGACGCATTAGATGCGGCACAATGGCTACAAGCGAAACGTGTCGTTCCGATTCACTTTGATACGTTCCCGCCGATTAAACAAGATGCTCAGGCATTTTGTGACCAATTGCACCGTCGAGGTCTCTTGATTGAACCGAATACGACGATCGAGATTTGAGTGTGGACGTGATACAAGCGACGAGAAAGTTCGTCGAAACAATTCATGCAAATGATCAGACGGGTCATGATATTGCCCACATCGAGCGGGTCGTTCGACTCGTAGAGCGCTTGATGGAAAATGAACCGGTCGATCGAACGGGACTTCTGTTAGCCGCTTATTTACATGACGTCGAAGACCATAAGCTCGGTCGTCCAAAAGAGCTCGTCAAACAACATTTGGCTTCTCTCGACATCACAGAGGAGCGAGCGAGTTTCGTGGAAGCGTTGATTGATGAGGTTTCTTTTTCAAAAGGCATGACACCAACGACTCGCGAAAGTGAAATCCTACAAGATGCCGACCGCCTTGATGCGATTGGGGCCATCGGTATTGCGCGAACGTTCCAATTCGCGGGTTCTCGCGGTACACCTCTTGATTTGTCAGAGGATAGTGCGATTCAACATTTTCAAGATAAGTTATTGAAGTTAGCGTCGATGATGCATACGAAAGAAGCGAAACGCTTGGCACATTCACGTCATGTCTTCATGGAAAGGTTCTACAACCAGTTTCATGAAGAATGGGACGGGATGGATACATGAAAGGGACGACCGATTGATTTCGGTCGTCCCTTTTTCTAGGTTAGAATGGATGTTTGTTGAGCCAATGTCCACCGTCTAATGAAATACAATCTCCGTTCAAATAGCGCATCTCGTCTGATGCCATCCAGTAAGTGAGGTCCGCGATTTCTTCAGGTGTCCCAAAACGTCCGAGCGGGACATTCCGGCGAATGCGCTCCACTTCCTTCACATGGGAGACGAGCTTTTCAGCACCGCCGGTCCGTTCGATCGGTCCGGGACTGATGGCATTGACGCGAGCGCCGAATTGGTAGCCCCATTCAACGGCGAGTGTTCGCGTCAAGTTCAAGACGCCTGCTTTCGCTGCCGCACTCGGTGCGACACCGGGACCAGCCTGCCACGCATAGGATGCGACCATGTTGATGATGGAGCCGCCACGGATTTCATCTGCTTCCCAATGTTTCCCGAGAACATGGGTGCAATTGAATGTCCCGTTCAAGACGATATCAATGACGCTTGCCCAACCGTTCGGAGACAAATCGAGCGTCGGACAGACGAAATTACCAGCGGCGTTGTTGACGAGTGCGTGGACCGGACCGTAAGCAGATACGATGTCAGCGAGTGCCTGAGCGCATCCTTCATAATCACGAACATCATGTTGCACACTCATCGCTTGACCTGTTTCAATTGCATTCAATTCGCTCATCGCTTCAAGTAGTCGTTCCTCGTTTCGACCACTGATGGCAACGTTCCATCCTTCTTGTTTAAATTTTAGTGCCATTGCTTTCCCCATACCGGACGATCCCCCGGTAATCCAAATCGTTTTCATCTTAATTCCCCCTTGAAAATGAATGGTCGTTCATTTATAGTATTCGTCTTGCGATGCGAAAATCCTCTAATAAGATATTGATTCATGTTGAATCATTTCTTCGTCCTGAAACGTATACAGACGTCAAGTAGCCCGACTCGTATGAGCCGGGCTACTTGTCATGTCATTGGATTTTTTTCAAGTACTTCAAACCGAGTTCACGGTCGATCGTGTACATCGTACCGGCAACTTTCTCGCCCCAGTATGGATCGGAGGCATAGAAGATATTGATGCCTTCCTGCTTGTTCCCAGGATAATCGCCACGAGCGTATGGCCCTGTGGCATATTTAGTCGCAAACAGTTTGGCAGCAGCCTGTACGCTAGCGTCAATTGTTTTAAAGGATGTCGCATTCCCGCTCGGATCGTCATCTGTCGCGCGGAATCCAAACAGGTTACGCTTTTCTCGAGCGATATCGGACGTTCCAAAGCGGGACTCATGTCCGGCGACCGCAAGCAGGAATAGGCCATTGATGTTATATGTGTCTTCTGCCCGTTTAAAGGACTTTCCTTCCCCAGCGAGCGGTGAATCGATCGACGTTAAATATTGATCGAATTCTTCAGCCGAATATGGAGACGACGTCCGAATCGACGCAAATTGATAAGGAGAATCAAAGACGTCTTGGACACGTTCTGTGTAAAAACGGTCATCCGAGCGTTTCTCGGTCGGGCCTACAAGGAATGTACCAGCGAGATTGGCGTTCGCTTCCACCGTATGGTAGACGTCACCATCCCGAATCTCGTAATATCCACGTCTATTCACAACCGCTTCAGGGAATAACGCCATTTGATCCGGTTTGACATACACATCTGCCCCGGAGATTCGTACTTTGAGGTGATCCTCTCCACGTTCAAGTAGCTGAAGTCTCGTGCCGCCAGCGACATAGGATTGTCGTGTTTTAAATGATGCATCTTTATATAAATTCGTGATGGCATCACTCGGAGTGACGACAACTCCCGTACCGGTAAAATCGAGTACTTCACCGGACGGGGAGAATAGCGTCCGGTTCTTACCGGCCGTCATGTATCGTTTTGCTTCTGCGAGAGATTCGAACGACCTTGTGACACGGTCGCCATTCGTCACCGTTTCGACGGTATAGGTGTCTTCACGGGAAGTTTGAATCCATAAAAAGGCTGCGATGGCGAGACTGAGTGTCGCAATCATCGGCCAAACCTTAAGTCTTTTCTTTCGTTTCAATCGAATCACTTCCAAACTTTTGAATTGCCAAACGAGTTGATTTAGTCAACAATTTGATGGAGAAGGGGGAAATTAGTATGAAAATTGGAACGCGGACGTTAAAGACCGCGGTCGCAGCAGGTATCGCGATGCTCATTTCCGAAACGATTCATCTCGATTATTTTGTGTTTGCAGCCATTATCGCCATTTTGAGTATTCAGGAGACGCGTAAAAAATCGATTCGCGCCTCCTATGAACGAGTCATGGCAAGTCTTCTCGCCATCGGAATGGGTGCGGCGATGTTCACGCTACTCGGCTATTCACCGGTGACGCTCACACTTTATTTTGTCATCTTCATCCCACTCGTACAACAATTGAAACTGCAAGACGGGCTCATTACGAGTGTCGTCATCTTGACCCATCTTTACACCGAGGCACAGTTTACACTGGAGTTATTTATCAATGAGCTATTGCTCATTGCGATCGGTGTCGGTGTCGGGCTTGTCGTCAACATGTACATGCCGACGCTTGACCGTGAGATTGAACGGATTAAAGAGAATATCGACCGCTCGCTCGCAGTACTGTTTTATGACGTGGCGGCATGTGTCGAGACGGGCGTCTATAACAACCACTCGATGATGCTCATCAAGACACGGGACTATCTGAAAGAGGGGAAAGATTTAGCCCTTCGCCGTATGGGAAACTCAATCGGAAAGCGAAACGAAGACATGGACTATCTATACTTCCGGATGCGTGAACGGCAGTATGATATTCTCAAACGAGTCGCGGATAACGCCAGAGAAATCACGATGGTCGTCAATGAAGCGAAACCGGTCGCGACGTTCTTACGTCGAGTCGGGGACCATGTGAACGAGCAGGCCGATGCCTCCGTCTTTCTACAGGAGCTTGAAGAGATGATTGAGCATTATCGAAAAAACGTACCTCTCCCCACGACGCGTGAGGAATTCGAGGTACGCTCATCCTTATTAAACATTTTATCTGATGTAAAAAGTTACTTGATCTTGAAAGAGCGATACATCTTGCTCTTAAAAGAACATGGTCATGCTCGAGAGAAACGTGCTGATTAAAAAGATTGAGACGATGACGACGACGCCGATTTGAATGATGCGTTGTCGTCTTTTCTGTTTTTTCTTCATGGTCTGCCTCCATATACGTGTTTGCCATCATTGTACAGAATGGAAAAGATTCGTGCAATCCAGGGGAGTTTGATATAATGGTCAAGAAATGTTTGGATGGAGGGATGTTGTTTATGGTAAACGAGACACGCGTGCTCGACACATTTTTAGGGTTGGTCGGCATCGATTCAGAAACGAAGGAAGAAGCGGTCATCTGTGAACATTTGAAAGGTGTATTCACAGAGCTTGGCTGCGACGTCTACGAGGACGACGCATCAACGAAGACGGCACACTCTGGTAACAACTTGATCATCACGTTGCCTGCAACGAAAGAAAATGTTGATCCGATTTACTTTACGGCTCACATGGATACGGTCACTCCAGGTAAAGGAATCAAGACGAGCATCAAAGACGGATATGTCGTCACGGATGGCACGACGATTCTCGGGGCAGACGACAAGACGGGCCTCACGGCGATGATCGAACTCGTGCGAGTATTGAAAGAAAAGCAAATTCCACACGGTCAAATCCAGTTCGTGATCACGGTCGGGGAAGAATCAGGTCTCGTCGGTGCGAAAGTATTGGATTTATCGAAAATCGATGCGAAGTTCGGTTTTGCCCTTGATTCGGATGGACCTGTTGGAGACATCATTGTTGCCGCTCCGACACAAGCAAAAGTGAACGCGAAGATTTACGGGAAAACGGCTCATGCTGGTGTCGCACCGGAAAAAGGAATCTCGGCGATTCAAATCGCAGCGAAAGCGATCGCGAAGATGCCACTCGGTCGTATCGATGAAGAAACGACAGCCAACATCGGACGCTTCGAAGGGGGCCGCGCGACAAACATCGTGTGTGACTATGTCGAAGTTCTTGCTGAGGCCCGTTCGCTCATCCATGAGAAGATGGAGAAGCAGGCAGAAACGATGAAACAAGCGTACATCGAGGTCGCTGAGTCGTTCGGTGGTCGTGCCGAAGTGGACATCGACATCATGTATCCTGGATTCAAGTTTGAGGAAGGGGACGAAGTCGTTGAGGTGGCGAAACGTGCGGCTCAGACAATCGGACGTCCGACTCGAATCTTACACTCAGGGGGCGGTTCGGATGCGAACGTCATCGCCGGTGGGGGAATCCCGACAGTCAACTTGGCGGTCGGCTATGAAGAGATTCATACGACGAACGAACGGATGCCACTTGAAGAGTTATACAAACTCGTCGAGTATGTCGTGACGATCGTCGAAGAAGTCGCATCACCTAAGCAATAAAAAAAGAGCCGACCATTCGTCGGCTCTTCGTATGTGTTCGTACTCGTTATGCTGCGAACTCCAGTGATTCTAAAATCAACTCGTCTGTGCAATGAAGTTCGATCGCTATGTCGTGAATGCGGATAGAGGTGCCTTGTTCCTGTTGGTGCAAGCGATTCATCAAAGCTGCGCGTTCTCGAATCGTCTCATAAATCGATTCGGGTTGTTCTGCCTTGGTCATCACAAATCACATCCTTTTCAGCGATTACGTCAAGTATAGCATGGAACGGCTTGAAGAAAGGACTTAAATATTTATGAAGTTACAGTTTTTAGGAACTGGATCGGGGATGCCTTCGAAACAGCGCAACGTATCGGGGCTTGCTCTCGATTTATCGAACGTGACCTGGCTGATTGATTGTGGCGAGGGCACGCAACACCAAATGCTCTATACGAAAATCAAACCGAGAAAAGTGACAGCGGTATGGGTTACGCATCTTCATGGTGACCATGTCTTCGGATTGCCCGGATTCTTATCGACTCGTTCGGCACTCGATGGAACCGCCCCCTTGACCGTCTATGGGCCAAAAGGATTGAAAAAATGGCTTGAAGCTACTTTGCGTGTCACAGGCTCACATCTAGGATACGAGCTGACCGTGACCGAGTACTCGGACGGGGACACATTCATACAAGACGACCATCTCGTCACTGTGCGAAAATTAGAGCATCGGTTCCCTTCATTCGGTTTCCGAATCGATGGTCCAGAAAAACCGGGCATGTTACGCGTCGATCTTGTAAGAGAACTCGGTGTTCCAAGTGGACCGATTTATCGAACCATCAAAGAATCAGACCGATTTGAATTTGAAGGAAAATGGTATGACTCTAAAGAATACGTCACTGAACCGATTCCGGGAAAAATCGTAGCGATTTTAGGAGATACAATCCCTTGTGAGAACGCGCGGAAGTTGGCGGATGGAGCGGACCTCCTCGTTCACGAGGCGACGTTTATGGAGGCGGAACAAGCGCTCGCTCGGAAGTATGGTCACTCGACGACACGTGAAGCGACCGCGCTAGCGAATGCGTGCGCCGTCGGCAAGCTGATTGTGACACACATCTCAGCGCGCTATGTCGGGCGAGAGGAAGAATTTGTTCAAGAAGTCGTGTCGGATTTTCCATCGAGTCTCGTTGCGACGGACTTTTTAGAATATACAGTGGGGGATTGATGTGACCATTCAACTCTATGTATGGGCAGCCTTTTTAGTGATTAGCGTTCTATTAGGGATTCGATTAAATCAATTGAAAGAGCCGGAAGCGAACTTCTTTCCAAAGTTCTTATTTTATTCCCTACTTGGAATCGTGTCTTTTCCTATCGGCGGGTTTCACATTCCGATTGGCTTTCTGTTGTCATTTTTGTTCTTTCCGAAACAGAATAGCCGGTATAAATGGTACGGGGCACTGTTAGGGTTCTTCTTTTTTCTCGTCTTGCTTTTTGTCCCATTGTTCGACCAGTCCGGCTTTCGTTCCGAGTCGCAACAAATCGGTGCCGTCTCGGTCACGGATGAATCATTTGATGACATGACCGAAAAATTGTTACAACGAATCAATAGTGAATCAATCAAATTAGATCGTGGGAAATTACAGATTGACCGGGAAGGGAACGTTCAATCCATTGAGTATTTACTCATGGTGGAGCGAGCCGAGTCGTTCCAACAGATCCGTGTGACATATGGCTCAGGACAACTTTCGTATGAACAAGTCGATGAACTGCGTAAAGAATCTGGACAGGCCTTTTTTGAAAAGCTTGTCGAATTCGACCACATGCTGTCGACGTTACGAGGTCCTTCATGGGATGAGTATACTGACGTCGTTTCTGCCCCAGTGTTACAACTTTCCTATGATGGGCTGTATGACATGTACACGTTCGAAAACGAATCGATGCTCATGATCAATCGAGACAATGAACTGGTCAAGTTCTGGCTCCAGCGCGAACCAGTCCTCGCAAACAGCATCCAACTCGTCGGACTGACACGGGAAGGACGAAGTTCAGGCGAACGTTTTGCGATACTATATAATTATTCGATACATCAACGAGAGGATTTGACAGAATGATCAAACCGTATTTGAGTATTTCCCTATTAGCGACCGCACTTCTTGTCGGATGTGGCGGAGAAGAAGCCCAACAAGAGGCGTGCGATGTAAGTCCGACCATTTCCGTATACAATGCGGCGACGGAGGAGACGCTCTATCAAGAGAAGAGTGTCTGTTTGGAAGAGGATGCGACCGTGCTCGACGCATTGAAAGCGACAGGGCTTGACCTCGAAGTGACAGGAAGCGGAGACATGTCGTACGTGACGGCAATCGAAGGCATCGAAGAAAAATCAGAAGGACAATCGTCAGGCTGGGTATTTGCTTTTAATGGTGCGCCCGGAGATGAAGGGGCCGGTGCTAAAGAAGTAGAATCGACGGACGTCATTCAGTGGCGGTTTGAAGAAGATGCGATTGCTTTCTTCGAATGAGGCAGATTGGGAGCGGCGACATCCTGTCACGCTCCTTTTCTTTCTATTCAGCCATCTATTCATCCTGACGTATATCCAAGATGTCACGGTATTGGTCGTCGGTCTTGTCCTGTTGCTCATGCTTGAACGTCGGTTTCCGTGGACGATGCTCATCGTATTGATTGCGTTTGCTGTCGTCTCGGTCTTCCCTGCATTGTTCGGGTGGGAGTTATCGCTCTCTTACATATGGCGTCAGCTGTTGAGGTTGGCTACTTTCTTACTTGGCATGCTGTGGATTTCTCGTATTGTTCGATTGGAACGATTGCTGCCACTCCTCTCCAGATGGCCCCGTTCAACTTCCCTCTTGTACGGGGCGTGGGCACTTATTCCTTCGATGGAACGGGCGGTACGTCAGTCGCTCAGAAGTCACCCGAAAGGAGCCTGGCAAGAAGCGATCGAGAATGGCATTGAGAGCCAAAGGCATGAGCCAAGATTTGCAGTCGAGCCGATGCGTCGCTTCCGAGCCGAGGATGTTCTGCAACTCCTTGCGATTGGCTTGATTGGTTATGTATCAATCGAATGGACCATCATTCCATGGCTCATCTATCCATACATCACAAAAGGAGGTGTTCGTGATGCAATGGCTTTCTACAGTTGACGGTTCGTTCGAGGCATATATCGAGCGGTATCGTCCTCAAGTCATCAGAATGAATCAACCATTCTCAGGAAAAGTTGGTCATTTATTATCTGGTGTTGACCCGCTTCGGGGAGCGGAACTTGCCTCACTCTTACAAATCGATGCACTATATCCAAAAGCGTTTGACGCCTGTTCAAGCGGAGAACAACAAATCGTCCAAGTCGCTCATTCACTGTTAAATCAACCTGAATCACTTGTGCTCATCGAACCGTTTCGCCACCTCGATCAATTTCGTCGAGAACATCTAGAGATGCTATTCCGTCGTATAACCGATCTCGGTGTTCAAATCGGTTATACGGACCGGGCGCAAGAGTCGTCTGAAGACATACAAATCACTTTTCGACAATCGGAGACGATACCGAGGATTGATGCGACCGATGTATCCTATCGACACCCGCTTCAGGCGACTTATGCCATTGAAGAAGTGACCGTCCAAATGACTGAACCGGGTCTCACCGTCTGTATCGGGACGAACGGAAGTGGAAAATCGACGTTGCTCGAACTTTTAGCAAGAAGCAGACGCCCTCTTCATGGACGAGTGAAGCGAGGGGAGCGAGCTGCCTATCTTCCTGCCGAAACGGAATACGGTCCATTTCCGAAAGAATCGAACCGGAGGATTGTTCAACTACAAGCCGTCTTGAACGACCCGGCAAGCGTCCTTTTGCTCGATGAACCGACGGTGGATTTAACGAAGGGGGAGCGTAAGGCGTTCCTTGAAGCGGTCTTGAAAAAGTCAGAATCAGCACGCGTGCTTTGTGCGACCCATGATTTGGCGTTAGTCGACCAAGCGACGGACGTGATATACCTTGCAAGTGGTCGCGTGGTCTTTCAAGGTGAACGCTCAATCTTCCAAGAACGGAGTACGCTATGGTCACATACGTCTTCGCCATTCTGATTGCCATTCTGGCGCTGTATCGATTTGAGAAATCCGACCTCCCGATTCAACCGCTCGTGCAGCTCTTGGCACTCGCAGTCATCGGGCGTTGGCTCTTTATGACGATTCCAAACGTACAGCCGACGACAGCCATTTTGATGCTGACCGCATTATGTATTGGGTTGAATGCTGCAGCGGTCCTTGCGCTCTTCGTACCCATCTTGTCAGGTCTGTTGCTCGGGATCGGACCATTCGTCTTCTATCAATTTTTAGGGTGGCTCCTTATCGTAACGCTCGTCAGCAGTTTTAGACCGTTATGGATGAAGTCGAGTATCCTTTTCCTTACCCTCGGTTTTTTCTCTGGATTTTTATATGGATGGACGACCAATTTAGCGTTCTTCGAAGTGATTGGAGCTGATTTTTGGAAGCTACTTCTACTCAGCGTCCCGTTCGACTTGGCACATGGGCTATCGAACGTCGTCTTCCTCATTTTAATCCGTCCCTTGTTCGAGCGCATATTCCTTCGTCAACTCGGGTAAATATACAATAGTCATATCATTTTGAGTGAGGTGAACGACGGATGGGTGCATATATCAATCTCACAGAAGTCGGCATGTTTCTACTCGTAGGACTATTGTTTATCTTGTTAAACCTGATTCTATTGGCAAAACGTTACACGAGAGCCCGTTTTGCCATGATCAGTATCCTTACGGCGAGCGTGTGGCCAGCACTCATGATTGTGCTTTCCGTGGAACAACTGAGCATCATGGACCAACTCACGTCAGGAGACCTGACGCTCGATGCCGTCATGGCGTGGGGAGTCGTCATCGCTACAGCGCTGATGACTATGATTCCGGCAGGTGTGTTTCTATATCGGCTTGTGAACGTCTCTCGCTTACACTCTGAACCATAAAAGGAGCGACCCGATGCGGTCGCTCCTTTTCATGTGGTCGATTCAGCAGGTGTTCCATCAGCCGGTTTCTGGACGCGGCGTAATACTTCTAAACTGAGAGCTCTCGGCATCAATTTGGCGACCCCGACCAACAGCTGATTCGAGAGTCCGGGGATGATCACACGCTTGTTATTCATCACCCCTTTGTATCCGAAGAAAGCGACGAGATGAGATGGCATTTTCGAGAACGACAATTCACTCCCGGCACGATTAAAGAAATTTGTATCCGTCGGGCCAGGGCATAATACACTCACATGCACACCGCTACCTTTCACTTCGGCATGAATCGCTTCAGTGAATGAAAGGACATAGGCTTTCGTTGCATAATAGACGGCCATATATGGACCAGGTTGGAAGGCAGCGACGGATGCGACGTTCAACACAAATCCGTGGTCACGTTCGAGCATGTCAGGCAAATAGGCTTTCGTCAGTTCGGTCAACGTATTGACATTCAATCGGACCTCGTCGGCCTCCGTCTCGGCATCGAGGTCGGCGAATGCGCCGGACGTGCCGAACCCGGCATTGTTGATTAAAAAGTCGACAGTGAGGCCAGCTTCGGCGATCATCGTCGTCAATCGGACTGCGGCGTCATGTTTTGCCAAATCTAGTGCAAAGATATGGACATTGATGCGATAACGCGTCTCGAGTACTTTTTTTAGTTCATGCAATCGTGGTTCGTTCCGAGATACTAAAATACAGTCATAGCCATCGCGAGCGGCGAGTACGGCCAAGTCTAGACCGATGCCCATCGAGGCGCCGGTGATTAAAGCTGTCTTTGACAACATGATCCACTCCTTTGATGAAAAGTCATACATTGTTACTGAATTCTTCACGAGTTGTTAAAATCCTGCTTCGTTCGCACATTGAAACATATGCTAAAGTATAGCGAGAAAATGTGATTAGACTCACAAAGTAGGGAGTAGAATAAATATGATGATTCAGCTCGTCACTACGGCGCAGAGCGTCGATCAGGCAGAAGCGTTAATCAAAGCCGGTGCGGACCGACTGTATATCGGAAATTCGAGGTTTGGGTTGAGACAAAAAGGTGACTGGACAATTGATGCTGTGAGGGAAGTCACACAACTTGCCCATCGGTATGGAAAAGAAGTGACAGTAGCCGTCAACAACCTGATGCACAATGACCACATTGAAGAATTGACGGATTATTTGCAAACGCTGAAAACGATTGGAGTCGATGATGTCACCGCTGGAGACCCTGGTGCCATTCGCTTGATCCGACAGGCAAAGATTCCGTATTGGTATGATGCTCAAACGCTCGTCACGTCCGCCAAACAGATTCAATTTTGGGGGAAACGCGAAGCGATTGGAGCGGTCGTCGCGCGCGAAGTGACCATCGAAGAACTCGTTTTGATCCAACAACAAATCGGACTTCCTGTTGAGGTACAAGTATATGGTCCGACGTGCATCCATCATTCCAAACGCCCACTCGTGACGAATTACTTTAACGAACTCGGGAGACCGGTTGAAGAAGCAAAACAACGCGAATTTTACATGAGTGAACCGGCAGATACGACGAGTCGTTATCCCATCTACGAGGACGAGAACGGTACCCATATATTCTCTGAGGATTTGACGCTCATGGGACAACTTCCGACGTTAGTCAAAAATGGACTTCACACGTGGAAGCTAGATGGATGGCACGCCGGGGCCAAGTTTGTTGAAATCGTTCAGTTGTTTACTTATGCCCGGACGAATTTGTTGAACGGTCGATTTGATCGCATGGAGATGGAACAACGTCTTCATGAGCTACAACCGAAAGCGTTCCGTCTCGGTACGGGATTATGGTTACGCAAGCCAGAAGAGATTAAGTGAGGGATCAAGATGAAACAACGTCCAGAATTATTAGCGCCAGCAGGAAACTTAGAGAAATTAAAGATGGCCATCCATTATGGTGCCGATGCGGTCTATATCGGCGGACAGCAATTCGGGTTACGTTCACGTGCCGGTAATTTCAGTTATGACGAGATGCGTGAAGGGGTAGCCTTCGCACATGCAAACGGTGCGAAAGTATACGTTGCTGCGAACATGGTGACGCATGAAGGCGATATCGAGGGGGCAGGTGACTTCTTCCGAACACTTCGAGATATCGGAATCGATGCGGTCATCGTCTCGGATCCAGCGATGATTGAAACGTGTCTCACGGAAGCAGATGGGTTGCCCGTCCATTTGTCGACCCAAGCTTCGGCGACAAACTATGAGACGCTTCGTTTCTGGAAGGAAGAAGGGCTCGAACGAATCGTCTTGGCACGTGAGGTATCGATGGATGAAATCGTCAAAATGAAACAGGAAGTCGATGTCGAAATTGAGACGTTCGTCCATGGGGCGATGTGTATCTCCTATTCCGGTCGATGCACGTTATCGAATCACATGACATTACGGGATGCCAACCGTGGGGGATGTGCCCAATCATGCCGCTGGAAATATGGTTTCTTTGAAGAGGGAGATCTTCTGACAGAAGAGATGGAATCACGTGACGAAGAGCCGTTCTCGATGAGTTCAGTTGATTTATCGATGGTCCGCCACATACCTGACTTGGTAGAGGCGGGAGTGGATAGTTTGAAGATTGAAGGACGAATGAAATCGATTCATTACGTCGCGACCGTGTGTAACGTCTATCGTCAAGTGATTGATGCGTACTGTGAAGACCCAGAGCATTTCGTCTTCGACCCGGCATGGGAAGAGGAAATTTGGAAAGCGGCCCAACGTGAACTCGCGACCGGGTTCTATTACGGGATCCCGACTGAGAAAGAGCAATTGTTCGGGAAACCTCGTTCGATTCCGCAATTTGCGTTTGCCGCTCGTGTCATCTCTTATGACCCTGTGACGGGTATGGCAACGCTCGAGCAGCGGAATCACTTTTCAATCGGTGAAGAGGTTGAATTTTTTGGACCCGGATTTGTTCGTTTCTCACAAGTCATTGAAACGATGGAAGATGTGGACGGTCACCTCCTCGAGTCTGCTAACCAAGCGATGATGACGATTCGTGTCAAAGTGGATCAGCCGGTCGCGACCGATTACATTATGCGTAAGCGAAAAGGCGTGCGTGCTCGTGCGCTCGTTTGACACATCCACCGAGCCAACATAGTCGCCCGTTCCGTCCAATCCTGCTACCCTAAGAAGTAGAGACGGAGGGATGGAAGAATGAACCAAAATACGGAGCAATTACGGACTGAGCCCATCGGCAGACTCCTTTTCAAGTTATCGCTTCCGGCGATGATTGGGATGCTCGTGACGGCGCTCTATAATATCATTGATACGATTTTTGTCGCCCGGGGGATTGGTGCGTCGGCAGTCGCGGCCATCGGGATCGCGTTCCCGATTCAGATGATTTTAATGGCTGTGTCGAGTGCCGTGGGACTGGGTGGGGCGTCCATCAGTTCGAGGAAGCTCGGACGCGGTGATGATGCCGGTGCAGCCGTTACATTCTTGAACGTACTTGTCCTCGTCGGTCTGTTTGCGGCACTTGCGGTCAGTTCCGCTTTCTTTATGTTAGATGACATTTTAAAAGTGTTCGGTGCGACGACCGAGATCATGGATCTCAGCCGACAGTACTTATCAGTTGTATTAATCAGTTCACCATTCTTCATGTTCACACTCGCTTCGAGTGCGATGGTTCGTGCTGAAGGGCAGGCACCTTATCAAATGAAGGTCATGCTGACGACCGTCCTCGTCAACCTCGTGACGACCCCACTCTTCATCTTTACGTTCGACTGGGGTATGTATGGGGCAGCGTCTTCGACGGCACTCGCCCAAGTCATCGGTTCCGTATTGATGCTGCGATTCTTCTTCGCCCGAAAACCAAAAACGGAACTGCGCTTCAAGTGGCGTCAGTTCCGGATTCGATTCGATGAGATGAAAGAAATCATGGCAATCGGTTCGTCTTCGTTCATCATGATGGTGTCCCAATCTATTTTATTCGTTGGTGTCAACGTGATGCTCGGTACGTACGGCGGAACCGAAGAATTGGCCATTTTCGCCATTATCAACAAGTTCATGGCGCTCGTCGGTATGCCGATCATGGGAATCGTCCAAGGGATGCAACCAATCGTAGGATATAACTACGGCGCAGAGCGATTCGACCGAATGCGTGAAACCATTTGGACGGCGATGCGTGCCGGGATTGCGATTGCTGTCATCATTTGGTTGATTCTACAGCTTTTCCCGCAAACGCTCATGGGCTGGTTCTCGACGGATGAGGCGCTCATTGCTGGAGGTGTGACGGCGATTCACATTCTGTTCGCCGTTTCTTTCCTTCCGAGTGTGCAGATGCTCGTCAATGGAATCTATCAGTCCCTCGGGAAAGCGCGAGTCGCCATGTTCTTGTCTCTGTCACGTCAGACGCTTTACACGATACCGCTCGTCTTCATTCTCCCATCGTTCCTCGGGGTGTTCGGCGTCTGGTTGGCATTCCCAATCGCTGATGCGATGACATTTTTGACGGCAGTCGCCCTGGCATTCTGGGACCGTAAATTATTGTTCCGTCCTTCAGAAGAAGATAAAGAAGCACATGATGTAAATCCGAAAGCGACAAACTTATAATCAAACGTCCGCTCGTGTCGAGCGGGCGTCTTCTTTTAGGAACAAGTATATTCCGCCGAGGAGGACGATCGCACCGACCCATTGGAACGGTCCAAGTCGCTCTCCGAAGAAGGCGTATCCAAACAGCATTCCCCACAACGCTTCTCCAAGAATCGTGATACTGACGACGGTCGCACTGACACGGGCAAGCGCATAGTTGAACAGGTTGTGCCCGAGGATTGTCGGGAAGAAAGCGAGCGCAAGGAAGTACCACCAGTTGATGGATTCAAAGGCAGTGAACGTCGTGCCACGTACGAGCAACATGAAGCAAAGCACGACCGTCGCAACAAGATATACGCTAAAAGAGTATGTATTCGTGTTCATCGAGGCTCGTACATGCTGTCCGACGAGCCAATATCCTGCAATCAATAGGGCGGCAATCAAGGCGAGTAGGTCTCCGAAGAGGGCTTCACGGCCGAGTTGAATATCCCCCGCGGCGACGAGCATGCCCCCGAGGACAGCAACGAGCGCGAAGGCCAGTCCCTTTCGTGTCGGATTCTTTTTAAAGATGAGTGCATTCCCAATCAACACAAAAATTGGACTCGATGTGACAAACAGTGTGGAGCTGGCGACCGTCGTGTAATCGAGTGACAAGAACCAAAGCCAAAAGTGAAACGCTAGTAACGTTCCGCTAAGGAGTAGAGCATAACGTGTCATAAGGCGCGTGGTGATCAGTGATTTGAAATCGACAAACGGTAGCAACATGAGACACGTGAAAAGCATTCGGTAAAATGCGGCAGTCTCGGCAGGTGCTGACGTCCATTTGACGAAGAGGACGCTCGTCGATAAGAAAAAGACAGCGGCGAATAAGATAAGATAAGACATGGCGACACTCCTTCACAGTTGTACTTCTCTGTTAATGATATCGGAAAACAGCCACGAGGCAAGACATGATTCAAAAAGAGCAAACAAATGCTCCCCTCTCGATGTGTCCATCTTCGACTTGATATAGTAAAATACATAGTAGAAGCTAGCCAATCATGTACGTCTTGCCATTATGTAGAAGGCGAAGTAAGGAGTTCTTATGAGACTAATCATTGCGGAAAAGCCATCACAAGCTCAAAAGTTGGCTGCTCCCTATCCATCTAAAAAGCGAAAAGAAGAGATTGAAATCTCACCTTGTCCCCGTTTCCCTGAGGGGGCGATTGTCGTATGGGCCGTCGGTCACCTTTGTGAACTTCAAGAACCGTCGCACTATCGTCCGGAATGGAAGTCGTGGAAGTACGAGGCACTTCCGATCGTCCCAGAACGATTTGATTATCGTATTTCAAAAGGGAAGTCGAAACCGTTCTATGCCATCAAAAAATGGCTCCATGACCGCTCGATTACCGATGTCATCATTGCATCGGATGCCGAACGGGAAGGAGAAGCGATCGTTCGTCTGATCCTCCGACTCGCAGGTAACAAAAAACCGCTTGCTCGACTATGGATTTCGAGTCTGACGGAGCAAGCAGTCGATCGGGGATTCTCGCAACTGTTGCCAGGTGAACAGACGATTCCATACTACCATGAGGCGATGAGTCGCGCCTGTGCGGACTGGCTCGTTGGGATGAACGCCTCACGTGCCTATACGACATTGTTGAAGACGATTGGGATTGAAGACGTCTTCTCGCTCGGTCGTGTACAAACCCCGACGCTTGCCCTAATCGTCAATCGCGAACGAGAAATTAAACAATTCGTACCAGAACCATACTTTGAAGTCGAGGCGACACTTGCAAAAGGTCGAGGCACGTTCAAAGCGAAGTATACGTTTGGAAAGACAACGAAGCTCAAAACGCGTGAGGAGGCCGATGCGGTCGTCAAACGTGCATCTGGAACCGCGATTGTGAAGACAATCGACAAGGAAGAAAAAATCGAGCAACCCCCATTTTGGTTCAGTCTATCCGGACTTCAAGCAGAGGCGGGGAAACGATTCGGATTCGGGGCGAAAAAGACGCTTGATATCGCTCAAAAGTTATATACGAAAGGGTGGATCAGTTACCCTCGGACCGATTCAGGATTTGTCACACCCGATGAGGCGACGCTATTTCCACAGACAAAGGCAAGACTGCTAAAGTCCGACGCCTATGCAGGACTTCGTGACCTGTTGACTGAGGACCCGTCGAAAAATCGACGCTATGTCAATGCCAAGAAAGTCAGTGACCACTACGCGATCATCCCGACGGA
Organism: Exiguobacterium sp. AT1b; assembly: GCF_000023045.1. Taxonomy (GTDB): domain Bacteria; phylum Bacillota; class Bacilli; order Exiguobacteriales; family Exiguobacteriaceae; genus Exiguobacterium. Next base: position 434,492 of record NC_012673.1, on the reverse strand, counting down.
GGCGTGTGGTGACGTCACTCGACTTGGTGGGGATGAGGCGAAGCTATATGATTTGATCAATCGACGTTTCCTTGCGGCCTTTGCACCCGCAGCGATGCTCGAGAAGACAACGGTGGATCTGATTGATGGAGGCGACTTGTATCGCGCAAAAGGAACCGTCGTTGTGAGTCCTGGCTATCGACAAGTCGTGGAGATGAAATCAAAAGATGTCGAGCTTCCTGCGCTGACGGTCGGTGAAGAATTTAAAGAGAAGAAAGTTGAAGTGTTGTCGAAACAGACAGAGCCACCGAAGCGATATACGGAGGGCGCGCTCATTATGGCGATGAAAGTCGCAGGGAAACAACTCGATGACGAAGAGCTGATTCATATTATGAAAGAAGTAGAGGGACTCGGGACCGAGGCGACACGTGCCAACATCATCGATGGATTGAAAAAGCGAGGCTATGTCCAACTTCAGAAAAAAGAGCTCGTTCCTACAGACAAAGGGCGCCTGCTGATCGATGTGCTCGGAGACAGTATTTTGGCCTCGCCCGTCATGACAGCGAAATGGGAGAAACGTCTCCATGAAATCGGTCAAGCATCGGCCTCCGCTGCTGAATTCATTGAACAAGCGAAGAAGATGTCCGTTCATTTGGTTGAAGAAGCGAAATCGCGAGTAGAAGCGGCTAATCCTGAGGGCTATACGATTGAAGCGAAGCGTTATGGAAAAAAAGGAACGACTCGACCGAAGGCATCATTTGGTATCTGTCCGAATTGTGGAAAAGGGCTCGTCGAACATCCGAAGTTCATCGGCTGTAGTGGATATCGTGAAGGATGTCGCTTCACCGTATCCAAACAGGTGCTCGGCGTCGGACTCGTCAAAGATGAGTTGAAGCAAATGATCAATGGGGGGCAATCGAACGTCCATACGTTTAAAAAAGGAGACAAGACGTTCAATGCCTCATTGTATTTAGAAAAAGGTACACTCCGATTTGAATTCAAATAAAAAAGGGTCACGCATTAGAGCGGCCCTTCTGTCTTGTCAGTCTTTTCTCTTTGCTTGTCGTCTTCAATGCGACGATTGATTTCGTCATAGTCGAGGACGATGTCATCTTTATTGTCTTTATAGGCGTATCCTTTTTGGATGACGACGATGGATGCAATGAGGACGAGTAAGATGATTAAACCGCTGACGGCAAATATCCAGGCCATATGAACCCCTCACTTTCTTTCTTCAGTATGCCAAACAATGGACAGGTTCTTCAACTAGAATGAACAGACGGTTATGTCGTGTGTGAATGAAAAGATATGGTACAATACGATATAGATTAATACGTAGAGAAGGAAGGGATAGTCATGGCGATTTTGATTGTGGATGATGAACCGGTCAATACGCTCGTACTCGAGCAACTGCTTCACCAGCACGACTATGAGACGGTATCGGTCTCGAGCGGGGAAGAAGCGCTCGACTTACTGATGGCCCCACAAGCTGCATCGCTGTATGATCTCGTCCTGTTGGATGTCGAAATGCCTGGAATTTCAGGAATCGAGACGTGCAAACGGATTCGGCAGATGGCTGACTTTGAAGAGTTGCCGGTCATCATGGTTTCCGGACGAACGGAAGAGAAGCAGATTGCCGAGGGGCTCGACGCGGAGGCGTCAGATTACACGACCAAACCGATCAAAATAACAGAATTACTTGCAAGAATCCGTTCTGCTCTCCGTTATAAGGCGGCTGTTGATGAACGGAAAATTTATGAGGCCCGTCTTCAGTATGATTTAGACCTCGCCCAGAAGATTCAACAAAGCGCGCTTACGCCACCAATCAGTAATGAAGAGATTGATGTTCGGGCGCTCTATCTACCTTCTAAAAAACTAGCCGGAGACATGTACGCGTGGTTTCAGGTCGCACCGGACCGATACGGGGTCATCATCTTTGACGTCATGGGACATGGGGTCTCATCGGCGCTCATCACGATGGGAATCCGTTCCATCCTACCGGGCCTTGTCGGGAACGTGCAATATCCGGTAGACGTCATGACGGAGTTGAACCGTCAGATGACGTTCCTCTTCTCGGGTGACGATATGCATAGCTATTTCACGGCGGTCTATTGTTACATCGACACGACAAAGCGTCGAATTGAATATGTGAATGCAGGCCATCCCCCTGTGATCGTGACGTCAGAAGAAGGAAACTGTCGTCTCGAGACGACAGGAGTACCAGTTGGCATGTTCGAGGAACCGAATTATGAGTCGAAAGAGATTGACATCACGCCGAATATGATGCTTCACATGTATACAGATGGACTCATGGAGTGTTACAGCAAAGATATCGATGATGGGATTCGCTGGCTAGAGAAGGACGTTGTCACATACGGTTTGGACTATAGTCGTCACGTCGCTGAACAGCTTGTGCCAAAGATTGAGATTGAAGACGATCTGTGTCTCGTCACGGTCAAAATCACATGAAGAGAGCCTGACGCAATATGCGTCAGGCTCTTGGTCGCTAAAAATATCGCTTTCGCCAAAGAATATAAAAGGCGAGACCGGAAAATCCAATCATCATCGTGATGGCCATGATAAATCCGAACGGTTGTCCTTCCCATGGAACTTGAACGTTCATCCCGAAAATCCCAGATATCATTGTCGGGATACTGAGGACAATCGTGATGGATGCCAAGAATTTCATGACGAAGTTGACGTTGTTTGAAATGATGGATCCGAACGCCTCCATCTTGATGCTGATGATGTCGTTGTAAATCGATGCCATTTCCATCGCTTGACGGTGTTCGACAAAAACGTCTTCGAGTAATTCTTCGTCCTCTTCATGTTTCTCCAAACTCGGTGTCTTGACGATGCGGTCTAAGACGCTATCGTTCGCTTTTAAAGAGGTCATGAAGTAGACGAGAGATTTTTGAAGGTTCATCAACTGGAAAATCTCTTGGTTTCGCATCGAACGCTGCAACTCTTGCTCGAGTTCGTCCATTCTTCGGTCGATTTGGCGCAAGAAACGCAAATACGTCATACTCACCCGATGTAAAATCTGAAAGACGAAGCGACTTCGATAGTTCGTTCGGAACAGTCTTGCCTTTCCGTTAGCGAACAAATTCAACACGTCGAGATCTCGCGAGCAGACGGTGATGAAATGTCGTCCGGTCACGATGATACCGAGCGGGATGGTATTATACGTGCGACCTGTATCATCTTCCTCCACATACGGAACGTCGATGATCATGAGAAGTCCTTCATCATCTTTTTCAAAACGTGGTTTCTCTTCAATATCAAGTGGGTCATATACAAAGTCTTCTGGAATGCCGGACGCCTCGATGACTTGATCGGCCTCATCTTTTGTCGGATTCACGAGTTGAATCCAGCTTCCTTTATCAAAGTCTTCGATTTCATCCACATGGCCTGATGCGTCAGTACGGTAAATCGTCAGCATGCATCTTCCTCCTACCTTAACTCAATCTTATTATAGGTAGCCAAAATGAAGAGTGCAATCCAAAGCAGGAGATTTTTTGTTTTCTCCCGAAAACGTGTTACAGTGAGAGGGAACGATTGGAATATCGTTTATTGAGGAGGGGTTATATTGACTAGAATGCCCGAAGACGCTCTGTTCAATGAAGAAAAACTAGCAGAGCTCCACCAAATCGCAAACGGAAACATGGATTTTTTAAATAAAATTGCAACCACATATATCCAGCAGTTCGAGGCGAAGTATCCTGAACTGCAATCGGCAGTCGAGGCGAAAGACTATTCTCGTGTCGAGCAACTCGCCCATTTATTGAAAGGGGCCTCCTATTCAGTTGGTCTAGAACAGACGGCCCTTCTTTTCCACGACCTCGAAGTGGCTGGAGAAAACGCACATCTAGATGGAGCGACCGAAACATTGGCAACCATCGAATCGCATAGTAAGCGATTTTTAAGCGAGTGGAATACGCATTTCGAACAATTCACATAAAAAAGTTTGCGACGGAGATGTCGCAAACTTTTTTATTATCCTACAAATTCATCGAGCGTCGCAATCAACATTCCGATTTCTGGTTTCGTGATTTGAGCGTTCGCACCGACGGCTTCCCCTTTATGTTTCAAGTCATCCGAGATGAGTGACGAGAAGATGATGATTGGAAGTGTTGCATAGCGGTCCATCTCACGGAGTCGCTTCGTCAAATGAAGTCCATCCATCTGTGGCATCTCAATATCGGTGATGAGGAGGTCGCATTCGACGCCTTCTTGTTCAAACGCATCGAGTGCCTCTTTCCCGTTATTGAAGACTGTTGTATTGAAGTACCCCGCATCATCCAACGTATCGAGAATCAGTGTGCGGAGCATCTCTGAATCTTCAGCGATCCAAATATTTTTGTTCGAGCGCTCACGAGCACCGAGTCGCTTCACAGATTCGCGAGCCATGATGTCTTTACGTGACAATTCGAGCGCGATTCGCTCGTAGTCGAGCAAGATGATCATCTGGTCACCTGTTTTGACGACACCGTTCGTGATGCCTTGAACGCCACGTGCGAGATCGGACGGCGTGTCAATTTGCTCCCAAGAGATGCGTTTGATCTCGGTCACCTGGTCGACCCGAAGAACCGACTTCTCACCGTTGAACTCGCAGACAATCAAACGATCATCACTTCCGACTTCACGCGGATGGCTGATGACCATCGGAAGGTCGATCACGGTCATGACCTCACCGCGCAACTCGATTAACCCCATGATGGCTTCCGGTGTACCTGGGAGTGGCGTCAATGGAAGCATCGTGATAATTTCACGTACTTTCATGACATTGATGCCGAACAAGAACGGTCCAGCTTGGAAAATCACGATTTCAAGTTCGTTCGTTCCTGCTTCAAGTAAAATATTATGATCAGTGCTCAATGGTAGTCCCTCCTATTTCACGTACTCTCATCTTTACTATCGGTATCCGATCGATAAATCTACAGTAAAAATAGTGTCAACTCTCATCAGAATTCACAAAAAGTTTCATAGTAACCGTTTACATCTCATAAACTGAATCGTTATAGTTGTCCAATGGAAAAAAATCTGCATACAATGGGGTTGGCAACGAGATATTACAGCTTACTCAGGAGGCAGATAGAGATGATGAGTATGAACACATATCCATATTTATTGAATGGTCAATGGCAGGAATCTTCAAGCAATGAAACGATTGAACTCGTTTCACCATATAAAGACGAAGTCGTAGGTCGCGTTCAAGCGATGTCACGCGATGAAGTCGATGAAGCCATCCATGGCGCAAAACGTGCACAACAAGAATGGGCGGCGCTTCCGGTCAACAAGCGCGCTGAATTGTTGTACGCATGGGCAGAAAAACTCGAAGAACGCGTGGATGAGATTGGTCAAATCATCATGCAAGAAGTCGGGAAAAACTTGAACGACGCGAAGAAGGAAGTCGTGCGTACGGCGGAAATCATTCGTTATACGGCAGAAGAAGGGATTCGCTTCAATGGCGGCTTCATGCAAGGCGATTCATTCCCAGGTGGCTCGAAAAACAAGATGGCCATCATCAAGAAAGAAGCGCTTGGTGTCGTCCTCGCGATTTCACCATTTAACTACCCGGTAAACTTAGCAGCTGCTAAAATTGCGCCGGCGCTCGTCACAGGAAATGCGGTCGTTTTCAAACCAGCGACGCAAGGTGCGATCAGCGGGATCAAGATGGTCGAGGCCCTTCATGATGCAGGTCTTCCAAAAGGCCTCTTGAACCTCGTGACAGGTCGCGGTTCGGTCATCGGTGACTACTTGACTTCGCACCCAGGGATCGACATGATCACCTTCACAGGTGGAACGGGTACGGGTCAACACTTGTCACAACAAGCGTCAATGGTGCCGGTCGTACTCGAACTCGGTGGAAAAGACCCGGCCCTCGTCTTAGAGGATGCGGACTTGACGTTAGCTGCTGATCAAATTGTCAGCGGAGCGTTCTCATATTCAGGTCAACGTTGTACAGCAATCAAGCGTGTCTTCGTCCTTGAAGATCAAGCGGATGAGCTCGTCGATATGTTGAAAGAACGTGTCGCGAAACTTTCAGTCGGTTCACCGGAAGAGAACAGCTTCATCGTTCCTTTAGTTGATGCGAAGACGACGGATTACGTACAAGGACTGATTGACGACGCCGTCACTAAAAAAGCAACGGTCGTTTACGGCAATAAGCGTGAAGGAAACTTGCTTCACCCGACATTGCTTGATCACGTGACGACAGATATGCGTGTCGCATGGGAAGAACCGTTTGGACCGGTCCTCCCGGTCATCCGTGTAAAATCACTCGACGAGATGATCGCACTCACGAATGAATCGGAGTTCGGTCTTCAGGCGAGCGTCTTCACACAAAACGTCAATAGCGCCTTCACAGTCGCTGACAAGTTAGAAGTCGGAACGGTTCAAGTGAACGGACGAACAGAACGCGGACCAGACCACTTCCCATTCATCGGTGTGAAACAATCAGGACTCGGTGTTCAAGGAATCGGACGTAGCCTCGAGACGATGACACGTGATAAAGTAACGGTCATCAACCTATAATACGAATCATTCATGAGGGAGAGACATCTCCCTCTTTTTTGTTTGATTGAAAACGCATCTTTCAGACGGGTATAATGGAGAAAGACAGGAAGAAGGGGTGGTGATGACGTGGCAGACTGGATTTCAAGCCAATTGGCAAGACTCGATATTCCGACACCGTTCGAAGTCGGGAACGTGAACGTATATATCGTTGAACATATGAACCGCTTCTTCATGGTCGATTGTGGACCAGACACGGAAGAGGCGTGGATCTCGTTGAACCGTCAACTTGAAGAACTTGAACTTTCATTGGCGGATATCGACTTTTTATTCTTGACGCATCATCATGCGGATCATGCCGGACAAGCATGGCGTCTTCGCGACGCATCCATTCCTGTATACGGACATGAAAAGCTCGTTCGCTACTTAGAGCAAACCCCAAACTTTTTGAAGCGGGGCAACCACTTTTTACATGAATTGGCCGTCTCGTTCGGGGCACCGGCTCCACTCGTGGAAAAATTACCAGACTATCGCGAAGCGCTTCGCTGGATTGGACCGACGACTGTCACGATGACGTTCGATGACGGGCAAGCGTTGACGTCGGATGGGGCGTGGCAGACAATCCATCTGCCTGGACATGCGAGTGACCAGCTCGGCTTGATTGGTCCCGGAGGAGTCTTGATTGCCGGAGACCACCTCATCGACAAGGTCGAACCAAACCCCCTCATCGAACAACCATACGATGACGAAGGGTTCGCCTCACCCGTCATCCTCTATATCGATTCGCTTAAAAAATTACGTGGGATCGATTTAAAGCTCGTCGTCAGTGGACACGGTGAACCGATTCACCATCCGAATGATTTAATCGAGAGTCGGATTCGCCAACGGTATGAGCGCAGTGAACAATTGCTTGCCGAATGGGAAGATGGACTTAGCGTTTTTGATTGGTCAATGAAGTTATATGGAAGAAAGATGCGACGTGGGATGCCGCTCGTCTTCAGTGAAGTGTTTGCACGACTCAGTTTACTCGAGGAACGTGGCGACATCGAGAGACGTCGAGATGATCAAAAATGGATTTATACGAAGAAAGAAGTGATGTCGTGAAACGGGTAGTCATTACTGGTGCGTCAAGCGGGCTCGGTGCCGCATTGGCGCATTCTTTTTATGAACATGGATACAACGTATTATTGATTGGAAGAAATGAAGAACGGTTAAAAAAGATTGCCGCAACATGTGAAGGAGACTGGATGTGCGCGGATGTCGCGAAGTCAACCGCTCTCGTATACGATGTGACCGAGCGGTTCGGGAAATTTGACGTATGGGTCAACAATGCAGGCATGGCCGAATTTGATTTGGTGACCGATCAGTCGACGGAAGTGATGGAGGAAACGATGCGTGTGAACGCGGTCGCGCCGATGCTGTTATCGCGAGATGTCGCCCGCGTGCTGGAGCCCGAGGGCGTCATCGTCAACATATGTTCACAGGCGGCAAAAGTACCGACACCGAAGTCAGCCGTCTACGCAGGGTCGAAGGCGGCGCTATTGCAGTTCTCAAACGCGCTTAGACTAGAGTTAAAGCCCCGTGGCATTCACGTCATGACGGTCAATCCTGGACCGATTGCGACACCGTTCTTTGATCGAGCTGATAAAAGTGGTACATATGCTGAAAGTGTTCAAAGGATCATGCTTGACCCGAAACGGTTGGCCGATGCGATTGTCAGAGGAAGTCGTAAGCGAAAACGTGAAATCAATGCGCCGTGGTGGATGAATGTAGGTGCGAATGTGTACGCAATCTGCCCAACCATGTTCGAAAAGCTCGCAAAACGGGGATTTGAGAAAAAGTAAATAAAGGGGGAGAACGATGAAAAAATGGAGAGTACTGCTCGCAACTGTCATGCTCACATTCGTGGCAGCATGTGGGAGTGAACAGGCAGTTGAGTTTTCGGACTCGTTTGAAAAAGCAGCGACGACGGCAGAAGGGTCGACCGTCAACCTATATATGTGGGGTGGGGACGAGGGCATCAACAGCTACATCGATGACTACGTGGCACCTCGCCTCGAGGAAGTTTACAATGTCGAATTGAACCGTGTCGCGATGGATACGGCCGAGTTCATCCGACAATTATCACTCGATAAGAATGCGGACAGACAAGTCGGGACGATTGATGCCGTCTGGATCAATGGCGATAATTTCCGAAATGCGAAAGAAGCTGGTCTTCTTCGAGACGGACTGATGGAGCGTGTCCCGAACGCCGAGTTATTAAACGAAACGGCCCAACAATCAGATGCCGGCACCCCGACAGAGGACTTGGAGCTCGCATGGGGGAATGTACAATTCATCTTGCATTACGATGCAGCGAAAGTGGACAATCCTCCTCAATCGTTTGAGGAACTACGTCGCTGGACTGAAGACAATCCAGGTCGTTTCACGTATCCTGAAGTCACAGATTTCACGGGGAATGCCTTCGTCCGCCATCTATTATATGAACGATATGGTGACGAGTTGGACCAAAAAGCGACCATTGAGGATTCGTTCTGGGATGACTTGAAAGCGTGGTCTCCGAATTTGTGGAAAGACGGACAAACGTATCCAAAGACGCTCGAACAACTCGATCAGCTCTATGCATCAGGAGAAGTTTGGATGACGATGGGATTCAACGAGCGCCGAGCCGAGGCGGAAGTGACGGAAGGAATCTTCCCGAAAGAGACACGCGCGCTCGTCCTCGATCACTCCATTGCCTCGACACACTTCTTAGCAGTCCCGTTCAATGCCCCGAATCCAGATGGGGCGCTCGTTCTTCTCCAAGAACTGTTGTCTCCTGAAGCACAGCTCGTCAAACAAGGACCAGACTATTGGGGAGACGGAACATCACTCGACTTAACGAAGCTTGACGTGAATGACCAACGCGCGTTTGAAGAACTAGGGGAGGGTGTCACGTACCCGGACTCGGAGCAGTTGCTCGAACGTTCGATTCCGGATTATGGACCGAATGTGATTGACATCGTCCGCGAGGAGTGGCCGCGTGTTGCGAAGTAGTGTCGCGGTGACGATCATGGTGTCCCTTCTCCCGCTCGCTGCCCTCGTCTTTCTCGGCATAGAGGCAACGGGAACGGATTGGGGCTCGCTTCTGACAGATGAGACGTGGCGCGATAGTTTCGTCACGACGCTATATGTCGTTAGCGTGTCGACCATGTTATCGCTTGTGATCGGGACATGGCTTGCAAGAACGGTCGTCAAAAAAGATTGGCGTTTCCTATCATCTGTACTCCGACTTCCGATGTTTGTTCCTCACATCGCTGCTGCATATCTGTTTTGGCTATTGTTCAGTGGGACGAACGGCATCGGATGGATTGAGGCGAACGAACGAGACTATGTCACAGTCATCCTGACCTACATATGGAAGGAGACACCGTTCGTCTTTTTAATGATGCTCGGGACATATGAGCAATTGAATCGGGGTTACGTCGAAATGGCGAAGACGCTCCAACTCTCTCCGTTTGACCAGTTCAAACATGGGGAGTTGCCGTTTTTGATGAAACCATTACTCGATTCGGCATGGATTCTAGTCGCCTTTATCTCGTTCGCATACGAGGTTCCGGCATTGCTCGGCGTGACATACCCGAAACTCATCGGTGTCCTCGCATATGAACGACTGTCGACTGGACTCTATTTAGAGGCGACAGAGCCTTATGCGGTCGCCCTCATGTGGACATGTCTTGTCGGATTCGGTGTATTCCTATCTTACGTATTGACCGCATCCATACGACGACGAATTGAACGTGGGGTGAGACGATGATTCGACAGGGGCTTCTCATCTGTTTGACGTTCATCCCGTTTATCAGCCTCTTTTTCGTAGTCCCGACAATCGAAATCGAGAACAGTATGGCAATCGTTCATACGATCGGATTAATCGTGATTTTATCTGGGATCAACGTGTGGCTCGCGATGATGTGTGCGTGGTGGCTACTGTGGACAGATTCCAAATGGAAACATGTCATCGAATGGCTCGTCTTTTTACCATTGTTCATTCCGATGCTGGCCACATTGTTTGGCCTCTATCTGATCTTGGCGGAAGTTGGTCTGATTGGGACGTATGTCGGCGTCACCCTTGCTCTGCTCGTCGTGACGATTCCATACTCAATCCGCCTCGCCTACAACGGAATGGCGGTCATCGGTCGACCACTTTTGGAACAAGCTAGGATTCTGCCATCGAGACGGCGAGTCATCTACGTGTTGTATCCGCTCTTTTCTAGATTGATGCGGACCATCGCGTTGTTCACGACCGTCATTTTGCTCAGTCAATTCGCGCTGATTCAGTTGATTGGTGCAGGATTGATTCCGACCGTGACGACAGAACTGTATCAATCTTATGCGGGAAACAATCGTGGTCTCGCTCTCTCGAACACATGGATGCTCATCCTATTCCCTGTTCTCCTCTATTTCCTGCTCTCAGGATGGGATCGGTATATGGTGCGCATGCTGAAAGGACGTCTTCAATGAGTTTGAATGTACAAAATCTATGGAAACAATTTGGGACGAAACAAATACTAAATGGGGTCGACTTCGAGGTTAAACCTCACAACATTCACGCAATCGTCGGTGTGAGTGGTTCAGGGAAATCGACGATTCTACGAATCATCGCAGGTCTTGAGTCGACTGACAGCGGCGACGTGAAATGGAATCACCGTTCTTTAATCCCTATCCCTGCGCATAAACGGCGCGTGACGATGCTATCGCAAACGGCATTATTGTTCCCGCATTTGACAGTCGGAGAGAATGTCACGCTCGTGACCCGAGAACGTTCTCGTAAGCAGGCGGAGCATTGGTTACGAGTCGTTCAACTCGGTGATCGATATGATGCCGAGATACACGAACTGTCTGGTGGCGAACAGCAACGGGTCAGTCTTGCCCGAGCTTTAGCGGCTGAACCAGAACTACTGTTGTTAGATGAACCCTTTACGAACCTTGATCCGAAACTCAAGCTCGACTTGCAACGTTTTATCCGGGATTTAGTGAAAGAACTCAACCTGACGGCGGTATTGGTCACTCATGATCGGGAAGAAGCGATGCTCATGGCAGACCAGGTGACGCTGATTGAAGGGGGCAAGGTCACGCGTACAGGTACGATAGCGGATTTATACGATACCGCCCCTGGATTTGGTGACTTTGTCATGCTCGATGGAGAACTGCGACCGCTGTCTGAAGTGGAAGTATCCGAGACGACTGGTATATCGGTTCAGTTGATGAAGAAAATTTATCGATTCGGTCAATGTTTCGGAGAATATCAGTTCGAAGATGGGCGATCCGTCATGTTACCGACGCGTGAATCGTACCAAACTGGAATGATTTATCGCATTAAACGAAAGGAGGAATAATATGCTCGATACGTACGGAAGTCGTTACGTGCAACCCGTCATCGAACGAGGAGCGAATCGATTGCTCAAATGGAATTTCACGCCGAACGAAGTGACAGTACTAGGAGGCATTATCGGGATTTCGACCGGTATCTTTATCTATAATGATATGCACTGGACTGCCGTCATCTTACTGTGGCTATCTGGCTTGTTCGATGTATTAGATGGGACGATGGCTCGAAAATCGAAGACGAGTGGGTTTGGAACGGTGCTTGATCTCGTCCTGGACCGATTCGTCGAATTGTCGGTCGTGATTGCCCTCGCCCTTCGTTATCCAGAATATATGCCTATTTTTCTCATTCTGATTGCTTCATTTGTGATTGCCATGACACTGTTCCTAGCTGTCGGTGCGAGCAGTTCGAAGCGCTCAGAGAAGACGTTTTACTATCAGCCGGGAATTATCGAGCGAACAGAGTGCTTCATCTTGTTCACGTTGATGATTCTCTTTCCGAACTGGGTTGGCGGGATTGCGCTTATCTTTTTATTGCTTGAAGTCATGACGATCACACAACGATTCATTGAAGCGCGGAGAATTTTGCGATGAAGCCGAAGTTGGTGTTGGCCGGACTTGGGCACGGACAGCTCGAAATTCTCGATCGTATTGAAGAGATTTGCGAACAGTATGATGTTCGCTTCATTGGAGACTGTCAGACGATTTATACTGGCGCGTTTCCACAAGTGATTGCCGGGCTCATGGATTCAGCTTCGGTCCGATCACCTCAACTAGAACCGGTCGCAAAGCGGGTGCTCTCGATTGACCCGATTCAGCAGACGGTTCAGACGGAGAACGGAATGTTTGAATACGATCAACTCGTTCTAGCGACCGGTGCGAAAAGTAGGGGAATCGGCACGCCACTTAAACCGATGTCACAAGCTTTACTCGACCGAATCGAATCGAGTTCAAGAGTGACCATCGTCGGGGGTGGGAAGGCGGGCGTAGAATTGGCGTTCACGTGCGCTCGTACAAAGAATGTGACGCTGTATGCGAAAGAGATATTACCAGACGTCCCGGTCCATACTAGAAAGCACATCGAGCGGTTGTTAGTCAAAACAGGGGTCATGGTCGTCAAACAGGCGTTTCATGCAGACGCATCGGAAGGGCTCTTATTGGATGCGACGGGGGTCGTTCCCATGGAATGGTGGGCCGAATCAGGGCTTGCAAAACCTGAGAGATTTATAGAGACAGACGAATATTTGCGTCATCGTCAATTCACAAATATATATGTAACAGGCGATATGGCATCCTGCTTAAACGGTGGCGTCGATGCGGTTAGATCAGGGCGCTATGTCGGCAAACGGTTACTTAAGGAAACAAGCCGACTATTTCGGAGACGTCAATCGATGAATATCTTACTGACGACACCAGGTCACGCCTTGCTGACATATGGACGGTTTACATGGCATGGTCGGATTCCATATTATATGAAGCGCTCGATTGACTCGCGGTATGTTCGGCATTACAAGTAGTTGGGGGTTCGAACCGTTATTCGCTTAAAAGATGGCCAATCACTTCGTTCGATTTCGGTTCAACGAGTACTTGTGGAATCTCGACCGTGCGCTGTGAATCAGGCGGAAATGTGACGAGCCAGGCACGTGTTCCTTCAAAACGTGAATCAACTAAGTCATAACGATTATCGACTATGATGGATTGAATCGTAGCTTGTCTCCCGTTTTCATCGGTAGGTAGCCAATCCATATTGTTGAGATAGGTCACTGCACTTTTGATGATTGCCGTCTCGTCATCAGATTGTATGGATGGTGAGGTAGATGGTTGTATGCAGCCTACCAACATCATGATGGTGAAACAGAGTGGGGTGAAGAGGCGTATAAGCATCATGTTCATTCCCCTTTCTCATTTGGTTATTTCTTACAGTATAATTGAGGATGAAAGAGGCGTATACAAAAAAATCCTGCAGTCGATTGGGCTGCAGGATTCAGGTCATGCTTGAATCGTATCGAGGAATGAACGAATTTGCATCTCCGTCTTGGCGTTTGCCGAGTGGAGGTGTTCTTGTTTTACCCCGTCTTTATAGTATAGAAGTGAAGGGATGCCGCGAACTTCTTGTGCATCAGATAGCTCTGGGAGTTCGTCGCGGTCGACGACGTGCCAGTTAAATTGTGGATAGTCCTTGACGAGCTCATCGACATACATGTCCAGACGTTTACAGTCCGGGCACCATGATGTAGTGAAGACCACCATTCCGTGATCTTTTGTGGCTTCGTCAAATTGTTGTGATGAATGAATCGGTTGCATAGACAACTCTCCTTTCTTCTATCTATTTTGTCGGGTTTTTAACGGGTCGTCAACAGATTGGCATTCTCGAAACCGTTTGAGAATGTGATACACTAATAAAAATAGCATGAGAAGGAAAAGGTGATGGATATGGCGTTACGTCACGCATTGCTCGGGTTATTGACCCATCAGCCTGCGACCGGGTATGCCTTGAACGCTACGTTCAAGGCACAGATGATTCATTTTTGGAACGCCCATCATACACAGATTTATCGGGAACTGTTAAAGATGGAAGAAGAAGCACTCGTTTCGGTGGAACATGTCTCACAACAAGAGTTGCCAGACAAAAAAATCTACTCCATCACGGACCAAGGACGTGAGGAGTTAATCAATTGGTTACGTCAACCAACGTCGTTCCAACCGAAAATGAAGGATGAAAACCTCCTGCGGGTCAGTTTGCTTCAATTGTTGCCGGTTGAAGAAGCGGTCCGGTATATCGAAGAAACAAAGGCGCACCATGAGCAGGTCGCACAACAGATTCGATTATTTCAAGAAGAACATCAATCGGACGAAGATACACTCGGTTATTTACTGACTAGCGAATATGCGATCCGGATGATGGAGAACTATGCCGGATGGGCGGACTGGGCGATCGAACAGATTCAAGCACGCAACGAAAAACACGTGACCTGAGCGGATCAGGTCACGTGTTTTGTGTATGGATGGACCGGTAAACGAGCGAGTAGGCGATCAAGCACTTCATCATCGATTTCAGTTTCGAACGCGCGAATCGTCTCGTTCAATTGCTTGACTGAAGATGCACCGGGTAAGACGACGTCACAGAACCGACTTGCGGCTTCGAGTGCATAGGCTTGAATCGGTGTTGGCATCATCGCCAGTTCACTGGCGAGTTCCTCTTTTCGCCACGCCTCAAATCCCTTATCTCCAAGACGCGTCTCCCAATCATCCGTTAATAGGCCTTTGGCAAGAACGCCTCGGCCGACGATGGGGATTGAAACGTCGAGCGTCTCTGCCCGGCGGTCGAGTAGTGAATACGGCGTCATGAGAACATCGAGTGCACCGGATTTGACCCAATGGTTGATGACGTTCGGACGAATCGACGAGAGTCCGATTTGTCGAATCAGACCGTCTCGTTTTTGTTTTTGTGCCCATTCGATCGTTGCGTCGAGGTCATCCTCGAGCGTGCCGCCATGTATATAATATAGATCCAGATAATCGGTTTTCAATCGCTCGAGCGACCCGTGTAAGGCGTTCTCTAAATAAGACGGCTCAGGATTCCAACGCATACCATCCTCAGTCAGTTCATTCCCACCCTTACTCGCTAAAAATAGGTGTTGTCGTTCTTGACCTAACGTTTCCCCAATCACACGCTCGACAGCTTGTCGCGCATAGACGTCTGCCGTATCGATATGGCGAATCCCCGATTGAATAGCTGCATCTAAGATATTCTTCGCCTCTTTTTCCCCGTGTTTCAAAATCGTCATCGTTCCGAGTCCGAGTTCACTCATTTGGATTCCTCCTTGTTCGAAATGTAGGTTTGACTCATAATCAGAGTATATCGAAAAGTGAGGAGTAATCATATGGAAGAAAAAACGATTGAGCGGGAAGTCATTTATCAAGGTAAAATCTTCGATGTGGAAAAGCATGTCGTTTCCCTTCCGAACGGAAACACGTCCGTACGTGAACTCGTCTATCATAACGGAGCCGTCGCGGTACTCGTCATCGATGAATCGGACAACATCGTCATGGTGGAGCAGTACCGAAAAGCCTTTGAATCGATGTCGCTTGAGATCCCTGCCGGTAAGTTGGAAAAAGGGGAAGAGCCGTTGGCGAGTGCTGAGCGCGAACTCGAAGAAGAGACAGGTTATACGGCGGAATCGCTTGAAAAGATTTTTTCTTTCTACGGCGCACCTGGGTTCTGCAGTGAGCGGGTCGATGTATATGTCGCAAAAGGGTTATCTGCCGGTGAGATGAATTTAGACGAAGATGAATTTTTAAATGTGAAACGATACTCATTTGATGAAGCGGTCGATTTACTGGACCGAGGCATCATTACCGACGCCAAGACAATTATGGCAATCCAATGGTGGCAATTGTCTAGATTGAAATAATTCTAATCTAGGTACTTATATGATAAACTTACATAGTAATGATTTTAAATTGAAAATTGAGTAAAACTTCGGTATGCTTTCAGTAGTGAACTATGTAAAGAGGGGGCGCCTTATGGAAACGCGAATTGAACGAATTAAACAGCAATTGAGCGCCAAAGGATATAAATTAACACCACAACGTGAATCGACGGTACGAATCTTACTTGAGAATGAGAGTGACCATCTGAGTGCGGAGAACGTCTTCATGCTCGTGAAAAGCATCGCACCAGAAATTGGACTCGCAACGGTTTATCGCACATTAGAATTATTGACAGAGCTCGGCGTGGTCGATAAAGTCAACTTCGGTGACGGAGTTGCACGATTTGACTTACGTCCTGAAGGGGCGAATCATTCGCACCACCATCTCGTCTGCGTCGAATGCGGCTCGGTCGAGGAAATCATGGAAGACTTGCTCGTCGATGTTGAGAAAAAAGTCGAGAGCAAATATGAATTTTTGATTAAAGACCATCGCTTGACGTTTCACGGGATTTGTAAAGTATGCCAAGCAAAAGGCGTCACGCTCGAAGGTCATAAAGCAGTCATCAACGGTTAATGTAGAAAGGACAGACGACCCCAACAGGTCATCTGTCCTTTTTCAATGTGTGATAGATCGCTTAGGAATCTACTTAGATTGTCAATTCGATGATGTTGCCTTCTGGGTCGAGGATGACGCTTTCGTAATAACCATCACCGGTCGTCCGTGGACCGTCGATGTGTGTGTATCCATCGAGCTGAAAGCGTTCCGTCAAGGCATCTACCGCTTGTTTACTCTCGAGCGAGAAGGCGAGATGAGCATATCCGGTCGCTTCTCTCGGATTCCTTTCAAGTTTAGGTCTGTGCATCAG
Source organism: Exiguobacterium sp. AT1b (assembly GCF_000023045.1). GTDB lineage: Bacteria > Bacillota > Bacilli > Exiguobacteriales > Exiguobacteriaceae > Exiguobacterium. The sequence continues at coordinate 417,334 of NC_012673.1, read as the reverse complement.
CTCGAGGCGGCAACGCGAACCTCGAAATGTTAAAAAGTACGATTCGAACTGTTTCTTCTCGTTTTCATATTTAGCATTGGACTGTGCATCAAAATAGATTTCGTAAAACCTGCGCATGTTTTCGATGTCGTCTACCCACAGGGCGACATGTTCGATTCTCATATAGAATCCTCCTATGATGTTCGTCTAATCATTTGATTCAGCCGTTCTGTATTGAAGAGCATGCCAGCCATAATCAGGATGATCACAAGTGGTAAAAAACGGAGTGACGTCACAGATACAATCAATCCGAATAACGGGGGGAGAAACGTACTCCCTGAGTAGGCGAATGCCATTTGAAAACCCATCAAACGTTTCGATTGTGCCGAACCGAATCGATTCGGCGTTTCGTGAAGCATGCTCGGATAAATCGGAGCCAATCCAAAGCCAATCAGCATCAAGCCGACGAGCATCGTTCCGGAAATTGGGATGAAGAAGAGGATGCTTCCGACAAGGGCGAGTATTTGTCCCATCCGAATCATTTGTTTGTTCGAGAAACGGAACGAGAGGAACCCGCTCACGAACCGTCCGATTGTGATACTGCCGTAGTAGATGGACACCCATGCTGCAGCCGTCGCGATGGAGAACTGTTTCATCTGTACGAGATAACTGCTCGTCCATAACCCAATTAACGCTTCGACCCCACAATAAAGTAGAAATGTGGCCAATGCATAGGACACCCCGCTCGGTAGCTTGCGATCGAGTGTCGTGACGGCTGTTTCTTGGGGATGTGAAGTGGGATCCTCTTTCTGTTTCCAAAGCGGGAAAGACAACCACAATATGAGAGCTAAACTGAACTGAACGGCGGCGATGATCAAATAGCCGTCACGCCATCCATCCTCCGTCAATACACCCGCCATGACGAGTGGTCCCCCGGTCGCGCCGATTCCCCAAAAGCAGTGTAGCCAGTTCATATGATGTGCTTCGTAATGTTCGGCAACGTAATGATTCAGAGCGGCATCGACGGCACCGGCACCTAGACCGAGTGGGATGGCAAATACGAATAGCCAACCGATTGAAGGAGCAGAGTAGAATCCGAACAGACAGAGCGCTGTGAGTAATGTCGAACCGAACGTGACTTGTTTCGTGTCAAAACGTTCCAATAGTTTACCGCTCAGTAGACTCGAAAGAATCGTTCCACCAGCAATCGTCATGAAAATCCATCCGACCATCGATACGGGTGCGGAGAATTCTTTATGCATAAGTGGCCACCCGACACCGATGAGGGCATCCGGAAGACCGAGGCTGATAAACGCGAGATAGATCACGGCCAATAATACAATCGTCATACGTCACCTCGCGGAATCGTTTCGAGCATCAATTCAATGCCGAGTCGAGCCAGCCCGAAAAAGTAATCTTCTTCCCATTCTCCGATTTGAAGACGAGGAATGTGACGAGAGGGAAGATATCGATCGCATGCGCGGCTGATGTGAGATAAATCGTCTAGAACGAGGTCGACATCTGAAAAGATGAAGGTGTGTGGGTTGAGTGTCGCAGCAAATGTAGCGACGAGCCGTCCCAATGCATCGATTTCTTCTTTTCTCAGAAGGTGTGGTCCATAAGGTTTATTTTTTATGCGGTCATAAAATGATGCATCGTTATAAAGCGGAAGAAATGAAACTTCACCACTGAATCCGGATTGTCCCCGAGCGACATGTCCATCGAGCAAGATGCCAGCACCCGGACCATTCTTTCCGAGGCCGAGATAGACGATGGACTGATGTGTTGTGGTCTCATCTCGTATGGAAAATCCATAAACGGCGGCATTCATATCATTTTCAATGACGACCGGAAGTCCAGTTCGTTCCATCAACCAGTTCTTCAAATCTAAATGCGCCAGTGATGGATATTCTGGGGCGAAAACAATTCGACCCGTATCGACTGCAGCGGCGACACCGACAGAGATGGCACCGATTTTTATTGTGTGCTCATCGAATGTATCGACGAGTTTGCCTAACGTTTCTAAATGCGTGCCTTTGACTAATGTTACACCTTCTTCAAGAATCTGAGTTTGACAGTCAATTAAGCGATAGTGAATCTCGCTCGCTTCGATGTATAGGGTTAGGCAATGACGAAAAGTGGGATTGTACCCATAACTTTTTGCGGGCCTACCTCCTTTTGAGGCATGTTGACCGTGTTCGATGACTTCACCGTATTCGATCATGTCATCGATTATCTTCTTGACGGTAGGGAATGAAACGTGCGTGACCATACTCAACTCGGAAATTGTCGATACGTTGTGTAGGACGATCTGCTTTCGAATGTCGACTAGTAATTCATGCTGTGGATCTTTCATCACGATTGAACTCCCATCTACTTTTTAAAATATTTTAATAAGTTGCTTGTAGTATATCGCTTCTCATTTGAACATGCCAGAAAAATAAGAAATTTGAGATGTATTTTTGTCACGTGAACGTTCACAAAAAAGTGAATAAAAAATGAGGTCAGACATCTTCACAACAGTTTACATAAGTGATATGCTGTAAGCGTATTCAGGTGAAACGAGGAAGGAGGAGGGTATGATGCGTTCGCATATCGAGTCATTTCTTCAATATATGACAGTTGAAAAGCGGATGTCCGCGAATACGAGACAGGCGTATGCGAGCGATTTGACGCAGTACGCATCGACCTTGACCCAACTTGGGGTAGAAGAGTGGAATGAGGTGACACGTTCGCATATCGTCAAACATATCGAAGAGCTGTCGCAAGCGGGGCGAGCCTCGTCTTCATTGAGACGAGCAGTCAGTTCAATCCGGATGTTCCATCATCATCTAAAAATGACCGGAGTCACGACGACTGATCCGTCACTTTACCTAGAATCTCCAAAAGCAGAAAAGCAACTTCCGGACACGTGGTCACAAACGGAAGTCGAGCGACTGTTGGACAGCGTCCCGACGTCGGACCCGCTCTCACTACGAGACCGGGCTATGCTGGAGTTGCTTTACGGGACGGGGATGCGGGTCAGTGAACTTTTAGGTTTGGATTTGGATGATTTGCAGTTCGAATTGGGGTATCTACAATGTGAAGGGAAAGGCGAGCGCGCACGAATCATCCCGGTATCCTCGGTCGCCCAAAGTTTCGTCGAGCGTTACATCCAACAAGCTCGTAACGGACTTGGCGGTAGAGAGACCGAAGCGCTCTTTTTAAACGGCCGAGGAGGACGGCTCAGTCGTCAAGGATTTTGGAAGATGATCAAACGACGAGCCAAACTTGCTGGAATTGAAAAAGAGATCACACCTCACGTACTCCGTCATTCCTTTGCGACACACCTTCTCGAGAACGGTGCGGATTTACGCGCCATTCAACAGATGCTCGGTCATGCGGATTTAGCGACGACGCAAGTGTATACACACGTCAACAAATCGCGTCTACATGATGTGTATCGTAAGCATCACCCTCGTGCCTAGACACCGAAAAGGAGGAATTTTTTGTGAAGAAGTTTAAACGTATTTTCTTAGTCGTCATGGACTCGGTCGGGATCGGTGAAGCACCAGATGCCGAACAGTTCGGTGACAAAGGGGCCGACACGCTCGGGCATATCGCGCGTGAACATAACGGATTGAACATGCCGAACATGGGTAAACTCGGACTTTCGAACATCAAGCCGATTCAAGGCATCGATGCATCGGACGCACCGAGTGCGTATGGTCGCATGGAAGAAATCTCAGCTGGTAAGGATACGATGACGGGCCATTGGGAAATCATGGGACTCCATATCGATACACCATTCCGCGTGTTTGAGGAGTTTCCAGATGATTTGATTCACCGTCTTGAAGAGTTCAGCGGACGTAAAATCATCGGAAACAAACCGGCGTCCGGAACAGAAATCTTGGACGAACTCGGTGAAGAGCATGTCAAGACGGGCGCCCTCATCGTTTATACATCTGCCGACTCGGTTCTTCAAATCGCAGCACACGAAGAGATTGTGCCGATTGATGAATTGTATCGCATCTGCGAATACGCACGTGAAATCACACGTGAAGACCCGTACATGCTCGGACGAATCATTGCTCGCCCGTTCCTTGGGACACCAGGAGCATGGGTCCGTACGGCGAACCGTCACGACTACGCACTGAAACCATTCGGCAAGACCGTCATGAACACGCTCGAGGAAGCTGGGAAAGACGTCATCGCATTAGGGAAGATCAGCGATATTTACGATGGTGAAGGCGTGACAAAAGCGGTCCGCACGAAATCGAACATGGACGGCATGGACAAATTGGTCGAGTCGCTCGAGGAAGACTTCGAAGGACTCTGCTTCTTGAACTTGGTCGACTTCGACGCGTTGTTCGGTCATCGCCGTGACCCGGAAGGTTATGCGGTCGCGCTTGAAGAGTACGACGCTCGCCTACCGGAAGTGATGGAGCGTCTTCGTGAAGATGACCTGCTCATCATCACGGCTGATCACGGAAATGATCCTGTTCATGCTGGGACAGACCACACGCGTGAATACGTTCCGCTCATCGTTCATCACAACGGAGCGAAGGCAGTCGATTTGGGTATTCGCGGAACATTCGCGGACATCGGGGCGACGGTCGCTGACAACTTTGACGTCGCGGCACCATCACACGGAAAGAGTTTCTTAAACGAAATTTGAGGAGGCAATATTCATGGTAAATTGGAACGAAACAAAAGCGTTTTTGCAGGAGCGTATGGGCAGTACACCAGAAATCGGACTCATTCTCGGGTCAGGACTCGGAGTCCTCGCGGACGAGATTGAGAACCCGGTCGCCATTCCATATGAGGAGATCCCGCACTTCCCGGTATCGACAGTTGAAGGACATGCGGGGCAACTCGTGTTCGGTGAGCTCGAAGGGAAACGGGTCGTCGCCATGCAAGGACGGTTCCACTTCTATGAAGGATACTCGATGGAACAAGTGACGTTCCCTGTACGTGTCCTCAAGCTGATTGGTGTCGAGACTCTCATCGTCACGAACGCGGCAGGCGCATGTAACGAGTCATTCAACCCAGGCGACTTGATGATCATCACAGATCATATCAACTTCTTCGGTACGAGCCCGCTCATCGGGAAGAACGCGAGTGAATTCGGAACACGTTTCCCTGACATGTCAGAAGCGTACGATAAAGAGCTCGTGAAATTGACAGAACGTGTCGCGTCAGACCTTGGACTTTCTGTACAAAAAGGGGTTTACTTCGGAAACACAGGTCCTACGTACGAAACACCGGCTGAAGTCAAAATGGCCCGTCTTCTCGGGGGAGACGTTGTCGGGATGTCGACTGTTCCAGAAGTCATCGTCGCGCGTCATTCGGATATGCGCGTCCTCGGGATTTCGTGTGTCTCGAACATGGCAGCAGGCATCTTAGATCAACCACTCAACCATGAAGAAGTCATCGAAACGACAGAGCGCGTTCGTCAAGACTTCCTCTCTCTCGTACGTGGCACGATTAAAAGCATGTAAGTAACTTAATTTTAGGAGGACGACAGTTATGCGTATGGTCGATTTGATTTTAAAGAAACGTAACGGTGGAGAATTGAACGAAGAGGAGATTCGCTTCGTTGTCGAAGGTTTCACGAACGAATCAATCCCTGACTATCAAATGTCAGCCTTATCGATGGCCATCTATTTTAACGGGATGACTGAAAACGAGACGGCTGCCTTGACGATGGAAATGGTAAAGTCGGGAGATACGATCGATCTTTCCAATATCGAAGGGAAAAAAGTCGACAAGCACTCAACGGGCGGCGTCGGTGACAAGATCAGCTTGATCGTGGCACCACTCGTCGCTTCAATCGGCATCCCTGTCGCGAAGATGAGTGGTCGCGGTCTCGGTCACACAGGTGGTACGATCGATAAGCTCGAATCATTCCCAGGGTTCAACGTAGAATTGACGGAAGAGCAGTTCACGAAACAAGTAAACGATATCAAGATGTCGATCATCGGGCAGACAGGGAACTTGACGCCTGCGGATAAGCGCTTGTACGCGCTTCGCGACGTCACGGCTACGGTTGAGTCGATTCCGCTCATCGCAAGTTCAATCATGTCGAAGAAGATTGCAGCTGGAGCGGATAGTATCGTTCTTGACGTCAAGACAGGTTCTGGTGCGTTCATGAAATCGTTTGATGATGCGAAAGCCCTCGCCGAAGAAATGGTCGCAATCGGGAAAAATGTCGGCCGTAAGACGGTCGCGGTCATCACGGACATGGACCAACCACTCGGTTTTGAAATCGGGAACGCGAACGAAGTGAAAGAAGCGATTGAAGTCCTCTCAGGTAAAGAAGTCGAAGATTTGAAAACAATCGCGCTCACGATCGCTGGACATATGGCTGTCCTCGGTGAGTTTTATCCGACGTTTGAAGAGGCGTATGCCGACCTTGAGAAGCGCATTGCCGATGGACACGCCCTCGAGGTGTTCCGCAAGTTCGTCGAAGCACAAGGTGGCGACGCATCACTCGTCGATGATGTGACGAAATTACCACAAGCTTCATATGAGACGACATTTGTCGCAAAAGAAGCAGGTTATGTCGAGTCGATCATCGCAGACGAAGTGGGTGTTGCGGCGATGCTTCTCGGTGCAGGACGCGCGACGAAAGAAGACAAAATCGATTTCGCGGCAGGCATCACGCTTGAGAAGAAAGTCGGCGACCGTGTCGAGGCAGGCGATGTGATCGCGGTACTCCGTTCGAACATCGAAGACATGTCTTCAGCCATCGAGCGTTTAGACCATGCGTATACGATCGGTGCAACGAAACCAGAGGCACGTCCACTCGTTCACGCAGTGATTCAATAAGGCAGAACGTCTGTTTCCACAAAAAAGTGGAGACAGACGTGTTTTTTTGATAAGATGGGTAATGTGAGTGTCAAACAGCAGGATACATATTATGAAAAAGGGGTTGCTTGAAACATGAAAAAAGGTTCTATGAAACTTGAAAATGGCGAAATGATTGAATTTGATTTATTCCACGGTGAAGCACCGATTACGGTCGAAAACTTCGAAAAACTTGCGAACAGTGGGTTTTACAACGGATTGACGTTCCACCGTGTCATCCCTGGCTTCGTTAGCCAAGGTGGTTGCCCACAAGGAACTGGAATGGGCGGTGCAGGCTATACGATTCCTTGTGAGACATCGACATCGTTCCCGCACAAACATGAAGCGGGTTCACTTTCAATGGCCCACGCAGGTCGTAACACAGGGTCTTCACAGTTCTTCATCGTCCATGAGCCACAACCGCATTTGGATGGTGTCCATACGGTATTCGGTAAAGTGACATCTGGTCTTGAGCATGCCGTCAAACTTCGTCAAGGTACGAAGATGGCAGAAGTGAAGGTTTGGGACGAGAATTGATTTTTGCCTGAAGGGTATGGCACAATGAACCATGTCTCTCACGTGTTCACGTCGTGAAACTTGAATGACAAAAGGTGGTGAACCCAGCGATGCTGGTCAAATATAAACGTTCTTATGAAAAGACGGCGATGGGTCTACTCGCATTCTCATGCAGTGACAAATCTCCGCTAAGCTTGCTTGAACTCGTCCGATCGTATGACGAGGAGGAGTCGAAGTTCCTCTATTTGTGGAAAGTCGGTGAAGACTTCGTTGGTATCATTGGTATGGAGCAACAAGGGACGACAATGGTCATCGACCATATCGCCTTGTCGCCATCATTCCGTGGCGAGAAACGTTCTTACGAGCTTTTAGACGAGGTGAGAAACGTCCTTCCACTTGATTTGACGCTAACCGGTACAGGCAAGACGGGCGATTTATTGGAAAAATGGAACCAATTAGTCGTCTGATGACAAAACCCCCGCAATCTTGGACTGCGGGGGTTTTGCATGTACTTCAATAAGGGCTGGCGGAATTCCTCGTTCGTTGACGTTCTAAAAGTGCCAACTCCCGTTCCGTGATGACCTCACTCCGGTCACGGTGCAGATGCTTGTGGACCAATTGCTCGAACGACAGGTCCGTCGATGGGAACGTCGGTTTTAGTGATTCGACCGTGTCACGAACATCCTGTTGTAATGGGAGCTTCGTGTGTAACGGCCATTCATCAAGCTGTGCGACGAAGGAGTCGACATCAAGACCGAGCTCATGTAAATAGGGGGAAGCGATGTCGATCTTTCGGCGTAAGAGTCGCAAGCTCTTTTTCGCGCCGATGAGATTGTCTCGTCGTAAATGATAGTGGATGACGGCGTATTGGATGAGTGCCGCATAGCCGTGATGACGACGTCCGTCTGCCTGCCACGCCTCTTCTAATACCTCATGACATTCGAAATAATCGGCATGACATTCAAAGAGCAACGTATAATGAATAAAAGGGGTCATGAATCAATTTTCTCCTTTCGTGTCCACGGTGTTATAAAACATGTTATACTAAAGCGCAAAAATGTAAAATGGCAGGTGTCTCTATGGAAGCCTATAACGTTAAAATTGATACGTTCGAAGGTCCACTCGACCTGTTGCTCCATTTGATTGGGAAAATGGAGATTGATATCGTCGACATTTCCGTGGCAGAAGTCACTGACCAGTATGTCGGCTATATTCGCACGATGCAAAAATTTGAACTCGATGTGGCCAGTGAATACTTGGTCATGGCGGCGACGTTGCTCCAATTGAAGAGCAAGCAATTGTTACCGCCAGTGCCGGTCGAGGATGAAGAGGTTCCAGACTTCAGTGAGGAACCGACACGTGAAGGTCTCATTCGTCAATTGATTGAATACAAAGCATATAAAGAAGCGGTCGTCTTCATGCGTGAACAAGAAGAACACCGTCTTGAATTGTATACGCGACCGGGTGAAGATTTGACGACGTATATGTCTGAAGAGGTGTCTAAGTATGACGGACCACTCAACTTCTCGGATCTTCTTCACGCCTATTCGAAGATGATTGAACGGAAACGTTGGAAAGAACGACGCAAAAAGACGATCAAGCGGGAAGAGCGTACGCTTGAAGAGCAGATGACGCGTCTTCATGAACACGTATCGTCGACGAGACAAACGTCGTTTTTCGCCTTTTTTGTTGAACGACCGAACGTCTCAGATCTCGTCGTGACGTTTATGGCGCTTTTGGAGCTGATCAAGTTGCGAATCGTCGAAACGAAACAACTCGACCAAGATATTCAAATCTCATTCATTGAAGCGTCAAAGAAAGGGGATGAAGCGGTTGCTGTCTTATGAGACGATTATTGAAGGATTGCTGTTCGTCGTCGGTGACGAAGGAATGGAAGTACGCGCGCTCGCCGAGACGCTTGATATCTCAGAAGCTGCGGCACGAGAACAGCTCAGTAAGCTGGAGGCATCGTTCAAGTCATCGAACCGACCGTTTCAGCTCATGGAATCGGCAGGTGTCTATAAGCTCGTGACCGTTCCGGACGTCTCCCCGTACATTCAGAAATATGTCGGGACGATGGCAGAGCAGGCGCTCTCACGTGCAGCGATGGAGACGCTTGTCATCATCGCCTACAAACAGCCGGTCACACGAGCGGATATCGAAGAGATTCGCGGAGTCAAAGTCGAACGGGTCATCCATACGTTGTTATCGAAAGGATTGATCGAGTCGGCTGGCCGCGCGAAGACGATTGGTCGTGCCAAGCTGTATCGTACGACAGAGCACTTCCTCGACCATTTCGGGTTCAACTCACTCGAGGAACTGCCACCATTAACATTTGAGGATGAACTGACAGACGAAGGCGATTTGTTCTTCGGTCAGGAATCACCGAAGCAAGAAGAGAGATTGGAGAAGGATTAATCATATGGAACGTTTGCAAAAAGTAATCGCACAAGCGGGGGTCGCCTCGCGTCGGAAAGCGGAAGAAATGATTTTGGATGGTCGCGTCCGCGTGAACGGAAAAGTCGTCCGTGAACTAGGGACGAAAGTTGGACCGAAGTCAGAGATTGAAGTCGATGGCGTCAAAATCGAACAAGAAGAGCATGTCTACTATTTACTCTATAAACCTAGTGGCTACGTCTCGACGGTCGATGACGACAAAGGACGTAAAGTCATCACAGACCTCGTCCCGCCAGGAGCACGTGTATTCCCGGTCGGTCGTCTCGACTACAACACGACGGGACTCATCATCTTGACGAACGATGGCGAGTTCTCGAACATGATGACGCACCCGAAATATAAAATTCAAAAGCGTTATGTGGCAAAAGTGAAGAACATCCCATCATACTTGGCCATCAAACAGCTTGAGTCTGGCGTCGAACTCGATGACGGATTCAAAACGGGTAGTGCGAAAGTGAAGATGAAGTCTGTGGACCAGAAGAAGAACACAGCCATCCTCGAAATCGTCATCTCGGAAGGTCACAATCGTCAAATCCGTCGGATGGTGGAAGCCATTGGTTCAGAGGTCATCAAACTGAAGCGCGAACAGTTCGGTTTCTTGACGCTCGACGGTTTGAACACGGGCGACTGGCGTGAACTTTCACACAAAGAAATCAGTAAGCTTCGGGAACTTGCGAACCCTACCGTTCCACCGAAACCACGAGGCAAAAAGAAGAAAAAATAACAACAAAAAATCGTCCTGAAATAGGATGATTTTTTTGATTGTGTAGATTGTGTGACAAAAAAATGAAAAAAGTCTGTTAATGTGCGTTTTTAATGTTTTTTCAGTACAATAGCAACTGAAGGATGGTGTGAAAACGATGACAAAAGATCAACAAAAAGACGACCGGATGGAACAAGCGGTCGCAAAAAAGAAAAAGAGGTCATTTTGGCGGATGATGATCATGACGGTCGTACTCTTTGCGGGAGCGGTTACGATCATGCAAACATTCGACCAAGCGGGTAACGATGGACGTATCGAGGCGGGAGACGAGGCACCGAACTTCAAGCTCGTCACGCTCGACGGTTCGACCTTGTATGAGCGAGACAACTACGAAGGTAAAGGGATGCTCTTGAACTTCTGGGGTACGTTCTGTGAACCGTGTAAGAAAGAGATGCCGGTCGTACAAGAAAACTATGCGACACTTCAAGACATGGGTGTCGATTTTTGGGCCGTGAACGTCGGAGAGACACCGCTTCGTGTCGATAATTTCATCAACGACCTCGGTGTCGGGCTCGACTATCCGATTTTGATGGATACCCAGAGCGAAGTCGAAGGAGCGTATGGCATTTATAACCTACCCGTCACATTCGTCATCGATGGTGAAGGGAACGTAATTGAAAAGTATGAAGGTGAACTCACGAAAGAGAAATTGATGGAGCTAGCCGAGAAGTCATTGTAAGCGAACGGGGGACGCACAGATGCTAGATATGAAATACGAAGGCGCTGATTTACGGTCGAAGCGTCGTCCGAAATCGATCATTGACCGTGTGTGGAACTTCTTTGCATCGGTCAAGGTGGGGTTGTGGTTAATTGCATTGATCATTGTCGGTTCGGCAATCGGAACAATCTTTCCTCAAGAGATGTACATCCCACAACAGTTACCGCCTGAACAATATTATATGGAGGAGTATGGAACACCGGGTTCTATTTATTACGCCCTCGGATTCCATAACCTATACACATCGTGGTGGTACATCGGTCTGATTGTCATGTTGACGCTCTCACTCGTCGTCGTGTCGATTGACCGTGGGGTTCCGCTCTATAAGGCGCTTAAAAAACAACCGGTCAGACGGACAGAACGTTTTATGAAGGGGCAACGTCTCTTCGGACAAGGTGATGGGACGGAGGCTCAAATTGACGAGATCGCAGTCGCACTTAAAAAGAAACGATATACCGTCAAACGGGACGGCGATGCTCTGTTAGCAGAGAAACACCGGTTTGGTCGTTGGGGTCCGTACGTCAACCACCTCGGACTTGTCATCTTCTTCCTAGGGGCGATGCTGCGAGTGTTCCCTGCATTCCATACGGATACGCTCGAATGGGTGCGTGAAGGCGACACGGTGTCGCTAGAGGCGACTGACGGCGAGTACTACTTACGGAACGACCAGTTCATTCTTGAAATGTACGACCCTGAGAACAATGAAGAGGACGCGAAGTTCGCGGCCGCCATTGAAAAAGCAGGGGCCGTTCCGAAAAATTATGAGACAGAGTTGACGTTATTCAAAAAGACGGGAACGAACGAGGACGGATCGCCGCAACTCGAACAAGTCGAAGTCGGTTCGACGAAAGTCAACCACCCGTTTAAATTCGATAAATTTGAAGTGTATCAGGAACAATATTCAAGCCGTCCAGAGTTCTTGTCGATGTCGTTCATGTTGGCAGATAAAGAAACCGGCGACGAATATGGTCCGTTCAAAGTCGATTTGGAGAATCCAGAGAAGTCTTATGAACTCGATGGGGTCACCGTCACGTTGAAGGATTTGTATCCAGACTTCGAAGTGAAAGATGGGCAACCGAATACGAAATCACCACGTGCACTGAATCCTGCCTTCTTCTTCAACGTCGAATCACCTGAAGGCGAAACGGAGTCGAATTTGATCGGCATTCGTCTGAATGTCGCTGATGAAGAGAACCGCTATGAAGTGCAATTTGCGGGAACAGAGATGGCGAGCACGAGTGGTTTACGTGTGAAGAGTGACTCCACTTATCCGATTTTGATCGTCGGTGCCACAATCTTTATGATCGGTATTGCGATGGGCATGTACTGGCCACACCGTCGCGTTTGGATCCGTCGCCATGAAGAGGGTGTGCTCGTCGCTGGTTTTACGAACAAAAACCCGTCCTCGCTCCGTCGTGAAGTGTCGCCGCTATTAGAACAAAGTGGCTTACCGATGTGGGAAGACCAGGCGAGATTCACAGAGAAGTCGGAGAATGAGTCAACAGATGAAAGAGGGGAATCTTGATGGAATGGATTGAATGGAGCAGCCGAATGCTGTTTATCGCGTTCTTCCTATATGCAATCTCGACGGTTCTCTTTACGATTGCCGTCAGCGGTATGCGTAAAGATCGAAACGTCAACCGTGTTGCCTATGGGAAATACGCTTTTATCTTGGCAATCATCGGCTTTATCGCTCAAATGACATATTTCTTTATGCGTTGGGCAGGTGTCGGCTATGCGCCGGTATCAAACTTATACGAATATACGACGTTCTTCGGTATGATGATGGTGCTCGGGTTCCTCGTCGTATATGGAATCTATAAAAATGATGTACTCGGCTTGTTCGCGATGCCGGTGGCGTTACTCGTCATCGCCTTCGCATCGATGTTCTCAAGTGAGGTCGCACCGCTCATCCCGGCACTCAACAGTGTATGGTTGAAAATTCACGTTACGACGGCTGCGCTCGGACAAGGGATTTTGGCAATCAGTTTTGCATCGGGCCTCATTTTCTTATTGAACGAAACATCGATGAAAGAACAGTCTAAGTCACGGACGTGGCTCGAAGTGACGATGTTCGTCCTCATGTGCACGCTCGGTTTCATCATCGTTTCGATGTTATTCAAGGGAATCGGTGCCGGTGGTGTCGTCGAGTTCACGAACGACCGCGGTCAAGCGGAGACGTATGAATATTTCATGCCAATCTTGTTCGTCCCAGAAGGGGCACAACTCGTGTCTGGTGCGAGTGGCTTGTCACTCGAACTCCCGAACTGGATCAATACACTCAAGTTGAACACGCTCATCTGGTCGGTCATCGGCGGAATTGTGATTTACGTGTTGCTCCGTTTTGTCATCTTGCGCAAACGCGTCGCTGAAGCGCTTCAACCCCTTGCGAAAAAAGTCGACCTTGATCTCGCTGATGAAATCAGCTATCGCTCGGTCGCGATCGGGTTACCGGTCTTTATCCTTGGTGGTCTGATCTTTGCGATGATTTGGGCACAGATTGCCTGGAACCGTTTCTGGGGATGGGACCCGAAAGAAGTTTGGGCTCTCATCACGATGCTGATCTATATCTATTACTTGCATATGCGCATTCAGCGTGGCTGGACAGGAACGAAAGCGGCCTGGTTATGTGTCGGTGGATTTGCCATCATCATGTTCAACCTCGTCTTCGTCAACCTGGTCATCGCCGGTCTTCATTCATATGCCTGACATAAAAGAAGTCACAATTGTGACTTCTTTTTCATTTGGTCCATCAAATCATCGTTGTGAAGCGAAATAATAGAGTGGTATAGTTATGGCAGAGAGTGGAATGTTCACAATTGTGCAACATTCGCTACAACTCGTAATGGGTCTTAGGAGGGTTTCAGGTATGGCTGAGAAAACGAAGATTTTAGTAGTCGACGACGAGGAGAGAATTCGCCGACTTTTGAAAATGTACTTAGAACGTGAACAGTATGTGATTGAAGAAGCGGTCAATGGCGAAGAGGCGCTCGCGCTTGCCCTTGAAAACGAATACGACGTGATCTTGCTTGATTTGATGATGCCAAAGATGGATGGGGTTGAAGTATGTACAGAACTCCGGAAGACGAAAGCGACTCCGGTCATCATGCTCACAGCGAAAGGTGAGGAAATCGATCGTGTTCAAGGGTTTGAAGTCGGGGCGGATGATTACATCGTCAAGCCGTTCAGTCCGCGTGAAGTCGTGCTCCGCGTCAAGGCACTCCTTCGCCGCTCTGGTTCGACAAAGTTCATGCACACGAGTGAGAAGTCGAAGGATTTGATCGTCTTCCCACATCTCACAATCGATAATGATGCACACCGCGTCACGGTGGACGGCGAGGAAATCGCCCTCACACCAAAAGAATATGAGTTATTGTTCTTCCTCGCCAAGCAGGTGGATAAAGTCTTTTCACGAGAGCAGTTGTTAAAAGAAGTATGGAACTACGAATTTTTCGGAGACCTTCGGACCGTCGATACGCATGTGAAACGTCTTCGTGAGAAATTGAATCGTGTCTCACCGGACGCGGCGCATATGATCACGACCGTATGGGGTGTCGGGTACAAGTTCGAAGCTGCCAGTGAATGATGATTCGTCGAAACAGCATCGTCACGAAACTGTGGCTGACGATTCTCGTTTTGGTCAGTGTCATCTTATTCATCGTCTCGGTGTTGATGCTTGAATTTTTTAATTCCTTTCATATCGACCAGGAACGAGGCCATCTTGCCAAGCTCGGTGGACAGGTCCAATCGGTTTTGTTGAATGAAGGTGACACGTCCCAGACGATTGATCAAATCATCGAAGTGTACGGGGCTAACTATATCTTAGAGAACGGGACGACCCGATCGAATTTTGGAAATCAAGTGGATGGCTTGATGGTGGAACTTGAACGACAGGATTGGGAAACTTATCAGGCGGTCGGTGAGACGGCCATCGGAAATTTCTCATCTTTTGACGACCAGGCCGCGCTAGCGTATCGGACGACGTTCTCCTTATCGACGGGCCAATATACGCTCTACCTGTTTGAACCGCTCGATGCAATCTCGAGTGCGAACGCCGGTGCGCGAACCATCATTCTTTGGACCGTCGCGTCGGCCATCATCGTCACGACCGTCTTTGCTTTCTTCTTGTCGACACGAATCACGGCACCGCTCCGAGCGATGCGGGACGCGGTCAATAAGACGGGAGAGGGGCAATTTGATTTACGTTTGGAGACGAAGACACGGGATGAGATTGGCGAACTCGCGGCATCCTTCAATGCGATGAGCAGTCAGCTTTCAAAATATGTGAATGCGCTTGACCGCGAACGGTTGCAGCTCGCGTCGATTCTTCGTTCGATGGCAGACGGTGTCATCACACTCGATCGTCATGCGAACGTGATTGTCACGAACCCGCAAGCCAGTCCATTACTTCAAGACGGGCAACCACATGAGGTCGTATTGTCTCTTTATGAGGAAGTGATGGAAGGGACCTCTGAAAAGACGATCGAAGTGAAACAGGATGAGCGGTACTATACACTGACAGTCACACCACTCGTCGGAGAAGACGATTTCGAGGGTGCTGTCGTGGTCATCCGGGATACGTCAGAAAGTCATCGACTCGATAAGATGCGGACCGATTTTGTGGCGAACATTAGCCATGAACTCCGGACACCGCTCGTGACGCTTCAAGGGTATTCAGAGGCAATCATCGATGGCATTACTGAGAGCGACGAGGCGACGAAAGAGTTCGCCTCTATCATCTACGATGAATCGCTCCGCTTGGCAAGACTCGTCAATGATTTGTTGGATTTGGCACGCATCGAATCGGGTAAAGAGACGATGCATTTCACTTCGTTTGATATCGGTGATTTCTTGCCCCGAGTCATGCGAAAGTTCAATCAGATGGCATCTGAAAAAGAGATTCGTTTACAGACCGACGCCCCGCACCGTCTCATCGAGGCGGATGGCGATCGTCTCGAGCAAGTGTTCACCAACTTGATTGGCAATGCTATCGCGCATACCGATTCTGGAGAAATTCGGATTGAGGCCACAGAAGAGACGGACGGGCTACGGATTCAGTTGACGGATACAGGTCACGGAATTCCAAAAGAGGATTTGCCGTTCGTTTTCGAGCGATTCTATAAAGCCGATAAAGCCCGGACCAGTGGTTCGAAGACAGGGACAGGCATCGGACTCGCGATCGTGAAGAATGTGGTCGATGCCCATCACGGAAAAGTGAGCGTATCGAGTACACTCGGGGTCGGAACCACCTTCGAGATTTACTTACCATTTGAACAACCACACAACTCGTAATGGTGACTCGCTTGAGTCACCATTTGTGGCATTTTAAGGGGGGAGTCGAATGAAACGTTATACACGAACGGGCGACAAGGGTGAAACATCATTAATCGGTAGTCGTGTCGAGAAATCCCATCCTCAGATTGAAGCGATGGGTCATCTCGATGAGTTGAATAGTCAGATTGGACTCGCCATCGCGCATCAAGAGGATGAGACGCTCCGAATACAGCTGACGAAGATTCAGCACGACTTGTTCGACCTCGGATCGGAGCTGATGTATGCTGAGGCACCGCCAAAAATGGTCGATTTGTCGATCGTGACGGAACTAGAACGATGGATGGATGAGTGGGAAGAGTCCTGTCCGGAACTTGTGCGCTTCATCCTTCCGGGCGGCAGCGTTGCCGCAGCTAGCTTACATGTGGCTCGTGCCGTCTGTCGACGGGTCGAGCGTGACTTAGCGGCTCTCGGAGTCGCAGACCGGCAATTGCCTTACTTTAACCGCTTAAGTGATTATTTATTTACGGTTGCCCGTTACGCGAACGTCGTGGCAGGGGTGCCGGATCAAGAATATGCGCGCGGCGCTGCAGTGTTTCAACCAAAACGAAAAAAGGAGTGATCGGCAGATGAAAGGTATCGTTCAGTTCCAACATCAATTGCACTACTCGGTCTATCCGACCAAAAAATTTAAAACGACGACTTGTCTCGTGTCATTCGCCGCTCCATTATCGGCGGAGACGGTCGCAGATCGGGCATTGCTCCCGTTCATTATGGAGAAATCGACGGCAACGTATCCATCCATTGAGTTATTTCACACACCGCTAGAGGAGTTGTATGACACAAACTTATATGCTGGTGCATCTAAGATCGGAAAGGAGCACGTCATCCAATTCCAACTCGAAGTCGTCAACGATCATCTTGTCGGGGAAGACGTATTGAGTCAGGCAATCGAGTTACTCGAAGACGTTCTCCTTCGTCCGAACGCATACGATGGGGCGTTCCAGCCACTCATCGTCGAGCAGGAACGTCGATTGCAACGTCAGCGTATCGAATCGGTCTATGATGACAAAATGCGTTTCGCCCAACAGCGTCTACAAGAAATGCTCGGAGGAGAACTTGCGATTCCGTCACTCGGTACGCTTGAGCAACTCGACCATGTCACACCGAAATCATTGTATGAGGCATATCAATCGATGATTCAACATGACCGTGTGGACATCTATGTTGTCGGGGATGTCAATCGTGAGCAAGTCGAACAGGCTTTCAACCCATTGGAATCCCTTGGGACACGTCGACCACGCCTGTTACCGGAAGCGAGTCTAGGAGAGTTCAAGCGTTTGGAAGAACATCAAGACATTAAACAAAGCAAGCTCCATCTTGCCTATTCGCTTGATGTCGACCCACGAACGGAAGCGGCGATTCGCATGCAGGTCGTGAATGGACTGTTCGGTGGATTCCCTCACTCGAAGCTGTTCATGAACGTGCGTGAAAAGGAGAGCTTGGCGTACTATGCCGCCTCACAATATAGTTCCCTCAGTCGGAAGTTGTTCGTCTATGCCGGTATCGATGCGTCGAACCAGCAAAAGACCGAACAGATCATCGAAGAGCAATTGAACGCTTTACAAGCGGGCGAGTTTGAGGATGAAACGTTGCAACAGACGAAAGAGTTGTTGTTCCATCAACGTCGTCAACTTGGAGACAGTCCACGTCAATTGATTGCTTGGATGAGTGGGGCAGACGTTCGTCCGTTCTCGTTAGACGAAGAGATGGCGATCATTGAGAACACGACGCGAGATCATGTCGTCGCGCTTGCGAAAGAAATGGTACTCGAAGCGGTTTATTGCTTGAAAGGAGCAGAAGCATGAAACTAGACTTTCCTAACGTCGGAGAGACGTTACATCATCACGTTCTCGACAATGGCCTCTCCGTTTACTTATTGAAAAAGACTGGATATGAAAAAACATTCGCGACGTTCACGACCAAATATGGATCGATTGACCGACGCTTTAAACTAGAAGACTGGGTCGAGGTTCCCGATGGTATCGCGCATTTCTTAGAACATAAGATGTTCGAGAAAGAAGATGGTGACGTCTTCCAACAATTTGGTCGTCAAGGAGCGTCAGCGAACGCTTTCACGTCATTCACACGGACGGCTTATTTGTTCGGTGCCACGTCCAAGATCTCGGAAAACGTACAGACGCTGCTCGATTTCGTCCAGACCCCTTATTTCACGAAAGAGTCGGTCGAGAAAGAGAAAGGAATCATCGGTCAAGAAATTCAAATGTACCAAGACAATCCGGGGTGGCGTTTGTATTTTGGTTTAATTGAGGCGATGTACGAGACACATCCCGTCAAAATTGATATCGCAGGTACGATCGAATCGATTTCAAAGATCACGGCGGAAGACTTGTACACCTGTCATCAAGCGTTCTATCATCCGAGCAACATGGCATTGTTCGTCGTCGGGAATATCGAACCGGATGAGATGCTTGCCTTGATTCGAGATAATCAAGCAGCTAAATCTTTTGAAACGCCACGATTGAGTGCTCGCGAGACAGTAGATGAGCCGACCACGGTTCGTCTGTCAGAACGGGTCATCGAGATGGACGTCTCTGTACCGAAAGTCATGATTGGGTATAAGGACATACCGCAAGCTGGGGAAGCGGGTCTGAAGCAAGAATTGACAGTAGAACTGCTCATGCATGCGCTCTTCGACACGACAGCACCTCTTTATACAGAACTTTATGCTGAAGGATTGATTGACGATGCCTTCTCGTTTGACTATACGTCAGAGGAGACGTTCGCTTTTGCCGCCTTGTCGATGGAGACGTCGGAAGTGGATGCGTTTGTCAGCCGTGTGACGGAGGCGTTAGAACGTCCACTTCAGTTGAGTCAAGAGACGCTCGACCGGAAGAAACGCATGATGCAAGGACAGTTCTTGAAAGCATTGAACTCACCTGAGTTCATCGCCAATCAGTTCTCCCGTTATGCGCTCAATGATGGGAACTTGTTTGAAATCCCGACTTTGATTGATGCCATCACGCTCGATGAACTATACGAAGCATACGAGCGCTTGTTCCGCCGTGAACAACGAACGGTGTGCGTCGTCAAAAAACCATGAAGACATTGATTGTTGGAGCGAGCGGTGCCATCGGACGTGCCGTCTCGCTCGCTTTTCGTGAAGATGAACTAATTTTGCATGCGAACGATGGTCGTGAAAGACTTCGTCATTTGATTGATGATGAAAATCTATCGGCAACACTGCTCCCTTGTGACCTAACGGACCGTGAAGCTGTTGAGTCATGGGTACAGGATATGCCGGATGTCGATCGAATGGTATACGTGGCAGGACATGCGCTCCATGGTCTCGTCGTCGACCAGTCAATGGACGAGCTCGACCGGCTATATGATGTACATGTTCGAGCGATGATCCGACTCATCCAGTCCGTCGTTGCGAGCAAGCCTTACAATCATCATCTGGATATCGTGATCGTCTCAAGCGTATGGGGAGAGGTCGGTGCGGCGGCTGAGGTGTTTTATTCCACCGTCAAAGCGGCACAGCTCGGCTTCGTCAAAGCGTTCGCTCGAGAGGCTGGCCCGTTCAATGTTCGAATCAATGCGGTGACACCGGGGTGGATTGATACGCCAATGAATGATACGGTAGAAGAGTCGAAACAATCCGTGCTCGACGACATTCCACTAGGACGTCTCGGTGCGGCAAAGGACGTGGCCAACACCATCCGTTTCTTGTGTTCACCGGACGCCTCGTATATGACGGGCACGGTGTTACGCATCGACGGCGGTTGGCAATGATCCGATCCATGTAGATAAACCTGTTCTTTTCAATTCTTCTAAAATAATTTAAAATAGGCAAGGTAGCGAACTCGCTCGAAAGGATGGTTGGGGATGGAACATAAATTCGAAGAGTGGTATCTCGAATATGAATTGTGTCAGAATCGACCGGGTATCCTGGGAGACATCGCGTCTCTCATGGGGATGCTTCAAATCTCCATCGTCACCATCAATGGGGTCGATTTGCAGCGACGGGGGATGTTGCTCAAAGCACCAGCCGCCGATCATGTGCATCGACTCGAGCATATTTTAAAGCGGATGGAAGCCATTGCCGTCATCAAGTTGCGTCGTCCGAAGTTACGGGACCGGATTGCAATCCGTCACGGTCGCTATATCGACCATGATAGTGATGACAAAAAAACGTTTCGCTTCGTCCGTGAAGACTTGGGCATTCTCGTCGATTTCGTTGCGGAACTGATGAAGGAAGAACGCCATTTGTTGATCGGCGTACGCGGTAATCCACGCGTCGGAAAGACGGAGTCCATCGTCGCAGCGAGTGTGTGTGCGAATAAACGTTGGTTGTTTCTTTCCTCGACACTGATGAAACAGACCGTTCGGACCTCATTATTTGAAGAAGAACGGGAAGGCGATCACGTATACATAATCGATGGTGCCGTCTCCACTCGAACGATGGATGAACGACATCGCCAGCTCATCCGTGAAGTCATGCGGTTGCCGGCCGTGAAAGTTATCGAACACCCTGACCTGTATGTCCGAAACACCGATTGCGTGTATGAAGACTTTGATTATATTATTGAGTTGAGAAACAATCCGGATGAAACGATCATCATCCCACAAGAAACACATCGTGAGTCAGAATGGTTTGAATAATTATGTGAATGGAAGGTGTGGACCCCTGTGACAGAACTAGGGACTTTTTTGAAACAAAAGCGTGAGGAGAGCGGATTGACGCTCGACCAAATCCAGCAGACGACGAAGATTCAAAAGCGCTATATCATCGCGATCGAGGAAGGTGATTACAAAAATCTCCCTGGCTCTTTCTATGCACGGGCGTTCATTAAGACGTATGCGGAGTCGCTCGGTCTAGATGTGGATGAATTATACGAGACGTATGCAAAAGATTTACCGGTCATCGAGGCACAGCCGTCCGTTCAACTTTCTCGAAAGAAAACATATTCGAAGGCTTCCGAGTCGACGAGTCGGGTCTCGAGATGGGTTCCAAAAGTTCTCCTCGTTCTCACGGTCTTCTTGCTCATCACCGCGATTTATTTCGCTGTGAGAAGCATCGACTTCGGTGGTCAGGATGCAAGTCCTGCCGAACCGCCAAGTTCTGGCGTCACGGTCGACCAGAATGAGGATGTCCCGGCTGATGAACCGGCCGAGGAAGAACCGGCTGACGAGGAGCCGGCTGAAGAAGAACCGCCAGCGGAATCTGGTCCGATTGCGGTGAAGGAGTCGAACGGGGCGGACATCACTTATGAACTCGCGACGGACGAGAAACTCTCGACCGAGATTTATGTGAAGGAGTCACCTGCCTCTTACGTAGGTGTTCGTGACACATCGTTAGAGGGAGCATTCCTCGCACCGGAGTATCCGAACCAGTCGAAACAGAATCCGATTGTCATTGAAGATGCCGAGACGGACACATTGCGTATTCGAATCGGACTCATCGCAGGCGTTGAGAAAATCGTCGTCAACGGTCGTGAGCTCGAGCTTCAAGAGTCTCCGGTCACACAAAATATTTTTGTAAAGAGAGTCGACGCCGAATAAGTCGACTCTCCTTCTAAGAGGAGGCGTTCTATATGAACCTACCTAACCGATTGACGATGCTACGCGTGGTCTTGATCCCCGTATTCGTCGTCTTACTCGCTGTTGATTTTGATTGGGGAAACATCGCTTTTCTAGGCGCTGAAATCCCGATGCACCAATTTATCGCTGGTGTGATTTTTACGATTGCGGCCATCACGGATTGGTTAGACGGACATTTGGCCCGTAAGCATAACCTGGTCACGAACTTTGGTAAATTTATGGACCCGCTCGCAGATAAACTGCTCGTCACGGCAGCACTTGTGTTGCTCGTTGAGATGGATCTCGTCGCGGCGTGGGTTGTCGTCGTGATTCTATCACGTGAATTTGCGGTCACAGGCTTACGCCTCGTCGCTGCTGACGAAGGGATCGTCGTCGCGGCCGGGAAGTCTGGAAAAGCGAAGACGTGGGTGCAGCTCTTTGCCATCATCTTCTTACTGTTCGGTAACCCGATCTTTAGCTATGTCGGGATTCCGTTTGGCGAATGGGCGATGTGGTTGGCGCTCGTGCTTACAATTTATTCTGGCGCCGAATATTTCGCACAAAACTATAAGATTATTGTGAAGTCGATGTGAGTCGACAGAGACGAGTTGGTTGATCTAGCTCGTCTTTTTTTTGAAGTCGAGGAGGAAATACGATGAAACGAGCCGAAATCATTGCGGTAGGAAGTGAGTTGCTCTTAGGGGAAATCGTCAATACGAATGCGAGTTACATATCAGAACAACTGTCGAAGTACGGTGTGCCGGTCTTGTATCATCAAGTTGTCGGGGATAACGCGGCACGAATGCGAGAGACATTTGAAATCGCCCGTCGTCGTTCTGACTTTGTCATCGTCACGGGTGGGCTCGGGCCGACGGCGGATGATGTCACAAAGACGGTCCTTTCCGACTTACTCGAACGTCCGATTGTGCGAGATGAGGAAGCGTATGAGACGATTCAACGTTTCCTCGTGTCACGAAATCGATTGATGAACGATGGGGACGCTCGCCAAGCCGACGTGCTCAGCGGAGCAGACGTATTACCAAATCCGGTCGGGCTTGCCCCGGGCATGTGGATCGCCGGAGATACGACGTGGTTGCTTTTACCGGGTGTGCCACGTGAGATGAAAGCATTGATCGAGGCGACGTTTCCGAAGAAACTATCAGGAGCGACGCTCGTCTCAGAATCATTACGGTTTTATGAGATTGGAGAATCCGCTCTCGATGATGCCGTGAAGGACTTATTGGATGGTTCGAATCCGACCGTTGCCCCCTACGCCGAGACGGGAGAGGCAAGACTTCGGATCAGTGCCCGTGCGACGGACGAGGTGACCGCGCGTCAGATGATTGAAGAAGTGAAGACTGAAATCCTGAAACGGGTCGGTTCGTACTACTTTGGCTCTGACGATGAGACGATTGCATCACATCTTGTCCAATCATTGTCTAGATTGAATCGAACGTTCGCTGTTGCTGAGTCGTTGACCGGCGGTGAGGTACAATCGATGGTTACATCAACACCTGGCGCTTCAGTCGTCTTTCTAGGTGGAGTCGTGACCTATTCGGATGAGCTAAAAAATAGGTATTTAGGTGTCTCGCTTGATACAATTGAACAGCACTCAGTCGTCTCAAAAGAAGTTGCCTATGAGATGGTGGACGGATTGTCAAAGACCACCCATGCCGACTATGCCCTCTCTTTCACGGGAGAGGCAGGACCGACATCGAATTCGGGTCGTCCAATTGGTACGGTCTATATCGGAGTGAAGACACCAAACGGAATAGAGGTCATCGAGCGGACGTATCTCCATCAAGAACGGAATATCATCCGCATGCGAGCCGCGAAGGACGGATTATGGGCCCTCATTCAACGAATCAAAAAAGGCGAATAAATGTTCGTAAAAAACTTGTGTATCGTACAGTGTTCACGTATAATAAGAGTATCAATTAAAGGAGGCTCATTTACCTATGAGTGATCGTAAACAAGCGTTAGAAATGGCATTACGCCAGATTGAAAAACAATTCGGTAAAGGCTCAATCATGCGCCTTGGTGAAAATACAGACCAACAAGTATCGGTCATCCCTTCAGGGTCAATCGCCCTCGACGTCGCGCTCGGTGCGGGTGGATATCCACGCGGTCGTGTCATCGAAGTATACGGACCAGAATCTTCAGGTAAGACGACGGTCGCCCTTCATGCGATTGCAGAAGTCCAAAAGCGCGGCGGTCAAGCAGCATTCGTTGACGCCGAGCACGCACTCGATCCGAAGTATGCTAAAAATCTTGGGGTCAACATCGATGAGTTGCTCCTTTCACAGCCGGATACTGGGGAGCAAGCGCTCGAAATCGCTGAAGCGCTCGTTCGCTCGGGAGCAGTTGATATCCTCGTCGTCGACTCGGTTGCGGCACTCGTACCGAAAGCCGAAATCGAAGGGGAAATGGGAGACTCGCACGTCGGTCTTCAAGCCCGTTTGATGTCTCAAGCACTTCGTAAGTTGTCTGGTGCGACGAACAAGTCGAAAACGATTGTCATCTTCATCAACCAAATCCGTGAGAAGATCGGGATCATGTTCGGTAACCCGGAAACGACTCCAGGGGGCCGTGCCTTGAAATTTTACTCTTCTGTACGTCTTGAAGTTCGTCGTGCGGAGACACTCAAACAAGGTCAAGATATGGTCGGGAACCGTACGAAGATCAAGATTGTAAAAAACAAGATTGCACCTCCGTTCAAAACAGCGGAAGTCGATATCATGTATGGTGAGGGGATCTCGCGTGAAGGGGAACTCATCGATATCGGTGCAGACCTCGACATCGTTCAAAAGAGCGGAGCTTGGTACTCGTTCAATGAAGAACGTCTTGGTCAAGGTCGTGAAAACGCCAAGCAATACATGAAAGAAAATCCAGCAATCGCAGCTGAGGTCGAACAACAGATTCGAGATCACTACGGATTGAATGGAGAAAAAACGGTCACGGTCGAAGGCGAAGACGACGAAGTCCTCTCACTTCTCGATGACGAATAAGCACATCGTCTCACTCGAATTCTTTCGAGTGAGATTTTTTTAGTATAATTTTTTAGGCAATTGGTAGTTCTATCCTGTCCGTGCATTGCATTCTCCCTATTAAATAAGTACAATAAAGTTATGCGCGGGCTTGCCCGTGTATCTCACTTATTAAAAAAATAAAATAACCTTGCGAAAGGGAGGTGAACATGATGGAATGGCTATACTGGCTTATTCTGATCCTCCTTTTGCCGATAGCTTTTGTTGCAGGTTTTTTTGTGCGTAAATCGATCGCCGAAGCGAAGATTCAAGGTGCCGAGACGGAAGCGACTAAGATTGTAGAGCAAGCAAAACAACAATCGGAAGCGATGCAAAAAGAAGCACGGCTTGAAGTAAAAGAAGAGATGATTCAACTTCGTAATGAGACGGAACAAGAATTGCGTGAACGTCGCGAAGAACAGAAAGTGAAAGAGAATCGCCTCGTTCAAAAGGAAGAGCTTCTTGACCGCAAAGCAGACATGCTCGAGCGGAAAGAAGACTCGCTAGATGAACAGGAACGAGGACTCGAAAAACGCAAGCGTGAAGCAGAAATGCTCGAAAGCAAAGTGGAGGAGTTATACGAAGAGGCACGCCAAGAACTTGTACGCGTGGCATCCCTCTCGAAAGATGAAGCACGTACCATCATCATGGACGAAGCGAAGCAGGAAGCGCTTCACGATGCTGCTCTCCTTCAAAAAGAAATCGAGCAAAAAGCAAAACAAGAAGCGGATAAAAAAGCGAAACACCTCTTATCTCTCACGATGCAACGATATGCTGCTGAACATGTCGCCGAAACAACGGTATCTGTTGTCAACTTACCGAGTGATGAGATGAAAGGTCGCATCATCGGGCGCGAAGGACGCAACATCCGAACGCTCGAAACGTTGACTGGGATTGACCTCATCATCGATGACACACCAGAAGCCGTCATCTTGTCAGGTTTTGACCCAGTTCGTCGTGAAATCGCGAAGATGACGCTTGAAAAACTCGTTCAAGACGGTCGGATTCATCCGGCTCGAATTGAAGAGATGGTAGAGAAGTCTCGCCGTGAAGTGGATGAACGCATTCGTGAATACGGTGAGGAAGCCACGTTTGAAGCCGGCATTCACGGACTCCATCCAGACCTCGTCAAGACGCTCGGTCGCATGCGCTATCGTACGAGTTATGGTCAGAACGTCTTGTCTCACTCGGTTGAGGTGGCACACCTTGCCGGGATGATGGCAGCCGAACTCGGGGAAGACGTCACGCTCGCGAAACGGGCCGGACTCTTACACGATATCGGGAAAGCGATCGACCATGAAGTCGAAGGTAGTCACGTTGAAATCGGTGTAGAGCTTGCGACGAAATACAAAGAACATCCGGTCGTCATCAATTCGATCGCTTCCCACCACGGGGACGTCGAGGCGACATCGACGATTGCAGTACTAGTCGCAGCGGCTGATGCCTTGTCAGCAGCGCGTCCTGGAGCTCGCCAAGAGACGCTTGAAAGCTACATCCGTCGTCTTGAGCGACTCGAATCAATCTGTGAGTCGTTCGAAGGTGTCGAGAAATCGTATGCGATTCAAGCAGGACGTGAAGTTCGAATTATCGTTCGCCCTGATGTCGTCGACGATGTCGTCGCCGGTAAGATGGCACGCGATATTTGTAAGCGAATCGAGGATGAACTCGATTATCCTGGACAAATCAAAGTGACGGTCATTCGTGAAACACGTTCCGTCGATTATGCGAAGTAAACGAAGCGGAGAATTTCTCCGCTTTTTCTGTTTGAGGGAGGACTTTATATGAAAATTTTATTTATTGGTGATGTGGTCGGGAAACCCGGTCGAGATATTTTGAGCAATCAAATTGGTCGGTTGAAAGACAAATACAACCCGACGTTCATGCTCGTCAACGGTGAGAACGCGGCAAACGGTCGTGGTCTCACGAAAAAGATTTACCAACAGTTTTTAGAGCTCGGCTTTCATGGGGTGACGATGGGAAACCACACGTGGGACAATCGTGATATCTTTGAGTGGATCGACGACGCCGACCGCATCGTCCGTCCGGCCAACTATCCGGACGGGACACCTGGTGTCGGGATGATGAAATTGAAACAAAACGGGAAGAAACTGGCCGTGATCAACGTCATGGGAAATGTCTTCTTGCCGTCTCTTGATTGTCCGTTCCGTACCGTCGATCGTCTTGTCGAGGAAGTACGGGATGAGGTCGATGCGATCTTTGTGGATGTCCATGCTGAGGCGACAAGCGAGAAGATCGCCATGGGCTATCATCTCGACGGTCGCGCTCAGGCCGTAGTCGGGACGCATACGCACGTACAGACGGCAGATGAACGTGTCTTGCCGAACGGGACAGCGTACATCACCGACGTCGGGATGACCGGTCCACTTGACGGGGTACTCGGCATGGATGCATCCGTTGTTTTAAAAAAATTTATGACACAACTCCCAGTTCGGTTTGAAGTTGCCGAGGGACGGGAACAACTTAATGGAGTTTTCATTACAATCGATGATCAGACGAAACGAGCGACAAAAATCGAACGAATACACCTAGATGATCAGACCGTCTGGTTTGATTGAACAACCTACCCGAGGGGGAAACAAGAATGGACGTACTCAAAGTTTCGGCAAAATCGAACCCTAACTCCGTTGCGGGTGCTTTAGCGGGTGTGCTACGTGAAAAAGGAACGTGTGAGATACAGGCGATCGGGGCAGGTGCACTGAATCAGTCCATCAAAGCCGTCGCGATTGCCCGAGGCTTCGTCGCGCCTAGCGGTCTCGATTTGATTTGCATTCCGGCCTTTACCGATATTATGATTGACGGAGAGGAACGTACTGCCATCAAGCTCATCATTGAGCCACGATGAGCGGTCGGGACATAGGTCCTATTCTTGTGAAGAGGAGCCATCGGCGCGGATGGCTCCTCTTTTTTTGTGTAAATCGGACGTTCCATCTTCTCAGTTTCGTCATTTTATGACAAGATGATAAAGAACGTATCGTTCGATCATGAGAAACAAGAGGGGGACGTTTTCAATGGAACAACTTGTGTCAACCAAAGAGACGGAATCAACGACACCAGTAATGAAAGCGATTCAAAAACACACGGCCGGGTTTGGGGCAAAACTGGTCGACGTACCAGTTCCGACACCAGGACCTGGAGAAGTACTCATTCAAGTTAAAGCGACATCGATTTGCGGGACCGATGTCCATATCTATGAATGGGATGAATGGTCGCAAAGCCGCGTCAAACCACCGTACGTATTCGGTCATGAGTTTTCGGGGGAGGTCGTTGCGCTCGGCGAAGGGACGAAACGGATCAAAGTCGGACAGGCGGTGTCTGCTGAAACACATATCGTCTGTCATCAATGTAAGCAATGTTTGCGCGGTCAGTACCACATCTGTAAAAACACAAAAATCATCGGTGTGGACACGCAAGGATGTTTCGCAGAATATGTCGTCATGCCTGAAGAGAATCTATGGGTGAACCCGGAGTCGATGCCAGCGAAACTCGCCTCGATTCAAGAACCACTCGGGAATGCGGTCCATACGGTATTGGCGAGTGATGTATCGGCCAAATCGGTCGCCATCGTCGGTTGTGGACCGATCGGACTCATGGCGGTCGGTGTCGCCAAAGCAGCAGGGGCGAGTCTTGTCTATGCGATTGACGTCAATCCATATCGTTTAAAACTCGCCGAAGCGATGGGGGCAGATGTCGTCATCAACAGTTTAGAAGAGAATCCGCTCGAGTTGATCGAGCGTGAGACCGACGGAGACGGAATCGATGTCGTCTGTGAGATGAGCGGACACCCGATTGCGATCGATCAGGCGTTCAAGATGGTCACGGCAGGTGGGGACGTCAACGTCTTGTCACTTCCGGCTCGTCCGGTCGCCATCGACCTCACACGGGATGTCGTCTTTAAAGGGGTCCGCGTCCAGGGCATCACGGGCCGCAAGATGTATGAAACGTGGAGTCAAGTCTCGACGATGCTTGCGACGGGTCAGTTGAACGTCGAACCGATCATCACGCACGTCTTCAAGCTCGAAGAGTTCGAAAAAGGGTTCGAACTCATGCGGGCAGGGAAATGTGGAAAGGTCGTCTTAATACCTTAAAGGGGGAAACAACATGGCATTTGAACATATTACAGAAGCAATCAATGAGATGAAAGAGCAGGGGACGTTCCGTAAGCTCGTCCCGCTCGAATCGGCACAAGGGAATGAAGTGACAATCGATGGAAAGTCGCTCGTCCAGCTGTCATCAAACAACTATCTCGGCCTCGCGAATCACCCGCGTTTGAAACAGGCGGCGATTGAAGCAGTCGAGCAGTATGGGGCAGGAACAGGGTCGGTCCGTACGATTGCCGGGACGTTCGAGATGCACGAAGCGTTCGAGCGTGAACTCGCGGAGTTCAAACATACGGAGGCCTCACTCGTCTTCCAATCAGGATTCGCGACGAACCTCGGGGTATTGTCTGCACTGCTTGGACCGGAGGATGTCGTCATCAGTGACGCCCTCAACCATGCGTCAATCATCGATGGGATTCGTCTCACGAAAGCGGCACGTCGCATCTATAAACACGTCGACCTTGAAGATTTGGAGAAAGCGTTGAAAGAGACGCAGGACTATCGCACACGTCTCGTCGTGACGGACGGCGTCTTCTCGATGGATGGGAACATCGCACCGCTTCCTGCCATCGTCGAACTCGCAGAAAAGTATGACGCTGCGGTCATGGTCGATGATGCGCATGCATCCGGCGTCCTCGGGAAGAACGGACGGGGAACCGTCAACCACTTCGGATTGGACGGTCGCGTCGCGTTACAGGTCGGGACGCTCTCAAAAGCAATCGGTGTCTTAGGTGGCTATGTCGCCTGTTCACAAGACGTTCGCGATTACTTGATTCACAAAGGTCGCCCGTTCCTCTTCTCGACATCACATCCACCGGCAGTCGTGGCGGCGAACCGTGAAGCGATCCGTGTCATGAAAGAGGAAGAAGAGTTGTTCGACAAGCTATGGGCGAACACGGAGTTCTTCAAGAACGGTCTACGTGACCTTGGTTTCGATATCGGACATGCGACGACACCGATCACACCGGTCATGCTCGGCGAAGAGACGCTTGCGCATACATTCTCAGACAAGTTGAAAGACCATGGCGTATTCGCACAGAGTATCGCCTTCCCGACGGTCGAGCGTGGGAAAGCACGCATCCGGACCATCGTCACAGCGGAGCATACACGAGACGACCTCGAACGGGCACTCGAAGCGTTCAAGACGGTCGCGGAAGAGTTGAATGTGACATTACACGCATAAACGAGGACTGCAGACAATCTGTCTGCAGTTTTTTAGTGGATTGGTCTATGAAATCGAGTATATTCAGATAGAGCACAGATGGGGTAAATCGAAATATAGCGCATTTCTTGATATTTCAATTACCGTATTTTGATTGCATCAGTACATATCAGAAATGAGGAAAGGCTATGTTTCAGCAAGGGATATTTCAAGTGGGGATGGTGTTAGATCGAGAGACGTTTTCGATTCTGACGATTTCACCACCATTCATCATAAATGTGATCTTTAGTGTCTTGATTGTGATGTATGTCTTGAACTTTCGAAGTGAGGGTTGGAAAGAAAAATTATGGAACGTTGCACTGATGTGCTACGCGCTCTTATTCATCTCTGTCTATATAGGAGCCTGGGTTGTGAGGCTGAAATACAACCTTACCCCAAGTTTCAGTGAGTCGTTCGCCCTCGAATCCTTTCCTGGATGGAAGGTTTTTTTCATGCAATGGATGGAGAACAAGATAGAAGAACCGAATTTGACAGCGAATGCGATTACGTTTGGTGCGTTGATGTTCTACTTTGGGAAGTTCAAGGGTAAATATACGTGGATATTAAGGCTTTTTGCATTGATTCCTGTCGGTTTATTTTTCATCATCTACATTCCAAAAGTCTTGAGTTGGTTTTTGCAATAAAAAAAGCAAGGCGCAATGCCTTGCTTAAATCGTGATCATTCCTCTAAATCCTCGAGCGGCATAATAAGAATCTGCACCGTTATGGTAGACGAAGATGTGATCATAACGACGGTCGCAAAACAGGGCGCCACCTTTTTGACGTATCACATCCGGTGTCTGAATCCAACTCGACGTTTTCAAGTCGAATGCCCCGAGCGTTTGTAAGTGACGGTAGGTTTCTTCATCGAGAAGGCTGATTCCCATCTGTTCAGATAAGGCGAGCGCGCTTCCGGCAGGCTTATTCTTTTTACGTGCCTCAAGAGCTGATTCGTCATAACAGAGACTTCGTCGACCGCTCGGACTCTCGGTTGAACAGTCGCAAAAAGCGAGGTCTCCGTTAGGGAGACGAATCACGTCTGGTTCTCCGCCGGTCTCTTCCATCAAGGCGAGTGAGGTCAACTTATCCTGATCAATTTGAATACGCTCCAATACGTCTGACCAGACGACGTTAGAATGACGTTCAACGTTTTCAGTGAAACGAGACTCGAGGGTATGAAGTAATTCGAGGGTTTCTTCGTGTGAAAGCTTCGACATGGGAATCACTCCGATCATGTATTTCTTTCAGTATACGACATTATTTAGTTCAATTTACTTCATTCGTTACAAGAAAGGAGAATCTGGTTTGAACTTTGATGAAACAAACGTCGAACATTTACATGTTCAGTCATTTCAGACGATGGATTTGTTCACATTGAAACATGGCTATTTAAGTCGATTGCCAGCCGGTTCATATCGAGTCACAGATTATTGTGAACTTGACGTGATGGTCACGAGTTCACAATTAGGACGACTTCGGTACATTGATTTGACCTTGCCGTTAGGCGTTTACATAGGGGAAAAACTTTTCTTATTGTATGATCCGTATCGTCGTGAGATCTATTCAACACAGACACGGATCAATCTCGATAAACGACGCATTTCGACAGTTGATTTTCTAAGTGCTTACAGTCGCGAGTTTCATGACCCTGATTCATTTTCTCTAAAGAAAGAAAATCTATTCAACCTACCGTCGGATAGCAACTGGAGGGAATTTGGGTTACCAAAAGTGAAGTCGGCAGCGGCGTTCTTATCTCAACTATTATATATATTAGATGTCACTTCATTTCAGACAATTTTGAAGAGTAATCGATTTTTATCTCATTTCACGGAATGGGCAGATCAGACAAAGTGTGAGTACAGTATCGAACATCATGGGAGAAGGATATGGTCGAATGACTATATGGTGACATGCAATCTTTCAAATGTATCTGAAAGTGATCTCCTGCAATTGGTTACAATGATTGAGACAAGAGAAGAATTAGAAGAATTTCGATTTTTGATTGAGACTGAAGCGTGTATACTTTCACTTTTCATTTTAGGAGATGTTAGGCGAGGCTATGGCGTCGGAGTATTTCAATACGAAAGTGACGAAAAGGAGGAGTGACAATGGAGTTTGAGGATCTATTCTTCTATCATGGGATGATTCATGTGTTTGATTTTCAGCATGATTTAGAATCGAGTCGCCTCACCTTTCAAGTGAAATTACTCGATCACCAGAGAAAGCGAAACACGACGTTCCGTGAACGAGTCGAAGTGGGCCGGGTTCATTCCCAGCGAGAAGTGATCAATGTAAAACTATGCTTTGAAGACGTCATCTATATGGAGGTCATTCAAGAGTCATTTGCGGATGGAATCATCGATGAACCGTCAGATGAGTTCGAAGGAACGCAGATCAAACGATTCGAGCAATCCGGGTATTTGGATTTCTTGACACGAACGCGTTTCTCGTTTTGGGAGTTGATACATGACGATTCAACACCGTTCACGCACTATCGTATTTGCGGTCTGAACTCAGTTTTAGAAATCATCACGCTTTCGGAACCGACCGTTGCATCTGTGATTTCACTCGATTGTAATCGAAAGGGGAGTCCAACCGTATATTTCAGTGGAAAGTTCTACACGTAAAGGCGCCCTCTCTTAGAGAAGGCGCCTCTTGTTTATACAGAAGATGCGGTTAAAATGGACTGTTCGGTCAATCGCCCAATCCAGATTAACGGAATGGTCAAGAATGCACCGAGAAGGTATACCGAATCGATCGGTAGTCCATCCGCAAGAAGACCGAACAGCAAACTCCCCATACTGAATGCGAGGGCGTATCCCGTTTGTTGCACACTATATACATAAGGAAGTTGTGTAGTCGGGATCTGTTCTTGAATGACGGTGTTCGTCTGGATGATGCGGATTTGTGTAGCTGCGCCTTGAATGACTAACGCCAAAATCGCAAACGCAAGATGCTCGGTCACGCCGAACAACAGAGCGGAAACAATGGATAAGACGGCAGTCGACGGTAGCGAGGGCGCTCGACGAGACCGATAAAGATAAGCACTCGCTGCAATCATACTGATCAAAAATGATGCGTTCAGCGTTCCCCACCAGCCTGGATCGACTTGCAGATGTCGCTCGAGATAGACGAGAAGCAACGCTGAAATCCAAAGCGTGCTGACAAATGATTCATACGTCACAAACCCAGTCACTCGACGAGCGAATGGTGACGTTCTTACATAAGTAAGACTATCGCGTAAGGTAATCGATTCATCCGTTTCGTCATCAACGATGTCTTCCGTAAGCGATTGATAGAAGTAAATCGTCACAATCGTCGAAAGGCTGAAGAGAACGAGTGACACGATTAGCGCAATGGCGCTCGACGTGAGAGAGACGAGCATCGTCCCGAGCGGCCACATCGCGAGTTGGATGAACTGATTGGAACCTTGAACGAGGCTGTTCGCTTGTTGGCGATTCGTCGTCAATCTCGGGATGAACGACGCTTGAATTGGACGTGCGAATCCATCGAGGAATGCAATGAACAGGACGAGTCCGAGAACAAGAATCGAATCCGTGAAGAGAACGAGAACAAGGGTGACCGTCTTCATCAGTTGTGACAGGACGAGCGTTTTCCCGAGCGAGTAGCGACTGAGGATGCGGGCGAAAAAGAATCCGCTGAGCGTCATACCGGCAGTCACGGCAATCGGGAAGCTGGCCGCCATGAGAGCGGACCTAGTTTGTTGATACAGCAAGGCAATGAGCGCGACGATGTATAGGACATCGCCAGTGTTTGCGAGCCATTGGCTAACGAGCAATGTGTAAAACGATTTCATCACAAATCTCCTCCGAATCTATTCAATTGGGTGGGTTGGACGTATCGTTATTACACATTTTCACCTCTTCATAAAATGATATAAAAATAATTATACAAAATTTGATGAATTCTGTAAACTTATCATATGGGTGAAATTGTCATATCAGGAAAGTTAAATGATTCGACACGCTTTGATATTAGTGGGTAAGAAGCAATTGCGTAGGTTACTTTACGAAAGTGAATTGAAAAAATAATGAATGATAGGGATGGGACCAAATGCTTGAATATAAACTAAATGACGAAATCACACTGAGAATGTTCAATACAGACGATGCGGAAGAACTATTCAAGCTGACGATTGCATCGAAGCCTTATTTGCGAGAGTGGCTTGGCTGGCTCGACTATATTGAGACAGTGGAAGATTCGAAGCGGAACATAGAGGGTCGAATCAATGGGTTGATTGAGACGGGCGGGCGCCCAAAATCGTTCGCTCTGATGTATAAAGGTGAACTTGCTGGAACAATTGGATTTAACGATATTGATCGCGGAATCCAATGTGGCACGATCGGATACTGGCTTGGACAAGAGTTTCAAGGGAAAGGCATCATGAGTCAAGCGCTAGAGGCAATCATCGAGTATGGGTTCCGAGACCTTAAACTAAATAAGATTGAAATCCGAGTCGCGATAGAGAATGTGAAGAGTCGGGCACTTCCGGAACGATTTGGCTTTACAGAAGAAGGCGTCATTCGAGATGCGGAATGGCTGTATGACCATTACGTCGATCATGTCGTCTATGGATTGCTTCGACATGAATATTTGCAGCTAAATCATCGTTCTAAAGCTTATGATGAGGCCGGAAATCGTATGTAAGTAACGATGACAAAGATACGTATTTAAAAAGGGGACTACAGAATGACAACCATATATTTTGTCAGACATGCACATTCTACCTATACACCAGACGAATTTGCCAGACCGTTATCCGAAAGAGGAATGCGTGATGTAGCTGAAATTACAAATCTTCTAATCGATGAGGGGATCGATATCGTGACGTCGAGTCCATATAAACGAGCCGTTCAAACCGTACAAGGTATCGCGGATTATCTTGGACAGGACGTTGTAGTAATGGATGATTTGAGAGAGCGAACCTTGACTTCAGAACCGGCTAAAGACTTTACAAGCGCGATGGAGACCGTTTGGAAAAATCCTGCGTTCGCATGGGAAGGTGGAGAATCGAACGTTCAGGCTCAATCTAGAGGAATAGAGGCTCTACAATCACTGCTCCGTACGTACGAAGGGAAAAAAGTGGTGCTCGGCACACATGGAAATATTATGGTTCTCATGTTGAATTATTTTGATGCGCGATATGGATATGATTTTTGGAAAAAACTCGACATGCCTGATCTCTATAAGGCGACTTTTGAGAACAATACATTGATGAGTGTCGATAAGTTATATAAATCTCAAGATTAGAAATCTATTGACTACTGATAACTGGTAAGACTAAGATACGTATAACTATATGAAAATGCGTTGAAGAGAAAAGTAAATCGAGTTCGTTTTTATACAGAGAACCTTGTAAGCTGAGAAAAGGTAAAAGACACTCGATTGAAAATGGTCTCTGAGCTTCGTCCTGAACGTGTGGATTCACAAGTAGGAGGCGACGGGATTTGGCATCCGTTATCCATGTCACGGTATTCGTGTATAGCATGATACACAGTACTTGTAGAGGCATCTGATGTGAATCAGATTGCGAATTAAGGTGGTACCGCGAGAATTCAAACCTCGCCCTTAACTGTTGTTATTGACAGTTAAGGGCGAGGTTTTTTCAATTTTAAGGATGGGAGAGGTTCTAAGAATGAGTATATTTATTGGTGGTGCTTGGGTTTATGCAAATGGTTCATTGCATCTAGGGCATATTTCTAGCCTACTTTCAGGTGATATCTTAGCAAGATATTATCGGAGTAAAGGGGAGGACGTTCTATATGTTTCAGGAAGTGATTGTAATGGAACACCAATCACTGTTCGTGCTAAACAAGAAGGTGTATCTGTTACGGAAATTGCTGATCGATACCATGATGAGTTCGTAGCGTGTTATTCATCCTTAGGTTTCTCTTATGATGTGTATGCACGTACCGATCATTCCCAGCATCATGAAGTGGTACAAGACATATTTGCTGAACTCTACTCAAAAGGTTTCATTTATAAAAAAGAAGTGGAACAAGCCTATTGTGAAACATGTGATCAATTTTTACCGGATCGCTATGTTGAAGGTACTTGTCCAGTTTGTCATGGTCCCTCTCGTGGCGATCAATGTGATCACTGCTCAACAATTTTGGAACCATTAGATTTATTAGAACCTCGATGTAAGCATTGCTTAAACGAACCGTCCACACGCTCTACCGAACATTTTTACTTTTCATTGAGTTCGTTTCAAAAATTTCTTGAGAAATATACAGAAAATGCGGACCGTCAATCGTTATGGAGGGAAAACGCGATTTCTTTGACGAAGCGTTACTTACAAGAAGGTCTTCACGACCGTGCGGTATCACGTGATTTATCTACTGGTGTGAATATTCCAATTCTAGGATATGAAGAGAAAAAGGTGTATGTGTGGATTGAGGCGATTTCAGGATATTACTCTGCAAGCCGATTGTGGGCGCAATCAGTAGGAGCTGATGAGGCTACTTTCTGGTCCAATACAACTCGAGCTTATTACGTTCATGGGAAAGATAATATCCCTTTCCATTCTATCATCTGGCCAGCGATTTTAGAGGCTCTTGGAGACAAAGCACTCCCGACTCATATCGTATCTAACGAATATCTGACGCTAGAAAAAAGAAAGCTCTCAACAAGTAGGAATTGGGCAGTGTGGCTTCCTGATATGTTAGAACGATATGAACCAGATTCTATTCGCTATTTCTTAACGATTAATGCACCTGAAAATCGGGATGCAGATTTCTCATGGAAGGAGTTTATTTATAGCCACAATGCAGAACTCTTAGGGGCCTATGGGAACTTTGTAAATCGAACATTAAAATTTATCGAGAAATCTTTTGATCATTCTATACCGAACGACAATATTTCAAGTGAGATTGAAGAACGGATAAGCAATTTGTACGCAGAAGTAGGTCAGTTAATCGAAGATACGAATTTTAAACAAGCATTGGAATTGATTTTTGAAGCGATTCGATTTTCGAACAAATATTTCGATCAAACACAACCATGGAATACGATTAAGGAAAATCCTGCGGAATGCAGACAAACATTAGCGGACTGTACGTTTTTAATCGTGAATTTTGGTAATGTATTGAGGCCATTCTTACCATTTTCGAGTCAAAAAATACGTGATGCAATAGAGGTGGACAAGGAAGGGTGGGAGGTATTGAAAGTGAAATCTTCGATTCTTCAATATGACGGTCCATTATTTTCAAGAATCGATACCCGTCAGATTGATGATGAAAGGGAAAGACTATTTCAGCATGCAATAGAAGCCAAATAAAGTATAATCGGCTTAATCATTATTTAGTTATGAATGTCCTACGTGCCATATTTCGATAACACTTATAAACAGACAAAAACATGACCCACCCTTCACGAGAGGGCGGGTCTTTCATCTGACTCGAACAGTTCAGTTCCAAACTCTTCATACGCCTGTTCATACCGGCGAAGGGAAGATTCCTTATGCATACAGGTGATATTCATCCGTTCGGATGGTGTCATATCGCCAGCATATGTCTTCAACACATGGGCGTTTCGAAGCATCGATGGGGTGACGGAGCGCGTGAGCCCACTCCGCTCGTTCAACTGTCGCATCATCTTTGTGATCATGACAATCGTCAGTTGCTTCGGTTGATTCTTCGCATACACCCAGCGGAACGTCATCCGGGCGAAATCGAATGAGACGAAGACCGGATCTTCGGAGTACCAACGTGGTCGTACCGGGGTCGGGATATCAGCCAGGTAATTCATGAGCAATGATTGATCTTCCTGTGACAGCTTCAACGTGAACCGGTTTCCGAGACGATCATACACGTCGAAGGTGTGATCGGCCAGATGCAAGTCGCTCATTCGCAAACGAATGATGTGATGGACACGCAATCCATATTTATAAAAAAGCGTCACAATCAGTTCGTTCCGATTGACGAGATAAGGATGAGCTTGGAGCTGATTCTCACTCAGTCCTCTCGTCGAACGAATCGTTTGAACGAGTCGGTCGAATTCAGATTCGAGCGCGACTTGGTCGACTGTCAACGTATGTGCCGGTTGGGAATAGGCAAGCATCTTTTTACGAAGCGGATTTAAAAATTGGGTCAGGCTATTGATGACCGTGACGATTCGTGCGACAGTCGCCTGTTGATAGTGCTTCTCTTCGATTAAGAAGTCATTCACGAATGTCTTCCACGATTCAAGGGGAACGTCTAACCAGTCCGTCGGTTCGTTCAGTTCGACATTATGGTCGTGAAAGTATTTGTGCACGTCGATCAAGTCGTAGCGATATCGCTTAAGCGTCGAGGGTTGACGACCGCTGGCGCCGAGATGATAGAGGTAGGTTTCAATAAATTCCGGGAGCGGATAGTCTTTTCTTCGTTTCGTCATGGTCGAGCCTCCTTCTTCCTTTATCCTACCACAAACGGACGTTCTCTATACGCTGATTCGTGGTAAGATGGAAGGTGAGACTTTATGGAATGAGGGATTACATGATAGAACGTGAAAAAGTTGTCATCGTCGGTTGTCAGTTGCCTGACACCGATGACTGGACATATGAACAGTCGATGGGCGAGCTCGTCGAACTCGTGGACACGGCGCAAGGCGAAGTCGTTGCGCGACTCGACCAAAAGCGTCAACAAATCGACCGTCGTACCTTTATCGGGAAAGGGAAAATCGAGGAACTGGCGATGCTCGTCGAACAGTTCGAGCCGGACTTATTGATTTTCAACGCTGAGTTGACACCGGCACAGTCGAAGAACATTCGCATCGCCTTGAACGACCCGGATGAAATGAAATTGATTGATCGCACCCAGCTCATCTTGGACATCTTTGCGAGCCGCGCGCAATCGCGGGAAGGGAAATTGCAGGTCGAACTCGCACAGATGAACTATTTGCTGCCGCGTCTCATCGGTCAGGGGACGCAACTCTCGCGACTCGGTGGTGGAATCGGGACGCGTGGTCCTGGTGAAACGAAGCTTGAATCGGACCGTCGTCACATCAAGCGACGCATCGATGAAATCACGAAACAGCTCGAGGGGACAGTCGCACACCGTGGACGTTACCGAGAACGCCGGAAAGAAAATCGCGTATTCCAAGTCGCGCTCGTCGGGTATACGAATGCTGGGAAGTCGACAATCTTTAACCGATTGACGGATGCAGATACGTATGAACAGGATGAGTTATTTGCAACACTTGATCCGTTGACGCGTGAGCTCGAACTTCCGCGAGGCGGGAAAGTGCTCATCACCGATACGGTTGGATTTATCCGTGACTTGCCGACGAAACTCGTTGCGGCGTTTCGTTCGACTTTGGAAGAAGTCGTCGGTGCTGACTTGATTCTCCATGTCATCGATGCATCGAACCCGCACTACTTGAATCAAATCGATACGACGAATGCGGTATTGGAGGAGCTCGGTGCGAGTGAGGTGCCTCAGCTCGAGGTATATAATAAGAAAGACCGTCTTACGGAAGACTTCGTCGGCGGACCATTGTTGATCTCGGCAATCGCATCGGAAGATATCGTGACGTTGACAGGAGCACTCGAGGATAAGATTGCGGACATTTTGACAAGAGTCCATGTCATCCTCCCGGTGACGGCGTTTGAACATTACCACCCGGCCAAAGAGGCGATGTATCGTCTTGAAGAGAGCTTTTTAGATGACGGTTCTGTCGAATTAGTAGGTTATATGAGAGAAGACACGCGTCTATACGCGACGCTAAAACAATTTGAGGTGTAAGTATGTGGCAAGAAAAGATTGAACATTATGATGCACTCGCGCCGTTCGTGAAAAAAGCGGAGGCGCGGGTAAAACCGTTTTTCGAAAAGATAGAAGAAACAGCTGAATTCAACCAGTATCGCGTCTTAGAATCGTTTAAAAAGCATAAAGTATCAGATTTTCATTTTAATCCGACGACGGGATATGGGTATGACGATATCGGCCGGGACACGCTCGAATCCATTTATGCGGATGTGTTCGGAGCCGAGCTCGCGCTATGCCGACCGCAGATCATCTCGGGTACCCATGCAATCGGGATTGCCTTGTTCGGTGTCCTTCTACCAGGTGATGAGCTGCTCTATATCACGGGGAAGCCGTATGACACGCTTGAAGAAATCGTCGGCATCCGTGGCGATGGTCGCGGTTCGTTGAAAGAACTCGGTGTACATTACGATACTGTCGAGTTAAAAGAGGAACGTGAAATCGACATCGACCGCGTCATCGAACGGATCCGTCCTGAGACGAAACTAGTCGGGATTCAGCGATCGAAAGGGTATGCGAATCGTCGCAGTATCCCAGTCGATGAAATCAAAGTCGCCATCGAACGAATCAAAGCGGCACATCCGCATGTGTATGTGTTCGTGGACAACTGTTACGGTGAGTTTGTCGAAACAATCGAACCGACGCATGTCGGGGCTGACTTGATGGCAGGTTCCCTCATCAAGAACCCGGGCGGTGGATTGGCGAAGACGGGTGGTTATATCGCTGGTACGAAAGAGTTGATTGAACGCTGTTCGTTCCGGATGACGACTCCAGGTATCGGAAGTGAAGCCGGACCATCACTCTACTCGCTTCAAGAGATGTATCAAGGCTTCTATATGGCACCTCATACAGTCGCACAAGCATTGAAAGGGGCGCATTTGACGGCAAGTCTTTTGTCGTTGATCGGATTCGAGACAGATCCTCACTATACGACTCTACGAACGGACTTGATTCAGTCGGTGACGTTCCGTGACCGCGACAAGATGATTGCGTTTTGTCAGAGCATCCAAATGGCATCGCCGGTCAATGCCCATGCGTTACCGGTGCCGGCCTATATGCCAGGTTATGAAGATGACGTCATCATGGCAGCTGGGACATTTATTCAGGGGTCATCCATCGAGCTGTCTGCCGATGGTCCGCTTCGGGCACCGTATACAGCTTACGTTCAAGGTGGTCTGACGTATGCTCACGTAAAAGTCGCGCTTATGTTGGCGTTGAGCCAATTACACGGTAAAGGATTGGTCGAATTTAACGACCAAAATCAGCCGACACATTTGTAACCAATCTGTCATGTTAACTTTCTTAACATCTATTGACAGGATTGTTGTCATATATTATTCTCACATTGTGAGACAGAAAAGGAGGGGTAAGGATGGCCGATCAATTTCGTCGCTCCAACCCGTTGTTTCCGATTGGAATCGTCCAAGATTTGACGCAACTGACAGGTAGGCAGATTCGGTATTACGAAGAACAGGGTCTGATTTCGCCTAGTCGGACGGAATCGAAACGACGACTTTATTCCTTTAATGATGTCGAACGTCTACTCGCAATCAAGGATTACATTGACCAAGGCTTTAACTTGGCGGCGATTCGCCACATGTTAGAGCAAGAAGGTGAAAAAGAAACGGAAGCATCTGCTCCGGCCGCACCGGTCAATGAAGCACCGAAGGTTTCGGAAAAAGAGTTACATCATTTGTTGAAAACACAGCTTCAAGAAGCCGGTCGTTTCAATAAGACGTCGCTCATTCAAGGTGAGCTTTCACGTTTCTATCGATAACGCCGCACACATCAACCATTACGCAATGTGAGAGGGGACATTTTACCATGGCCAGAAAAACGTTCACAAAAGAAGACATTAAACGCATCGCACAAGAGGAAGACGTACGCTTTATTCGTCTTCAATTCACGGACATCCTCGGAACAATCAAAAACGTCGAGGTGCCGATCAGCCAATTGGACAAAGCACTTGATAACAAGATGATGTTTGACGGATCGTCAATCGAAGGATTCGTCCGCATCGAGGAATCAGACATGTACTTGTATCCAGACCTCAACACATGGGTTGTCTTCCCGTGGACAGATGGCAGCGGAAAAGTCGCTCGCTTAATTTGCGATATTTATAACCCAGACGGCACGCCGTTCAGCGGTGACCCGCGCGGAATTCTCAAGCGTAACCTTGAGAAGATGCAAAAACTTGGTTTCACAGCGTTCAACGTTGGACCAGAGCCAGAGTTCTTCTTGTTCAAGAAAGACGCATCAGGTCGTCCGACTCTTGAACTTAACGACCAAGGTGGATACTTCGACTTGGCACCAGTTGACCTTGGTGAGAACTGCCGTAAAGAGATCGTCATCGAACTTGAAAACATGGGCTTTGAAATCGAAGCGTCTCACCACGAAGTAGCGCCAGGACAACACGAAATCGACTTCAAATACGCAGATGCTGTCACGACGGCAGATAACATTCAAACGTTCAAACTCGTCGTCAAGACAATTGCTGCGAAATACGGTCTTCACGCTACATTCATGCCGAAGCCACTCTTCGGTGTAAACGGTTCAGGAATGCACGCGAACATGTCACTCTTTAAAGGTGACACAAACGTCTTCTACGAT
This sequence comes from Exiguobacterium sp. AT1b, assembly GCF_000023045.1. Lineage (GTDB taxonomy): Bacteria > Bacillota > Bacilli > Exiguobacteriales > Exiguobacteriaceae > Exiguobacterium. The sequence continues at coordinate 374,476 of NC_012673.1, read as the reverse complement.
CCAAACGGTGACATGGAACTCTCAGACACAGCTCGCGCGTTCACGGCTGGGATCTTGGAGCACGCTCGTGCCTTCACAGCGGTATGTAACCCGACTGTGAACTCATACAAGCGTCTCGTACCAGGCTACGAAGCACCTTGCTATGTTGCATGGAGCGCACGCAACCGTTCACCACTCGTTCGTGTACCAGCGGCACGTGGTCTCTCGACACGTATCGAAGTACGTTCGGTTGACCCGGCAGCGAACCCATACCTTGCACTTGCTGCCCTCTTGGCTTCAGGTCTTGACGGAATCGAAAAAGATTTGAATGCTCCAAAACCAATCGACAGCAACATCTACGTGATGGACAAGCCAGAGCGTGTAGCAAACGGAATCGATGATCTCCCAGCGACACTCTTTGACGCACTCGAAGTCCTTCGTGCGGACAAAGTCGTGATGGACTCACTCGGTGAGCATATCGGCGAACACTTCCTCGAGTTGAAAGAAATCGAGTGGGATATGTTCCGCATGCAAGTAACAGAGTGGGAACGCGATCAGTACATGACGCTCTACTAATAGAAGAGATATATTAAAGAGTATGGAGCATCCCTCAATTTGGGATGCTCCATACTCTTTTTGATAAATCATAATAGCGGAGATATCTTTATGATTCCGGCTCTTCTCTAACCTTCACAGGGACCCAAACCTCGCTATATACGTTGTCATATCCTGTTTCTATTTTGCTAAATGAAATGCTTGGCAAGTCTTGAAGTGCGTATCCCGAAGAAGGTAACCATTCTGCATAGGTTCTTGCCATCGTCTCTTGTAGAGTGTTTGGGAATGGTCCAGTGTTCGGGAAGATTGCCCATAAACTTTTTGGGATTGAGATCACTTCGAGATCGTCATACTTAATTTCTCTTGTCGTGGCGAAACCGATCATATGTGTCAAATAACCTTCTTCTTCTAAGTGACCGTCATCAAAATTGAATGATGCGTTCAAGGCACGATGCGGATATAAATTGCCCAATTCATGCATGTGAGCCCGTTGCTCTTCCGTAATCGACTTCGCTAGTTCCATGATTTCTTCGTTGACTCCCTCGAATTGAATAGGGACACGCTTTGAAACTCCAACGATTTGAAAAGCTTCTTTCTCTTCTAACTTGAACTCCATTGATGTTCCTCCTTTTATATCGATATAAAACGTGAAGCGAGGGAACGACTTTTGAAAGTGATTCTTCATGACTTCAGAAGGCAAATGACCAGACCAATCTCGAAACGCTCTGGAAAACCCTTCGACCGATTGATATCCATAGAGATATGCGATTTCTGTTACGCTTGAACCATGAACCAATTTTTCATTTGCGATAGAAAACCGTCGATTTCGTATATAAGTGTGAAGTGTCATTCCTGACATATACGAAAACATCCTCTTAAAATGGTGAGCAGATAGTCCGGTGATTTTTGTGATTTCTGAATCTAAAAGTTCTTCCGTTAAGTGCTGTTCGATAAAGTCCATCAGCTCATTTAATGCTTTTACCATCAAGTTCTCCTCCTTCATAGTTTGACCATATCGGATTTCTTCCAACTCATCTCGATAATTTGCGTGCAGGAAAGATCGGGTCGTATTAGTTTAAGCATTTCATTCATAAAATGGATACCCTATAACACGTTATCATTCCAATTAAAACAAAGGACCACCTTCTGTACTTCACGAAGATGGTCCTTTGTTGGTCAAAACGCTTTCTTAAAGAACGTTGATGTATAATCGAGCGTCGTATGCAGCGTCGTCGCAAACACGAGCCCTAAAAAGAAAGACATGCCATGAATGTCCGCCCATGAGCGGATTGCCTCTTCGTATGCCGTGAAGGGCAAGATCAGCACGAGCGGGAAGCCGATATACGCAATCCGAATCACATCACTCAAACCAGGTAAGTGTGAGAAGAGCGAACGGTGCGGCATAAGCTTTACGTAAGGGAGCCAGATCAATTTGAGTGGTCCCCATCGATAATAGGCGTCTGATTTTAAATCGAGGTCCGGGGAGAGCCAGAGTGTACCGATAATGGCGCCGATGATCAAAGAGAATGGAACATCGATCTCAAGAAAAGGCGTGGCAACCGCGAGTGCTCCGGTTGCCACGAGATTCGTTCGGGTATGGGTCTTGCCACTAGCCATTAATGAATCGTACGGTATACACCGATAACCTTCCCTAAAATCGAGACGTTGTCAAAATACATCGCTTCTAACTCGTCGTTCTCCGGTTGAAGGCGGACCTTTGAAGCTTCCTTGTAAATCCGCTTCACGGTCGCTTCGCCTTCTTCCGTCATGGCGACGACAATCTCTCCATTGTCGGCCGTGCTCTGTTGGCGCACGAGCACCCGGTCCCCGTCCAAGATGCCTGCGTTGATCATCGAATCCCCAGAGACAGACAACATGTATACATTATCTGACCCGACGATATGTGCCGGGAGCGGGAAGTGTTCTTCCACGTTCTCGATGGCGGTGATCGGCGTCCCGGCAGTGACCTTACCGATGACCGGTACGTACATGACGGACTCTTGCTCTTCCATTGTCGGCATATCGTCAGTCAAAATTTCAATCGCGCGAGGCTTCGTCTTATCTCGACGAATCAATCCGCGTTTCTCTAAACGATCTAGATGACCGTGTACGGTCGAACTAGATGCTAAACCGACGGCTTCTCCAATTTCACGAACAGAAGGCGGATAACCTTTAGCCCGTACTTCGTCTTTGATGAAATCAAGAATCTGTTGTTGTCGCGCTGACATTTTTTTCATTATGTTCACCTCGATATAATCGAATAACCTGCAATCGCATCCTATTCTTTATGTGTCTAGTGTAACACAAGAACACATGAGCGTACAAACATTCGTTCGTTTTTTTGTGTTGACCGAACACGGGTTCTTGTTTTATGATGAGAACAGATAAACGAACAAACGTTCTAACGAACATATATTCTTATACGGGAGGCAATTCAATCATGAAAGACACACTCAACGGAATCATTTTAGTCGGGATGCTCTTGGTCGGGATGTTCGCTTTTTACTTGGCTGGTGAAATGCGAGGGGAACCAAAAGTTGTCGATCCGGTCGTCACGTCAGAGCGGACGATTGAACAAGAGGTCGCATACGTCGAAGCGGAATCGCTCGAAGCACAGATCATGGCAGAGCGTGAAGAGCATAACGAACGAAAAATGAAATGGTATGCCGCTGAGTGATTGTTCTTCATTGCGAACTATTCTTGAACTGTGTATCGTAACAAATGAATGCAATGAAAGGGAGTGGTGCGATGCGAGTCGTCATCTATTGCCGGGTATCGACGAACAAGTCTACCCAAGAGACATCACTCAGTCGGCAAGTCGAAGAATTACAGCAGCTGGCTTCGGGATTAGGGGCCGACGTCATAGATGTCATCACAGAGCAAGAGAGTGGTTATGAAGTCAATCGGCAAGGGCTACTTGATTTACTTGACCATGTATCCACTTCTCAGCTCGATGCTGTTCTCGTCACGGATGACAGTCGTTTAGGACGAGGGAATGCCAAGATTGCGATCTTGCATACTCTAATGAAGCATGACGTGCGATTGCTGACGATGCAGTCGACGTCGGACTATGTCGTTTCCGATGCCGAGAAGATGGTGTTGGAGATTGTCAGTGTTGTCGAAGAGTATCAGCGTAAGATTCATAACGCTAAAATTTCTCGCGGGATGCGCCGTGCCGTCGCCAACGGATTTAACCCACAGCGCAATATTCAAAATAACGATCAAGGTGGGCGACATCGAATCGAAGTGCCGATTGAAGAGATTATTCAATTACGCGAGCGTGGCTTGACGTTTGCTGAGATTGCGGCGACCCTTCGAGGATTTGGTTATGAAGTGTCGAAAGCGACCGTCAATCGACGTTATCTCGAGCACCAGTCAGTGGCTGAAACTTGATTCTTCCTCTCTGATTTTGTAAAGTATAAGAACAAATTCACTAGAGAGGGGGCGAGTCAGATGTTAGCACCAGGACAATTGGAGCGAATCAATTTCCTCGCCAACAAAGCGAAGACAGAAGGACTGTCTCAAGACGAAATGAACGAACAGCAAAACTTGCGTCAAGAATATTTGAAGGCGTTTCGTCAATCGTTCAAATCACAAATGATGGGGATGAAAGTCGTCGACCCAGATGGGAACGACGTTACCCCAGAGAAGTTGAAAGAAGACCAAAAACGTTATCGCGGTGAGTGATCCCGAATGCACATCCTATTTCGTATAGGATGTGCATTTTTGTTATACACGAACACGCATCAGACGAACGGATTACACATTATTTCATGCAATAGAAGGAAACGATTTCACCAAATGTGTTATACTAATTAATTAGTTGTGACACACGATTGAGTGTGATAAAATATGACGGGTAGAAAACCTTCTTAACACAGAGAGGATGAAATTAGTGGAAACAACTACTAAAGAATTATTAGCGATTAACTCGATTCGGACGCTCTCAATTGATGCGGTCCAAAAAGCGAACTCTGGTCACCCAGGGATGCCGATGGGCGCTGCCCCAATGGCGTTTACACTTTGGACAGATAAAATGCGTCACAACCCGAAAAACCCGAACTGGTTCAACCGTGACCGTTTCGTGCTTTCAGCGGGTCATGGATCGATGCTCTTGTATTCGCTCCTTCACTTGTCTGGCTATGATTTGTCGATGGACGATTTGAAATCATTCCGTCAAATGGACTCGAAAACACCTGGTCACCCTGAGTACCGCCACACGGCTGGGGTAGATGCGACAACGGGCCCACTTGGACAAGGGATTGCGATGGCTGTCGGGATGGCCATGGCAGAGAAACACTTAGAAGCGACTTACAACCGCGACGAGTTCAACGTCGTTGACCACTACACGTTCGGCATTTGCGGTGACGGAGACTTGATGGAAGGTGTATCTGCTGAGGCGGCTTCCCTTGCAGGTCACTTGAAACTTGGTAAACTCGTCGTTCTTTACGATTCAAACGACATCTCTCTCGATGGCGACCTTCATAAGTCATTCTCTGAAAGCGTAGAAGACCGATTCAACGCTTATGGATGGCAAGTTATTCGTGTCGAAGACGGAACGGACATCGATTCAATCGCAAAAGCGATTGATGCTGCAAAAGCAGAGACGTCGAAGCCGACATTGATCGAAGTTAAAACGGTCATCGGATTCGGTTCACCGAACAAGTCGGGTAAATCGGCATCACACGGTGCGCCACTTGGAGACGCTGAAATCGAATTGACGAAACAGTTCTACAAATGGGAAGGCGAGTCATTCTACGTTCCAAACGAAGTATATGACTTATTCAACGAGAAAGTTGTCGAGCCTGGTGCGAAATATGAGTCAGACTGGAACGAACTCGTTGAAGCGTATAAAGCGGCACACCCTGAGCTCGGAGCACAGTTCGAGCGTGCGATGAACAATGAGCTTCCTGAAGGTTGGGATAGCGAGTTGCCGACATTCGAAATCGGTTCGAAAAAAGCAACACGTCAAACGAGCGGTGAAGTGTTAAACGCAATCGCAAAAGCAGTACCGACACTCTTCGGTGGGTCAGCTGACCTTGCCGGATCGAACAACTCGATGATCAAAGGTGCGGCAGACTTCGATGAAGATCCAGCTGGCCGTAACATCTGGTTCGGTGTTCGTGAGTTCGCGATGGCTGCAGCTGTGAACGGTATGGCCCTTCACGGTGGTGTCCTTCCTTACGGTGCGACGTTCTTCGTCTTCTCGGATTACCTCCGTCCTGCAGTCCGTCTCGCAGCACTTATGGGACTTCCATCGACGTTCATCTTGACGCACGACTCAATCGCAGTCGGTGAAGATGGCCCAACGCACGAGCCGGTCGAACATTTGATGAGCTTCCGCGCGATGCCGAACCTCTCTGTTCTTCGTCCTGCTGACGGCAAAGAAACGATTGCAGCTTGGAAACAAGCAGTGACATCGAAAACGACTCCTTCACTTCTCGTCTTGACTCGTCAAGCGTTACCAGAACTCGAAGGTACATCTATTGAAACGGCAGCAAAAGGAGCTTACGTCGTTGCAGGTGAATCGAAAGATGCAGACGTTCTCTTGCTCGGTACAGGTTCTGAAGTACACGTTCTCGTTGAAGCGCGTGAACAGCTCGCGTCAGAAGGCGTGAAAGCGGCAGTCGTCTCGATGCCATCATGGGAACTCTTCGAAGCGCAATCTGCAGAGTACAAAGAATCTGTCCTTCCATCTTCAGTCACGAAACGTGTATCACTTGAAGCGGGTGCGACACTAGGATGGTACAAATATGTAGGATTCGGTGGTAAAGTGCTCGGAATCGACAAGTTCGGAGCATCTGCACCTGGTGACCTCCTCATGAAAGAATACGGCATGTCAGTCGACAACGTCGTCAATGCAGTAAAATCACTTTAATCTCTAGTTAGATTGATGTGACGGCCAATCGTTTGGCCGTCACTTTTTTTCTGGACGACTAGCGAAGTTGTTCAATTTAGTGTATAGTAAAAAACGATGTTTCATATGGTAGAGGAGGTAAAGCCTTGAGTACATTATTCTGGATTCTTCTTGTCGTGGCAGCACTCATCGGGGGTATCGCGATTGGATTCTTTATCGCGCGTAAATACATGATGAACTACCTTGAACAGAACCCGCCAATCAATGAAGATATGATTCGTACGTTGATGATGCAGATGGGTCAAAAGCCATCACAGAAGAAAGTCAACCAAGTGATGCGCGCCATGAACGTGCAGATGAAAAACGAAAAGAAATCATAATCAATCACGAAAGCACTTCGGTTCCCGAAGTGCTTTTTTGTTTCCTCTTTTTGTTAGACAATCGAACAGACTTTCGCTACGATTAATAAATAATCTTCATCTAAAGACAAAGGGGGGCGTTTCACATTCGTGTATTCAAACAATTATCTTGGTTTTTGCGTCTTGAGTGGAAGACGTACGCGCTCGGCATCGTCTTACTGATCTTCGTGGCTGGTCTAGAACTGATTCCACCACGCATCATCGGACGGATTGTCGATGAGATCAACCGTGGTTCGCTTTCGTCCGACACACTCTGGCTATTATTAGGGGGACTTGCCGCTGTTGGAATTGGAAACTATATCGCCCGCTTCTTTTGGCGCTATTTTATCTTCGGCGCATCGATTCGTCTAGGAAGAATGCTTCGTAGCCAACTATATCGGCATTTCACAGATCTTGATCAGCGATTTTATAAAAAGTCACGGGTCGGTGATTTGATGGCCCATGCGACAAATGATGTACAAGCCGTATCGATGACGGCCGGTGCGGGGATTTTAACACTCGTCGATAGCGTGACACTTGGGACGTTCGTCATCATCACGATGATTACAACAATCAGTTGGAAATTGACGCTCGTTGCCTTACTACCGTTACCAATCATGGTCGCTTTGACGACGCGATATGGAAAGATGTTACATAGCCGATTCGGGGTCGCCCAAGCGGCATTTTCAGAATTGAATGACAAAGTGCAAGAAAGTGTCAGTGGCGTCCGTGTCTTAAAATCGACGGGGGAAGTCGGTCGGGACGTGGAATCGTTTGAGAATTTATCGAGTGAAGTCATGGCCAAAAACGTACGAGTCGCGAAGATTGATGCCTTATACGACCCGACCATCTTCGGAATTGTCGGATTGTCTTATATCCTTTCGGTCGGGTATGGAGCCGTCTTGATTGAACAAGGAGAATTGACGATTGGACAGATCGTCAGCTTCACAGCTTATTTGGCACTGTTGACATGGCCAATGTTAGCCTTTGGATGGTTGTTCAACATCGTGGAGCGTGGACGTGCGTCTTACGACCGGATTGAGCGGATGCTCGCCGTCAAACCTGAGATTCAAGACGACCGCATGGCTGCGACGACGCTCTCTCATTCAGAGGTGGAAGTTGATATTCGAAACTTCGCCTATGACGAGACCGTTGTGCTCCACAATGTTCATTTTCGGATTGAGCGTGGAAAAACCATCGGGATTGTCGGCAGAACAGGTGCAGGGAAGACAACGATTGTCCGTCTGTTGACACGTGAGTATGACGTGAAAGATGGAAAGATTAAAATCGGCGGGATCAACATCCGCCAAGTGAAAAAGTCACTTCTGATGGATAAGATTGCGGTCGTGCCGCAAGATCACTTCTTGTTCTCGGATTCGATTGCGAACAATATCGCGTTCGGAAGACCCGATGCGAGCATGGAAGAAATCATCGAAGCGGCTAAGGTCGCTGAGGTGCATGAAGATATCGTCCGTCTTCCGGAAGGCTATGCGACACTCGTCGGTGAACGCGGGGTCACATTATCAGGTGGCCAGAAACAGCGGATTTCCATCGCACGGGCGCTCATGACAGCGGCTGATGTCTTGATATTAGATGATGCGTTATCTGCGGTCGATGCGAAAACGGAAGAGTCGATTATCGAGCATTTTCGAGTCGGCAATCCGGACCAGGCGCGCGTCATCGTCGCCCATCGACTTTCCGCCGTGGAACATGCTGACGAGATTCTCGTGATTGAGGACGGAAATATCATTCAGCGAGGTCGTCATGAGGCATTGCTTCAGGAGACAGGCTGGTATCGAGAGACATATGATCGTCAGCAACTTGAAGCGATTGTAGAAGGGGGTGGACACGATGAAACATGATGTCCAAGAATGGCAAGTCATCAAGCGACTGCTCAGTTACGCGAAACGGTATGGTAAACCGCTCAGTGTCGCCTTCGTATTTCTCTTGATTGCGACAGGTGCAAAGTTGGCAGGGCCGTTTCTAATCAAAGTGTTCATCGATGAATTCGTCACACCGGGTGTCTATCCAACGAACTGGGTCATCGCTCTCTTCGCCGTCTATATGGTTCTTCACGTATCTGCAATCGTGTTTGATTATCTACAATCGATTTCGTTTCAAAAGATTGCGCTGAAGATTGTTCAAAATATTCGGATGGATATTTTCCGCCACGTCATGGGGATGCGGCTCGCTTATTTTGACCGTACACCAGCGGGCGTCCTTGTATCGCGTATTACGAACGATACGGAGGCGGTGAAAGAGCTCTATGTCGGAGTGATGAGTACGTTCGTTCAGTCCGCTGTTCAGTTGATCGGGACGTATATTTTCCTCTACATTTTAGAGCCGCCGCTCGCGACGATGGGACTCATCTTGTTGCCTCTCTTTTGGCTCATCATTTGGGCGTATCGTCGTTTCTCGACGAAATATTTCGCACAAGTCCGGGATTTGTTGTCACAACTAAACGCCCAGTTGAACGAATCCATCAACGGGATGGGCATCATTCAACAATTTCGTCAAGAAGAGCGTCTCATCCGTCAGTTCGAAGAGACGAACGAAGCGCATCAGGAGGCGCGATATCGGAACTTAAAACTCGATAGCATGTTGCTACGCCCAATCATCGAACTCCTTCTTGCCTTCTCCATCATCGGTCTGCTCGGCTATTATGGGGTGCTCTCCATGAGTGAACAGGTTCAGGTAGGGGTCGTGTATGCTTTCATCAGCTATATTGAACGTATTTTCCGTCCTGTACTCGATATCATGCAACGATTGAGCGAATTTCAACAAGCCGTCGTATCGGCGGATCGTGTCTTCAAAATCTTAGATACGGATGAACCGGCTCCAGGTAAACAGATGCCTGGTGAAGCACGGATCACTGATGGGGAAGTTCGATTCGAAGACGTGACGTTCAGTTACGACGGAGAAGTTGACGTGTTGAAACAAATTTCGTTCGTGGCGAAACCTGGTGAGACGGTAGCGCTCGTTGGTCATACTGGGAGTGGTAAAAGTTCGATCATCAATTTGTTGACCCGTTTTTACCCATATGAATCTGGTCGCATCACGATTGACGGGCAACCGCTCGAACAGTTCGAGGAGCAAGAGCTTCGTCATCAGGTCGGGCTTGTCCTACAAGACCCATTCTTATTCACCGGAACAATTGAAGAGAATTTGAAGCTGTTCAATCCGGACATCGATTCTGAGCGCGCGCGTGAAGCTGCTGAATTCGTCCAAGCGCATACATTCATTGAAAAGTTGGATGCTGGCTATGGCCATGTCGTCGGAGAGCGTGGAGCGACGTTCTCAAGCGGGGAGCGTCAATTGCTCGCTTTTGCTCGTACGGTCGCACGTAATCCAAAGGTGCTTATTCTCGATGAAGCGACAAGCTCCATCGATACCGAAACAGAAGAGCGTGTACAGACTGCGCTCGATCGGATGCGTCGGGGTCGGACGACGATTGCAATCGCCCACCGCCTGTCGACGATTCAAGATGCAGATTTGATATTGGTCTTGCATCGCGGTGAAATCGTAGAGCGTGGCAATCATCAACAGTTATTGAAACAAGACGGACTGTACAAAAAGATGTATGAACTGCAATCCGGACAACGTCTGATGTCTTGATTTGGAAAGGATACCTATTCAGGTGTCCTTTTTTCCATGGAAAAAGCTCGTCACACAAGGTGACGAGCCGTCAAGTTTCAAGAATGAAGTTGCTCTTTATTATGCTTTGATAGGACATGACGAGTGATTAGAGAGTCAAGTTCTTGGCTTACTGAAATGACTTCAGGTGAGGTCCAAGAATGCTTTGACGCGATTTTATACAGTTCATCACGTTTTTGTTCAATGGCCTGGTGTAGTGTATCTGCTGCGGTGACTGCCACGTTCGTTCCCCCATCATGTAAATTAGAATTTTGTGAACTGGAATATCCAAATCTTAGCACCTCCGTTTACAGATGACAAGTTTCATTTCCATTTCAAAAATTACAAAATGATGTTGAGGTTTGAAAGAAAAGATTCGAGCAATTTAAATAGGATTTCGCTATAATGGTCGTGAAAGGTGGAAATCGTCATGGAAGTCACATTATGGCTCGCATTTGGGGCGGGCGTCTTATCGTTCTTGTCACCATGTACGCTCCCGTTGTATCCGGTCTTTCTCTCGTATATCACTGGGGTTTCCGTATCTGAGTTAAAAAATGAAGGATTAAAACAGCGTACAGCTTGGTTCCACACATTTTCGTTCTTATTCGGTTTTTCGATTGTCTTTCTTGTGCTAGGGTTGTCGACTTCGTTGATCGCAGACGTCTTCATCCAATACAAGGACAGTCTACGCATGTTCGGCGCCATTTTGATTTTCGTATTCGGCGTCTTTTTGGCGGGCTTATGGCAACCGCAATTTATGATGCGTGAAAAGAAAATGGATATCGGCGAACGAAAGAGCGGTTATTTTGGAACCGTTTTAATTGGTATTGGATTTGCGGCCGGTTGGACACCGTGTACAGGTCCGATTTTAGCTGGTGTGATCGCACTAGCCGCTACGAACCCGAGTCAAGGACTCGGCTATATGTTGGCGTATGTCATCGGGTTTGCGATTCCATTTTTGGTGATGGTCGCATTCGTTGGCAAGATCAAGTACTTAGCACGCAACAGTGCAAAAGTGGCAAAAGTCGGAGGCTATTTGATGATGGCGTTCGGCGTACTATTATATTTTGACGGAATGAATCGGTTCGCTGCATGGATGAGCGAGCTTGTCGGATTCACCGGATTTTAAGGGGTTGACCGAGATGTCAATGTTATGGGGGTCGACTCTCGTTGCGTTGTTAATGGGTATCGTAGCGAGCTTTGTTCGTGTAAAAGCATCGGCAAAGCCGACGAATGCGAAGAAAATTTTAATCCCACCACTTGCGATGACGACCGGGATGATTCAGTTTTTGATTCCTGCGTTTCGCTTGTCATGGGTCGAAGTGGCTGAGGCTCTTGCAGTCGGGCTCATCTTCAGTCTGTTTTTGATTAAGACATCAAACTTTGAAAAACGGGACGGCGAAGTGTATCTCTCACGATCGAAAGCATTTTTCGTGGTCGTGTTCGCACTCCTTGCCATTCGTACAGCAATGAAGATTTGGGTCGGTCATGAGGTCGATCTCTTCTCGACCGGCGGATTGTTTTATTTGATTGCTTGGGGGATGATTGTCCCGTGGCGAATCGCCATGTATCAAAAATATAAACGAATCGCAATCACGTAAAAATGGAGTGGCGTTGAGCCACTCCATTTTTTATTTAGTCTGCTTTCGTAGCGGCGACTTCCGTCTCCGCGTCGATTCCAGTGTTCGCCTTGACGAGGACGCGTTCATAGTTTCCTGCTGCTTCATCCGATTTCGTGACCAGTGTACCAATCACGGCAGCGATGAAACCGAGAGGGATTGATACAATCCCGGGATTGGATAGTGGGAAAAGGGCTTCACCGACAAAGATGGCCGAACCGTCCGGAGCCCAAAGGTTCGGGCTGAGTGCGACTAGAATCAGTGAGGAGAACAAACCGACGACCATTCCCCAAATGGCGCCTCCTGTATTAAAGCGTCTCCAGAAAATCGTAAAGAGAATCACAGGTAAGTTCGCACTCGCCGCAACGGCGAAGGCGAGCGAGACAAGAAACGCAACGTTCATCGACTGGGCGAAAAAAGCTAGTCCCATTGAGACGAGGGCGACCGCAACTGAAGCGATTCGCGCGGCTTTCACTTGTTCAGTTTCTGTCGCTTCCCCTTTACGAATGATATGTCCGTAGAAGTCATGGGCGAAGGCGGAAGCGGCTGACAGTACGAGTCCTGCTACAACGGCAAGAATTGTCGCGAACGCGATTGCGGCAACGAAAGCGAACAAGAGGTCACCACCGAGCACTTGCGCGAGAAGAGGGGCCGCCATGTTGCCGGCTGGGTTTGCGGCGAGAATGGCATCACGTCCGACGAATGCTGCGGCACCGAAACCTAGGAATATGGTCAAGATATAAAATGCACCGATGATCCATGTCGCATAGACGACGGATTGCCGAGCAGTCGGTGCGTCTTTGACGGTGAAGAAGCGAATCAGAATATGAGGGAGCCCTGCCGTACCGAGCACGAGCGCCATGTTTAATGAGATAGTATCGAGCGGTAGCTTGAATTTATTCCCTGGGTTCAAGAAGTCACTTCCGAGTGGGGTCGCTTTGCTGACTTCATTGAACATTGTCGTGACGGAGAAATCAAAACGAGCGAACACGAGAAATGAGATGATTGCCGTCCCAATCATTAAAAGTACGGCTTTCGTGATTTGTACCCAAGAAGTGGCCGTCATGCCACCGAAAACGACGTAGACCGTCATCAAGATACCGACGACGACGACACTTGTCGTATAAGGGATTCCGAGTAACAATTCAATCAGAGCACCCGCTCCGACGAGTTGCGCAATCATGTAGAAAATGGAGATGACAATCGCATTCATCGCTGCGACACCACGAACGCGGGGCTTGTTGAAACGTGCCGCGATCATATCTGCCATCGTATATTTCCCAAGATTACGTAATGGTTCGGCGACGAGATAGAGGACCACGAGGTAGGCGACGAGGAAACCGATAGAATAGAAAAATCCATCGAATCCCGCGAGCGCGATCATGCCCGCAATTCCGAGAAACGATGCGGCAGACATATAGTCCCCTGCAATGGCAAGACCGTTTTGAAATCCGGTCAATCCACCGTCTGCCGTATAAAAGTCACTGGCAGTTTTTGTTTTTCGTGCTGCAAAGTATGTAATCACAAGCGTGAGTCCGACAATGGCGATAAAGAGGGCGATTGCGGTCCAGTTCATGATCTCACCTCGTTTTTTAATTGTTCGACGAGAGCGTCAAAGCGACGGGCACGTCGACTATAAAGTACACAAAGTGTCCAGGTCATGATGAACTGGGAAAAGGCGAACGCCCAAGCCCAAGTGATGTCCCCGATGAGTGGTGTATTCAAAATCGTCGTATAACTCGTCAGAATCGGGAGTGTGAAATAAAAGATGAGTGAGAAGATGATAGCTGGAACGATGAATCGATTTTTTTCCCGCATTAACCGATGAAATGTCTCGTGCTCGGTAATCATGTGGGCAGATTGATGGCTTGTCGTTTGTGAAACGTGTGTCACATCATGCATAATAAACCCTCCTTGACTGTAAGATAAATCCATTATGCGTTGTGAAAAACAGTTCAGTCATTCCTTTTTTTCGTGTCGAAACAGAAGACGTTATATTAATATTGGTCATACCAATTTATTGTAAGCGTTTTCAATATTGTCTAATTCGTGAACGTTATTTCGGTGTAGTATAAAACTCAAGAAAAGGTACTTTTGACCCATTAGGCGAATCGCACAATTCGACAAACAAAAAACTCTATCTGAATGAGATAGAGTCTACTGCTGAAAATAGTGTTCGTATGGCGTCCAGTCGATCTGTTCTTCGGCTAGCGCTTTTTTTAAGAACTTATGATCGCGCTTAGGTGTCGCGGCGATATAACCCTTTACCACGAGTTCGGTCGTCATTTTTTTGGCTCGCGTTTCAAGCGCGAATTGACCGATTTTACCTGCGATTTTTCGGATCGCGACGTCGCGGAACAACTCGGGTACCGGTGTGACGAGACGATCTAATAACGTCCGCGTTTCCGGAGTCCATAGATGACGCGTTCTTTCTATATAATCATCTTCGATGTCAAGTAGGGAACGTCCATCTTCTTTTGGCATTCGTTTTAAAAACTTACGAAACATGAAGTACCCGCCAATCGTCATGAGTCCAATCATGACGAATCCCCAGAATACAATGAAATACATCATCAAGTTTTCTGGCATCGTCTTTCCCCCGTTCTATACATTCACTTGCTTTCATCGTTAGTATACAAAAAAGAATCCATTTGCAAAAGGCGTACGTTCCATTAGGATAGACGAACGGATTTGATTTCGTTAGAATAGATAGCGTTGCTACGAGAATAAGCATGAACTGAGACGAGAAAGGAAAGGTCTATCCTATATGAGCCAATTGAAACAGGAAGTCGAGAGACGTCGGATATTCGGCATTATCTCTCACCCGGATGCGGGGAAGACAACATTAACAGAGAAATTACTTTTGCACGGTGGTGCGATTCGCGAGGCGGGTACGGTCAAAGCGCGCAAAAACTCAAAGCACGCGAAATCCGACTGGATGGAAATCGAGAAACAACGTGGGATCTCGGTCACATCATCTGTCATGCAATTCATCTATCAAGATAAGGTCGTATCGATCATGGACACACCAGGACACAACGACTTCGGTGAAGACACGTATCGCGTGTTGACATCGGTTGATAGCGCGGTCATGGTCATCGATGCTGCGAAAGGGATTGAAACACAGACGAAAAAACTATTCCAAGTTTGTCGGATGCGTGGGATTCCAATCTTCACATTTATGAACAAGTTGGATCGTCAGGCAAAAGATCCGCTTGAATTGATGGAAGAGCTCGAAGAAGTGTTAGGCATGCCTTCTGTCGCGATTACATGGCCGATCGGGAGCGGAATGCAGTTTGAAGGTGTCTACGACCGAATGAAAAATGAGGTCCACTTGTTCCGTGGGGAGAAGTCGACACTTCAACTGAGTGAGGACGGGGTAAACGACCCGGTGCTCGCTGATCATCTTTCTGAAGAGAACTTGACGAACCTTCGCGATGAGATCGACCTTCTTGACGGAGCGGGGAACGAGATTGATGTCGAGGCGATTCAGAGCGGTAAATTGACACCGGTATTTTTCGGAACAGCGCTCGTCGACTTTGGCGTGACTGCGTTCTTAAATCACTATTTAGATATGTCTCCGGCTCCTGAGGCCCGTAAGTCGAACGTCGGTCCGATCAATCCGACATCAGAAGACTTCAGTGGATTCGTCTTCAAGATTCAAGCGAACATGAACCCGGCACACCGCGACCGCATCGCATTCGTCCGCATCTGTTCCGGTGTGTTCGAGCGTGGGATGGACGTGACGCTCACCCGGACTGGGAAAAAGATTAAATTGAGCCAATCGACACAATTGATGGCGAACGATCGAGAAACAGTCGACCAAGCGTTTGCCGGTGATGTCATCGGGATCTACGATTCTGGGACGTATCAAATTGGAGATACGATCACCACGTCGAAGCAAAAGATTGCGTTTGAAGCCTTGCCGACTTTCCCACCGGAATTGTTCATGCGCGTTTCGCCAATCAACTCGCTCAAGTCGAAACACTTCCATAAAGGGGTAGAACAGCTTGCGCAAGAAGGGGCGATTCAAGTGTATCGCAACGAATATAACGAGATTTATCTTGGCGCGGTCGGACAACTTCAATTCGAGGTATTCGAATATCGTTTAAACAATGAATATGGCGTCGATATTCGAATGGAACCAGTCTCATATAGCGTTGCTCGTTGGGTCAAAGATAAAGAGTTGAAGGCATTGAAACCGTTCCAAGATTCACGGAACATGCTCGTTACAGACCGTTGGGAACGTCCGGTCTTCCTGTTCGCGAACGAGTTCACATATGAACGGTTCGCTGAGCGTCACGCAGATGACTTGACGCTTGTTGAGGCACTTGACGTCAACGAAGAGATCGGTACGGAAGAATAAGATGTAAACACCTCGTTTCTGAGGTGTTTTTTTGTTGTGAAGTAAGTCATTTTAGTTTTGATAAGTTTTACTTATGACTAATTTGTGACGGAATGTATTTTACGTCACGCTATACTTGTATTATGATAAATATGTGAAAAGTAAGCGATTACGCATTGTCGTGTGGTCGGCGCTTTCAAAAAGGGGGAAATTGCAATGGAACAGACGAATGTTTTAGACGCCTTCGCATCTCGGACAAAGTTCGAAGCGAACGGGCAATCGTATGATTTTTATCGTTTGAAAAAATTGGAAGAAGAAGGATTGACGGACATCAGCCGTCTTCCGTATTCGATTCGCGTTCTTCTTGAATCGGTTCTCCGTCAACAAGACGGGCGTGCCATCACGAAAGAACATGTCGAGAACTTGGCAAAATGGGGCACTGCCGACGTCTCGAAAGACATTGACGTACCGTTCAAACCGGCACGTGTCGTACTTCAAGACTTCACGGGTGTACCGACGGTTGTAGACCTTGCTTCACTTCGTAAAGCGATGGCAGACCTCGGTGGAGACCCAAACAAAATCAACCCAGAAATTCCTGTCGATCTCGTCGTCGACCACTCAGTTCAAGTAGATGCATATGGTTTCGCTGGCGCATTGATGAAAAACATGGACATCGAATTTGAACGTAACGAAGAACGTTATAAGTTCTTACGTTGGGCTCAGACGGCATTTGACAACTATCGTGCCGTACCACCTGCAACGGGGATTGTTCACCAAGTAAACTTGGAGTACTTGGCATCTGTCGTCCTCGAGAAGAATGATGCAGAAGGTACAGTTGCTTATCCAGATTCACTCGTCGGAACGGATTCGCACACAACGATGATCAACGGACTCGGTGTTCTTGGCTGGGGTGTCGGAGGAATCGAGGCGGAAGCAAGCATGCTCGGTCAACCATCATACTTCCCAGTGCCAGACGTCGTCGGTGTCAAAATCATCGGTGAAGTAAACCCTGGTGTGACAGCGACAGATGTGGCGCTCGTCGTGACAGAGATGCTCCGTCATGAAAAAGTTGTCGGGAAATTCGTTGAATTCTTCGGACCGTCGCTCCACACGATGCCACTTTCAGACCGTGCGACGATTGCAAACATGGCGCCTGAATATGGTGCGACATGTGGATTCTTCCCGGTCGATACGGAAACATTGAACTACATGCGTACGACTGGTCGCTCTGAAGAGTTGATTTCACTCGTCGAAGAATACTCTAAAGCGAATGATCTCTTCTATACACCAGATCAAGCTGATCCAACGTTCACAAAAGTGTTGACACTCGACTTGTCGAAAGTCCAGCCTTCACTTGCGGGTCCGAAACGTCCACAAGACCGAATCAACCTCTCAGACGTTCAAACATCGTTCATCGATAGCTTGAGTGCTCCTGCAGGAAACAGTGGCTTCGGACTTGACCGTTCTGAACTCGACAAAACGGCGACAGTCAAGTACGAGGACGGCGCAGTCGACATGAGTACGGGAGATGTTGCGATTGCAGCCATCACAAGCTGTACGAACACGTCGAACCCATACGTCATGGTCGGTGCTGGACTCGTTGCGAAGAAAGCCGTTGAACGTGGCTTAACCGTTCCGAAATACGTGAAGACATCACTCGCACCAGGTTCGAAAGTCGTAACGGACTACTTGGATAAGGCTGGTTTGACTTCTTACTTGGACGAACTTGGCTTCAACACGGTCGGATACGGTTGTACGACATGTATCGGAAACTCTGGTCCGCTTGACCGTGAAGTCGAAGATACGATCACAGAAAACGACTTGCTCGTGTCGTCAGTCCTCTCTGGTAACCGTAACTTTGAAGGGCGCGTTCACCCGCTCGTGAAGGCAAACTTCTTGGCATCACCACCGCTCGTCGTCGCTTACGCTCTTGCCGGGTCAGTCAACTTCGACATTATGAATGATTCGTTCGGTACAGACAAAGATGGAAATGAAGTATACTTCAAAGACATCTGGCCATCAAACGATGAAATCAAAATGGTTGTCCAAGACGTCGTATCACCAGAAGCATTCCGTAAAGAGTACGAAACGGTCTTCACTGGTAACGAGCGTTGGAACGCACTCGATGTTCCGGAAGGAAACTTGTATGACTTCTCAGATGAGTCGACATACATCCAAAACCCACCGTTCTTCGAACAACTCGAACCAGAAGCGGGCGAGGTTCATGCATTGAATGGCTTACGTGTCATCGGGAAGTTTGCGGATTCGGTTACGACCGACCACATCTCGCCAGCTGGATCATTCTCGAAAACGACACCAGCCGGTCAATACCTCCTTTCTAAAGGGGTAGAGCCAATCGACTTCAACTCATATGGTTCTCGCCGTGGTAACCATGAAGTCATGATGCGTGGTACGTTCGCAAACATTCGTATCCGCAACCAAGTTGCTCCAGGAACTGAAGGTGGCTTTACGACGTACTGGCCAACTGGTGAAATCATGCCAATGTATGATGCGGCTATGAAGTACAAGGAACAGGGAACAGGTCTTGTTGTCCTTGCAGGAAATGATTACGGAATGGGATCATCTCGTGACTGGGCAGCGAAAGGGACGAATCTTCTTGGAATCCGTGCGGTCATCGCACAAAGTTTCGAGCGGATTCACCGTTCGAACCTTGTCATGATGGGTGTGCTCCCGCTTCAGTTCTTAGACGGGGAATCGGCTGAATCACTCGGATTGACTG
The DNA here is from genome assembly GCF_000023045.1 of Exiguobacterium sp. AT1b. Taxonomy (GTDB): domain Bacteria; phylum Bacillota; class Bacilli; order Exiguobacteriales; family Exiguobacteriaceae; genus Exiguobacterium. The sequence continues at coordinate 355,350 of NC_012673.1, read as the reverse complement.
GTGAAGAAGCAATTGATATTCAAGTCGATGAGTCTGTACGTCCGCGCGATATCTTGAACGCAAAAGCGACACATGAAAACGGAACGGTGACAGAGTTCAAAGTCATCGCTCGTTTCGACTCTGAAGTTGAAATTGATTACTACCGTCACGGTGGAATCCTGCAAATGGTTCTCCGTAACAAATTGAAATAAGTGCTAGTCCATGACCTTCCTTTGAAAAAAGGAAGGTTTTTTTCATGAATATGCAATTTTAAGGTGAAAGTTTTAAAAGATTCGGGAACAGGAAGACAGGGAGGGGTGCGCTTATGGATAAGAAAGAGAAGCTCGGAAAGAGTTGGTGGAAACGATTGACGCAACAAAAAGAGGTGGAACAGGATCGAGAAATTGATATCACCCTTTCAGAATTGCGTCATGCGATTCACGAATATGAACAGACACTGCCAAAAGGTGTGAATCGCACCGTCCTACTGGATGACTCGCAAGAAATCGACACCAAACGCTTGAAACATCACCTTTCGGGAATCCCGAAACAACGTTTCTTCATGTCAAAAGAGACGTTTCATATCGTACCGGAAGATGAACGCGACGTCATTTATGAAATGGATCAAGTGCAACGGGCACTCGATCTGTATATGGACCAGGAGAAGAAATTACCGTTACAAAAATTTCAGAACGCGCTTCAACTCGATTTGACCTGTTTACGAGAGGGGGGTTATTTAAAAACGTTGCCAAAAAGACCTTACTATGTGGTCGATGAAACATTGATTGTTTCACTGGAGCCCAAAGAAACAACTTGATGACAAGACACCTATCTATTGGACGGTAAACAACACATTTATGTACACATAGGGTTGTGACTTGTTTCAAAAGTATGTTAGGGTGGAAAACGTATATGAAAATAGAAAATTAAATAGGAGTGATTTTATGGAACGAAAAAGCCGGGTGACGACCGTATTCGTCGTATCTGCAATCATAACTGGCTTATTTACGATTTGGGGACTTTTCCCCGAGAGTTTATTAGGTAATGCCAGTCTATTAAACGTGACGAGTACGTTACAAGGCTGGCTCTCAAACGGGATGGGTTGGTTCTATCTCTTGAGCGCCACCGGGTTTTTACTGGTTGCCATCTTTTTAATCTTTTCAAGATATGGTTCGATTCGACTTGGAAAGGATACAGATCGTCCAGAATTTAGTTATTTATCATGGTTTGCCATGTTATTCAGTGCCGGGATGGGAATTGGACTCATCTTCTGGGGAGCGGCTGAACCGTTGCTCCACTTCCACTCACCACCATTCGCTTCCCCTACACCTGAAGGAGATGCACGGACTGCGATGCGTTATGCATTTTTCCATTGGGGCCTCCATCCATGGGCGATTTACGCAATGATTGCGCTCGCCATCGCATATTCGACGTTTAGAAAAGGTCGTCCCGCGACGATTGGGGAGACAATCGGTTCGCTCGTCCATAACCGCTACGAACAACCCGTGAAGCAAACGGTCGATATCCTCGCAGTCATTGCGACTGCATTCGGGGTAGCGACTTCACTTGGTTTTGGTGCTCAGCAAATTGCCGGTGGCCTTCATTACCTCATCCCTGGGGTACCGAACGCTTTCGTGACACAGTTGATCATCATTGCCGTCGTAACGGTGCTCTACATGATCAGTGCTTCGACAGGTCTTGACAAAGGAATTCGAATCTTAAGTAATACGAATATATTCTTGGCAATTGTCCTACTTGTAGCGACGATGTTTGCGGGACCGACAGCTTTCATTTTCGACTTGTTCACACAAACAGTCGGAACTTATTTGCAGCAGCTCCCGAGCATGAGTTTCCGTACAGCCGCATTTGAACCCGTTGAACGTGAATGGGTGAACGGTTGGACCATCTTCTACTGGGCTTGGTGGATTTCTTGGTCACCATTCGTCGGAACGTTTATCGCACGTGTATCGAAAGGGCGTACGATTCGGGAATTTATCATCGGAATCTTACTTGTCCCGACATCATTCGGATTATTATGGTTCTCCGTCTTCGGCGGTTCGGCCATCTGGGCTGATTTGTTCGGAGGATATAGCTTAATTGATCAAGTAAACGAAATCGGTACTGAAGTCGGGCTGTTCGCACTGTTTGAAACGTTCGGTGGTTTTGGGACGCTTCTCAGTGTAATCGCCATCTTCTTGATTTCGACATTCTTTATTACATCGGCCGACTCTGCGACATACGTCCTCGGTATGCTTACATCGAACGGGAAGCTTATCCCGCCGATGGGGATTAAAATGACTTGGGGAATCATCCAATCATCAATCGCAGCCGTATTGTTGTATGCTGGTGGATTAGATGCTCTACAAGCTGTTGCGATTCTCGCAGCCTTCCCATTCATCTTCGTGCTCATCTTTATGATGATTGCCTTATTCAAGGATCTTACCGACGAACCGGATGAACGAGATAAATGGCTAGAGATGCAAAAGAAAGATGAAGATAAACTAGGTTAATTCGAAAGGGTCTCAGATGAGGCCCTTTTTCGGTCAAAAATATTTTGCTTGTCCTTCTCGCTAGTGTAGGATAGTAAGTGAAGAAACGAGGAGGATAGGCTATGAAACAACAGATAAAAAAACGGTTGAGCTGGGTGATATTGGCCGGCATCCTCATTGTCGGGGCATTACTCGCATATAACTTCTATGTGCTCATGGATTTGAGCGGGGAAGAGGAGGAGCAAGTCGAACCATTCTACTCGAATGTCGTGATCGGATATCAAGAACGCAAACTTCCAAAAGAAGGCGAAGAGCTCGAAGAACGAGAGTATCTTGTCACTTATGATGAGGATGGACATTTTGTATCTGAAGTCGTGACGGGTCCAAATGTTGGCGCGAAAGCTGAATGGGATGGAGAGACCTACTTAGAGTTCAATCCGGACGGGGAAGAAGTTCTTCGACAGGAGACGAACTCCGGAGCAGTCGCACCTCATCCATTCTTGTCACGTGCAACGAACGAACAGATTCGTAAATGGCTCGATGACGGGACGCTCGGTTCAAGTGAAGGCGAAACCGATTTGGTCGGACGTACCGCGCAAGCGTATGTGAAATCAGAATCGGCTGAGACCGTTCCGGAAGAGTGGATTGAAAACTATCCATCGATTTTTAGTGAAGAAGAAAATAAAGAGACTGTCACATATTATGTCGATGCGCACGAACGAATCTTGCTCGCGGCAGAATCGCGGAATAACGGGAAGTTATTCCATTCGATTCGGATGACATCGTTTGAATCAAGATAATCCGATGGGGAGCAGACATGATGTCGGCTCCCTTGTCGTCTGAAAGGGAGAACAAGATGAAACAAATTCAAGTGGAACAAGTTCAAACGGACTTGACGAACTGGGAAGCTGGAGAAAAAGTAAACGAGGCGGCTTTGTTATCTTACGCACATTGGTCTCGTGCGACTCAGCACCAAGAAGAATTAATTCGTTCCTTGCGGCTGCTCGCAACACATCGGCTCAAACAAAAGGAAACGATGGACCCGTTACTCAACCGCTGGGTAAACGAGTTGGAGGCGATGAACGCACTTCCTCCAGAGCTTCGTCTGTTTCAACTGAATGAGCAGTTGCGTCGTTCGAAACAGGCGCTTCAAGTCGACTGGCCAACCTTACGAGAGACCGATTACGCCTCGATGAAGGTTCAAATCTTAACAGAGTACGAGTCAAAAACGTCAGCGTTGCTCGATCAACTTGACCAACTCCATGATGAGGTGGAGACTGCGAAGTCTGATTTACGTGATTCTGAATGGCGCGGACAATTGGAAAACCTGTTTGAAGCGATCATCGAAGCGATGCAAGAGGTCGCATCTCTTGAAGATGATACCGCCTCCTTGCTCGCATCCATGCAGGGGAACTATTTCAGTCGTGAAGCGTTTCATCGTTTCGGGGAGCGCGTTGCCCTTGTGAAAGAACGACTACACACGATTTGTGAGCTACTACCAGACCGTCCGACCGAGGCACGCTCGAGCGCGATTGAGTCACTTGAAGACATGATTGGGCTCGATGACATCAAAGCGCGTGTAAAGGCATGGTATCGCTTCCTCCTTTTCCAGAAGGAACGAGAAAAGGCTGGATTTTCTTCAAAACATCAACCTTCCCTTCATCTCGTCTTCACAGGGAATCCAGGAACCGGCAAGACGACATTAGCGAGACTCATGGCTGAGATTTACTTTGAACTCGGCTTATTAGGACGCCCAGACCTTGTCGAGGCAGATCGTTCGAGTCTTGTCGGTGCCTATGTTGGACAAACGGAAGAACAGGTAATGAACAAGGTGAAAGAGGCGGAAGGTGGTGTCTTATTCATCGATGAGGCATACGCATTGAAGCGTCAAGATGCGAGTGGCAGTGATTACGGACAAGCGGCCATCGATACGCTTGTCGCCGCAATGACGAGTGGCGAATATGCTGGCAAGTTCGTCGTCATTCTAGCTGGTTATCCAGAAGAAATGCGTCATTTCCTCTTGGCGAACCCCGGTTTACGTTCACGATTCCCTGAATCGAATCACTACGAGTTACCGAACTACCGTGACGAAGAATTGGTCGCCATCGGTGAGAAAGTGGCACAAGAGAACAATTACGTGCTGACAGAAGAGGCGAAACGATCACTTCTTGCTCGAATCGACAGAGAACGGGTCGACTCGACGTTCGGAAATGCTCGGACTGTCCATAACATTTTACTTGATGCGATGTTTAAGAAGGGTTCCCGCTTCGGTGCAGATGCTCCGTTAGACGAAATGGCGCTCTTGACTGAAGAAGACTTTGATCAGCCAGATGATGAATCGAGTCCGACATCGTTAGATGACCTTGTCGGCATGGAAGATGCAAAAGCACAACTGGCTGAAATTGAAGCGCTCATCAAGATACAGAAGAAACGAAAAGCGCTTGGTTTGAAGACGGCGCCGGTCCAGCTCCATGTGACACTAACCGGAAACAGCGGTACCGGAAAAACGACATTTGCCTATCTGTATGCACAGATGTTGAAACGGACAGGATATTTGAAGCGAGGACATGTCAATGTCGTCAGTCGTGCAGATTTAGTTAGTGGCTATGTGGGACAGACAGCTCAAAAAACGAAAGCGGCGATCCGTGACGCCCTTGGCGGCGTCTTGCTAATTGACGAGGCCTATAGTTTGAACGGCGGGGCGAACGACTATGGCCGGGAGGCAATCGATACACTCGTTGATGAAATGCCGAAACATGGCGAGAATCTTGTCGTCGTCCTTGCCGGTTACGAAGGTCCGATGCGCCGATTAATTGAATCCAACCCTGGTCTTAGTAGCCGAATGAAACGGACGATTCATTTTGCTGACTATACGCAAGAACAGTTAGTAGACATCGCGAAAAACTACGCAAGTCAGTTCGGCTATGTGATGGAGGAAGATGCGCTTAAAGCATTAGCTACTCGCTTACAAGACATCAAACATGCGAACGCGCGCACCGCTCTATCTGTTATTGATGAATCGATTGCTCGTCAGTCTTATCGTTTAGTGTCGACGGAGGATGAGAATGTGTCACTCCAGCAATTATTAGTAGTAGATATTAAGAGTAAGTTATAATATACTTTTCTTAGGAAAGAAGGATGATTCAATGCACACGGTTCAAATCCCAGTAAGGTATCAAGAGACGGACATGATGGGCATCGTCTATCATGCCAACTATTTAGTTTATTTAGAGATTGCGCGCACGGAATTGTTACGACAACTAGGTGTCGAGTACAAAGATATGGAAGAAGCGGGATTTGTCTCTCCCGTGACAAATGTATCCATGGACTATAAGCGTAGCGTGACGTATGGTGATACGGTTCATGTTCGTGTATGGGTCGATCAATATTCAAAAATCAGAACGATTTATGGCTATGAGTTGACGAATCAACATGGAGAACTTGTTGGCACAGCTACTACAACGCATGTCGTCGTCAAACGAGGCGACTTCAAACCGATTCGACTTGATCGAGAGTTCCCGAAATGGCATGAAATGTATTTGAACGTCATGAACCCTGTCTAAGAATCTTCTGTCTTCGTACCGTCAGTGTGGTATCATATCTTGACGGTACTTTTTGTTATCTAGAAAGGGGAAGATCGCATGCGTTATCCATCGATTTTGATGGTTTGCGGCGCCTTGACGTTCATGTTAGCCGGTTGTACGACAAACGAGCAAGTTGAACCGAAAGAACCAACGACACAGTCATCAACAATAGATGAACCAAAGACAGAACCAAATGAACCGACTTCGGATCGTGAAGATGAAACGGTCTCCGAGTCACCTTCTGAAGAGGAGACGTCGGACGAGACTGAACAGCCGACCGAACCAGTAGAGGAAGAACCTGTGGCACCTAGTCAACCGATTGAAACGGATGGTGTGGCCAATTTGGAATTAGATGAATTGATTCTTGTAAACAAGCAAATTGCATTGCCTGCCGACTATCAGCCAAGTGATTTAGTAGAGGCGAATATCGATTTTGTCGACTCGACAGTCGGTGAACGTCGAATGTTACGTAAAGAGGCTGCTCAGGCGATTGAAGGTCTAATGAAAGATGCGAAGGCAGCAGGAATTGATTTGAAAGGGACGAGTGCGTTTCGTTCATACGCCTATCAAGTCAATCTCTTCAATGCTTATGTCGAACGAGATGGCAAAGAGCAAGCCATGAAATACTCCGCACCACCAGGTCATTCTGAACATCAAACAGGACTTGCGATTGACGTATCGAGCGCCTCAGTCAACTATCAACTGACTCAAAGTCTCGGTGAAACGGTTGAAGGAAAATGGCTAGCCGATCATGCTCACGAGTATGGTTTTATCATCCGTTACCAAAAAGAGTTTGAGGAAGAGACCGGGTATATGTACGAACCATGGCATTTACGTTATATCGGTATGGAGCATGCGAAACAGGTACATGCATTGAATCAGCCATATGATCGCTATATTGCGGAATTTATGAAATAAGGGGAATTGCGATGCCATATGTGACAGAAATCATGATTATTATTTTAAGTTATCTACTTGGTGCCATTCCGTTTGCCCTCATCATCGGCAAGCTCGGCTATCGCGTAGACGTTCGAGAACATGGGAGCGGCAATTTAGGGACGACGAACACGTTTCGCGTATTAGGTAAGAAGGCAGGAATCCTCGTTTTGCTCGGTGACATGGGGAAAGGTCTTGTCGCTGCATTGCTGCCTCTACTATTCGGAAGCGAGATGAGCCTGCTTCTTGCCGGAATCCCGGCAGTGATTGGACACTCTTATCCAGTCTTTGCGAAATTCAAAGGTGGAAAATCGGTTGCGACGAGCGGTGGAGTTTTGTTGGCAGCCTTCCCGTGGTTCTTCTTTGTCGTCGTCGGTACATTTATCGTGACGCTCCTCACTTCGCGCATGGTATCCCTCTCCTCGATGGCTGCCGCCGTGGTGGGACTGGTGACAGCAACGACTTATAGCATCGTGACGAAAGATTGGTTACCGCTGATCGTCATCGTGCCACTCGCATTGTTCATTATTATTAAGCATCGTACCAACTGGCAACGTATTCGTGCTGGAAAAGAACCAAAAGTTCCACTGTTTCAACACAAGCCGAAATCATGACGCATGCAGGTACGTCCGTTTAGGGCGTGCCTTTTTTGTGTATTGTCGTTGATTTACACAAAAAAGAAACAAAAACATGTTGGATTTGCTCGTTCTTTACTTTCAATTTACGTTAAATTTACATGCGTTCGTTACACTAGAAAAGGAAAGATTATTGTGGAGGAGGCAGGGACGTGTCTTTAATCGGTGAAGAGCGTAAACAGAAAATTGTAGAATGGATCGAACGAGAAGGCAAAGTAAAGACGAGTGAGTTGATCGAGCGCTTGAACGTATCGGGGGAATCGATTCGACGTTATTTAGAAGAGTTAGAAAAAGAACATCGAATCAAACGTGTATACGGGGGAGCGGTCCTTCATCAGAGCATGTCCTTTCAGCCCATCGTGATTGCAAACATGGATGGAATTCGTCGAATCGCCTATACCGCATTTCAGCTGATTCCAGATGATACATTATTATATATCGGACATGGGGTTGCAGCAGAGCAAGTGGCATCCCGGTTGCGTGGTCGCAATGTGACGGTCGTGACGCCATCGTTGACGGTGGCGAAGGCGTTGTTTGAACAGCGAGCAAAAGGTGTGCTCGGTGGCGAAATTCAGCTGTTAGGTGGTACAATCGACCCGAAACATCTCGTGACGACAGGTGAGCAAGTCCTGGCGCAACTTCAGACTTACATGTTCGACCTTGCCATCTTGTCCGTCGAAGGAGTTGATGCGTCACTAGGTTTAACGTGTGACGCGTTTGGCCTCGCCAGTATCACCCAGTCGGTGATGTCACAAAGTCGCGAGACGTTCTTATTGACAGACCATACCCAACTGAATCAACAAAAGCGGTATCGCGTCTGTGATTTTTCGAAGGTGACGGCGATTATTTCTGATTTTCCTGAACCTCAAGATTTCAAAGGCGTCTTAGCCGAACATGGTGTGGACTGGAAGTTCGCACCGTAAAGGGAGCGATTGAATGAATGTAGAAGTGATTGTCACTACACTGACGGAAGCTATACAGGCTGAGCAATTCGGTGCGAAACGACTCGAACTGATTGCAGATATGGAAAATGGGGGGATCACACCAAGTTTTGGAACGATTCGAAACGTGGTCGAACATGTATCGATTCCGGTGCATGTGATGATTCGCCCCCATACACATTCGTTCCATTACAATGAGGATGATGTCGAAACCATGCTTGCGGATATCGGTCTATGCCGTGAGCTCGGTGTCGATGGGATCGTATTCGGTGCATTGACACAGGACGGTGCGATTGATGAGCGGATTTTAGGTGAAGTCATCAAACACAAAGGGGAAATGACGCTCACGTACCACCGTGCCTTCGATGCATCTCGTGATCTCTTTGAAGCGATGGACGTGTTGAATGAATATCCGGAAGTAGACATTCTCCTTACTTCAGGCGGTGCCAACACCGCACTAGAAGGAATCGAAACCTTGATTGCCTTGAAGGAACGGGCGGAGATGACACTTTTGCCTGGTGCAGGGATCACGGTGGAAACGTTACCGATTCTTCAAGAACATCTTGACGTAGCGATGGTACACATCGGAAACGGTGTACGAACGAATGGAAAGCTCGATGAAGGAAAGTTCAAACCACTTCTTGGATGAGCCAAGGCAGAAAACAGTCGGAAGACTGTTTTTTTGCTATAATGAGAGAAAACAATAAATGTAGGTGAATTCATGCAATCTTCCGTTTACAAACAATATGCGCTACGCATGCTATCAGGGAAGTGGGGCATCTCATTACTCGTTGTCTTAACTGTCATGGTCATTCAAGCGATGATCACGACACGACTTGATCTCTCGACGAACGACCCCGAAGTCCTTTTGACCTCGGTGGCGCTCCTTTACGGGGCGACGGTTTTGCTCGCCCCCATCGAGCTCGGGAAAAATTGGGTGTTTCTTCAGGTCGCGAAAGATGAAAAGCCAACGTTCGGATTGTTGATTGAATCGTTTGGGTCACTGAAAGACTATTCACGTGCCGTGGTCTATTATGCCGTATTCTATTTAGGTCTAAACGTGCTGATGCTCTTCTTGATCGTACCTGGTGTCTGGTTCTATTTGACGTATCGGATTGTACCGTTCATTATGCGAGATAATCCTGACCTATCAGCGTTCCAGGCGATGAGAAAGAGCCGACAGATGATGAAGGGTCACAAACAGACGATGTTAAAGCTCTTTGCGAGTTTTATCGGATGGTATGCGCTCGTCCTTCTTACTGGAGGCTTAGCTTATATCTTTGTCACACCGTATCTTCAAACGGCGATTTCTGGACTCTATTTGGAGCTAAATGCCTCCTATCAAGCAAAACAACCGGTCGGATAATCCGACCGGTTGTTTTATGTTCCATGCTGATCTGACTTTTTAGGATTTGGGGCGTCTTCAAAATCTTGTTTTTCCTCTTCCGACGCATCCGCATGCCATTTTTTCGCTTGCTCGGTGGCAATGGGAATCGCTTTCGTCTCAGAGTAGCCTTGCGCGAGTAATGCGTTCGCGATATCAATGGCTTTCTTTTTTACAAGTGGATCGAAGTTTTTCAGTGATTCTGGATAGTCTTTCATATTCCATGGCACGAAAATCGCCTCCTTCATTCCTACTAATTCCACAAACGTCCGGTTTCAAACGTCTTGATGGAGATAATACTCGATCAGTGCTTGTGTGCCATTCTCTCCGTATCCGTTCTCTTCCAAAATCGAATAGAGGCGATGTGCGAGCTCGAGACCTGGTAATGTCACTTGTAGCTCGTGTGCACTCTCGATGGCAAGTGTCATGTCTTTGATAAAGTGTTTGATGAAGAAGCCAGGTGCATAATCTTCGACAATCATTCGTGGAACCAGGTTTTCAAGCGTCCAGCTACCAGCTGCCCCGCCACGAATCGTACGAACGAGCGCCTCTGGGTCAATTCCAGCTCGTTTACTGAACGCTAGCATTTCGGCATTCCCCATCATGATGCCGGCAATGGCGATTTGATTGGCAAGTTTCGCATATTGACCGCTCCCTGCGTATCCCATTCGTTCAATCGATTGTCCCATCGCTTCAAATAGAGGCTTCGCTTTATTGAAGGCGAATTCACCCCCACCGACTAAAATCGACAGCGTTCCATTTTTGGCTCCGACATCGCCACCTGTTACTGGTGCGTCAAGTGGGAGGAGACTCCGCTCAATGGCAGTCTCGGCAATTCGTTCAGCCAGTTTCGGTGAGGACGTCGTCATGTCGATCAATAATGTACCTGGTTCTGCCGAATCAAGAATGTTCCCTTCGTCAAAATAGATGGATTCGACATCGGACGGATAGCCGACGATCGTGATGACGGCATCGGCATCTCGGCAAACGTCCCGTACCGAATCACACCATGTTACACCTTCCTCTAACAATGCAGCTGCCTTCTCTTTCGTCCGTGTGTATGCTTGTACTTCAAATCCGTGTTTCATCAAATTACGTACCATCGATTGGCCCATGACCCCGAGCCCGATAAATCCGATTGTTTTCATGTCGCTTGTCCCCCTAATAATTGTTGTGAAACGAGTCGTTGATATAGTTCATTCTCCGTTAAAAGTTGCTCATGTTTCCCGATTCCGCTGATTCGTCCGTCTTCTAAGACGACAATCTGGTCGGCATGTCTGACAGTCGAGAGTCGGTGGGCAATCACAAGCGTCGTTCGTCCGACCATCAGGCGGTCTAACGCTTCTTGGACCACACGTTCTGATTCGGAATCTAGACTTGATGTTGCCTCGTCGAGCAATAAAATCTGTGGATTTCGTAACAACGCACGCGCGATAGCAAGCCGTTGCCGCTGCCCGCCAGACAAACGGATGCCTCGCTCACCAATCTCCGTATCGAGCTGTTCTGGCATCGTTTCAATGAACGACCATGCGTTGGCCATTTCACAGGCCTCTTTGATTTCATCATCGCTCGCTTCATGTCGAAGTCCGTACACAATGTTTGTCCGTACAGATCCTGAGAGGACGGGGGAATCTTGAGCGACATATCCGATGATTTGACGCCAAGTGTCACGCCCGTATGTTTGAATCTCTCGATTTCTATATCGAATCGTTCCTGCCGTCGGTGTGTAGAACTGTTCGACAAGTGAGAAAAGTGTCGTTTTCCCGGCACCACTCCGTCCGACGATGGCGGTTGTCGCCCCCGGTGACACGTGAAGTGTCAATCCTTGGATGACGGGTTCAGTGCCATAATGGAAAGCAACGTCTTCGAATGAGAGTGCTGTCTGATGAATCGTTTCTTCATGTGTGCTGTATGGTTCGGGACTGACTTCGAGCAATTCAGCAATCCGTTCCGTAGCTCCACGCGCCTTTTGAAGTCTCGTCAAGAATTCACTCATCGTGATGAGGGGCGTGATGATTTGGAAGAGATAGAGCATGAAGGCGAGTAGTTCGCCCGTTGATAAAGCTCCGGTCGAGACGCGATATGCGCCGAACCCGAGGATGGCAATTAACATCCCGGTCAAGGTCACATTGAGAAGGGGAATAAGGATTGCTTGAATTCGTCCTTCCTTCACCCCGTAATCGAACAGTGTCTCGATTTTTGCTTTGCCGGTTTTCACTTCCATCTGTTCCGTCGCTTGTGATTTGACGAGGCGGATTTCACCGAGCAGTTCGGCGAAGAAGCCGGAAAGATTTCCGAGTTCTTGTTGTGTCTCTTTTGCGATAATCCGAAGCTTCCGTCCGAGCGGTATGACAATGATGAGTGTGGTCGGAACAGAGAACAAGATGACGAGTGTCATTTGCCAATCGAGTGTGAACAAGATGACGACGGCGCCGATGACCGAGACGAGGGAGGTCAACAACCTGACACTTTGTTCGGATAACAACTGTTGAAGCGTCGTCGTATCATTGTTCAACCGAGACACCAGTTCCCCCGACTTGATGCCGTCATAGAAAGGGATCGGCAGTTTGACGAGATGGTCCCACAAGGTCGTGCGTAAATTGGCAACGACCCGTTGCCCCACAATATGTAACCAATAAATCGAAACGGCACTCGTGATGACCTGAATCAAAAATGCGATGACGAAATAGATGATCCATTCTGGTGTCAATAAGTCGCTGCTCCACCGGTCGACCACACGTTGCAAGATGAGCGGAATGGCCAGTGAGGCGACGGCTTGAAGGAGAGAGATGAGAATGGCTCCGACAAATAGCCCTTTCGGAGGATTCGCGATTTTGAATAATTGAAAAAAAGTTTGCCATGTTGATGGTTTCATGTTGGAAGTCCTCCTCTCCTCTTACTTTCGCTGTTTCAAAAACGGGTGTCAAGACGTCGAATCATACGAATGACTCATGCTAGAATAGGAAAGAGAGGTGATACGTGATGAAATGGATTCACACGGCCGATTGGCATCTAGGAAAGATTGTCCACGGTCGACATATGACAGAAGATCAACGGAATATCTTGTTCCATTCATTTTTACAAATCGTAGATGAAGAGCGACCCGATGCGGTCATCATCGCAGGTGATTTATATGACCGTGCCGTCCCTCCCGTCGAGGCGGTCGATTTACTCGATGAGATGTGGCGAGAGCTCGTCTTGAACCGCGGAATCCCAGTCGTAGCCATCGCAGGAAACCATGATTCGGCAGAACGTCTCGAATATAGTTCGAAGTTATTGAGACAAGTAGGACTTCACATCGTCGGGAAGCTAGACCCGACATCTGGTCCCCTTGATGTCGCAGGGGTCCCATTTTATCCGATTCCATTCCTTGAGCCGGCTCGCGTACGACATATCCTCGGTATCGACTCGATTCGAACGCATCACGATGCACTGGAGGCAGTCATTGAAGCTTACGGTACAATCGAAAAAGATGCGGTTACAATCGGTCACAGTTTTGTCGCGGGCGGACTGGAGACGGATTCAGAGCGTCAGTTATCCGTTGGCACGGCTGGACAGGTCGCAAAAGGGTTATATGAGCCTTTTTCGTATACGGCATTAGGTCATTTACATAATCGTGATGCGATTCAATCAGAAAGAATTGCATATAGCGGGTCGCTCATGAAATATTCGTTTTCCGAGGTCAATCATGAAAAGTCCGTCGATATTCTGGAATGGAACGGTCAATGGACACGTCGTCGCCGTGCCTTGACACCAGAGCGAGATATGCGACAACTCACGGGAACATTGAACGAACTCCTTGCCCCAACTTTTTATCAGCAACAACAGACAGATGACTACCTTAAAATTGTATTGACCGACGATACGGCGCTCCATGATCCGATGGCGAAACTCCGGACTGTCTATCCGAATATCCTTCATCTTGAACTGGAACTGTTACGTCGTCAGGAACAGACATCCACGTTTGAACGCGAAACGCTCGAAAGACAGTCCGTAGAAGAGGTATATCTTCAATTTTTTGAGGCCGTTCATGATTGCACTGCACCAGATGCCGTGAAGCAAATGATAGAAGAGGGTGATGTCTGATGAGACCGGTCGAATTGATGATTCAAGCATTCGGACCATATGCAGAACGTGAAACGATTGACTTCACCCAGTTAGTTGGCCGCTCGATGTTTGTCGTCAGCGGTCGAACGGGCGCCGGGAAGACGACGATCTTTGATGCTATGACGTTCGCCCTTTATGGTAGGGCGAGTGGGGCGCTTCGAAATGCAAGTGACTTCAGAAGCCAGTATGCACAACCTGAGTTGAAGACGGAAGTAGATTTTTCGTTCACGATTCGAGGAGAGCGCTATCGGATCGTACGACAGCCGCAACAACCTCATCCGAAAAACAAGACCCCAATCCCGCATGAGGCCATCCTCTATGAATGGGAAGACGGATGGAAGCCGTTGGCGACGAAAGTGAACGAGGTTCAAGAACGAATCGAATCGATTTTACAACTATCGTATGAACAGTTCAGTCAAATTTTGTTGCTCCCTCAAAACCAATTTAGACAATTACTTGATTCGAACTCGAATGAGAAACAACAAATCCTCCAATCCATCTTCAAAACAGAGGCATATCGTACGTTCCAGGAAAAGTGGGGCGAACGCTATAGTGCCTATCGCAAACAAGTGGAATGGGCGGTCGAGCGGACGCGGCTCAAATTATTAGAACTTGAGGATGAATCGATTGAAGAGGTGTCGACCCAGTCAATCGACGAGATTCAACGTTGGCTCGATGAGCGTGAAGAACATCTGATTGCAACGTGTGAAACGGCCTTAGCCCAGAAACAAACGTATGCGACAGCACTGGAAGAGGCAAGAGATGCACTTGAGAAAGCAAAAGCGCTCATCACCCTATTCAAGGAGCGAGAAGAGACCGATCGAGCACTTGCAATCTTTTTAAACGGAGAATCGATTCGAAACGAGACTCGTGAACTGCTAACAAATTTAGAGGTCGCAGCCAACATTCGTCCAGTCTTTGAACGGTTACAGGAACTAGAGCAACTCGTTCGTCGGCTAACGATGGAAGAACAGACCTCCTCGACAAAATTAGAGCACTTGCAATCCACCCAATCGAAGTTAGTGGAGCGACAAGCAACGATTGAAAAGGACAAAGAAGAAGTGATCTCTCGTAAAGAGCGACTACGGATTGTCGATGAGATGATGCCAAGAATCAAGGAACGCACCACACTCGTGACCCTTCGTGACCAACTGATGAATCGTGCAAAACAATTGGCCACGTTTTCAAAAGAATCTCGGTTACAAGAACTTCAAGAAAAAGAACAACAATTGGTCGAGAGCGTAAAGTCTGAACCTAGCGAACGAGCAGTCGATGCCGAACGTCATGTCGACCGATTGGTGCATCTGGCCTCCCTTGAAACAAAAGCGCGTGAGTTATCAAAACAACTCGACGAATGTGAACGGACGGGTAAGGACGTTCAACGACAGTACGTGACCCAACAGGAAGTGGTCTCCACGTTTAAACATCAGGAACAGTTACTACTAGCGAGACAATTGAGTGAAACGCTTGTAGACGGTGAGCCATGCCCGGTATGCGGTTCTCGTCATCATGATATCCCACAACACGAAGAAACCGTTACGAACATCACGGAGCGGGATGCGGCCGTGGCACGTCTTGATGATTTGTCCACACGCTTAATCGAAGCGAGAGCGGACTATCGTTCGTTCTATCAACAACTTGAAGCAATCCGACAAGAACTGGATCAAGCTTCGATAGACATTCAATTCGACGGGGATATCACAGAAGAACTCAATAAGTGGCGAACACGTGCAGAACGATTGCAACGGGAAGAACGAATACGTCAAGAGAACGAACGGACACTACGTCAGCTGTCAGCGGAAATCAGACAGTTAGAGCAAGAGCGACGTCAACAGTTCGAAGAGCGGGAGCGTGTCGTATCCGAACTTGAAGCGACGCAACAAAATCTCCACGCACTCGGTCAAAGTGAAGAAACGACATTCGATGCGTTACAGCGCGAGCGAGCCGACCTTGAGCAGCGCATCGCGATGTTGATGAAACAAGTCGAGGCGTACGAACACGAGTTTGAGACGATGAAAAAAGCACTTTGGAAAGAGGAAGAACGACTGTCATTGATCCGTGAACAGTTGTCTGAAGCATCGAAGCAGTATGATGCCCAGCAGACCATCTGGGTCAATCAGCTAGAATCATCACATCTGACGCGTGAACGCTATGAATCATTCGCCAATCAAATCGACAAGCGGACGATGATTCGTGAACAGTTGCAACGTGAGGAGGAAGAAGGCGTTCGACTCCGACACCTTAAACAGATGATTGAAGAAAAACTGGAGAATCAGGAGCGACCGGACCTGCATGGGATGGAGATGAAAGTGAAGGAAGTCAATGAGTGGAGTGAGCAGGCGTCGAAACAGCTGATCACAGCCCAAGATGCCTTGTCTCGACATAGACACGTCATCTCCGAATGGAATACCCTTCGCGAACAGACGGCGCAAGAAGAGCGAAAATTAGAGACGATCAAATTGATTGCGGATACCGGGAAGGGAATCAACCCACAGAAAATGACGTTTGAGACATATGTTCAAACCGCCTTCTTTGATCAGATCCTTCATGCGGCCAACATTCATTTGGATCAGATGACGAGCGGTCAGTTTCGGCTTGAGCGGAAAGTCGAGACGGCGAAGGGGAATGCCAAATCGGGTCTCGAGCTTCTCGTCTTTGATGCCTATACCGGACAATCGCGTCGTGTACAAAACTTATCTGGCGGTGAAGGGTTTAAGGCGTCGCTCTCACTCGCTCTAGGACTTGCGGAGGTCGTTCAACAGTTGAGTGGCGGCATCAGTCTTGAGACGATGCTCATCGATGAAGGATTTGGTACGCTTGATGCCGAATCTCTAGACCAGGCGATTGAATTATTAATGTCTTTACAAGCGACCGGTCGGCTCGTCGGCGTCATCAGTCATGTCCAAGAATTGAAAGACCGTGTCGATGCACGGATTGAAGTGAAAAAATCTAGAAGCGGGTCGTCGATCCAGCTGATTGTGGAGTGATTGTTGTGAAACAGATGGTGACGAAGTCGAGTCTCATCGAACAGTTAAAAGAAGCCGGGGTTCGCTCGGGAGAGGCGTTGTTTGTCCATTCGTCGCTCTCAAAACTCGGTTGGGTATGTGGAGGGGCGCAGACCGTCATCGAAGCGATTCAAGATGTGGTCGGTCCATCTGGGTTGATCATGATGGCGACCCAGTCTGGAGACAATTCTGACCCAGCTGAATGGGAAGCGCCACCTGTCCCAGTGGAGTGGTGGCAGACGATTCGCGCGGAGATGCCTCCGTACGAAGCCGATAAAACAGCGACACGTGGCATGGGACGTGTGCCAGAACTGTTTCGAAATTATCCGAATGTATATCGTAGTTCCCATCCGATGTGGTCCGTTGCCGCGTGGGGCGATGGGGCTGAAGCCATTGTGTCCGGTCATACTATCGATGTCGGGTTCGGTCCAGGTTCACCTATCGAGCGGATGATTGAGCGAAACGCACGAATCCTGCACTTGGGGTCTCCGCTCGATGCGACGACACTCTGGCATTATGCCGAGTACGGAATTGACGGCCCGACCAAATCATTCGGTTGTGCCGTTGTAGAACGAGGGGAGCGCAAGTGGCGCACATTTGAACATGTCGATGTGAACAGCGACCCGTTTGGCGCAATCGGCGAGAACATCGTCAAACAAAAGGATGTGCGAACATTTTCTATCCATGAAGCGACATGTTATCTCATTCCGTCTAGCACATGGGAACCAGTCCAACATGCGCTCATCGCGCTTCGTAGCTGGTTGAGATAGAGTAAATAGAATCGAGGGGAAGTTACGGATGAATCGTTGGATGAAACTATTGAGTGTTGCGGTACTCATCATTTTACTCGTTGCCGGTTTGGCTATCGGAGGAATCTCGGCTCATATTGGGGATCAGTTGACGTCACCGGAGCGGGAAACATTGACATACACCCCGAAATCACTTGGTTTGAAGTACGAGAATGTGACAATCGAATCGGAGGAAGGATATGACTTATACGGATGGTGGATCCCTCATCCTACACCGCGTGCGACCATCGTCTTTGCCCACGGATATGGAAAGAACCGTGAACAGGAAGATTTACCGTTGAAAGAGTTGATTCCAGAATTTCATGAACAAGGATACCAATTTTTAACGTTCGATTTTCGCGGGTCAGGGATTTCAGAGGGTGACCGAGTCACGGTCGGCGCTAAAGAACAATCCGATTTAAAAGCGGCAATCAAGTATGCGAAAGGTCGTTCAGAAGGACCGGTTGTCTTATACGGGATCTCGATGGGAGCGGCGACAGCACTCTCTACAGCTGATGATGTCGAAGTAGCTGCCGTCATCGCCGACAGTCCGTTTAGTGATTTACGAAATTATCTCGAGACGAATCTTCCGGTATGGAGTGACTTGCCGAACGTTCCGTTCACACCCGTGATCATGACCGTGACCCCTTGGTTCACCGGTCTCGATGCCGATGTCGTATCGCCTATTCAGGATATCAAGTCGATTGATGCCCCAATTTTATTGATCCACAGTAAAGGGGATGATGCGATTCCTGTTTCTGAAAGTGAAAAATTGGCTAAAGCACAAGAACGCGTCGAACTTTGGGTGACTGAAAACGACGGTCATGTCGGGTCGTACCAGTCATTCCAGAATGAATATCGTCAACAAATTTTCGAGTTTTTAGAACGGTCATTGTAAGCAAGGGGCGCATTTGACGCCCCTTTTTGATATGATTGCAGACGAGACCAATGAAAGAAGGGTACAACATGGACGTTTTACAAGTATTACAGTTTCTCCTTTTAGGAACGCTAATCGGAATCTTGAGTGGTTTCTTTGGGATTGGTGGTGGAATCTTACTGACACCACTTCTCCTTGTCTTCGGATATGAAGCGAGTGCGGCGATTGCCCTTAGCCTCATGTTGACACTCGGCTCAACGACGGCAGGAACAATCTCGCATATCCGTTTGCGGAACGTGAACGTGTCGCACGCCTTATGGATCGGTGTGTTCGGGATTGTCGGGACCTGGATTGCCACACCGCTCGTCTTTTATTTAGAAGGAGTTGATGGGGCGACACTCATCATCTCACTCGTCTACATCGCATTACTCACATATTTTGCTCTTTCTTTCTTTCGTTCGAAACAGCATGTGGAAGGAAGCGTCGGAACGGACTCTGTACCACGGCTTGGAATCATCGGTGTGTTCGCGGGGTTCATCTCCTCGTTGATGGGCGTGAGCGGTGGATTCGTCTTGACCCCTCTTCAAGTCAAGTTGTTGAACACGGAGATGAAGCGAGCGGTCGGAACGAGTATTACGGCAGCACTTCTCATTGTCGTATCCGGTGTCATCAGTTATACGGTGGCAGGTGCTGAAACGAATTATCTGCACGGTCTTGCTCTGATTGCGGGTGCCATGATCGGATCACCCTTTGGGGCGAAACAGCTACAACGCTTCAGCTCGCAGCACGTCAAAAAAGCGCTCGGTGGATTTTATATCACGGTCGCCATCAGTGTAGGGTTGAATTTGATCGGGTGGAATACAGCATCACTTGCACTTCTCGTCACATTAGCGCTTCTCTTCATCGTCACCCTCCTCATTCGACCACGCAAAAAATAAACCCCGTCTTCGGACGGGGTTTTAACGTCTAGCAATATGGTCAATGTTTTCTTGAATCTCGCCAACTTTCGCTTTTGCCTCACGGAGTCTTCGCTCGAACGCATCTGTGTCACGTTTCTCATGAGACGACTTATCGATTCCTTGACGCTGCCCTTTGTCAGAGCGTTGGTAAAAGTGGGTCGCTTTCTGCAAGCGTTTTTTAAACGTCGAGTCGCTCATCGGGACACCCCCTTCCATACTACAGTTATTCCACAGATGGAAACGGGTGAAACGTTCGAACCTTTACGAAGCGAGGGAACGACGAACTTGAACGTTCTGAGAAATTTTCACAGCTAATATGGCTGCGAGCACTGCTTTCAAAGCGTCACCGAAGAGGAATGGAATATTTACTTTGAGCGCATCAATGAACGACATACCGAGAACGATCTCGAGTCCGATACTTCCGAGTAAGTAGACAAGCCCTAGACCGAATAAAAAATTATAGCCAATCAATGCCGGGATGGAGCGATAGCGTTCGCTGAACCAGCCAATGAAGAGCGCTGCAATCGGAAAGGCGATTAAATATCCGACAGTTGGTCCTACAAACGGTGCGAGACCTCCTTGACCACTCAGTACTGGAAGTCCGATCAAGCCGAGCAGGAGGTACACGATGACTGCCAAAAATCCTTTCCGTGCACCGAATATGCCGGCGATGGTCATGATGGCGAGTGTTTGAAGGGTGATCGGAACGGGTCCAATCGGTATTTCGATGAAACCGATACTTGCGATGAGTGCCGCGCCAAAGGCGATTTGAGTCATATCTTGAATCTTCATATGTAAACCCCTTTTCAGTTAACGTTAACAATATAAAAGTTAACATGTTGAGAAGGGGTTGGCAAGAATTATTTCAAGACAGCCCGTTTTGACTCAAAGCTGTCTGATATGCCTTCGTTTCAACATAAAGTTCATCCTTGAGTGGATGAAGATGTCGTTGTCGGATCCGATAAAATTGATAGGAGACAAGCGCCATGTTGAATAAAAGGGAGAGCAGACTGACGATGAAGAAAGCTCTCGGGTCATGTGTCGACGGTACGGGAGCTAAACGGTCGGCGAACGCGGGAACTGTCATGACAAACATAATCCATAAAGCCAACGTGTGGGCACGATGTTGCAACCAAGCTCCTTTTTTAATAAAGAAAGAAGGGATGGTACACGAAAGGAGCAGAATCAATCCCGCATAAAACGAGTGGTCAGAGATACAATTATAAACGTAAGCAAAATTCCATAAATCATAGGCGATGATCCATGGCCAAATCATGTCGGGCCATATCATATCTTTTGATTGATCTTTCGAAATATTGATTCCAACCCATCCGCAGATGGCGATGATGTTCAATAATCCGGCAAAACCGTTCATTAGATTCCAAGGTCCGGACATGACCCAAAGGTGATCGATATAAGCGCCATCGGGAACGTTATAGAAGTATACTTGAAAGTCTCGGATACAAGCTTCTAAAATGTTCAGTGCCAAAATCCCCGGTGGAAAGAATAAGACCCATTTCTTTCGTAATAGCGAGGGCCGATATCGAATAATCATGAAACCGAGACAGCCGGCGAGAGCAGAATATGTTTTCACCCAGTTGAACCATGTACCCGTTCCATATTCATTCCCTGGTGCTGCGGTAGTCGGCCAAACATAAAGGGTCAGTATAGTCGGGACAATCAAAAATAACGTTATTCCTCCCCACTTAGTCGTGCGACTGAATTCATTGAAAGCCATCAAGCTAAACAAGACAAATAACCCAATTCCCCATCCAACGACATCGATTCTTTCATACAGAATTCCCACTTAAATCTCCTCCTTACATCAGTTAATTGTTCACTATTGAGCAATCAAAATCATACGTTCACATATTCGATTCCATCATGATACTTTGGCTCTCTTGAAGCTGATGATGGCCTTATTGTGATGAAGTTGCCACATATGCCAGAAGACGTAAGGGACGATGATCACAAAATTAATCATTCCCCATGATTTCAATACCTCAGGGTTGAACCAGGTCGAAGAGTTCATGACTTGCGGGAAGATGTCATAGCATGCGCGAATCAATAAATGGGCTGCAAGCGTGTAAATTCGAGCGGTAATGTAAAGCTCTGGTCGTCCTTTGATGACCGGATACAGTTCTGCCGCAAGCAAAATGCAGAGCGAGCTGGCAAAATAAGTTGGAGATTCTGCATAGACGAAACATGCGTTCCATGACGTGTAGATAAAATTCCATGACCCGGTCGTATAAGCTACGAGATCCGCGTATCCTTCTTTCGCAAACTTCCAAAAAGTCGGTGCGAAAGGAATCGTCACACAGAGTAAAAATCCACAGGCGGCGTTAAAGTAGTTACCGAGTGTCACATCTTTGATCGTGGCTTCTGCGATATTTAAGAACAATATGGCATAGAAGAACCATAAAAATTCGTCACGCTTTAAAAAGTCCCAAATTCGTCCTTTCTTGTTCTCATAAATGGCGATTCGAGAGAAACCAACGATAATCGTCGGTATGATAACGCTTACAATTTTTGCCCAACGAAACCATCCATCAACATTCCCCATCATCCAAAGTGGGATGGTCAATAACGAAGCGAGCCAAAAGTAGGCGGACAGTTTATAGTGCTTTCTGAAAAAAACGATGATTCCTAATAATAAACCTAAATAGAGTGGCATCGAGATTGCATGCGGCCAGACGTTCATTCCATTCACCTTCTCATTTGAATTTAACAAACATAACGTTTGTTATGTTTTTAGTATAAGCCTACAACCTTGTTCAGTCAATGTGAATTATTTCACAAAATTTAGTCCTGAGCACTTGCATTGGCAGAGCTATGTTATTCTAAAAATGGACTCGAAAGGGGAGGATAATTGTGGACGGTAAAAATAAAATTCTAGATGCAGCGAGAACGGTCATTATTCGAAGTGGAGTGAACGGGGCAACAGTCAGAGCGATTGCAATCGAGGCGAATATGACGACAGGAGCCATCTACCATCATTACAAAAATAAAGAGGATTTATTGTACGATTTAATGAATGAGAGCTTGTCTGTCTCCTCTCAAATCGCAAAAGAAATGACGGGCGATTCGTATTCTAAAGAACGCATCAAAATGGAGATTGCACGAAATACGGCGGAACGGTTTCATAAAGATGCAGAGAACCGTCTGCAGTATCATTTTGCTCATGAAGTACTACTGGGCAATATGGATGCACAACTGAAATTAAAGGACAAATATGCAGAATGGACAAAACAAATCGAACAAATTCTGATTCATTTGTACGGATTAGAAAACACTCGTCTAAACAATGCGTTCAGTTCATGGTTGATAGGGGCAGTCGACGGGGTCGTCTTACAATATCTACTAGACGTCAATGAAAATTCTATAGATGAGATGATGGAGGTGTTCGATCTCCTACTTGAGAAAGGACTTCCTTCTTTCGTAGAACGTTTGAATGAACAGGATAAATAAAAAGACCCGTCACAGAGTAACGTGACGGGTGCTTGACGATTAAGAATAGGTCATCGTGCTCATGCATACTGAGGCTTCTTTCAATTGTTCACGGACGGCATCGAATCCAGTGCCACCGTAACTGTTTCGACGTGCGACTGCCTGTTCAGGGGTCAAGGCATGATACACATCCTCTTGAATCAATTCAGAGTACGTTTGGAACACCGTTATTGGAAGCTCGCGTAAATACAATCGCTCATCCACGCAATATTTGACGAGTCTACCAGTCACCTCGTGTGCCTCACGGAACGGTAACCCTTTTGCCGTCAAATAATCGGCGAGTTCGGTCGCATTAGAAAAATCACGCTCGGTCGCTTTTTTCATGACGTCCGGGTGGAACGTCAATTCATTCATCATCCCCGCCATGATACTGAGTGAGCCTTGAACGGTCTTGACCGTGTCAAACATTCCTTCTTTATCTTCCTGTAAATCTTTGTTGTAAGCGAGCGGAAGTCCTTTCATGAGCGTCAACAAGCCCATCAAGTTTCCAATCACTCGACCCGACTTTCCACGGACGAGTTCGGCCATGTCAGGGTTTTTCTTTTGTGGCATCATGCTCGAACCGGTAGAGAACGTATCGGACACCGTGATGAAGCGATATTCTTCGCTTGCCCACAGAATCAATTCTTCACAGAAGCGGGAGAGGTGCATCATGAGCATCGATGCATTTGAAAGAAACTCGAGAATGAAGTCACGGTCGCTAACGGCATCGAGGCTGTTCGGGTAAACCCGATTGAAGCCAAGTAATTCAGCTGAACGGGAACGGTCGATCGGAAACGTTGTCCCTGCTAAGGCTCCTGCGCCAAGAGGGGACCAATCAATCCGTTTCAAGCTGTCCGTAAACCGCTCCTTGTCCCGCTCCAGCATCCAGAAATAGGCGAGCAAATGATGGGCCAGTGAAATCGGTTGTGCACGCTGGAGGTGCGTATAGCCAGGCATGATCGTCTCTACGTTTTCTGAAGCGTGAGCATGCAGTTCGCGTTGAAGCGATTCAATCAATTGAATCACTTCTTTCACACGTTCTTTCAAGTAAAGATGCATGTCCGTCGCGACTTGATCGTTTCGACTACGTGCCGTATGCATTTTCCCTGCGACCGGTCCAATCGCTTCATGAAGCAGAGCTTCTAAGTTCATATGAATATCTTCGTGATACACCTCGAATTTTAATTCATCCGCGAGTGCTTTTTGCTTAAGTTGTTGTAACCCATCAAGGATTTGAGTGACTTCTTCCTTTAAGAGGATGCCCTGGTCACCTAACATCGTCACGTGAGCCATGCTACCCTCTAAATCCTCAAGAACGAGTTGAGCGTCAAATTCAATCGATGCACCGAATGCATCGACCCAATCGCTCGCCGTCTTCTCGAAACGGCCTCCCCATAATTTACTCATTGACGAACGCTCCCTTTTCCATCAACACCTCTGATTGAACTTTTGTTGGCAAACCCCACAACTTGATGAATCCGACAGCTGCTTGCTGATCGAACGTATCGGCTGACGTATAGGTCGCAAGTTCCTCATCATAAAGAGAAATTGGCGACTTCCGTCCGTCGACGATGGCTTGTCCTTTATACAGTTTCATGCGAACCGTTCCTGTGACGGTCGCTTGAGTCTCATCGATAAACGCAAGAAGTGCTTTTGTGAGCTGTGAATACCAAAGTCCGTTGTAGATCGTTTCCGTCAATTTTTGTTCGACAATCGGTTTGAAATGCGCCACTTCACGAACGAGTGTCAAGGCTTCAAGAGCTTTATGTGCAGTGATCAATGTCATGGCACCAGGAGCCTCATACACCTCGCGTGATTTGATACCGACGACCCGGTTCTCGATGTGGTCGATCTTCCCGACGCCGTGGGCACCCGCGACGATATTGAGCTCTTTTAAGATATCGGTGAACGATTGGCTCTTCCCGTCAATAGCAACCGGCACTCCGCTCTTGAATTCAATCTCAAGATAAGTCGGTTCATGCGGTGTGTCTTCAAGTGCCGCTGTTAACTCATATGCGCTTGCCGGAGGTGCTGCCCAAGGATCTTCTAAGATGCCGCATTCGATGGCGCGTCCCCAGATGTTCTGATCGATGGAGAATGGCTCTTCTTGAACGATTGGAATCGGAATTTGATGTTTCGCCGCATACGCGATTTCTTCCTCACGTGACCATTTCCATTCCCGAACCGGTGCGACGATTTCGAGTGAAGGATCGAGTGCATGAATGGACACTTCAAAACGCACTTGGTCATTTCCTTTCCCGGTACATCCATGAGCCACAGCGACGGCGCCTTCGGCCTGTGCGACCTCGACCAATTTTTTCGAGATGAGGGGGCGTGATAGTGCCGAAACGAGTGGATATATGCCTTCATATAATGTATGAGCCTGCATCGAATAGCGAGCGAACTCGTTGACGAACTCATCGACCGCATCGATGACGATTGATTTTTTCGCTCCAACTTTCATCGCTTTTTGTTGAATCTTTTCTAAGTCTTTCCCTTCCCCGACGTTCAAACAGACTGCAATCACATCATAACCTTGTTCGTCCAACCATTTAATCGCAACCGATGTGTCAAGACCACCTGAGTAAGCCAATACGAGTTTTTGTTTCAAAATATGAACACCCCTTATGAATAATTATTAATATTTATTTATAAATATACAACTCAGTGTAAGGGATAAGATGTCGTGTGGCAACCCTTTTTTGAAAATGAAAAGACCACGAGTGATTTCGTGGTCGTCATTGTTCGATTTTGAGTTGGGGTAACCATTGCGACATATGGTCGCTAACAGGGGAAAGAAGTTCAGGACGAGCAGCCTTTAACGGGACGACCTCATAATGTCCATCAGATGATTTTTGAGTAAAGGTTGGATAGAACATCGGATTTTTCAATTCAATAGTCGATTGGTCATCTTCGATTGTCTTGACCACATCAATCCCGATGATGCCGCCCGTGTTTCGTTCATCTCCTTGTTGTCCAGAAAGGAAATTACCTAGCGAGTAGATGACAAATGTTTGATTGCCATGAACTCCTTCTAGCATGGTCGGGGGTTGCAGCACGTGAGGGTGGTGACCGATGATGATGTCGACTCCGAGGTCTGCTAACGATTGGGCGAGCTCAGTTTGACTCTCATTCGGTAACGGCTCGTATTCCGTACCAAAATGGAGGGAGACGACCGTCATGTCAGTCGACTGTTCCGCCTTCTCGATCTCTGGTTGCATCTGTGCAAGGTCGATATAGTTCACATGATAGGGTTGCTTCGGCACGACTCCATTCGTCCCATACGTGTATGCGAGGAAGGAAAAAGAAATATCATTAGCCGTCAACGTACGAATATTCGCCTTGTCCTCAGCAGATAGGAAGGAGCCTGTATAAGGCATTCCGATTGCGTTCCAATGGTCAATCGAATTTTCAATAGCTCGGACGCCACGGTCGAGCGTATGATTATTCGCTGTCGTGACCAAATCGATTCCTGCCCGTTGTAAGGCATCTCCAATTTCAAAAGGACTGTTAAATGCCGGGTAGCTCGAAAGTCCGATTTCACTCCCGCCAATCATGCTCTCTTGGTTGGCGATTGATAGATCGGCGCGACTCAATATTGGAGAGATCTGTTCGAATGCAGTATCAAATTCATACCCTTCATCAGTACGAGCTGCGTTGTATACCGAATCATGTAGAAGGATGTCGCCGATTGCATAGAGGGAGGCCGTCGTGACAATCGGTTCCGGTTCGGCAGGCGGCATTTCTTCAGGTACCTCGACAATCGGTTCTTCGACTTCTTCTGGTATTTCTTGATTCGTTGCCGGAGTCGTACCACAAGCGATTAATAAAACAAAGCTAGACAGGAAGGTAAGACGAGAGACGATCTTGATTGGTTTCATCCCGATTCTCCTTTTCACGACAGATTCGTACGATAACCCTAAAATTCGTCGATAATTAAGAAAAATCCTGCCTAAATAAATAAAGACAGGTCGTTTTTGACCTGTCATGAGATTTATTTGATATGTTCTTTGACCATGTCTTGCATTTGGTCAAACTCACGTTGAATGACCTCATTTGGTGGCGGTGTCACCAAACTCACAATATAGATGGCAAGTGACGACAGGAAGAATGCTGGAATCATTTCATACAATGTCCCAAACGTTCCGAAAAGAGAAGCGGCATAGTTCTTCCATAGAATGACGACAAAGGCTCCAGTCAACATTCCAGCAAGCGCGCCTTGACGCGTCGTTCGTTTCCAAAACAGACTGAACAAGATGAGCGGACCAAATGATGAACCAAACCCTGCCCAAGCATAACCAACAAGGTTTAAGATGGTGTCGTCTGCATCGAGTGCAAGAATAATCGATATGACGGATACGAGAATGACCGTAATCCGACCGACCATGACGAGTTCACGGTCTCCCGCTTCTTTACGGAAGAACTTCTGATAAAAGTCTGTCGTCGCGGCACTCGACGAGACGAGCAATTGAGAGGAGATGGTCGACATGATGGCGGCGAGAAGAGCAGCCAATAATACACCAGTCACCAAATCCGGGAATAATAAGTCAGATAGGTTGATAAAAACGTTCTCCGGATTATCGATGGTGAGGCCTTGTTGTGTGTAATAGGCGAGACCGAATAATCCGGTCGCCATCGCCCCGACAACGGTGAAGACCATCCATGAGATCCCGATTCGACGTGCCGTCTTAATGTCCTCGAGCTTTCCGATTGCCATAAAACGGACGATGATGTGTGGCTGGCCGAAATAGCCGAGCCCCCACGCAAATAGTGAAATGATTCCGATAAGTGATTGCCCCGTCCACGGATCAAGTAACGCTTCATCAATATTTCGTACCGTGTCTAAAGCATTTGATACACCATCAGTTGCCATAATGGCGATGGCAGGTACAAAAATAAGGGCAAACAGCATGATCAATCCTTGAACAAAATCTGTCCAGCTTACTGCTAAAAATCCACCGATGAAAGTGTACAGAATAATGATGGAAGCGAGAATGACGACTCCCGTTACAAATTCAATGTCGAAGACGGCATTGAATAGGCGACCGCCGGCGACGAATCCGCTTGTCGCATAAAGTGTGAAAAAAATTAACGTGACAGCAGCTGAAAATGAACGCAACACACCTTTTGTGTCTTTAAATCGCTTCTCAAAGAAGTCTGGGATTGTGATCGCATCATCCGATATGTATGAATAAATGCGCAATCTTGGTGCGACCAATAACCAGTTCAAATAGGCGCCGATCGTCAACCCGATGACAATCCAGCCACTTGAAATCCCTGACGCATACATTGCACCAGGTAATCCCATTAAGAGCCATCCACTCATGTCTGATGCACCGGCAGATAAGGCGGCGACCCCGGGACCAAGCGCCCGACCACCTAACATGTAATCTCCGATACTGCTTGTTCTCCGATACGCGATGATCCCAAGCAAGACCATCAGTGCCATGTACACGACAATGGACACTAAAATTCCGTTCATCAACATCCCCCCGAAAGATAAAAAATATGAAAACGCTTTCAGTGATAGAGTATCACTTTGTCAAAATATTGTCACAACAAGAGGGGGAATGTAAAGATATTTTTGAGAGCTGGTCTTAAGTTATCGGAACGTGCAAGAGGTAAGATGGTCATTGACGAGACCCGTCGCTTGTAGGTGGGCATAGACCGTTGTCGGTCCTAAAAACTTAAAGCCGCGTCGTTTCAGGTCTTTACTCAATCGTTCAGAAAGTTCCGTCGTAGCAGGAACATCTTCAAGACGATTCCATGCATTCAGGATCGGTGCATCGTTGACGAATGACCAGATGTACGAATCAAATGAGCCAAACTCTTCCTGTAGTTTGATGAACTGTTTCGCATTATTGATCGACGCCTCGATTTTTCGTCGATTTCGCACGATCCCGCTATCGGAGAGGAGTCTTTCCACATCCTCATCCGTGAAGCTGGCAACTTGCTGCACTTCAAAGTCGGCATAAGCCAATCGATAATTTTCACGCTTTCTCAAGATGGTGATCCAACTAAGTCCTGCTTGCGCACTCTCGAGTGTCAGACATTCAAAATGCTTCTGGTCATCGTGAACGGGCTTTCCCCATTCCTCGTCATGGTAACGGACGTATAATGGATCCGTCCCGCACCAAGGACACCGTACTGTTTCTTCCATTTCAATCAGCTCCTTTCTTAGAGTGTAGCATGTCCTTACGATTATATAGCGAAATGGACGGGTATAGTGGGGGAGAATGGAGGAAGAGACATGAGTGACTGGATGATTTCTGTGATTGAACAGTACGGCTACATAGGGATTGCATTCATGATTTTTATTGAAAATGTGTTTCCACCGATCCCTTCTGAAGTCGTCTTACTCTTTGGTGGTTTTTTTGCTGTAAAGACGAACTTGTCCATCACGCTCGTCATCGTGGCATCGACAGTCGGGGCCATATTAGGAGCGGTGCTATTATACGGCCTCGGACTATTGTTTGATGTCGAGCAAATCGAAAAATGGACGAAGAAATATGGGAAGTGGTTACGACTGGACCTGAATGACGTAAAGAAAGCGGATGCCTGGTTCGACCGGTACGGGGGCTGGATGGTCTTCTTTGGACGTTTGATGCCGGTCGTTCGAAGCCTGATCTCGATTCCTGCAGGGATGTCAAACATGCCATTCGTGAAATTTCTACTGCTCAGTACGGCTGGAACAGCCTTATGGAATACCATTCTCATCCTCATCGGGATGAAAGTCGGAGAGAACTGGCAAAATATCCTCTCATACCTCGATGCCTATTCATACGCGATCTACGGGCTGCTGTTCATCGGGGTCATCATCTATATCGTATGGCGTAAAAAACGGCACAACAAACTAGCGAAAGACTAACGCACAAAACAGGCGGACCCAGCGTATGGGTCCGCCAATTCATTCTTCTTTTTTCTCGTCAGGTAAGACTTTCGTGAGGGTTTTCTCCGTTTTTTCTGCCAAGTACTCTGAGAAACGGAACAGAATGATTCCGACAATGGCTGACACGAAAATATAGAGACCGACAAACAAGTTGATGGCCCCGTTCGAAAGGGCGGTAAATAAAATAGAGAACTCCCCACGTGGCGCGAGTGAGAACCCGGCTTCATTGGCTTGAACACGCGTCAAGCCATAGATTCTGCCCCCGACGCGTCCGACAATCCATTTGGATAATACTCCCCACACAATCAAGACGAAGAAGAGTGCATTTACGATGACGCCTTTCTCGAGGTTGATCGAGATTCCGAACGAAATGAAAAAGATCGGCAAGAATAAATCTCGGACGGGTACGGTCAAACGCTTGAGCGGTCTCACATCGTGGATATCGGCGAGCATGATCCCGGCGATAAATGCCCCTAAAATCTCAGATAATCCAAACACCATGCCGATTCCCGCGAAAAAGAGAATGAGTCCAATCAGACCGATGCTCGCATCATCTTGTCGCAGTAAGTGCTTCGAAAATTTTTGTTGCTTGGATACGAAGCTTGAACCGATGAACAAGAGTACGCCAAATATAAGAAATCCTGCGAACACTTTTCCGATATCGGACATCGCAACCGGTTCTTCTTGGATGATGAAAGGGGCGACCGTCAAGAGCAGTGGGGCAAAAATATCCTCAAAGATCAGTAATGCGAGCACAAACTCTTTAATATCTTCATGTTTTTCGGAATGCCGCTCAAGCAGCTTCGCAGAGATGGAGGAGCTCGTCGCATATAAGACGGCCCCGATTAAAAAGGCGCGAGGGAAGTCGAGACCAAATGCTAATGCAATCCCGAACGATACTCCGAATGACAGAATGATATCGAGTATTCCCGCCTTCCACACTTTCCGCATGCGCTTCCAAAGTTCACGTAGTGGAAACTTTAGACCGAGTAGGAAAAATAAAAGAATGATTCCAATCTCTCCCGCGACTTTAAAGACTTCATTCCCATCCCAGAAAAAACCGACCCCGACCCCGATTGCGATAAACGCTAAAATACTCGGGAAAAATAATCGTTCAATCAGGAGACTGAGGACAGAGATGAGGGTGAGCGCCAATCCGAGCAACACGATGATATTTAATCCATCCATACGTCATCTCCTCTCATGACCCCAATTAGCTTTCTCTTTGATTCCATTGATACTCCATTCCGACGGATTCAGGTCGTGAGTAATCAAAACCGAACTGTCGATACAACCCATCGGCTGGAATGTCTGCGATTAGACTAATGATGGCCGTTTCATCCGCTTCTTGTAAGATCCAGTCCATCAAATGCTCCATGATTAATTTTCCGAGTCCAAGACCCTGGCACTCCGGGTCTACGACGATATCTACTAAATGGAATACCATTCCGCCGTCACCGACGACACGTCCCATTCCGACAATCTCATCATCTAAGTATAAACAAATCCCAAAAAGCGTATTTTGAAGTCCCTTCACCGTGCCTCGATCAGAACGTCGTGGCATCCTCGCCTTCACGCGTAACGCTTGGTGTTGTTCTGGAGTCGGTGTTTCGACTTTTACAGTCACTTCATTGACCATACTCAAATCCCCCTCTACACAAGTTGATTTTATTTTCCCGATATATTGAATGAGTAAACCTTGATTTTAAAAATAGGCTATCTGCATAATGAGAAGGAGACAGGGGGAATAGTTGATGATCAATGGTCAATCCATCTTACCGGCGATACGGGACATGCGGGATTTGGAGCGGTTTTTATCGAGTGATTTCGAATTAGGGGTGTTATTAGAGATTCATATGAGCCGATTGGACTCCATTTTCAAATTATTGAGGAAGCATGATAAAAAAGTGTTCATTCATATGGATTTGATTCAAGGTATGAAGGCGGACGAGTATGCGACAGAGTATGTCTGCCAGACGTTCAAACCGTTCGGTATCATCTCGACGAAAGGAAACGTCATCGTCAAAGCAAAGCAAAATGATGTGGTCACTGTACAGCGTCTATTTTTAATTGATTCCACCTCATTAGAGAAAAGTATCAAACACATTGAACGTTCAAAACCGGACTATATCGAAGTCTTACCAGGTATTGTGCCGAAGTATATTCAACTTGTGAAGGAGAAGACGGGAATACCCGTTTTCGCAGGTGGGCTGATTGAAACAAAGGAGGAAGTCCAAGCGGCACTTGCTGCTGGAGCGAGTGTGATCACGACTTCGAATCGAAAACTATGGTCCGACTAATCGGGATTTGGGTATACAGTCTTTTAGGAGGGATGAATGATGAAAGACGTGATGATTGTAACAGGGGTCAGTCAAGGAATAGGTTACGCGATTGCACAAGCTTTCGTAAATCAGTATGAAGTGATCGGGTTAGATATTGGAGATGACCCGGACATTAAAGGGTTACGCTTTTATCAAGTAGACCTTGGAGACACGTCTGAACTTAAGCGTGTCTTTGACGATATTCACAACGAATTTGGTCGAGCCCATGTGTTGATCAACAATGGAGGAATCGCTTCGCTGGTCAAGCCGATTGATGAGCTTGAGATTGACACGTTCAAACGAGTCATCGATGTCAATTTAGTCGGGACATTTAGTTGTGCGAAATACTTTTTAGAACTGAATCAAGATGAGTCATATGGAAGAATCGTTAACATGGCCTCGACACGTGCTTTCCAGAACGAACCGCATTGGGATGCATATGGTGCATCTAAAGGAGGCATCGTCGGCTTGACCCATTCACTTGCCGTCTCATTAGGCGACCGCCCTGTGACGGTGAATGCAATCAGCCCAGGATGGATTCATACGTCTGATGAGTCGTTACGTGAGATTGATCATGAACAACATCCTTCGGGACGGGTCGGTGAGCCAGAAGATATCGTCCGCGCTGTGAGATACTTGATCGATCGTCAAAACAGTTTTGTGAACGGGCATAATCATGTCGTAGATGGAGGAATGACGAAAAAAATGATTTATGAAGAATAATGTGACCATATACCTAAATTCGAGATGTTTTTAGGTTATATGTACCTAATTCCGGGTAATGAATAGGAGAGTTTTTATCCGGAAGAAGGAGGATGGCGACATGAACCCGCTCGTAGAAGAGGCGTTACGTTTTTCGTCTATTCGTCACGGAGGACAGTTCCGAAAAGGTTCATCCATACCATTTTTGTCACACCCATTCTCGGTCGCCATGCTTCTTGAGTCCGATCATCAAGCACCGGTGGTCGTGGCGGCAGGGTTACTCCATGATTTGATTGAGGACACGAAGACGGACCCACAAGAAATCTTATCAAAATTCGGATCTGACGTGCACAGGCTCGTTCTCGCGGTCTCGGAAAAAAATCGTGACGAGTCGTGGGAACAACGAAAACGACTGACACTTCAGCAGGTGAAATCACTTCAATTTGATGAAGTCGCACTTCTCGTGGCGGATAAGCTACATAATCTCCGTTCCATCCGTTATGATCTTGAGATGGAAGGGATGAAGGTGTGGCAACGTTTTAAACGACCGCTGCGAGACCAATCATGGTATTATCATGAATTACTATCAGCATTTGAACCGTTTCGGAGTTCGACAGACCTAATCGGTTTGTATGAACAAGAACTCCATCTATTGTTTTACGGCGAGAAAAATTCGAAAGATCGAAAAGTGGCAAGACTCTTCGAATCCATGTTGACTCATTTCATCGAGGACGAATGGTTGCAAGAATCGGCACCACTATGTCAAACGGCATACGAGTTAAAGGAGATTGTCGGGCGAGAGACGATTGATGAAACAGAGATTGTGTGCTTCCGACAACGACTTCACGAAGCAGGTTTGACCACGCCATTGCCACCCGAGAAACTCGCAGGGATGCAAGAACTCGCGTACCGAACGGCTCTCGAACCACAGCAGATTCTCGCACTCATGCGCCGCTCGATTGTCAACTAGTTCTCTTCATGCTATAGTCAAAAGGAAGATAAAAAGGGGAGTAGCGACCACAGTTGTGGTCGATGGGTCGTCATTACAGTGCATACGCACTCGGTCCATCGAGCTTTTACAAGTCCGCAAGACCTTTTTATGGGCGTTTTTGTCGTCCATAAAAAGGTCTTTTTTGTTTACCCAAGGAGGAGAAAAAATGGTATTTGTTTATTTCTTATTGGCCGCGGCCATCACTGTATATGCCGCCATCAAATTGTCAACGTACGCCGACGTCATGACTGAAAAATCGAAAATGGGCGGGATGCTCGTCGGTACGGTTTTATTGGCAGGAGCGACGTCGCTCCCGGAAGTGACAACGAGTATATCGGCTGTCATGATTGACAACCCCGACATTGCCATCGGGAACATGCTTGGGAGTAACCTATTCAATATCTTTATCTTAGCGATGTTCGACCTATACTTCCGACAGAAGCAATTATTCAACTATGCGAGCCGGGACCATCTGTATACGGCTGGACTTGGGTTACTCTTGACCGTCACGACGTTGATCGCTTTGATCGTTCGCGTCGATATGACGTTTATCGGAATCGGAGTCGACGCACTCCTCATTGCGATTCTTTACGGCATCGGAATCTATTATATCGGGAAACAACCGAAAGATCCGGTCGCGGAACAAGAGGTCGAAGAAGAAGTGGTTGTTGGGAAATATGAAGACATCACGCTCAAACGTGCGGTCTTTGGATTCATCATCGCTGCAATCGTGATCATGGCGGCAGGAACAGCCCTTTCGATCACGGGAGACCAGATTGCCGTCGTCACAGGACTCGGTTCTAGCTTTGTCGGTAGCTTCTTGATTGCGGCATCGACGTCACTCCCGGAAGCGGTCGCCGTGTTCATGGCGCTCAAGCTTCGTAATGTCAACTTGGCATTCGGTTCGATTCTCGGTTCGAATATCTTCAATATGCTCATTATCGCCATGTCCGATGTCTTTTATCGGAATGGATCAATCCTCGCAGATGTCTCGACGTCACACCTCGTATCTGCGGTCGGGATCACCATCCTATCGATCCTTGTGATGTACAGTGTGCTCAGACAAAATGTCACGTCGAAGGTACGTTATGTGATTCCTTCGTTACTCGTTGTCGTCGTCTATTTCGTTTCGTCTTACTTGATCTTTATCGGGTAAACTCATACATCAGCCTTAGGGCTGATGTTTTTTTAATTGGGAATGCGAATTCATTGCTTCGGGTATAGGGGAATGGAAGGAGGGGTGGCGATGCAAATGCAAGAAGTGGAGACACGGCAAGCGTATACGATTTTGATTCCGGCCTATAACCCTGACGAGGCACTCGTCACACTCGTGGAGAAGTTGAGGGCGAGCGGGTTTTCGACCATCATTGTGGTCAATGACGGTAGTGACGAATCGTCGGTAGGCACATTTGATAAGATTGCATCATTTGTCGACCAAGTGCTAACGCACGAACAGAATCAAGGAAAGGGTGCCGCAATCAAGACGGGATTACGCTACGCGGTAGATAAGTACCCTGAAAAAATAGGGGTGATCACGGTCGATGCCGACGGGCAGCATTTACCGCAAGATGTCGTCAACGTGTATGAGGAAGGTGTGAATAAACCACATCATCTCATCATGGGATGCCGTGATTTTAGCGGAGAGGCGATTCCGCTCCGAAGCCGATTCGGCAATCAGTCGACACGGCTTGTCATGTTGATCGGGAGTGGGTTGAAGTTAAAAGACACGCAGACGGGACTTCGTGCCATTCCAATGCGATACGCCAGGCAACTACTTGACATTCCGGGAAATCGATATGAGTTCGAGATGAATATGCTCACGTTCACGAAACGATTGCAGGTACCGATTCAACAAACGACCATCCAGACCGTATATGAGAATGAAAATGACTCATCCCATTTCCGACCGATTCTCGACTCAATCTTAATTTACCGGATGTTTTTAATGTATTCGTTATCGTCTGTCGCCTCGTTCCTTGTCGACGTTGGGATGTATGCCCTCTTCATTTATTTATTATCCCCATACTTCGACACAGTCCACGTCGTCATTGCGACGGTTATCGCTCGAGTCATCTCCTCTCTATTCAATTATCTCATTAATCGAAAAGTAGTCTTCGATTCGAAGGCGCGGCGGTCCCTTCCAAAATACTTTAGTCTCGTCGTGCTACAAATGGCTGTTTCGGCACTTCTTGTCTTTCTCCTGTTTCTCTTGTTCAGACAGGGTGAGGTCATCTTAAAAGTAGTCGTCGATAGCTTTCTCTTTTTCGTCAGTTATTATATTCAAAAAAGATGGATATTCAAAAAATGACCGGTCATGATTTCATGACCGGTTTAATATGCGAGCGTTCCTGTTTTGACGGACGTATAGCGATGTAATTCTTTGGGGCTTGTGATGCCGGTTTTTTGCATCATGTCTCGCATAAGTAGCGCGCATACACGAGCATCTTCCGCGGCATCATGATGAATAAACGGCACGTTCAAGTGTTCTGCCATCGTGTTCAATTTATGGTTCGGGAGCCCTGGATACAGTTTACGTGACAGTTTGACGGTGCAACCGTACTCGATTGTCGGGAAATCGAATAGATCATATTTTACAATCGCCTTTCTCAAGGCACCCATGTCAAATGAGGCGTTATGTGCGATGACGAGGTCCACTTCCCGTAAAATCGGGTAAAGAGAGGAGAGTACTTCCGGTAATGCCGGTGCATCCCACACGTCACTCGGACGGATGCCATGGACGCGGATGTTACCCATATCAAAGTCTTCCTCCGGATTGACGAGTCGCTGGTCGGTTTCGACCACATCACCATTTTGAAGGATGCTCCATCCGACAGAACAGATGCTGCGACTATCACGGTTAGCGGTCTCCACGTCAAGTGCGAGAATGGTATGGTTCATAGTTTACCTTCTTTCGTAAGCAATAAAAAAAGTCTAACAGAAAGTTAGACGAATGTCGTGCTTAAGCGGCAACAAGTGTTCGGCAAGCTTCCGCACAACGCTCACATGCTTTGGCACAGGCTTGACAATGGTCGTGCTGATGTCGTCCGCATTCAACCGCACACGTATCACAGACTTGGGCGCATAAAGCAACGATTGGTTTTGAAAAGGCTGAATCTGTTTCTAAGGCATTTAAAGCTAAGGTACAAATGTCTGAGCATTCTCGAGTCAGGCGGATGCATTCGGTGAACATGTGTAAATCCTCTTCTTGCAAACTTTTTGAGAAGCAGTGGTTGCATGCTCGCATGCATTCGATCACGCTCGTCAATGTTTCTTCTACAGATGTGCGTTCCATCAAAATTCCCCCTTATATGAAAAAGTCTAACTATCATTACCCGTTCAGAAAGGGGTTGAATCGCATCACATCAATAAAAAAGCCACACCTCATCTGAGATGTGACAAATTAATGGAGCATAGGGGGCTCGAACCCCTGACCTCTACGCTGCCAGCGTAGCGCTCTCCCAGCTGAGCTAATGCCCCGTTCGAAATCATTATATCATCGTAGTATTCGACATGGCAATTCCCTTTTTGAATTTAGGTTTATAAAATTGGAGACGTGGGAATTTCATGTTAGACGTTATATTAAGAAAGCAGGTGTGCTTCATGGAAATGATTCTTTTGGCACTCTTACCGGCACTCATGTGGGGAAGTATTCCACTCATCGTGTCGAAAGTGGGAGGAAAACCGATTCAGCAGTTAATCGGAACGACCATCGGGGCGATGATCATGGCGGTCGTGATTGCCCTCGTCTTCCGACCAGAGTTCACGACACTCGCCATCGTGACCGGATTTATCTCAGGGGCGTTCTGGGCGCTCGGTCAATATTTGCAGTTCCAATCGTTTCAAATCTTAAGCGTCTCCAAAGCGATGCCGATCAGTACGGGAATGCAGCTCGTCGGGACGTCTCTTTTTGGGGTCATCGTACTCGGGGACTGGCAGACGACGACGGAGCTATGGTTAGGGTTTTCAGCGCTCGTCTTGATCATCATCGGGGCGACCATGACCTCATACCAACAGAAGAAAGATCAGGACAGTGCCGGTGCTTTGAAAAAGGGACTACTCGTCCTCTTCGTCTCGAGTATCGGTTACGTCACGTATGCCGTCTTGACGAACTACTTTGAAGTAGAAGGGATTACCGCGATTCTTCCACAATCCGTCGGGATGTTCATCGCGGCACTTCTGTTCAGTCTTCGTGAGAAAGACGTCAAGAAACTGGATCCACGCACATTCAAAAATATCTTGGCCGGGCTTGCCTGGGGAATCGGGAACTTCGGACTTTTCGTTTCAAGCGGAGAAGTGGGGATCGCGACCTCGTTCGCCTTATCCCAATTGAACGTCGTCGTGGCGACTCTCGGTGGGATCTATCTCTTGAAAGAAGAGAAGACGACAAAGGAACGTGTCTTCGTCTTTATGGGAATTGGTTTGATTGTCGTCGCTGGATTTATGCTTGGTATTGCCAAGAGTTAAATTTTTATTATGAACTGAAAAGAACCTTGAATGCGCACTCGTGCTAGAGTGCCATTCAAGGTTTTTGTATTGAGTAAATTTTAATCGTTGACGTGAGGGCAGGAGATGACGCAATCGATAGGGAAGTAATCTCATGTTGCGTTCGTCATATAGGGCGTACAGCGTATTCGTGATTGATTAAAAATGTAGAATAAAGGGGAAACGAATCATGGAATCAAATGTAGTGACGATATCAGCTCTCGTCGATGCACCAATCGACACAGTCTGGAAACTCTGGACAGACCCTGACCACATCAAACAATGGAATCATGCGTCTGACGATTGGCATACGACCGAAGCGGAAAATGATTTACGGATCGATGGGAAGTTTCGTAGTCGGATGGAAGCGAAAGATCAGAGCATGGCCTTTGATTTTGAAGGGGTATATGAGGAAGTTGAAGTAAATGAGCTCATTCAATATCGCCTTGAGGATGGACGGAGAGTTAGAATTTCATTTTCTTCAGAAGGGGATCAGACGAAGGTGGTCGAGGTGTTTGATGCGGAATCGATGAATCCGGTTGAAATGCAACGACAGGGATGGCAGGCGATCCTCGATAATTTCACTAGATATGCGAATGGTAAAAAATAAGGAAATGAATGATGAAATATTAATTCAGCAGTATACATTTCATGTTGAAGGTGTATACTGCTGTTCGTTGTATAAAAACAAAATTTTTCATAATGTTGTTGTTGAGTGATGAAATGTAATTTGTCATTTTCGAATTTAAAAGATGAATACAGGGTGAGTTGAAAATATATGAGAGAAGTAAGGCTTAGTTTTAACTTTTTTCACGACTTAGAGAATGAAAAATGGGCATTACAGATGCTAAATATCTTCGATACGTTTCAGATTGAAATCGGAAAGATGGGATTTTACGAACCACTTAGAACTGAGTTTTCAAATGACACCTTTGTGAAGATGTGGACAGAAGGTGACGATGATTTTTACAGCTTTATTTGTCGATTGAAAAATAGTAAAGGGTATCTCAACATTCATAACTTGAAAGATGGTTTACCAGGAAATGTTGGTTTCGTTTTTGTGGTCAGCAAGACAAATTTTCTGAATGAAATGGACAAATGGATTCGGTTATTTGATCGAATTTGTCGAGAGTGGGGTCCATTCCAGGCATCAATATCTAGAAGGATTGAAGAACGAGAGGATCTCATGTACGAAACAGGTTTTTCTAAAGTTAAGGAAGTGGAATGGCTTAATTATTGGAGTGATGAATTGTTGTGCGTGAATTCAGTTTCTATTCCAAATGGGGTCAAAGACTATAATTGTTATGATGGAGTTGCATTTAACAAAGGGTATGTATTCCAGTTGATGAATTTGATTGATGATCCCTCGTACTATCAGCTATCTGAAAAGATCAAAGCCATGATTGGTCCAAGCTTCTTTTATAAATGTAGTGAAGATTTAGATTTGCTGGATTTTTATAGTCATTGAAGTAATTAAGGCTGACGTTCATCTTGGGAACTTCATTTTCTGTTCGTTAAATTGTTACATATCATTTGGCATTACATGTATACGAGAACAGTAATTTTGCTTCTAAACATACAGATTTATTCAATTCATGATTGTTCTATTGTAAAAATCAAAAAAGGTGCTGTCTATATGTATGATTACACGTTACTAGAGAGACTCCTATTCCGATTTCCTTCCTTCGATCATCAGAAAATGAAATCAGAATTAGATCGGAAAACGATATTGATTACTGGAGCGAGCTCAGGAATCGGGCAGGCGTTCGCTTTTTTACTAGCGGATACAACCGCACATCTGATTCTCGTTGCCCGTAGAGAATCAGACATGAACGCCATGAAGTCTGAAATCGAAAAGGGGTCAGCCACGGTGACCGTGTTCCCGGCAGATCTTCGAATTGAGGAGGAACGGAATGGTTTGCTGGCGTATCTCCATCAAC
Organism: Exiguobacterium sp. AT1b; assembly: GCF_000023045.1. Lineage (GTDB taxonomy): Bacteria > Bacillota > Bacilli > Exiguobacteriales > Exiguobacteriaceae > Exiguobacterium. The sequence continues at coordinate 314,852 of NC_012673.1, read as the reverse complement.
TACCGGACGGATTGGATGTTCTCGTCAGCAATGCTGGAATCTCCATCAATCGTCCCATCATTGAGTCATTCGATCGATACCATGACTTCACTCGGACGATGGCGATCAATTACTTTGCTCCGGTACAATTGATGCTATCGCTCATTCCGTTGCTCGAAAAGAAGAACGGGCAGATCGTCAATGTGTCGACCATCAATGTGTTACTTCATCCTTTTCCTCACTGGGCGGCCTATCAGGCATCAAAAGCCGCGTTCGATACGTGGTTTCGCTCTGCGGGTCCGGAACTCACAATCAAAAATATTTCCACGACGACTCTATATCTACCGCTAGTAAAAACTCCGATGATTAAACCGACGCTGGCTTATAAGCATTCACCTGCCATGTCACCGGTACATGTGGCAGAATTGATCGGACATGCTTTGTATACGAAACGAACAGTATATAAGCCGTGGTGGTTGTTCCTCGGTCAAGTAACGTCACTTGTTTTCAGAAGACCGATAGACTGGATGGTCCCTGCATTACTTAAGAGAAAGGAGCGTGACAGTAGGAATGGTTAAGTTATTGAAAGTCTTGTCGCAGCTCCATTTTCTATCACCATCGAACCTAGGTCGTCTATTCGTCGCAATCCGTCAAAATGGAATCAACTTGATGCTTCTTTTTACATTGACTGAAAGAGCAGGGAGTCGAAATACGGCTTTAGTTGATAGCCGAGAAACAGTGACGTATCAAGAGCTAAAGTCACGCTGTGAACACCTTGCTCATCATTTGGCTGATCAGTATGGGGTTAAAAAGGGACAAAAAGTGGCCTTTCTTTGTAAGAACCACGCGTCTTTCGTACAAGGGATGTTTGCGGCTTCACGACTCGGTGCAGACATCTACATGCTTCATTCATCGATGAGTCAACTGCAGTTCAACCGACTAGTAGAAGAACAGCCATTCGATCTTTTGATTTACGATGATGAGTTTGAAAACTTAATTGAAAACTCGTCTTACGAACGTTCGACTCTTGTCAGCTATCATGAGGAAAAGGTATCAATCAATAGTTTATCGGATTCGAAGCGACATAAAAAAGGAAAGCTTCCGGCCGCATCGAGCGGGAAACTCGTGCTGTTGACCGGCGGTACTACCGGAAAACCGAAACAGGTGACTCATAGACCATCCCTCTTTCACTTTCTAGCTCCATTCACGGCTTTATTGAACCAGTTGCAGTTGCCGTCATTCAACACTGCCTATATTGCCACCCCGATTTACCATGGCTACGGCATCGCCATCCTTTTATCTTTTCTAGCGCTAGGGAAACAGGTCGTCATTCAAGAGAGCTTTGATGTGCAGAGAGCCTGTGACCTCATTCGGCGACACAAGGTAGAAGTGGTCACGGTCGTCCCGCTCATGATCCACAAAATGTTACGACACAATCCTACATCACTTCATTCTCTCGCTTGTATCGCGTCCGGTGGTGCGAAGCTTCATCCCGTTTTAGTCCGTGAAGTCCATAACGAGTTGGGGAGCGTCTTATACAATCTCTATGGGACGTCGGAAGCGGGCTTGAATCTGATCGCCACACCAGAAGATTTACATTATGATGCGAACACGCTTGGGAGAAGGATTCCGGGAGGGGACTTAAAGGTAGTGAAAGATGGAGCGGAAGTCGAGCCAGGCGCCATCGGGGAATTTTGCATACGAAATAAGTGGTCCATGCAAAGCAGGAAGAACCGCTGGATTCAAACGGGTGATGTCGGATACCGGGATGAGAACGGCTATTATTTTTTGTGTGGACGAACAGACGACTTAATCATCTCGGCTGGAAACAATATTTATCCTGGGGAAGTCGAGACGGTTTTGCGCGACCATCCGAATGTCGAGGACGCCGCCGTCATCGGGATAGAGGATATTTACGCGGGTCACATTTTGAAGGCATATGTACAGGTGTATGATGAAGTATTGACAGAAGAAACACTAGTGAGCTGGTTGCGCGAACGAGTGACAACATATCAGATTCCTCGAGAAATCGTGTTTGTGAAGGAGTTGCCTTATACAGCGGTTGGAAAATTGGATAGGAAACGACTTGAGATGATCAATCACTCGTGCAGATGAATAGTTAAGAAAGAATCGAAACGCATTAACCACAGATAAATAGAGTGATTAATGTTTCACTTTGAATTGTCTAATCCGCCACATGATTGAAACGATAAAAGCTGCCAAGCCTCCTAGGATGATGATGTAAAATACGAAGAAGAATAGGAAGGCCCCGTAGTCTTCGAGCTCTTCGAATGGATTCTGAATGATCATCGGTTCGGATAATATGCCGACCACCATCAATGGAAGGAAGAATAGAAAGAAACGTTTCCAAAAATAGTGTTTGTACGTTTGTGACACAGTCTGCTCCATAATCATACCTCCTCAATTGAATTACACTTATTTACATATAGGATAGCATGTTCTCATTTGAGGTTGGATGAAAAATCATTCTTTTTTCAGCCGATTTCAAATGAAAAGAGGGTAGCCGATTCATTCAGCCACCCTTCAGTCCGTTTATTCACTTGATCCAGTCAGTTCACCCGTCCCGAACGTCGCGCTGAACGCACGACACCAGATGACGACGGTATTGTACTCTTCTAGATTCACACCCTCTGGGATTAAATAGTTTTGATTCCCGATGTTCCCTTTTAGCGCCCCTAAACTGACGCCTTCGGTCGTCTCTTGCCCTGGTTTCGTCAAATAGACGTATAAGTCAGGACCGTTCGTCGTCTCGAACTCTTCAAATCGGAGGTACGTTCCGTCTTCTGCCTCGACCGAGCGGATCGTGCCGGTCGTCTCATAATTTTTCTCCCCGTCCATGAACACACCCGCTACTTCGGTTGGACTCGGTTGTGCTTCCGGTGTCTCGGACGTCTCTTGATCTGATTCCTCTTCCTCTGGAGCTGGTGATTCGACTGCTGTCGGCGGCAATCCTTCATCGACCGTCTCGGTTAAGAATAGTGGGGAGATGAGCCACCAGGCAACAGTGATTACGGCTACGCCAATCACACCGATGATGAGTTTCGTGCTTGTTTTCATATATGAGTCCTCCTTTTCGGATGTATGAACGGTTATTTCCCAATTCCCGATTAATGTGCTAATTAAAAGACGCGAATGCTAACATTCGCGTCTGATGACCGTTATACGGTTTTCGTCCAGTTTTCCTCGATAAACTCGTCGCGTCCCGAGATGGCCCGGTCCTCCTTATAATGCTTCGGATTCTTTTTATGATAATCCTGATGGTAGTCTTCTGCAGCGAAGAACGTCGTCGCCGGAATGATTTTCGTGACGATCGGAGCCGTGAATCGACCACTTGCTGCCAACACATCGCGACTCGCATCAGCCGCGACTCGTTGTTCTTCGGTGTGATAGAAGATGGCTGGGGCATACTGAGGTCCCCGGTCTTGGAATTGACCACCATCGTCCGTTGGGTCTGTCTGAATCCAATACAGCTCAAGAAGACGTTCATACGAGAATAATGCTGGATCATATGTGATTTGAACGACCTCGAGGTGCCCCGTCGTCCCGGTTTTCACTTGTTCATATGTTGGATTGTCGACCTGTCCGCCCATATAGCCGGACACGATACCTTCAATCCCTGGTAATTCTTCAAATGGTGTCACCATGCACCAAAAACAGCCGCCTGCGAATGTTGCTTTTTCCATACTGTCGTTCCCTCCAAATCGTCATTCAACAAAAAAGCGCTCACGTCGGATGACATGAGCGCTTTCGTCATATCGTCCAAGGTTTCCCTTGCTGGTCGTAGCACCTTGCCTAAGGCAGGTTGCTGTGAAGTCGCGGAGCCAGATCTCTCGTTCACTCTTGATATCGATATGTAGTTGGTGAGAGCATCATACCACCCTCAAAATACATTCGTCAATGATTCGGTTTTCGTTTCAACTGAAAAACCGTCAAGACGATGATGAATCCAATCAACCCGATGGAAATGAGCGTACCATACGGCACATTCTCCCCGTATAGCTGTAAGAAAAATAGACCGAATACGGCAAGCAACACAAAGATATAGGAGCGAGTCATTGGGACCTCCTGTTTTTTCTTAAGTGTATCAAGAACACATCGACTTGGCGATACGAAAAGGAAATCAGACGTAGAGCACGAATAAAGGGAGAGAGGTAAAGGAGGAATGCATGATGGAACAAATCCAATTACATGAACTGACGATTGAGCGTGCGCATCGTGGGTATAAAGAAGGAGAATTCACGGCGAGAGACGTGACCGCCTACTATTTAGGACGGATTGCGACGTATAATGAACGGCTTCACGCCGTCATTCAAGTCAATCCGGACGCCCTGTTCGAGGCAGAGGCAGCAGACAGGGCCTACCGAAAGGGGGTACGCAAACCGCTACTCGGCATTCCCGTCTTAATCAAAGACAATATCGAGACGAACGGTCTGATGCGAACGACAGCGGGCGCTGCCGCGATGCGACATCATTTCGCCGCTCGAGATGCCGAGCTCGTCAAACGCTTGCGGGTTGACGGGGCCATCATCTTGGGGAAAGCGAACCTGTCCGAGTGGGCGAACTTTTTAACGGAAGATATGCCGAACGGCTGGAGTGCCGTCGGTGGACAGACGATGAACCCATACGGCGACAAGTTAGATGTAGGGGGATCAAGCTCAGGGTCGGCTTCAGCGGTCGCGGCAAACCTCACGCTTCTCGCAGTCGGGTCTGAGACGAGCGGTTCAATCGTCCATCCGAGTGTCCATAACAGCATCGTCGGGATCAAGCCGACCGTCGGATTGATCAGTCGCTCCGGTATCATCCCGATCTCACGTTCTCAAGATACGGCGGGACCGATGGCGCGTACGCTTCGTGATGCGGTCATCGCATTACAGACAATGTGTGGTGAAGATTCGGCTGACCCTGCGACGTGGGAAACTCCAGTCGGACCGCCTTATGTGACATGTCTCGATGTGAGGCAAGCGGTCGGGATGCGTGTCGGGTTCGTCAAACCAGACATTTCAGAAGAAGAAGTCGGATTGTATGAAGGGGCGCTCCGATTGCTACGGCAAGCCGAGGTCGAACTCGTCGAGGTCACGCTGCCGAAGCATGAGGCGCTAGAGCAGGCGGACATCCTGTTCGACGAATTCAAGCTCGGGGTCGAGGCGTATCTTGCCAATACGACCGTGCCGTTTAAGACACTTTCCGACTTGATCGAGTGGAACGCGGAACATCCTGAATCGATTCCGCACGGCCAGACCATCTTTGAAGAAGCGAACGCCAAATCTGGAAAACTGACTGAAGCAAACTATCTCAACCGTCGCATCGAGGATGTCCGACTCGCGAAAACGGAAGGGATTGATGCATTGCTTGCGTCGCATAAACTGGACGCACTCGTCTTGCCACATGACATGAACTATGACATGGCTGCAAAAGCGGGTCATCCGACGATTACAATACCCTATAAACGAAAAGAGAGCGGTGCCCCATTCGGTCTCTCGTTCACGGGGACGAGCTATGCGGAGCGTGATTTGATCCGAGTCGCATATGCGTTCGAACAGTTCGTCACACGACCGACGCCTCCAGATTATTCGTAAGTTGCACCCGTCTCTCACGTCCGCTACAATGGTACGTATGCGGATTAGAGAAAGGACAGATTACAATGAAATCATCTATATACGGGTTGACGTTCGATCAACTCACAAACGAGTGTACGGAAGCGGGATACGGTGCTTTCCACGCACGTCAAGTTTGGGACTCGCTCTACATCGACCGGGTCAAATCGATGGACGACCTCAATGTACGTGATGAGGTGCGTGATTACTTAACAGAGAAATATGTCATCTCAACACAAGAACTGTTCGTCAAACAAGAAGCGGGCGACGGGACGGTCAAATTCTTACTTAAATTACATGACGGGCACTACATCGAGACGGTGCTCATGCGTCACAAATACGGACGTTCGGTCTGTGTGACGACTCAGGTCGGTTGTAACATCGGCTGTAGCTTCTGTGCGAGCGGCTTGTTGAAAAAGACACGTGACTTGACGGCGGGTGAGGTCGTCGAGCAGATCATGACCGTCCAACACTTCCTCGATGAAGAGGGTGAAGGGGACCGCGTCAGCCATATCGTCGTTATGGGAATCGGTGAACCGTTCGATAACTTCGACAACTTGGTCGATTTCTTACTTGTCGTCAAAGATGAGCGTGGACTTGCGATTGCTCCGCGTAAAATCAACGTGTCGACGAGTGGTCTCGCGGATAAGATCTACAAGTTCGCAGACCTCGACTTACGCATCAACTTGGCGCTCTCTCTACATGCGCCAAACGATGAATTACGTACTCGCATCATGAAAATCAACCGGGCGTTCCCGCTTGATAAACTCATGCCGTCGATTCGCTATTACGTCGAGAAGACGAATAAACGAATCACATTCGAGTATATCCTGCTCTCGAAAGTGAACGATTTGCCGGAACATGCGGAAGAACTCGCCGACTTGATCGAAGACATCAAAGACAAGTCGTACGTCAACTTGATTCCATATAACCCGGTCAACGAGCACATCCAATATGAGCGAAGCACGCCTGAGGACATCATGGCGTTCTACGATATCTTGAAAAAACGTGGCGTCAACACTGGTGTCCGTCTCGAGCACGGGACAGACATCGATGCGGCATGTGGACAACTCCGCAGTAAGCATATGAACGTCGAAGGCGCGAAGTAAAAAATGGCCTCTCCGGGAAATTGAACTGAACCCTGAATGATAGACACTTGATAAAAAGTGCTCATTCAGGGTTTTTGACGTTTCCCTTTTTGGTGGAGCACGGTCGTGGCAAGTCGATTCGTTTCGAATTGATCTAACGATAGATGGTGGAGAAGACAATTTGTTCCGGCGACTAGCTCGCTCGCAGCTTCCCGATGTTCGCCCGGCGCGTCTTGTCGTCGAGCTTCGTCGTTGCGTCACAATTGGCCTTCGACTTCTCGTAGCGGCCCCGTCTTGAGATGGACCGGATGGACATTCCGAGCTCCAGATAGGTCTCTACTTCACACGTTTTATTGTGGTAAGGTGGTGTGGCTCATGAGATTTCCTACGTCTGAATATTTGTGTGATAACTTCATTCGACACAAGGAAAGCGTCAAGGTTTTTTGTGTTCACTTTTGAGTGTTGCACTTAATTTTATAATTCATCATAAGTAAAACCTAACCCCACCACATGGCAACGACAAAGAATGACCAACTAACAGCAAACGGTGCCGAAATAAATCCAATCATGATAAATCCCTGATACTGTATATAGTTAGAGTCTTTTATCTTAAAAACTATACGAAACATCAAGAACATGATGAAACTTAACAAATATAATATCCATCCTAAGATGGTCAACCCTGTAAGATAGTAAATCGGATAGGTATCAACAACGTGATCACTTAAAAAGTAGGCGATCCCTTGACCAAAAACACACAATATTGTTGCTGTTAGAAGGCTGATAACCAATAACAAGTAAGGCTTCTTCATTCACTTTCCTCCTTTATGTTTCTTCCTATTTTTTACCCGATACAGTATGAAATCTAGAGTTAGACCGTAAAACAAGCCGATTGTCACTCGAAGAAGATAGCCTCCCCACAAAATTTCGTCAGCTGATTCATCAAATATAAAACTTCGAAATGTTTCACTGTAAACCATATGATATAGGATTGGATCTAATCCGAAGAAAAAGAATAATAGGCCTTTATCATCCTGGTCGGTAAAATTCAAATAACAAACAAATATAGAGACTAACACAAACCAAAAACTAAATGTTTTAATCATTTTCATGGAAATACCCCTTCTCATTTCAGTATGTACTGCTTTAGTGTAATTTTACACCATAGTTGTAATTTTACCAATGCCAAATATTATGAAAAACCTTTTGTATAATCACTAACAATTTTCCATAATGATGATCTAATTCATCTCAATGGCACTTTCATTAGACAATCAGTAATTTATGAAGAATAAGTGTTTATCTCTGTATTGTGGTTAAGAAAGATAACATTCATTCCTATTCAATTTATAAAATGAGAAAATAGATATTTTCTTGTAAGTAGATAATTTTCAATTGGTATTGTGAGCGGTTCAGAGCGCCGAAGATTCACCATTGTCGTAAAACATCACATCTATATGACTGCGAAGGATACGTGATAAATGACTAGCCTTCTTTGCTTTGTGACACTCCTATACAGAATTGTTTTCAGCAACGAACACAAACAGCGGAATATAAAAGAGATGACCCCGGAGCAATACCGGAGCCATCTGATTGCCGAATAGAATTCGAGTTACTCAGTCCATAAAACTGGGCTCGTTTAAACGAAAAGGCCGTTCGTTTACCGTTTTTGCCCGACATATTGAATCACAGCAGATTCGCCGTGATGAAGCGTGCCTTCTTCTCGCCAGACGACCGTCTCATGTAAGACGAGCGGTACGAAATCGTCCTCTAGTTGGTGGAACATCTCTTCGGTGTAAAGAAGTGAGGCGTCGTTTGGTCCACCTGTCCCGTAAGCGAGTTGATGTGTAGAGTAGACTTCACTCAGGAACAAACCTTCAGGTTGAAGCGTTTGTTGGATACCCGTGAACACCTTTTCTCTGACATGTGGAGGAAAGTGGCCAAAGATACAGATGACCATGTCATACGCCTCGTTTGGCCAATCGGCTTCATTCAAGTCGATCTGTTTCGTCTGAATGGATACGTTTCGTGACGTCGCCAAGCGCTTCGCTTTGTCGAGCCCTACTATAGAAGCGTCCCACATCTCGACTTCAAAGCCGAGCGTGGCGAGCCATACCGCGTTTCGACCTTCGCCCTCCGCGATGGCCAATACGCGTTTTCTTTCTGGTTGATGAGACGTGACCCATTCGCGTAAAAATTCGTTTGGCTCTGTCCCATACACATACTCTTCCGAACTAAATCGTTCATCCCATTTCGACAAGCCATTCACTCCCTCGCTACGTTTCTTTCACTATAGCAAAACGAACGGACGACGGTGAAAATCCAACACGATTTTCTGGATTCATGCATAGACCCAATGCGAGAGGGGAATAGATTTCTGAACTAATGGATAGAGTGGAGGCTAAGTGATGGAGAAAGTAGATGCGTCGTTGTGGATTCGTGTACGAAATACGCTTGGTGAAGGTCCGTGTTGGGATGCCGAGCTGAAGCGGTTTTATTGGGTAGATATCGAAGGCCATACATTGTGGTGGTATGACGAACGTGAGGATGAAATCTCGTCGTTTGAAGTCGGGAAACAAGTCGGTTTCGTCATTCCGAAAGTGACGGATGGCGTTGTCCTTGGTTTGAAGGACGGCATTTATGAGTGGGATGAGATCAATCGGGACTTGAAGAAGATTGTCGAGTTGGATGATCCGGACGGTCAATTGCGGTTCAATGACGGAAAAGCCGATCCATACGGTCGAATCTTCGCCGGAACACTTCATCTCGAAGACAAAGAGAATCAAGCGACATTGTATCGTGTCGATCGGGATGGTACGACGACGACACTCATGGATGAGCTCACACTTTCGAACGGGTTGACGTGGTCTCCTGACCATTCCGTTTTTTATCATATCGATACACCGACTGAAACGATTCGCCAATATGATTTCGATTTGAAGGCGGGTACGTTATCAAATGGAAAGGTCGTCATCGATTTCGCGGACGAGGATGGCTTCCCAGACGGTATGACATCAGATACGGAAGGATGTTTATGGATTGCGCATTACGCCGGAAGCAAAGTATCTCGCTGGAATCCATCAACCGGTGAAAAGCTGTTAGAAGTTCACGTTCCTGCACCGAATGTCACATCCTGCGCCTTCATCGGGGATGGGCTCAATCGATTGGCCATCACGACGGCTCGTGAGGGGATGGATGAGGAAGCGTTAGCCGAATATCCGGATGCTGGATCGGTATTTATCATCGATACAGAGGTGAAAGGGATGCCGCTCTATCGCTTTGGGCGTTGAGGAGGACATGCAATGGTGAAACGACTGTTAGTTCGAGCGGGTATTGGGTTGGCAGTTGCGGCAGCGGTCAAGATGGGGATTCAAAAGTTGCAAGAAAATCGAGCGCGGGAAGAAGATCATTCTTATCTCGACCCGAAATGGGACGAGGTGCCGAGTGTCGATTCTGACAAGGACGAGGATGAGGTCGGGTTGACGCAACTCGACTCCATCTATCGGGCGGAGTGGCAAGCGAACGCCTATCCCCGCTCGGAAGCAGAACGAAAAGCGTTGGAAGAATAAAAGCATGTTTTTCAAAACACGTCCATATGGCGTGTTTTTTTGTTGACAAATCGAATCAGTCGTTTCAATATATAAAAAGTAATGATTACGATTTAATGGAGGTTCATCAATATGAAACGAATTCCAATTACAGTACTCTCGGGTTATCTTGGTAGCGGAAAGACGACACTGCTCAACCACATCTTACATAACCGGGAAGATAAAAAATATGCGGTCATCGTGAACGATATGAGCGAGTTGAACATCGATGAGAAATTGATTGAACAGGGTGGTTTCTCCCGTACCGATGAAAAATTAGTCGAACTCTCGAACGGGTGCATCTGTTGTACCCTACGTGAGGATTTGCTGACAGCGGTCTATGAGTTGACAAAGGATCGCGACCTCGATGGCATCATCATCGAGTCTTCTGGTATCTCTGAACCGATTCCCGTTGCGCAGACATTCACGTATGCCGATGATGCGCTCGGAATCGATTTGACGAGCCGCGTCTATATCGATGCGATGGTCACTGTCGTCGATGCGTATCGTTTCTTCAAAGATTTCAATTCTGGTGAATCGCTCATGGAACGTCAACAAGCCGTCGATACAGGAGATGTCCGTGAAGTCGTCGACCTACTCGTCGATCAAGTCGAATTTGCGGATATCATCGTGTTGAATAAGGCAGACCGGGTGTCTGAAGCGGAACTGCAGGAGATGAAGGGGCTACTTAAGACACTCAACCCGAGCGCCCGATTATTGACTTCAACGTACTCCGACGTAGCGTTAGACGATCTACTCGACGTCCAGTTGTTCGATTTCGATCAGGCGATGCGTGCGGCGGGATGGATTCAAGAACTTGAGGCAGAAGAACATACGCCGGAAACGGAAGAGTATGGCATCAGCTCGTTCGTCTACCGTCGTCGTCGACCGTTCCATCCTGAGCGTTTGATGAATTGGATGGAGCATTACCCTGAAGAAATCGTCCGCGCCAAAGGCTTCTTGTGGATTGCGTCACGGAACGACCTTGCCTGTCTCTTCTCCCAGGCCGGATACGCATCGACGCTCGAACATGCCGGTCGTTGGTTAGCGACCCTTCCCGAGAGTGAACGAGAGGCCATGTTCTCCTCAGAACCGGAACTGCGCGAGGACTACATCGAGCCGTACGGAGACCGACAGAACGAATTGGTCCTTATCGGTCAACGGATGGACCGGGATGCGGTCGAGCAATCACTTGACGCCTGTTTGTTGACGGATGAGGAGATGGTAGCGGAGTGGGATTCGTTCCATGACCCACTTCCTGGTACTGGCCAACTCGTCACCTATTCAGATTGACCGTTTACAAACTGACGAAACATCGCTATACTGTGACTGCATAAGTAACCGCATATCAATGACTGCACTAGGGGTGCTTCGGCTGAGATGTGAGCATGGCTCCGATCCCTTATAACTCGATCCAGGTAATACTGGCGTGAGGAAGTGCGGCACTTTCTCTATGCAAGTTTGTATAGATTTTGTTGCTGCATTCTCATGAATGCGGCTTTTTTTATGCAAACATATATAGAGGGGGAAACAAGATGAATGAATCATGTGGCACGAGTCCGATTGTCGGATTTCGCTTCACGCTTAGCCCGATGACAGATGACTTTGTCGGGACGATCAAAGGGGCATTGAAAGGAACGAATATGACGGGTGTGTGGCGACATACGGATGACGTGTCGACCGTGATCCGAGGTCGCGCCGAGCACGTGTTCGACGTCGCACGGACCGTCTTAAGCCTGGCTTCGGAGGAAGGACGCCATGTCTCGATGAGCGGAACCTTCTCTGTCGGATGTCCGGGAGATTCGGCAGGGGATGAGGTGCTCGAGGCACCACCACAACCACTGAATGGAATTTCAAGAGAACAGTATGTCTCGTCACAGTTCGCGCTTTATCCGATGGGGGCGGAGAACTATATGGATCTCATCTATGATGAAATCGAGCAAGCGAAACAGGCGGGTGTCTATAATGACTCCATGCACTACGCGTCAGGCATTCATGGGAACTTGGATGATGTGTTCTCGTATTACGAGTCGGCGTTCAACCGGACACGCGAGAAGAATCGACACGTCGTCATGACGGTGACGTTCAGTGTGAACAGTCCGTCACATGGAGGACAACATGCTTAAATCGTGGAAATTGAAAGAGGTCGTCCTCGTCTCCGTATTGTCTGTCGTCTTTGCCGTCGTCTACTTATTGTTTGTTCATATCGGGAACTTATGGGCAGGGTTGATTGGACCGATCGCCTATGAATGGATCTTCGGTATCTGGTTCATCGTGTCAATCATCTCGGCGTATATCATTCGGAAGCCGGGTGCGGCCTTCATCTCGGAGGTGATGGCAGCGACGATTGAAATGTTGATTGGGAATGCAATCGGACCGCGCATCATCTTGGTCGGCATCGTCCAAGGTCTTGGGGCGGAAGCAGTCTTTGCGATGACAGGTTATCGTCGATACGAGCTTTGGGTTCTCATGCTTGCTGGATTTGGCTCGGCCGTCACGAGTTTCGTGTACACTTACTTCATGAGCGGATTTGCGATGCTCGAACCGGGATATGTAGCGACGATGTTCGGGCTGCGGGCGGTCAGTGGCATGGTCATCGCAGGAATCGGTGGGAAGTTGCTCAGTGACCTGTTGCTCAAGACGGGGTCGCTTCGTGGCTATGCGATCGCTCGGAGTGGGAACGTCCATGGTTGAGACAGAATCGCTTTCATTCCGATTCCCAGAAAGTCTGGACACCATCTTAAAAGATGTGTCACTATCCATAAAACCTGGACGCACGATTTTGACAGGGGCGAGCGGAAGCGGGAAGTCGACCCTGCTCGCGCTGTTCAACCGTCTCTATCCAGAGAATTGTGATGGGATCCTGGAAGGCAGACTCGAACTACTGGGACGCTCACACGACGACTACGCACCAGGCGAGATCAATCAGCGGGTCGGGACGGTATTCCAAGACCCGGACACGCAGTTCGTGATGGAACGGGTGGAAGAGGAACTCGTCTTCACACTCGAAAATTTGCAGACGCCGGTCGAGGTCATCGATCAGCGCGTGACGGAGATTCTCGAGTCACTCCAACTGACCGAATACCGAAATCGTCACATCGATTCCTTGTCAGGAGGGGAGAAACAGCGGATCGCCGTCGCTTGCGCCATGGTCGGACAACCGGAATGGTTGCTTCTCGATGAGCCGTTGACACACCTTGACCCAGTGACCGCGAATCGATTCGTCGACTGGCTCGATCACTTGGACAACGTGAACGTCATCGTTGTCGAACATCGCGCGCACTTGTGGGGAGACTTTTTTGATTGGCACATCGAACTCGATCAAGGACGGATTGTAAGGAACGAGCCGTTTCAACCGGTCGATGATTTTTCATTCACACGATCGTCATTACCACGACAAGCAGTCGAACACTATGTGGTCGACGAGGTGGAGCGTGACACATTTCGATTAAAAGGAGTGACCCTAACAGCTCGTATCGGGGAAGTGATTGCCATATTGGGACCAAATGGGAGTGGAAAGTCGACGTTTTTACGAAGTTTGACGGAGTCTGACCGCCGGGTCGGACTCGTCCCTCAATCTCCAGAACACTTATTTTTCATGAACTCGGTCGAGCAAGAGCTACAGTTTGGTCATGAGGAATCGATTGATAACGTACTAGAGGAGCTATCCCTCGAGGATAAACGAGTGTTCCATCCATTGTCACTCAGTCATGGACAGAAGCGACGACTCGCCGTCGGGATTCAGTTACTATCTAACAAACAGTTGCTTGCCTTCGATGAACCGACGGCTGGCCAAGATGAACCGTCACTCCATGCACTAGAGATTTTAATGAAGCGACATGCGGAAAAGGGACAGACGATCTTGTTCGTGACCCATGACTTATCGTTCGCCAATATCGCCCATACGTTCTATTTGATGAAGGACGGGGAACTCTCAGGACCATTCGGAGATGAGCTCTGGCAGGACACGGAGAGACTTCGTCATTATCGACTCACGGGAGGTCGAAAGCGATGTCACTCCATGATATGAATCCGACGATCAAGTTTGTGACGATGACGATCATCATGTTCGGGCTTGCCTTGCTCTATAACCCGTGGACCCCGCTCGTCATCATCGTCGGTACGTTGACGATTCAATTGCTGGCGACGGACGTGTCCTGGAAGAAGTGGAGCCTGTTCTTGACCCCATTTCTCGTCACGGCGCTCGGGACGTTTTGGACGTCGCTCGTGTTTGGGAAGGAGCTCGGGGGAGAGACGTGGGTGACGCTTCTCGGTCAAGATATCTCAAAAGAAGAGGCGCGCGTCGCTACGTCTCTTAGTCTCCGTGTATTGGCGTTCACCGTGTTGTCACTTCTCTTCATGTTGACGACCGATTCGAAACGTTTCGTCATGAGTTTGATGCAACAGGCGAGGCTTTCACCGACGATTGCCTATAGCGCGCTCGTTGGATTCCGCTTCCTTCCGTTGATGCAACGGGAGATGTATCAGCTTCAATACGCGCATCGTCTTCGCGGCGTTCCGCTCGATACGAAATGGGAACGGATTCGACATGTACCGAAACTCCTTCTCCCGCTGTTGGCAGGTTCGATCCGACGTGCGGAACGGGTCGCCTTCTCTATGGAGGCGAGGGGATTCACGAGTGGGAAACGGACCGTCTATGAGCGGATTGACGTCAAACCGTCCGATTACATATGGTCCGGTATATTCTTCACACTGTTTAGCCTTTCCATTTGGATCGGCATATGAAAAGACGACTCACGGAGAGTCGTCAGCTTGTTGACAAATAACATGTTCGAACTCGTCCTTCCGGCGCCTCGTCTTCCAAAGAAATAGCCTGATCTATTCTTCGAAACGGTCTAAGCGAAGAAATAAGTTGGTAAACGCTACGTCCACTTCGCACAGAATGCCTCGAACTCGTTAAACATAAAAAAAGAATCAAATCGCACATGGCAATCTGATTCATCAACAGCCTGAGACGACTCACGGAGAGTCGTCTTTCTTCGTTTCTTTCACGATGCGAAACTTCGGTTTGACCGATTCGTTGTTGAACGCCTCGAGCACGGTATTCTCGTTGGCCATTCGAATCTGTTGTGGCTCGCCTTTAGCTGTCGTACCGATGCAATACATGTTCGCTTCATAATCCGCAAAGAGGGATTTGTAAGATGTCGCATGGTGCATCAAGCGACCTGGAGACCCCCAACCGACGATGATCATCCCGCCGCTCGCCTCTACCTCTTGTAACGTCTCTTCGACGTAATGGTAGTTCGTCTCATCGAGTTGAGACTCCACGTATGGAAGGTTGTCATTGATGGCGAGTGTCGGGACGAGACTGATGACCCGCATTTCTCGAATCGGTTGTGACAAATGATTTTGCATCAACATATAAGCACGCTGTGTCGTCGTGCCGGACAAAAAGGCATCGCTCATCCGCGGCGAGTAAATGATGACGGCACAGATGACGCCATCCTCCACATCGGTGAACTCATACGTTCGCATATAGCGTTTCGTTTTATCTTCATTGAAGATTGATTTGACGCGGATGGTTACTTCTTCTACATGCGTGTTCATTTCCATTCCTCACTTTTTCATGTAAGCATCAGCCGAGCGATTTAAACCACTCGACATATCGAATCGTGTAATAAGCAACTCGTTGACTAAGCGTATCACGCTCATCAGGCATGAACGTCACGCTTGATTCATAGTTCTCGAAGTACGTCATGACATCATTGACATATTGCTCACTTCGATTGTATTCGAAGATGGCGTTTCGGACGGACGTGACCGAATCTGTCTTTTTCCCACCGTGTTCACTTAAATAATACGCCGCCGTGTGCGCAGAATCAACTAGACTGTGTGGGTCAGCTTTTCCATCGCCGTTTCCGTCGCGACCGAGTCCACCATACTGCTCAATCAAGGCAAGGTCCGTCAAATCTACTTCGTCTTCTGGGACATCGCCTTTTTGGTCATCGGTGTCATATTCCCAACCGAGCCAAGTGCGGGGCATGAATTGAAATGGTCCAATCGCACCGACAGACGAACGCATCGAAGAACTGTGCGAGAAGATGGTCTCTACCCGATGAACGGCAGCCAGTAGGCGCCAGTCCACGTCATACGTGTCAGCAGCGTCTTGATAGACGGCCAGATGCGTGTTCGGGACACCGTTCTCTCCATAATAGGTTCGATACAATCCATTGTTCACTTTATCATGTTGACCGAGCCAGCCGACTGCCCCGAGCAAAAGCACGAGCACAATGATGAAACCGGTCAGTCGCAGCATCATACGTTTCAAGATACCGCCTCCTAGCTTTTAGACAATACCCGAATAGTGTAGCATATAGCTAAGAGGAAGGACAGGAGTGGATATGGATGCTCGAACGTTTGATTTTTACAGCCATCATCGGCTACATGCTGATCGTTCAGATCTTCAATGCCAAATTGATTCGTCCCTTGATTGAAACGAGAGGACGGGCATGGGTTTACGAACAAACCGTGAAGTCGGCATGGGGACTGACCTTGTTGATTGTCGCCCTCATCTTTTTATTTCAAGTACCGCCAGCAAAAGTTGGATTGACATTCGCACCAGAAGCGGGGAACGAACAGGCTTGGCAAGTCTTTTACTTGTCATGCATCCTAGTCACCGTGACACTCGTCTTTTATCTGTTGGTCAAAACTTCAGCACGTCTCCGACATGTGTTACGCCCTTACTATGAGCTCGATTTAGAGAAGTTGCTACTACCCCGGACAAAAGCAGAAGAACAGGCGTGGAACGCCGTCTCGGTCACGGCTGGCGTGACCGAGGAATTCATATTCAGAGGAGTCCTGCTATACACGATTTCCCTCTATATCGAGGTGCCAGATGTGACTCTCGCCCTAATCGGGGGCGCCCTTTTCGGCGTGGCCCACGCCTATCAAGGGATAAAGGGAGTATTTACGACAGGGATTGTTGGATTCGGATTAGGCATCCTCTATTTAGGGATGGGAGTCCTTTGGCCGGTCATGGTGTTACATGTACTTCTAGATTTGATTGCCGGTCCAATCCATGTCGATGCAAAAAGCGAGTGACCGCCTCCTCATAGGCGAGAGCGTCCTTGATCATGCAATCGGTATGTTCTGCCCCATCAATTAACAACAAATCGTTCTTTCGGTTCAAGGCATTCATTTCGACCGACATCCACGTCGGCACGAAATCATCTTTTGAACCATGCACGAATAGGATTGGGGTCGTCGTTTCCGTGACGGCCTTTTTCGGTTGGACTTGTCTCATCGTGAAGCCGGCACGAGACCAAAGGAAATAGTCGATTCCCGGTAAAATGAGTTCGGCTGGGATGTGGTGTAACTCTCTCAGTTGATAACGCATCAATTGTTTCATATCGTCAAACGGACATTCAGCGATGACGAAGTCGACGTCTGTGAGCGGAGTCGTCTGCAAGACGGTGGCCGCTCCCATTGAGACGCCGTGAAGCCCGACTTGATCGACTGTTTCCTCTTTCTTCAACCAGTCCACCCAGTCGATCATATCGACTTTTTCATGGAAACCGTATGAGGCATAAATCCCTTCAGACTCCCCGTGTGAGCGCAAGTCGACGGCAAGCAGGTTGTAGCCGAGTCGATGGAACATGGCGAGGTGAGGGGCCATGAAACTATGTGATGCGGTATATCCATGTACGAACACAATCCACTTTTTTGACCCTTCATTCCGATAGATACGCCCGTAGAGGCGGTAGTCATCACGCGATTGAATCGAGACATGCTCGAACGGTAAGTCATGATAAAAGGTGCGATCTTCGTCCGTATATGGAGCGAGTAACATCTCCGGAGTCTTTCGTTTGCCTCGCGTCATTCGTTTGAAGGCATAGTAGCTGATTGCGTAATAACCTGTGAAAAGTGATGCTAATCCAATTTTCCATTTTCGTTGCATTGATACCGACTCCTTTCAACGTTATTGTACCCGAAACGACTCGATACGGTCCTGTTTTCTTACATAAGGGGAGGGCATACGTAACATAAGCAGGTGAATTAGATGAATGACGGCACATCGAAAGATTAGGTAGAGAACGGTATGATGAAGTGACAATAGCAGGAGGGTGGGGGGCATCTACATGGAGAGGTCAGAGATTTATCGAATGATTCAAAGGGTGTTGAGCGACAGAGAGGGAACGCTTGAGCGAGGAGTGACGTTCTCGTGGACGCTTGAGGGTGATGAACGGGTTGTCGGACTCGTATTTGATGTTATACTCGACCGGTATTTTCTATACAACAAAACAAGCCTCCTCACCGAGGTGCAAGAGATTGCGCGTCTAGTCGAGTGTCGACCAGAGGAAATCGTCCGCGCTTTCTCCTGTCTCTCGGGGATTCGACTCGAATCGAATCATATCATCGAACGACTGATGACCATCGAAGAGGCGACCATTTCGGAAAATGGATCAATCCGTGTTGCCATTCGCCTTGGAGGATGGCTCACTCATCAGCTACATCAAATTAATTGTGATGCCCTTCTCCCTTGTTGAGCTCGGTCAAGGTACCGTCAATCACGCGAAGGACACGATCACACACATCGAGCATGCGTTCATCATGTGTGATGACGACGACACGTCTTCCTTCCTCATGTGCTTGTTTGGCCAAGAGTTCCATTACAAGACGTCCATTCTCATAATCCAAACTCGCCGTCGGTTCATCTGCCAAAATGAGTTGCGGGGAGTTGATGAGGGCCCTAGCGACGGCCACGCGTTGCTTTTCACCTCCTGACAAGGTCGCCGGGAGATGGTGCAGACGGTGCCCTAAGCCGAGGTCGGTCAACAGTTGCTTCGCATCCAACTTTTTCTTCTCTTGAATCAGCTCTAGTTGTTCGAGCACCGTCAAGTAGGGAATGAGGTGGGCCTGTTGAAACACGAACCCAACTTCATGCAGGCGTAACAGACGACGTTGTTCCTCATCTAATTCGAATACGTCTCGCTCGTTCATCAAAAATGCTCCTTGATCCGGTTTTCGCAACAGACCGAGGATGTATAACAACGTACTCTTCCCGCTACCGCTCGGACCGACGATGGCGACGCATTCCCCCGGTGAGACATGTAACTCGATGTCATTCAATACGAGCTGACCGTCAAACTGATGTGATACATGGCTTAACCTCATGATGCTTTCCCTCCTATGATTTCAATTGCGTCGACTTGACGGAGTTTCCATAACGGCAACAACGCACCAAGAACAGATAAGAAGATGAACATGGATCCGAATAGCGCGAGATGACCGAAGTCGACGAGAAACGGCAATGATGATGGGATCAACGCATCGACGACGTACATGACCCCGATCGATGTGGCGACTGCGGCCGACACGATGACGATGACCTGAAAGAGCAGTGCCCGTCCGATGATACGTGGGGAGAGGCCGATTGCCTTCAGAATTCCGAGCTCAGGTAACTTTTGAAGCGTGAACAAATAAAAGAACGCGGTCAAAATAAACGTTCCGATCACGAGCAGAAAGGCACGCATCATCGTGAATGTGCTCTGTTCGGCACTATATCCAGGAACCGACTCAATCAAATCTTGTTGACTCATGACGAGCGCATCGGACATCGTGGATTCCGTTCCAATCTCAGCAGATACATATGGACGTTGTTCGGATTGATTCAAATAATCAAACCACGTCTCGTTCGTCGTGTAAATCACCGGTCCATGACTGTAACGACCAGACGCCTCGCCGGCTATCGTAAACCGGTAGTTGGAAGCGAAGTCGATTAAGGAATCACCTAATCCAAGATTTTCTGAAAGACTAGGATCGAAAACGACCTCACCTTTTCTAAGAGCGGAAACAGGACCGATATTGCTATCTTTTGGAAGAGCGAATAGTGTCACCTCTTCTTTTTTTCCATCGATTGTGACCGTGAGCGGTCGGACGCTCATCGTTTCGTTTGAAGTATTCGCTGTGACGTCTATAAACGATCGTGTCAATTGACCTTCTGAGTCTGGATCAAGTTGATACGTCGTAGCATTCAATTCGTGCAACGCAGAACCGTTATCATATGCGAGGCCGTCTGCTAGCCCTGTAATGAGTGTCGTCAACATGACAATCAAAAATGTGATCACGAACAACATGGAGAACTTTCTTTTCTGTCTCCACATCTCTTTCCAACCTAACTGCATAAAAAAACCTCCTTCAAGTGCTGATGAAGGAAGTGTACGCAACCAATATGAACAGAATATGAACGACATCAAAAATGTAGATGGATCGTGGTGCCGATTCCAAGGCTAGACTCGACTGTGATGTTTCCGCCATGTAGGTCGATGATATCTGAGGTGATGGCGAGACCGAGACCTGTCCCTTGACTCGTTCGAGCCGTGTCTCCGCGATAGAAGCGGTCGAAGAGGTGCTCTTTTGTCTCGTCGTCCATCCCAATCCCTTCATCCGTAACCGAGATGACGATACCCGGATCAACGGTACAGGTGATGTGGATGGTGCCTCCATCACGTGAGGCATGGACGGCGTTCACCAATACGTTGTTCCAAACTTGTGCGAGTAGAACCGGGTCACTCTTCAAGACTACGTCTTGTGGGATGTCAGTAACGACGGCAATCCCTTTTTGATCAAGAATGAAGGCGTTCATTTGAATGACTTCGGATACCGATTGAAGCACATTCACGTTCGTTTCGAGAATCGGTGGATTTTCATCCAATCGTGATAAAAGCAGCAGTTGTCTCGTCAATTGGGATAGACGCTTCGTCTCCTGTTCGATGACACGCGCATATTCCTTCGATTCTCCTTCCGTACCGTCAGCTAATTTTTCTGCATAGCCAACTAGGGAAGTCAACGGAGATTGGAATTCATGGGAGACATTCGAAACGAATCGTCGCTGTCTTGCTTCGGTCCGATCGATCTCGTTCGACATGTTTTGAAATTGTCGTGCCAACGTCCCGATCTCATCTTGACGCTCGACGGGGAGATGTTCCGGAGCTTTACGCATGGCGACGGATGTGGTCGCTTTCGTGAGCGTCTGCAATGGGCGGACCAAGGACCTTGTCGAAATGGCGATCAGGCCAAATGTCAAGAGGGTCACGAGTGCGAAAAATAGACCGACGAACAGATGTAACTCGCGGATTTGGGCACTCAAGTCCGGACGGATAAAGATGACGTCTCCGTTTTCAAGTGTAAATCCATATGTGTTCGTCAATTCATTATCGAACAATCCGAGCAAGAAGAGATGAAACGGAAAGTCACGCATTCCCTGATAGGGAGCTCCGTTCCGTACGGACTGAATCACCGTATCAGATATGGTCTCGTCTCGAAATGCACCGCCAAAGCGTCGACGTTCGTCTGCCGAGTCCACGACGACCAGTTGGTATCCGGTTGCGGCTAAAAAGGTATAGAAGGCATCATAGTCTAAATCGGTATGGATCTCGACATACGACTCCGCCATTTTGGCGACCCGTTCCGTCTTCTCGCTATAGGAAGGTTGCCACCACGTATAATAAGCCACATTGCTGATCAACAGAGAGATGGCTCCGGAAAGAAGTAAAATCAGGAACATCGTGACGATGATTCGCGTGTAGAGTGTCTTCATCCGTTCACCTCGAGTGCGTATCCGACACCTCGTACCGTTCGAATTGTCAGAGCAGGGTGATCGAACCGATTACGAAGTCGCTTGATATGCACATCAACCGTTCGCTCATCCCCCTCGAAATCAAATCCCCATACCAACTCGATCAACTCCTCACGACGATACACTCTTCCAGGAAAAGAGGCGAGTTGAAATAATAGCTCGAACTCTTTTTTAGGAAGATAGAACAGCTGCCCTTCAAGCGTCACCTCGTACTCTCTTAAATCGAGTCGAAGAGGACCGGCTTGAATTTGTGAAGCGGCCGAGCGTTGATAACGCCGCGAGACGGCTTGCAATCGGAACAATAACTCTTCAGGGATGAAAGGTTTGGTTACATAGTCGTCTGCCCCAAGCTCGAACCCTTGACGCTTATCCTCCCATTCATCGAGAGCGGTTAGTAGGATGACGGGTATATCAAGAGTCGCCTTGAGTCGTCGACACAACTCACGACCGTCAAGCCCTGGGAGCATGATGTCGACGATTGCGGCATCGATTGGTTGCGTTGTAAAAAGTTCTTCGCCTGTGTTCCCATCCGTCGCCGTCAACACCTCATGACCCGCATCCTCGAACGTCTCCTTCACAAGGCGTAAAATGGATGGGTCGTCTTCTACGATGAGTATACGCATATCGGTCGTTCCTTTCCAAAATAGGTTCGACACGAAACGAGGTGACCCATGCGGAGTCACCTCGAGTCGTATCAGCTTTATTGTTTCGTCATCTCTTGATGAAGGGCACGGAGTGCGCGGATGAACGCATCCTTAAAATATTTGTCTTCTTGTGTCTCTAATGTTTGGATGGCCTTTTGGTCACCGTTACTCGCTTTGACGAGAAGATTCACGACTGTTCCCCAGCGTTTCACATGTTCTGGGCGAGGGTGGTTCAACGCGGTCGTCAACGTGAACCAATACGGTTGATCGCGTCGCTGTAACGTGCCAATCATCTGTTTGGCAAGGAGTGCTTCTTCTTCAGAAGGGATTGTTGCCGTGGCGAACCAACCGAGCATCGAGGCGCTCATCGATTCAAGTTCTTGTTTCATTGCAGGTTCGATTGGCATCCGTCCGAAGTCTGTCACGTTGACAAAAACCAGTCGGTCTTTCGGGTCGATATGTGTGATCCATCCTGACACTGACTTCATCTTTTCACGTTCTTTTGACTGGGCTTTACACGTGTAGCCTTGAAGTTTTCCGATGTAGATGCGGAATTGTCCACGGTCGACATGCTTGTCCACTTTGAATTCAATCTCTTGTCCCGCTTGAAACGGTTGATTCCGTTTATTCAACGTCTGACCCTTTTTCAATTCAGGTCGCTTGGAGATATGACGCAGTGCTTCCTGTTCCGTCCGGTCATCCAATGTCCAGAGGTTATGAGGGGTCACGTTTTTGAAGCGATGACGCCGAACGTAGATGTATTGATCAAGTGCGTCAATCGCGTCTGCCGAAGTGGAAGTTCCATTCAAATAGTCATCAGCGATGTCACGTAAGGTGAGGGATTCGAGACGGTCGATATGTCCTGAATATGGGACGCTTCCGACAACAAATAACGCGGTCGCAATCAACTCACTTTCTCGAGGGGTCAGCGGTCGTTTGGCCATGGTGCACTTCCTCTCTCTCAATTCATATGATTAGTATAACAAAAACAGTTCGACCGTTGTGAACTCAACTGCGATTTGGAAAAAAATGAGGAATGGACAGGATTCCCACCATTTATCTCGAATAATGACTTGTAGAGAATCGGATGAAGGTATGAAAAGTGAGGTGAGGCGATGAAGCTCTCCATTGAACCAGGGGATTATGTTGTATTGATTGAAATCAATAAAGAAGTACTCAAATGTGCCTCCCTCGAGGAAGCCGATCAGGCAGATCGCTTGCGATATGAGCTCGTCGGTCGGATGAGCGAACGCTTGCCGGCAGAAGTCATCGTTCCGTCCATCATCGATTACATCCGCTTCGGAAGCGGATATATCGGAGATCGTATCGTCTGGGACGCCGAAACCGAGTCTTTTTTTTGCCAGCAGTTTGAGACCATTGACGGCTCCCCGCTCGGAGAGGACTTAGAAGGATTTCGTCCCGACCCAAGCCGGGTGGAACTGGCGCGCTACTATACGTACTTGACGATTGGACGGATTGTCGAGTTTGATATGTTACATCCGGATGAGCCAAGCTATTGGTGAATTTGTCGACAACTTTTTATTCAAAAAAAGGGAAATCTAATCCAAAGTTTGAGATAATGGAGTCACTTTAACAGTTTGGAATGGAGCGGAAGGAATGAAAAAGATTGCCCTTTTGACAGCGATTGCCCTTTTACTGCCGGTGGGAGTAGATGCTGCAAAGCCAGTCATCCTTAAGAAACATGGCTACGTCGTTTCAGAACCACAAGTCACGAGTCAATATTATGTGAAGCAAATCGGTACGGATTTGGCCTGGAGTAAGACGAGAGGCGCAAGTGATATCGTTGTGGCGCTGATTGACTCGTCAGCTGACCGGAACCATACGGATTTGAAGAACGTTCCTCGTGTCGTCAATTCCATGAAAGGTCCGTATACTGCGGATATTCATGGTACGCATACCGCCGGAATCATGGCCGGGAAACATAACCGCTTTGGGATTGCAGGACTCGCGCCGAACGTCCGCTACCACTTCTATAATGTGTTTTACGGGGTGAATAAAGATAAAACGGACTCTTGGACGGTCGCTAATGCCGTGGATACGGCTGTGGAGAAAGGGGCGAACATCATCAACCTCTCGCTTGGTGGGGATGATTATGATAGTCGTTTGGCCGCATCAATCAAACGGGCAAGGGCAAAAGGGGTCATTATCGTCGCATCATCTGGAAATGATCGAAAACAGACGATTAACTTTCCCGCGAACATGAAAGAAGTAATCGCGGTCGGTGCAATTGATTCTAGACATCGTCTCGCGAGCTTTAGCAATATGGACGATCGCGTCAAAATCGTGGCGCCAGGTGTGAACATCCTCTCGCTCGGGGTCAACAACCGCTTTATCTATATGGACGGGACGTCGATGGCGGCACCGATGGTCACGGCGAGTCTCGCGCTCGTCAAATCGATCAACCCTTATTTGACACCGGGTGAGATTGACCAGTTAATTGCGAAGATGCCTCGAGCGTCCGGCAAGTCCTATACGGAATTGAATACAATGAAACTATTAGAAGCGACGGCTCGCCCGATTCATATCTCTGCCCCTTCGGTGTGGAAGAGCCGATACGTGAATGATGTCAAGTTGAGTGTCATGAACCATTCGAACTTGAAATCTTCGTTCACACTGTATCAAGGGAACAAGAAAATTAAGACACTTACTCCAAATCGGTCGTTCACAATGTATTCGAGTGGGGATTGGCTACCGAGCGGACAATACCGCATCGTCGGTCAAGTAACGGACGGAAAACATAAGCGCTACACGAGCCGAACGATCGATTATGTCAACACATTGAAGACGGCAGTTTCTGTGAAGGTGTCGGAGGAAGGGACGTTCACGATTCATACGACACGAAAAGGGACGGTCACGGTACTTGATTCAAATGGGAAGGTCTTATACGAAGCGCTCCACATCGCTGGGACATTCCCGGTAAGAGGGGATACGGCGGAAAAGTTGACTGTCATTCTGAAGCCGACGGACCTTCGTGAAAAAGTAGTGACGACATCTTATGAGCCACCAATCATTGAAGACGAGCCCCCGGTCACAGAGACCTTATAAGACAAAAAGCCGCCTTCTCCTAAGGGAGAGACGGCTTCTTCTATTTAATCGATGGTGATGGCTTCTCCACACCAACGGATACTCGCTTCTAATACGTTACCTTGGTCATCAATATGCTCGAAACTGAGTTTCCCATCTCGGATGATCTCGCAAAGGCCGACTCGGACGCGGTCGCTCCAAGCACGACGCGTCTCATGCGTTTCATCGAATACTGGAATGGCATCCGGGAAACGCTCCTCGAGGTGTGCTAAATTGTGATGGTCAAAATGATAAGGTCGTTTCGAGAGTTCGTTCGGTGCCTTGATATCGAACGGTTCAAACCCTCGGACGAGACGATTATTTCGGTAGAAGGCGAACACGCCGTTGTTCGGGTGGAGCACTTTAATGTCATCGATTTCTATTACATAAGTCAGACGTTGAATCCAACCGTTTTTTGCATCCTGATGCATCAAAATCCCTCCTTATTCAATGAACACGCCTTATTTTAGCGCTGACTGAACGTAAAATCAAGTTTCGAATTTAAGTTGTCAACCGTTCAAATTTCAGCTACAATGGTTGAAGTGACTATGAGGTCTGGACAATCGCGGGACGCAAGTCTTGAGGAAAGTCCATGCTCGCACAGCCTGTGATGGCTGTAGTGATCGTGCTACACGAAACGATAAGTGTAGGCAACGCAAGTTGACGGCAGAAGAAACACCTAAGTCCTCGGATATGGTGTACGCTTCTTGAAAGTGCCACAGTGACGGAGTCTGATCGGAAACGTTCAGAGTGGAACGAGGTAAACCCCACGAGCGAGAAACCCAAACTATGGTAGGGGAACTTCCAGACCGGAATCGAACGGGACGGAGGGCGCCGATGTGCGCAGATAGATGATTGTCACTCCATCGTGCCAGGGAGACCGCTATGAGCACCGGAGTACAGAACATGGCTTACAGGACAACATAGTCTCAACTGACAACGACAAGGAGTTCAAGCACATATACTTGAGCTCCTTTTTTCATGATTTTTTTACAACTTACAAAATGACTGAAAGATATTTATGTAGAAGGAAGGCGATTGCAGATGGCAAAACGTAAACTGATTGCGACGGCAGCGATGGGAATCGAGGCACTCGTTGCAAAAGAAGTAAGGGATTTAGGATACACGTGCGAGGTCGAGAATGGACGGATTTATATCGACGCGGAAATGGAAGACATTCCACGCCTCAACATGTGGTTACGCACAGCAGACCGGGTCAAGCTCGTCGTTGCCGAGTTCAAGGCGACAACGTTCACAGAATTGTTTGACGGGGTCGTGGCGTTACCATGGACCGACCTCATGCCGTGGGACGCGGCGTTCACGGTGGACGGACGCTCGGTCAAATCAAAACTGTTCTCGATTCGTGACTGTCAGAAAATCACGGAGAAGGCGATTGTTGAAGCGATGCAACGCGGCTATCGTAAGGAAGGGGAATGGTTGCCGAAGTCAGGCGCCAAATTCCCGATTGAAGTCGCCCTATTGAAAGATGTGGCGACAATCACGATCGACACGTCCGGTCCGCTCCATCGTCGTGGCTACCGTGAGCTTCATTCACAAGCACCACTCAAAGAGACGATGGCTGCAGCGATGATTCAATTGACGAACTGGCGTCCGGACATGCCGTTTTATGATGTGTTCACAGGTTCTGGGACGCTCGCCATCGAGGCGGCGATGATTGGACGAAATATCGCGCCGGGTATCAACCGTGAATACTTCGCTCAAGATTGGACATGCATTCCGAAAAAAGCTTGGTATGCGGCAATCAATGAAGCAAACGAGAAAGCGGAGTGGGATAAACCGCTAAAAATCTATGGAATCGACCTCGATCCGCGGATGGTCAAACTCGCAAAAGACAATGCGGAACTCGCTGACGTCCGCGATGCGATCACGTTCGTCCATAGTGACGCAGCCGCACTGAAGCCGAAAGAAGAGTACGGAGTCATCATCGGTAACCCTCCGTATGGGGAACGACTTCAGTCAGAAGAAGAGATCATCGACTTGTATGAGCGAATCGGAGAACAATATGCGAAATACCCTGGTTACAGCGTCTACATGTTGACGAGTTATGAAGACTTCGAGAAGGCATACGGACGCCCTGCGACGAAGCGTCGGAAGTTGTACAACGGAAATATCGAAACGCAATATTATCAATACTTCGGAAAGCGCCGTCCACGTCCGGACCGTGACGAGAAACCGAAATCAGAATAATGAATCCATGACCGTTCAATTGAGCGGTCATTTTCTGTTTTATTAGAGCAAACTCTCTTGTTTCATCCTCCGTCTAACAGGTTATACATAACATATGTATAATTAGAGGGGGGACAGATGATGGAAAAGTATACCGTCGAATATCAGTTACATGCGAAAGAACAAAACACTCGGACGGTCGAGGTGGAAATGGATCGTGTGCCGGACTTAAATAATCAAGAAGAACTACATGCGGCTTACCAGATTGTATCTGACGCGATTCGTGAACCGATCACAAGTTTTGAGATTGTATCTATTACGTGAGCCCGAGGCAGTCGCTTCGGGCTTTCTACATAATATTGGAGGAGTGAGTAGATGAATATTTTGGTAGTAGGCATAGGTGACGTGGCAAAAAAAGCGTATCTGCCAGTATATGCCGGATTAAAGGACGTCGATGTGTATCTCGTCTCTAGAGATGAACAAAAGTTACACGAAGTCATCTCGACCTATCGTTTTAAAGGAGGATATACGGAGCTCGACGCCGTGCCGATGACAGAAATCGATGCCGTCATGATTCATTCGACGACAGCTGTCCATTATGAGCAAGCCGAGTATTGTCTGCGGCAAAGGAAGCATGTCTTCATCGACAAACCGATCACGTTCACTCTTGAAGAGACGGAGCGACTCGTCGCACTCGCTAACGAGAATGGAGTCTATCTCGTCACGGGCTTCAATCGCCGATTTGCGACGGCCACACAGGCACTCAAACAAATCGAAGAAAAAAATATGGTCTTCATTCAAAAGAACAGAACGTATAAACCGGCAACACTCCGCGAATTTGTGATCGAGGATTTCGTGCATGTCGTCGATACGCTCCGTTATTTGACCGATCTTCAGCCTGTCGAGCGGTTGCGCGTGACACCACGGTTTGAAGGGGATGTGCTGAAACAAGTGATGATTCATTTCATGGCAGGGGGAATCGAAGCAATCGGTTGGATGAACCGAGACAACGGTTGTACCGAAGAAGTGATGGAGGTCATGTCACCGACCGTGAAGCGGGTCACACGCGATGTGGAGCGGATTACAGACTATGGACGAGACGGTGTGAAGGAATGGTCGCTCGACCCGTGGGAGTCCAATTTAAAGCGTCGAGGGTTTATCGACTTGATTGATGACTTTATCAAACTGTTAAATGGGGAAGCGAACAAGTCAGTCCTAGCTGAGGATAGTTTAGAGACACATCGTCTATGTGAAGAGATTCTTAAAAACGTGCAATGAACCCGCTGTTTCTGTCAGATTCAGAGCGGGTAAAAACCCGATAAAAGGAGGCGATTTCGTTGGATATTCGTGAACTGATTATGCAAATCAATGACTATTTATGGTCGTACCTTCTCATCTTCGTATTGATTGCAGGAGGTCTTTATTTTACGATTCGGATGGGGTTCGTTCAATTTCGAATGTTACCGGAAATGTTTAAACTTTTATTCGTGAAAGGAATCAAGCATGAGAAAGGACAGGTCTCATCTTTCCAAGCATTCGCCATCGGAACGGCGGCCCGTGTCGGTACGGGGAACATCGCCGGCGTATCGACGGCAATCGCTTTAGGCGGACCTGGCGCCGTATTTTGGATGTGGCTCATTGCACTGATTGGAGCGGCGTCGGCATTCGTTGAAAGTACGCTCGCCCAGGTGTATAAAGTGCATGACGGCAAGGCGTGGCGTGGTGGTCCGGCATACTATATTGAGCGCGCTCTCGGTGCACGCTGGTTAGGCATCGTATTTGCCATTTTGATTACGTTCGCCTTCGGTTTTGCCTTCAACTCCGTCCAGGCGAATACAATCGCACTCTCCGTGAATAACGTATTTGAGATCGATACGGTCTGGGTCGGCATCATCTTATCCGTTGTCACCGCTATCGTCATCTTCGGTGGGATTCGTTCCATCTCGACCTTATCGGGAATCATTGTACCAATCATGGCGGGCGGTTATATCTTACTAGCCATTTGGGTCGTCCTTACGAATCTTGATGTCGTGCCACAAGTGTTCTCGGCCATCTTCTCTGAAGGTGTCCTCGGTTTCCAACAGTTGTTCGGTGGAGCGGTCGGTGCAGCTGTCCTCCAAGGTATTCGACGAGGCCTGTTCTCGAACGAGGCAGGGATGGGGTCTGCCCCGAACGCCGCAGCTACCGCTGAGGTGAGTCACCCGGTCAAACAAGGATTGATTCAATCGCTTAGTGTATTTGTGGACACATTGTTCATCTGTACCGCAACGGCGATGATTGTCCTCATCTCAGGTGTCGAAGGCTCTGAAGCATTCCAAGGGATCGAGCTTGCCCAAGAGGCGCTTCTCGTCGAAATTGGACCGATTGCGACGACGCTCATGACAATCGCCATCTTACTCTTTGCCTTCAGTTCGATTTTGGCCAATTATTATTATGGGGAGACGAACATCGAGTTCATTTCTGAGAAGAAGCGGTATTTGATTATCTATCGGATTGCCGTTGTCGGGATGGTCATGTTCGGGTCAGTTCGATCGGCGGGACTCGTCTGGTCGATTGCCGACATCTTTATGGGGCTGATGGCGCTCGTCAACATGTATGCGATCTTCCGATTGAGTAAAGTCGCCAAGACGCTCCTCGATGACTATATGGTTCAAAAGAAAGAAGGAAGAGACCCGGAATTCTTTAAAGATGGTGTCGATCTTCCTGGTAAAGAGCACATCGAAGCGTGGGAAACGAAAAAAGAAGAAATTAGTTAAAGGATTATCATTGGGACGCCCCTGGCATCAGGGGTTTCCTCTTCATTTTAAATTATTTATTTCAAATACCGCTATTATTTTATTAAAAGAAAGTAGAGAGTATCGATGAAACAAGTATTTTTGACAGTCGTCAAGCGATTTTTTACGGAACGATTTTTTGATCAAGCGGCCATGTTGGCCTATTATTTCATTCTATCCACGTTCCCGTTCCTATTATTCGTATTAGGGATTGTCGGATTTTTGCCGTTTACGAGCGGCGATGTGATTCAAGCATTATCACTCATTATGCCGGAAGCGAGTTACAAGCTATTAGAAGGAAACATTGAAGCCGTATTCGACAACTCCAAATTAAAATTGGCATCATTCAGTATCTTACCGGCACTCTGGATCTCATCGATGGCCGTACAATCTCTCGTTCGAGCATTGAACGATGCCTACCGGGCCGTTCGCAATAAAGCCTTCTGGAGGGGTGTC
This sequence comes from Exiguobacterium sp. AT1b, assembly GCF_000023045.1. Lineage (GTDB taxonomy): Bacteria > Bacillota > Bacilli > Exiguobacteriales > Exiguobacteriaceae > Exiguobacterium. The sequence goes on along the minus strand of NC_012673.1, from coordinate 283,839 downwards.
TTACAGGATATCGCCATCACTTTGGCGCTGATGTTTGTGTTGCCGTTCTCATTACTCGTTCCTGTAATCGAAACGGCACTTCGGGAAATCTCTTCATATGTGTTGTTCATCGATGAGATTGTCACGACGTATGCGCAGATCTGGTTTTACTTCAGATGGATCATCGGAACAAGTCTTCTATTCACTGTATTCGTATTTGTATATAAGTGGTTACCAAGTGTGTCCGGAACGTTTAAAAATAGTTGGGCCGGAGCCGCTTTTGCGACAGTCGGGATACTGCTTGTTTCGAATGTGTTTAGTTATTATTCACAATTTGCAAACTATGAACAGTTTTACGGTCAACTCGGTGCGTTCATCGTCTTGTTGATTTGGTTTTATCTTGCTGCCTCTGTCATCTTGCTCGGAGGGCTGTTGAATGCGACGTTAATTGAGAGGAAAGAAAAACTTCGTTAGACGTGTAATTGCTAGTTATCATTCGAAAGAATAGGGAATGGTAACGTAAGGTCACATCATCTAAGCGGAGGTGGGAAACATGGATATGCAACGGCTCGTACACAATCGTCGTTTCATCGATCAATCATTGTTTTACCTCGCCTTACATCTGTGGAAATGGATCCTACTGTTACCTGTCTTGTTTTATTTAGACGTCTCTTTCCGCCATTCGCCATTCTCTGAGTACTTGATTGTCAGTATCATCTTGTATCTCATGTTTCGTGTAATTCAGTATGTGATAGCCAGTCGGGCATCTCTCATGGAATTAGTAGAGTTCGGTTACGGATTGCTATCACTTGTTCTCGTCTTCTCGTTCATGATGGAAATCGGTGCGCCGCCGATTGCTGTCGCTATAGTAGGTGCAGCATACTTGAGTCATCCGATGCTTTCTCTACATCACTATCAAAACTTCTCAGAACGAAAATGGTTGAACAAGCAGTTTCAATTATTTAGCCCGATGCTTCGACAAGGTGAGGTGCCGGTTCACGTCCTCGTGTTGACGGAAGATGAAATAGTGATTACTGTAGAAAGTGGAAAAGAGTTTACGTACCGTCATATTTACTGGGGCGGTTTTTATGTAGAAAATCCTTCCTAAAAGGTGGTTACTCAGTTGTTTAGTGGATTTGATAATGTGATTGTTATCGTATTCTGGATTGCGACTTTTATCGCATTCTTTAAAGGCGCCTATGATATGTGGCGTGAATACCGGACGTCGAAAGAAAAATCAGTATTGTACTTTTTGATCGTACTGGTTATCACATGGTTTTGGTTCAATCCATATGAATTGGTCGCACTGCATCCGTTCGTATTGATGGCGTACTATTGGAATCGAAATCGGTGGATGCGGAATGCAATGCTCGTGTTGGTTCTCGTACCGTTCGTGATTCGTGTTTGGTTAATTGCAGCATCGATGTAAAGCAAAAACTCGGTCCCTTGATCAGGAACCGAGTTTTTGTGTGAATCGTTACTCTTTTTTCGCAGCTGCCAATTCAGCTTCCATTTCACCGAATTCACGGTTGATACGTTTTTGTTCTTTCTGGCTAGTAAAGTTACTGACAAGTACGATTGCCAACATACTTAGGAAGAAGCCAGGGACCATCTCATAAAGGACTGTCGAAAGTCCAGTGACGATCCAGACAATGACGGTGATGGCACCGACGAGGATACCAGCGAGGGCACCTTGACGTGTCATCTTGCTCCAGTAAAGTGACAAGAGGATGGCTGGTCCAAATGCAGAACCGAATCCAGCCCATGCATATCCGACGAGTGTGAGGATTGTGCTTGATGGATTGAGTGACATGAGCGTCGCTACAACTCCGACAAGCAAGACACCAACACGTCCGGCAAGGACCATCGTCTTCTCACTTGCATCTTTGTTGAAGAACTTACGATAGAAGTCTTCTGTCAACGCAGATGACGTGACGAGCAACTGTGATGATACGGTAGACATGACGGCTGCAAGAATTGCGGCTAACAAGAATCCAGTGATGAACGGGTGGAACAAGACTTCAGAGAATCGAATGAAGACTGTTTCCGGGTCCCCGAGTGGATTTCCTTGTCCGCGGAAATACGCGATTCCGACGAAACCAGTCATGACTGCACCGATGATTGACACGGTCATCCAGCTCATCCCGATTCGACGAGCCGTTTTCAATGATTTCACATCACGGATTGCCATGAAGCGAACGATGATGTGTGGTTGACCGAAGTAACCAAGTCCCCATGCAAGAAGACCGATGATCCCAAGTGTTGACGTCCCTTTGAAGACATCAAACAAATCAGCATTGATTGTCGTCGCAGAGTTGACAGCAGTGTCTACTCCGCCGATATCTGTTAAAGCGACAAGTGGTACAAGTACGAGTGCCAAGAACATGATGACACCTTGTGCAAAGTCCGTCCAACTTACTGCCGTGAACCCACCGAAGAGGGTGTACAAGATCACGACACTAATTGTGACGATAACACCTGTCTGATAGTTTAATCCGAATGAGCTTTCAAACAACTTCCCGCCAGATACAAGTCCGGCTGACGTGTAGAACGTGAAGAAGATGATGATGACGGATGCAGATAGGATCCGTAGCCAGTTCGAGTGATCTCGGAACCGATTCTCTAAGAAGTCTGGAATCGTAATCGAATCGTTCGCCATCTCTGTGAAGACGCGAAGTCGTGGAGCAACTAACAAGTAGTTCAAGTAAGCTCCGATGACCAATCCAACGGCTAACCAAATTGCTGATAGTCCAGTTGCATACATTGCACCCGGTAACCCCATTAACATCCAACCACTCATATCCGAAGCTCCGGCTGACATGGCTGTAACGCCTGGCCCCATTTTACGGCCACCTAACATATAATCTGATGAATCGGTCGTTCGCTTATACGCAACGTATCCGATAAGAAGCATCATCACGAGATAAAGCGCGATGGATACCCATTCTTGCCATAGCATTGAATAACCTCCTATTAAGTTAAAAGATCTATTTGATCAACTCGTTCGCGATTGTGTGAAGACATCACACAGTTAAAAACAAAAGTTGAAAATGCGAACTTGTGCTTTACCTTACAGAACCTTCGAAATGATTGCAAACTGACACTTTTTCATAAAAACGGCTCTAAAGCCTATCGTACCAACGGATGAAGGCTAAAATTTTCAAATAAAAAGTTTAAATATTCTGAATATTTGAAATGCTGAGGACTTTTCTGTGTAACACGAATGTAATATTTATGGGAAAATTTTCAGAAAACATATTTTTTATCAATAGAAAAAGAGCATCTTTAAATGCTCTTCAGTTCCTTATTTGAATGCTTTTTCTTCAACGAGTCGCATCGTCGGGAACGTTTGTCCAGACTTCGCCTGCATCGTAACCAAGATATATGTTTCGCTATTATGTTTCATGATGAATACCATCGTATATCCGGATTCGTCCGTATAACCCGTCTTCGTGGCGGTCACGAACTTCGAGTAATTGACACTTCGTTCATTGACGGATGAACCGAGGTGATACCACCAACGACGCTTGCCGTTACCGTCTTTATCTTTGAATTCGGCTTTAAATTCATAAGTCCCGGCAATTTCAATCAACTCCGGGTATGTACTGAATGCGAAGGCGATTTTAGCCATGTCGTTCGCCGTTGTATAATGATTCGGATCCGAGTAGCCATGGGCATTTACGAAGTTCGTTCCAGTCAATCCTAAAACCTTTGCTCGGTCATTCATCAATTGAACGAATGCATTTGTCGACCCGCTCGTGTATTCTGCAAGGCTGTTCGCAGCATCGTTTCCAGATTCGAGTAGCGTGGCGTAAAGCGCTTGCCGGACTGTCAATGTATCTCCGATGGCAAGATGTGCGATGTGGCTGTCCCATGGAATGTCGAGTGTCGACTGTTGGATCGTGATGATCGGCTGGTCGAGCTCATTCGCTGCAGACGCCTTTTCATAGGCGAGAAGTGCTGTCATCAATTTGGTCGTACTGGCTGGAAATACACGGTCATTGGCATTTTTATCGATTAATATCTCTTGGTTGGTCACATTGACGAAGGTCAACGCGCCGACAGGGATTTCTTCATTTGAAAGCAATGTCGCCTCACTCGGCCGCCATGAACCCATATCGATCTCCGGAAAAACCGGGCCTTGCTTCATCGGTTCGACCTTTGGCGTGGAAGCCTCTGCTGGTATCATTGCCTCTTTATCTTGTTTAAATCCGACCAACGTCGGGATCAGTGCGATGATTCCGAGCAACACGACTGCGGCAATCATTCTTCGCATGATGTACGTTCTTCTTCGGTGTCTCCTTCTACGGGTCAACAAAAGTCCCTCCTTTTTTGGTTACTCTATAAACATAATAGAAAACGCTTATTTTTTTCGCTGATAAAATAAAGAACTAGGTCAATGATTGATCGGCGGTGAAAGAATTGTGTTTCGGGTATAAGGGTAAAGATGTCACTTTTTGAGAGGAGAATGCGTCATGCATCGTTATCCGTTCACGAACTCCATTTGGCGTCAACATGATACTGGGACGCCGTACCCATCCCTTTCCGTTTCAGAATCGACCGAAGTCGTCGTCATCGGGGCAGGGATTGCAGGACTCGTCTGCGCCTATGAACTCCAAAAACGAGGGAGGCAAGTGACGCTTTTAGAAGCGTTAGAGATTGGACATGGGACGACGGGACATACGACGGCAAAATGTTCCGTTCAACATGGGACGATTTATCATAAGCTGATTCGTCATTTTGATGAATCCATCGCGCGTTTATATTACGAGTTCAACTCAGAAGCGCTCGTCTATTTGAAAAATCAAATCGAAGAAGGGTTTGACTGCGATTACGCGAATGAACAATCGTTTCTTTATTCTAGGGAACCGAACGAAGAACTTACGAAAGAACTGGATGCGTATCGTCGCTTAAAGATTGACGGGGGAGAAGCGACGGAAGAAGTGAGAAAGGCGCTCCCGTTTTCAATCGAGCAGGCGTTGGTGATTCATGACCAAGCCCAATTCCACCCCGTGAAATATCTACGTGAATTAGCGAATCGGTTTGTTCAACACGGTGGGAAGATTTATGAAAACTCTAGAGCGACGGAAGTGAGTCAAGGACCGCGTCCTGTAGTCACTACTTCTACCGGTAGAAGAGTACAGGGAAATCAAGTCGTGATCGCGACCCATTATCCATTCAATGACCTGCGCGGGTTATATGTGTCGAAATTTTCTGTTGAGCGATCGTATATTGTCGCCTGTGAATCGGGGAGTCGACCACTTAAAGGGATGTACTTAGAAGTAGGAGAGCGCAAACGCTCGTTTCGGTCCTATGAGGAAAACGGAAAGACCTATTTACTAGTTGGCGGTGAAGGGCATACGGCGGGGCAAGTCACTGACACGCGTAGCCGATATGATCGATTAGAGCATGATGCCCAGGCACATTTCGAAACAAATCGGGCATCCTATCGGTGGTCATCTCAAGATCTTATCACCTTAGACGGGCTTCCTTATGTCGGCCAAATGTTCAAGCGAGAACCAGATCTCTTTGTGGCGACTGGCTTTTCAAAATGGGGGATGACGAACGGAATCGCTGCCGGGACCTTGCTCGCGGATCAACTCACAGGTCGTCCGAACCGATTCGTCAATCTGGTCTCACCGCTCCGTCAAACGGTTAAATCTAGTGATATCAGTGCATTTCTTAAAACGAACTTAGATACTGCCACTCAATTTGCGAAAGGGACAGTCGATCGGCTACTTGAACGAAAAAATGTAAAAGACCTACAGCTAGACGAGAGTGGGGTCGTGCAAGTTGATGGCAAGACGAGCGGCGTTTATCGAGATTTGGATAACCAATGCCATGTCGTTAACCTGACCTGTACGCACCTCGGCTGTACAGTGAAATGGAACAATGCCGAGCGGTCATGGGATTGTCCATGCCACGGCTCTCGTTTCGATGCAAAAGGTAACGTATTAGAAGGCCCTGCCACAAAACCACTTTCCTACAGCAAGCGAGAAGATTTGTAAACTGGTGTAGGCAAAGGTTGACATCTATAATAAAGTAGAAAGGGAACAGAATAACACATAGGGGTGAAAGACAGATGGAAGTTACAAAAGAATGGCGTGAACATTTTAAGCAACTGCGTGCCTTCGACGAGGCGATTTCGCTCTTGTATTGGGACATGCGTACACAAATGCCGGAACAGTCGGCACCGCTCCGGGCAGAAACAATCGGTTATTTATCGACTGAGGCATTCAAACGACAGACGAGTGAGTCGTTCGCTTCATTACTAGAACGGATGGCAGATGAAAAGGATTTATCTGACGTCGAGGCGCGGTCACTTGAAATCGCGAAGACGCAATACGAACGGAATGCCAAGATTCCACACAATGAATATCAAGCATATGTAACACTCGTATCGGAAGCCGAGACGGCATGGGAAAAGGCGAAAGAACAGAACGACTGGGACATGTTCGCTCCATACCTTAAACAGATTATCGAATTCCAGCAAAAATTTGCGGAATATTTCGGCTATGAGAAACATCCGTACGATGCATTGCTCTATGATTTCGAACCGGGCATGACAGTCGAGCTTTTAGACGAATTGTTCGCCTCGCTCCGAGACGAACTCGTTCCTCTCATCCAGCAGCTCCCAAAAGAATCGCTCTCTCTGGACTGGTCGATGCCGGCGGATGTCCAAGAAACCATTTGTCATGACTGGATGAATGTCGTCGCATACGATTTATCACGTGGTCGATTGGATGCGACAGTACATCCGTTCGAAATCACCATCAACCGCCGCGACGTCCGCATTACGACGAAGTATGATGAAGCAGATTTCAGAAATGCACTGTTCGGTACGATGCATGAAGCAGGACACGCGACGTATGAGCAACAAATCGACCCGATGCTCGATGAACTCGGACTAGGTGGCGGTGCGTCGATGGGGATTCATGAGTCCCAGTCGCTCTTCTTTGAGAACTTCATCGGACGAAGCGAAGCGTTCTTGCGTCGCGTCTATCCGAAACTACAATCGCTTCATCCGGCATACGCTGCGATCGACTTCGACACTTTCTATCGAGGTGTGAATGAAGCGAAACCATCTCTGATTCGGATCGAGGCTGACGAATTGACATACAGTCTACACATCATCATCCGCTATGAGCTCGAGAAGGCACTCATCCAAGGGACGTTGTCCGTCGATGAGCTTCCTGCGGCATGGAATGAAAAGTATAAAGAGTATCTCGGACTCGATGTCCCGTCGAATGCCAAAGGAGTCCTCCAAGACGTCCATTGGGCAGGCGGCTCGTTTGGATACTTCCCGAGCTATGCCCTCGGATTGATTTATGCGGCCCAATTGACGGAAACGTTGAAATCAGCTCTTCCGGAATTCGAGACGTTGATTGCAGAAGGTGAAATCGAACCGGTAAAAGCGTGGCTAAAGGAGAACGTTCATCAATATGGAAAACGTCTCACCCCGAACGAACTCATTCAACAGGTGACGGGTCAAGCGATTTCGGTTCAACCGCTCGTTCGATATTTGACGAAGAAATATCAAACAGTTGCCAAATGAAACGATTTGCACATCGTGGCGTGATGGCACATCGTCCGGAGAATACGATGTCGGCATTCAGGCTCGCACTCGAAACCGGAGCAGATGGGATTGAAACGGATGTCCATATGACAAAGGACGGCGTGCTCGTACTCATCCATGACGAGACGCTCGAACGGACGACCGACGGAAGAGGGCAAGTTTCACTCTATACCTATGATGAGCTCAAACAGTTCAATGCCGGGGTACGTCATGAGGTCGAAGAACACATCCCGACGCTCGAGGAGCTGTTCGATTTGGTGAAAGAGGAATCGGTCATTTTGAACTTAGAGGTGAAGACGGATGTCCTTCGATATGAAGGAATCGAATCTCGCATCATCGAATCCATTGAATCCGCTGGAATTGATGCGTCCCGCATTCTCTTTTCTTCATTCAATCATGAAACCATTCACCGATTGAAACAGATGAGACCGGATATCGAAGCGGCCATTCTGCTTGCACAGCCGCTATATGACATTTCCGGATATCTTCGATTCGTCGGAGCGGATTCGGTCCACCCACACATCGATCGAATCACAGACGAAGAAGTACGCTCGTTGCAAGGTCGAGGGATTCCGGTCAGACCGTATACGATTAAAACACAACATCAACTTGAGCGTTGTATGGCGCTTCAAGTCGATGCCGTCTTTGTCAATGATATCGAATGGGCAAACGAAACCACTTAGTCGCCGACTAAGTGGTTTTATATTTGGGTGGAAGGGAAGTACATTTTATGTAAAGGTAGCGCTTTCGTCCGTTAGCATATCGGAGCACATTCCGGGCATAGTGTCCCCTTTACGTCATTGTCGGATTGTCTTAAGTTTAAGATGTCACCGAGCTACATAGCAATCAGATGTAGCACACCATGTAGCACTGCATCACATTTGTTGTATGCACGTCGTGGGTTACCAAAGATCAAAAGGAGGAAATTTCACATGAAGAAGTTGATGTCTTTACTGGGTACTCTAGCACTGGCTTTCGCTTTCGTCTTACCGGTTAGCGCGGATGGACATGAAAACGCGATGGTCCGTGTGCTACATGCTTCACCTGATGCACCGGCAGTTGACGTGTACGTGGATGGGGAAGTCGCGGTCGAGGGAGCAGAATTCAAGGATCTCACAGACTACTTGACACTTCCTGCAGGGGATTACAACGTTGAAATCAAGCCGGCAGGTGACGCTGAAACAGTCGTCGTCGCAGCAGACCTTTCAATCGAGGCAGGCAAGTTCTATACAGCCGCTGCAATCGGTCAACTTGAAAACATCGAAATCGCTGCAATGGAAGACGATGCAAACTTTGAAGATGGTAAATCGAAAGTTCGTGTCGCTCACTTCGCACCAGATGCACCAGCGGTCGATGTCGCACCTAAAGGTGGCGACCCACTCTTCTCAAACCTCGAGTTCAAAGCAGTAAGTGATTACGGCACACTCGATGCTGGAACGTATGACCTTGAAGTCCGTCCGGCTGGAGCGACTGACGTCGTCAAAGCACTTGACGGTGTCGCACTCGAAGGTGGCAAAAACTATACAGCATTCGCAATCGGACTCCTTGAAGGAGAACCAGCGTTTGAAGTCCTTCTCGCCGCTGATGGTGGGGAAATGGCAATGGCTCCTGAAACAGGACAAGGTGGTCTTGCTCAAACAGCTTCAATGAACTGGTTGCTCGCGGCAGCAGTAGTTGGAGCGGCAGCAGCTGGATTCTACGTCTTTCGTCGTCAGAAGCAAGACGCTTAAACTGATTTTCTTAGGAACGATCACATTTCTCGTATGGGGCGCTCAAGCGGAAGCTCCTGACAAACCGTTCGTCATGCCAACGGCTGAATTTGCCGAACCGCAGGTCTTGACCTCTAAGCAGGTCGATCGACAAACGTTTCATTCGAACAGTTTCGTCCCTGCCCGGCTGGTCATACCTTCAATCGATGTTGATACATCCATTGAAGCGGTCGGCAAGGATGAGGCTGGAAGAATGGCTACACCTTCTGACGTGAATCATGTCGGTTGGTATCAATATGGAGCCAAAGCAGGCGCAACGGGGAATGTCGTCCTATCAGGTCATCTCGATGATCTGAATGGTCCAGCTATTTTTGCGAATCTGGATCAACTTCCAATCGGAGAACTGGTGACGCTCCAACGGAAAGACCAGGTCGCTACGTATGAAGTGGTTAGTGTCAAACAGTATCGTCTCGACCAAATGCCGCTCGCCTCCATTTTTGCGGCGACTCAGTCGAAACGGATTCAATTGATCACTTGTGCAGGACCGTATGACGAAAACCTTGGGTATCGGGACCGAATCGTGGTCACGGCACACCTGATTGAAACGTAAAGATGAAGAGATGCTGACCGATCGGTCGCATCTCTTTTACTCGTAAAAAAGCCCTTCACCGTTCGGTGAAGGGCTTTGATCGGATTAGGCATCCATACGATCTAATAATTTTGAGAGTAAAATGAGTTCGTCATCTGAAAAATCTGTGAAGACATCCATCAAATATTCAATCTTCATGCTCTCTAGCGTCTCAAACAACTCACGACCTTCATCCGTTGCCTGAAGTTCAACGACACGGCGGTCACGCTCGCTGCGTTCGCGAGAGATCAACCCTTTTTTCGTCAACTCATCGGCAAGTGCGGTGATCATCGAGGCTGAAAATTGAAACTCATTAGACAGAGCAGAGGCGATTTGAGGACTCTGTTGACAAAGAGAACGTAGAATGAAGAATTCATTACGGGTTAAATATTGTGAGAACATCGAACGGAGATTTTTTTTCACTCCGCGATAGTTCATCCGGATTCCACGTTCAGCGTCTGCGACGAGCTGACGACGTGAAGCGGTCTGTACGGGTGTTGTCATCCTCGAAACTACCTCCTAGCGATAATATTATTCATATATACTTCAGAACATAGAAACATTCTACATTAAAAACATGTTGTCTGTAAAGTTATAGGGGCTCGTCTTTTACCCGAATTTGCTGAATGATGTCTTCATAATGTTTCAAGTCTGGATAGAACCGTCTAAAGAAAAATTCAATCTGTGGGTCGTCGCCTTCCGCTAACAATTTAGCGAGAACGGCATAGACGACACCCATCCCTTGTCTCGGCAAGAGGGAAGATGGAAGTAATGTCGCACACTGAACTGCCTGTGTGAAGTAAGTGGAGAGCGTATCGCTCAAATCTTTAAACGTACGGATATCGGCGTAATGGAACATTCGGGTCAGTTCGACGATGGCAGAGAGATCGGTCTCGAGCAACCATTCGCTCTGGAAAATCGCGTTATCTAGCTTCTCAACCGTTTGATCATTTGCGATATAATAATTCAGGTTATCACGTGTGATGGTCACTTTTTCAGGGGAGTCGAGAATCTGTTCGACCGTCTCCTGTTCGAATGTCCGCAATTGTTTTCGAATGTTCACGAACTCGGAGTCGGCAATCTCCAAGAGTCCGGCGACCCGGCTGAAACTACGTTTAATTTCAGGCGGCACGGCATTCGGATTTTTGTAGCCGAGGTCATGTTCAATCTCGGCCCATGCGTGTTGTAAGATGGAGCGGACTTGAATTTCCGCTTCTTTTTCTGCGAAACGGCGATATTCCCCGAGCGCAAGGCGTTTCTCACTCAGTTCCACGACATAATGAACGGAAAGATAACCGAATTCATTGGCATCGAGCAATGTCGACTTGTCGATGGACTGTTCACGGTCGATGGTGAATTCATCTTCCAAGATTTGCGCGACGGCGCGTACGTCGTCATGAAAATACGTCACGATCCGTATCCCGGCCAAGTCTTGTACGTCTCGTAATGAACGATATTGATAAGGTTTACGTGAAAGTTTGGCATATAGACTGTCCGCTTCTTTGGCACGGGCAACGATTGAATGAAACTGGATGCCGGCTTCTGTCAACAATTCACTGAGGAGTGCTTTCAGCTTTGTGGCAAACGCTTCATAATCTTCTTTTTCATTCAAATATTCAAGCATGATTGTATTCAAGTCTTGTTTTGGCACAGAACTCACTCCTTTTCTCTATCCATAGTATAGCATCACACACTAGAAACGATATGATAGCATGTATAAGGAACGAAATAGAAAGAGGTGGGCTGGATGCATACATTCCGTTCAGTTGAGAGAGAAAAAATCGAGATCATCGCTGGATTGTTGCAACAAGCAGGGTATCGCATATCTCGCATTCGAGCAATAGATTGCCAGTTCATGGTGACCGCTCGGTTAGAGGGGCAGACTCAAATGGAAGGGGAACATGATCGCATCAAGGGGATTGTGCAACATTTCGCCATCGAAGAATGGACGATGAACGAAGAATCGAGTTGATTTGATGTTTACCACCTCATTTTTCGGGAATAACAAAAACAGTGAAAACCATGACTGTGAACGTTTAGGAGGATGGGCATGTTAGAGACAAGAGTAGTGAATGATATGACGACGGTGGACCATGAAGTGAATGAGATGGTGTCAGGCGGATGTGTGAATGAGCATATCTATTTGTTCGCCAAAGATGAGGAATTGACCGTTCGATTGGCAGCAGAGTCCGGGGTACAACCATATCGAATTCCGGAAAAAGGAATGTTCGAGTCATTGCTCTCGAAATTCACGAGCAATTCAGAAGATCGCATGGAACAGATGGAGAGTCTTGGACTCACAAAAGAGATGGTGGATTCACTCGAACGTGAAATCAAAGATGGTAAAATCGTGTTAGTTTGTGATAAATAAAAAATGGACCGGAAAAATCGGTCCATTTTTTATTTTGCTTTGTAATAGGCATTCACGATGCGACGTAACGATTTTTGATCGAGATGGAGCGGAGCGAATCCAGCATCCTGTAGCAATTGCTTCGTGTTGTCGTCACGGAACGTGATATCCCGGTTCAAATACGGATTGAACACTTTCACCATATCGTTGAACGACTGTTCGATTGAGCTGAGTGTCGATGTCGGTGTCTCCGTGATTGTTAAATGCGGGAATGCTAACGACTCTTTCATATAGTCGAGCATCGTTTCATTTTTTGGCGGTGCGTCGTTTGTCACGTTATAGATTGTACCTGCCTTCGCATGCTCGATGGCAGCGAGGAGTACATCCGCGACATAATCGACAGGGACAAGGTTTGATGTACCTGTCGCTGAGCCAATCAATCGAATCGACTCGAAGTCATGCCCACGTCGTTCCAATTTCCGTTTGAACAGTTCGAGAGCACGCATATATCCGTACATCGTAAATTTTGAGTCAGCCTCTCCTGTTTTCGAGTCTCCGACGATGATGGCCGGTCGGAAGATTGACACATCAAGCTCATCCCGTGACTCCCAGACCGCCTGCTCGGCGTGTGCCTTGCTTTCTTCATACGGATTCAAAAAAGATTGCGACACGTCGTACAGTGTTTCCCCGCCAACTTCCTTAGCGCCGAGTGTATAGGCCGTACTCACGTGGAAAAAGCGACGGCAGTCAATCAGCTTGGTCAAGCGAAGGGCCTCTTTCGTCCCGGTCAAATTGGTCTCGAACAATTCATCGCGCAATTCTTCATCGAATTTGACGAGTGCTGCCATGTGTAGGAATAAATCAATCTTCCCTCTATGTGTCTCGATGAACGCTTCATTCGCACCGAGTGCGTGTGACGTCAAATCGCCTGGTAACACATCAATCGACTTCTGTTCTTCTGCGGTGAATTGTGTCTGTACCTTCTCCGGTGTTCGAGCCAACATGCAGACGCGATGCCCCCGCTGAATCAATTCTTTGGCGAGTCGCCCTCCTAAAAATCCTGTTCCACCAGTCATAAAAATATACAATCGCGTTCTCCCTCTCTGTGACATTCTTTACCCATCATATCAACTCTTGTCGCATGTAGCCACTTTGCCTCTCGTAAAATTCCATGTTTAGAAAAAATCGAACTCGGTTATGAACTATAGAGAAGCGTACGAACGGTGCGTAACGACAGCTTGCCTGTCAAATCCATTGAAGTGAGGTTTTAACGAATCATGGCAAATCTATTCGGAACAGACAAGGATGACGTAAAAAAGAAGCAACAAGATATTGAGAAAACGGTACAAGAGAAAAACATCACCCAAATCCATCTATATTTCTCAGATGTTCTCGGTGATTTAAAGCTCTTGACGCTTTCGGCAAAACTGTTGCCAGAAGTCTTTGAAGGAAAAACGATGTTTGACGGTTCTTCGATCAACGGGTTCTCTTCCATCAAAAACTCCGACTTATTCTTGAGACCGGATTTAGATCGTCCACGGTATGAGCAAGACGGCGAGGAAAATATTTTGGCATTCTTCTGTGATGTATGTACTCCGGAGGGAGAGCGATATGAATACGACCCACGTAATGTATTGAAGGATGCACTCGAACGTGCAGCACGTGATGGCTACTCGGTATTCGTCGGGGCAGAGCCAGAATTCTTCATCTTTGACGAGAACGGGGAGTTTTATGACGAGGCCGGATATTTCTCGACACGTTCAGAGGATAAAGGATATGAAGTGCGACAGCACATCGCGAATCGTCTCAGCGGTGTCGGGTTCAACATTGAGGCAGTGCACCATGAGGTCGCCCCTGCGCAACATGAGATCGGCATCAAGTATGATGACGCACTCCATACAGCGGATAACATTCAGTTCTTCAAAGAGATTGTCAAGATTGCGGCAAAAGAGAAAGGGGCATCCGTCTCATTCTTACCGAAACCGTTGCGTGATGTGAACGGTTCTGGCATGCACTTGAACATCTCTGTCTGGAAGAATGATGAGTCAGGAAATCCGACGACCAACGCGTTCGACGAAGTCGATTCGGATTACGGATTGTCGAAGACAGCACGTCATTTCATCGAGGGAATCTTGAAGCATGCCCGTGCCACGGCAATCTTCACGAATCCGCTACCTGAATCATACGAGCGTCTCGTTCCTGGATTCGAGGCACCCGTCAACATTTGCTGGAGCCCGTCGAACCGTAGTTCGATGATTCGAATCCCGGCTTCTCGTGGGAGTGCGACCCGTGTCGAGGTTCGGAACCCTGACCCGAGTGCGAACCCATATTTGGCACTTGCTGCGCTCATCTATGCCGGACTTGAAGGAATCGAACAACAACTCGTCCCGTCTTCACCGAATGAGGATGACTTGTTCGAGTATTCAGCGAAGCAAATCGAGAGCCAAGGAATCGCATCACTGCCTGCGACATTCCATGAATCGATCCAATCACTGAAACAAGACAACTTCCATGACTACTTTAACCACAATATGATCGATCGCTACTTGTCACTCATTCAAGTGCGAAAATAAAAATGACGCCAGCCGATTCAATCGGCTGGCGTTTTTGATGATTAATGGATTCCACGCATGTACACTTTGATTTTTGGTGCGAGTGCGAACAGAATCAAACTTAAGACGATGGCGACGCCACCGATAATCCCGAAGTATAGCGTCTCATTCTCAGGTGTGTAGAACTTGACGAGCTGTGCGTTGATCCCTTGTGCAGCAGCGTTTGATAAGAACCAGAGCGACATCGTTTGAGCCGAGAAGGCAGCTGGTGCGAGTTTTGTCGTGGCCGACAAACCGACCGGTGACAAACTGAGTTCTCCTAAAACGACGATGAAATAGCTCAAGACGAGCCAGAGTGGGCTGACGAGGGCATCCGGACCACTGAAGTATGCAGGGAGCAGGATGACCAAGAAACTGATCCCCGCAAACAAGATCCCGAAAGCAAACTTCGTCGGAATGCTCGGTTCGCGGTCACCAAGTCGGACCCATAACCAAGCGAAGACCGGTGCCAGTAAGATGATGAACAGTGGGTTCAGTGATTGGAACCACGCTGGTGACAACGTGAATCCAAAGAACTCTAAGTCAGTCCGTGTATCGGCATAGCTCGCTAAAATCGTTGCGCCTTGCTCTTGGATTGCCCAGAACATGACGGAGGCGATGAAGAGCGGAATGTAGGCGATGATTCGCGAACGCTCGACCTCAGTCGTTTTCGGACTACGATACATGATAATGAAGTAGATGGTCGGAATCGCGATACCGAACACTCCGACGAGTGAGATGAACGTATTGATTGTGAACCATCCAAGTGGAATCAAGATTGCGAGTAAAACAGCGATTCCAATGGTGACGATGCTGACGATTTTTATCGTTTTCTTTTTCTCATCAGGCGTCAACGGATTCGGTACATACGAACCAGCTAAGCCGAGGTTCGTTTTTCGTGTCAATACGAAGACGACGAGTCCAACGAACATCCCGATTGCCGCGAGCGCAAAGCCCCAGTGGAATCCATAGTCTTTTTGTACTTGACCGACGATGAGTGGTGAAATGAACGCACCCAAGTTGATACCCATGTAGAAGATACTGAATCCAGCGTCACGACGGCGATCCGTCTCGCTGTACATGTCTCCGACGATACTTGATACGTTTGGTTTCAATAATCCGGTACCAATGACGATCAACGCCATCGAGATGAACAAGAAGACGACACTACCTGGAATCGAGAGGACGATGTGTCCGAGCATGATGAACACACCACCGTAGAATACCGCGCGAGACGTCCCGAAAATCCGGTCTGCAAGCCATCCCCCAATGACCCCAGACATATAAACGAGCGCGCCATAGACGGACATGATTGAGAGTGCGACGTTTCGGTCTAGACCGAGTCCTCCCTCAGAGACTTCATAGTACATATAGAATACGAGGATGGCCCGCATGCCATAGTACGAGAAACGTTCCCAAAACTCAGTGAAGAATAAAGTGAACAACCCTTTCGGTTGTCCGAAGAATCCTTTTTGTGGAACACTGTCCACGATTGTCTGTTTATCGATCCTTTCCATGAAAGATCCCTCCTTAACCGTTTTATCATAAAAAGGATTATTATGATTGTAAAGTGAATTGAATGATAATTTCAAATTTTAATAAAGATGAAAAGAATGAAAAGACCACACTTCCGAAATCAGAGAGTGTGGTCAATGAGCGGTTAAGCCGTCTTTTGCTTTGCTTCCGTCGCTTGGACATGACGTCCGAGCTGCCAATAGATGATGCCTGATAAACAACTCGCTCCACCGATGAGGATCAAAGCGATGTGTCCGGCACGATTGTCAAAAAAGACACTTGCGATGATTGGTGCCGTGACACCGCCGATCAGCCATTGGATACTCGCTGCACCGTTATAGGCACCACGCATATTCTCCGGTGCGATCAAGGCGATGAATGTCTGCTGAACAGGGGACATGATCATCTCACCTAACGTATAAAACGCATATACGGCGAGTAAGATCCCGACGAGTGGCACGTAAGGGGTATCGAGTGCGAACAAGGCTCTAGGCACAATCGCAAGCAAGATCATACCGATACCGAATACGGTTGCTCCGGCCAGCATGACTTTACCGAACGGCTTGTTCCCGAGTTTTGAAGCAATCGGGAACTGGAAAAAGACAACCATGATTCCATTCAGTGCTAACAGATACGGGAATGGGTTCTGTTGTGCGGTATACGTCGGGAGCGATTCTTTTAAAAAGAGTGGTAGCATGCTCTCGACGACGGAGAATCCCATTGATATGAATATACCCGCAAAGATGAAGACGAGAAACACGCGATCGTTATAAAAGACGCGCAACACTTCCCGGTTGCTTGGAGTCTCATCTTCCGTAAACTCGGGCAACGACTCATGTATGAACGTGCCGAGCGAAATCGCATATAGTCCAAAGACGAATGCCGCCGCAAAGAAGATGAGCTCGCGGTCGATGAACAGCACCGCACTACCAAGAAGTGGACCGAATGCAGCGCCGATGTTATGTCCCATCCGTAAAAGTCCGAATGCTTCGTTCATATGCTCTGGCTCCGTGACATCGGCGACCATCGCGCTTGCGGCAGGGTGGAAGAGCGAGTTCGTCAGTCCGAGCATCGCGTTCAATAAAAGAAGCGGCCAGAACGAGTCGGCGAACGCAAATCCGATGAGGGCAAGTGCGTCCCCGATGATGGCGATCATCATGATTGGTTTTCGACCATACAGGTCTGCTAGCCGTCCTCCGATCATCGAACCAAGGAGCGCCATGATCGGGCCAGTAGCCATGATGATTCCGACTTGAAGGTAGCTGTCTAACTGGTCACTATAATAGAGAACAAGGAATGGGGCAATCATGAACATCATGATTCCCGTAATCGTCTCCCCTAAGAAACGAATCCAAATGTTGCGGTCGAGCCGCTTGAGTGATTGAAACATACAGGTCACCTGCTTTATTTAATTTTTAGACACAAAAGGGACGTCATATGCATGAAGGCATACGACGTCCCACGTTGTTTATGCATGCCTCGATAGGCAGGCGACTTAGATATGAATCAATCGAAGAGGTGCCTGCCAATCAGTATGAACTTGAGTGAATGGTTTCGAAGATACTACTGACATGGGAACCTCTCCTTTCTGTTAATTGTGTTCTTCTCTTCAACTGTATGACACATTTCCTCAATGTGTCAACAAATTTATGAGGTGAATCAAAGTAATTCATTTAGATTTTTTCGGTTCAGTCGATAATCGATGAGGCGAGACAAGACGACTTGAATCATGGCCGTGATCGGCACGCTCACGAACATCCCGATGAGGCCGAACAGGCTTCCTCCGATGATAATCGATGTGATGACCCAAAATGGTGTGATGCCGACACTATCTCCGAGAATCTTCGGTCCGAGCCACAATCCGTCAAACTGCTGTAACAAGAAGATGAACAAGAGTACCAATACGGCGGTGAACGGATCATAGAAATAGGTGATGATAAACGCTGGGATCATCCCGAGTAGCGGTCCGACATATGGGATGAAGTTTAAGACGCCGACGATGACTCCGAGAAGTAGGGCATATGGGGCCCCGATGATCAAGAGTCCGATGACTGCTAGCACTCCAATAATCAGACAGTCGAGCGACTTCCCAATGATATATCGCTTAAAGATATAATCCATCTCTTGAAAGATATCGATTGTCGTCTTCGCAGTGCCGACGGGTAATAGCGCATAGAGAAGACGCTTGAACATACGAGCGAAGACTTCTTTGTCCTTTAACAAGTAGATGGAGATCACAATCCCAATCAAGAAGTTGATCAATGTCATTGTAAAACTAGAGACATAACTAACGGAAGAGAGGACGGCCGTCTCGACCCATCCAGAGTAACGATCCTCGAAGCGCGCAAAATCAATCGCTTGGGCGATCGTCGCGTTATAGTCTTTCAAGTAATTGTTCACTTCACCTAAAAACACGTCGATTTGACGGATATAAACCGGTAACTCATTGATGAGTGATGACAGACTCGAGTAAATCCGCGGGAACAACGTGACGACCGAAATTGCCAAGATGCCGATGAACGTGATATAGACGATGAGTAGTCCTTGATATCGCTTCAAGTGGAACCGTTCTTCAATATACGAGAGTACGGTGTTGAGTAACAAGGCGATGGCGATCCCCATGATGATAGGGGTCAGTAACTGAAACGTGTATTGTAAGACACGTGAGATGGTATCCGGTTCACTGATGACACGCCATAAGACGAGCAAGATCAGTCCGATTACACTCAGTTTCCAAATAAGTTGACGATTAAGCTCCAATGCTCTATCCCCTCATACAAATATAATTTTTCTACTCTTTTACTATGAATGTTTTTTGAAAAGGATTCAATAGATGTTCTCTTTGAAAAAAATGTTTGACACCGTTGGGAATGTCTGGTTAACTTAGGGACATACAAAAATTACATAACGAATGACACTTTCTATCAAGAGAAGCGGAGGGACTGGCCCGATGAAGCTTCAGCAACAGATTGCAAAATACTGTGCTAATTCCAGCAAGGTGACCTTGAGAGATGGAAAGGTGGTTGACTACATACGTCTGTATCGAGCACCCCTTTCCTCAGAAAGGGGTGTTTTTTCGTATGAGGAGGACCCATCATGGCAGACAGACGTTCCAAGTTATTAAAATCGTTACCGACACAACACTTTGTCGGATTAGCAGAAGAAGTCGCGGCAGTCGAGGCGAGTGGCAAGACCGTCATCCGACTCGGACAAGGCACACCCGACTTACCGACACCAGCTCCAATCTGTGAGGCACTGGAACGAGCATTGACCGACCCGACGACCCATCAATACGGACCATTCCGGGGACAGGCTCGACTAAAAGAAGCTGTGGCCGCATTCTATCAACGTGAATACGGAGTCGACCTCGACCCAGCAAAGGAAGTGGCGATCTTGATTGGTAGCAAATCGGGTCTAATCACGTTGCCTCAATGTCTTCTTGAACCAGGTGAAGGCATCTTGCTCCCGAACCCTGGCTATCCCGATTATATCTCGGGCGCGCGCCTCGCCGGAGCGGACATCATCGATTTGACGTTAAAGGAGGAACACGGCTATCTCCCGGATTACGCCACGCTCGATCCGCTTCATGCTCGACTCATGTATTTGAACTACCCGAGCAATCCGACCGGCGCTGTCGCGACGCCAGCCTTCTTTGAGGAGACGGTTAAATTCGCCACAAACCATGATCTGATGGTCGTACACGATTTCGCCTATGGAAGTATTGGCTTTGATGGGCATGTCCCGCCAAGTTTTCTCCAAGCAGACGGGGCAAAAGAAATCGGGATTGAGGTGTATACGATGTCGAAGGCGTTCAACATGTCGGGATGGCGTGTCGCGTTCGCAGTCGGAAATGCAGATATCATCGAGGCGATCAATACGTACCAAGATCATGTCCACGTCTCTGTGTTCTCTGCCATTCAAGAGGCAGCCATCGTGGCGTTAGAATCCCCGCGTGACATACGTGACGACCTAGCCTCGCTTTACGAAACAAGACGAAACCGATTGATTGATGGGTTACGCCGGGCAGGGTGGGAGATTGAGGCACCAAAAGGTTCTTTCTTCGTATGGGCGAGAGTGCCTGAAGGCGATGCAAAATCATTCTCGACGAAGTTACTACATGAGGCGGGCGTCGCCGTCACACCGGGCTACTTTTTTGGAACGGAGGGGGAGCACCACATCCGCTTTGGTCTCGTGTCGTCTGAACAGAAGATTGATGAAGCGGTAGAACGAATTGAGAGACTGTTTGCAGCCTACGAGGAGATTCATCAATGATTCGACAAGCGGTGCTGGAATATGACCATTCGAACGATGCGCTCGATCAACTTTACTCATTGATTGGGAATCGGGCGGCACTCGTTTTGAAAGGATTTAACGGATACGGTGAAGCGATTCGCGTGTCCCCTCGTCTAGCAGAAATTTCGAGCGTACGATTCAAGGGGGAATGTTCAGACGAAGAAGTCGAACGACTAACAGCTTATCGACCTGACGTATGGATTGCCGTCGGTGGCGGTAAATTGATTGATACGGCGAAGCGGATTGCATTCACTCAGTCGGTCCCGCTCATCGTCGTTCCGACACTTGTGTCGAATTGTGCCACGTTTACCCCGCTCAGCGTGATCTATGGTGAAGATGGTACATATTTACGATACGATACGTTCCCTGTCATCATCGAGCGCGTCATTGCGGATGAACGACTGTTACGTGATTCACCTTACGATTATTTTAAGGCTGGTGTCATCGATACGGTCGCAAAGTGGTTCGAGGCTCGATATATTAGCGGAACAACATCAAGGGACGCAGGGATTCAGTCGGGGCTTTCGCTTGCGGCACAATGCGGAGCGTTGATGGATTTGTCCATTCGTGAAGATGATTTTCGCCATTATGGCACTGACATCCGATATATCGTTGATCATGTCCTCGCCATCGGAGGTGCCGTCGGTGGGTTCGGCGATGCCGGCACTCGTGTCGCCGTCGCCCATGCGGTGCATAATGCGCTCAGTCGTTTTGATTCGACGCATCACTGGTTGCACGGGGATAAAGTAGGCTTTGGGCTGATCGTTCAAGAACGATTGGCTTCATCCGAAGACGCCTCATTCCTCGAGAATTGGCTACACGCCATCGCCGCTCCAACGTCACTCGAACAACTTGGCATTCGCTTTGATCAAGTCGATGAATTGGTCGACTATGTCATCGAAGAAATGTCGATTCAAGGCATACGCAAAATCGAAGATGCTGAACGATTAAAAGAAATTTTAAGAAATCTTCAAAAAATGGTTTACAAATAATTCTTTTATCAGTAATATAATAACAAAATAATAGAACCGATTGCTTATCAAGAGTGGTGGAGGGACTGGCCCGATGAAACCCGGCAACCAGATCAGAAATGATCATGGTGCTAATTCCAACAGACGAGACGTCTGGGAGATGAGCGTGTCCGACTTTCACGTGTCGTGCCCGCCGCTCTTTTTGAGTAGCGGGCTTTTCATTTGGAGGAGGAATCATTCATGAACATTAAACAAAAAACCATTTTGGCAGGTACATCTATCCTTGCGGCCATCGCACTCTCAGCGTGCGGACAATCCGAGGCGAGCGAGACGCTCAGCACGAAAGAGCTGACGATCGGCGTCACTGGTGGACCACACGAACAGATCGCCGAGAAAGTACAGGAGCTCGCAAAAAAGGACGGTCTTGAAATCGACATCAAAGTATTCAACGATTACAACACGCCGAACACGGCTCTCGATGAAGGGAGTCTCGACGTGAACAGCTATCAGACGCTCTCGTTCCTCGAACTGCAAAAAGCGGACAAGGGATATAAGATTGACGACGTCTTCAAGACGGTCGCTTTCCCGATGGGGCTCTATTCAGAGAAATTGACGGATATCAAGGACTTAAAGGAAGGCGATAAAGTGGCCGTCCCTAACGACCCGGCGAATGAGCTCCGTGCGTTACGACTATATGAAACGGCTGGGCTCATCACGTTAAAAGAAGGATTGACGGATAAAGCAACGAAGCGCGACATTGCTGAGAATCCGCTCAACCTCGAATTTATTGAACTTGAAGCATCTCAACTGCCGACGCAACTCCCGGAAGTGGCACTCGCAGCCATCAACACGAACTTCGCGATGGGAGCGGGTCTATCCATTAACGAAGATGCCCTCTTCCATGAAGATACGGTCGACAACCCATATCCGAACTACGTCGTCGTCCGTTCAGCCAATAAAGAAGATGAAGTCGTGAAGACGCTGAAGTCTTACTATCATTCAGAGGAAGTACGTGCCTTCATCGAAGAAGAATTCAATGGTTCGGTCGTGCCGGCGTTTTAAGGAGGGGTCTTATGATTGAACTGAAACAAATCACCAAGGAGTTCAAGGTCAACGGAGACACGATCACGGCACTCGATGATGTCTCCCTCACGATTGAGAGAGGGGAAATCTTCGGAATCATCGGACGAAGTGGTGCCGGGAAGAGTACGCTCATCCGGATGATCAATCTTTTGGAGCGTCCGACATCAGGGGTCGTCGAGATTGAGGGACAAGATATCACGCTCCTCAAAAAGAAAGGGTTGTCGACGTTACGCCAGCGAATCGGTATGATCTTTCAGCACTACAACCTGCTGAAGACTGCGACCGTCGAAGAGAATGTCGCCATCCCGCTTCGTCTCGAAGGTCTCGGGAAGCAGGTCATCCGTGAACGGGTCGACCGCTATCTCCAAATCGTCGGACTGAGCGAACATCGGAACCATTACCCTGAACAATTGTCAGGTGGACAGAAACAACGTGTCGCCATTGCGCGAGCGCTCGCCCACGAGCCTGATATTCTCCTCAGTGATGAGGCGACAAGTGCACTCGACCCTGAGACGACCGAGTCGATTTTAGAGTTACTGCTCGAAATCAATCGCGAGCTCGGATTGACGATTTTCTTGATCACACATGAGATGGAAGTCATCGAACGAATCTGTGACCGGGTCGCCGTCATCGATCGTGGCCAAATCGTTGAACAAGGACACGTACTAGACGTCTTCTCCAATCCGTCACACGAGACGACCCAGAAGTTTCTTAAGACAAATCTCGACGTGCCGGAAGAAGTCGTCTCGGAACTCCAGACTCGGGGAACGCTCGTCCACTTGTCGTTCATCGGCAGTCAGACGGAACAAGCAGTCCTGGCACAATTGACCAAGCGGTTCGGCATCCTACCGAACATCATCGGAGGCGGAATCAAGAAGTTAAAGGCGGGGCTTGTCGGAAACTTGCTCGTCCATCTTGACGGGGATCATGATCAAACGGAACTCGCCGTCCGTTATTTGAAGACGAGCGGCGTACATGTGAGGGAGGTGTCAAACCATGCAACAGTTTTGGACAGACTGGGGTGACTTAATCTGGACAGGAACGGTTCAAACGTTGACGATGACGAGCATCGCGCTTTTGATCTCGACCTTGATCGGATTGCCGCTCGGGACGTTGCTCGTTTTGACGAGACCGAATGGCAGACTCGCAAACCGATTCGTCTATGGTGGATTATCGAGTGTTATCAACGTCATCCGTTCCATCCCGTTCATCATTCTATTGTTCTTCATCTTACCGTTCACACGGTTCATCATGGGGACGACAATCGGCGTGCAGGGCGTATTGCTCCCCTTGATCGTCTTCACCGCACCGTATATCGCTCGACTCATGGAGTCGGCACTACTCGAAGTCGACCGCGGGGTCATCGAGGCGTATGAAGCGATGGGCATCTCGACGAGAAAAATCATCTGGTATGTGTTAATCCGTGAAGCACGTTCTTCTATCGTTCTCGGATTGACGATTGCGACGATCGGGTTGATTGGGGCGACGGCGATGGCGGGACTCGTCGGGGCAGGTGGGCTGGGGGACATCGCCTATCAATACGGACACCTTCGTTTCGAACCGGAAGTCATGTACGTGACCATTTTTGTCCTCATCCTCCTCGTTCAGTCCATCCAATCCTTCGGGAATCGACTGGCGGCAAAATTGAAAAAGGCATAAAAAGAATCGTGTCGCGAAAGCGACACGATTTATGCGTTATGGAGCAGACGTTTCAGTTCAGCGATGCGGTCATGTCTCGGGATGAACGTCCGAATCTCTTTTTCACTGAAACCGACCTGGATGCGATGATGGTCGAAGACGATCGGACTTTTCAGGATTTGAGGATTCGAGGCGACGAAGCTATATAGCTCACGAATCGACATCTCATCTAGTTTCTCTGCCGCTTGTTTATAGACACTCTTTTGGACCGACAACAAGTCCGTCGTCCCATTTTCCGTCAAGCTCAACATCTCTTTGAATTCTCCGAAGGATAAACCTTGGTCTGTCAATTTCTTTTCGATGAAGGGAATCTTTTGTTCCCGTAACCAATCAATCGTTTTTCTGGAAGAACTGCAGCTCGTATGCGTGAATACCGTGACCGTCACGACAACCACTTCTCCTTTACATCAGTTTGGTTCTAACTATTATCTCCTTTTATACGTTCGAGTTCGTGATTATGTTTCAAATCACATACAGTTTCTTTTTGATTGAGCATGACTTCGTTCGGGTACAGATTTCATGAGTAACCACATAAGGAGGAATGAAGATGTTTGACTATACCGTACAATCTGACCGTACCGTAGATGACGTTGTCGTTCGTCTCGGAGAAGCATTGAAAGAAGAATCATTTGGGGTGCTCTGGGACTTTGATTTGAGTGAGACGCTCGAGAAAAAAGGGCAGGGGATTGATGGGAAGTATCGTATCTTAGAAGTATGCAATCCGAAGGCGGCAAAAGAAGTGCTGTCGCAACAGTTAGAAGGAGGCTACTTCCTTCCATGCAAAATCGCGGTGTTCGAAAAAGACGACCATACCCAAATTGGTATGCCAAGACCGACTGAATTAATTCGCCTCATCGATGACGAATCGTTACAAGCCGTCGCTTTAGATGTCGAGTCCCGATTGCAACGTGCCATCGACCAAAGTAAATGATTGTTCTACCATCCGCTCATGAAACGTGAGCGGATTTTTTTCCGTATAGGATAGTTAGATAATGGTAAAATTGGATGAGGAGATTATAGGAGGGGATATTTTGTACAAAAGAGGAATCATGATGTTACTTAGTGCTTCATTTTTAAGCGCATGTGGGGCATCTAATATAGAAGTCATTCAACTAGATTACATAGAGGATCAATGGAACGTGGAAAGCTATTCAAAAGAAGGAGAGATGATTAAAGTTCATGAGTCAAAAGAAGTATTGGCTGCATGCGATGGGGAGCGTGCAACCGAATTAAAGGGTGACATCACGGTATATCAAACGGCGATTGCAGGGAGAACCGAGCCTGCTTCAGCCATGACCCCATATACGATGAAAGTCGTGACGTACTTAGAAGGTGACGAACGGTATGTCGTATGTCGTGAAAGCTACACCAATCAACTGATGGCGGAAGCGATTGACTCGTTTCCAGACTTTGTGAATACAAGTGACGGAATTCGACTTCCACGACTCCCTCGTATTCATCAGACATTTTCTGCGTTACAAGACAAGTTGGTGGAAGCAGAAGGGTTGGAGATCGACGGGAATTCCATCACCCCGTTCCCGCATACGTTACTGGAAATCGAACCGGCGCTCTACGGCGAACTTGAAATGAAACTCGGTGGCAAGGTGATCCGTTATCCGATTGCGCAGTTCGAGCCGCGAGGATTTGAGATGCCGAATCAACAGATTGCCATCGGATATGATAAAAAGACGTTTCGTCCATATATTCTTTACTCGTTTGACGGTCAATTTTTTATACCTCAACCGATCGAGTTTGATGAGTTAGAGGACCCGGAGTCAAAAGAGAATACGGTCTTTTCCGAGTTAGAGATCAAGACTGTCGCGACAGCTCGTGAACTGAACGAAGAAGAGGAAACTCCGTTCTATACTTTCTCGTATCTGAAAAACGGGAAACGTGTGACCGAAACGATGACGATTCGATTCGCTCCTGGCTTGTTTTTAAAAGAAGGAGAAGAACCGGATCCGATGTTTGAGGATTGGTTGCCTGTTGAAGAAGCCGGGCCAAGGGTCATCGTCCATCGCAAACCATACGATGGAGGGGCGATGGAATTCGCAGAATATAGTGATGCCACGAAAGAGGAAGCGAAAGAATTGTTCGACATCGTCAATGAGGCAGACCCCGTCGATCGCCGCGGAGAAGATTCAGAATATCGATATTTGACTTTAACAGACGGTTGGAAGGGTCAAGTATTCGAAATCAGCTATCAAAAGCGTTCGAAAAAAATCGATATCTATTTAACGGACCCGCTCCGCGATCAAACGTTTAAATTATCGAGCGCAGGAGCGGAATCGTTCTTAGACATATTTCCGCGCCTAAAGGAAACATTATGAAGCGAATCCTTTTACTAATTTGTTGTGTAGGTTTATTGACAGGTTGTGATGATGAACAGATGGATGTCGTAAAGCTAGACTACCTCCCGGAACACTGGAATGTGAAAGATCTTCAATCAGGTCATATGGATGCCAAGTCGGTGATGTGGACTCCTGATTTACTCGATGCGTGTTCCGGGAATGCAATCTCACGAATCGAAGAGGACGTCACCGTCTATCGCTCGTATGAATTGAATCGAAAATTCGACGATGCATATAAAATCGTGATGTATATGGAAGGAGATCAACCATACACCGTTTGCTATGACAGCGCTTCTGAACAAATCAGGGCGGAAGAGATAGATGAATTCCCTTACTTCGTTCATACAGAAGAAGGAACCGACATC
Source organism: Exiguobacterium sp. AT1b (assembly GCF_000023045.1). Taxonomy (GTDB): domain Bacteria; phylum Bacillota; class Bacilli; order Exiguobacteriales; family Exiguobacteriaceae; genus Exiguobacterium. Next base: position 256,730 of record NC_012673.1, on the reverse strand, counting down.
TTGAGTACGCCAACGATTCGCACGGGTACACATGAAGAATTGAAACAAATGGAACAGAAAGACGAAGGTCATTTCTATCCTATGTCTGTCTCTCTCCTCGAAGGGACAATGATTCATGTGACACCCCCATTATATGGCCAGATCGATTTAACGATTGGAGATCAACGGGGATTTTTCCCACTTTCTCATTTAGACCCGTTTAATGCCCAATCGGAAGAAGTGGGAATCGCGCTCGGGTATGACGAACAATCGAAAGAAGCGTATTTTTACTATGAGAAAAATGATGGATTGACGACCATACTTCCTTTAGTCGTGTGGAATGAAAAAGAGCATAAACACGAGCCGATTCAATTCGAAGGGCTACAAGTAGAACAGGTACTTCGGGAAGACATTCTTGAACCGGGTGTCAAGATGCCTCTCTACACGTTCTCCTTCATTGAAGATGGGAAACGTGTGAATGAGGAAATCAGTTTAACTTATTTGAATGATGAATTTTCGACACATGATCCTGTTCAAAACGCTAGCCATTCAAATGGTCCATTCGTTTATGTTCATGAGAAGCCATTAAACGGTGCGCTCGATATTCAGTACCCAAACGTGCTAATGGCTGAAGAGAACGACATATCAGATCTGATGAATGAAATTGATGACGCAATACCTGTCAAACGTGCTGGAGATGTGACTGACTATTCGCGTCTTACGATCGTCGATGGTTGGGGTGCTCAAGAATTTCAGTTAAGTTTCAAGGAACGATCTCAAAAAATCGATGTTTATCTGACGGACCTGCTTCGCGATCAAACATTCAAACTATCAAGCAAAGGAGCGGAACGATTCTTGGATCTATTTCCGGAGGTGAAAGAGTCATGATGAAACGAATGCTATTGATGTTAAGCACAGTCGGGATTTTGTCGGGTTGTGCTGGAGAACAGATGGATGTCGTAAAGTTGGACTATATGCCTGAGCAATGGAACGTGGGCGATTTATATGCGAATCAGATGGATGCGGACTCGGAGACGTGGTCGACTGCAATTCTCGGCGCTTGTACGGGTGAACCGCTCACTCAGATCGAGGGGGATGTAACGGTTTTCAATTCATATGCGGTGAATCGGAAAGTCATGATATCAGATTATGATCCGAGCTCATATAAATTGGTGACTTTCTTGAAAGGAAAAGAAAACTACACCATTTGCTATGACGGAGACTATTCCAACATGAAATTAGGGAAGATTGATGAACTACCGGACTTCCTTGATTTATCAGCAGGTATCGAAGTTCCGAACGTCCCGAAAATGAAAGCGGGTACGAAAGAGGAAGAAGAAGTCGCAGAACAGAGTGACCCATCAGAGTACCTGGGGATGCCCATCAACCTGTTCAAAGACACGATGGTTCATTTGACTTCTCCCTTGAATGGAGCGATTGCATTGACAGTTGGTGATCAGGATGGAATCTTTCCCATTTCAACCATTGAACCATATAATGCGCAAATGGGAACCGCAAAGATTGCACTCGGATATAATGACAAATTGGAAGCCGCTCACTTCTACTTCGAAACTACGAATGGAACGACATCCATTCAACCGTTCCTTGTATGGGATGAGAAAGACAGCGCACATGTCCCCATCCAGTTCGAAGGATTAAAAGTCGAACGGGTCCTTCAGACGGATACATTAGAGCCGGGGGTTAAGACACCGCTTTACATCTTCTCATACATGAAAAATGGGAAACGTGTGAAAGAAGAAGTCAGCTTGACGTACACGAAGGGCGAGTTTGCCACGAATGAGTCCATTAAAGAATCCACTGAAGCAGGACTCATAGCAAATCCTTCCGTTCCACGCGGTCCGTTCTTCTTTCTCCATAAAAAACCGTTAGATGTGGAGGCCACATTGAATTATCCGGATACATTACGTGCGGCTGGCACCGACATGTCTGATTTGATGAACGCATTTAAGGAGGCAGAACCGGTTGATCGAGCTGGAGAAGTGGGAGACTATCCCTTTCTCACCATCATCGACGGATGGAAAGGGCAAGAGTTTCAGTTAAGCTTCAAGAAACGGTCTAAAAAAGTAGATGTCTATGTGACGGATGAAACACGAAACCAAACGTTCAAACTGAGCAGTGCAGGGGCGGAAACGTTTTTCTCCTATTTCCCTGATTTAAATGAGTGAAAGGCGCCAATCGGCGTCTTTTTATTTGGTAAATACTTCAAAACCAAGATATTGACCTTCTGTATAAAAAGAGAGTAATGATATGTTATGGGATACGTTACACTGAAATTCACGATTTAGTACGAACATCCTAAGAATAAGAAAGGTTGCTATCTATAATGAGTACTTTGAACCAAAAAAGAATTCAATCTGCAGACGTTTTTCAATCCATTGAAACGAATATGGCGATGATTCGATTCGATCGTCAACGCCGGGTCGTCGATGTGAACGATACGTTTGCGAAAGCAATGAAATATAGACGCGAGGAGATGATTGGCATGCAGCATCACTTGTTCTGCCCTTCTTCCTTTGTCAATAGTCCAGAGTATTCGGCATTTTGGGAGAAATTATGGAATGGTTTCAGTTTCTCGGATAAAGTGGAGCGTGAGAATGCAAAAGGGGAAACCATTTGGCTCGAGGCGACGTATATGCCGATTTTTGAAGGAGATGATGTCATCGGTGTCGTCAAGATCGCATCGGACATCACCGCACGGCAACAAGTGATTGAGGATTATGCGTATCGCTTTAAATCGATGACCGATGTGCTCGACGAACGGGCGAAGACAGGCATGCAAGACACGAAAGTATTGAATGAAACGATTGAAAAGCTTGCAAAAGATGCCGCGGACAACCTCCATGCCCTTCAGAACTTGCGTCGTCAAGCCGATGACATCGCGAAAATTGCCTCGTCGATCAAAGAGATTGCCGCACAAACGAATCTGTTGTCCCTGAATGCTGCCATCGAAGCGGCACGAGCAGGTGAACACGGGCTTGGATTTAATGTGGTTGCGACTGAGGTCCGCAACCTCTCCCGTATGGTTGAACGTGCGGTCATCGACGTCAACTCGAACACGGAAGGGATGAACGTCGAGCTTCGGAAAATTGTAGAAGGTGTCACTGCGTCCAATCAAGAGATTCAGTTAAGTGCAAAAACGATGGAACAGACGATGGAGCGATTCCATACGTTCGAGCAGGCAGCAGCCGAGTTACATGATACGGCCGACACGTTTACATCCAACCTGTGAACCGATTGACCCTACACAGGGTCAGTCGGTTTTTTTGAGTCGTAACGTATGTCCGTGTCGTTTCAACCAATCTTTCGCTGTAGCGGTATTCGGATAGATCGTTTGTAACGTGCTCCAAAAAGAAGGGGAGTGATCGAAGTGAACGAGATGCACCCATTCGTGAGCGATGACGTAGTCCATCATCTCTTTTGGCGCCAGCATGAGGCGGACATTGATGGAGATGGTTCCGTTCGAACTACATGATCCCCACCGTGTCTTTTGATGACCAACTCGAATCTTTTTCGCTTTAACATCCAATAATTTTTCGTAAATCGGTGCCTGGTTGATTACATATTCAAGCGCGCGTTCACGTAGCCATGCCTCATAATGTTTAGTCAGGGCGTTTTCGTCCCATCTCCTCGGAACGAAAAATGAGGAGCCGTCAAATCGGAGAGTCGTGCCATCATCTATCTTGGTCGGATAGTTTTTCCCATGAAAAACGAGCCCCTTATCGAGAACGGACGTCTGTCGAGGGAGCTTTTGCGATATCTCATGAATCCATGTGTCGTGCTCTTCTAGTATGCGATCGACGACTCGTTTAGACAAACGTGCTGGAATACGTAGCTCGATGCCGTTTGGCGTGACATAAAATGCGGCTTTTTTTCTTCGTTTGTTGCGAATGACGGTAACACGCATTGACGTGCCTCCTTTCTTATCTCGATCGAGTATAACGAAGTCGGCAAGAAACTGCTATGCTTTTTTGGCACGCAGTCGAATCAACTTTGATACAGTAAGAGGAGGAGGGATGAACATGAAATCAATTTTACAACAACAACTTGTACGTAAAGGTACGAATTCGGTGAAATGGGATGGGCTGGAACGATGGTTCCGTTTATCTGAGGATGTGTTACCGCTTTGGGTAGCGGATATCGATATCCGGACTGCCCCGTCCATCTCCGAGGCGCTCGCCGCAAGAGCCGCTCAAGGGGAATTCGGGTATACATTGTTCGCACCTGAAGCGCAGAAGGCGGTCAGTGATTGGTACGGCCGACGTCACGATTTGATTGTAGACCCGAACCATGTGTTATTCTCTAGCGGTGTTGTACCTGCGTTGACTCATATCGTCGAGGCGTTGACTGAAGTCGGAGATGGCGTCGTCATCCAGTCACCTGTCTATCCACCATTCCATGAACTCGTTGTCGGCTCCAAACGACAAGTGTTCGATGCCCCGTTGAAAAAAACTGACGAACGCTACGAGATGGATTTTGTCGCACTCGAGGAAGCGATGAAGCAAGCGAAACTCTTCTTACTCTGTTCCCCACATAATCCAGTTGGACGTGTCTGGACGAGAGCGGAACTAGAGAAGGTCGTAGCACTCGCGAATCAATATGAGGTGATCCTCGTCGCTGACGAGATTCATGCAGACTTGACGTTCCCGTCTCATCAACATACCGCAATCGGCACACTCGACCCACGTGTCATCACGGTGAGTGCGCCATCAAAAGCATTTAACATCGCCGGATTATTTGCGTCCTACATCATTTGTCCGGTCGATGAGTGGCGGAAGCAAATCACGAAAGTACAGAACAAACATCATGTGCTCCCGACACCGTTCGCAAACACGGCTATCATCGCCGCGTATACCGATAACCGCGCGGAACGTTGGCTCGACCAGTTGCGAGAAGAATTGGAGCAACAAATGAATGACGTGATCGATTCCATCGAATCAAACCTCCCGATGCTCCATACGACCCGTCCGGAAGCGAGTTATCTGCTTTGGCTCGATTTCTCGGAGTTACCGATGTCTGCCGAGGAGCGGAAGTCATGGCTTCATCATGAGGTTCGGATCTTCTTGTCACCGGGTGGTCCGTTCGGTCCTCAAGGTGAAGCGTTCGAACGGATGAATATCGGGACTCGTCGTGAACTGTTGGACGAGGCGATTCATCGGCTGAGCGCGCAAATGAAGCGAAAAGCGTTTGTGTAAAACGAGAATCGGGAAAAATTCACAATGAGATGATGAAAGAAAGTGAGTGGATGGGATGGAGACGATCAACTGGAAGAAAAAGATGGAGGAACAGTTAAGGCGTAGCGGCTTCACCTTGCAAGTCGAAAACATGTCCAATATCCGCTTGACTGAGATTCATGCGAGTTCTTCTCCGTTGATCTCTTATCCGCTCCGAGTTCGTCTATATGAGCGGATGGGTTGGCTCATGTGTACGGTCGATTCGCCAACGCTCGATCGGAGTGAAGATCATCCATTATTTGAACGCATGGTGACCGCCGTCTTTGAACGAATTGTGCGTCACCTGTATAACGGGTATGGTTTTCACATTTTGACGTTCATCGGAGATACCGGAAATTACATCGCCCCAAAAGATTCGGAGACAGGAGAGGTCGTACGCCTCGTCGCCCACCTTTGGAATGACCGTTCGTACATTCATCTCGACACTTTCGAGGAGTATCCCGCCTTATACGTGACTCCACCGTGGGCACATCAAGCCTATGCCATCGAAAGCACAGACGATGAGTGGGTCATCTACGCGGGAAGAGGGGGGAGGCCGTCGACCGATTATCGTGCTGACGGCGTCGAATTGAAACCTCATCGTCTATCGGATGGTGAGCTCTTCTTCCCGGTCGATCGGATTTCGAAAGAGAAAGGAACCCTCGCCCTGGCCGAATGGCTTCGACTCGAAAGACGAGAAGTCGAGGACTTTATGATGTCCTTCATGCAGACGATCCGGAAGTTTGATCCGTCGTTTGGATTCGCATGGGGCGGAACGGAAACATTTTTTCATGGTGTACCGGTTGAACCGTACGCGCAGGTGCTCAGGCTTGAAAGTGGGAAACGTCGCTATCGCGTCATGAACAACACGGCAAAACGACTATTTGCCGTCTCGGACGACCCGAACAAGTGTCTGAAGGAAGTGAGTCGAACACTAGGGACGATCACGCTCCCTGAACGGCGTGTCTCAGCCCTCGGCCAATTGATCATGGGGATCTGGCAACAGTTTGAAACCGATGAGGAAACATACATTCAAGAAGTCGCGTTTCGTGACATCTCCAAATTCCAAATGGAAGAAAAGATCGGGCATGCCCTCGCGAATCAACAACGGATTCGCTGGATTGATAAGAACCATCCGCATCAGGATGTGATCGAATATGCTCATCTACGGATCACGTTCCCGAAACGACCACCTGGGCTTGTTACAGTCGAACCCGCTGAATCCGGACAAGAGAGAGGTGCTTTATGAGAATCGTTGACGCACGAGCCGTGCCAATCGATCATGAAGATGTGATCGCCGTTACCCCTACCTCGGTCTACTATCGAGAGAAGAGAGATCGCACGACATTCTCGCTCTATCGCTTTGACGAAGAGGATGGCGTGATTACACAATTGAACCGGAGGGAGTACGCGGATTACGGTTATCCTAAGCTATTCGTCGATGGAGACATCGTCTACTTTATAAATGAGGTCCCGGACGGTGAAGGGGTGGTCAAGACAGAACTGATCGCCTTCTCCTATAAGGCGGGCACCGAAGAAGTGGTCACGACGTTTGAGAAGCGTGGGAATAGCACATTGTTCTGGGTACTGGATCATCGTTACTTCCTCTTTTTGACGGCGTTTGAATCATCGGATGAGGCGTGGCTCTTTGATCGGGTGACCAATCAACGTGAGCGTATTCGGGATGAGCGTCTCGTCGGTAAGACGGAACGTTTCCGAGAATTGTATTTGTTCACGACCACATTTGATGGTGTTCCATACATCGTCTGCAACGCGAGACTCGATGAGTTTGACTATTACAATGCACTCGATGATGGGCGCATCTCTCCTGACGACCCGATTGACCATTCCGAGGCACTCTTGATTTGCCCACTCGAAGAGGCGGTCGAGGCGATATGGGATCAACGGGATGAATTGCCATTCGATGATATTCTCCGTCTCCAAGGGGAAGGGGACACGGTCCAATATCTAGGAGAAAATGAAGGGACGCTTCGATTCTCCGCGTTTGTTGACGCGTTGAATGAGGAGGTCATCTATGATTTGACGGCTCCCGATGTCTTGCATGAAGTATCGGTCGTCGATTGGGGTGCTTATGAACCGATTGATTTCACTTACGACGATATAAGTTCGACGATTTTCATCAAAGTTGATGAGACGGATATGCACTCGGAAGTCATCGACCTCGCAACCGGTGCGCGTTATATCGACGTGGAACCGTTCGAACGCGTCATCGGTCGCCGCTATCTCGTCCATGAATATACGGAAGGACTTACGAGCGGAGTCGTGATCTTCGATTTAGAATCGGAAGAACGTCTCACTTATGACAATGCCTATTTTATGGTCATCGATGATGCCATTTTGATTTTGTCAATGTCCAACACATAAATATAACCACCACCCATTATATAGGTGGTGGTTATATTTGGATATATAGTTTACATAACATATTATTGTAAACCTGATATTGCGTGTTTTTTTCGTTCATCTCCGATATGGGCATAGACTTGTGTCGTTGCCACAGATTCATGCCCGAGAAGCTGTTGTATCGTGAGCACATCGACCCCACCCATGGCGAGACGTGAAGCGAACGTGTGACGGAGTTTATGTGGCGTTACCTGTTTATGGCTCAAAAACGGCAGGTAAGGCTTTAAGCGGTCAATATGGCCTTTCAACATATGCTGAACCGTCCGTACAGCGATTCGTTGTCCCTTCTCATTTTGGAACACCGCACCTTCGCTCGACGTGTGGCGATACTCAGAGAGGAGCGGAAGAAGTGGCCCTGCGATGGGGATCAAGCGTTCCTTGTCGCCTTTACCGATGACTCGAATCGTTCCGGTCTCAAGGTTGATGTCGGACCAATTGAGTCCGACGAGCTCGGATACGCGCATTCCTGTCAGTCCGAGTAACTGTATGATCAAAAAGTCTCGCGCGCGATTCATTTCGTACCAACTTGCCTCGCGATTCGTCATGCCGACATTGGACCGTACGAGCGTCGAGAAATCGAGCCACTCCGATTCCGTCAAATAGACGGGGTTCCGTTTGCCGCGTTTCGGACGTTCTACGGTTTGAAAAGGATTCACCGTTGCCTGATTGGTCTCGATTAAGTAATTGAAGAGTGACTGTAACGTTGAAAGCTTCCGATTGATGACGCTCGGAGCGTTTTCGAGCTCGAGGGCAAGATAAGTCGCATACGCTTCTGCTCCGGCATGGTCAATCTCTGTGAATGATGGCAAGTCAATCGTTTCAGGTTCTAACTCCGTTCCACTCACAAGCTCGACCCAACGAAAGAAATCTAAAACGTCATACACATAGCGCTGGGCCGTCTGTTTGGAATAATGCTTCGCTGCTAAATGATGAAAAAACTGTTGGATGAATGCGGGTAGTCGGTGCAACCCGTTCAACTCGAAGCGTTTCGTCGTCGTCGGTGTCTGCCGCTGTCCAAGTTGACGGAAAATACTCATAGAATGCCCCTTTCTTCATGTAGTTCTCACTTGATTCTTTCCGCTACGCTTCCCTTCACGAAGGAAGTTGTCCGCTTCTTTGACGATCTCTTCGACCGTATCGTGACCAACACGAACCGCAAGTCCGAATGTCATTGTGACATGAAGACGTTCTCCTGCGTAATGGAGAGGGGTCGACTCGATTTGTTGTCTCAACTGCTCGACGATTGGAAGGAAGTCACCGGACGGACTCGATAGGTAGACCAGAAACTCCTCTCCTCCCCAGCGGACGGCCATGCCGTCGATATCGGATAAGATGGAGGCCACTTGTTGAAGCACCCGGTCCCCACAATCATGACCGTACGTCTCGTTAAACGATTTGAATCGATCGATGTCACCGAGAACGATTGCATACGGAACGCCTTCATGAGCGGCTTTGTCGATTGCTTTAGAAACGTGTTCATGCCCAACTTTTCGGTTCAATAGTCCGGTCAATCCATCTGTAGACGCTAGGATTTGCAATCGCTCATTGGATCGTTCGAGTTCATCTGTCACTTCGACAACGGCTGACTCGAAGATGAAGGAGAGCCCTGCGATCATCACCACGGTCGATAGGATGCAAAAGAGCCCGAGCGCTTGTTCCACCTGAATCGGTAGGGTCTCGATGCCATCGGACACATAGATGAATAGAAGGCTATAAATCAACATCGCGATGGCCGTGGTCAAGATGCGTTGGCCTCTGGATACGCTTGGCATGAAAAAGACACCATAGGCCATCATGAGGATGAAATAATGCATGTTGATCTCCCAACCGAGAATGACGGTCGAGATGACGGCGTTGTAAACGACTTCGATAAAAAGTCCGGTAAAGAAGATGCCGTACCACCGTCTATGTACAAAGTAGAATGAAATCGTGTAATAGATCACACTCAAGCCATTTGATAGGAATAAGAGAGTCATATCCAAACGATAAAACAAGATGCAAAATAGGAAGTGGACCAACCAGGCGATGACATTGCCGTAAAAAGTAATCCGTTCGTTATATAGTGTCCCTCGACGAGTTTCATAGGTTGTTCCCATCACACACCTCCTTTCTTTTAGTATAACGAAACAATGATTAAATTTGTATAGAAGTCCGTAAAATGACCTTAAAAAACGTCCTAATTTCGTATGTATCGTTGCGTGAAATAGATATTTCACGCAATGTTCATGAGTTACATGATTGTTTCTGAATCGAGTGGTTAATCGACCGATGAGTTTTACCGCAAAATAAAAGGTAGACAATAATTTGTTATGTAAACCATATTGGTTTGTCTTGAAATTGTAATGTTGGGTCATTATACCTTATGATGAAAATAGGACTTGAAACAGGAAGGAAGGTAACGTTACACTGTAAACGTAAACCAAAGGGGGATTTTGGATGGATGATCAGCGTTTGAAGCAACTTTTGTCTGAAGCGAAGACCATTGCGGTCGTCGGCGTGTCCGACAACCCGAACAAGACGGCCAACCAGATCGCAGAGTATTTACTCCGTGTCGGCTATACCGTCATCCCCGTCAACCCGATGCTCGAGGAGTGGAACGGACGCAAAGCGTATCCGTCCGTCGAGAGCATCCCGGGTAGAATCGATATCGTCGACGTGTTCCGTCGCAGCGAATTTTTAGCAGGTGTCGCGGAAGATGCGGTACGACATGGGGATGTCGGGCTCGTCTTCAATCAGCTCGGTCTCTCAAGTCCTGAGGCGGAGAAAATCGTACGCGATGCCGGACTCGACTACGTCGAGAATCGCTGCCTGTACGTGGAACATGCTCGTCTACTCGGATAAGACCTACCTCCTTGGTAGGTCTCCTTTTTTTCAGCGATGGCTGACAAGGGAGGCTTGCCAGAATCGATGAACAGCTATACAATAAGAAAGAAAAACGAACGTGTGTTCGAAATTGAGGTGACTGCTATGTCAACAGATCTATTTAATTACAATGAAGACGCCATCCAGGTGCTCGAAGGACTCACGGCCGTACGGAAACGTCCGGGGATGTACATCGGGTCAACCGACCATCGCGGACTTCACCATCTCGTCTATGAGATCGTCGACAACGCGATCGATGAGGCACTCGCAGGCTTTGGCGGTCAAATCGATGTGACGATTCATAAAAATGATGCCATCACGGTCCGTGACCACGGGCGTGGGATGCCGACAGGAATGCACGCCTCTGGAAAGCCTACCCCAGAAGTCATCTTCACGGTCCTCCACGCCGGCGGGAAGTTCGGCCAAGGCGGCTACAAGACGTCGGGTGGACTTCACGGCGTCGGCGCCTCAGTCGTCAACGCCCTCTCGAGCAAGGTCGTCGTGACGATTCACCGTGACGGCAAAGTGTTTGAACAGACTTTCGCGGATGGCGGTGTGCCTCAAACGACACTGATTGAGACAGGCAAGACACGCCAGACGGGCACGAGCGTCTATTTCAAACCGGATGCGACCATCTTCTCGACGACGACATATAACCATGACACGCTCGCCGAACGCCTCCGTGAATCGGCCTTCCTCTTAAAAGGATTGACGATCACGCTCACAGACGAGCGTACGGAGAAACAAGAGACGTTCCATTACGAGGAAGGAATCGCCGAGTTCGTCCAATATTTGAACGACGACAAGGCGACGCTTCATCCGATCGTCTATTTCGAAGGGACAGAGAACGAGATCGAGATCGAACTCGCGTTTCAGTTCACGGATGCCTATTCCGAAAATGTGCTCTCGTTCGTCAACAACGTCCGGACACGCGATGGTGGAACGCACGAGGTCGGTGCCAAAACGGCGATGACCCGGATCATGAATGAGTATGCCCGTAAGAACGGACTGCTCAAAGAGAAGGATAAGAACCTAGACGGCGGTGATGTCCGTGAAGGACTCACGCTCATCGTCTCGGTACGGATTCCGGAGGAGTTCCTCCAGTTCGAGGGGCAGACGAAATCGAAGCTTGGTTCCCCGGAGGCGCGTGCGAGTGCCGATAGCGTCATGGCGAAGCAACTGACGATCTTCTTAGAAGAGAACCCACAGATGGCGACAATGCTCATCAAGAAGGCGATTCGTGCGGCTCAGGCTCGCGAGGCGGCTCGAAAGGCCCGTGAAGAGGCACGTAACGGGAAGAAAAAGAAACGTTCGAGCATCTTGAACGGGAAATTGACGCCGGCGACGTCGAAGAATGCCGCCAAGAACGAACTGTTCCTCGTCGAGGGTGATTCGGCCGGTGGTTCCGCCAAACAAGGGCGCGACCGTACGTTCCAAGCCATCCTCCCACTACGCGGGAAGGTCATCAACTCAGAGAAGTCGAAACTTCAGGACATCATGAAAAACGAAGAGATTAACACGATCATCCACGCGATCGGTGCCGGGGTCGGTCATGATTTCGACTTGGATGACTGCAACTTCGATAAGATCATCATCATGACGGATGCCGATACGGACGGTGCGCATATCCAAGTGCTCCTTCTCACTTTCTTCTTCCGTTATATGCGACCGCTCGTCGAGGCGGGCCGTGTGTTCGTCGCCTTGCCACCGCTCTATCGCATCTCAAAAGGGAAAGGCAAGTCCGAACAGTTCGACTATGCCTGGGACGAAGATGCGCTCGAGAAGCTCGTCAAAGTGTATAAGAAAGGCTATATCCTCCAACGCTACAAGGGTCTCGGTGAGATGAACGCGGACCAGTTATGGGAGACGACGATGAATCCGGATACCCGTACGCTCATCCGTGTCACGGTGGACGACGCGGCTGTCGCGGACAAGCGTGTATCGGTCTTGATGGGTGACAACGTCACGCATCGCCGTGAGTGGATCGAGGAGAACGTCGCCTTCGGACTCCAGGAAGATGATTCGATCATCGCCAATGAACATGTGACTAAAGCGATTGAGGAAGTGATGTAACGATGTCGACGATTCAACACATTTTAAACCTATCTCTCGAACAGGTCGTCGGTGACCGGTTCGGGCGTTACTCAAAATATATCATTCAAGACCGTGCCTTACCGGACGCTCGTGACGGACTTAAGCCCGTACAACGCCGGATTCTATATGCAATGCACCATGAGGGAAATACGAACGATAAGCCTTACCGGAAGTCCGCCAAGACGGTCGGGAACGTCATCGGGAACTATCACCCGCACGGTGACTCGTCCGTCTATGAGGCGATGGTACGCCTCTCACAAGACTGGAAACTCCGGTATCCGCTCATCGATATGCATGGGAACAATGGGTCGATGGACGGTGACCCAGCAGCGGCCATGCGTTATACGGAAGCCCGTCTCTCGAAGATTGCCGGTGTCATGCTGACGTCGATTGCGAAAAATACGGTCGATTACACGCCGAACTTTGATGATTCTACGGAAGAACCGCTCGTCTTGCCGTCGCTCCTTCCGAACCTTCTCATGAACGGAACGACAGGGATTTCGGCCGGTTATGCGACGGAAATCCCACCGCATAACTTGACAGAAGTCCTCAACCTCGCCATCGCACGCTTGAAGGGCCAGGTCGATATCGCTAAAGATGCGCTCGAGTATGTCACAGGTCCTGACTTCCCGACCGGGGGGACGGTCATGGGTAAAGACGGTATCCTAAAGGCGTTCGAGACCGGTAAAGGGAAGGTCATCATCCGGGCGAAGTCCGAGATTGAGCAATTAAAAGGTGGCCGTGAACAGATCACGATCACAGAACTTCCGTATGAAGTGAATAAGGCGAACCTCGTCAAAAAGATGGAAGAGCTCCGCCTCGATAAAAAGGTCGAAGGCGTCGCAGAAGTCCGTGACGAAACAGATCGGACGGGACTTCGGGTCGTCATCGAATTGAAGAAAGAGGCCGACGCAGAAGGTGTGCTTCACTTCTTTTTGAAGCATACGGACTTGCAACTCGCCTATAACTATAATATGGTCTCCATCGTGAACCGGACGCCGAAGCAGATGGGAATCATCCCGATCATCGATGCTTACTTGAAGCATGTCGAAGAGGTCGTGACGCGCAGGACGACGTTCGAACTCGAGCAGGCGAAGAAACGTGCTGAAATCGTCGATGCCTTAGAACAAGCCATCTCGGTCCTCGATGAGACACTCGAATTGATCCGTTCCGCCAAAGACAAGGCGGACGCGAAGAAGAAACTGATGGAGCGGTTCTCATTCACGGAACGACAAGCCGAAGCCGTCGTCATGCTCCAATTGTATCGACTCACGAATACGGACATCGTCGAGTTGCAAAAAGAAGCAAAGGCGCTCCAAAAAGAGATTGCCCGCCTCTCAAACATCCTCGATGTGGACGCGACAAAACGGAAGTTGATCGTGAAAGAACTTACGGCATTGCGTGACGAGTTCGGAGATGACCGTCGTTCGGTCATCGAGTCGGAAGTTGAGGAATTAAAACTGAAGACGGAAGTTATGATTGCTGTCGAAGAGACGATGGTATTCGTCAGCCGTGACGGGTACGTCAAACGTGCCTCGATGCGTTCGTATGGAGCGTCGAGTGACGTTTTACCGGAGATGAAAGAAAAGGATCGTCCACTCCTTACGACACAAGCCATGACGACGGACCACTTGCTCGTCTGGACGAACAAGGGCAGCTACCTCCTCATCCCGGTCCATCAGATTCCAGAATCGAAGTGGAAGGATGCCGGACAACACGTGGCCAACCTCGTTCCGATTGAAGGGGAACAGGTTATCTCGGCAGACGTCGTCTCGACGTTTGATACGGACGCCCATTGCCTCTTCGTGACGAAAGACGGGATGGTCAAACGTACACCGTTGCGCGACTACGACGCGCAGCGGAAATCGAAACCACTCATGGCCTTGAAGCTGAAAGGTGACGACGAGGTCGTCTTCGCCGGGATCAGTGACGGTCCAGGGCAGTTGTTCCTTGTTTCAGAGCGTGGATACGGGCTCTGGTTCAAAGAGGATGATGTCCCTGTCGTCGGACAGCGGGCAGCCGGTGTGAAGGCGATGAACCTGAAAGACGGTGACCTCGTCGCCGATGCCTTCTCCTTCTTCACGCCACCATTATTCGTTCTCGTGACGCAACGGGGAGCGGTCAAGAAGATGAAGCTCGAGGACCAGTTCGACTGTACGAACCGCAACCTTCGGGGGACGATGCTCATTCGTGAGGTCAAATCAAAACCGCACCAAATCCGTCGTGTGCTTCCGGTGCATGGGGATGAGACGCTTCATATCGTCGGAAAAGAAAAAGCAAAACAAGTAAAGACAAAAACCCTTACGCTACTCGATCGCTATGCCAACGGCTCTTTCGTCTTTGACGAAGACTCGTTCGGTGAAATCGAGGACGTGTATCTCGATTAATCAAAAGACCTGTGATTTGGCTGATTCGCCGTTCACAGGTCTTTTTGTCGTAGCCATGTCTCTAGATCGTGTTGTTGTCGTCGATGGTGCCGCGTGTGCATCTCGATGAGGTTGAACCATTCTCTCGCATTCAGCCAGCCGAACCCACCGTGAAGCGTCTTTCGATTGTCATCAGCATCGTTCAAACGGGATTCCAACGTATCCATCTTTGAGATTAAGATGGTCATGCGTTCTCGCAATCGATCTTTCGAGTCAGTATTGTTCGGTGGTTGATTCATCTCAGGTGGGAGCTCGATTTTTATCGCTGGAAAGTCTCCCCGTTCGAACAACTTTTCTCCAAAAGACGTCTTCTCTCCACCGAGTTCACCCTCACCACGTAGGCAGCGGTCGGCCTCTTCTAAATACTCCTCTGCGACCAAAATGAGATGGTCAAACATTTGGCCAATGGACCAGATGCTCGGGGCATGCTTGTATCGCAAATCGGACATGGTATAACGTGCGAGATCTTTTCTGAATCTGATTAATTCATAGCGTATCCTCAACATCTCACCTCCATTTTCTTTTAGTATACGTGATTGAAAACTGATGTCAGAGAATGTGAGTTATGAAAAGGAAGAATGCATCAATTTGCCGAAAAAGACATGTAGGACAAAAGATAGGGGGATCTATATGTCTCAATGGCTGACGTGGGCGAAACGGATTCAGGCGCTGTCTCAGGCCGGTCTGACGTTCACGCGTGATCAATATGACCGAGAACGGTACGAAGAGTTACAAGAAATCGTAAGAGAGATGTATGAACGGCACTCGGACTTATCGAACGAGGCCATCTTACAACTCGTTCATGTGGACGGTTATCCGACTCCGAAACTTGATGTGCGAGGCGTCATCTTCAAAGATGACCGAATCCTGCTCGTGAAGGAGCGGTCAGATGGGTTGTGGACCTTACCCGGCGGTTTCTGTGAAGTGAATCGCTCTACTGCCTCGAATATCATCAAAGAAGTAGAGGAAGAGGCTGGCCTGGATGTGATTCCAGTACGGTTGCTCGCCTTGTTCGATATGCATGAACATCCACACCCACCTCTCTCGGAGCATTATTACAAACTTTTCATCGAGTGTGCACTGATTGGTGACGGGGAGGGGAGCGCCGGCGTGGAGACGAGTGACGTCGGTTTCTTTGAACGAGACGATTTACCTGATCTCTCCCTTGCCCGCAATACGATCGAACAGATTCATATGTGCTTTGACGCACATTGGCAAGAAGAAGACTGGACCACTTTATTCGACTAGGAGGCTCAATGATGCAAGTAAGACGATATGGACATATCCATCAACTGACCTTTTACGCTCCCGTACTGCCAATCAACGTTCAACTGTTTGAGCATGAGCTCGGACTCGTCTTGATCGACACGGCGCTGGAGCGGAACGCGACCGATATCCTATCGTATATCGCCGAACTCGACAAGCCACTCCTCGCAATATTGTTAACGCATGCTCATGGGGATCATATCGGTGGGGTAGACGCGATCAAAGCAGAACATCCGCTCGCTGAACTCTTCATCTCCCGACGTGATGCCCGCCTCTTATCGGGAGATCGGTCGCTAGAAGAAGAAGAGCAGAACAAGATTCGTGGTTCTTTGCCGACGATTCGTTCTACACCGGATGCGGTACTAGATATTGGTGAGCGGTTATTCGGTTTACGTGTTCTCGATGCAGCGGGTCATACACCAGGGTCGATTGCGTACTATGACGAGGTAAATCGGGTATTATTTGCAGGTGACGCTTTTCAAACTCAGGGAGGGGCAGCGGTGGCGGGAGATGTTCGGCCGTTATTCCCATTACCAGGACTCGCGACATGGAATCGGTCCGTTGCCGTCGAGAGCGCGGAGCGCCTAGTGGACTTGTCACCACTCCTTACCTTCGTAGGGCATGGTCCGCCACTCAAAGGGACACACCGGCTCTATTTGGCGTTGAAACGGGCGAAACGGAAGCAGGCGAGAAAGTTTATCCGTTAACGGGAGGGTTGCACCATGCAGCTGAAAGAAGTTGCCATTCATCAATTTGAGCAAGCCCAACAGATGCTCGAGATTCAACGTAACGCTTATGCGGTCGAAGCGGAACTGCTCGGGTTTGACGAAATCCCAGCGCGCTATGAGACGATTGATGTCATTCAAAACTTACCAGGCACGAGTTATGGCTTATATATCGAGGAGCGGTTGATTGGGTTTGTCACGGTGGAAGCATCTGAGAAAACTGTTGAAATCACGAAACTATGTATCGACCCGACATACTTTCGGGCGAGACTGGCGACGACGTTACTCGAACACATATTGAGCATTCACAAAGGAAAGTTGATTTACGTGCATACGGGCAAGCATAACGGACCGGCGAAGCGTCTGTATACGAAACTTGGATTTGAACCGAGTGCCGAATTCGAACCAGAACATGGCGTCACATTGATCCGGTATACGCATACGTCTTAAATTCAAATCTCATCTCACTATCATAAGTATACTAAGATAATGAGATGAGATATTATTTTTACTGATAATATATGTTATGTAAACTAATAAAAAATAGAGCAATTTTTTCTCTATTTTAAAGCTCCCTATTCCTTAAAAATCTTGTACCAGTACAAGGTCAACTCGATTTGTGGATTCGCGTATTGTTTGATCGAGTCGACGCCTCCGAGTTGAAATCCCTCTTTTTTATAAAAGCGACATGCAATCAAGTTATCGTTCTGCGCTTCAAGCGATAAGCCGATCAGCCGTTTTTCTTTTGCCCACTGTTCGGCTGTTTCAAGCAACAGTTTTCCGATTCCACGCTTACGATGTGTTTGACGGACCGCGATATTTTCAATGTATGCAAATCGATTCCAATCCTTCACGAGTCGGATTTGTCCGACACATTCATCTGCATCCATCGCTAAAAACAGGATGCGACTGTCATGTTCGATATATTGTTTCCAGTCTAATCGATCGTCCGGAAATGTTATCTCTCTGACTTCTTCATCTAATTCTTCGACATATGTCCATTTTCCATCCATATAACTCGGCATGATTCGTCCGATGATCGGAAAAGGATCAT
This sequence comes from Exiguobacterium sp. AT1b, assembly GCF_000023045.1. Lineage (GTDB taxonomy): Bacteria > Bacillota > Bacilli > Exiguobacteriales > Exiguobacteriaceae > Exiguobacterium. The sequence continues at coordinate 238,669 of NC_012673.1, read as the reverse complement.
TTGCATCGTTCACAATATGAATATGCGCCTCATCTAAGGCTATGATTTGAATCAAACTCATCCGCTCCGCCTCCTCAATATCGATTCTGTCTCACTTAATTTTTACTTCTGTATCATTCGTGTGAATTTAGCATTCATAGGAATGATAACGCTTTATGAATAAACGTTTCAAATTTTAATTTCACCTGTTTAATACATGCTTCACAGTTGCTAGACCGCTGAAGTCATGCTATTTTTAGACAGATGAACCATCTAAGGAGGAATTCTTGTGAAACGAACGACTAAAGGTTTGGCAGCAACTTTATTTTTAGCAATCCCACTTGCCGCTTGTGGTGATGATAGCACGGATCAAGCAGATACGACACGCTGGGAAGAGATTCAAGAAGAAGGCACATTGACGGTCGGTACGGCCGGTACCCTCTACCCCGCTTCTTTCCGTGAAGAAGAGAGTGACACGTTGACAGGATTTGATGTCGAGCTCATGAAAGAAATCGCTAAGCGTCTTGACCTCGAGATCGAATTCAAAGAAATGGCATTTGACAACATGTTGACGAGTGTGCAGAACGGTCAAATCGACGTGGCAGCGAATGATATCTCGGTAACAGAAGACCGTAAAGAGAAGTTTGCCTTCTCAAAACCGTATAAATACACGTACGGGACGGCCATCGTTCGCAAGAGCGACCTCTCTGGAATCGAATCACTCGAGGACTTAAAAGGTAAGAAAGCCGCTGGTGAGGCGACGACTGTCTTCATGGACGTGGCTCGAGAATATGGTGCAGAAGAAGTCATCTATGACAACGCGACGAACGATCAATACTTGCGCGACGTTTCAACAGGACGGACCGATGTCATCTTGAATGACTATTACCTCCAAACGTTGGCCCTTGCCTTCTTCCCTGAGTTTGATATCACGATTCACCCGGACATCGCCTATAACCCACAAGAAGTCGCTTTCTTGATGGACAAAGAAAATGACGAACTCCAGGAGAATATCGACCGTGTACTAGATGAGATGCTCGAAGATGGGACGGTCAAGGAACTATCTGAGCAATTCTACAATGGCGCGGATGTTTCGGTAGAATCAGACGTAGACGCAACAATCGTCGAAACGAAGTAATGACGGCATGACGTTCTCAGAAATTAAATGGGACGCCATCTTTGACGTAGACCTGGCGATTCAATCATTTCCTTATCTATTGGGTGGATTACCGAATACACTTTGGATTTCGTTCGTCAGTATGTTTTTTGGTCTCTTGCTCGGTCTTTTGTTGGCGCTCGGGAAGTTGTCTCCGACACGACTCCTTCGATACCCGTCAACTTTCTATATCTCGTTCATGCGTGGCGTACCTATCTTGATCATTCTGTTCATCCTCTATTCGGGATTCCCGTTCATCGGGATCGAGTTCGCCGCTTTGACGGCAGCCATTCTCGGATTCAGTTTGAATTCCGCCGCCTATATCGCTGAAATCATCCGCTCCTCGATTCGTGCGGTCGATGACGGACAGGTGGAGGCGGCTCGTTCACTCGGGATGGGGAAATGGTTAACATTGAAGGGGGTCGTCTTACCACAGGCGACACGGATCGCCCTTCCGCCGCTCTCGAACGTTTTTCTCGATTTGATTAAAGCCAGTTCGCTCGCCGCAATGATCACGGTACCTGAGATCTTCAACAAGGCCAAGATCGTCGGTGGTCGGGAGTTCGACTACATGACAGTGTATATCGTCGTGGCGTTGATCTACTGGGCAATTTGTACGTTCATGTCCTTCTTCCAAGAATGGCTCGAACGTCATTTTGAACGATATTTAGATACTCCGAAACGTTGACTGACTGGCTTATGCCGGTCGGTCTTTTTTAGTGAATTGGATTTTTGATACATCTCCTGAACCGATTATGCTATGATTTTCTTAATTATCAGAAAAATATAGGGGGATTTTGAATGAACCATCCATGGGTTTCACATTTGAATGATCAAGTCATTGGTCAATCGAAAGCCATCAAGCTCGCTTCGATTGCGCTACTCTCGGGAGGTCACGTTTTACTTGAGGACCGTCCCGGCACAGGCAAAACTACACTCGCCCGTAGTTTAGCAAGCTCCATCTCGGCGACATTCCAGCGTGTACAATGTACTCCGGATACATTGCCGAGTGACATATTAGGAATGGAGTTGTTCAATCCGACGACCGGGGCGTTCGAACGCCGGACGGGTCCGATTTTCACGTCGATTCTACTTGTTGATGAAATCAACCGGACGACACCACGTACGCAATCCGCGTTGCTCGAGGCGATGCAGGAACGTCAAGTGACACTCGGGGAAGTGTCGCTCAAGTTACCGGAACCATTCTTTATGATTGCTACACAAAACCCGTTCGACGGGCAAGGGACGTTCCCGCTCCCACAGGCTCAATTGGACCGTTTCTTATTCAAATTGACACTTGCTCCCCTCTCACGGGATTCCGAACGACGACTGATTCGCAATGAGCATCTCGCTTCAGAATCCTTCTCTCTGCAACAGGACGAATTGTTAAAGATGCAGCAAGAGGTACGAGATGTCCGATTCCACGAGGCGATGGAAGATTACTTGCTGGATTTGATGGAATCGCTCCGTCACCATCGCGACATCGAGGTCGGACCAAGTCCACGAGCGACGCTCGCATATACGATGGCGGCTCGGGCTCATGCCTATATGGAAGGACGGGACTATGTCTCACCGGAGGATATTCGGGCACTCGCACTTCCGATTTTAGGACATCGAATCGTCTTGACGGTCGAAGCGTCGCTGAAGACGAAGCCGTCAAAGTTGATCAAATCTGTACTCGAGACCATCCCGGTCCCTTCAGAGGTGTAAGATGCAGTTAGTCAGCCCACGCTATCTCGAGTCCGGCTATATGTGGCTCCTGTTCGTCGTCGGCGTCTTCACGGCACTTTATGGGAACGTCTTGATTGCGAGTCTATTGATCGGTTTCAGTCTCTATGCACTGGTCATGCCATCTTTCATGTTTCGATTGGCAGAACAAATCCATGTCGACCTCACAGAAGAGATGAAACTCTTTCCGAACGACGAGGCCGTCTATGTCTTGAAGCTCGTGTCGACGGCAAAAGTGCCGCTTGGCGTCGTCCGCCTATCCGGCTATTTGCACCCGACCGTGGAATCAGAGGGACATGCGTTTTGGCGTCAGGAGAACTTTGTCGAGACGAATGCGACCGTGGATTTCACAATCCCACTCCATGCGAAGAAGCGTGGTCCCATCCGCCTTGAAGCCATCGGGATGGAAATCCGGGATCCGTTGCGCATGTTCTCGCTCTATAAAGAGGACTCACTCCCGCGCATCGGCTACGTCTTCCCTGAGTTTTCGCCCTATCCGATCCCGAAACGTCCCCCTACTCTCCCGGGTGAGGAGATGGTCCGTCATAGTGCCTATCGTGACCCGGAGACGTTCCAGTCGGTCACCCCATATCACGGGCAACCGATGCGACAGCTATATTGGTCTGCCTATGCGAAGACGGGCGAACTGCTGGCCCGTACCGAGCAACCGGTACAAGCGAATGAATATGTCATCGTGCTCGATTTGTTGACGAAGGATGGGCGTGCCCTCACCTATCAGATGGAGCGCCTTATCTCGCAAGCGGCCGCATTATGTCGCGATTTCGAGAAAGAAAATGCGAGTTACGGTCTGATTGTCCCGACGCTCACGAAGGATGGAATCACGTATGACCTTCAACCAGGAAGTGGCGAGGTTCATTTCCGGAAGATCATGACGACATTCGCTTGTCTGTCCGAGAGTGATTTTCCACTCGCTCGCTCCTTGTTTGAGCGAAAGGTCGCCAAATATAGTGGGAATCAATCGATTCTCCGCTTGGGAGGTGACGGTCAATGAGATGGTTGTGGTGGGTATTCGCATCCTTTTACATCGGACATGTGTTTCCGTTGCTCTTCTTATTGACACTTCGTCTCCCTCGGAACACACAACTGATTGTACAGACAATCATGAGCGTCGGTGCCCTCTATTTCTCTTATGAAATGAGCATCTTGCTTTTGATTTTCACATACGTTCATGCGTTCATTCGAACGTTGGATTGGACGGACCGTTATGCGATGGCGAGCGTATTGTTTTTGGTGGCAGACTGGTTATTCCCACCGGCATCGCAACCGCTCGCGATGGTGCTCTTCCCGTTCATCTTTTTGATTTGGCAACGAAACCTGTATTACCGTCGCGACTACAAGCGGATGGTGACGATGTTGACCGTCGGCTTAGGCATCGGACTGACTGTCTCCCTCGTCATTCGTACAATCAAAGAGCTGTTGTTTGGCAATGTCGTCGCCTGGATCACTCCGTTCTTTCTGTGGATCGGGAGCTGGTTCGATGGCATCGTGCTTGACCCGAACGATCGCGTGAACCGGTTCCTCGTTCCGGACAACCCGAACCTCGATGCGGAGACGGTGGCACAGGAGACGTTACTCGAGTCGGCATCGAACAACTCGTTGTTCTACATCGGAGTGTTCGCGATGATCTTGCTGCTTGGGGTAGGATTGTTCTTCTACTTGCAGAAGCGAAAAGACATCCAGGAAGACGGGATGATTCCGAGGAGTATTCACCATCCGACACTTTCAGATAAGCGGATTGTCCGCTCGCCTCGCCAGATTCGCCTCCTTGAGACGGGACGGAAGTTGGAACAGCAGCACCCGCGTCTTCGAGAGGAGACGGTAGCTGATTGGCTTCAGCGAATCGAGTTCACGGACCACAGGCTCTATGCAGATTGGTTAGAGGCCGCAGAGTATGGAGACAAGGAAGCGCCACAAGCAATCAGCGATTCCTTCGAACGACTCGTCGAGCAAGTGAAAAAACGCTAAAAAACATCCGGCAGAGGAGATTCTTCTGACCGGATGTTTTTCATTATAAAATCGGACTGAGGAGGCGGGACACACTCTCCTTGAAGCGAATCCAACGTGTCCTCGATTCATATCGCTCAAGGGTTAGCCGCTCGGCACGTGCCTCGTCTCGCTCGAACGCATCGATGACGGACGTTGCGACGTCTTGGTCGAAGACGAGCGCTGAGATTTCAAAGTTGAGGCGGAAGCTTCGGGCGTCGATATTTGTCGTCCCGATTGATGCGACTTCTCCGTCGATGACGAGTGTCTTCGCATGAAGGAAACCTTCCTCATACGTGAACACTTCCGCCCCGTAGCGTACGAGCTCTGCCGCGTTCGCATAGGTCGCCCAGTAGACAAACATATGGTCGGGCTTGTTCGGGATCATCAGTTTGATCTTGGTACCGGCCATGAGGGCGATGCGACAGGCATCGAGGAAACTCGCATCCGGGATGAAATACGGTGTCTGGATGTAAATACATTCTTTTGACTGCGTGATCATTTTGACGAGCATATTCTTTAAATGTTCCGTCGACGAGTTTGGACCCGATGTTACGATTTGAACGGGTGCAGCGTGATGTGAGATTCCCTCGGTTGGCCAGACAAAGTCATCTTTCCGCGCTTTCGTTTTCGTCGGGACCGAGCGATTCCAATCCAAGATGAACCGTTCCAATAATTCCTTGACGGCGTCGCCGGAGATTCGTAAGTGAACGTCACGCCAATAGCCGAAGTGCTCATCTTTTCCAAGATATTCATCCCCGACGTTGAAACCGCCGATATAGCCAAGCTCACCGTCGATGATGCAGAGTTTTCGGTGATTTCGATTGTTGACGCGGAAGTTGATGCCGAGTTTAGAGGGGAAGAACGATTTGACTTCCCCGCCGTGTGCGAGCAGGTCCTTGAAGTGTTTGTGCCTGAGCCCCCTCGATCCTACCGCGTCATAGAGGAGTCGGACACGTAACCCTTGTTTCGCCTTTTCCGTTAATAATCGAATTAACGATTGACCGAGGGCGTCATTTTGGATGATGTAATATTGAATGTTCACTTCTTTCGTCGCGCGCTCGATGTCTTGAAACAGCTGGTCGAACTTCTCTTTTCCATCGTGAAGGACACGAATGTCGTTGTGGAAAGACATCATCGCATTCGTCGACACGAGGTTCAGTCTTGCGAGTCGTCGGTGTTTCAATAGAAGTGGATGATTGAACGGTGCCGTGGATTGGTCTAATTGGTCGAGCTGCTCCGCTACATGATGATGATACGCCTCACGTTTCTCTTCTTCGACTTCATAAAAGTTCTGTGATTTGATCAATCGACCAAAGAAGATGTAGACGAAGAAGCCGATGAGCGGTAAGAAGAAGAGGACAAGTAGCCACGCCCATGTCGTTCCGATGTCTCGCCTCTCGAAAAAGATGATGGTGATGGCGAACGTGAGATTAAGCAGTAAGATGAGCCATGTCAATATGACGATAATGAGTCCGATAGTCACTTCCATCGTATCCCTCCCTTTCCTTCAATTCTTACCCGAAATCAGACAATCTTAGCAAATGTTTTTCATGATGTGGGTATACATTAATGAAGAAGTGAAGAAACGGGGGAAGCTTATGGAAGACATGATGATCGGCTTCAGCTTACTTGTCCTCATCGGTGCACTTTCGCAGTTACTCGCTTGGCGTTTTGACTTTCCAGCCATCTTGATCATGACGGTTGCCGGGATTCTCGTCGGACCGATTTTCGGTTGGCTGGAGCCGGATCGGATACTCTGTGAGCTGTATAGCCCACTCATCTCCATTGCGGTGGCGCTCATCCTATTCGAAGGAAGCCTCAGTCTCGAATTCAGAGAGATTGATGATTTACGGAAATCAATCTTTCGACTCGTTACGGTCGGGGTGTTCGTGTCCTTTATCTTGACCTCGATTTTGCTCATCATGATTGGCGATTTTCATTGGTTGCCAGCATTTACGCTCGGTGCCATCTTCGTCGTGACCGGGCCGACCGTCATCATTCCGTTACTAAGGCAAGCCAACTTGTCCGCACGTCCGGCTAAAGTCTTAAAATGGGAAGGAATCATCGTCGATCCGCTTGGCGCCTTGATGGGATTATTCGTCGTCCGCGTAGGCTTCATTTTCTATCAGAACGATGGACTCGCGAGCCACTTGCCATTCTTTTGGTCCTGTATCGTCGCCGTCGCCTTTGGGATTGCCGTCGGACATCTATTGATTCGCTTATTCGGGAATGAGAAAGTCCCAGAATATTTACGGACGACGTTGACGTTCTCCGGAGTCCTTCTTGTCTACTCCATCAGTGAATGGGTCATGAGCGAGGTTGGGCTATTGGCTGTGACGGCAATGGGATTGACGATGGCGAACTCCAAACATGGACATCTCCACATTTTGAAACAACTTCGTGAATTTAAAGAAAATATCTCTATCTTACTCGTTTCCACCGTGTTTATCATTTTGACCGCGAGCTTGACGCGCGATAGTTTGCTCGCCATCTTCGAGTGGCCACTCCTCCTGTCGATTCTCGGGATCTTATTTTTAGTCCGTCCGATCTCGGTACAGACGTCGCTCCTCCGTTCCCCGTTATCGATGCAAGAGCGGGCGCTCATCAGCTGGATTGCCCCTCGAGGCATCGTCGCGATGACGGTGACCGGTTTCTTTGCACAAGAGATCGCCGAACTCGGGATTGAAGATGCGGAGCGGATGTTGCCGATCACACTCGGTTTAGTCGTAACGTCTGTCGCCCTGCATGGACTGACGATTAAACCACTTGCCAAGCGACTCGGACTGACGAAAGTGAAGAATCCATGGGAAAAGGCGTAGACAAAAAAAGACACCGCCCGATGGCAGTGTCTTTAATCAGCTTGAATTAGTTCAAGACTTTGATTGTGATTGATTGGCGACCGAAAGCAAGTGCTTGCTCTTGTGTCGGCATCAAGATATCGATTTTATTTCCTTTGATGGCACCACCAGTGTCTCCTGCGATGGCTTCTCCGTATCCTTCAACCCATACTTTAGAGCCGAGCGGAATGACAGAAGGGTCAACCGCGATGACTTTTTGGTTCGGGTTCGAACGAACGTCGATTCCTGTCGCTGTGATACCAGAACATCCTGCACAATATGGTGTATAAGCTGTTGCTTCCACTGTCATTGTCTGACCTGAAGCCGGAGCTTGGGTTTGCGTTGTAGACGATGCAGTTTTCGTAACTGGTGCTGATGTCGATGTCTTCGGTGTTGTTGTCTTCGCATCATTCGCTACAGATGCAGCGGCTGCACCTTTCACGGCGAACTCTTGTCCAGGGAAAATAAGATCTGAATCAAGACCGTTCCAAGTCATCAATTGATTGACAGAGACCCCGTGATTCAATGCAATACGATAAAGTGTGTCGCCTGATTTAACTGTATACGTTTTAGATGCAGTAGAAGCTTGTGATTTCGCTTCTGCCTTTCCAAGTTTCAAGACTTGGTTCGGATAAATCATATTTGAGTTTAAGCCGTTCGCTTGTTTGATATCATTTACAGAGACGTTGTTGTTCACGGCGATACGATAGAGTGTATCTCCAGACTGAACTGTGTGTGTTGATGCTGCCGAAGCTGGAGCAGCGACTCCTAAACTAAGGCCAGCGAGTGCCGTTAGTGTCAATAGTGGTTTTTTCATAAGAATATTCCTCCCTTTTCTAACGCCCCCTTACTGTAACACCTGTATATTTCACAGCGATTACAGGACGATATGAGAGTGTTATCAGTTCATTTACAGAACAATTCATGAGGATGAGAGGATTCAGAAAATTGTTTTAATCCATAAAAACGGCTTTCTAGAGCCGTTCTAAGATATAATAAGGAGAGAAATAAGGAGGTTTTGGTCTTTGGAACTATTACTGCTATATTACATTGTGACTAATTTACTAGCGTTTGTGTCATATTTTGTCGATAAACGACGGTCTCGCGTCGGAGCTTGGCGTATTTCGGAGCGGACTTTGCTGACGATGGCATGGATTGGTGGGGCGTTCGGTGCTTATGTGGCGATGCGTGTCTTCCGACATAAGACATTGAAGCCGAAATTCCGGATTGGGGTACCTGTCGCGATTCTCGTGCATGCTGCGTTTACCGGTTGGCTGATTTTTTAAACTCTTATATAGAAGAAACTCGATTATATCTTTTAATGAACGATGATTAAAAATGTCAGATTCGTCCCAGTTCATGCTCAATTCAAAGTGTTTCTCCGTGAACAATCGAAATGAAATGTCGGGAAATTTCCTAAACGAGGAGGATGGCTCTTTTGAAGAGTATCGAGATGATTCGTCACGGATCATTGACATTAAAGGTGACTGATCACTTCACTGTTCTTTTTTGCAAGTCTGGGACGTCCGTGATTCGAGTGAACGGAGAAAGCATCACCCTTCATCCAAGAGAGGCCGTTCTCTTGGCACGAGGACAAAGTGTCATGTTTGAGAAAATCGAGGAAGCGTCACCGATGAGGTTACTCGAGTTTGATCCGACTGCTTTGTTCCATCCCGAGTTGGCGAAGCGATATGTGACGCCATATCTAAATACTGAAAAGTCCATACATATGATAAAACCGGAACGAGGTCATCAATCTATTATTCAGACGATTGAACGGGCCGTTCAACATTTATCTGCGGACGGTCCGCTCGCATTGATGGATGCCACACTGCAGTGTACGGTCATCTGGCGCTATTGGATTCAGCAAGAGGGTGAAGTGATGAAGAATGAGAACAAACGGGTGAGCCTTCGTCTGATGCTCGCTTACATCGATTCTCATCTAGAAGATAAGCCTACGTTAGCTCGAATCGCGACTGCAGGTAATGTAAGTCGCAGTGAATGTTGTCGGTTGTTTACAACGTTCGGGAACACTTCCCCACTTGCTTATGTCCAAGTTAAAAGAATGGAACGGGCCGCAACTCTATTAATGGATTCGATTGAATCGGTTGCTGACATCGCCAATCGCCTGAGCTACTCAAGTGTCAGTCACTTCGTACAGGCATTCAAAGCACATCATTCAATCACCCCGCTCGCCTATCGAAAACAATACCAAAGGAAAAGAGCCGAGTAATTTCGGCTCTTTTCCTTTATCTTGCGGTCCACCCACCATCTGCCTTCAAAACATCACCATTCACGAAGCTCGAATCATCCGATGCTAAAAAGAGGGCGACGTTCGCGATTTGTTCGGGCTCACCCATCGGCGCTTCCCCCGCACCTTGAATGGCACGCATCCCGAGTTCACTCGGTGCCGTGATCGTTGACCCGATATTCGTATTCACCCCACCCGGTGCGATGGCGTTGGCCCGAATCTTACCGAGCGTGCCATGGGTCGCCGCGATGTTTTTCGTCAATCCGATTAACGCATGTTTCGATGCGACATACGCCGCGCCACCGCGAGTACCGAACAGTCCTCCAACGGACGCATTGTTGATGATGACGCCACCACGGTTCTGCTTCTCCATCACTTGGATGGCGGCACGTGAAAGTTTCATCGGTCCGGTCAAATTGACACCCAGAACTTTGTCCCATAGTTCATCCGTCACTTCGCCCACCGTCAGGAAGTTGTCCATGATTCCCGCGTTATTGACGAGAATGTCGACCGACCCGAACGTGTATTTCGCCGTACCGACGAGGTTGTCGATATCCGTTTGATTTGTCACGTTACCAGCAATGCCAAGAGCTTCCCCACCCGCTGCTTTGATTTCATCAACTACCGCCTGCACAGCATCTTCATTCAAGTCGAAGGCGACGACCCGTGCGCCTTCCTGCGCAAACAGTTTGGCGATGGCACGCCCCATGCCTGAACCTGCGCCAGTGACAATTGCCGTTTTCTCTGAAAGCTTCATTCCTCATTCCTCCTTTAAAGGTCAGAACGTATACGATGTGTGATGACAGTAATCTGCCTGTCACTATGTTATACCCACATTTGTTTAGGAGCATTGTGAGAAAGATGGCGATTTTTCTTCAATTGATTTCCAATCATCTTTATACTTGAATAGAAGCCACTCTGCATAATAAAGGAGAGATGACGTGAGACAATTCCATGCAACCGTCCATGGTCGAGGTGAACCGGTTCTTTTTCTTCCCGGTGGGGGGTTCACTGGATCACAAGGATTACAGTTTGTCGAAGCCTTACATAAAACATTTGAAATCCACCTCTTAGATTTACCTGGTTTTGGTGAGAGTGAGGGACTACATACATATGCGACCTCAAAAATACTCGCAGATTGGATCGAAGCATACCGAACTTCACGACAACTGGAGTCCATTCGTTTGATCGGACATTCGATGGGGGGTGCCATCGCCCTGGCGTATGCGGTCCATTACCCAGACCAGGTCAGACGTTTGATTCTCCTCGACCAAGGACATAAGCCGAATGCCATGATTCCGTTTCGTGAATATGGCATCTTCGGCTTTACCTTTCCGCTTTTACGACTACTGTATCACCACTCACCACGACGCCTCTTGAACTGGATTGAAACGAAAGTGAATAAGAATGACCCCACGTTTTCTGAAGAGCGGTTCCAACTGTTCTGTCGACGAATCGGGGTCGAGCCGACGTTATCGATTCGTTCAGCTGTCGAGCAATCGGCCCGTCTTTCGACCGGTGGCTTACACTTGTTGTTTGGTTATGATGGATTGGATTTTAAGGACTTGTTACGACGCGTCCAAGTCCCGACGCACCTGTATTATGCGGATTTCACGGGAATTGATTTGAAGGAGGCGAAGCGAACGCTCCATCATGTCAAACGAGCGGAACGACTGCTTCATCCTTCTGTACAATTGATTGCCGTACCAGGTGGACACTTCGTTCAATGGAGCCGTCATTTCTCGATGGAAAACGTTGAGCGGTTCTTACATACATAAAACAAGACAGCGGAGAGGTTTCCGCTGTCTTGTTCGTCATGATGCCCAGTCGTGGCGCTTTAGCCATTCGTGAAGTTGATGCTGTAGCTCAGGATGGAGCGGTTCACTGAGTTGTGAACGATATTGTTTTTTCACGTCCAAAATACTCATCTCACCATCGAAATGTTTCAACATATGGTCCATGTCCTTAATCTTTTGTACCTCGATATGCTCTACGTGAAGTGCAGCGAGCTCATCTAGATGCTCGACGTCCGTTTGAACGTCCCGGTCTCCTGTCAGTGCGAGCGTCGGAATGTTCAATTGAACCAATCGTTCTCGAAGTGACACGTCTGTGTGTGCAAGATGCTCCCGTAACCATTTGGCAGGGAACTTCATCAGCTGGATCCGCATCGTATCCTGATCCGTTGCTGTGACGCGCTCGAACAGTTTTTGTTGTTTCCCGACGACCGACTTCTCATTCAAGCTAAAGCGAAGCAGTTTACCCTTGATCCCTTTCGTACGTTTCACTACATCGAGTAAGGCATGCGCCTGTTCCTGCATGCTCGTCTTCAAGGCGACACCGGCACCAGACAACAGGATGAGACCAGAAACGGATTCACGTTCTGCTGCGAGTGTCGCGACGATACATCCTTCGCTATGACCGAGCAATAAAACGTCTTGTGAGACATGGTCATGAGATTTCAGATAACGGACGACCGCCGACACGTCATCAACGAGTCCTGTCAGACCGACGCTATGTCGATTGCCACCACTCTTGCCAATCCCCCGTTTGTCATAGCGTAATGTGATGAATCCTTGGATCGTCAGCCATTCTGCTAAGTCTTTATACAAGTTTGACTTGAAGCCGGTACCGTTTCCGTCACGGTCCAATCCTCCCGTCCCTCCGATGAGGACGATGGCTGGAAAGGACGACCGTTCCTGATCGGGTGTCGTTATGGTGGCAGCAATGGTTGTTTCCCCTTGAATCAACACATTTTCTTGTTTATACATCATCCATCTCCTCCTTTTCTTCTACCGGCATGAACGCGTAGGAGAATTTCCGCAACGTACGTTCTTCAGATGGTTCATGCTCGAGCACTCCCTCTAAGAGATCGTAGAGACCTCTTAGGAATCGATCACTCTCGGCATCAGACAGATAAAGTGGGATACTCCGAAAGCCGACCTTGTCTCCTTGAAGGTCGATTTTGTCCCGCTTTAAATAGTCTCCGAAATCCATGAGCAGTGACATCGCGAACGTGTAACATATTTTATATAGTTGTTCACGATCTTCCTCTTCGACGACTTGATTGACAGCGGTCAATGGATTGTTTTGAATCGCGTACACTTTTTCATACACCCCACGTACTTTGTTCTCACTTGCGACAGATAAAATCTCGTCTTGTACCATCTTGTTGATATGGCGATAGAGGCTCGCTTGGGGCACATCGGGAAGCAACTTTGCCAACTCTCCGGTCGTCACTTGCTCGTTCATGAGAACGTGCTGAAAAATTTTCATGCGAATCGGGTTTAACAGACTTTTTAAAACGTCTTGATTCATCATCTTCACCTCATTATTATCATATTTGATAATATTATTACTTATGATAATATCATGCATCCGAATATGTGTCTACGTCCATATAAAAGGCCGCCCTCATTGGCGGCTATATACATGTTCTTATCTCTCACAGGCGATTCCATCTTTGTCGCGATCACGTGCTTTGTTCGCGTCATATAGTGCTTTACTTACATATGGCGTGTAACGTGTCTTACCACCTTTATTTTTCGTCGTCTTTGACTTGGCTACACCACCTTTATACGTTTTGTTTAACTCTGTACAGTTTTTAAATGTCTTGACCGCTGCATCTGCTGATTTTGTCGGTGTTGAAGACAATCCGATGACTAGAATGAATGTTGAAAGTGCTAGCATGACTTTTTTCATGAAATCCCTCCTCTTAGATGGTATATCGGGTAATTTTGTGTGAGTTGAATCATTCTCAAAACGACATAAAAAATCCTTTTCATTTTCCATAGAAAATAAAAAGGATATGATTCATTATTTCTTTTCAACGACACCTCGGACAATCGCAAAGAATATCCGGTTCGGGAGATAACGCTTGAGCGCGATCAATAATCCCGCTTGTTTACCTGATGGATAACGAAGTCGTTTCTTCCGTTCGGTCGCGGCTCGCCAAATCGTCTCGGCGACGACGTCTGGACCTTCAGCGTTCGCACCAGCGGCATTCGTGTTATGGAGTGCGACTTCTGTATAGTCATCATATACATCGAGCGGTTGGTCACGCACGAGTTCCTGGGAACGACCGTAAAAGTCTGTTTTAATCGGCCCCGGCTCAATCAATTTCATGTCGATATTGAACGGTGCCAACTCGAACTGAAGCGATTCGATGAATCCTTCAATCGCCCATTTTGAACTGTGATACAAGCTATAGATTGGGAATGTGATCTGTCCACCGACGGAAGAAACGGTTACGATTCGACCGCTCCGCTGTTTGCGGAAGTACGGGAGTGCTGCCCGAATCACATTCATGACCCCGAATACGTTCGTATCAAATTGCCGCTGAATCTGTTCGGGAGAGGCTTCCTCGAAAATTCCGACCGCTCCGTATCCAGCATTGTTCAACAACACATCCATCGTTCCATGATCCGAGACGATTCGTTCAAATGCCTCTCGGATACTCGTCTCGTTCGTCACATCTAGCTGATAGAGCGACACCCCTTTTAGGTTAGACAGTTCTTGATGGTCTTCAGGTCTTCGCATCGTCGCAGCGACATGCCAGCCTCGTTTGCTGAACAGTTCGACCGTTGCCCGACCGATTCCGCTCGATGCTCCTGTGATGACGATGGTTTGTTTTTGCTTCATATTCATTCTCCTTTAATGTTTATATGTTTAAACTTTTAAACGTATTAGTGGAAAAGAAGCCTTTCTTTCTGTTTCCAAAAAGAAAGGTTATAAGATACATTCATCTTCAATCGCACGTGTCAGTGCCTTCAGCAGTCCGACCGCATCTTCAAGTGTCAGAAAATAAAAGTTCTCTGTCCCGACTTTCTCCGATGAAACGATGCCCGCTTGTCGAAGTAGTTTGAGATGATGTGAGATGGCTGGTCGAGACAACTCAATCTTTTCATCAATCTGATTGACGTTCAAGCGTTCATGTTTAGCGATTTCGACGATGATGCGTTGACGATTGACGTCGGCTAATACTTGGAACAACGGAATCGCATCTTCAAATAAAGATAACGATACTTCGGGTGTAACATCTGTCCGTTTCATATTCATCACTCCGTTTAAAAGTTTAAACGTTTAATCCTGTACTAAGAATACTAGGTGTTTTACCTTCTGTCAACGTAGTTGTTCGTAGATTTCTCGAAGAATGCTTGCAATCATATGTTTAGAGTCATAATCCCGCTTGGATATTCGGACGAGCGGCGATGGTTCGGGGAAGAGTTGAGCATTGATGTCGTCAATCGTATAGCCTGCTGCAGTTTTCGTTATCACGTCATCGGTCAAACGTTCTAGATAATCGAGCTTTTTGGTCAGTTGCTCCCTTCCCTGTTCGAGACGCCCGGCATGCTGACAGTACACCTCATCAAAATCGAGGGACAGGACCCGTTTGAGCGAACGAATCTGTTCAGGGACCGACTCCTCTGGAATCATCACCTTCGGATACGGATGGACGAACAAATCACCCGAGAACAGTCGACCGTTCTCCTCATCATATAAGACGACGTGATTCGGTTCATGACCGGGTGTATGGAGCACCTGATAGGTATGATGTTCTGACGTGATCTGATTGTCATGATAGGCGACCGGCTGAAACGGTTCCGGATCTCCTGAAAAACGTGCTCGATAATCTGGGATTTTTAACCCCGTCCGGCACATGTCCCTGGCGGACTCTCGTATGTAAATCGGGACACCGTATGTCCGCTCAAGCCAGGCCGCCGTTCCAATGTGATCTTCATGTGGGTGGGTGATGCTGACAAGGTCGATTGGGACCGACTCATAAAAAGGTTGGAGAGCGGGTAGCATCGTGCGTGTCCCCGTATCGATGATCATGCCGTCGATATAATAGACGTACATCGACATCTCGAATGGACCGTTCTTCACTTTGGCGCAAACGGCCGTTACTGGCCCATACTGCTTCACTTGCATCATTCTTCCCTCCTGGATTGTCATTTTCTACATTATAGCGAAAAAAAGCAAAGACCTGCAGACATTTCACAGTTCTTTGCTCATCTTATTTAGAGATTCTCTCCGTTCGTCGCGATGACTCGCTTATACCAGTCGAAGGAGTCCTTTTTCATCCGCTCCATCGATCCGTTCCCTTCATTGTCACGGTCGACATAAATCATCCCGTATCGCTTCTTCATTTCTCCCGTCGTGAACGAGACGATGTCGATGATGCCCCAAGGTGTGTACCCGATCAAATCGACCCCGTCATAGAGGACGGCTTGCTTCAATTGTTCGATATGTGCCTTCAAATAATCGATTCTTGCCGCGTCATGAATCTTCCCGTCGACAATCTCATCGACGGCACCAAATCCATTCTCGACGATGAAGAGCGGGATTTGGTATCGATCATAGAGTCGGTTGAGCACATAACGGAGTCCGACCGGGTCAATCGCCCAGCCCCAGTCACTCGACTGGATATACGGATTCTCGACCCCATTCGGCAGACCACCGTTGACGATATCGCCGCTGTTGTCCGCGACGACGTCACTCTTCACAGTCGTCGACATATAATAGCTGAAACCGAGATAATCGACCTTTCCGTTCTGTAGGATTTCTTCGTCCCCTTCAAGGATTGGGATGTTATACCCTTCCCGCTCGAACTCGTTCAATGCGTAGCTCGGATAGAAGCCTCGTACTTGTACGTCCGGGAAGAAATAGCGTTGACGCATCATCTCTTCGGAGAGCATGACGTCATCTGGGTTTGATGAATACGGATAAATCGGTACGTGAGAGACCATCGCTCCAATCTCGAAGTCAGGATTGATGGCTTTCCCTTTAGCGACGGCGAGAGCGCTCGCAATCAGTTCATGGTGCCCAGTCTGATACATGACTTCGCGGGCGTTCTCCCCTTCTTCTAAGAGGACTCCAGAATTCGTCCATAAGAAGAGTGGATTGTTGACGTCCATCTTATTGTTGATTTCGTTAAACGTCATCCAGTACTTGACCTTGTCTCTGTAACGGTCGAAGCAGACCTCCGCGAAGCGGACGAAGTGGTCGACGACGGCACGATTTCGGAAGCCACCGTATTCACGGGCAAGATGGAGCGGCATCTCGAAATGCGAGAGCGTGATGATCGGCTCGATATCGTACTTTAACAGCTCGTCGAACAAGTCGTCATAAAATTGAAGACCTGCTTCGTTCGGTTCTGCGTCATCCCCGTTCGGGAAGATGCGACTCCACCCAATCGAGGTACGCAAGCATTTCAATCCCATCTCAGCGAAAAGCGCCACATCTTCTTTGTAACGATGATAGAAATCAATCGCCTCATGGTTCGGATAGAACTCGTTCGGCTCGACCTTGTCTGTGATGCGGCGAGCGACGCCGTGTGCGCCTGCTGTCAAGACATCGACGACGCTCGGCCCTTTTCCGTCAGCGTCCCAACCGCCCTCGAATTGATGGGCGGCGAGTGCGCCTCCCCATAGGAAATCTTTAGGTAACGTCTTCATCCTCTATTCCTCCTTTTGATATATCATACACGTCAAGTATAATTGTACCGGTAAAATTTAACAAGGTCGATACACTTAAACATTTTTTTGTTTTCTCATGATATAATGAAATCAGTGACGAAAAAGTGAGGAATGACCATGCTAAAATATCAACAGATTGCGAATGAAATCGAACAATACATTAACGAACAACAGTTAAAACAGGGGGATAAGCTCCCTGTCCTGGAGCAGATGATGAATCAATATGCAGTGAGTAAGAGCACCATCACGAAAGCATTAGAGCTGCTCGAACGAAAAGGGGTCATCTTTCAACTGCGGGGAAGCGGCATCTTCGTCAGACGACATAATCGACCCGGCTATATGAGCCTCTTCTCCACCCAAGGATTCAAGAGCAATCTCGGAGACCGTGTGTTGACGTCTGATGTGATTGATGTGTCTGTCATGAAGCCAGATGCGTTGGTGGCCGAGAACCTCGGGATTGGCGTGTCTGACGATGTGTACCGGGTCGAACGGGTGAGATATGTGGACGGGGAAGTGCTCTGTCATGAGGAATCCTATTATGTGAAAGCCATTGTCCCTTATTTGAATCGAGAGATCGTGGCGGACTCGATTTTCGATTACGTTCAATCTGCACTCGGCGTCACGATTGGGTTTTCTGACATGTATCTACAGGTCGATCGATTGACGGAAGGGGAAGCAGGCCACCTCGGATTGCAAGAGAATGATCCGACACTTCGCATTGAAACCATCTTTCATCTGACGAACGGAAAACCTTTCGACTATTCACGGATCACCTACCACTATGCACATTCCCAGTTCGTCATTCAGGCGAACGGACCCTATATGTGAAGAAACCCCTCATGCGCGCATGAGGGGTTGTTCGTCGCAAGATGAATATCACTTCACGACCGGGAGATTGACCTGTTCGACCCAATCGTCAATGAACCGACGTTGATGTTGATGTAATCGTGGTAGGTCTTCTCTTGAGAAAAATCGATGTTCGTGACTTTCGTCTGTCAATTGAGCGATTTCTCTTGAGAATGAATGGGTGTAAAAGATGACTTGAACACTATAGACGCGATCACCGTTTTCATAAGTGGCATATCCGTCATCACCGGAATAGATTCCGAACAGTTTCAAATTATCTACGGAGAGCCCCGTCTCTTCGAGAGTTTCACGGATGGCTGTCTCTTCAAATGATTCCCCAGGCTCCATAACGCCACCGGGGATTCCCCAAACATGATGATCTTTTCGGTGTTGCAACAAAATTTGATTGTCCTGTTCGATGAGGACTCCACATCCTACAGTGATTAATAGATTCGATCCGATTAATTGACGCATATGCTGTATGTAACTCACTACACTACCCCTCTTTATTTAGAATTCAAAAAATCTTGATATCCCCATTCACATGATCAATAAAAGAGTACGTGTCGTTAGCATCATGTGCGAGTATGAAATTTCCTAGTATATTTGGATGAAATTCAATAGTGAACGTCTCAAGCGTCTGCTCGTATGTTGGATGTGAGAGGGACTGCCACACATTCTTCGCCTTCGGAATCTGAAGCTGAGGCAATAATTCGTCTTCAATCAATCCCTTCCAATCTGGGTTATGCAATATAAAGCGAAACACGTTTTCAAATGGAGCAAACGTCCCACCTAAACCAAACGCCAATTTGATGGGAAATGCACCTCTAACCACATGTTTAAAAAATGTCTCCATCTGGACAATACCAGTTGTCGCGACACGTTTCACTTGGTTTCCTTGAAGCGTCAATCCGTCTTCGGAATAGCTCAGAATCCAATCCCTCTCTCCTCTTAAGACGATGACCTCATTTGAAGAAAGCGTCAATTCCGACTCTAACATTTCACGATTCTTGATGGTTTTGGTCGTCACATGCTCTTCTTCCTGACTTTTAAAAGAGACGCGACGTTTTCTCGAATCCTTTACAGTCCGCTTACGCTCTATAAGTAATGGAAACTGTTCATTCTCCAAATGGCGAAAGATCAAGTAGGTTGCTTCTCTGTCTCTCAATGCATGACTCGGTATGACCACTAATTCTAGTGGATTATGATGACTGGATAAGTCTTTTGACATCATGTTGCTTTTCGTCTCTTGAGGAACCAATATCCGAATGGCAAGATCGCTAACACAGTAAAGCCAATCAATCGGTTGGTATTCGATGTTGGCTTATTTGACTCTGTCTTATCCGAATGGACTGATGATGAGTCGCCTGCTCCACCTATCATTCCTTCTTCGGCATCCCCTTCAATACTTTCATTCTCTTCAACCAATAATACTTGAAACGCCTCAGTTGAAATCTCATCTCCGCTAATCATCTGTTTCGTATTAGATGTCAACGCCGTCAACATGTCCCCATCAAAATCAAACCAAGCCGACGCTTCTGAGTATTTCACGAGATCGCCTTTTACGTCCGTCAACGCTTTCGGGGTTTCTTTGTCTGAACCAAACGTTGAGAACGCATATGTACCCGCTGCTTGTTCATATGTTCCGATCACGTTGACCGGTTCGTCATCTTGAAAGACGGTCGCCACATATTCTTTCGTTGGGGCGAACGTACATGTTTCTCCCGTTTTGTAACAAGAGGATGACGGGACGTATGTCTCGAGTAGTGGTCCGAACGAGATGTTCTCACTGTCTGTCATATGATAATTAGCCGGATCATCTCCCTGAATATGATCCATCACAATGTCATAAAAATATGCATCTGCAAAACGTTCCGCCGAGGATTCAGTCATCTCGGCTGATACGGTTGTCGTGCTTGCAAGTAGTCCGACACAACATATGAGTAAGCCCGTCATTCGTCGCATGTGTTTCTCCTTTCATCACCCTGAAGATTTCAGCAGCACCGCGTGATTGATGTGAATCAATTCGGCGTGCGGCTGTTTGTGACGACTGACATATGACGTGAATCGCGATGACGCAACAAACGCGTTCGATTCATGAATCATCGCCAGTCGGACGAGAATGAGCCGTAATTGTTTTCTTCCTTCTCCCAGTGTAACACGGTCGACTTGGTTGTTTTTGTCGAGTCGGTTGATTAACAGCTCCACTTTACAATCTTCTTTGATCAAGTAAGAGACCCAATACGCCGTCTGTTGAATCAAGTCTTCATATTGCGCATGGAGCCCGTTCCCGAGCGGACCGCTCAAATCAAGGGAAATCGTGAACGTGTCGAGATTTTGTCGTTCGAACACTTTTGCCTGTACATGACCGACCTTTGAAGTGGCGACCCAGTCAATCTGTTTAGCCGGTTCCTTCTCATATCGTTTTGCACTCTGAATCATCAACGGATCATTCAACGGGGAGTGCTTGACGATACGGTCACCCATCCGAATCATGCGAGATTCGGTGATTGGTGACTTCGTGATGGTAGGTAAAACAACCCATGAGGGCATATCCATCTCCTCATCCGTGAAAAAAAGAGTACCTAAATAAAACGGTAAGGTGACACGCATCACACACATATGAATCGAAGCAGGTCCACGCTTCACAGCCGAGACGCTCACATGATGTATGTCCTGTTCGATCCTGGTGTCGTATGCCTGTGACCCGTCCTCGAATACCATCCTTTCATTACCCTCTAGTCGAATCAATAGCGGAACACCAAGGGCAATGATTCGCTCATACCCATCAATACGGACGATACAGGATGTCTCATCGTCGATGAACAAGAGATCTTCTTTCTGCCGGATGGAAAATGAGACTTCGTTTGAAAGTGTTCGAATGATTCGTTTCCGGATGAACATGACGATTAATAATGCTCCGCATACATAAGCGATGGGCCATACATAAGGCATCCACATGGTGAGGAGACCGAGACTGACATAAGCCGGCCAAAGTTGGTCCTGAAGAATGGACGGTGTACTGATTTCGACCTGTCGCATCGTTACACCTTTTCGACGGGGACAGTTACGGACTCGAGTACGTCCACCAACACTTGTCGCTTCGTCGATTTGATATCCCCTTCAAGGGTGAGGGTCAATCGGTGCGCGAGGACATGTGGCGCAACGGCTTGAACATCTTCAGGCGTGACAAACTGACGGTCGTTCAAGTACGCATAAGCTTGTGAGACCTTGACGAGCGCGAGCGTCGCCCGTGGGCTCGCCCCGACTTCGACTAACGGGTGTTGTCTCGTCTCGTGGATGAGTGCGAGCAAATACGTGACGACATCTTCATGAATTCGGATATTCTCGACTTCTTCTTGTGCTTCTAAAAAAGCTTCATTCGTCATCAAGGCATGCACTGTCTGTCTCGTCTTTGAAATCGTCTGCAGAATCAAGTTCCGCTCTTCGTCTGCCCCAGGATACCCAACTTGAAGAGACATGAGGAAGCGGTCGAGTTGGGCGTCCGGTAGCGTGAACGTTCCCGCCGACTCGATCGGGTTTTGCGTCGCGATGACGAAGAATGGTTTCGGTAGTTGATAGGTGACACCACCGATAGAAACTTGGCGTTCTTCCATCGCTTCAAGCAAGGCGGATTGCGTTCTCGGAACGGCGCGGTTCACTTCATCGATGAGTAAAATATTCGTGAAGATCGGTCCGGTGCGGTTCTCGAACGTCTGGGTCTGCATATTGAAGAAGTCTGAACCGATGATGTCAGAAGGCAGCAGGTCGGCTGTGAATTGAATTCGGGCGAAGTCTGCCTCAAAGCTTTTGGCGATGCTTTTCGCAAGTAACGTCTTCCCCGTCCCAGGCACATCCTCTAGCAAGATATGGCCGTTCGCCAAAAGGGCTGTACAACATAATTTTGTGATTTCCGGTTTACCAAGGTAAATGCGATCTAATTGGTCCAATACGTTTCGGATGGTCATGAGTTCGACTCCTTTTGTGTGCGTAGTAGGTATTCATCAAGTTGTTGGGTGAACGCTCGCTCACGTTGTGGTGAGATGTTTCCATCATCATAACGTGTCTCTAAATAGGTAAGTAGGGATGCATCGAGCTCGATTCGTTTCGCCCAAGTCGACAACGTCTCAGTTGGGCGACGACGTTTATATGGAGGTAACGCTGCTTCGAATTGAATCAACTGCTTTCGGATAGCCGATGCTGGTAATGGATGAATCGTTCGGTTTATCTGCATCGACGCGTTGTCAGAAGTCACTAGCGAGTGATCCTCGATATCTAACTCTCCCTCCTCGCTTTGTTTCTTCGAAGGGCGTCGTCTTTTCCAGAGCCACCATCCGAGCAAGATAAGCAGTCCGGTAATTATGTATGGGAGGTAGGAGACACTGCTCGTCTCTTCTCCTGACTGGTTTCCGTAAGAAGGGGATTGGTCCTTGATCCGCTCTTTCGGTGTACCACCTGACTCGTCTTCTGAGTCAATCATTGCTCCGTCTGGACCGTTCCCTTCTGGTTCTTCATATGGCGCATCCCCACACCAAAAGTCGACATCCGTCACTTCGAAAATCCCTAAAAATTTTCGTTTGTCATGACAGTCGGTGACCCAACTCGTAATCTCGCTCCCTGAGATATCTAATGATTGGTAGTAACGGTATCCCAGTTGACCGGAATAGGAGATGAGGGCGACAAGTAGTAAGGAGAATAGAATCCCTGACACAAAAATCGTTTTGGCTTGTTTCATTGGCGTTTCCGTTTATGTATATTCGGTTTCATCTCAAGTAACGGCTCCTCCCATAGTCTAAATCCTTTTTTTGGAAATCGGATTAACAGGATTATACCATGCACCTTAACGGAATATTCAGTTATTTTTAGACAAAAGAAAAATGCCCGTTCATTGAACGAGCATCCACACTTCTCTACCTTCACCCTCTTCATCGAATATCCACTCTTCAAATCCGTACACGCGAATATCCCGGTCACTACGAATGTCCCATTTGTTCAAAAACGTTTTTTCATGAGAAATTGGAATCCATTTTTGGTGGGATGAATCACGCCGCATAAACGTCTGTAACCCCTCTTCATCTTCAAATACGAGAAGTTCAGAGTTCCAGAGTGTAGGAAAATCTAGCAGCACGACAACTCGCATTCGTTCCTCTACACGCAACTCTACTAGTCGTTTCGCTTCATCGAGCAGAATATGGATGATTGCCTGTTTGATTTGGGTATTATGTTGAATCTCCAATAAAAAAGTTTGTCCGACCGGAATCTTGGCATACCAATACCCATTATGAAACTCCTTTGGAAAATCCTCATGATTTTCTTGTATATTTCGCTGAAGACGACTTAACTTTCGTTTCAGACCACGCACTTTCCGATGTCTCATTTCAGGATCGACTCGACTTGCTTCATATGGTGTCGGTCATGCTCGATGAACTCCCCGATGATTACATGTAACGAGTATGGGACACCTTGATGCGAATCATGCGAGACACCATTCGCTGTCGTTTTATAAGTCAGCGCTTCTTCACTTAAGGACTCGAGCATGGTGATGAGTGCTCGTCGACTTTGTAGTGATTCCTTCAATACGACGTCACCCGATAACTTCTCCGCCCTTTTCGTCGCTCGCGCGTTGAAAGAGTCAAAGTCAGGGAAAATCATCCCTTCCCCGTTCTTCACCGATGGGATGATGACATTCAACAGATGATTGTCCCAATGGGCGATATGTAAGACGATTTGCTTTATGGACCACTTCTCCGAGTCAATCTGTTTATTCCAATCAGAGTCACTCAGCTTTTCTAACGACTCGAGCCATTCTGTGTACGATGCGAATTCTTGAATGACTTGCATCCAATCCCCTCCCCGTTCCATTCAAATTACTGCGATTATAGCATGAATGAGTCTTTTTAAAATCAAAAAACGGCACCGTTCTTCATGAACGATGCCGCGCGTGTCTCTATAACCAGACTGGTAATGAGAAGAAAACTAAGAACAATACGGTCAAGACACCGACGACCGGACTGAGTGACCGGTAGCCCTTCTTGAACAAGACAATCATCGTGTACGCGATGAACCCGAGTCCGATCCCATCGACGATGGAATACGTGAACGGAATCATGATGATGACGAGAATCGCCGGGAAGGCATGCTCCCAGTTATCGAGAGGCAGATGCTTCACGTTTTGGAACATCATCATGCCGATGATAATCAACACCGGTGCGATCGCCGTCACCGGGATGATTGCAAAAAGCGGTAGCAATAAGAGCGATACTACGTACAATCCAGACGTGACGAATGAAGCGATCCCGCCTCGTGCACCGACCGATATCCCGGCAGCCACTTCGACCGTCGAGACGGTCGGGCTTGACCCGAACATGGCCCCGGCCATCGTCGAGAGACCTTGTGCGACGAGACCTTTCGGCGCCTCTTCTTCTTTGCCGATTGCCCGTGTCTGATTCTGAATCAAGCTGATGTTTTCAATCAACAAGACGAGCGTCAGCACACCGACCGCGACGAAGAAGAGTGGAGATGTCGACTCGCCGAACGAGATGTTCCCAAATACCGTGCCGAACGATTCGAAGAACGGTGTCAAAGCGAAGCTTCCCGTCCAATCGAGTGTTCCCATCACGGCACTGAGTCCGACACCGAAACCGATCGTCCAAAGGAAGCTGCTCGGCCCCATCTTCAAGAACAGTAAGATGGCGACGAAGAGTGACAGGAATGCGACTTGGACGTCACGCTCTCCGAGATCACCGATATGAAGCAATGCCCCTCCCCCGCCTGAGACGATCCCTGCCGCCTCGAGCCCGATCAAGATGAGGAAGAGGCCGAGACCGACCGTCAATCCGTCATGAATGATCGGTGGGAACGCGTTCGCCAATTTCCTCGCCACTTTGGTGACCGTCAATAGTACGACGAGTACACCTGAGACGAACGAGACGGCGAGCGCACTTTGCCAGCTCAACCCCATCTGCAGGACGAGCGTGTACGTGAAGAGCGCATTAATCCCCATTCCCGGTAACAAGAGAAGCGGTAGATTGAAGAATCCCGCAATCAATGTCCCGATGATGCTTGTCAAAATCGCTCCGACGAGCGCCCCCTCGAACGGGAGTCCGGCTTGTGTCAAGATTGCCGCATGCACGGCCGGGATGTATGCTGTCGCCAGAAAGTTCAGCACGCCCCCGTATGTTTCTGTTTTCCATTCTGTTTGTTTTGCCATAGGAATCAATCCTTTATTGGCACCCTCACCCACCCGTGTATACACACGAGATTGATTATATCCTGTCAGACATCTAACAAGCAAGAGTGATTCGACTCAATTCCTTCTTTGGACCCATTTGTGAGACCGATTCCATCAAAAGATTCATTTTATAAAATAAGAACGTTTGTTCTTATTTTTGGCGCATTTTTGCGAACAAATCTGTTATAATGAAGGGGCAGGTTAACGCAGCAATAGTGGGGTCAGCCGCCAAGTCCACAATGGAGGAAGGCGGTGGTGCGGATGGAACAACTTTGGACCTGGGTTGGGGATTATGTGATGATCCCAATCCTCGCTCCGATCATCGTTCACTTGGTGATTCACCGAACATCCGATTGTGCAACGTCTGAACGCACAAAAAAATGACCCCCTCGGCGCAATGAGATGGGTCACTTTCTGATTCACTAACCATTGTGGCGGCTGGGACCACTCTTAAAGTGGTAGCCTGTAAGCCAGAGGTCGGTGTGTCCAGCACCGGTCTCTTTCTACTTGCATCATACCATACTTTATCCGCGTTTTCAGTAAGAGAAACGTTATTTGACACGAAAATCACAAATAATCTTACCGCTCAGGATCAATCAGCCTGAGCGGTTTTCGTTCATCTCACTGTATCGGGAGAACCAGACGAGCATCGCGTCCGCATCTTCTTTCGGGATATCATCGATGGTCTCGACTGA
Source organism: Exiguobacterium sp. AT1b (assembly GCF_000023045.1). Classification (GTDB taxonomy): domain Bacteria; phylum Bacillota; class Bacilli; order Exiguobacteriales; family Exiguobacteriaceae; genus Exiguobacterium. Next base: position 212,464 of record NC_012673.1, on the reverse strand, counting down.
TAAGAATCCTCCACGTGTCGAGAACTGCACCGTACATAACCCGAAACGGCGCTGCAAGAGCGATTGCTTCACTTGAATCTGTTCGATCCGTGGTTTGTCCGTCAAGAATGAGCGGACGTTGAATGCACCCGTTCGCAATTGAATGAATTGATCCATGCGGACATATTTTGTGGTAATAAAACTGAGGACGCGTCCCCCGATGATGATGGCCCATAAGAGCAGGAGCCACAAAGCATAATCTCGGAAGAAATATAGCACGAGTCCTGAGATGATGAAGCCGAACCAGCTGATTCGGAGTAGTTTGATTCCTAAGGCACGTCTAGGGAGTCGATGTAGTTCGTCCGACCATGTGAAGTGCGTGAAGTGTTCACGGAGTACTTGCATCGCCCGGTCACGACGGACGAACGGGAGAATCGTCGACGATTCATCTTTCAATTCATCCATCGTCCCTGCTGCGACGAGTTCGACCCCGACGATATGGAACCAGCGACGAATGAACGTCTCTTTGATGCGAATCGCTTGGATCTTCTCATATGGGATCTCTTTAGCACTTCGATTCAACAATCCCTTCTCGACGCGAATGCGTTCCCCTCTCCGCTCAAGTCGGAAGTTCCCATACTTCAAGAAGTTGATGACCATTCCGATCACGATCGATAGCATCAACACTCCGATGACGAGAAGACCGATGGCGATGATGGACGCATGGACGACATAATCTTCGACTTGATTAAACGCCCCATCCAAGTTGATGAAGTCGTCGATTGACGAGATAACCGTCGAGGCGACCGGGAAGATGGCGAAGACAGAGAGCGACGTGATGGATGCCAATACGATTTCGCGCGTAGATAAGGCGTACAACAGGCGACTTGGTACCGGTGCTGCCTGTGCAGGCGTCTCATCCGACTCTTCTGAGTCATCTACCGCTACTCCGCTTTGTTTCCGATGACGGACCTGTTCGAGAATCTCTTCCAGTCGTTTGGCTTCAGTCGGGAAGACACCCGCTAATTTGAAAGAAGCATCGTCACTGTTGGCATTCGTATCGAACGTCAATTCGACGACACCAAGCAACCGATAGAGGAATGGACTGTTCGAATGAACACTTTGAATCTTATAGAGTGGAAGCGATTTTTCTTTTTTCAACCAGTTCCCTTCGATGACATAGACAGTCTTTTCATCGAGGGCATATCGGAAGTTTAACCATCCGAAGAACTTCTGAACAATGTCGAGTAATAGGAAGAGTAAAATCCCGACTCGGATGATGATACCGAATGTCGAGTCCCAGTCGTTGTTGAGCACAAAGAGTAAAACGATTGGAATGGCGAACGACTTGATGACTTCGAGAATACGCAGCACCAAAACGCGACTCGGGAGTCGATGCCATGTTAACGCGGTCTCGGTCATACGACATCCTCCTCTTCAATGCGTGCATAGATGGCAATCTGTTCACGGAGTGTCTTGGCGAACGACTCTTCAATCGCATAGATTTCGTGAGAACCGGCCGCTGTCCCGATGGTGATGGTCTGTAACCCGTATTTACGGAGAAGAGGTCCTTGCTCCGCATGGACAAATTGGACCTTTGTCATCGGGATGAGCACATCGTGTGTCGTGATGATCCCATGGTGAATCTGAATCTCGAGTGGCTGAACGTCATACGTGAATCGTTCTTGTTTCCACTTTTGGAACCAGATGAGATCAATCAGGCTATAGACGACATCGATGACGAGTAGCACGACCAAACCAATCTGTATCCAAGTCGGCCAGTCGAACCAGTAAGCGGCCGCCACGAGAGCTCCTGTGACAAGAAGTCCGATGAGATAAAAAATCGCACTTGATAACCGGAAGACGGCACGTGCCTCGATTGGAAGTGTGCCGCTGATTCGTTGTGGTGTGACACCTTCTTCAGGTGTCGGTGTTGTTTCTGACATGGTGAATCCCCCTATCGTTCTTATGTATCTGTCTCTATTGTATACGCATTTCTTCTCGAAAAGTTTCAGGATTCGGTCTGGAATGTACTTAAGACTTCATAATAACTCGTAAAATAATGGATAATACAATCTTTTTCATTTCCCTGCCCCTTCAAGTATAGATAATGACAACGAATCGGTTGACGCAGACAATGATTTTTCTAGACTAACACAACTTGAGATTATTACCAAATAATTCATTAATCCTTTATTGGCTCATATATAATTGGATTTTATTTACACCTTAGGATATAGCTGAGATAATTGAATTAATATCGTTATCAATTCAATCACTACACAATCATCGAGGTAACTATGAGACAAAACATATTAAAAGAATTAATTCCTTTTTATTTTAAACAGATGAGCCGAAACGTATTTTATTTGATTGCACTTATCTTTATCCCGATTGTCCTCATATTAAAAATCGTTGCGAACGTGAACGAGCCGTTCGAGTACATGATGTTTCCTAATGTCTTAAAAGGCATAGTGATTCCTATTCAAGGTGTTATGTTGATTGTCAGCGTAGTCATGTATCGTCTTACTTCAGATGAGGCACAATACAGAAGTCAATTGACTCTTCCGAACATTGTGTGGATTCAATTTCAAAAGATTGTCGCCATACTCTTCATACATACGTTCTTTTCATTTTGTGCCATCTTACTCGGGCTTCTACCTGTCGTCACTTATTTCTCATTTAATCAAATCGAAACATGGTCCTTTTATCAGCAGCTGTTATTCCATTCACTTACTTTCTATCTACTTCCACTACTAATTGCATCGGTATGGGGAATCAATGTGGGTCTCCTGTTCGGAAAAAAGCGAAGCGGCATTCTCGTCCTCTTTATCCTATGGATATTGTTCGGACCACTGAATACAGAGATTTTTTCTGAGTTCTTCTTAGAAAAAGGATTTAATAGCCCAAATGCTTACTTCTTTTTCGGACCTCTACAACCTGAGGTCATCTATTACGAACTGACAGGTTTTTTGAGTAGCAACGCACTATTTATTAAGAACATGTTGATTTTATGTTTTCATTTTGGACTCACCCTATGGATCATATCGTGTTGGGCAATCAGAAGGAGTCATCGTATTCAGATGACAGTCTTGGCAATTATGCTGTTCTCAGTGATTGCATCTATGCTTCTTTCGCATTAAGCCATGACCAGTTGGTATTCGATCGTTCTCTCGATACGGAAACGACAGAACATTATGAACTACCTTATCCATATGATTTTTCACAAATAGATTCATTTTTGAACTTTGAAATAATCAATGTTCAGTTGAAATTAGCGAAGCAATCACATGGTCAGTTCGAAGTGGAAGCAGACTATACTTTAGTGTCGAGTACAGAAACTATTGTGTTATCGCTCTATCATCCTTACCAGGTAAAACATATCAGTGTAAACCAGCGAGAAGTCTCGTTCCATCAAGTTGGAGATTTCATCGAGATTGAGGCTGTAACGCTCGGAGTACCAACTGCATTGTCTGTCCGATATACAATCCCAAACACAAGTCAATTCCCAATCACTAATGAAGTAACCTATCTGCCTGCTTGGTTAAACTGGTATCCAACAAAACAATCTTATCCGAACAGCAGAATCGGGTCTGAGAACTTTAAACCTGTGATTAATCGAACGAATAGCGTACCTGTCACGTTGCATTATTCGCCACAATCTAAGTTTTTAACAAACCTTATCGAGCAAGCTCCTGCTCATTATGAAGGTGTACAGGCAGGGGTTACGTTGTTTGAGGGATCATTTGAAGCGTATCAAGCGGAAGATCAAGAAATAATCGTCGATCAGTCATGGACACCACCATACTCGTATTGGCCGATTCTAAAAGAAACGCTTCAATCAATTCATGCACTCACTGAAAGAGAGTTTGGTATATCAAGCTCCTTGCCTGATAAGATCATCCTCCTATCGCCTAATCTTGAGAAATTCAGTTACCGAGATAATCAGCATTTACTCCTTCATGTGGGGAGTAATTTACGATTAGATCACGACCTACCAGAAGTAGTTCGAGCATACATGCCTGCCTTGTTTTGGTCACATTCAAACACAGACAGCCAAATCCAGCCGACACGAGCGGCATTCGATGATGCGATGGCTTTTTGGCTATCAGTCGAATTGAATCTCCCCTCACCGCTCGAACCAGACCCTTTCTTCTTAGAATCAATTCTTAACGGGGAGGAACTGGTCGCATCTAAAGAGCAAATATCTGAATTCATGCAATTGACTCATCAACAGCAACTCATCTTTTTGAAAAAATGGTATCGAGATTTGAACAGTGCGTCAAAAGTATAAGTGATTCGGAGGTACACCATGATACAAGTGGAACACATCGTGAAAAGGTACAAGAAACATATGGCTCTCGATCATGTCTCGCTAAACATTGAAGGGATATATGGTCTCCTTGGGTCGAACGGAGCGGGAAAGACGACATTAATGAAAATCATTTGCGGGCTAACGAATGCGTCCGGTGGAAATATCCGGGTGAACGGTCAATCAATGATGAAACGTAAATATGCGAATACAGCTGGAATGATTGGTTTCTTAGCCCAAGACTTTAATGTTTATCCTTCCTTGTCTGTAAACGAAGTTCTCTTTCATCTAGCCCTATTGCAAGGTATCGTCGACCGCAAGAAACAAGAGAGTGTCATTCAACAAGCGTTAGAAAGAGTCAACTTGACCGATAAATCCAACCTGAAGATGGAAGAACTATCAGGTGGGATGCGACGCCGCGTTGGGATCGCTCAATTGTTGCTGCGTGAGCCGGAGATTCTCGTCTTCGATGAACCGACTGCAGGCCTTGATATCGAAGAGCGGATCCGCTTCCGAAACCTTCTTCGCGACTTAAGTCATGATCATACAATCATTATTTCTTCACATATCGTGGAGGATATTGAGTTCTTGTGTACGAAGATTGGACTCTTATCGAATGGACACGTCTTATTCGAAGGCACACCTGAGGAATTGAAGAAGAAAGCAGAAGGTTCGTTGGCGGAAGCGCAAATCAATCTTATGGAATTGAATAAATGGGTGAAAGATCATGATGTAGTACATATCGAAGAAACATCAGACGGAGCCTGTATCCGATATTTTGATGAAGAGAAAGGCGATGCGAACATCGTTCCTCGACTTTCAGATGGTTACTTAGCTGTGATGAGGGCGCAATGATGGATATATACCGTTTACTAAGAATTCAATTATTTGAATGGAGATATCAGCGGTTACTCGGGATTATTCCGCTATTTGTATTCTGCGCTTCTCTTCTTGTTATAGTTAGGGACAGTTCTGAACTGCACCTCAGTATACAGATTGTCCATTCTCTCTATCTGCCTTGGATTTCATGGTCTGTCATTCTTTATTTTCAGCCGTTATATGACACAGGGGCTTATTACACATTGATCCCACACTACCGAAAATGGATTGGGTTCAATTTCGTGTTCCTGTTCACATTTTATGTTGTAGGGTATCTTTTATTGCTATTTAATATCGATGGCGCGTTCCGGTTGATTCAAACAAATCCATTAATACTAGTTCACCATCTACTTTTACTAACTCTCTTTTGGTGGATTGGAGCAGCTCTGGTACTTCTTTTAAAGAGCTTCGAGTATGCGACTGCCCTCGTACTAACCTATACACTCATCGAGGTGATTACTCGAGGTGAGTTTATGCCTTGGCCGCATATCTTTTACTTCTATGAGTATTATGATTTTACAATTTATATGCAAAAAATCAGTTTGATTGTGTTCATTTCGTTAGTTTTTGTTTGTCTGGCACTTGTACGTTTGTACAAAAGAGATTGAAGAGGTTCATTCGTCTTTTATATAGGTCATTCTATAAATATTTTATACACACAAAAACCTAAAGGAGCACACGGTTTCGAGTACTCCTTTAGGTTTTCTATCAATCATTCCTTCTCAGTCTTCAAAAAACCATTTCTTACGTGGTTCCACTTTTAGGTTGTCCCCATGTTTCTTCATTTCCGTGACAAGATAGCGTTCGAGTTCATTCATTGCCTTGACCCAGTCGGTCATCGTCGCCACGAGCGGCACAACGATGAGAATGAGTTCTTCCTCTTCTTCTCTCATCTTCTCAATCATTAACTTCGCAAAGTCAAAGTTCTCATGGATGAGATCCTCTTCTCGATCGATGAGGTGCTCGTTCTCGAGCTCGTAGGCTGAAAACAGACGCTCATGTCGACGCAACAAGTGACGAATGTGGCGATACAGCTCTTCGCTCAATTGTGGAGGAAGTTGTTCAATCGTATGAAAATCATGATCGAGCTTCTCGATGACATGGAGCGCGGCACGGTTCGTCTCAATCATTTTAGACTTCAAGACAGCTCGACGGAAGATCGGGGTCTTCTTCTCAAGCCATCGATTCGCTTTAATTTCTTCTTCAAAATAGGCGTACGTTTGTTTTGAGTCGCTATGCAACTTCTTCGTCTCAGGTAACGAGTCGAATGAGGAGCGGCCGCCTTCCGTCTCCGCAAACAAGCGTGCGATCCGAACAACCATTTGAAATGTGTCGGTGATTTGTGCTTCGAGTTTCCGTTCGTAGCGAGGTGGGAACAACAGTGCATTCACAATCAATGCGACCGTAATCCCCATCATAATGAGTAGATAACGTTCGCCCGCAAACACCCACACCGGCATATCCGACTGGCTCGCCCCTTCCATGATGAGAATCGTCGTCAAGATGACGGTCCGTGTCGTCGATTCTAAATTTAAAAAGAGAAGAATGGAGATGGCGATGATGATGACGAATCCGATCGCGATTGGTGTCGGATTCGGAGTGAGTAGCAGAAATCCGACGGAGAGTAATGCTCCAATCAGGTTCCCTTTCATCTCTTCGATCAAGCGAAGCCCAGTCTGATAAACTGACGGCAGGAGCGCGAGTGACGCAGCGAGTGCCGGGACGACGATTTGTTGGAATTGAAATGCCTCAGCAATCAGCAAGACGATTGCGACCGATAGTCCGGTCTTAATTGTTCTAGCCCCAAATTTCATGTAGTGGTGCCTTCCTCTCTTACACCTGTCATATGTATTTTTTGCCTTCTTCTTCAATTCTAAAACGTACCATATTCTTTTCAAGTGGAAATGAACCATTTCAGGCAGTTTTGTGAACGCTTCCGTGTTATGATGGCGTTGGATATTTCTTTCATCTTGATGGGGAGGGGTTTACTTGTCAACAATTGCTTTATTCGGCGGAAGTGGCCGTACAGGGGAACGGATACTTGAGCGTTTATTGAATCAAGGACATGACGTCAAACTTTTAACAAGACATTCGATGGATTCTAAGGAGGGTGTCAACCAAATCATCGGAGACGCGACGGACCAAGCAGCAGTACGAGAAACGGTTCGATTTGCAGACGTCGTCATCTCGGCGTTAGGGACGGACAAACAAAACGTATTGTCTACATTCACACCACTCGTGATCGCAGCGATGAAACAATTTAACGTAACACGCATCATCACGGTCGGGACCGCCGGCATCTTACAGGCGTATGATAGCGACAATTATCGCTTTGAAACGAAAGAATCGAAGCGTACGATGACAACCGCAGCCGAAGATCATGCCCGCGCTTATGAGTTATTACGGGATTCAGGTTTAGCCTTCACAATCATCTGTCCGACTCAACTGATCGATGAGCAATCGGACGGAGACATCATCATCTCAAAAGAGGTATTAGGCACGAAACATTCAGGTCCGATCTCAAGGAACGATGTCGCCGATTTAGCGATGGATTGTTTAACGAATGATGCATATGTCGGACACCGTGTCGGCATCACGACGGAATCATAATTAGGGGATGGGAAACATGCACGAACAACGAGAACAATTGGCACGACTCGCTTTAACGTTTGAACAAGAGGAGATGACGGACGCTGCACGACTCGCTCGGACAGCCCTACAAAAAGTAACGAATGAAGAAGTCTGGATTGCCGTCTGTGGTCACTTCTCAGCCGGGAAGTCGACATTGCTCAACGACTGGCTAGAGGACGGATTCCTTCCGACAAGTCCGATTCCGACGAGTGCGAATATCGTCACATTACGAGGTGGAGAATCTGCGGCAGCTGTCGCGATCAATGATACGGACTGGATTTCATTAGACCCTTCTTCCCTATCAAATATTAGTGACTATTGCAAAGTCGAGGAAATCAAGGAAGTCGAGTATACGATTGACCGATTCCCATTTGATGAACACGTCGTGTTGATGGACACGCCAGGGATTGACTCAACGGATGAACGACATCGCCAAGCGACGGAGCGCTCGCTCTTCTTGGCCGATCACTTGTTCTTCATGATGGACTACAACCATGTCCAATCGGAACAAAACATCGGACTGATGAAACAATTTAGCCGGGAAGGACGTCCCTATTCCATCATCATTAACCAAATCGACAAACATGATGAGGATGAGCTTTCCTTTGTGGACTTCAAGGCGTCATTGACGAAAGCATTCCGTCATCATGACATCGTCCCAAATGACACGTTCTACATCTCACTTCGTGATTTGAAGCATCCACATAACGAAGTCGAGCGCTTGCGGTCGTATGTGCGGCAAGTCATCACGGACTCGAGACAGCAGCAAGTCAAGCATGCGGATGCATTGATTCATACGCTAGTCCGCCGCAACGAATCATCGATTCAATCGATGTTGGATCAATTGCCAACTTATGAAAAGAGTCCGAAGGAAATGCAGTCACGTCTACATCGCCTTGAGAAGAAACGGGCATGGTGGACATCATTCCGTCGCGAATTCTTCAAACATCAGGCACCAATCGTCGAAAGTGCACCGATCATGACTTATGAGTTCCGTGAACTATTACGCTCTTATCTCGAGAGTTGTTCTCCTTCTTTCAAGGTCGGACTTTTGTTCTCGAAAGAAAAGACGAAGCAAGAACGAGCTCGTCGTGAGGAAGTGGCCGTCAAAGAATTCAACCGTCTGATTGATATGAACTTACGACCGCACCTCGTGAAGTACGCAGAAGACATCATCCGAGATTTGAAACTTCCAGAGACTCTCCTGCCGAAAGGCGATGTCCTCCCGATTGCACCGAGCTCACTCATCACCGAACAAGTGAAATCCGGCGCATCACTCAGTGGTGACACGGTGTTACAGTTCAGTCGTGACATCGAGACGGCCCTTGCGTCATGGGTGACGAAAGTATCTGAACCTTGGGTCCATTCGACGGATACGTACATGAAAGCGGAAGTCGACATGCGCTTGGAACAATTTACGACTGAAGAGGAAGCGTTGTATGAAGCGCTCGATACGGAAGCGTTACGGATTCGTCTTTCGAACCTTCTGAATGCTATCGGTCAATATGAAGCGTTGCAACTTGATTCAAATCAGTTAGATCAGTTGGCCGTTCGAAACTATGTCGATGCAACGTATCTCCCTGAAAAACAGTCGAATGTTGTTGAATCAGAGGTTGCATCGACGTCGATTTTAGATGATGATCATGACTTATTTGATTTTAATTTTTCTTATGAAAATACGGTATGTGAAATATTAGAGAGTCACCCATTGTTCCGCTCCCGAGTCTCGACATTACGTAAGAAAATCGAGCGTGCGAAGTATGAGCAATATACGTTCGCCATCTTCGGTGCGTTTTCGGCCGGAAAATCGTCGACCCTCAATGCCCTTCTCGGGGAGACGGTTCTACCGACCTCACCGAACCCATTGACGGCTTCGATCACAAAAATCGTACCGCCAGATGGTCGGACGAATCGAACGGCGATGATCACCTTCAAATCACGGGATGAACTTGAAGATGAGCTACAAGGTTACGGGACTTCCCTCACCTCGCTCGATGTCGACCACCCGTTCGTCAATGCGGTAAAAGCGGCACCGCTCGATTATCTCGGACAAACGGAAATCGTCGACTATGACACGTTCTGCGCGTTCGTCGCACAAGAAGAGAAAAGCTGTATCGTGAGAGAAATTGAACTGTATCTCGACTCTCCTTGGGCACGGCGTGGCATCGTCTTCGTCGATACGCCAGGTGCCGATTCGCAGTTCAATCGTCATAGCGAGGTCCAGTTCGGCTACATGCGTGATGCGGACGCCGTCTTGTTCGTCACGTATTATAATCATGCGTTCACGGAAGCGGACCGGGAGCTCGTCATTCAGCTCGGACGGGTCCAAGGGACGGGAGATCACGAGATGTTCTTCCTCGTGAACGCCTCTGATCTTGCGACAGATGACGAGGAGCGGGATGCGGTCACTAGCTATGTCTCACAACAGTTGACCGCGCTCGGTGTCCGCAGACCAAGCGTTCTCCCCATCTCAAGCCGAAACGCCATGCATGGGGATGACGAAGGATTCGATCGATTCGTCTCGACACTTGAACGCTATGTCGACAAAGACCTTCGTCTCGCCAACGCGATGCGTATACAGGAAGAAACGACAGCGCTACTCGCTGCATTTGATCGTGTTTTGAATGAAGCGAAAGAAGACGCGTCGGCGAAAGAACATCGTCGCCAGCAGTTGATTGCTTTACTCGAGAACCCACCGGCACTCGATGTGTCAGCACTCATCGATTTGTTTGACCGGGAAGCGAAAGAACTCCTCGCCCACCTCGAGACGCGATCACTCCTCCGTCTCTCGGACTTCGTCAAGGAGACGTTTCATCCGGTCGAGGTCGATGGGTCAAGGAAGAGCTTGGAGCGTGCCCTCGGACGGACACTCGATAAGTATGCCTATGACATCCAGCAAGAGCTCCAAGTGTTCCAGTATCGGTTGGAGCGATACGTTAAACGCGAGTTCGTCGCCTTGGTCGAACGGTTGACAGAACGTCAAGCGTCTCTCCTTCCGACGCTTGAATTCGACAGAGAACTCGACGTGGCATGGCTACGAGAGGCTGTCGAACCGATTCATCTCGAGACATCACCTTATCAGTCGGTATTGAAGCGCTATAAGAATGCGAGTCAATTCTTTGAAGGTGACGGACGAACGCAACTGAAGGATGAGTTGACCTCACTTCTTCGCGATATGATTCGGTCTCGTCTTGAAGCGATTCATGCGAAGCAAGTCGAGCGGGCCAACACGGAAATCAGTGAAGCTGAAGTCGAGATTGAACGAGAGTGGTCAACTCACTTGAAAGAACTTGCCGATGCAGAGCTCAGCATGTTGACGGACACCCATTCCTTTGATGAGATGCATGAACGACTCGAATCGCTCAGAAAGGAAACGGTATGAACACATTACTGCTCATCGGACTCATCCCTGCCGTCGTCATGACGATTGTTCTGGGACTGTTTCTGAGATATCTCTATTTAAATAGAGAATAACCATAAAACTCCTCCGAGCAAGAAGTTCGGAGGAGTTTTATGGTTATTGAGCGACGTATCCGCCATCGATGACAGCGGCTTGTCCCGTGATTCCTTTTGCCTGTTCACTTGCGAGGAAGATTGCATAATCTGCAACTTCTTTCACTTGTAAAAGACGATGTTGCGGCACGAGTGGGTAGATGACTTCCTCGAGTACTCGTTCTTTTGCAACGTTACGGGTTCTTGCCAAATCATCGAGTTGTTGTTGCACAAGCGGAGTGTCCACATAGCCAGGACAAATCGCATTCACGGTAATCCCTGAAGTCGCCCCCTCGAGCGCAGCGACTTTTGTGAGTCCGATTACCCCGTGCTTCGCACTGTTGTAGGCTGCTTTACCAGCAAACCCAATCAGGCCGTTGATGGATGCCATATTGATGATTCGTCCGAATCGTTGTTCTTTCATAATCGGAAAGACATGTTTTGTATACAAGAACGGTGCACGAAGCATGATACTTTGAAGCAAGTCAAACTTCTCTGTCGGGAATTCTTCAAGTGGCGAAACATGCTGCATGGCTGCATTGTTGATTACAATATCGATACGCCCATATGCCTCCATCGTCTGATCGATACTGCGTTTGATTGCTTCTTCTTTCGTCACATCCGCCTCAACTGCAATCACATCGTATCCCTTTTCTTTTAGCTGACTCGCAGCAATATGAGCTTTTTCAAGCTGAATGTCGACAATGGCGATTTTTGCTCCAGCTTCCGCAAACTCTTCGGCAATCTCTAACCCGATTCCACTAGCGGCCCCTGTCACTAGTGCAATTTTATCTTGTAATTGTTTCACGATTTCTTCCTCCCTATTGCAATTCATTGACCTTTACAAACTTCATTGTATACTTAGTTAAATGATAGTAAAAATGAATATTTATTATACAAACCATGCCACGATAGAATAGGATGAGCAGAATGGAATTCCGAGAGATGCAATACTTCATAGCGGTTGCACGAGCCAAGAGTTTCACGCGAGCAGCCGAAGCGCTACACGTCACACAACCTACGTTGAGTAAAACGATTCGACACTTAGAACAAGAACTCGGGGTCGAACTGTTCGATCGCCAGAGACGGCAAATTGAATTAACAGATGTGGGAGAAGCCTTGATGCTTGAGAGCGAGCTATTAATACGTCAGCTCGAGGACTTACCGAATCACGTTTTCGATATCACCAATTCCAAGCGAGGGCTCATTCGACTTGGTCTCCCCCCGCTAATCGGTTCATTATTTTTCACGAAGTTCTTGACTGTATTCCATTCAAGCTATCCGAACATTCGTGTTGAGATTACAGAAGCCGGTGGACACACGCTTGAACACGCACTCGAAAAAGGAGAATTAGATGTGATTGCAACTGTTTTACCGACAAGTTCCACGTTTGAAGAAACTCCTTTTGTCACTGAGGAACTGTATGCTTACTTGCCCGAACGTCACCCTTTAGCATCACGTAAACAACTCCTGCTCGAAGAACTCGCATCTGAGCCTTTCGTCTTGTTTACAGATGAGTTTTCGCTCCATCACGTCGTTCGAACTGCCTGTGAACAAGCGGGATTCACCCCCCGACTTATCGGGGAAAGTGGGCAATGGGATTTTTTATGCATGTCCGTCGCACAAGGTAACGCGGTAACCATATTACCTCGCTCCATTATGCAAGAGATGAATATATATGGGGTAAAGGCGATTTTACTCAAACAAAGGATTCCGTGGCAACTTGGATTAGCGACTGCAAAAGGCAGATATTTACCGTATGCCACGAGAGAGTTTATCCGTTACTTGACCGAAGAGTATTCGTTTGATGCATAACTGATATAAAAAAGATGAATTGGAAGCATGGCAAAAGAATTGCTACGATGGATTCAGCTTCAATAGAGAGGATGAATCGAAAATGGAAACAAGACATGAACGAGACGTCAACAAGTTGAAAGAGTTCACGAGTCAAGATGCTGGGTCCACACATGACGGAATTGCGAATGCATTGGAACAACTTGCACCTGCGATTGGAGAATGGATCACAGATTTTGCTTATGGAGATGTATATAGCCGTGAAGGGCTCCCGAACCGTGATCGAGCCCTTGTGACAATTTCAACGCTTGTCACACAAGGCACAGAGCCACAATTGGCACTTCATATCAATACCGGATTGACAGCTGGATTAAGCGGTGAGGAGATCGTAGAGGCGATTATGCATCTTGTCCCGTATACAGGATTCCCGCGCGTACTCAACGCACTTGACGTTGCGAAAAGCGTATTTGAAGAACGAGGGTTGACTGTCACAACAACTGTATAATCTATATTCACAATTGCTTCAACATGATAAAAGCCCATCCGCTCGGATGGGCTTTTATCATGTGTCCGCTGGGTAATGAACACCAACTTGTTTTCGCACCGTTGTCATCACATCAGCAAGACGAATCATGTCATTTGCTGAATGTACAATTGTCTCCGAAACCCTAGCTTCGATTGCACGGACAAATGCTTCGATCTCATATGACATCGGAGCGTTCTGCACTTCTGAAATAATTTCTGACGTGCCATCCCGTAACTCTAGACGGACTTCATCACACGTTGCAATATCGTCGATGACGATGCGTCCTTTTTCCCCGATGATCTCAGAGGGAGTCGATGTCGCATGGATTTTTGAGTGCATGATGATCACATCCAGATCATCATAAGAGAGAATGACCGTTCCGCTCCCGTCCACTCCCGATTCCAGTTTCACGCCGCTCGCCTGGATGTCATTCGGTTGACCGAACAGTTTTAATGCTGGCCCTAGAAGATAGACACCGAGGTCCATCAACGAACCGTTCGAGAAAGCAGGATTGAACGTATTCGGGTTCTCCCCTTGTTTATAGAGGTCGTACCGTGAAGAATACTGTGATTTATTGAAGACACCCCGACGCACCGGAGCAATTCGCTCCATCGCCTGTTGAATCCGTTCAAAGTTCGGCATGAACAGATTGCGAAGTGCTTCAAGCAAGACGACTTGATTCTCTTTCGCCACTTCAACCATACGAGTCACTTCCCGGACGTTAGAGGCGAGTGGTTTTTCACAGAGGACGTGTTTCCCATGCTGCATGAACAAGATACTCTGTTCGGCGTGAAGTGAGTTCGGGCTCGCAATATAGATGGCATCGATGACATCACTCTGTGCCATCTCTTCGAGAGACGTGAACGTATGTATGATGGAGTGACTTTCAGCGTATTCTTTAGCGCGTGATTCTGTACGCGAGTAGAGCGCTGTCACTTCTGCGTCATCCAACTGATTGATTGTGTCGATGAACCAGTCTGTGATGAAGTTTGTACCAATAATACCAAAACGGATCATGTGAATTCCTCATTCCCTTGTAGAATTTTATCAAGCTTATTAACTAGTGTGAACTGTAGACACATGAGCAACCTTGACCTGTTTTTATAATCACGTTACAAAATATGAAACCTAGAAGAAGTATAAACGTAGTTAGTACTATACATCAAATTGATTAGGAGAAATGCCATGAATAAAACAGATATATTGCTCGTTGGCACAACACATCTAAACATGCCAAACAATGGTGATTTATTTATGCCTGATATGCCAGATGTGTTGAGCGAAGATCGTCAGTTAGAAATTAAACAATTCGTGAATCAATTAGCAAAATTTGAACCCACTAAAGTATGTGTAGAAGTTAATACTTCAAAGAAAGTATACATAAATGAACAATTTCAACGTATCATTCAACAACCGGAGTTAGCAACCGCTAACGAACGTGAACAAATTGCATTCCGACTTGCACAACAATCTCATCTAGATTGCGTATATCCAATCGATTGGAATGAGGATGAAGGATTCAGTTTAGAAACCATCGTTCAAGATAAGAAGCTAGAAATGGAACGAGTATTATCATCCCAACAAGAAGTCATGAACCATATAGAAAAAGTATTTAAGAATAGTACAATTTCTGACTATTATAAAGAAATCAATCACCCTACAGTTGCACTAACTATGCATCGTGCCTATTTAGAGATTGCATCTCTTGAAATGTCTGGTACTAGATGGGTATCACACTACTGGTATTTTCGTAATTTAATGATTTTTAAGGAATTGATGTCACTAAGGGAATCAAATGAGCGCATTTTTGTGCTTTATGGTTTAGGACATATTCATCTGCTAAAACAATTTTTGAGTGAGAGTGGAATATTTTTCGTTCATGATTTAAATTCATATTTAATATAGTTTCGGTATGTGAAATAATCAAACTGGAGTTTTTGGCATTTGATTTTGTGATTCAATTCACTGTCTTTTTAATACAAGAAAGGATTCTATGGATTTCTCATTTAATCTGCGTCAAATCTTCATTAACTTTCTACTATCTCGGCACGCTTCCTCTCCTTGAATGGCCAACGATAAATCTTTTCCTCATTCTCGACATAGGCTACACCGTCTTCAATTGTCAACGACGAACAGTCAAGGAGATGACGTGGCATCGGATAGGAGTCAATCCGTCCGTTCGCATGGACATAAACGAGACGACCCTCGATTGAAGAGATGACCCACACCCCTTTCTCTGACGCGTACATCACGTCACAATCATGAAGGACCGGGGCCTTTCTGACCTCTCGATTATAGCGAAAACGTACGGCTCCCTCTTTTGAGAAACAGACGAGTGCCTCGGTCGAGATCCCATCTCCAAAGATGCCCTCGTCCCCATATCCAATCCAGATTCCCGTATCGTTCATTACAACTGCTGCAATCGCGTTTCCTGCATGAAAGGAATGATTGATGTCGCCATCTGCATCTAGCACCCACGCATTGATTGGTTCTCCTTCTATCGTAAACGCCCAAATGAACAAGTAATTCTCGTCGATGATTCGAATACCCGCCACATATTCATGACCTTTGAAGTCCATAATCAACCCATTCCAATGGATGTAGAATTGATGATTGGTCTTGACCAAACGAGCGGAACCTATTGACTTGCGCGCATCGGAATCAACCACCTCTATCTCATCGTTCATACACCATCACCCCTTACCGTCTTCGAATCGCTTAAACTCCAACGCCGCTCGAAATCGTCTAGATTCTTCATCACTCACCACTACATCCATATATCTTGATTTCCAATATGGGGAGAGGTCCACTTCTTCCACGCCAATTCGCTTGAACCAATCCAACACCGTCTCATTCGATTGATGTCTTGAGGCAATCGGCAAGTCCAGATTGAACTGGATGAGCGCATTCCGAATCGCATTATCGGTCCATTGAACCTCTTTGGATTCCACAAATCTATTTGCTTTAGCCGTACGCCCTATTCGTTTTATGGCGTCACTCGAGAAATCAATGGTCGAGACGATACGCTTTCTTTTCCTTAGCACGCTGAGCGTCAAAATCAGGAGAACAATCAAACCCCCAATAAGGAACCATAACCAGACTGAATTTCCCGACTCGGTTACTGTCCCTCCTGTTTCGAACGTATAGTCTAAAAAGTCATTCTTCAAGAATTGAAAATCCTCATCATCTTTCAGACGAAACTTCCCTCCATATTCATCACTGCTGGTTCCGTCCTCTCCAGAAAAGAGAAGCACGATTCCACCTTTTGTCGGGTCGTGAAACCATTCCCAAAACAGTCGGGCCAGATGAATCAATCCAGTCACCAACACCAAACTGCCGAGCATGATCATCAATAATCGGGTTGTAAATCGCATCGTAACCTCCGTCACACATTATGTATGATCGTATCATGTATGATAAGAGATTGTCAGAAAAATCCAAACGAAAAGACCGAGAACTCTCGGTCCACTGTTTTACAAAATTGCTTCTGCGAGTAATCGGTCGAACTTACGCACATCCACTTTTTTATTTAGATTGATTTTGATCGTTCCGGCGCGAGTGAACAGTTGGACTTCTGAGTTCAAGTCGAACATTCTTCCCGCATTCTCCGTCGAGTACATATTGATTGAGTCGTACGGAAGCGAGTACACCTCTATCTTCTTACCCGTGAGCCCTTGCGCATCACGGACAATCAGACGTTTGTTCGTAAAGACGGCGACGTCACGTACCGTCTTGTAGGCAGCGACGGCCCGCTCCCCCTCGATGAGTGACTCCGTGATATCACTCGGCACCTCACACTCTGAATAAAACGTCCACGACAAATCACCAATCGGGTTTCCCATATCGATTCCTCCCTCTATGAAATGAATGTACTATCCCCTATATTCCACAATTCTCGTTTGATTAGACCTTGAATGGGAAGATAGTGTATAGCAACTTGATTGCAGAGGAGGACGTCGTCATGATCGCGCAACAAATCATCACATTGCTACTGATTGGCTATCTCATTTATTTGATTGATTCAAAACGAAATTACTTCCCTGTCCCGGTCATCTTGGTCTTGATTGGGATTGGTCTCTCATATATCGCCTTTTTTGATTCAGTATTCATTTCAAAAGATATGATCTTCGAGGTGTTCCTACCGGCACTTCTGTTTACATCCGCTTATCAGTTCAAATACAAAGATTTGAAAGACAATATCGGGATCATCACGATATTGAGTACGGTTGGTCTTGTCTTGACCGCCATCCTAATGGGGTATGGCACGTTTTGGATCAGCGAGCTCTTCACCCCGCTCAGCCTGACCGCCTCTTTCTTATTGGCATCCATCTTGATTCCGACCGACCCCGTTTCCGTGTCGGCGATTTTAAAGCGGAGTAAAGGTGAGAAGCGGATTGCGGATGTTGTCGAAGGTGAATCGATGGTGAACGATGGGACGAGTGTCGTCATCTTCACGATCTTCCTCAGTATGTTCGCGACAGGAGAACAGTTCTCCACGCTCAGCTTTTTAACTGAATTTTTGATTGTTTCAGCCGGAGGAATCGGCATCGGCTTCATCGTCGGATTATTACTTAAAAAATTGATGATTGTCAGCTTTAAAAAGCATGAGCTCGTCATGTTGACGATCGTCATCGCATACGGAGCATTTTATCTCGCCGACGCGCTAGAAGTATCGGGTGTCCTTGCGACCGTCACAGCCGGCATGATGCTTTCTCATGAGCTCGGCATGAAAGAGGACTACGAATCGGTCCAGCGACACTTGAATGGATTTTGGGACATCGTCATTCCGATATTGCTCGCTCTCCTGTTCTTATTGATTGGAATCGAGGCGACCAGCTATTTGTCTGTATCGCTCTGGACGTTCGCTGTTCTTTTATTCCTACTTTCGCTTCTGACCCGGTTCATCGTCGTCGGCGGTCTCGTTTATACCGTTCCTGTGTGGCGTAGAGAATTTAAAGACGATTTGACAGCGACTTCGCTCCTTACTTGGTCCGGGATTAAAGGAACGATGTCGATTGCCCTCGTCCTCTGGCTAGAGGCAGAGAACATTAACGGCTCGAGCGAAATGATATCTCTCGCGTTTGCCGTCATTTTACTCTCTCTGATCTTACAAAGCATCGGTGTCTACCCATTAACGACCTATTTAACGAATAAACATGACGAGTGACGGAACCCTTCCTCAGAGAAGGGTTTTTTACATTCTGAAATTGACATCGCCCACTTTTAGTGTAAAATTACACTTGTAATATACTAGGAGGTGATTCGTTGGAAAACACTTCAACGCCATCCGCTGCCATCTCTACTGGAGTTGTGACCGTCGTGCTTGCACTCATCGCTTCGTTTCTGACTCCATCGTTCTTGAAGGTTGGCATCATCTGGGATATCGTTGCGTTCTTAGTCATCGGGATTGCGACATTCAGTTTTACATACCATTATTATCAATCAAAACGATTGACCTACTGGCAATACATTTGCTGTTATATCATCGTCTGCCTGCTCTTATTTATCGTGTTTCTCGGAATCTCGTGGATTTTGATTTTCATAAGCTCAGCGACGCTGTAAGTCAGACAAACAAGAAGGAGCACTTATGCAAAAATCCGAATTTATTGAACAAGTTTCTCGAAAAATGAAATTGATTCGTATCGAATCTCAGTATTCACAGGAAGAGATGGCGAACTTACTCGGTATTTCAAAAAAAACGCTCATCCAAATCGAGAAGGAGCGGAATGAAGCGAGTTGGTCGACGATTGTGACGCTATGCGCCTTGTTTAACGAAAGTGAGATTCTCATACACTTGATTGGTGACGACCCCGTCGAATTCGTCAAACTGATTGCGACCGAGAACACTTATGAGCCGAAAGAAAAAACACTCGGCGGACGCGTCTTTTGGCATGCAATCGAGTCAGGTCCACATTACACCCTTCAACAAAATATCATCAGCGGACATTATCGGATCATCGATCTCAATCATGTGAGGTGGTACAGCACATTTGATGCAGAGGATGCCGAACAGGTACGATTGAAGTTAGAACATCAGCGAGAGGTGTAAGATGACGAAGAAGCGTAAAGATTTGATGATAGCTTTAACCCTCATCATCTTCACAATCGCCTATTTTTGGCTGATTCCGAATCTCATGATTGGTTACATTTGGGTTATCGGCACAATCATTTTGCTTGTCCTCTCTTCGCTTTATTTGACACGCTTGATTCAATCATACGTTTCACTTTCTTTGATGAAATTCGTCTTGATTATGGTGATTTCTTTCCTTGTACTTGGCTACCTGTTAATCGTCCAATTTTATTTTGTGGCTCTTTACCAGATGAATCATCTATAACGAATTGGAGGTTTTCACATGCGATTTTATGTCGGTTCAAGCTTTTCAAATATCGAAGAAGTACGGTTCATGCGTAATGAGCTGATTGCGCTCGGTCACACCCATACATATGATTGGACTCAAAACGAACGCGCCACATCAATTGATGCATTACGCTCGATTGGCGAAGAGGAGGTTTCTGGAATTCAATCAGCGGACTTTGTCGTCATCCTATTGCCTGGAGGTAAAGGCGCACATGTTGAACTCGGGATTGCTATCGGGATGAATAAACACGTTTTCCTATACGATTTGGGTGACCAGATGATGAATATGAAGGAGACGAGCACGTTTTATCATGTGAATGCGGTGCAACGCTTGGAGGGACCGTTCAACGCCCTCCCCTACCAAATTCAAGATCGATTGAAGCTCTCTAGTCACGTTTGAGCTGATGCCCTTTATTCTCACGAAATCGAGCCGGGGTGCAGCCTACCCATTCCGTGAAATGTCTGTTCAGTTGAGCCGAACTATTGAATCCGACTTCCTGGCTGATTGCGAGTAGTGTAAGATCCGAATAGCGAAGGAGCGACTTCGCATGAATCAGGCGTTGTCTCGTGATGTATTGATACGGCGTCTGACCGATTCGCTCTCGAAAGTTCCGTATGAACTGATACTTACTTTGATGGACGATTCGACTTAATTCCTCAATGCGAAGCTCTGTATGATAAGAATCATGAATGACACGCAAAACCGGTACAAATAAGTCTTCAGCATCTAAAGAAGTGTCGATGAGGTGACTCTGAATGAACGTCATCACATCATCTGTAAGATCAATCTCTAAAAATCCTCGACTTGACCACTCCCCTAACAGTCTTCTTATCGACATGACCGCTATGGAAGGAAACATTGGATTGACCCTGTTTTCAAACCCGTTCAATCGACTCGCAATAAACCGAAAACTCACATAAGTCGTTTCCGTCGAATCAGCGAATAGTCGATAGAACTGATTCGGTTGAACCACAAACGATTCGCTGTCTTGGAGACGATATTCGAATGCATCCACCTCAATCCCAATTTTCCCTTCCAACACGAGCACCCAGACAATGTCTTCTTTGCTCTCTTCTCTTTCTGTCGTCCAATCTCCACTAGAAGAGACGTAACGTATGGCGACGTCAGGCAGTGTAAGTAATTGTTCCATATACCCCTCCAGATTATTGCGCCAAAATCGAGCAATATAGTGCACGATGATTCACTTCAAATCACGCATACTGTTCATAACAGTCAAGTGGCCACTTCACTGACCTTATGAAAAGATGGTGATTCACATGTTTCAATCGCTTCATCCTAACCTAAAAGCTAGACTTGGCTTGAACTTCTTTCAAAAGCTGACTCAAACCGCCGTATTTCCTTTTTTGACGATTTATTTCGTTCGCCAGTTCGGTGCGACGGAGACCGGACCGCTCATTGTCTTGACGATGATTGCCTCATTCATCGCAAGTCTCTTTGGAGGCCAACTGTCCGATCGTTACGGAAGAAAACGAATTCTCTTCATCGGAGAAATACTACGTTTCGCATGTTATATCGGAATGGCAATCGCAGGTTCTCATGTAATTGACAGTGCCACCTTATTATTTATCTTCTTCTTTTTTAGTAATCTCTTGAGTAGTGCCATCACGCCAGCAAACGAAGCCATCTTAATCGATGATAGCCGACCCGAGCAGCGAAAATATTTGTATACACTCAGTTACTGGCTGATGAACGGGTCCATCGTCATCGGTAGCCTAATCGGCGGCTTCTTCTTCGAACAGCATCTCTTCTACTTGTTAGTATCGGCAGCCATTCTTTCATTCGGATGTGTCTTCCTGATTTCCTTCAAACTCGAAGACAACTATAAACCTTTACCGCGTAAAGGACAGAAGACTACTAATGTATGGACAGGATACCAGACGGTCATGAGGAACCAACTCTTTTTGAAATACCTTGTCGCAGGGATTTTGACGTTGTCATTAGAGTTGCAGCTTACGCATTATCTCGCGATTCACTTTGCTGAAACGTTACACGCTGTCCCGTTCTTTCATTTCTCACTAGATGGGACGAAGATTCTCGGACTGCTTCGAGCGGAGAATACGATTCTCGTGTTACTGCTCGGTCTTGTGTTGATGCGTTGGACCAAATCCATCTCTGAACGTGCGCTACTTTACACGGGTGTCACACTGTTCAGTCTTGGATTCGCCATCTTACCGGTTTCACATGATCTTTCAATGTTAGTGCTCGCTACGGCTTGCTTCACGTTCGGAGAACTGCTATATGTCCCCATCCACCAAGCCATGCTAGCTCGACTCATCGAAGACCACCTCCGCAGTCAATACTTGGCCGCGAACGGTCTCCGCTACCGAGGTGCGCTTCTCATCGGCGCAATCAGCGTCTCGACTTATGATGTCGTGTCACCCGGTTGGATGGCCATGACGTATATCGTCTTTGGCATATTCTCAATCTTTTACTATCGTTCCATCTTGAAACAATTAAATGAATTCCCGTCTACAATCGAAAACCAAGCCTCTTGAAAAGATGAACAATCATCTCTGAGTCAATCGATTTCATTCAGTTGTTTCACTAGCTGTTCGATCTCAGCATTTAAGAAATCAGTCAACTCGACTAATTCTTCCTCAGATGGAAACAAGGATACGCCTGCTACTCGATAAGTATCAGGAATCGAAGCAGTACCACCTAAAGCTAATGCATTCTTATATTGGTTCAGAGTGTCGACTGGATGTTGCCTATACTGCATATACATGCGAAGTGCAGCAATCTGAGCAAGCGCATATTCTATGTAATAGAAAGGTGTTTCAAAAAGATGAATCACGCGCAGCCACTCTTTTCCTTTCAAATCACTCACATCGCTCCAATCAATCAAATCAGTCTCATATTGATCGACTAAGCGTTTGAATATTTCATCAAATGTGTCCACGTTCTTTTCTGAATCATATAGATTATGTTGAAATTGGTCCACGATGAAAACACTTGGTAAAAATTCGATGATTAATCGAAACTGTTCTAGTTTAGCTTGAATTAAATTTCGTTCATCTGAAAAGATTTTTGTCCATTGGTTCATCGAAAATAGCTCTAGTGACATAGCTGCGAATTCGCCGACTTCAAACGAAATGGTCTGCGCTTCGAAAAATAGGTGTTGCTGTGAGAAATCATGGTGGATGGCATGACCCATTTCATGTATTAAAACAATGTAGTCATCAAATCCACCGAATCGGTTCATAAAAATGAAAGATGATTTTGAGTTGGGTAAAGATTCACAAAATCCACCTTCCGCTTTATTCGGTCGAGGCGTTAGATCGAGATGGCCCTTCGCACACATGTCCCTAAACAGCTTTTCAAAGTAGGGATCGACTTCATTCAAGATTCGTTCCGTTCCACTGATTAAGTCATGCAACGAAACGGATAAATCGTGATGATTCGAAAAGGGAGAAATGAATGAATCCCATGGCGAAAGTTTCGATTTCTTCAATTCCTTTGTCTGTAGTTGCTGGAACGAGCGGCGAAGTGGCTCAAAATGTTTACTCACTTGATTCGCAAATCGTATACAATCCTCGGCATCATAATCTAGACGACCTAGCTTCATAAAGGCTAGTTCACGATAACTCTTAGCGTTTAATCGTTGTGCCTGATGTTCCCGATTTTGAATAAGACTTCTCAAGCATTCAGTGATGTCACCTTCTGTTGAGACATACGCTTTATAAATGAGCGTAAAAGCCTGTTTACGGATGGATTCGTCA
This sequence comes from Exiguobacterium sp. AT1b, assembly GCF_000023045.1. Classification (GTDB taxonomy): domain Bacteria; phylum Bacillota; class Bacilli; order Exiguobacteriales; family Exiguobacteriaceae; genus Exiguobacterium. The sequence continues at coordinate 188,752 of NC_012673.1, read as the reverse complement.
GCATCGTATAGGTCTCCATGAAGTTCCGCAATCGACTTAGAATGATCTGTCGGGTCAGTCAATTGACCGATTATTTGCAAATACTTCTGTATAAGTTGATCCTCTTCGATCAATAAATCAACATTCTCTTCATGATAAAGATTCATCCGATTTCGCATTAGGCGCGTCACGTGATTCTCATCCTTAATAGACTGTAATATAATTCGTGAAACATGTCTCTTCAGCTCATTGAGTGCAGGTTTTATCACGGTTTGAACATGATGTTGTCTTTGATTTGCTTCTTCACAATCGCTGTGTCGCTTTACGTCAATGTAACTCTTCGTGACGTATTCATCATATCTCCCGATCAATATCGAATGTTTCGATATGAAGCCATCTAACTGATTGGAATCAATTTTATGAAAAGTCGCAAGTACTTGGTTCGTCTCTTTTATCTCTTTATAGTCGATCAACACTGCACCTCGATTCTTCGTTAGCTTTCTATATTATAGTTATGGATGAATTGTTGTTTCCAATTTTTTCACAATGTGCTATCCTTTTAAAAATGATCTGACAAACGCGATGAAGAGAACAGTACATCAATGAATCTTTCGTAGAGAGCTCCGTCTGGTGAAAAGGAGTAAAGAACGTTGATCGAAACAAGCCTCTGAGCAGCGCTATGGAACTCACCCCGAGGGATGTGGCGACGGGAACTCCCGTTATAGAGTTGAGGTATAGTCCGATTCATTCGGCAGTACCGAATAAGGTTCGTGCGGTGACGTACGGACGAACAGGGGTGGCACCACGATGAGAATCTCGTCCCCAAGAATTCGTTCTTGGGGGTGGGATTTTTTTGCGTTCCGAAAGTGATCAAAAATAGAAGGAGTGATTGACTTGAATTCGTTTCGAAAAACCTCTGCGCTACTGCTCGTCAGTGTCGGAATCTCAAACCTTGGTGCCTGGATATACTTCATTGCGCTCAACTTGATTATCCTAGAGATGACTGGATCCCCTTTCGCCGTCTCGATTCTGTATGTATTAGTCCCGCTCGCCTCGCTCGTCTCGAATCTTTGGTCAGGTAGCCTGATTGACCGGGTCGATACGAGACGACTGATGATGTTACTGGATGGTCTGCGTGCGTTCCTCGTATTCAGCTTAGGCTGGATTGATTCACTGTGGCTCATCTACGGGATTGTCTTTCTTCTCAATGTGATGAGCTCGTTATTCGAATCATCGAGTCTGGTCTACATGACGCAACTCGTACCTGCCTCGAACCGACAAAAGTTCAATGCGATGAAAAACTTTGTACAGTCATCCGGGTTTATTTTAGGTCCGACGATTGCGGGTCTACTCTTTCTAGTCGGGAGCCCGACATTTGCGATTTTTGTGAACGCCTTCGCACTCATTGGATCGGTCGGTATGCTGATGCTCCTCCCATCTCACCTTCGAACGAATGCGCCTGTTGAACCATTCTCTATGCGGATGATCATTGACGATTGGAAGGTTGTCATCCGATTCGCTTCGAATGGCAGATATGTGATGCTCATTTATGGATTGTTCTGTGTCATGACCATCTTCATGTCTGGACTCGATTCGTTGGAGGCGTCATTCGCGACCCAAGTCCTTCACTTGTCTGAAAGCCGATATGGCTTTCTCGTCAGTATCGCTGGGATTGGGATTATCTTTGGATCACTCATCAATTCAAGATGGAGTCACCGCTTGTCCTTATCGTTTTGTATTGGATTCGGGGCGATCATGACACCAGTCGGCTATCTTCTTTTCGCAAGTTCATCGTCATTCATGATGGCCTCGGTTGGATTTTTTGTCCTGACATTCGCGCTTGCCTTTGCAAATACAGGATTCTTATCATTCTATCAACACCATGTCCCGGTCGAAATCATGGGTAGGTTCTCTGGCGCTATCAATGTGGCAGAGTCGCTACTCGTCATCCTACTCACATTTGGGATTGGACTTCTTGCCGACATGGTTGGGATTCGTCCAGTCTATCTCGCATTCTCGATTATCTTCTTCCTTGTTGGTTGTTACACCATACATGTCATGCGCGACCGTTCGAAACGGGAGTATTTCTCTCACAATCAAATCAAAGAAGTTTCTTAAGTCATGAGCCGGTCGTTTATATGCGACCGGCTTGTTCGATTCGATGAATCGCTTCGATGATTGTGTCTGGTCGTTGTAAATGAATTTGGTGTCCTGCCTTTTCTGCGATGATGAGTTCCGATTGATTTGATAATCTCAACTGTTTATGGATCAGATCATGCCATGTCTCTTCTAGCAAGCGAATTTCAGCCTCAGGTAACCCTCCATTTATCCCTTCTTCAATCATCGCTTCAGAATCTCGACCGATGACAATTAACGGGATTGATGAAAAGGTACCCATTTGTTTGATGATTGAGGCATCGTCATGCCAAAACGATTCTTCTTCCAACATCGTTTTATACAACTGAGGAGATTGATAAAAACGCTTGAGACGTGCGAGTACATCTGATGATAAGCCTTGTTGTTCGAGTGAAAGTTCTGGCTGATGGAGTCGCTCTAATTCTTCTTTCGACAGATTTGAATAAGAACGACACATCGTCCGCCAATCTTCATCTGAATACTGACCATCCATTATAGGCGTTTCTAACTCATCTAATATTGAAAGGTTATGGGAAGTGGAATCAACGAGTACAACTCCTACTACTCTATCCAAAACAAGTTTGGCCATGTGTTGCGCGCACAGACCTCCGTAAGAATGACCGACTAATATGATTTGTTGTTTTAGCTGAAGGGCATCCAACAATTCTGTACATTCAAGAAGATGAGATGACGTTCGACTCGAGCGCATATTTATCTCGCTCTCACCATAACCTGAGCGATGATAAAGCAATACTTGATACGACTCGCTTAATTGTTCAGAAAGAGAAACCCACTCTTCGAATGAACCTCCCATTCCTGTCATCACCACGATGAGGCGTTCCCCGGAACCGAATAATCGATATTCCATGTGATATCCATTGACTTCAATCACTCTATTCATACACTCCACCGTTTAATCAGCTCAAGATCCTCTGGAAATGCAAGTTCCAATCGCTCTATTTCATGAATCGACCACCAATTGACTTCATCAATGTCCGAGTCGATAGTTGCGGTCGCCATCCGCTCGTCACACGTTGCCAAAAAATAGTGCGTTTCGACTTGGTAACTTGAGATGATGGCTCGTTTGATATGTAATCTTTGATTAATCGAAATGCGATAGCCCGTTTCTTCGAACACTTCACGCTGGCAACATTGTTCCGGCGTTTCTCCTTCTTCTAAACCGCCTGATGGTAAACTCCATTGTTGTACGTCACGATTCTTTACGAACAGGACTTTCTTTTCTTCGTTCATACATAAAGCAGCTGATCCAATCCACTGTTTCATAGTCTTAATACTCCTTTTTCATTTTTCTGCTTGCAGGTGACGTTACGTCACCCGATATGATGGGGCTACAACCACATAAGGAGGAAATACGATGTTGAATCAAATGCAAAAGAAAACAACTCCCATTTGGACATGGAACCAGTTCGCAATTACGATGGTTCTTCTATTCGGAGTGACGCCCCTACTTATCGAGCGACAATTACACAACTTTCTAGTACAGTCATGGGGAAACACCCTCTATTCAGGAACAAGTATTGGTCTTTTGTTGGCCATAATATTTATGACTGTCCTCTATCTCGTCGCAATACGTCCTCAAACCCTTTCGCTGGAAACGTTAGGACTTCGCCGTTTTCCAGTGAAAGATTCGGGCAACATCTTTTTATGGACAATTGTGCTAATTGTACTCAGTATCATCATCGTCATAGTCCAATCATATTTCGGTATCGGTACGTCGAATACAAAAACAGAGAGTTTACAAAGTGACTTGTCGATTATCTCCATACTGATTGCGTTTGGATCGGCGGCTATCGTTTCACCGATCTATGAAGAAATCTTTTATCGTGGGTTCTTATACCGCTTCTTTCAAGAACGATTTGGGGTTGGGATCGGGATGATCGTAAGTGCTGGAATATTCACTCTCGCTCATTTACCGACGACAAACACGTTACTCGTCAATTTTGTATCGGGACTAGTGTTCGCTTGGGTATATGAACGGACCAACTCTATCTATTCCAGCATGCTCATCCATGGCACCTTTAATGGGCTAGCCGTTCTATTGACTGCATTGGCATGAGGGAATCAGTCTTGATATAGTGAATCAATATAGGCAAGAATCGATGCATCGATTGGATAGAGTCCTAATTCATTCGATGCATCAGTTGATTTTCGAATCTTCCAAAATGATTCAATCAATTGTTGATTGTCTCCAAATGTCTCGTCTGTTAACCAAGCCAAATCTTCTTTAAGAATTTGGGCTTCTTTTGAGGAAGGGGCGACCCCGCGTTCGATTAGAATTTCGGTTCTCCGAATCAAGTTGATCCACTTTTTCGTATCATGCTCACCGTCTTCTAATTTAGGTAAACTTGCTTGCAATGAATCAGACTCTTCTTCCGTAAAATAGTCCGTCCATTGTTTCCGATCATTTGATTTAGCTTGAATAGTTTGCAGTTTCGTCCAATCGATTTTTTCATTTTCAAGCTTCATGGATTGAAGGAGCGTGACCGTATGGTTATGCGCCTGCTTCAATTCCTCTATCTTTTCTTCTAACGAGGACAGATGGGCGGACAAGATGCTTGTAAGGGATTCCTCATCTAAGATTCTCCGAATCTCATCGAGCGGGACGGTCATCGATTTTAAAAGCATGATTTTTTGAAGCCGAAACATTTCGTCATCACTATAAAATCGTTTCTGTACATCGTTCGTATACGAGGGGGTGACCAAATTGATTTGGTCATAGTATCGAAGCGTACGCACAGACACGTTCAGTTTTCTTGCGACCTCTCCCGTTGAATAGTGTCTAGCCAACGTGTAGCCCTCCTTATAATACGTTATGTGTATGTCCGTAGTAGCTGTCCGATCAATCCTTCGAGTTGATGAACCCCTTCATTCCGATTTGACAAACAAATGAAACTTTTTGGAGAGTCTTTCTCCATCACGAGTATGCTTTGAAACCCGATTCCCCAACCGAATGAGAATCCCTTACCTGGCTTGTTGGGATTTATAAATAGACCATGTCCTACTTCGGCATTTGTAGAAGATGGTGTGAATAAAACCCTTCTTGACTCCTTACTCAAGAAGCCTTCTGTCGTAATTGCGTTGACGAGCGTCGCTAAATCGGAAGCCGTTGTCCAAAGTCCACTCGCTGCAGGATAAGGATAATAACATGACTTTGGAGAGACGACTGACCCGTTTGGTTCAATCCCGATAACGCCATACTTCTCTATCCTCTCTAAATCATACGAACTTGAGTTCATATCCAGCGGTGCAAAGATGTATTCAGTCATAATTTTTTCAAATGTAGAAGACATGCATTGCTCAATCGCATGTTGGAGTAAACAGTAACCTGCATCTGAATAGTGGAACGTCCCGACTTCCTGTGACTGGACACACATCGGTCGCTCATAATAGGATGTGTTGCCTAATATCATCTCTTCCATCGAAGGAATTTCTTCATATTGAACCATCGTCCCGAACTGATGAGGCGAATCGATTATGCCAGCCTGATGTTGGATGAGCTGTCGGATTGTGATCTGTGAAGGAATCCCATTTTCGTCATTCAATGTGAAGGAAGAGAAATAATCATTGATTTCCGAGTTTAAATTTAACTTCTGATCTTCAACGAGCTTCAAAATGAGAATCACCGTTACAAATTTACTAATCGAACAGGCGGCGAACATCCTGCCTTCACAAGAGACGTCTCCCAATTGAAATGCGGACAACTCCCTTCTTTCAGTGATAGTTGCCAAATCTAAATTTGATACATGGTGCTCCTCCATCCATTCGCTAATCATTTCTCGAGTGAACATTTACGTCATCCTTTCGTGTACCAATCAATCGATAGTCGTCTTGGTTCTGCATAGCATCGAGAACCCCTTTCACAATCTCGTCATGTGTCAACCAACGGACAGATGCCATCTCATGCATCTCACCTAATTGGACTTGTCGATATGTTTGTTGTGCATTGAGACATAGACACCTCTTCTCATATTCCGGATTCGCCCGGCTACCTAAAATATGTATCACCTCTGAATTTTCCGAATGATTCAAAATGAGTTGCATCGCTCTCCCTGAGCCTCGATGCACCCAGGCGATGACTCGATCAAACGGACCTCTTTGTTTCACTGCTCGCTGTAGTGCGTTTGAAAGTGCTTCCTCTTCGCGATAGTCAACAATCAGTGGATGACACGTTTCAGGATTTCGTTGTACAATGCTTGCCATTTTTTCTTTATCTCGTCCAATGACCGTGACATCCTGTTCAATCGCTAAATAAGATGTGAGTTCGGCCAACATCCCTGTCCCTCCGACAATCAATATATGTTTTCGATTCATGCCACCACCTCATTTTCCATTATACACCAATCATTCATTCTTCTTTTCCTATAGAAGTGTTCGGAAACATTCACGTCTTTTCAAAAATAAGCCTTTCATAATCAAGTAAATCACTTATAATGAATCAAGTGTTCGAATCGGTTTGAACAATCACTATTTCGGAAAATGGATAATAGTGTAACTATTTCAATTTATTTCTTTTAAGAGGAGGATACCTATGAGACTCTGGACAACGATGTCACTACAACTGATCGCACTCATCGTTGTATCGTTGGCATGTAGTATTCTATTTTCCTCTCTGCTGATCATGAATCATCTACCTGTTTGGTGGATGATCTGTATTCCGATTCTTTATCTTTCCACGTTGCTCATTCATCGCGGATCTAGTGTATTCATTCTGTTCGGATTCGCAGCTTACTTTTTAATCACCATGCCTGTGTATGCGACTGCCGCTACTGCGCAACTGTATATTTTATTACTATTTGCGGTTTTAACGGGTCTGTCTTACTGGCTTCAAGTCATCCTGTTCCATGCCCAGTTTGCACTAAAGGTTGCGGAAGCGAGAGTCAGTCAGTTGATTGCGGTAGACCCGGAGACCGGTTTTGATAACCGAGATCGTTTTTTGATGGATATAGAGGCTGAACGGGATCGGTTGATTCGCCACGGTGAGACCTTCGTGGTTTCATTCATCACATTGCCCATTCTCAATCATTTTGAAAAACGGTATGGTTCATCCGAATATGAGTGGTTTTTAGACTATTTTAGTGACGAACTTCACGAAGCGACTCGACGAACGGACAAGAAGTATCGGGTGGCGCAAGACACATTCGCCATGATTTTCCCTCGAACCTCAATTGATAATGCACATATTGTACATGAACGAATCAGACCACTATTATTAGAGTATTCACGTCAAAACGGTGATTCGCTCACTGTTGAATGCTCAGACAAATCGTTTGAGGTGAACTTGGAGAACGCAACCATACGATTAGAAGAAATTTATCGGTATGTCGAATCAAAGACTAAAAAATGAGTTCAATCGTGAACTCATTTTTTGATGGAGTGAATATGAAATTCGAGTTTCTCATCCATTTCGACGATGTATTGTTGATCAAGTACCATCTGAATCGGGCTCGGAATCGACAATTTTGGTGAAAAGAGCCAAACGCGCCCTCGAGGTACGAGCAGCATGTATGTATCGTGATTTGGAGGACCCATGAAATTTAAATGACGGGGGTCGATTGAGTTCGCATCTCGCCGTCTAACTCCAATTGTCTCAAGCGCCTTCGCGACGAGAGACGGGTCTTCTACCGTCAAACTCATCTCGCCGATTCCAAGAAACTCATTTGACGAAAAGGACTCGATGTTACTTTCCGGATTAATCGAATGTCTAGCAATCAACTCGATGACATTCTCGTCCGCGTCGTAAAAATAAAGCGATGATGCATCGATCCCTTCAAAATAGATTTCGTCCTCCCCGTCCTCGGTCAAAAGCGGTACAGGTGACATGATCCATTCTTTCGCTTCTTTGAACCGGTTAGCCGGAATATTGATTGCGAAATGGTACTGTCGCTCTTGCTCTGTTTTAGCCTCTTGAAATACCAACGCATCTTCACCTAGATTGATTCGAAAACTGGCCAGGTCTTCTTCACTGACTGATAATCCAAGTCGTTCCGTATAGAAACGTTTCATTTCGTCAAGTCGGTTCGTGTAGAGTGTCGCTTCTGTGATTCTCATGATATCTTCCCTCGCATTCCTTATCACTATTCTTGATTCTTTCATTTGATCATTCGCTTGTACTTTTTATATTCTGTCCAACTCATATCCATCCCTAACAGCTCGTTACAAACATCCCTCTGCCAAGTGTGTGGATTGAAACCAATCACTGGTTTTGACTTTTCACCTGAATCATCAAAAGTCAGAGCCAATTGAGCCACACCTTTTTCCATATAGATTTTAGCCAATCTCTGATTAAACCGGCTGTAATGCTCACCTAAAGAAAAGGTTGGCTGCACTGCCCACGGACATCGCTCGATTGCCATTTGAAGATACTCGCGCTCTTTATGTCGTAGCACTTTTGACATGCTTAGACAAGTCAATGCAGAAATTTCAGGTGTTGCTGCTTCGATCAATCGATTCGCCACCTCAATGACTTCCTCGTCCATCTCGAAATCATTCCATCCTATATCATATAACGCCAAGGCAAAATAGAAGGGTTTATCTGGATGGTATGAAAAAGCTGTTCGGCAAAACGCGTTCACTCGATCATAATCTTCAATCCGATCTAACCGTTCATAACCTATAAGCAGATCCCAGCGATATGAATCGGTCGGATCAAGTAGCACATAGTCAATTAACAGCTGCTCGATGTCCGGAGTGTCGCGCATGAAGTGTCCAAGTTCTTTGAATCGTTTGTTGTGAACAAGTAATTCGATCCGCTCCAACATCTTCTGCTGAACCGAAGTGAGCGCTTGATTTCCTGAGTACAAATCGAAAATCAAAGATGACTTCAATTGACTCACCCTGATCTCCTCCTTTATCCGCTACGTTCAACGAGTCGGAATAGATCATCGACCCGCGATTTCGTGATACCATTACGCTGCTCCATTGCAAGAGGATGATTCGTTGGTTCGAGTTCAATCAATGGACGTAGTCCGACTCCACGCATATGTACGTTTGTCTTTAGATTGATGGTATCTGGATAGATGGGAAGATCCGTCGATAACCAGCCGAACATCGGGCCGAGGTCTACACGAGCTGGTTCATCCCATAAATCGATGACTTTGAAAAAGTTATCCGGACTGAGTGATACCCAGACATTCCAGATGAAAGGATCGTCTTCTCCAATGATCGGGAGTTCGAGGCATCCGTTGATAAAGAAATGAGCTTCATCGAGGACGCATACATCATCTGTCAAGACGACGCGCTTCTTCATCTCCCGTTTCGATAGGCCGTCTAATACTGATGGCATGATCGATCCAAAGCCGACTGTATGTTCTTTACTCGTGCCACATATCGAGCAGTTGCAATCACTCTTGTGTTTTCGTTTGAAAAGGTATCTCATAAGTACTCGCTTTCTGATTTAAGTTTAATTAATGGTATGTGAAATAAACCCATTCATTTTACACGTATTTCATTTTTTATAGGAAATCACGGTTTGTTAGACGAATGTAGTAACTCTTGAATCAGTCTCTAACACTCTCGTCCGTGTATCATTTTTCGATAGAAACACTTCTTCACCATTTTCATCAAAGCAGTATGCGATCGGAATCGAGATTCCACAATTTCGATACGATCCATCTGCGTGACTCGTTCCGATAATCATCGCTTTTCGTTCCATCGCAATTTTTCTCGCTGCTTCCGTCCACTCCGTGAATTGTTCCTCACTAAACATCCCGACCCCGATTGGATTGAATATGATTGTCAGATGCTCATGACCCTTCAATCCTTCATTCCCCATAAAAATCTCCCTGCACAGTAAATATCCGTATTCTTCTGCTCCATCTGTGGCACTTGATGGCATGAACAAGCCCTCATTTTCAGGCGTTTTCCGTCGCGTTAACAACATCTCGCCATTCTTATTTACAATGAGGACCCGGTCTCTATTCGTGTCATCTCGATACCCTAAAACAATCGTTGTGTTGAATTGGATCGCTACATCACTCAGCTCATCCAATGCTCTATATGTACAATATCCCTCTGGATAGAGAATCAAGTCCACCGTCGGGTTCGACTCAATCTCTCGCTTCAGTTGCTCGAGATTTCGCTCCATCTTCGGTTGCCCAATCAATATATTCATGACTACTCGCCCGCTCTCATTGATTTGTCTAGTCGGTGAATGCATTCATATGTAAGTGAGGTTCTCGACCAAACCTCACGATAAAGTCTGATACTTCTCTCTATACTACCATCTATCATCTGATTGATTCTTCCATAATTCTCACAATCACATTCCCAACCTTTGTCCCTTGATCGACGTATCGGTGTGCCTCGACAATCTCATCTAGCGAATAAACCGAATCAATGACGGGTTGTAGCTCTCCTGCTTCAAACAGTTCGTTTAAAAACATCAAGTCCTCTTTTCGTTCCCTCGCCGGTCCCTGTCCCGCGACGGAACTGAACGCACCATTCTCTGCCACGTGTTTTTTGGCTAGTCGTTTATCAATTTTCCCCGAAGCATCAAAGACGGCATCATACGTACCCAAATCACGGTCATATCCTTCTCTCGAATAGTCCACGACTACATCTGCCCCGATCCGCTTCACAAGCTCGATGTTCCGTTCATGGCATACCGCAGTCACATGAACGCCGTAGTGCTTCGCAATCTGTACGGCAGTCGAACCGACAGCACCTGCGCCACCATAAATGAGAACGTTGTTCGCCCGGTCGATATGTGCCTTCCGCAAAAAATGTAACGACGTCGTACCTCCGAACGGTAGAGCAGCCGCCTCGATAAAGCTGGCATGCGTGGGCATCTGAAACACACATTTCGATTCGTTCACGCATGCAAACTCCGCATAACCACCAAAACGCATCCCAGTTAGTGCATAGACGTTGTCTCCGACCTGAAAGTTTTTCACACTATTTCCTGTTTCTACGACGGTACCTGCCAACACGACACCGAGAATCGGTTGACGTGGCGCCTTAAACCCAACAACTAATCGCATCGGTAGTTTTCCTAATGCTGGAACGTCTAGTGCGCGGAGGCGTCGGTCTCCCGAGTGGACGGCCGATGCATGGACTTGAATCAGCATCTCATTGCTTTTCGGCTTCGGTTGATGCACTTCTTGAATGACGAGTACTTCCGGTGGCCCATACGCGGTACAAATCGCAGCTTTCATATCGATTCACTCCATTCATGAATTGTCACCTCAATCTGTTATACACATTCCCTCAAACAAGACCGTTCAGTCCATTCGACATAGAAAAACCGGATCATATCATACGATATCATCCGGTTCCTTCCTTAATGACACAGTCGAATCAACAAGGGTGAATGGATTCGAAAGGGAAGCAGCTGCCGCTTCCGATTGTGCTAGACTTGCCTCGGTCACCACCGGTTCCTGACGTCTGAGCTTAAATGCTCGCTCGAGACGGCTCGTCAACAAGTTGAAAATAAAGATAAGCGCAGCAAGTGACATGGCCGGGACGAGAAATAGATGATTCGTCATCCATGTCATCGCAGTGAACTGTCTGAAATAATACCCGAACATCGAAGACCATTCATAGACGGTCGGCATGATCCCTTCATGTAACATGACCGTTCCTCCGAAGAAAATCCCAAACAGTGAGAGATGAATGAGCAACATGAGCGTCTGAACAAACTGTTGCATGAAGACGATCACGAGGGTTGGAACGAGATGCGGGAATAGATGCAATCTCACACGGTGCCAGACACTGCCACCAAGCGTCTGAGCCACAATCATGAACTCTTGTTGAAGCAATTGTCGAATCTCCGTGATCAGGTATAACGTGACGGCAGGCAATCCGAGAACGACTAAGACGATTAGTTCAATCTTGACTCGATCAAATAATGGAGGCACTTGTGTCGAATCAAAAAAGGTCAGTGTTCCTACTAACATCATCAATGCAATTAATGAAATCGGCAGAATCAAAAAGCCGTCCAATAACGTTTTAAAGAATTGATTTAAGCGAGCTCCCCTGAAAGCAAGAGGGATGCCAATCAATAGACCGATGAACATCCGTCCGAATGCGACGAGCGCACAGATGCCAACCGTCCACTTAAATCCTTCCACGAGCATTTGGAATAAATCATATCCAGCATTGTCCGTCCCGAGCCATTGATATTTTGACGGTTCTAATGGTGGTATTCCAATGAGTCTCCCTTCATCAGAGTAGAGCATGAGGGTTTGATCAACATTCCCATCACGAAACACGGTATTTCCAAAACTCATCAACAATAGCCCCGCTACGATGACAAAACAGAAGATGAAAATCGGGTCACGTATTAATACTCGGCGCATCAAATCCCTCCTTTCCATGCATTCGGAATAATCCATTCAATCAGTAAATCCAACAGAAAAATCGGGATATAGATGACGAATAAGATAACCAGTAAGATCTCCATCTGCGGGTTGTAGACGGCGAATCGGAATAACCCTTGAACGTTAAATAAGTATTCGACAATCAGAAGTGTCGATAAGATGGTAATGATGTTCGAACGGAAAAAGAGGTAAAACCGATAGATGATATTCGGTAATAAGTGTTTCCAAAACAGTCCACTCGGTCGAATCCCTTTCGCTTGTGCGAGTTCGAGATACGGAATGGCTTCTTGTTCATGAATATGAATCGTCAACCATTTGATAAAGAAGAATAATGTCGTCAGCGTCAATGTGACGATTGGGAGAAACCGTATATATTCTGCGAATCCTCCGGCCACTTCAATGCGATCGAACCCTGTAGACTTATGGATTGTAATCGCAAGAAATTGAGAAAAAATTAACCAGAACAAATCTGGTACCATCTCGAGCGTCTGACTCGTTTGGTGCAAAACGGTACGAATGCGTCTCCCGCTCCGATAGTAGAAGTACGCATACATTAATCCTAGCGAGGTCGATACCGCGAGTGCCGTGGTAAAAATGATGACCGATTCTTTGACGAGCGGTCCAAGTGCCGGCAAGAGTGGCAAGTAACGTTGCGCGGTGATGTTGTAATATGTAATGTCCTCTAGTTTCTGTAATTGGTCCATCTGTTGTTGAATGCCGTTCCAATAATTCGTCAGACTAAAATCCGTCTGAACGACGAGCGACGGTAGCGCACTAATCGCAATCAAGATGAAAAATGCGATTATCAGATGAACTGATTTCCGAGCAATATACGTCATAGTTCGATCTCCTTTTGAATGCCAATCTCTCAATCAAAAGTGTGAAAGGATGTCCGGTTGATTGTTCATTTTCTAAAGGGAATAATATCCAAAGACACTTTCCACTGATTTTAGCATATTTATTATGTAAATAGAAACAATTTTCTGAAATTTATCTGGGTTAATTTGTATGATACAATGTATAGATAGAAATATTTAGGGGGTTAAAGGATGTGGATTATTTTTGGATTGGCGGCGATTGGGGCAACGCTTATTAATTTGACCGTATTTATGATGGAGAAGGACTATAAGCTGCCGATGGCGATTGCCCTATCATTAGTTGCTCTCACGTTGTGCGCCGAATATAGCCTGCTCAACATGTGGGTCGAAGCAAAAGACTGGGCTGCCATAATGGATGTCGTACCCGGTATGTCTCGTGCGTTATGGTTTTTGACGATTGCGGCAATCTTTATGAATATCCTTCCAATCTTTTTAGAGAGAAAACGAAACAAGATGAAGGAATCGAAATGATAAATAGTACGTTTGCCAAGTTCCACTCATTTGGTGCATGACAATGGATCATAAACTTTTTACGATTCTCTCCAACCCTTTTGGTATATTCATTTTTGCCTTGATTTCACTGTCCTTTATATGGCAGGCAGTATCCCGTTTTTTGTCGTCTCAGTATCTTTTCTTCGTAACCAATTTGGTCGGTGGACTTGCATTTACCGTCATGATGTTACTTTTATGGCGTACATATAGAGTCAATGATAGAAAAACGTGTTCGAAGCTATGCATTTAGCTTTGAACACGTTTTTGTTCGACCATGTCACGCGATCAATCATCTGAATAGGTTGAGTACAATAACTCACCGTCAAGTGAGCGCAACTCATAATCGATTCCTGATTGCATCTGCTTCGTCATCGTCGCACGACATGAAAATAGTTGTCCCGGACCATACGCAACATCCGGAATTTCCTTGAAGCCGTATGCCCGCTCGCCGAACCATAACGTCACGTTCGACGAACCCTTCGAGGACTGATCATTCACGACGTAACATTCTCCTGTCTCGACGATGTAATTCGTCGTCATACGGTCGTACGTCTCCATCCCGGCCATTCCAAATACAACCACTGATGCAAAGATCGCGATAGCAGCTTGACATAATTTCACACGATTGCGTGTCTTACGCCAATCCGTCCAATAGATGACAAGAGAAGCGAGACACATTAATCCAATCAACCAATAGAATACAATTTCCAACAACCCCATCACCTCGATATTCACTACGTATTTTTCTACTAAAAGATTCAATTCTTATTCACAATTAAAAAACTCGACATGCGTAGAGTTAAGTCGTTTCATATTCTAGTTTTCGCTTTTGCCAAGCGACAAGGAGGATGCTGATGATGACGAGTAGGAACCAGGACGACAGTTTACCCAAATCGACGATGGCCCAACCGTTCAACTGATCTGGATACGCCCAGCCGTTGTAAAAGGTGACAATATTTTCTGCCAGCCAGATGAAACAAGCAATCAAGAAGAACGATAGGACGACCGGCATCTCGAATCGACGGTCATCGAGTTTATACGATACAATCGAACGGCCGAACGCCAAGAAGATGAGTGCGATCAACAGCCACCGTAGGTCTAGCCACACATGATGCCAAAAAAAGTTAAAGTAAATGGCAATCCCAAGTCCGAAGGCAACGATTGGGTTCGGCATCTTCGTAAATCGTAGATCGAGGCGACGCCATGCCTGGACGACGTAACTCCCGACACTCGCGTACATAAATCCCGCATAGAGCGGAACACCCCACACTTTCGTGAACGCCTCGTCCGGATAACTCCATGACCCCATCTGCACCTTGAACAGTTCAAGTCCGAGACCGATGACATGGAACCAGCTGATGACCCTCACCTCTTCCATCGTCTCAAGTCCCGTCTTCACAAGGATCACTTGGACGAACAGACACCAGATGAGTAAGACATCATATCGCGGGAGCGGTAACTCCACAAATTTCGTGACGGCGAGCGCGCCAAAGATGGCGACCGGGAAGATACAACTAAGTGCCTGTTCGTAAGCAAAGATAAAGAGATAACGTATACGTCCCATCCGTTGCCCTACCTTTCGATATATTCATATAAAAATGAGGACTCTCCGTCATAAAAACGTGGGTCAAAGACCCCGAGTCGTTCTTCGTTCGCCACGATGACGACGAACGGTGACCATTTGGTCAATGTGCGTGCCTCTTGATTCACTTCAAACAATGGCTCAAGACTCGTCTTTTCGGCACTCGTCAATTCGTATTGCAAGGTCGCTTCTTGATATATCGAATCTTGAAAGAGCGATACGTTCTCCTCAGTCTTCGTGATGACGGTGAACTGAGTCGGGATGAATGAAGACGAGAGCGCCACTTCGTCATGCTCGTCCGCGTATGCCTGATACAAACAAGCTCCTTGCGCACTTTGAATGGCGACATACAGGACGAGGGCAGCCCATGCATACCGATACGTCTTATAACGGACTTCTTGTTTACGTGCGACGAGCCAGGCGACCAAGAAGATTCCCCAATAGACAAAATCGACAATCGGGATCACACCGAATGTGATCCTCACGTCCGAGATTGGTTCGAAATACCCTGTCCCCCATGCATTGAACAAGTCAGATGTGTTGTGTATGAAGACAGACAACAGTGCCCACCAAAAATAGCGAATGTCCGTCACGCGAAAGAGGAGGCGAACGAGTATGTAGATGAGCAAGGCAAAGAGTGGGACGAGAAAAATCGAGTGGGTGATGCCGCGATGCCACATCTGATACATCCCTTCCGTGTCCCATAGCCGAGAAATCACATCGCTGTCCGGGATTTGGCTCCCGACAAGTGTCGTGACGAATAAGGCTCGTTTTTCATGTTGTTGTAAATCCCGTTTATCGGCTGCACCGTATAGCGTCAAACCGAATAACGTATGTGTAATCGTATCCACGTTCTACCTCCATAGGGAAAGAGACACCTCCCAGTCCTGGACGATGTCTCTTCTTATTAATTCTCTTTATCCATTTTCATGGCGCGCCTTGCGACGATCGTTACGAAAATGACAGCGACAATCGGAATGATCAATGGCATCCAATTCAACATCCGCCTGTCCCCCTTCATCTAGTGTCGCAAGCAGTATAGCACATCTGCTTACTCGATGGATGAATGAATGCTTGTATTTTCATAAGTAGTTGCCATCTTCTCAATCGTTGTTTTCATATGATCACGCAGCGTGAGCGGTTCGACCACTTCTACTTGTGACCCTAAAGAGAGCAACCAGTAAATGAATCCGTCAGATACGGCCGCATCGAAACGGATGAGGAATCGTTCTCCATGTTCGGACACGGAAACATCTTCTCCTAATTTGTCAAAGATGACCGGGAGTACTCGTTCGTCGACGGACAAGACGATTTGTTCATCAGATCCGTTATACATATTGAATGATTTTTGATAGTAATCATCAGGTAGATGATGTTTCGGGCGAATGGTACCGTCTTCCACGATCTCCGAGTTGACGATGCGGTCAACCCGGTAGTTCCGCACCTCTCCGATTGATTCGTCGATTCCGATCAAGTAGTACTGCTCGTGATTCCAATGCAAGTCGATCGGATTGACGACGTATCGCTCTCCGTCACGGCGGAGCGGGAACGTTCGCTTCGTCACATCGAATCCGACGACGTCTGTATATTGGAACGAGATGGCTTTCCGTTCATGAATGGCCCGTTGAATACGATCGATATGGTAAGGAATGTGTCCGTGTTTTTTCTTCGGCGTCTTGATGATCGATTGTAGCGTCTTCGCTTCAGGGATACTCGTCAGCATTTGAAGCTTCTCTACGATTTCCTCGGTCACGTCTTCCGAGATAAATTTCGCTGCGACAATCGCATCGACCATCATCCGAAGTTCATGAATCTCAAATAAGCGGGCCGAATGCCAATATTTTTTGGCGAGACCATTCTTCTCCAATTCATCCTGCACTTCAAACCCCGAATTATTCAGTGCCTGGATATCGTCTTTCACCGATTTTTTTGCTAACTTAGAAGTATCTCCAATCGTTGACAAGTACTCGAGCAAATCTTCTAGTGTCTTTGGATTCGCTTCGTCCGTGTAACGTTCGAAGAAACGTCGAACTTCAAGTAACCGCTCTCGGTTATTCACGGTTCTATCCCCTTTCGTTTCTCTATCTAAATTATGTATAAACAGACATTATCATTTTATTTCCACGAAATAAAGGTATTTTCCATTACAAACTGTTTAAGGAGGCGCCATCTCTAGTGAAATATTATGCACACGTCAACGGCTCAAAAATCGAATATATAGACCGTGGTCACGGTCCCGTCATCGTACTGATTCATGGGACCCAATCCTCAAGTCTAGAACCATACCATGTGGACCAACTCGTTTTGTCCGGTTTCCGGGTCATTGTCCCATCTCGGCCTGGATATGGAGAAACTCCCTACTCGTTTTCAGCATCCCCTCAAGCGTTTGCGTCACAACTCCATCACTTGATGCAGATGCTACAGATTGAGCGGTATCATGTATATGGCATCTCTGCCGGAGGACCGACCGCCATCGAGCTCGCTTCACAGAATCAGCGTGTACTCAGCTTGACACTCGCTGCCGCCGTAACGAGTGTCGTCGATTTCCCGTATCGGGACACGGTCAGTCGAAATATCGTCCAGCCGGCATTCATCGCCCTTCAATACATCATGAAACAGTTCATCGCTCGTGCCATTCAAAAACATCCATTCGAAGCGACGGCCCGTATGATTCAATCGACGAGTGTGTTGGCACTCGAGACGATTCGAGAAGAAGTGTCACCCTACGACATCTTCCTCCTCAAACGTGTCGCGAATCAGATGGCGTTTGGACTTGGCGCACAGTTCGATTTAAAACAACGAGTCTCAAGTGAGGTCTTACTCGGTGTCACCTGCCCGACCTACATCGTCCATTCAAAAAATGACAAGGCCGTCCCCGTTCGTCATGCGCATTACGCGAAGCGATTGATCCCGCATGCTCAGTTAACAATCCTGAACAGCCCAGGACACCTCATTTGGGTCGGACGACAAGCGAGAAAATCAGAGCGACAAATCGAACGGTTTATCCGATTCAACTCGTAAGCATCTCAAAAAGAGGTGCTTTTTTACGTATCTAACCCGAGGGCATCAATCAATTGATTCGTCGTATGTTCCGGTAGTCGCCAGATAACGTCTGTTCGTTCAAATTCTGTGATCACACTTGGATGGTCCGGTTGTCCGAGCCAAAGCTGATAGCGTTCTTGCTCGCCACCTTTAAATTGCAACAAGAGATCAAAATCGGGTGCCACTTCAATCTCAATGCCTTCGATTTCTTCTGAACTACGTAGCATTTCCGCGAACACCCGCACCTGGCTCAATTCATTAAACTCTAACTTCACTTCTGGATTCATTATTCCGCGCACCGTCGACTCCGCCACCATCACGCGTTCAACTTCTTCATTCTCAATTTCTCCAATCGGATCTCCAAATGGTGCGGTAATCGTTCGAATCGCATCAACCCACTTCATCATTTTATTCATTCTCTCACCTCTCTCTTCTCTTCATCTATACGTAGATCCTATCGAAACGGTTTCAACATTTTGAAAAATTAAAAAGCCGAGCAATCGCTCAGCTTTTACATTCATTCAAATTTCCAACCGACTAAACTTGCCCCGTCTCCGACGTAGCGGACCCGTTTCTCACCACCACTTGGGAAGACGCGAAGGGTTGCCACAGCGTCACCGTCGTTGACGAAACACTCGACACTCGACGAGTCGACATACAGATGAAGGGACGTGACCTCAATCACTTTTGTCCGGGTCGTCCCAAACTCCGTCGCGAACGGTTCACCCGCGTTTGTCCGATCGATGGTCAATTCGTGTGTGTCTTTCTCGTACCGAATCACGAGCGACTCATCTTCCGTCTTCAACAGTTCAAGCTCGAAGTCTTCCCCGGACGTCAACATTTTCAACTCATAACGTTCTGGCGAAACTACATCGATATGTGCACCTGATTCGTTTACGAACTGGCCTTGTCGGAGTTGTTCCATTTCTAGGACTGGGCGTTGTTTCAATACCCCATCTTCAAGCGATAGTTCTCGAGGAAGTGTCAACGCATGGGCCCAGCCGTACCGATCTGTCGGATATTCAATCTCCGGTAAGCCCATCCAGCCGACTAGAATACGACGACCATCATGCTCCGTCGTTTGCGGGGCGTAAAAATCGAACCCGAAGTCGAGCTCTTCAAATGACTCGTGCGTGAAGACGAGCGTTTCTAAATCAAGCGTACCTGTGACGTATCCAGATTGATAGATGTTGTGGTAGCGATGACCTTCAGGCTCAATCCCTTGCGGAGAAAAAATGAGGACATGCCTTCCATTCAGTTCAAACACGTCAGGACATTCCCACATGTAACCGAACTGCTCGAGCTCCGTCTTCACTTCACCTAAAAACGTCCAATCATTCAAGTCGGTCGAACGATATAAGACGACACATCCTGTCTCATCCGTTCGCTGTGCACCGACAATCGCATAATATGATCCATCTTCTTCCCATACTTTCGGATCGCGGAAATGTTCCGTGTAACCGACCGGAATATCCGGGATGGCCACGTTGCGCCGCTCGATCATCCCGTCACGTAAGACACCGATAATTTGCGAGGCGTGACGCGTCCAATCGTCCGTACGATGATTCCCGGTATACATGACGTGAAGGGTGTCGTTTACGACGAACCCACTTCCAGAATAGGCACCGTGGGAATCCTCCTTCGTTTCAGGGACTAACGCCACCCCGCGGTCGGTCCAATGGACGAGATTTTTCGAACTGACATGATACCAATGTTTGAGACCGTGAACTGGCCCGAGCGGGAACCATTGATAGAATAGATGGTACTCTCCATCGTAATATGCGAAGCCGTTCGGGTCATTGAGGAGGCCCGTCGGCGGCTGGATATGGTATCCAAACCGCCACGGGGATGCGGCCGTCTTTGCACGGAGCACCTCCATCTCGAGGGCGCTCACGTCACGGAGTGAACGATAACGTTCGGCCTTCGTCCAATTCATAGTGTCACTTCCTTTTTTGTTATGCGGCTTGTTTGACCGCTTCTTTTTTTGCTTGTCGTTTCGCGAGGATGAATGTCAATCCGAATGTCACGGCAAAGGCGATGGCCATGCCAATGATATACGAGATGATCGAACCTGGTGCGATTGAAATAATACCTGGTAATCCGGCAGCACCGAGCGCTACTGCCAATACGTCGTTTCCAACGATGAACGCAGAGGCGATGGCTGAACCAACGATGGCTGCGATGAACGGATAACGAAGTTTTAAGTTGACCCCGAACATGGCAGGCTCTGTGATTCCAAGTAGTGCAGAGATTCCTGATGCTGATGCGACCCCTTTCATCTTCTTATCAGCAGTCAAGAAGAAGACCGCAAGGGTAGCCGCCCCTTGTGCGACGTTCGACATCGCAGCGATTGGGAAGATGAACGATCCACCTGTTTCGGCGATATCAGCGAGAAGCTGTGTCTCAATCGCGATGAAGCTATGGTGCATCCCTGTAATAACGATTGGGGCGTAGAGAAGACCCATGATCAAGCCACCGACGAATCCGAGTGAATCATACGTCCACACCAACCCATCAATGATCAAGTTCCCTGCTTCACGAGTGATCGGTCCGACGAAAGCGAACGTGATGAACGCTGTGAAGAGGAGTGAGAGTAATGGCGTAAGCAAGATATCAAGTGACGCCGGCATAAACTTCCGAATGTTGATTTCAAGCTTCGATAAAATATACGTCGAGACGAGGACTGGTAAGACTTGTCCTTGGTATCCTAACTTCTCAATCTCGAGTCCGAAAATGTTCCAAACCGGAATCTCTTCAACACTTGCCTGAGCGTATGCATTGATCAAGTCCGGGTGAACCATGATCATCCCGAGCGCTGCACCCAGGTACGGGTTACCACCGAACCGTTTGGCTGCGGAGAACCCTATGAGTACAGGAAGGAAGACGAAGGCGGCGTTTGCGAACGTATTGATCATCGCTGCGAGGTCGGCCATGCCTGGATACTGGTCAATCAATGAACGTCCATCAAAGAACAAATCCGGTGCCGTCAATAAGTTGTTGATCCCCATCAAGAGACCGCCGGCGACGATGGCCGGGATGATTGGAACGAAGATATCCGATAACATTTTGACGAACTGTTGGAGCGGGTTCATTTTTTTCGCTCCGGCTGACTTCACGTCTGTCGTCGACATGTCTCCAAGACCAGTCAATTGTGAAAATTCCGCATAGACCTTGTTGACCGTACCTTGTCCGATGATGATTTGGTATTGTCCGCCTGTAGAGAATGTTCCCTTAACCACATCAAGTTGTTCGAGTGCTTTCTCATCGACCTTCGACTCATCGTTCAATACGAGTCGAAGGCGAGTCGCACAGTGCGCGGCTGCCGCAACGTTTTCTTTCCCACCAATCGCCTCTAGGATCGATGCTGCTTCTTTTTTGTAATCCATCTTCATTTCCCTCCTAACGTTTCATTCACAAGTTGTCGTGATGGAATTGCTGGAATTGCGCCATAAGCTGTACATGTCAATGCACCCGTTACGTTCGCATATTCAATGTCGGAACGTAAGCGCTCCGGGTCAAACCCGAGTGTTGCCAACCGATATAAGTAAGCTCCGACGAACGCATCTCCCGCTCCCGTCGAATCGATACTATTGATTGAGATTGAAGGAACGATTTCATGATGCGTGCTTGTCGCAATCAACGTCCCACGAGACCCTAGTGTGATGGCAATCTGTTTTGCACCTAATTCAAGCAGTGCACGAACAGCGTCTTCTAGTTGTTCTTCTCCGGTTAACAAGTGCGCTTCTTCTTCGCTCAATTTAATGAAGTCCGATTCCGCGATGAAGTGTCTCGCATCTTGTTTAAATTGCTCGAGATCCGTGATCAATGCATCCCGATAGTTCGGGTCGAACGAGATAAACAAGCCATCCCGCTTTGCAAATTGCAATAACTTAAAATACGCGTCTTTCAATTTCCCATCAAGTAGTGCTGTCGCCGAGCCGAAATGAATGATGTCTCCTGACTCGATCACCGATAAGTCGATCGACTCGAAGGCATACTCCCCGTCACTTCCGCGACGGAATGTGAAGTCCCGCTCTCCGTCCTCTTGAATCGATACGAATGCGAATGTCGTATCTCCAGACTCCACAAGGTTTTCTGTTCGGACGCCGTTCTCGACCAACGTCTGTTTCAAGAAGAGACCAAACGGGTCATCTCCAACCTGTCCGAGGAAACTGGATTGTCCCCCGTGCTTACTGACGACTGCCGCGACATTCGCAGGTGCGCCCCCCGCTTTCTTGACGAACGTCGTCCCGTTCACGAGATCGCTAGACGCATCCTCGCATACCCAGTCAATCAACAATTCGCCGATACAATGTACGGTGTTCATATCGTCCACCTCCAAAAATCATATGAGTTCTTTATACGATTGGTACCGGTTCCATTTTAGATTAAAAAATGTTGCGGAACCGGTTCCGCAACACAAATGTAAACGATTTAATTCAACTTGTCAACGCTTTCGCGCACTTTTAATTCAAAAATTGTGAACGTTTTCATTGGGACGTGTTCACCGTGTAAGAGCTGTAGCATCATGTCAGCTGCTTTCGCCCCAGTTCGGCGATAAGGTAGGTGCACCGTCGTGATGGATGGATGCAGGACTTCCGTGAAATCATATCCACCGAATCCACTGACAGAGACATCTCTTGGGACAGAGACCCCTTGATTCGCTAATCCTTTCAAGACGCCTAACGCAATGTTGTCGGTCGCACAGACGATCAAGGAAATAGTGCCGACCTCATCCGCCAACTGTTCACCAATTGGAATGGCGTCCTCAATCTTAAACGTCGTTTGAATGATGTTGACATTTGACTCTGACTCTTGAAACGCCTTCAAAAATCCGTCGCGGCGTGCTTGACCGACAGCGATATCCGATTCATACACCCCGACATAGACAACGTTTCGATGACCCCACTCCGTGAATCGTGTGCCGAGCGCATAGGCCGCTTCATGGTCCGGATAGACGAGACTATGCACGTTGTCATGTTGTTGCCCGATCAACAAGACGGGAATTTGAATCGTCTCAATCGCCTCAAGGTGACGTTCTGTGACCGTCGTCCCGAGCCAGATGATTCCGGCAACTTTTTGTTTCGCCAAATTATATAGCTGTTCGATTTCTCGTTCCGTCTGTTGCGCTGTATTGACGACGAGCATTTGATATCCTCGTTCCGTGAGCTGTTCATCAATCCCCATCATCGTCCGTGAGGCGGCATACGAATCGAGCCGTGGAACGATGACCCCAATCATCTTCGTCTGCTTCGACTTGAGACTTTGCGCGAACTGATTCGGCTCATAATTCGTATCTCGAATGACCCGGTCGAGTTTTTCCCTTGTTGCCTTGCCGACCGACCCACCGTTCAGATAGCGTGAGACCGTACTTTTTGCGACCCCAGCGAGCTCGGCAATGTCTTTAATGGTGACTTGCTTCATCCTTACCCCTCCATATGAAAAAAGCTGACGTGCGCGACGCCGTCAGCTTAATGGTTTACTACATATCGTTTCTTGAAATTTAAATAATAAAGACCGTTTCGCTTTTCAAATCCGTTTTGAACGAGCACTTGATGCATCTCTTGTTGATGTGGGCTCGTCGGCGGGATGCCTGCCCGGACCGTTTGTCCATCCATCAAATTGGAGTCCAATAAGGCAAGTCGCAAACCTTCCGTCGCATATCCTTTGTTTTTGTATGCATCGAACACCATCAGGTCGAGTTGGTACACTCGGGCGAGCTTGAGCAACAAGACTTTACCGACCAGTTTGTCATCGACCATCAAGTCGTAATAGAAGTCCTCACCATAACTATGCTCTTCTGCGTGATAAAGTTGCTCGGACCCCATTTCTTCGAGGATCCCTTTCAACTCTTCAGCAGAAACGCCATATGCGTTTTCTCCATACTTCTGAAAATGTTCATATTCAATCTCATCAATCTGGCGAATAGGTTGACGCACGATGTTCATCCCGTGCCCTCCTTAACTAGTAGTTCAATATCTGTCTGCGCTTATTATAAACGAATCCCTTCATGAAGCGCAAAAGATAACCGAACGTCAAATCGGTTCGATATGAATATGCACCGAGTCGACCGCATGCTGTTCATCTAATTTCCGTTCGATGTCATCACATAATTCATGGGCCGCGTCCACGGTCAAATCGCCATCGACTGCAATCGTCACATCGAGCATCACGTGATTCCCTAGATGACGCCCTTTGATTTCCCGAACTTCTTTCACCCGCTCAAATTGTTCAATCGTCTCCTCATAGGACTCGACGAGGTGAGGAGGGAACCCGTCAGAAAGCTGATGGGTGGCATCTAAAAAGATTTGGATCGCTGTCCGGATGATCATGCCGGCAATCACAATTGCTAAGACCGTGTCCATCCAGGGCAGTTGGAAATAAGCAAATAGCACACCAAGCGTGGCTCCGACTGAAATCATCGCATCGGCCAAATTGTCTTTCGCCGCAGCCTTAAGTGCCAATGACTTTGTCTTCTTCGAGAGGTTCAAGTTGAACCGATACACCCCGAACATGACGAGCGCACTGACGAAGGCGACGACCGCCGCCAACTGGTTCGGCTCTGTATACTCGCCCCCGATTAAATTCGACAGACTGTTAAAGAAGACGAAAACACCGACCGCAATCATAATCAATGAAGCGATGAGTGCAGAGATCGTCTCCATCTTCGCATGACCATATTTATGCTCGGCATCCCGAGGCAATGCCGCAACCCGAATGCCGATATAGACGGCGACCGATGCGATAATATCCGTCGTATTGTTGAATCCATCGGCTAGGACCGCCTCAGATTCATATAAGTATCCGAAGAATACCTTTAGTATAGATAAGATCAAATATGCCGTAATCGACACAATCGCTCCTTTGAGCGCTTTTGGTGGATGATTTGTTGTTTCCATCCGCCCACCTCCTTAATCAGCTCAGTTAGTATAGCAGGTGAACTTCGTGTAGGGATAGAGAAACAATGTTTCTTACAGTCAAAATAAATGGAATATATTCCCGGTAGTTTCGTTTAACAAATTTTATGGTAAAGTAAACAGGAAGAGACCTTAGGGTTAAACCGCAAAAAGAGGTGAAACAGATGTTCACAGAACGTGATGGGATCAAATTACGATTGGAACAAATTGACAGATTGTTAATCGATTTGAATCGCGAGGCAAAGCAATTGATGGCACGTCTCCGCGAATTAGATGCTTCTGGTGAAAATCCGCACGAAGTATCTTTGAAACCTGAAGAACGCGATACGTTGAAATCGTCAATCGATGAAACGCTTGAAGCGCTACAAAGCCGTTCAAAACGTCCGATGAACGTGAACGACGAGAAGAAGAAAGAACTCGCTTCTCATAAAGCACTCATCGATGAATTATCAGACTTACTCAGCAAGAAAAAATGAGACGCACCTGCGTCTCATTTTTTATGAAGGAGCCCGAATCATGTATATTGTAACCACTTGTTTACGTCCGACAGATGATGTCTTATCTCGAGCACATTCGCATGCCGCAGCGTACAAGATAACATTTGTCGACCGGCGCAAACTTTCCATCGACGAGTTGAAGAAACGTCATCAACGAGATGTACTTGTATTTGATAAACGACGTGTCGAATTCACACCTCTGCATAGTAAAGAACCGTTCTTTTTCCACCCATCGAGCTCCGTCTTTCGGGTGAAGCAACTGAGCCGAGGCGGAACAGACCCACTCATTGACGCCATGCAAGCAACTCCAGGTGATCATATTCTAGATTGTACACTCGGACTCGGCTCGGACAGTATCGTCATGAGCCATGTCGCCGGTTCAAACGGTAAAGTTATCGGCCTTGAGAGTCAGTTCATTACGGCACAACTCGTCCGAGAAGGCATGTCCGTGTGGGTCGAAAAAGATGAGCAGGTCAATGAGGCGATGCGACGCATTGAGGTCGTTCACTCCAACTCTCTCGACTATTTAAAAACGTGTGCGGATAATTCGTTTGATTGTATCTACTTTGATCCGATGTTTGAAAAGACGATTTCAGAATCGGTTCATCTGAACCCACTTCGCACAATCGCCGACACTTCCCCTCTCACGCAAGAATTGATTACCGAAGCAACACGAGTAGCCAAGAAACGAATTGTCTTGAAGGCGCATTTTGAGAGCGATACCTTTGAACGGTACGGTTTCACTCACATAAAACGTAAAACGTCGAAGTTCCATTATGGATATATCGACCTTGAGTCTAAGTCTATTTAGTCAAATTGAACTAAATAGGTCTTTAGACTCCTTTTTTGTTTATTATTTTCTGAATATTGACATTAATCAGACACAAAGAGTACATTTACAACAAGCTCACACATTTTCCCATTATTTTTTAACAGGAGGTTCACACAAATGAAAAAACGTTCCATCCGTCGAACGACACTCGCGGCTCTCATGACATCTGCCATGACAGTCAGTATCGTTCCGGCAGCTGGTGCTGCACCCCTCTCGGTTGCACCATCGGTTCCGACAACGAGCGAGCTCGCTCCATTCGACCACAACATCATCGATGAAGAGCGTCTCGCGAAAGCTCTCGAGAAACGTGGCGTCATCAAAAAAGGATTGTCCGCATCTGAACGCATGAAAGCAGTCGATGCGTATATCGCGAAAAAACAAGGTGAAGCGAAAGATCCACATAAGCACGACGACAAAGTGAACGAGAAGGCTTCGAAAGCAAAAGAGAAGATACATACTCAATTCGAAAAGGAATCAAAACGAATTCTTGATAAAGCGAAAAAAGGGCAAGGAAATTACCGTAAAGGGAAACCGAACGGTCAAGTAAAAGTATCTCCTGCCCAGCAATCTGCATACAATGGTTCGGTACGTGAAGATAAAGTCCTCGTTCTCCTCGTCGAGTACAGCGACTTCAAACACAATAACATCATCCAAGAGCCGGGCTATATGTACAGCGATAACTTCAGTAAAGAACATTACGAAAAGTATATGTTCGGTGATCAACAATTTGAACTCTTTAACGGTGAAAAGGTTCAAACGTTCAAACAATACTATGAAGAACAATCAGGCGGAAGTTATACGGTCGATGGTGAGGTTTCGGAGTGGTTGACCGTTCCGGGAACCGCGAAAGACTATGGAGCTGACAAAGGTGATGGCGGACATGATAACGTCGGACCAGGACCACGTCAACTCGTCAAAGATGCGTTGAATGCTGCGGTCGCATCTGGAATCGATTTGAAAGAACATGATCAATACGACCTTTACGATTTGGATGGAGACGGTGACTTCAATGAGCCGGACGGTCTCGTTGACCACTTGATGATCATCCACGCTGGGACTGGTCAAGAAGCGGGTGGCGGTGCGCTCGGTGACGATGCGGTATGGTCACATCGCTGGGTTCTTAACGGTGTTTATCCAGTAGCCAACACAGAAGCTGCAGTTCCTTACTGGGGTGGGAAAATGGCTGCATATGATTACACGATTCAACCTGAAGATGGTGCGGTCGGCGTTTTCGCACACGAGTTCGGACATGACCTCGGTCTTCCAGATGAGTACGATACGCAGTACACAGGTCAAGGTGAGCCGGTACAATCATGGTCGATCATGAGTGGCGGTAGCTGGGCTGGTAAAGTCGCTGGTACGGAGCCAACAAGCTTCTCACCACAAAACAAAGAATACTTCCAAAAAATCATGGGTGGAAACTGGGCAAACATCACAGAAGTCGACCTTGAAGACATCAACTCCCAAGGGTTCGTCGCACAACTCGACCAATCTGTGACGAAATCAAACAACCCAGGCATCGTCAAAGTCAACCTTCCTGATAAGAAGATTAAAGGAATCGAACCAGCTTATGGCGATCGCTACTATTACTCGACAAAAGGTGACGACATCCATACTGAGATGGCAACACCAGCTGTGAAACTCGGTGCGGACGGAGTCCTCGCATTCGATTCATTCTATGAAGTCGAATCGGACTATGATTACTTGTACATCAAAGCCCTCAGTGGTGGTCAAGAAGTCGTTCTCGATGTATTCGGTGACGACGTCAACGGCGCAAACGAAGCAGGCTACCCTGCTGAGACGACGAACGGTGCATGGGTCAACAAATCATACGACCTCTCACAATTCGCTGGACAAGATGTTCAAATCGTCTTTGAATACGTGACAGACGGCGGTGTCGCTATGAAAGGCTTCGCAGTCGACAACTTGTCAATCAAATCAGAATCAGCAACACTCTTCGCAGATGATGCGGAAGGCGCTGAAGCCGTGACGCTCGATGGATTCGTCTCTTCAGACGGATACGATTCAAAACCACACTATTACTACCTTGAGTGGCGTAACCACGCCGGGTCGGATATGGGTCTTCTCAACGGCCGCGGCGTGAAATATAA
Organism: Exiguobacterium sp. AT1b; assembly: GCF_000023045.1. Lineage (GTDB taxonomy): Bacteria > Bacillota > Bacilli > Exiguobacteriales > Exiguobacteriaceae > Exiguobacterium. The sequence continues at coordinate 159,949 of NC_012673.1, read as the reverse complement.
CACTGGTCTTGTCGTTTGGTATGGTGATGACTCGTTCACAGACAACTGGGTCGGTGTCCACCCTGGTGAAGGCTTCCTCGGTGTCGTCGATTCACATCCTGAAGCGCTCATCGGTAACTTGAACGGTCAACAGACAGTCGCAGGTAGTACACGTTACCAAATTGCTGATGCGGCGTTCAGTCTCGATAAGACGCTCGCTTGGTATATCGATTCACCGAGTCGTGGCGTGTACGATTACAAAGCACAGCCTGGCGTGAAGCAGTTCAATGATGCAAACTCTTACATCAACTCGCTTATTCCAGATGCAGGACGCAAACTTCCGCAATACGGTCTCGTCATTGACGTAGTCGGTGAAGCGAAAGACAACTCTGCAGGTGCCGTTTGGATCCGTACAAAATAATGATGTAGCATTCGACCTCCAGTCTTCCTTTATCGAAGATTGGAGGTCTTATTATTCTAAAAAAGCTTGAAAACGACGAATAATCTGTGTAACATAGTTGGTGTAACGCCTCTGTAGGTTAGTGGCAGACCTCAGCAATGGTAATGCTGCAGCACGAGTTCGATTCTCGTCGGAGGCATCAAGAATACCGCTCAACCAAGCGGTTCAGAGCACTTCCTGTTTATGACAGGAGGTGCTTTCTTTTTGCCTGTTCCCACTTTGTTCCCACTTTCCTAATTTTCATGTCGCGAGCATCAATTTGTCGAACGATTGCATTTCACAGGGAATTTCCACTAGCACTTTTTTGACATACAAGAAGGTTATTTAATTTTACAGTGTTTACTTAAGTGGACCCTCTCCCTCCCCCCTCTCCTTGACATCATTTCCGTTCCTCTATAAACTTGAAAAGTTGAAATCATTGAATAGTTAGAGGAAGGAGCATGATTCATGCTAAACGAATGGTTATGGATTCCTTCTGCCATCCTTACACTCGGACTACTCGTCCTCAGTTACAAGTTATTCGGACGAGTCGGCTTATATGCTTGGATTGCGATGGCTTCGGTCGTTGCAAACATTCAAGTCACGCAACAGATTGTAATTGGCGGATACATTTTCACGCTCGGTAACATCGTCTACGGTTCGCTCTACTTGGCAACCGATATTTTGAACGAAAAACATGGGCGAGCGGCTGCCCGTAAAGGCGTATGGCTCGGATTTTTCATCTTGATCGTCTCAACGGTACTCATGCAATATGCACTTTTATATGAGCCGTTTGAAGAGGCTCTGTTCATGCATGAAAGCTTCGAGGCACTCTTCTCGATGCTGCCATTGATCACACTCGGTAGCCTTGCCGCCTATTTGGTCTCTCAATTGTTCGATGTCTTCGTCTATTCGAAGATTCGTGCAAAAACGGGTGAGAAAAAGCTTTGGCTCCGTACGACGGGTTCGACCGTCTTATCCCAATTGATTGATACGTTCACGTTCTGTATCATCGCATTCTGGGGAATGGAATGGGACATTTGGTGGAACATCTTTATCACGACATACGTGGCCAAGTTTGTGATCGCGTGGATGGCGACACCGTTCATGTATTACGCAAAACGGACAAATCCACAAGACGACACCGAACAGGACGCCGCATAAGAAAAGCCGTAACTTCATGTTGAAGTTACGGCTTTTCCTATGGTCGTTCGATCTGGATACGCACAGCATACGGACGGGCTTCTTCAATCGACGCCGACTCTCGACAGACGGTAATCGCTTTGAACGCGTCAATGGCGACCGCCTCGATGGTATGATCGTTCGTTTCGACTTCAAGAATGGTATAAGCAGGTAAGCGCTCGAGTTTAACCCACTCCCCGTTACGTTTTTTTTCATAGATGACTGGTGATTGAATCGAGTAACGTCGGAGTAAATCATGGACATTCATCTGATCTCCTCCCTATTCAAATCGTACATCCATTATAGAAAGCGCTTTCACTTTTGTAAAGCGAGTACACTTTAATTTTATACAATTTTCCACTTCATTTTGAATTCAATTTTACCGATAAAAGAAGTAAAGAAATGGGGTGAATTGATGCGTTATCGCCGACAGGAGACGTTCCGCTATATCCTACCGAATCCCCGTACCATCCCTTATCGACTTGTTTGGGAAGAAAAAGAACTTTATGATGGGGAAGGATTGCTCCTCAATGTAAGTTCTCATGGATTAAAACTGCGTTCGGACTATCTCTTCCCACTCTCTGATGATTTACAGGTCCATTTTCTTTTCGACCTCGTTCCGACGCTTCAACCGATCGAACTCATGGGACATGTCAGACACCGTGGCCAAACGGGCTCGCTGTATGATTATGGGATCATGCTTGATGTGAAGGCTGACGAAACTCAGCAACTCGTCACGATGATTAAAACGTATGCACGTGAAAATAAATGAGAACATGCGTCAGGCATCTTCTCATTTTTTCGTGTCTCCAAAAGAGGGTATACTACAACTATCAACCATTGACGAGGTGTTCGTATGACAAGAAAATTCTTATTGATTCCTTGGGGACTGGCAATTGCATTCGCCGTCATCGGTCCAAATGTCCCGTTCGACGGACGCTTTCTTCTCGATTTTGTGACATATAATACCGAGGCGTATGAAGGCTATTCTCTATCGCTCTTTAGTATCTTAGGGGTGTTTCCCCTGGCGATGTTTCCACTTCTTTGGTCAGAAGTGAACCAGCTCAAACCAAATCCACTTATCGCCGCCATCAGTAGTTTTTTCGTTGGGGGATTTCTGCTTGCTCCTTATTTGGCATTTGCGAGACAGTCACCTTATCCGACCCCGGTCAAACCACTGCCGACCCGTATCCTCGGCGTTGTGCTTTTACTGGTGACAATCGGGTTGTTCATCGCTGCAGCCAATACCGGAAATGTTGCTGAATACTGGTCATATGTGGAGAACAATCAATTTGTTCGTACGATGACCGTTGATTTCTTCTTGTTGGCATTCATTCAAATCACGTTAATGAATCGGGATGCGAAACGCTATAAAATGAGTTTATGGCCGCTCCCGTATATCCCGTTGTTCGGTCTCATTTTCTGGCTCATGATTCGCCATCAAAAACCGTTCAATGAAGCACCTCCGAAGCGTGAGCGGGCTGAAATGAAACATTGAGTACCCGTTTTTCATCAGAAACGGCTATACTAGAAATTAGTTTTTAATGAAGGAGACCATCACATGCGTTATTTCCAAGTCACCTCTTACGTGACTGTCAAAAATGAAGAACTCGAATTCAATGAATATGTAAAAGTGCCAAACCAAAAGGTCGATCAGTTTTTGAAAGACACATTGGAACTCGATCTATACGATGACCAAGTGACATTGCGCGAGTGTGTTGTCGCAAAAGGGAAATGGGAATGCCCGGTCGGTGATTTTGTCATCACGGAACATATGAACGAGAAAGCATTCAATCGGCTACAAAATAGCCGCTCTGTAAAGTCAACGTCATAAACCAACTCAAAAAGATCCTCCTAGCTTATTCAGCTAGGAGGATCTTTTACCTGTTACACGCTTTATTCGTTCGATTCTTCCTCTGGATCAGGGTCAGGATGCTGTGTCGGAGCCGGTTTTTGCGCCGGGTTCGATTCATCATCCGGTAGCGGATCCGGGTGAACCCCTGGTTGTGATTCGTCACGCTTCATCGTATCCCTCCTTCATGTTTACTCCACTTGTTTATCCTTTTTTCACATGAATGAAACGTATCAGTGTATATTCCGGTTGCCGATGACACGTCTGGAGATCGCCTTCTCAATTTCAACGATGATAAAGACGACGGCACCAAATGCCACTGGATAAATCCAATCTTCCCACGTTAATGGAGCGGTACCGAATAACGTGTGCATAAACGGTACGTACGTGATGAACAATTGTAGGGCAATGAGTAAAGCCGATACGAGAAACGCAATCTTATTGTCAAAGAAATGACGGTTGAATGCAGGTGCCAACTCCGTACGGCAGTTGTACAAGTGGAAAAGCTGTGCCATGACGATGGCATTTAAGGTGATCGTTTGTAATTTCTCGGTCGAGTAGTCGAAATCCCCGAGCATGTAGTTGATCCATAAACTACCGCCCCCGATAATGATCGAAACGAAGGTGACGCGGAAGATATAGTATCGGCTGAGTAGCGGCACATTGGCCGGACGTGGCGGTCGTTTCATCGTACTCTCTTCGAGCGGCTCGAAAGCGATCGCTAAGGAGAGGGTAATCGCGACGACCATGTTGACCCATAAAATCTGCACAGGACTGAGCGGTGCGGCCGCTCCGAGCAAGATACTCATTGCCACAAGCAACGCTTGACCACCGTTTGTCGGAAGCAAGAAGAGAATGGTTTTCTTCAAGTTATCATACACCCGTCGCCCTTCTCGAACGGCGTTATAGATTGTTTTGAAGTTGTCATCAACGAGAACCATCTGAGATGCTTCTTTCGCTACTTCCGTCCCTTTAATTCCCATTGCTACCCCAATGTCAGCACGTTTTAAGGCAGGCGCATCGTTCACACCATCTCCTGTCATCGATGTAATCAGACCGTTCTCTTGCAATCCTTTGACGAGACGAAGCTTGTCGTTAGGGCTGGTCCGTGCGAATACATCGTTATGAACGGACGCCTCTTTGATTTCTTCATCTGTCATATCCGTCAATTCACGACCTTCGAGCGCGCCTTCCACTTCCATGCCTAGTTCTTTTGCAATCGCGACAGCGGTATCTTTATGGTCTCCCGTAATCATTTTAATTCGAATCCCAGCATCACGACACGCGGCGACCGCATCGATGGCCTCTTGTCGAGGTGGATCGACGATTCCGAACAATCCGAGGAAAGTCAGACCATCTTCAACATCTTCATGGTCGATTGACGCTTTTGAACTGTCGACACGTTTCAAGCCGGCACCCAGAACGCGTTGACCACGGTCTGCAATCTCTTTTCGTTTTTCATCCCAATAGTCTTGTTTAAAGTCTTCAGACGAAGCCATATCAAAGAGTCGGTCCGGGGCACCTTTGACGAATATCATTCGCTCTCCTTTGTAATCGACGAGCGTCGCCATGTATTTATATTCAGAATCGAACGGGATCTTGGAGATGACTTTTAAACGTTCGATTGGGCGCTCAGCCTTCTCAGCAACCGTCAACAGACAAGCCTCGGTTGGATCACCGTTGATGACCCAGTCGCCGTCTTCTTCATTCAACTGAGAATCGTTACACGTCTTCCCGACGGTTAACAGGTCAATCATGGATTCATCATCATCCAAGTCAAACGGTTGACCATTCAATTCGAGATCTCCATTCGGGGCATATCCGCTACCGGAGACTTCGATATCATGCTTCGCTGTCACGATTTGTTTGACGGTCATCTCATTTTTTGTCAATGTACCCGTCTTATCCGTACAAATGACAGATACAGCACCTAACGTCTCGACAGATGGTAGACTTCGGACAATCGCTTTTTGTTCGGCCATATTTCGGACGCCGAGCGCCAAAATGATGGAGATGACGGCAGGCAATCCTTCAGGAATTGCCGCAACGGCAAGACCGATTGTCGTCAGCATCAATTCGACCGGTTCATAATCCCGTAAAAAGTAGCCGAACGCATAAATCACGACGGAGATGATCAAGATGGCGATGGACACTGTTTGACCAAACTTGGTCGTCTGGCGAATCAGAGGGGTTTTGACGGTCTGCACTTCTGAAATCGAAGCGTTGATTTGACCGAGCTCTGTCCCTTCACCGATGGCTGTCACGATAGCTTTTGCACTTCCCGTCGCGACACTCGTTCCCGAGTACACCATGTTTTTCCGGTCGGCCAATACCGCTTCTTCTTTCACGACGTCTGATTTTTTCTCAACAGTCGTCGCCTCTCCCGTTAACGCCGATTCCTCGACCTTAAACTTTTCGGCTTGCACGACACGGGCATCGGCCGGCACTTTGTCACCGGCAGCAAGCACAAGCACATCCCCGACGACCAGGTCACTCGAGTCGATTTCGGATTGCTTGCCGTTTCGAACGATGGTCGCCTTTGTTTCTAACAATTTTTTGATTCCTTCTAGCGCCTCTTCGGCCTTATTCTCTTGAAGATATCCGACGACGCCGATAATCGTGACGACTAGCACGATGACGATCGTGTCAATGTACTCTCCTAAGAATCCTGTGACGACGGCAGCCGCTAATAAGACATACACGAGAACGTCATTGAATTGTCTTAGAAATTTTATGATTTCAGGGGTTTTTTCTTTCTCCGGCAACACGTTTTTGCCGAATTCATCTTGACGACTTGTGACACTTTCTGTTGTCAGACCTGATTCAAGATCCGTCTCCACATGGGTTCGCACCTCATCTACTTCGAGCGCATGCCACGGTCTGTCTTCGTTCTGCATGATTCATCCTCCTCGACCAATACTTTTTGAAAAGTCTTTCCTCTATCTGTTCCCAATCTCATGCGGCTCGACACGTACAAACTTGTAGAATTGATGTCATTTTTCAAAGAAAACGCTTTCTTGATTTGGATTTTCTAATTGTAACCGGTATCATTGTTCAATTTTGATTTTTCTTCTGAAAATGGCTTTACAGAAGTCTTTCTATGCACGAATATAGAATAAATTATGAATAAATAGAGATAGAAAGAAGGAAGAGTTTATGGTCATTATTCAAGGAATCGCACTTTTACTGCTCATCCTCGCCTTGTTCACGCTGTTTAGTTATAAGGCGCCATTCGGAATGAAGGCAATGGGCGCCCTTGCTGGAGCGGCCATCGCGAGTTTCCTCGTCGAAGCGTTTAATGCGTATGCCATCGGCGGATTGCTACCACTCCCTCTTTATGAAGAAGTCGGTCAGGCGGCAGGCGCCTTGTCGGGTCCTGCCGCTGCGGCACTCGTCGCCATCGCACTCGGGATCAACCCCGTCTATAGTTTGATGATCGGGTTGTCCGTATCAGGATTCGGAATCCTTCCTGGATTTTTCGCCGGTTACATCTTGGCTTTAGCCGGCACTCGAATCAATCGCTATCTGCCGACCGGCGTCGATATGATTTTCTACGTCATCGTGATGGCACCGCTCGCCCGTCTCGTCGCGACCGGGGTAGACCCACTCGTGACAAATACACTTGAACAAATCGGAGCTGTCATCGAACTCGCAGCAACTCAAAATCCGGTCGTCATGGGTCTCGTCTTAGGAGGGATCGTCACGGTCGTATCGACATCACCTCTCAGTTCGATGGCCTTGACGGCGATGCTCGGTTTGACCGGGGTCCCGATGGCGATTGCCGCGCTCGCGTTGACCGCGTCCATCTCAATGAATTACTTGTTGTTCCGTCAATTGAAAATCGGCACAAAGAAAGATCAGCTCTCTGTCGCCATCGAACCGTTGACGCAAGCTGACCTCATTTCTGCTAACCCGATTCCGATTTACAGTGTCAACTTTGTCGGTGGAGCCATCGCCGGATTGATTGTCGCCATGACCGGTATGATCAACGATGCGCCGGGTTCGGCAGCCGGGATTCCGGGACTTCTAGTCATGTATGGTTTCAACGATTGGCAAACGGTCACCTTCACAGCCGTCGTGCTGTTCATCCTTGGGATCGGTTTCGGCTTGATTGGAAGTCGTTTGTTCAAAAATTTCCCGATTGTCCGTCATACGGAAAAAGTCGAATCGACAGAAGAAGATGCGGCCTAATCAAAAAATCGATGCACGCTCGAACGAATTGTTCAGCGGCATCGATTTTTTATTATGACTCGTATGATTGTTCTTACAATAGAAAAGTGTCGACACGTTCACAAAGAAATCATCGCACGTTCTTTCCAATTGTGAATTGATCACCGGTTTAGTAAATCAACGAAAAAGCGTGTCAATCTACTGTGAGTACTTTTCCTGTCTCACTGGATTGACGAGAAAGTTCAATCAAGCGGGTTGTCAATGTTGCATCTTGTAATGAAACGACTGGTTGCCGTACTTCATAACTATGGGCCAACTGTTGATAATACGACAAATAGCTCCCTTTCTCGATTTGAATCGATGCAACCTCTTCTTTCGATAATACGCCAGTCTCTAATAAATCACTTTCTAACTTGCCATGCTTCAGAGCCTCTTCTTGAGGATCAAGTCCATATTTCACGAAACTTCCATGCGTGCCGTGCACTTCAAACCGAGGTGTTTCTCCAGCGATGAACGGGTTCGAACGAAGGTATACTCGCTTTTCACCATAATAGAATGTCAGATGAAACCCATCATCGGATTGTCCGCCATCCCGTTGAATCATCACATCTGCTTGAATACAATCTGGCTTTCCAAACAAGGCGAGAGTTTGATCAATCAGATGACTTCCTAAGTCGAATAAAATACCTGAACCGGGTCCTGCATTTTCACGCCACCGGTCACGTACATTCGGACGGAAACGATCAAATCGAGATTCAACCACCTTCCAGTCTCCTATTTCATTCGAATCAAGTAACGACTTAACTGTCAAGAAGTCTCCGTCGTAACGACGGTTTTGATAAACGTTGACGATGCCCTTCGATTTCGCTTCAAGTTTCATCAACTCATATCCTTCTTCCGTTGTCAGAAATGCTGGTTTTTCAACGAGCACATCTTTTCCTGCCTCGAGACAGGCAACAATCATCTCTTTATGTAAATGCGACGGTGTCGTGATGACATATAGAGAAGCATCCGATTGAAGCGCCTCGTCTAATGTCGTATATACCGTGGCATCAGGTAATTCAGCCTGCACTTCTTCCGGGCGCGATGACACGACCCCCCTCACTTCAAATGAATCGATGGCCTTTAAGAACGGCAAATGGAACGTGTTTGCCGAGAATCCGAATCCTACCAACATGGTTTTAATCATATAAAACCCTCCTTTTCGCTTTTGTTATTATATCAAAAAAAGGGTCTAATGACCCTTATGCACTCATGCTCTCATCTAATCTGTACTCGAACGTATTGTACCCGTTTCGTGAATCGACAAAGACGAAACCGAAACGTGGATAGTAATCATTTAGAAATTCATTGTCAGCGACACAATCAAGACGAATTGGTTCCTCTTCATCGGCTTCCTCTAAGACATGCTCCATGAGTTGCTGTCCGACACCTTGCCCTTTTAGTTTTTCGCTGACGACGATTCGATGGATATATTGTCCACGCTCACTGTCGTCCCATAAGTGATCATCCCACTCATCTGGAGGTAACAATGCGATTGAAGCTAAAATTTGTTGGTCATCTTCAAAGACATATACACTGCCTTCAGCAATGTCAGTGCGCACACGCTTTACGAGGTCCTGTTCCAAATATTCGGTCCATTGGTCGCTTCCTTGTTCATTTAGCACTACGGCTCGTTGTTCGATTAGGTTCGCGATGTGTTTAGCATCGCGCTTCGTCGCGAGTCGAATCATAACGTCCTCCTTTAGTTATACAGTATTTGAAATACAAATATAACGGAGAACAACATGCCTTTCAACCATCCTGCTCACTCGCCAAAATCAAATGGAGTGACGTCTCCATCGTTCAATTGATAACTATACGTCAACGTTGCATTAAGGCTATGCGATACGGAACAATAACGCTCAACGGACAATTCGATGGCTCGTCGGACTCGTTCTTCCGATAACTCGCCTTTCAGGATATACAAGATGTGAATGGCTGTAAAGCGTTTCGGATGATCGGTCGCCCGCAACCCATCGATTTTCATTTCGAATGCTTCAATTGGCTGGCGCATCTTATGCAGAATCGACACGATATCGATTCCTGTACAGGATGCGGTCGCGTGAAGCAACATTTCTGTCGGACGAGGGCCTGTATCAAGCCCACCGACATCATCCGCCGCATCAAGGATTACCGTGTGTCCTGATGGCGTATGTGTTTCAAACGCCATCCCTTTCTTCCATACGACTTCCATGTTCATCATCTTCTCCCCCTATTTCATTTGATAGCATCCTATTCCCTCATTTGATGTATGATTAAGCTATGAATCGATTATAAAGGGGTGTATGTCGTTGGATTGGTCTATGATTTTCAGTTGGGGACTTTATATCGTCCTCGGGTTAAACATGTTGTTCGCACTCGCCGTCATCTTCGCCGAAAGACGTGACGTCGGCGCGACCTGGGCCTGGCTTCTTGTCCTGTTTTTCTTACCAGTGCTCGGCTTTATCGTCTATCTCTTCCTAGGGCGACAACTTAAAAAGGATAACTTCTATAATTTAAGTGTAGAAGAACGTTCCTTCCATTCGCTTCAAGTCGAAGCGCAACTTGAACAAATTCATACGCGCCAAACCCAGCTCGCGCAGCCGCTGTTTGAAAAGTATGACCAACTGCTTCAAATGAACTTACGATCTTCTAAATCGTTGATCAGTGTACATAACCGTTCCCTCATCTTGCACGACGGCGAACAAAAGTTTAAAGCGTTGATGGATGACATTCGCTCGGCCGAGACGGAGATCAATATTCAATATTACATCATCCAGCGTGACGCTCTCGGTCAGGCACTGTTGAAAGAGTTGATCGAGCGTGCGAAAGCCGGCGTCAAAGTTCGACTCCTTTACGATGCGGTCGGCTCACGTAGTCTTCGGAACTCGGACTTTAAAGAGTTGATTGCGAACGATGGCGAGGTGCGCGTCTTCTTCCCACCGACACTCGGGATCATCAACTTCAAGTTGAACAACCGAAATCACCGAAAGGTCGTCATCATCGATGGGAAAATCGGCTATGTCGGTGGATTCAATGTCGGTACCGAGTATTTAGGTTTAGTCGAAAAATTTGGCTATTGGCGTGACACGCACCTGCGTGTCGAAGGAGATGTCGTTTACAATTTACAACACCGATTCATATTGGACTGGAATTATTCTGGTCACCGTAAACATGATCCTGAAAATGCCTTCTGCTTTGCGCGACATGACATTAAAGAAAATTCTCCGATGCAAATCGTCACGAGTGGACCAAACTCGGATACGGAACATTTGAAGAATATGATGATCAAGATGATCATGTCCGCCAAACGACGGGTCGTCATTCAAACGCCATACTTCATTCCAGATACAAGCTTTATGGACGCTTGCAAAATGGCACTCCATTCTGGCGTTCAGATGGATATCATGATCCCTGGAAAACCGGACCATCCATTCGTCATGTGGGCGTCCCTCTCGTTCCTTGGGGAACTCCTCGACTACGGGGCAAACGTCTATCTGTATGATGAAGGGTTTCTCCACGCGAAGACGCTCGTCGTCGATGATGAGATCGCGACCGTCGGGACGACAAATTTGGACGCTCGAAGCTTCCGTCTCAATTTTGAAGTGAACGCACTCATCTATGATGAGAGGGTCGCCCTCGAACTCGTTTCGTTATTCGAGACCGACACTGCGGTCAGTCGCACCTATACAGTGGAAGACTATGAATCCCGTAAATGGACGGTGCGCGCCCGTGAAGGGGTGTCACGCCTTCTTAGTCCGATCCTGTGAACTACTCACCACTTATTTGCTTCGCAAATGGAAGGGGGAGCTTCTTGGGAAGACCGTGCTCTCACTAGCCACGGTTATGGACCAAGCTCGTCGGGCAGTCCCTGCCCTGAAGGATTGTCAGTCGGCCAGCCTCAACAGGTTGATGCTCGCGTTGATGTCACGATCATGATGCGCGCCACAGGCACATGTCCATTCACGGACATTCATCGTCTTCCTCTGACCTTTCTCACCACAAGAAGAACAGATCTGCGTCGATGCGAACCATTGATCCGCCTTGATGAGCGTCCGTCCGTAGAAGTTTGATTTGTATTCGAGTTGACGGACGAACTCGTACCAACTGACGTCCCCGATGGACTTCGCTACCTTATGGTTTTGCATCATGTCCTTCGACTTCAATGTCTCCACGACGATGACTTGGTTCTCGTCAACGATCCGTCTCGACAGTTTGTGAAGGAAGTCCTTGCGTTGGTTGGCGATTTTCTCGTGTCTCTTGGCGAGGATCAGCCTGGCTTTTTCACGATTCTTGCTTCCGATTTTCTTTCGCGACAGCGCCCGTTGCGCCTTCTTGACCTTCGCTTCGGATTTTCGGAGAAAGCGTGGGTTTTCGATCTTCTCCGAGACCATCTCGTCGTTCGTCATGACGGCGAAGTGCTCCAAACCGAGATCGATCCCGACCTTGTTCTCGGCTGGAATCCATGGTGCATCGTCCTGTTTGACGAGGATGGAGACAAAAAACTTGCCCGTCCTCGTCATCGACACCGTCGCCGACCGGATGACGCCCTCGAACGGGCGATGTTGTGTGAACCGCACGAACCCGACCTTCGGCAGACGGACCTTGCCCGCCTCGATACGGATCGTACCGTGCTGGTTGTTCGTCGTGTAGGAGGCGCGCGACCGCCGTCTTGATTTGAAGGCCGGGAAGCCGCCCATCCCGGCGAAGAACTTCGCGAACGCGGTGTCGAGGTTCAGCTTCGCGTTCGCGAGCGCGAGGCTGTCCGCCTCGGCGAGGAACGGGAAGAGGGGCTTGTAGGAGGCGGGTGTCGCCGGTTTCCGTCTCGTTCCGCTCCCCGCCTTCGCCTCCTCGCGGATGGCGATCCGGTCCTCGAGCAGCTTGTTGTAGATGAAGCGTGTGCAGCCGATCGTCCGGACCAAGAAATCGGCCTGTGCCGGCGTCGGATGGAGCCTGTATGTGTAGCCTTTCAGCATGTCCGTCCATCCTCCCTTCAGAAGATTGTGATGTGTCCTCCTCATCCGATACCCGCGGGGGGGGGGGAGAATCTGACGTAATCACGAACTTTTGTTCGTGATATCTGTCACAGGGAGAGAAGACGTTTGGATCGGGCGATTCATCCCCCACCTACGCCGGGCTTCGCCCCGAGACGCTTAGAGAAGGGAGAATTCTCGCCTACTTTTGTTAAAAAAACATGAGGCAGAGCGCTCCGCTCTGCCTCATTGTCGTTTACAGTTTGAACCGCGAGACGAGGTCTTGTAACTCCTCGGCCATGGTCGCAAGTGCTTTTGCTGACTGTGATACTTCTTCAATCGATCTCAATTGATCATCGGTCGTCGCCGCCACTTGCTTCGAGACGCTCGAATTCTCATCGGCGATGTCGGCGATTTGTGATGCCGTCGCTGCCACTTCCTGAACGTTCGCCGCAATTTCCTCGACGGTTGCGGTCACGTCTTCAATCCGTGGTGTCATCGCCACTGTCCGCTCCTTGATTTTCTCGAATCGGTCTGCTGTCATCTCAGATGACGCCAACCCGGCTTTCGTATGAGTAGATACTTCCTGCATCAACTGTACAGACTGTTCCGTCTCATGCTTGATTCGATCAATCAACGCCGCAATTTGTTTCGTCGACTGTTGTGACTGTTCTGCGAGTTTACGCACCTCGCTCGCAACGACCGCGAATCCTTTGCCGTTCTCACCCGCACGTGCCGCTTCAATGGCAGCGTTCAAGGCTAACAAATTCGTCTGTTCAGCGATTCCATTGATGACCGTGACGATTTCTCCAATTTCGTTTGAGCGATGTGCCAATGAGTGAATGACACCCTCGAATGTCACGACAGATGCATCGATCGCCTGCATCTGCTTCACGTTCTCTTTCACGGTCGTCGAACCGTCTTCCGCTTCATTCGAGGTTTCGCGTGAAAGTTCAGAAACGTCCATTGAACTCTCTGAGATTCGCATGATGCCCGATGTGATCGCTTGGAGCGATGTCGCATTGTCGTCGAGTTGTCGCTTCGAGCCATCGGCGCTGACTGCCATTTGATCAACTGCGCGAGCAATCTGTTCCGATGAGGCCGTATTGTGTGCCGAATTGGCCATCAATTCTTGTGACGATGCGGCAACTTGACTGATTGAATCATCGAGACGGAGTAATACCATTCGAAGTGAATCGCTCATTTCGTTAAAACTCTCTGAGACACGCCCGATTTCGTCGTTTGATAAGACGGTGATCGGCTCTGTTAAATCACCTGATTTGATCCGTTCTGCCCCCTCTGTCAATAAACGCAACGGACGTAAGATTGAACGGAGGACAAAGTAGAGAAGAATGGCTGCAATCCCGAACATCCCGATGATGACGAATCCAGTTGTCCAAAGAATGCCGACTGTCTCGTCTTGAATCTCACCGTCATATAACGTTCCGGCAATTTTCCATCCGGTGATGGGGTTCGTCACGAATGCCTTCTCCACACCTTCCCCATTCTCCGATGCAGACAGGGTCCCTTCTTCCTTGGCAAAGAGCGATTCTGTCCAAGATTCATCAATCTTTTCACCGACAGCCGTCGACGGATGAATGACGACTTGTTCGGCCTGGTCGAAGATGGCAACGTATCCTTCTTTCCCGATTTGAATGGTGGACGCCACTTCAGCGATATCGTTCACATCGACGTCTACAGCCACTACACCACGACCGTCTGAAGTCTTCTTCGAAACCGTGATCATCATTTTTTGAGAGGCGGCATCGACGTACGGATTCGTGATGGCAACATCCTGTCCACTTGCTTCAGCCGCTTCATACCATGGACGAGTCCGTGGGTCATATCCTTCTGGCAATTCCTGTTCAGGATAGATCGTCATCGCGCCTTCTGCTGAAGCAAAGTAGATGTTCGTCACTTTTGGATGTGTCTCCAAATACTCGGTAAACTTCTCTGCTAACGCTTGATTCGCTTCTCCCTCTTCATAGATTGAACCATCAATCCGATTTGCAAAAAATGAGATGTCCGTTTGAATCGGTTCGATGAGGTTTGTGACCTCGTTGTTCATCCGGTCTACCCCCGAATTGGCGGACTGGATCATTTGAGATTCGATTTTACCTTTCGCCTGCGAATAGGCGACGATTCCAATCAATGTGGCTGGAATAAGTAATAATAGAACGGATAAGACAATTAACTTTTGCTTGATACTAATCGTACGCTTCTGTTTCATAAAACATCTCCTTACCCCGAATAAAATGTTCAAGCGAGTTCGATGAGTCGAATCTCCCTTGGGTTACTCACCATATCGGTCAAAAGTCATCTCATATGAAGAGTTGATTGAATTATTCGAAAATTATTTTTCGGAATTTGAAATGGAGTTTCACCGTTGTGTTTGATTGAACAAATCAAACTATTCGTATTTACCAATAAATTGAGTTACCATATCGGAAAAGGGGGTCAAAGCATGAATTCATTATTGGAAGAAATCAAATCGTATAAAGATCAGTTTAAACAAAAGGCACCTGCCGAGAAGCAACGATTGATGGCTCAGGCGACTCAAGAATTGAAAGATTCAGGAATCGCATCAGGGTTAACAGTTGGAGATCAAGCGCCGTCGTTTGAATTGCCTCACGCGGACGGGACAACCGTCAATTTGAAAACGCTCCTTGAAAATGGACCAGTCATCGTCACATTTTACCGAGGTGGATGGTGCCCATACTGTAACCTCGAGCTCCGCGCTTACCAGCGCGAGTTGGCAACGATTCAAGAAAAAGGCGCGACTCTTGTCGCGATCAGTCCGGAAACGCCGGATTATTCCCTTTCGACGAAAGAAAAGAATGAACTTGATTTTTATGTATTGAGTGATGTTGATAATATTGTCGCACGTCAATTCGACCTCGTCTTTGACATACCAGATTACTTGATTGATATTTATAAAGCATCTGGACTAAATGTCGATGCACATAACGGGAACGAGGATTGGCAGTTGCCGAAACCGGCCACGTTCATCATCCAATCTGATGGAACGATTTCGTTCAGTGATGTGCCTGCTGACTATACAGAACGTGTCGACCCGAAAACGGTTATTGAAAAATTGTAAAAAAAGGAGATGACACGCGTCATCTCAGCTTGTTGACAAATAACATGTTCGAACTCGTCCTTCCGGCGCCCACGCTTTCCGCAGGCAATCCCGGAGCCGCATCGCGACTCAAGAGTCGCTGCTGGGTCTCCGTCGGATTGCTTTCCTGCAGGAGTCGGGGCGCCGTGGGACGAGTCACACAAATGGTCGCCAGCTATGGTGGCCATTTGTCTTGTTCTGAAGCCTTGACGGCCGAAAGTCAGATACAAACTTCGAACCGTTTAAAAGAGGAAAATGAGTAGGTAAACTCCACGCCACAGATAATCGCAGTCGCCTTGTGAGACTCCCCACCGGTCCACTACCTATGAGGAGATGATAAATTGCTCCACTCGCTTGAGAAGTGTTTCAAGTAGCCGAAGTGACTGGTATGTGTTACCTGTGTACTCGAGACTGTGATTCATCTGCTCGATAATCTCGAGTTCAGTCAATGCCAGATGTTCAAGATGCTGGATTCGTTCCAGTACATAATGTTGGTCCGCCGTTCCTATGAGAATCATCTGTTGTCCTTTATGAGACTGGATCGCTTCGTATATGTCGTCTCGTTTCAACAAAGGTGTCAACCAAACCAGTTTGGCATCATGAAACGCGTTTCGGGTGAGTTCACTTGCCATCGCAACCGTACCGAGCGATTTTCCGACGATGGTGTAGCTTCGAACGGAATCAGTATGTAGGATTTGATTGATGACGAGTCGAACATCATCAACAATTGCCTTATTTACATCGACTGAATCGTACCGCTCGTCGCGATAGTTATAGTTGACTTCGAGAACGTTCAACCCATTCTCTAAGCATAATGCAGTCGTATAGCGAAACATTGGAGAATCATTTGAATATCCGTATCCGGGCAACAAAATCACGAGTGTGTCTGATGACGATTCAGGTTGCAAGTACGAATACGATACAGGAATTCCGTTTGTCCCAATGACGTGACCATCTGTTACTTCATACATGCTGTCTCCTCAATTCTGCAAGAGCTGCGTTTCATGGTGATGAATCATCGTCCCAATGCTCTCTCCTTCGAGAATACGATGAATGGCGTTCCGCTCCTTGAAGTCGAACAAGTGGATCGGCAAACCGTGATCTCTCGCGAGAAGCAATGCCGATTGATCCATCACTTTCAAATCATTCGAAATGACATCGTTATAGCGAAGGGTTTCAAATTGACGAGCGTCCGAATCCAAACGAGGATCGCGGTCATATACGCCGGAGACACCGTTCTTTGCCACGAACAAAGCATCACATCCCACTTCGATGGCACGCTGAACAGCAGGATAGTCTGAAGAGACGAACGGTTGACCGTTACCGCCTGCAAAAATGACGATATATCCTTTTTTCAAATGATTGATGGCTCGAAGTTGAATGTATGGCTCGGCTACGCTCGGCATTGGAATCGATGTCATGACACGCACTTCTCGAGTCGTATCTCGTTTCAAGATTCCACGTAGCATCAATGAATTCATGAACGTCCCGAGCGTCCCAATACTGTCAGCCTCCACTCGATTGATTCCCCACGCTTCTGCTTGATTCCCTCGAAAGAGATTTCCCCCGCCGACCATGACACATACTTCAACCCCGCTTTTTGCGAGTGACAATATTTCTTCAGCTATCAGACTGAAACTCATTTCGTCAAAATTATCCGTTCCATCCCCGGCTAGAGCGGCTCCACTTAACTTGATACAAATTTTCCGGTGCTTCAACGTCTCCCGACCCTTCATTTGGAATTTTTTGTTCAATTCAGTATAGAGGAGATTGTTTGATTGAACAACAGTATTCCATTTTGATTCAAAGGGACATTTTTTCGTATTCATTGTAAGTCTCCTCAAACATATAAAGTCCACCAATCTCTTCATCAATAAACGTATATGATGAAAATCTGTGTCTTGATTCTGCTTATCCCTCAATAATCTGGGTGACTTGAACACCATTTGGATCATTTACACGGAGGGCTCGATCACTCACAAGGTTCACATGGGTCAGCCTCGAATGGTTTGATTCGGATACGATGATTTCTGAGACCGGGCGACCGAATAATCGTTGTAACATTTCTTCAAGACCTTTTCGCTTTGTCTCCACACTTAATTGTAGAACACGATTCTCGGAACGTGATTGGACAGCATCCAAGTGCTCCTGAAGTTCGATACGAAATCCGTATGGTGTATGAATGAACGTTCTTCGTACATTTGACTGAACCGTCAATCCTATTTCCTCTGCTCGTTCTAACACATTCACTTTTTCCTCTTTAGATATGAGAAAACCAATATGGTCGAACATCACTTTTTTCCCGTAACCGAACGTGATATTTGTCGCGCCCCGCTTCATTTCTATGATTCTAAATTGAATGGACTGCTCCCTAAAATCGTCCCAGTCGAGAGGAGGATCAAAAGATTCGAATTCTCCATCTTTCTTTCCGATTCGTTGGGTCACTTGAAATCCTAGACTCGCATAAAATTTCTCCGTTTCTTCGACATGTGGTGTCCATACATGATAATGGAATAGCATATTCTCTCCCCTTTATTGAATCAATTATGTACATTCTTTATTTTTTTAACCACTCTTCGTACGGAATCACATTAGCAGTCTCTACTGCGTTTGTTCCTATCAACTTGATGAGTTCAATCGAATTTCCGTCCGGGTCCTCAAAGTAAATGGCCGCATGCTCGTATGGGGCATTCGGAAGGACGAGTGGTTGCTGTTCCGGTGTCATCTTGAACGCAGTACGAATTTCAATTCCCTGATCCTCAAGCCATGCTTTGATCGCATCCAAATCCTGCTCCTCGATTCGAAAAGCGATGTGTCGGATTGATGGATGATACGGTAAATCGACTTGACCAGATTTCCATAGCCCAATCCAGCTCTCCCCTTTCATAATCCAAAGGAAAGCCAATTTCTCATTTTGGAATGCCAACTCTAATCCTAATTTCTCATAAAATCGAATTGAGTCAGTTAAATCACTCACCGGCAAGTGCGCCTCGTATATTCCTTTAATCATTCACCGTATCCTCACTTCTACATTTATATTCATCTATATCTGTCCTTACTAGACATAGATTTATTGACAATTTCCCATTGTAAAATTATTATAGATAATTCCATTATAGAAATAGAATTGGATAATAGCTTGCTTGACGAATCGATACGAGAGAAGAGGAGGATGAAACACTATGAATGAGCAAAGTCGTATAAACAAACAGGCATGGGAATATCGCGCCTATGAATTTTAGTGTAATCGAGACGGAACACCGTCAGAAAAATCAATCGAGATTTTGAAAGACCCTAAAAGAAGTTTGAAAAAACACCGTGAGTACTTTGATGACGTCAAAGGGCTGAACATCGCAAACATCTGTGGATCGAATGGAAGAAGGGCGGTACCGCTAGCAATCCTCGGGGCTGACGTGACCATCTTTGACCTGTCAGAGGAAAATAAACGATATGCACTAGAACTCGCAGATTGCTCAAATACGACAATTGAATACATAGTTGGAGATATTTTTGATATCGATGTAAAGAAGTATCAACAGCATTTCGACCTTCTCTATTTAGAGGGGGGAATCTTACATTACTTCCATGACCTTGATCAATTGATGAATATTTTATTTTCCATATTAAAAATTGGCGGTAAATTAATTTTGAGTGACTATCACCCAATCAAGACATGCATCACGCCTGAATCCATCTATATCCCTAAGTATTTTAATCGTGAGTCTTTTCAAGATGATCTTTCCTATAAACAATTTTTCGCCCTCGATGAGCAACATAACTTCCCATCCGTAACCTTAAGTCATCACACGTTGAGTGACATCATCAATTCTGTTATTTCAGTTGGTTTCAGATTGCAACGATTTGATGAACATAGAGGATGGGATGGTGAAAATATCCCGTGGGAGTTCACGATGTTAGCGAAAAAGTAACCGTCATTTCTCTAGAATCAAGTATCAGAAAACGCAAAAAAAAGACCGTAGAACATTCTACAGTCTCTAAGCTCAGGCTCCCATGATGGAGTCGTGACGGGTCGTTTCCCATCCATACGCTACTTCGCGGAGCATCAATTCGCCAAATTCTCGATCTTTCTGGTCGATGACCTGCCCTTGTTTTCGCTCATAAAAAGTACGAAACGGATTCATCTCAAGCGCCCAGATCAGGAGTCCTGCCTCACACATCGATTGCACGGCATGCTCAAGGAGAGCGGACCCGATTCCGTTCCCTTGATGGTTCTCTAAAATATAAATAGCATACACTTCATTCGTGTGGTCTGGATACTCTCCTGTCCGCTCTTCTCCGTAAAGAACGAAGCCCACGATTTCGTCCTCGACAATCGCCACAAAGCCGGCTACTTCTTGCCGACGAAGGGCGGTCCGCAAGCGTTCTGCCCATTCGATGGAGCCGGATGATACTTTTAGCAAATACTCAGTCGGTACGATCCCCCGATAGGTCGTACGCCACCCGTTCACACGCACTCTCGCAATCCCATACACATCATCTGGTTTGGCGACCCGAATGTCCAATGTGACCCCCTCCTCACCCGAAGCTTTACAAATAGTTTACCACAAATCCCCAACTTGCAATCCGAGATTATGTGAATTTTGCACGGACATCGACAACAAAAAAGACGTCACCTCTGGATAAAGGCGACGTCTCTTCTCACGTTATGCAACTTCTTTAGATTGGACTGGTGTCGATGTTGTTAACGGTTTTTTCAAGAACGAGAGGAGCAATGCTCCGACCACCGCACCTGCCAAGATGGCGAGTGCATAGAGACCCATACTCACCGCGACGTTTCCAGCTCCTTCAAGAAGTGGGAAGACGAAGATCCCACCGTGTGGCGCTGGTAATTGAATCGTGAAGAATGCGGATAATCCGCCTGCAATGGCAGATCCGAGAATCGCTGATGGAAGAACGCGAATCGGGTCCGCAGCCGCGAATGGGATCGCCGCTTCCGTGATGAACGAGGCTCCCATGATATAAGCAGTTTTTCCTGCTTCGCGCTCTTGTTTCGAGAACTTTTGACGAGCGAAGACTGTTGATGCGAGTGCGACAAGGAGTGGTGGTACCATCCCTCCAGCCATGACGGCTGCCATGACTTCTTGGTTACCCGCTGTAAGTGCTGCCGTACCGAAGACGTACGCTGTCTTGTTGATCGGACCACCCATATCGACTGCCATCATCCCACCGACGATGACTCCTAAAAGGATAGCGTTCGCGCCACTCATGCTGTTCAACGTATCCATCAACCATGTCATGAGTGCTGCGATCGGTTCGTTTACGACGAGTAACATGATCATCCCGGAGATGAACGAGCCGAGTAACGGATACAAGAGGACTGGCTTGATCCCTTCAAGTGAAGCAGGCAATTTTGCGAGTGCTTTTTTCAAGAAGAGGACGACATAACCGGCCAAGAAACCGGCGATGAGACCGCCGAGGAATCCGGCGTTCCCTTGACTTGCAAGTACCCCTGCCACGAGACCTGGTGCGAGACCTGGGCGATCGGCAATCGACATCGCGATAAAACCGGCGAGAATCGGAACGAGGAAGCCGAATGCAGCTCCACCGATTGTCATCAATTGTGCAGCAAATTCATTGTAAGACGGATCATCCGGGTTTGCAGAGTTGATGCCCCAGAAGAAGCTGATGGCAATCAAGAGTCCACCTGCGACAACGAGTGGAAGCATCGCAGATACACCGCTCATCAAGTGCTTGTACACGCCTGTACGTTGTTCTTTCGAAGCACCACCTGATGTTTTCGAAGCCTCATATACCGGCGCATCTTGTTTCACCGCACGATTGATAAGTTCTTCAGGTTTCCGAATCCCTTGTGCGACCGGAACTTCGATGACTCGTTTACCAGCGAAACGATCCATTTCAACAGCCTTGTCCGCTGCGACGATGATCGCTGTCGCCCGGTCGATATCCGCGCGCGTCAATTCATTTTTTACACCAGTCGATCCGTTCGTTTCGACTTTAATATCGACGCCCATCGCTTCCGCTTTTTGCTTCAAGCTATCTGCTGCCATATACGTATGAGCGATTCCTGTCGGGCATGCCGTGACCGCTAAAATGAACGGTGCATCTTCATTCGTCTGTTTGACGACTTCCGGCTTCGCTTCTGCCGCTTCTTTTTCTTCGATGGCACGGATGACATCGCTTTCAGAAGTGGCTGCATAGAGACGCTCTTGGAATGCAGGGTCCATCAAGTAAACTGAAAGTTTAGAGAGTGTTTCAAGGTGTTCATTATTCGCGTTTTCTCCTGCCGCAATCATAAAGAAGAGGCGGCTCGGTTGTCCGTCTAACGCTTCGTAGTCGACGCCTTCCGAGCGACCGAATGCGATTGCTGGCGTTTTGACCGCACTCGTTTTCGCGTGAGGAATGGCAATCCCTTCTCCGAGGCCGGTCGTGCTCTCGCTTTCACGTTTTAGAATCGCATCGCGATAACCGTTGCGGTCGGATAGTTTACCAGCGCGATCGAGGACATCGACAAGTTCTTCGATGACCTCACGCTTAGAACTCGCGCGTAGATTCAATTGAATCGTGTCGCGTTGGAGCAAGTCCGTGATTTTCATGTTGTTTCCTCCATTCGTTTAAGTGGCGTAAGTTGTACTTGATCGATCAAGCGATCGATCTCTTGTTTTGAACATAGACCGAACGTATAAGCAGATGCGCTTCCTGTCGTGACCGCGTATCGAAATGCTTCTTGTTCACCTTTCCCTTTCACATTCGCGACAAATCCGGCGACGAGTGAATCTCCTGCACCAACCGAGTTCACGAGTTTCCCGACCGGTGTGTTCGCTGTGACGGCTCCGTCCTTGTTAACGAGTAGTGCCCCGTCTCCCGCAAAGGAGATGATGACGTTTTTCGCCCCGCGTTTGACGAGCTGTTCGGCATAAGGTAGAGCTTCTTCAAACGTTTCAATCTCGGTATCAAACAATTCACCTAATTCATGGTGGTTCGGTTTGATCATGAGTGGTTCAAGCGCGAGCACTTCGAGCATGGCGTCTTTCGTTGTATCGACGACAAAGTCGGCACCTTTTTCGCGAATCGATTCAGCAATGGTCCGATATAGCGAGTCTGGTAGGTTGCTCGGGATACTACCCGCGAGGACGACGATATCGCCTTCTTGAACTTGGTCGAACTTGGCCGTCAATTGTTCGAGCTCGCGCTCTGTGATATTCGGTCCGCTCGCATTCAGTTCTGTTTCCTCTTTCGCCCGAATCTTGACGTTGATCCGGGTGTTCCCATTCACCTCTACGAAATCGGTGTGTACACCGTGATGGACGAGTGACTTTTTAATGAAGTCACCGGTCGTCCCACCAATGAAACCAAGTGCCTTCGTTTCTTGTGCATATTCCCGAAGAACGATGGAGACGTTAATTCCTTTACCGCCTGCGCGCTCCGTCGTCTCTTCGATCCGGTTCACTTCTCCTAGATGTACTTCAGGTAATGTTACGTAGTAATCAATAGAAGGGTTGAGTGTTAACGTGTAAATCATTTCGCATTCACCACCTTTGTGATTGTTTGGATGGAACTCATTGACTCACTGCTTGATGTGATCAACTGTGCGGCATCTAACGTCGCGACTCGGCTGAACGTTCGTTTCCCGATCTTCGATGCGTCCGCGAGTACGAACGAGGTTTGTGCCAATTCGATTGCCGTTTTTTTGACAAGCGCTTCTTCTGGGTCCGGGGTCGTGTAACCCGCTTCAAGGTCGATTCCATTCATTCCGAGAAAGGCGAGGTCGACGCGATAATTCATCATGCTCTCCCGTGCGTTATACCCGACAAGTGCCTGAGTGGAACGCTTTAATTCTCCGCCAATCACAAACGTCTTAATATCAAGATCAAATAATTCATTCGCAATCGGTAGACTGTTTGTGACGACGACAATCTTTTTGCCTTGTAAAAACGGAACCATCGCCTGAGTGGTTGTACCGGCATCTAAATAAATCGACATCCCGTCTTCGATGAACGTTGCGGCCCTCCGTGCAATCGCAACTTTTTCATCTACGAACCGGTCTCGCTTTTCTTCAAATGTCGGTTCCTCATCTGGAGTCGCAATGAGTGTTGCGCCTCCGTGAACCCTTGCCAGATACCCTTCCGCTTCGAGGTCCGTCAAATCTCGACGAATCGTCGACTCGGATGAATCCGTCAAATCAACCAATTCTTTCAATTTGACGACCTTCTGTTCAGATAAGCGTTGCAAAATCAACTGATGTCGTTGTTTCGTTAACATCTTGTTCCCTCCATACGTCTAATATAAAGCGTTTTCATTATAAAAACAACTAAAATCATTCAAAAACATTCATTTTCATTCAACTTGTCACAATTATAACATAAAAAACGGTCAATAAATGACCGTTTTTCGAGTTTATGACTGTTTTTTTAACCATTCATCCAATTCTTGAACGAGTTTTGGATGAATCGGCGCATCGATTGCTTCTCGATACTCTTTATGCAGCGTGAGAAGCGAATGGGGTGACTCCCGTGTCACGAGCAGATGATTCATATCATCGATGATCGATGAGGTGACCTCCCCTTTTGTTTGAATCATATGGACGTGTTCGGGTGGGACTTGGACATCACGTCCCCCGGTAATCGCAAGAACCGGGACGGTCACATGCTCCAACCGCTCTCGGACGTCATAGGATGCATGTTCTCGAATCCATTTTGCATTTACGACTTGACCTCGATATTTGAAAGACGAGACGTTCGTCCGTAAAGAACGCTCTAACAAATCGTCCTGTCGTTGTCTGACCTTTTTGGCAACGCCCGTCAACCGATAGAAAAGACCTTTTATTCCCTTCACATGTTCGATGTCTTTAGCGAGTGCATCAGCTTGGTATAAGAACATCTGCTTGGACGATTCATGGAAACCGGAAAGTAAGATCAGTCCATCCGCCTTCGTCTCAAGTTGAACGGCAGGAGCAAGGACGGCCCCTTCACTATGACCAAGTAGATATAAGCGATTCACATCGGCCAATTGTCGAATGGTGCGTACGACAAGAATCGCATCGCTAATCAAGTCATGTAATCCGACTTTGTTGAAGTCTCCATCTGACTTCCCGATTCCTTGTTTGTCATATCGGAACACGTTATATCCATGGTCATACAACGCTTCTGCCAACTTGGCATACGTGTTAAAACCGACACCACCCATATTGCCGTCACGGTCACTCGGCCCACTTCCGCTCAACATGACAATCGTCGCCCGAGGCTCCTCATGGGAAAGAAAAGTTCCTGCAATCGTTCCATATGCTGTCGTAATCGTCATCTCTTGTTTCATCGTATCGCCTCCATTACTATCATACCCGAAACCGACATCTAAAAAAAATATGTCGCCGTCTTCTCAGACAGCGACAATGATTAGGTCAGTCAGTTAGCCAATCGTGCAGCCAATCGACCGCACCCGTTAATCCATCTTCCGACAGCCGTTCGAACGTATCTTTCTCCGTGAACACATGCCAGCTTCCTTCTAATGAGTCACTCAACATCAAATAAGGGATTCCTGCTTCATCGTAAGCGTCACCCGGTGAACTTGCCAACGAACGCACTTCTAGTTCAGCGAATGGCGCCCGTTCTAGTACTGGATAGAATTTCATCCCTTTCGTCCGAACGTATAGTGGACCATCACCAGTCCCAAGAATATCGAGCATGACGACCGTTTCCACTTTTTCTTTTTGTTCCCCTAGCCGTTCAAGGAAATCGTCACTCGCTTCTCTAGAGTCGCCGTTTCCATTCAAAAAGACATATCGAATCGTATAGTCTGGCATTTCCTCGTTCATCACCTGCATCAGATGATATAAGACCGTAGACGGACCGACGGCAGACAAATAATGGGCTCCGTGCCAGGAAGAATCGAGTCGTGACATGAGAATGATTTCCCGTTCCGATTTTCCTTGTTGGACAAACTCGACATATGGGATCTCTTCACGATAGGGTTTGACTCGAATCGTTTCCCCGTCCTTCAGTTGTTCAGCCGTATCCAAGTCTACCCCTGTACCATCTAACTTCATATAGGATGACGTGAACACGAAACCCGTCTCATATGGGTCGTCTTCATAAGGGGTGATCAGGTATCCTGCAGCTCCTGCAGATGCGAGCTCTGACAAGTACGCGTTCGCTTCCTGGTCATTCAAAACCTCACCTGCGTAATCGACGGTATACGCATCCTCGATGTTGTCATATGAAAACTTTGTTGTCGGTAAGACGACCACTTTTTCTTTTACATCCGGAATGTCTTGTCCTCACGTCATATGTAGAATCGTACCTTTGAACGGTTGATCAAACGTCATCGATGAAAACCCCTCATACATTTCGTCCTCCACTTCAATCTCAGTCCAGCCGGTTATCCGTTCTGTGTAAAGGAGGTTTCGGTCCATGTCGATAGGTAACTCGGTTCCGAATGATTCAAAAAAGTCGGCACTCTCCCAACTATCCGCATTTCGATCGACTGATGAAATATATTCCGCGGTCTCGAGCGGCATCGAATAAATTGGATTGAAGAAAAGAACAACTGTCGCGATTGAACGCAACAAACTAAACACGATGATCATGACACGATCTCCATTCATCAATAAATTGCTATGTATACCATTTTTTATTATATACAGCTATTTATGGTCTGACTATTCAATTTTTTATCAATTTAAATATAATTTTAGAAACTGAATGTCATATTCCGACCACAAGAAAAGCCCGTTCGAGTTGAACGGGCTCCTTGTAGAGGTTGAAGCTTATACGCCTTCGTATGCTGCGTACATGATTTCTTTTAATTCTTCAACGAGCGGCATTTTCGGGTTGGCCGTCGTACATTGGTCTTCGAATGCGTCGACCGCCATCTTGTCGATCTTCGCATCAAGTTCTGCTTTCTTGATACCTTGCGCCTTGAACGAAAGTTTGATGTTCAAGCGTTGACCGAGCTCGATGATCGCTTGGACGAGTGACTCGACACCTTCAGCTGTCGTGCTTGCTGGAAGTCCGAGGTAACGCGCGATTTCTGCGTAACGTTCGTCAGCGATGAATGACTCATATTTCGGGAACGCCGCAAGTTTCGATGGGCGTGTCGCGTTGTAACGGATGACGTGTGGCATGAGAATCGCGTTCGTACGACCGTGTGGGACGTGGAACTCTCCACCGATTTTGTGAGCGATCGAGTGGTTGATTCCGAGGAACGCGTTCGCAAACGCCATACCCGCCATCGTTGAAGCGTTGTGTACTTTCTGACGAGCTTCCGCATCGCTACCGTTTTCATACGCTTTTGGTAGGTAGTCGAAGATCATCTTGATGGCGCGGAGGCAAAGTCCGTCTGTGTAATCATTCGCCATGACGGAAACATATGCTTCGATTGCGTGTGTCATGACGTCCATTCCTGTATCAGCCGTGATTGAAGCTGGGACGGTCATGACGAACTCAGGGTCGACGATGGCGACGTCTGGTGTGATCGCATAGTCAGCAATCGGATATTTCACGTTACGTTTTTTATCTGTGATGACAGTGAACGGTGTCACTTCAGAACCTGTACCTGACGTTGTCGGGATGGCGATAAACATTGACTTGTTACCGAGTGTCGGGAACTTATACGTCCGTTTGCGAATATCCATAAATTTCTGGCGTAGATTCGAGAACTTCTCTTCTGGACGTTCGTAGAAGAGCCACATGCCTTTCGCAGCATCCATCGGTGAACCACCACCAAGTGCGATGATCATGTCTGGTTGGAAGTGACGCATCGCTTCGGCACCGTTCATGACCGTTTCAACAGATGGATCCGGTTCGACTTGGTCGAAGATGCGGTACTCGACACCAGCCGGCAAGTTTTTGATGACTTTGTCAGCGAATCCGAGTTTGACCATCATTTCATCTGTGACGATCATCGCCCGTTTTTTCGTTGTGAGCGATTGAAGGTATTGTACTGAGTTTTTCTCGAAATAGATTTTTTCAGGTACTTTGAACCATTGCATATTCACGCGACGTCTCGCCACCTTTTTCACGTTGAGTAGATGTTTCGCCGTCACGTTTTCTGAGACGGAGTTTTTACCGTAAGACCCACAACCGAGCGTGAGGGATGGTGTCATTTCGTTATAAAGGTCACCGATTCCACCATGTGCTGAAGGTGAGTTGACGATGATGCGGCAAGCTTTCATACGGAGACCGAACTCAAGGATGGCATCGTCATCTGTTGAGTGGATGACCGCCGTGTGACCGAGACCACCAATCTCGAGCATTTTTTCAGCGATTGCAAATCCTTCTTCACGTGATTGAACTTTATACGCACCGAGAACCGGGCTTAATTTTTCGTGAGAAAGAAGTTCCGTTGCGCCAACTGTTTCAAGCTCTGCAATCAAGATCTTCGTATCCGCTGGTACTTTGAGACCTGCCTGTTCAGCGATCCATGCTGCCGGCTTCCCGACGATTTCAGGGTTGACCGCACATGTATCTGTACGAATGACGAGTGTTTCAAGTTTTGCTTTTTCTTCTGGTGAGCAGAAGTAGCAACCGAGTGCCGTCATCTCTGCTTTCACTTCTTCATATACTTCTTGATCGACGATGATCGCTTGTTCAGACGCACAGATCATTCCGTTGTCGAACGTTTTTGAAAGGATGACGTCTGAGATGGCACGTTTCACTTTCGCAGTCTTATCGATGTAGGCCGGTACGTTACCAGGTCCGACACCGAGTGCTGGTTTACCAGTCGAGTAAGCCGATTTGACCATCGCTGCCCCACCCGTCGCAAGGACCATCGCTACACCAGGGTGGTTCATGAGCGCTTTCGTCGCATCGAGTGACGGAACTTCAACCCATTGAATCAAGTTTTCAGGAGCACCTGCCGCCACTGCTGCGTCACGGAGGACACGAGCCGCTTCGCTTGAACATTGTTGCGCTGATGGATGGAACGCGAAGATAATCGGGTTACGTGTCTTGATGGCGATGATCGCTTTGAACATCGTTGTCGATGTTGGGTTCGTGACCGGTGTGACCCCAGCGACGACACCGACTGGTTCTGCGATGTATGTGATTCCGTTTTGAACGTCGTCTTCAAGAACGCCGACCGTTTTCTCACCACGGAGTGAGTTATAGATATATTCTGTCGCGAAAATGTTTTTGATCATCTTGTCTTCAAAGACACCGCGACCTGTTTCTGTATGTGCTAACTTCGCGAGTGCGACGTGTTGCTCGAGTCCCGCAAGCGCCATCGCCTGTACGATGTGATCGATTTTCTCTTGGTCGAACGTCATCAACGTATCGAGTGCCTTATGCGCACTTGCTACGAGCGTGTCCACCATTTGTTCTGCCGTTGTTTCCACTTTTGCTTTCTCTTTGACTGCCATGTTAGGTTCCTCCTCATAAGTGAGAGCTTTTTATGAACATATTGACTTGATGGAAGCACATTGTGATGACTGTTTTCAAGAGATTGTGCTTTCCTTCACATTCATAGAATACAATGTTTTTCAGTTTTTGTGGGTGACAACAATGTGAACTCTTTCACAATATTTTTTTGTCATTTGTTGATAGTTCTTGATTTTTGTATGCGTCCTCAGTAAAATCGAATACGTTTTCATGAAAATGGTCCAATTCTTTTATGTAAACGCTTACATATTTTGTGTCGATTCAATCTCATCCATGATGTATCAATCATCACATCAACCCGTTTTTAGGTTCAACTGCACCTAACTCGTGTATAATGAAAATAGAACCTAACTAGGAAGTGAATCTATTATGCCGAAACAAGATGCAGCGGACCAGTTTGTCAAACTGATTCCTTTAATTCGTCGTAAATTGTTACGTCGATCTGATTTTCCTCAAATTCCAAACCTGAACTTCTCTCATTTCCATCTATTGATGTTGATTGAGGACGAGGGGGCTGTCACGAATGGACGAATCAGCGAGACACTCTCCATCGCTCCACCGAACGTTACCCCGCTCATCACGAAATTGTTGAACGAGGGGTATATCACACGGGTGCCAGACGAGCGGGATCGCCGCGTGATTTGGAATCAACTGACCGAGAAAGGTGAACGAATCTTACTTGAGCGCAGAGACTCATTTCGTAGACTATTTGAGGAACGTCTCGCCTTTTTGAATGAGGACGAAACTGACCGACTCATTGAGAGTTTGAAGACACTTACAGAGATTGTCGAGAAGATGGACAAAGGTGACGAGTAAAACTTTTCTCGTCAATTCCCGCAACTTCTTATATAATCTGTAATGAATCTACGTACAAATGGAAAGAGAGATGACATGTAATGGGTCGTAAATGGAACAACATTAAAGAGAAGAAGGCGTCAAAAGATGCGAACACGAGTCGCGTCTATGCGAAGTTTGGTCGCGAGATTTATGTGGCCGCCCGTCAAGGGGAACCTGATCCTGAGTTGAACCAGTCATTAAAATTCGTGGTGGAGCGTGCGAAGACGTATAACGTGCCCCGGGCAATCATCGATCGTGCCATCGACAAAGCCAAAGGTGGCGATGAGGAAAACTTCGATGAGCTTCGATATGAAGGGTTTGGTCCGAATGGTTCGATGGTCATCGTCGATACATTGACGAATAACGTCAACCGTACGGCTTCAGAAGTCCGTGCCGCTTTCGGTAAAAACGGAGGCAACATGGGAGTCAGTGGTTCGGTCGCATATATGTTCGATGCAACTGCCGTCATCGGTGTCAATGAGATGTCGGCAGATGACGTCCTCGAACTGATGATGGAGCATGACCTTGATGTGCGTGATGTTATCGAGGAAGACGAGACGGTCATCGTCTATGCAGAGCCAGAAGCGTTCCACGCCGTTCAGACTGCATTCAAGGCTGCCGGAGTAGAAGAGTTTGCCGTTGCGGAATTGACGATGCTCCCGCAGAACGAAGTGTCACTCGATGACGCTTCGCAAGAACAGTTTGAAAAATTAATCGATGTGCTCGAAGACTTGGAAGATGTGCGCCAAGTGTATCATAACGTCGAGATGTAACACGTAAGCGATAACTTTCACGAGTTATCGCTTTTTTCATATTCGATTTGACAAGGGTCACATCATATGTTAAATTTCAAAAAGTCTTTATCATATTAAAGTGATACCAAGAGAAAGAAAACGCGAAAGGTGTTGGATCGATATGAACGCAGTATTACTTGCAGTCATCGTCTTATTTGCGCTCGCCATCAGCCGAGTGCACATTGTATTATCATTAATCTTAGCGGCGCTTGTCGGAGGGCTTGTTGGAGGACTTGGGTTCAACGATACGTTGACCGCCTTCAGTGACGGTCTTGGTGGTGGAGCGAGCATCGCACTCAGCTACGCGCTCCTCGGCGCATTCGCTGTCGGGTTATCGAAAACGGGGCTTCCGGACGTCTTAGCCGAAAAATTGATTGCGATGTCAGGTCGTGACGTGTCAGGCAAACGTGTGATGTACGTCAAAGCATTCCTATTGTCACTCATCTTATTGTTATCCATCAGCTCTCAAAACGTGCTTCCGATTCACATCGCCTTTATCCCGATTGTGATTCCGCCGTTACTGGTACTGTTCAATGAGTTGAATGTAGACCGTCGTCTCGTCGCAACCATTTTGACGTTCGGTCTTGTGACACCATATATGTTGTTACCTGTCGGGTTTGGTGGGATTTACTTGAATGAGATTCTCATCGCAAACGTTGAAGCAAACGGCTTGACTGTCGGAGACGTCAACATCATCTCGATCATGGGTATCCCGGCATTAGGGATGGTCGTCGGATTGATTGCCGCGTTCATTCACTACCGGAAACCGAGAACGTATGACACGATCGCACTCGGACCAACTGATTATGAAATACGTCAAATGAGTAGTTTGAAGATGATCATGACACTCGCAGTCGTTCTCATCGTCCTCATCGTTCAATTGCAGACCGAGTCGATGATCGCCTCTGCGGTGACTGGTTTGATCTTGCTTTCAATCTTCCGCCTGATTCCGTGGTCTGAGGCAGATGATATCTTCACAAGCGGCATGCGCATGATGGCATTCATCGGGTTTGTCATGATCGCCGCAAGTGGATTCGCTGCCGTCATCCGCGAGACAGGTGCGATCGAACCGCTCGTCAACGGAGCGAGCGATTTGATGGGTGACTCTAAACTCATTGCCGCTCTCGTCATGTTGCTCGTCGGCCTTGTCATCACGCTCGGAATCGGTTCAAGTTTCTCGACCGTTCCAATCATTGCAGCAATTTTCGTCCCGCTCTGTGTACAATACGGCTTCTCAGTCGAGGCAACGATTGCCATCATCGGGACTGCAGGAGCGCTCGGGGATGCAGGTAGCCCAGCGAGTGACTCGACACTCGGACCTACGAGTGGATTGAACGCTGACGGTCAACACGATCACCTACGTGAAACGGTTTGGCCAACGTTCTTACACTACAATATTCCACTCATCATCTTCGGTGTGATTGCGGCGATGGTGCTTTGATCATTTTTTCCGTCGTGAATAAATGGTTCCTAATAAAATGAGGATGAGAATAAACCAGATTCCCGTATACATGAGGATTTCGGTGAACATAAAACTCCTCCTAAACAAAAGATAAGGAGCGACGGCTGTCGCTCCTTTTTATGATGAGGTTTTTAATTCGGTCTTGCAAGTGTCGAGATACGCATCGACGACCTCTGCCACTTCTCGTCCTTCCCGAATCGCCCATACGATCAGGCTTTGCCCTCGCTTGGCATCCCCCGCGACAAAGACGTTTTCCGTTGCCGTCTGGAAATCTGTCGTCTTCTCGACACCGATTTTCCGCAACTCGTGCTCTGGTCGTTCAAATCCAATGGCGACGAGGATCAGGTCCGCCGGATACGTCTCTATCGAATCTTCCTCAACGAAGAAAGTCGCTTGACCATCCGGGTTGACGACTTTCGTCATCCGTTCCGTTTCAATCCCTGTGACACGCCCTTCTATCGTGACGATTTGGTTGGAGCGAATCAAATACGTTCTCGGGTCTTTCTCATAGACCGCGAGTGATTCCGCATACGCATAATCCGTCGTTAGCGTGTCCGGTTGAAGTGGCCAAGGTTTCTCCGGTGCACGAAGCAACCCTTTTGACGGGTGCTTCCCAAATTGAACGACTGATTTTGCACCTTGACGGATTGCCGTCGCCACACAGTCGGCTCCAGTATCCCCACCTCCGATGACGATGACATTTTTGTCTTTGGCATCATACATGGACGGAAGCGATTCTCCTTTACGCTCACGCATAGAAGCCGTCAAATAATCCATTGCCATTTCGACACCACGTGCATCATCGCCATCAATCCCGAGCGTGCGCTGTTTCTGAGCGCCAGTCGCGAAAATCACCGCATCGTATTGGTTCCGAAGCGCCTCCACTGTCACATCCGTACCGACCTCAATATTCGTCCGGATGACGATTCCCTCTTGTTCGAGCAACCGAATGCGACGTCTCACGACATCCTTATCCAGTTTCATGTTCGGGATTCCGTACATGAGTAGCCCTCCCGGTTCATCCGCCTTCTCGATGATGGTGACCGAATGTCCGAGCTGGTTCAGTTGGTCAGCAGCCGCCAATCCAGCCGGACCACTTCCGACGACGGCAATCGTCATCCCGCTTCTTCGATGGACCGGCCTTGGTTTCACCCAACCTTCTTCAAACGCCCGATCGATGATGGTTCGTTCAATCGATTTGATCGCAACCGGATCTTCACTGATTCCGAGTGTACAAGACCCCTCACACGGTGCGGGACAAACTCGACCCGTAAACTCCGGGAAGTTATTCGTCTCCATCAATCGGTGATACGCTCCCATCCAGTCCGATTTGGTCACAAGCTTGTTCCACTCCGGGATATAGTTGTGAATCGGGCACCCAATCGTCTCTTGTCCAATCATATCCCCGACATGACAGAATGGAGTGCCACAGTCCATACAACGTGCAGCCTGCTGTTTGACCGATTCGTCATCCATTCGTGTCGCATATTCTTCATAATCCTTCACTCGCTCATCCACAAGACGCTCAGGTAATGTGGACCGTGCGATGTTTAAAAAGTTATGTTTCATGCGTTACCCCCCTCAGTCACAACCCGGAACAATTCAAGTGCTCGGTCCGCTTCGCTCAATTCCGGTCGATTCGCCTCGATTTGACGCATAACGTCCAATACATTCGCATAATCTCGAGGAACGACCTTTACAAAGTGAGAGCGAGCTTGTTCGAACGACTCTAAAATAGTCCGTGCTTTAACACTGTCTGTATGAAACTGATGCGCTTCGAGAAGTGCATAAATTTGTTCCATATCTTCATCGTTCAATTCTTTCACGACGGAGACGAGCTCCTCGTTGACGAGTCGATCGTACGCTTGATCCCCATAAATATATGCGACGCCACCTGACATGCCGGCTGCAAAGTTCCGTCCGACATCACCGAGGACGAGAACCGTTCCCCCGGTCATATACTCACATCCATGATCGCCGACTCCTTCGACGACTGCCGTCGCCCCGGAATTTCGAACGGCAAAACGCTCGCCGACGTGACCGTTAAAGAAGGCTTGTCCGCTCGTCGCTCCGTACAAGCAGACGTTTCCGGCAATCATTTGATTACTTTCATCAAACGGTGCATGTTTTTCAGAGATCAATGCTAATTTCCCACCGCTCAAGCCCTTCCCGATATAATCGTTGGCATCCCCGATGACAGAAATGGTGATTCCTCGCGGTAAAAATGCTCCTAAGCTTTGTCCGGCTGACCCACTGAGGCGAAGCGAGATGGTATCGTCCGCTAAACCGACCTGACCGTGAACTTTCGTCACTTCAAACCCCAACTGTGTCCCGACGGCACGATCGGTGTTTCGGATGCGACCAACGAAGAAGGTCGGTTGCAACGAGCTGATTGACCGTGAGACTGCCGGAATCAATTTTCGGTGATCATAGGAACGGTATGCCGGGTGAGCGACTTCTTCACGCTCAGGAAGTGGTGTCGACATCGAGAGCATCGGTGCTAAATCTAACCGTTTTGCTTTCGGATGTTTCGTCTTCCATTCACTTTCTTTGAGGAGATCCGTTCGACCAATCACGTCGTCTAATGATGTCACACCGAGTGATGCTAAAATTTCTCGTACTTCTTCTGCCAAGAACGTCATCAGGTTGACGACGTGTTCTGGTTTCCCCATAAATTTCTGACGAAGCACAGGGTCCTGTGTCGCCACACCGACCGGACACGTATCCAAATGGCATGCACGCATCATAATACATCCAAGGACGACGAGTGGCGCTGTCGCAAACGCAAACTCTTCCGCCCCGAAGATGGCAGCTAGGACGATGTCTCGCCCCGTCATGAGCTTTCCGTCCGTCTCAAGTGTGACTCTCCCCCGTAACCCGTTCAACGCGAGCGTTTGATGCGTCTCTAAGAGTCCAAGTTCCCAAGGAAGACCTGTGTGCTTGATCGATGTCTTTGGAGAAGCACCGGTTCCACCATCATATCCACTGATGACAATCGTATCGGCGTTCGCTTTCGCGACACCGGCTGCAATCGTCCCGACACCTGACTTCGAGACAAGTTTGACACTGATTTTCGCATTCGGGTTTACATGCTTTAAGTCAAAGATGAGTTGGGCCAAGTCCTCAATCGAATAAATATCGTGATGTGGAGGCGGTGAGATGAGTCCAACCCCCGGAACGGATCCACGCACTTCGGCGACCCATGGGTACACTTTATTTCCTGGAAGTTGACCACCCTCACCCGGTTTTGCCCCTTGCGCCATCTTGATTTGAATTTCATCGGCATGGTAAAGATATTCTGCCGTCACCCCGAATCGTCCGCTCGCGACTTGCTTGATGCGGCTGATGCGTTCGTTTCCAAACTCATCCGGGACGAAGCGGGCCCGGTCTTCCCCGCCTTCTCCAGAGTTACTTTTCGCACCGATCTGATTCATGGCGATAGCGAGCGTTTCATGCGCCTCTTTCGACAAGGACCCAAATGACATCGCGCCTGTCTTAAAACGGCGAACGATCGACGTGACTGGCTCTACTTCTTCGAGCGGGACAGGACGTTGTGTTTTAAATGCAAACAACTGTCGTATGAACTGTCCTGATGATTCATGCAGCTTCACATAAGCATCATAATATTTACGTTCATTCTCACGACAGGCACGTTGCAACAAATGAATCGTCTTCGGATTGAATGCATGTTCTTCTCCGTCTGCACGCCATTGGAAATCACTTCCCGCCTCGAGCGGACGATTCGTCGCATAGGCGGACGTATGGAGTGTTCTCGCTTCGTCTTCAAGTTCTTCAAATCCGATTCCAGACAGTTGGGACGTCGTTCCCCTGAAATGCGTCTCAATCAAATCACGATCTAATCCGACAGCTTCGAAAATTTGGGCCCCACGGTAGCTTTGAATCGTCGAGATACCCATTTTCGACATGATTTTGACGATGCCTTCGACAACTGCTTTTTGATACGAGCGAATGGCCTCTTCAAATGAATGCGCGATTTGTTCTCGTTCGACTAAGTCTCGTATCGTCGCATAGGCTACATAAGGATATACCGCATCTGCCCCATACCCAATCAAGGTCGCTGCCTGATGCACTTCTCGAACTTCACCGCTCTCACAAATGAGACTACAGTTCGAGCGCAAGTTCTCTCGAATCAAGTGTTGATGGACCGCACTCAGTACAAGGAGAGACGGCATCGCAATCCGTTCATTACTGACGAGACGGTCAGATAGGACGATCACGTTCGCACCATTTCGTACAATCTGGCTGACCTGTTGCAAAAGGGCTTCAAGCGACGCCTCTAAATCATTCGTAAACGTTGTATCGACTCGTTCGACCTTGAGCTTCTCGGCAAGTTGCTTGAGGATTGCCCCATCAATCATCGGATGATTCAACCACACACGTTTCGCGTGACCTCGTCCGGTATGGACCGGATCTCCTTGCGGACCAATCCAAGTAAACGTAGCCGTGACAATTTTCTCCCGTAACGCGTCGATTGGCGGGTTGGTCACTTGTGCGAAGTGTTGTTTGAAATAATGGAACAAGGAACGGGGCCGCGTCGAGAGCACCGCGATTGGTTGGTCATGCCCCATCGAGCCGATTGGATCTTTTTCGTCTTTGATTAACGGAACCATGTACTGTTCAATGTCTTCTTTCGTATATCCAAACGCACGTTGCACACGTCCGAGTTCAAGTAGTTCTTCTTCAACGACCCCTCGATCCTCAATGGTCATCATCTGCTTTAGCCATTTGTGATAAGGCTCTGACTTCGCAATCGTCTCTTTGATCTCATGATCAGGGATCAATCGCTTTTCAATCAAGTCGATCAACAACAACTGTCCTGGTCTTAGACGTTGTTTAGATTTGACGTTCTCTGCGTCAACCGGAATGACTCCTGTTTCAGAGGAGAGAATCAATTCCCCGTCCAATGTTTCGACATAACGCATCGGACGCAAGCCGTTACGATCTAAAATTGCTCCGATTTGCCTTCCATCTGTGAAGACGACTCCAGTCGGTCCATCCCACGGCTCCATGATGGATGAATGATACTGGTAAAAGTCGCGCTTGAACGGTTCCATCTTTCCTTCGACAAATGGTTCAGGAATCAACATCATCGCCGTATGGGCGATCGAACGACCTGTTCGTGTGAAGAATTCAAAAGCGTTATCGAGCATGGACGAGTCGCTCCCATCCTCTTGAAGCACAGGAAACAAGTGTTGAACGTCTTCGAATAAGTCTGTTGACGTGACCCCTTCCCGTGCTCGCATCGCATCGATATTCCCTCGTAGCGTGTTGATTTCTCCATTATGAACAATCATTCGATTGGGATGCGCCCGTTCCCATGACGGAAATGTATTTGTAGAAAAGCGAGAATGAACGATGCCGAACGTGCTTTTATAGTGAGAAGATTGCAAGTCCAAATAAAATGCTGCGATTTGATTTGGCGTCAACATCCCTTTATATACGATCGTTCTCGTTGACAGGCTTGCGATATATAGGCGTAATGATTCGACTTTTTCGATTTTCCGACGAAGTTCATAGAAGACGCGTTCATTCGCATCCTCGTCTAGGAATGGACATGAGATAAACCATTGATAGATGACCGGTTGTGTGACCCGTGCATGTTCCCCGATTTGCATCGGGTCGACAGGTACTTCGCGCCATTCGATCGTCGAACAATCCAGTTCATCCGCCATCCGTTCCATCAACGTGATTTTTTCATGTAACTGATTCTCAGACGGCTGAAAAAAAACCATTCCGACAGCGTAACGACCGAGTGACGGAAGGTTCATGGTTTGCGTAAACAATTCGTGTGGAATCTCAGTCATGATACCCGCCCCATCACCAGCATCGATGACACCTTGTCCTCCTCGGTGCTCTAAATTACATAACATCGAGAGCGATTTTTGGACAATTTCATGTTTCTTTAGCCCATGTAAATTGACGTAAAGTCCAATCCCACACGCATCTTTCTCAAATTTTGAGTCATACAAACCAACTCGACTCATATCATCGACCCCTTTCACTCACAGTTTCGTAATTAACATTCTGTTCTAAATATTCTGAAAAATCAAGTGAGTTGCATGCATTTTTGCATAATAGGAATCGCATCGATTCATATTGAAAGCGTATACATTACTGTTATCAATGGATTTATCGTTTTTAGTTATGTTCGATAAAGAATAAATATCCATAAATATTATTTATTTATAGGTTCTTCAGAACATAAAAAAAGGATATCCTGAAGATACCCTTTTCTTGATTATTGTTCTACTGTTTTACGCGGATGATGTAAAAACGATTCCGGACGTTTCCACAAAATCAAACCGATATACCCAATCGCAAGCAATGCGAGGGCGCTGACAATTACAACATAGAGTGTGCCTTCTTCGATTCTCGCAAAGATTCCGATATACGCCCAGACGAATACGAGTGGATAGATGAAATCATGATGCCACCACATAAAGAGAAGGGCAAGAATCACACCGACCATCAGCATAAGTGAGGTCCAGGCGAGTTCATCAAGACCTAACAGCGACGTGATCTGTTCCGTCTTCATCACAACGAACGTGTTGACGATGGTCGCGACTGATACCCATCCGATGTAGATGGAGAACGGGAACCGATCGAGCCAGCTCGTAGACGTCCGAAAAGCGATATAATACAACCAACACAGCGTAGCCAGGAACAACACCATGATGACAAGTGAGACGACAAACCATTCGTTCGTGAATGCCAATAGCCATAAACCATTCAGCACGCAAGAGACTAAGAAACCGGCTTTCATCCGCTCGGCTTGACGATTCGCCGTCGTCCCTTTCTTCAACTGGAGCACCAGCCAGACGAGTAGCGCGACATAGATGACACCCCAAATCGAGAAGGCGTACCCTGCCGGCTTAAAGTAGATATCGATGCGGTCCGAAACCGCCGCGTTGTCGCCGCTCGCAAAGTAGTTGATGACGACGGTCGCTAAAAAAGCAACCCAGTTTACAATCGGCCATTTTGATAAGTCCATAAGCACGATCTTCTAAATGAAGATCAAACACCTCCTTTTGTAACATAATATTCAATACCCGCATCCATGTGACTCTACACGTACAAAGGGGCTCGCATATGCGAACCCCTTCTCAATTAAAAGTCGATTTCGTCTGGATCTGGTCCGAGACGTTCCCTTGTCGCCACTTGATCGATTTTCGCCAAATCGTCCGCATCGAGTGAGAAGTCGAATACATCAAAGTTCTCACGGATTCGATGTGGTGTCACCGATTTCGGTAACGCGACATGACCAGACTCAAGATGCCAACGGAGAACTATCTGCGCCGGCGTCTTCCCATGTTTTTCTGCAATCTCAGAAAAGGCAGGGATGTCCAAAAACTTACCTTGCATGAGTGGGCTCCACGCCTCGATCTGAATCCCTTCATCTTGACAGTAATCCAACAAATCCGGTTGCGGGAGTTGTGGATGAAGTTCAACTTGATTGATGAGTGGCGCCATCAGACCGGCTTCTTTCAATGTTTCTAAGTGGTGTTCTTTAAAGTTGGATACACCGATTGCTTTGATTTTTCCGGCTTCATATAAATCGATGAGATCTTTCCACGCATCGACGAACCCATCTACCGGCCAATGCAACAGACAAAGGTCCAAATAATCTGTCTGGAGTCGTTTTAACGAGTCTTCGAATGCCTCTTTCGTTTTGCCTTCACGAATGTCATCATTCCAAATCTTCGACGTGATGAACAATTCAGAGCGGTCTACACCCGAGAGATGAATTCCCTTCGCAACGCCCTCTTCATTTTTATAGATAGCAGCCGTATCGATGTGACGATAGCCTGTTTTGATGGCTTCAACGACAGCAGCTGGTGCCTCGGTTTCATTATCGACCTTCCAGACACCAAAGCCGATCATCGGAATTTCGACCTTATTTCGTAATGTTGCGTAAAGCATCTCATTCATCCCCTTTTCATTCTAACGAGCTGATTGTATCATACCCGAGAATTTATTTCGGAAAACTAAATCGTCAAATCTTTTCGGGTGAATCGGATGAACGAGAGTGCTGAAAAGATGGTCAGGAGAGCGAGTAACCAGATGAAATGGATTCCCCAATATTCCTCACGCATGATGGCACCGGCGTCAAAGAGAGAGAAGAATGAGAGGTTTGACATCCAATCGAATTGATCGCTCACTCCTTGGATGATGTTCACCATGAGAAAGAACGTGAATATCCCGCCCGTCACCATATAGGATTTATTACTATCATCGAACAGACTCGCAATCACATAAGCGGCTACGCCTAGGACGAGCAACATGAGCGCCCCATTCAATTGAAGCATCCACAGAACCGCATAGTCGATTTGTAAATCGAACAGAAGGTCCGCTGCCATTAAACTCAATCCATTCAGACCGACAAATAGTCCGACTGCCACAATCAACACAACAAAGCTTGACATCACATACGTGACTCGAGAAATCGGTGCCGCCATATACAGCATGATTTCTCCAGAATCGACCGGTTTAGCCAAGAGTTTCGAGGCGAAAGTCAATGCGAATAAAACTGCGAGGACGTAGAAAATCAAGCCATAATAGTTACTCGACAATAGATTGAGGACGTTGTCCATCGCCATCGACGCATCGATTTGGAAGACATCTAGAAGCTCAGGTGGCAACGACTCTAATTTTGCCTCAATCAATCCTGTTTCTTGAATAGATGGGAAGATTGCGGCTAAGAAAAAGAGATATATGCTAGTCCCGACTGAATATCCTAGAATCCAACTGCGATTCTGTTTCAACATGGAGCGAATTAACATGTCATGTCGCCTCCCCGTAATACTGCATGAATAGATGTTCGAGCTCGTCTGTGCCACTTGTCAGTGATTGAACCTGAAACTCCGCCAACGTTCGGATGAGGTGGTTCAGCTCTATCGGTGTCGAGATGGTGACCTCAACATGCATGCCGTCCCGTTCACCAGAATCGGCCGCGAATCGAACGGCTTCCGCTTCCGTTGAAAATTCGACTCGATACCGTTTCACGCTATGTTGTCGTAATTGTTCCATGTCCTCTTCGATGATGATGCGTCCATCTTTAATCAACGCGGCACGGTCGCACGTCCGTTCCATCTCAGGGAAATGGTGAGAACTCATGAGAATCGCTTTCCCAGATTGCTTTTCTTCAATTAACCAATCGATTAGACGATCTTGCATGAGCGGGTCTAATCCGCTCGTCGGTTCATCCAATATATAGACCGGCACATCTTTCATGAAACAGGTGATGATGGCGAGTTTTTGCTTCATCCCTTTTGACATCTTCCGTACTTTCGTCGCCTCATCGAATGAAAACCGTTCACGTAATTGCCGTTCACGATCCGAATTCGTTTTGTGCAAATGGCGCGTCAATCGAATGATTTCTTCTCCCGTCATGTTCTGGGGATAATTGATTTCTCCTGGCAAATAGCCGACACTCCGTTTCACTTGCTCCGTCTCCTGCCAACAATCGAATCCGTTGATGGTCGCCTTGCCTTCACTCGGCTTCAACAGACCCATCAAATGTCGAATCGTCGTCGATTTTCCAGCGCCGTTCGGTCCGATGAATCCGAAGATTGTTCCTGGTGTCACTTGAAGGGATACATCAAAAATGCCATGTGTATCATCAAATCGTTTCGTCAATCGCTGAATCCGAATCATCTCGATCCCTCCTTTTTTGTAATATCTGAACAATATCATTACAAAACTAGTATATCACGTTCTTTTTTGAAATGGAAATGGTATATTGATTACAAAACTAGAGAAAGGAGCGCTTCGATCAATGGATGGATTTGCGAAACGCACCGAAGAAAAACAACAAGCGATCTTACGTGCCGCTTTTGACTTGATGACAGAGAAGCAATCCCGATTTACAATCAGTGAACTAGCGAAACGAGCGCATGTCTCCCCCGTATCCATCTATAATTACTTCGGTTCAAAAGACCAGGTCATCGTGGAAATCTTAAAGCAAATGACAGAAGAGCAGATGAGTTGGATTGAACAGGCGATTGAGTCGAACGCTCCCTTCGATGCGTTACTCGTCGAAATCCTAAAACGAAAAATCCAGACAGCGGTTCTCTTTGACGAGACCATCACAGCAATGATTCAACAAGACCCGAACTGGGAACACCTTGCGACTCGAGGATATACTGCTTTCGCCCAGTTGATTGAATACGGGAAGGCCCAAGGGTCAATCGATTCGACGTTATCCACTTCTTCTTATTTACGCTATGTACAATTCATGCAACAGGCCATCCTGTCCGATCCTCAGTTTTCAATCGAGGATATGAAGGAAACGATGGAAGTCTACTTTCATTTCTTTTTGAATGGGGTCATGAAACGGTAAAAGGTGACTGTCTCAAGCAAGCAGACAGTCACCTTTTTATGTGTGATAGATAAAGTCTTCAATTGGATAGAGCGATAGATCCACTTCCGCGTCTCCTGTCAGAACGAGGTCACTCAACACTTTTCCGATGAATGGGCCGACCGTCAAGCCGGATGAGCCCAGACCGTTCGCGACTAACAGTTTTTCTGCCCCAGGCACCCTCCCGAGAACGGGAATCGAATTTGGTGTGACCGGACGGAAGCCGACCTTCGTCTCAACGAGTTCTGCTTCAGCAAGTCCAGGTGCCGACTCCAAACCTTTTGTCAGTACTTCGTGTACACCGATTGCAGTCGGACGAACGTCGAACGCTTTTCCTTTCTCATGTGTCGAACCGATGACCACTTTTCCGTCGTCAAATCCGAGTAAATAGCGGCGTCGGGGCGGCATGACGACCGGCCAGTCAGATGCATCTGTATCCTTCAACTGGACGTGGACGAGCTGGGCCTTTTCCCCTTCGACTCGTACCGTATATCCAAGAGGCTGCAACAGCTCCGGTAACCAAGCACCCGTCGCGAGGATGATTTCATCCGCTTCATAGACCACTCCGTCACATTCCACATCAATCACATTTCTACTCGTCAACCGTGCGGAACCGTTGACAAACTTGACGCCACGCTTGATGGCGACTCTCTCAAGCGCAGCGCGAAAGCGACCACCGTCGACCCTAGCCCCTCCTGTCACGAAGAGTGCATCGTATTCATCCGATAACGGTGGGAAACGATGTTGTGCCTCTGCTGCAGTCAATCGTTCGAGTTCACCGATTTCTGGCGCTTCTTCTCGACGAAGCAATGTTCGCTCCATCATCTGGTCGAGCTTCGTTTCTTCATGGAGTGCAAGTGTCCCGACACGTTTATACCCGGTGTCCGTCTCCCCTTCAGCTTCCAGCTCTTTGACGACTTTAGGATAATAGCTAGCTCCACCTTTTGCCAGTGCATACCAAGCTTTATTGCGTCGCTGCGCAATCCACGGACATACGATTCCAGCCGCCGCATCCGTTGCTCTTCCTTCTTCTTTCCGGTCAATGACCGTCACATCCGCTTTACCAGCTAAGTGATAGGCAGCCGAAACACCGACGATCCCTGACCCGATAATCACTATCTTCTTCATCATAAATCTGTCTTGAGCAGACAGATGGACACATCCTTTCGTAAAAAAATCATCGACCCAACGGATCGATGATTGATTCTTATTCTCTCATCGCTAGACGATAAAGTAAATCTAACAACTCAATATACAACCAGACGAGCGTGACGATTAATCCGAATGCCGCGACCCATTCCAACTGTTTCGGTGCCCGAGCTTCGACTTGACTTGCGATGAAGTCAAAATCCAAGACGAGAGCAAGCGAAGCGACGATGACAATCACGAATTGAACACCGATCG
This sequence comes from Exiguobacterium sp. AT1b, assembly GCF_000023045.1. GTDB lineage: Bacteria > Bacillota > Bacilli > Exiguobacteriales > Exiguobacteriaceae > Exiguobacterium. The sequence goes on along the minus strand of NC_012673.1, from coordinate 115,988 downwards.
CAAGTGGGCTTGAACCGGTCATGAATGCCAAGCCTGAACCGAACAAACTCATCACGAGTTGCACAAGATATAACAACATGACTGTGAACATGGCTGCCATAACACCGGCTTTGAATTTCTGTGTCACTTTGACAAGCCCTGTCGTATAGACAAACCACATCGCAAAGGCGACGACAAACGTCGTCAGTACGGCGCGTCCCACAATACCAGGGACCATCGCTTCGAAGAAATACGAAATCGAACCGACGAAGACACCTTCGATAATCCCGTATAGTGGTGCGACGACCGGAGCCGTATTCGGTTTAAACGTGATGAGCAAAGCAAAGATAAAGCCGAGGATGAGTGACCCGATCATGAGCGGGAACAAGAGCCCTTCTCCGATTGTCGGGACGACAAGCCATGTCGTACCGGCTGCCGCTGTCACGAGTAAAAGCAAGGTGAACACTTTAGACCACGTACCTGCTTTCGTCATCGGTTCGGCACTGTAAGCTGTGGACTGCATGGATTTACGAAGTAATGGATTCGATTTTAAGTTCAACGTTGAATAGCTCCTTTATGGTTCAGTTACTGTTTTGCGAAGACGTCGATGAACGCACGCATATAATCTGGTAAGTCTGGCGGACGACGACTTGAGACGATATGTCCGTCGACGACGACCGGCTCATCATGCCAAATCGCTCCCGCATTTTCCATGTCATCTTTGATTCCCGGCGTGCTCGTCACGTTCACCCCGTCTAGAATGTTCGCAGAAATCAACACCCAACCGGCGTGACAGATTTGACCGATTGGTCGTTTTTGTTCATCCATATAACGGACGAATCCTTTCACCGAATCGAAACGGCGCAATAAGTCAGGTGACCATCCTCCTGGCACGAGGATCGCATCGAACGATGTGATGTCGACATCATCGAACGCCACGTCAGATTTTGCGGGCACACCGTATTTACCGATATATGCGTGATCGGCCTTCTCCCCAGCGAGGATCACGTGCGCCCCCTCTTCACGAAGGCGATGCACCGGGTACCAAAGCTCTAAATCCTCGAAGTCATCACTGACAAGTTGAAGGACTTTCTTCCCTTGTAATTTCATCAAACCCCTCCTTTTGTTCATTCCCCATTATACCCGAAAGCGACAGTCACGAAAACGAAGAATCATGATTGTTTTTCCAGGATATTGATTATGGATGATTCTCACCACTATATCTTGTGTTTCCTCCCTACAATTGATACCTTTAGTGGTAGGAGATTGAGAAGGAGGCACACTACGTATGAAACAATATCATGACTTATGTCGACATATCCTCGACCAAGGTGTCGTAAAAGAAGACCGGACCGGGACCGGGACAACGAGTGTATTTGGTTACCAAATGCGTTTCAATTTACAAGAAGGGTTCCCCTTGATCACGACGAAAAAATTACATATCCGTTCCATCATTCACGAACTATTATGGTTCATCTCAGGAGAGACGAACGTCCGATACCTTCAAGATAATGGGGTCCGCATTTGGAACGAATGGGCAGACGAAGAAGGCAATCTTGGTCCAGTATACGGTTCACAGTGGCGTTCATTCCCACGCCCGGACGGCTCGTCCGTCGATCAACTGGCTCAAGTGATTGAACAAATCAAGACGAATCCAGATTCGAGACGATTGATCGTGTCGGCATGGAACCCAGGACAGCTCGAAGAGATGGCCCTCCCGCCGTGTCATTTACTTTTCCAATTCTATGTCGCGGACGGAAAGCTTTCGTGCCAGTTATATCAACGAAGCGCCGACACGTTTTTAGGTGTTCCATTCAACATCGCATCGTATGCACTTTTGACGCATATGGTCGCACACGTGACCGGACTTGAAGTCGGCGACTTTGTCCATACCCTTGGTGATGCACACATCTACCACAACCATCTCGAGCAAGTGGAGCTTCAACTGTCGCGTGACCCGCGTCCGCTACCAAAACTCAACATTGTCCGTGACGTATCTTCAATTGAATCATTCCGTTTTGAAGACTTCGAAATTCTCGGTTATGACCCGCATCCACATATTAAAGGAGAAGTGAGCGTATGATTTCACACGTCGTCGCATATGGGCAGAATCGCGAAATCGGAAAAGACAATGATTTATTATGGCGCTTACCAGATGACTTGAAACATTTCAAGGCCATCACGTCTGGCGGGACGGTCGTGATGGGAAGAAAGACGTTTGAGTCCATCGGTAAAGCGTTGCCGAACCGACGCAACATCGTCGTCACATCTGATGTTTCCTTTTCAGCCGATCAAGTCGAAGTGTGGCATGATTTAGACCGTCTCGCCGAAATGAGTCAACAGGAAGAATGGTTTGTCATCGGTGGGGCCATGTTATATGAACAGACGATGCCGATGACGAGCCGGATCTATGCAACGGAAGTCGCTGCATCGTTCGAGGCCGATACGTATTATCCCGAACAGACTGGGGAATGGTCCGTTACGAGTACGATCGACCACCCGCAAGATGAAACACATGCATATGCCTTTTCATTCAAACAATACGACAAAACAGACATCGCATCATGATGTCTGTTTTTTAGTCTGGCAATTTTTCTAGCCACTGTTCAATTTTTCTCGTGATGACTTCGTCCTGTCCTCCGTCCGCATAATCGTCATAGATCGCTTCGAGTTCAGACGCCGTTCGTTTCGATACAGCAAGAATGTGGCTGTATTTACCTCGTTGCTCTTTCACAGCAGACAACGTCCCTCTCGCTTCTTGCGCACGCGCATCATCCAAGACGAACATCTCGATATTGTCATTACAAGAATACGCCTCGTAAGGACGGTATACGACTTCATACCGGCGATGCTCTTTCGGGAGTCGATCAGCGAGCGATGTATAGGTATTGGCAGACATCGTCACATAGGCGATTCGCTTCTCCTCACGAACAGCAGAAGTGTATCGGACGACACGATTTCGACCATCTCGTTTCGCCTTATATAGCGCCTCATCTGCGTAGGCACACCACTCTCCAAGTGTATAGCCTGTCTGGCAGACTCGGGTGTATCCAATCGACACCGTCACCTGATGGTCGTATGGAAACTCCATCTCTTCGATGCGTGTTCGGACTCGCTCCAGTACCGATTCGACGATCGCACGGTCTGAGACGTTCAAGAGGATTAAAAATTCTTCGCCTCCGTAACGGATGAGCTCATCACTAGAACGAATGGCATGACGGATTTCTTCAGAAACACGATGAAGTACGTCATCCCCATACGAGTGACCGAACGTATCGTTCAATTGTTTAAAGTGATCGATATCAAGCAGTGCAACGGCAAAACTCTCACCAGACCGCTCCAATCTCGAGATGAACCGAGAAAAGGTCGCCTTTAAATACTTACGGTTGAAAGCACCCGTTAATTCATCCACGAGTAACGCTTTTGATACGAGACGGGATTTTTCAATATGTAGCCCGAGACGCACCAATCGTTCCTCCATGGGAACCCACGATTCCCAATAATCGTCGAATCCATATGAATAGGCAGCAAGACGATAGTGTTCATTCGTTCCGATGACAATGAGGGGAACGTAGAGCTTTCTCATCTTGCTCACGAACGATTGGATATCTCGCTCTTTGAATTGTGGCCATAATTCAACATCCATGATGATGGCTTTCGGCACATCCTCATAATCGTATTCAACGGCTTCTTCAAGGGTCTGCAAAAATACCGGACGTGCCCCGAGCTTTTCAACGCGCGACTTGTAACGACTAAATGTGGAAAAGCTTGCGGATAAGATAAGGACGAGATCTTCGTCCTCTTGTTCAATCCCCAAGACGGTATGGATATAACGTTTCACAGGAGAGATCAAGGTCAAAGCTTCCGCTTGTGTAAGGACGCTTGGCAACTCCTTCGCGTCAGACTCGACACGACTAAAGATTTCTAACAAATGCATCAACCGTCGTTGCCGAACTTCCTTCTTCATCCAATCGAGTAGAAACTCGATATCGCTTTTTGGAATTTGTCTCGACTCCGATATCTTTTTCAAAATCATATGTATACGCTCAGTGAGTTGACCTTGCTCCATTCCCGTCCCCCCTATGTCCGTACTCCCCGAATTCTCTTATGTTTCGATTATGCGACTTCTCAAGATAAAATACAACTATTTCCTTATTTATTTTCTATTGTTTTACATATCACTAGGACCTACGTCCTAAAAAAGACATACTAAAAGCGGTCTTGCGACCGCTTTGTGTTATTTTTTCACTTTTAAGTTTGGTGACGTCATTTCCTCCGGACGAATCCATTGATCAAATTGCTCTTCCGTTAATAAACCAGTTTCTAAGGCTGCTTCTTTCAAAGAAGTACCGTTTTTATGTGCCAATTTCGCAATTTTTGCCGCATTCTCGTAGCCGATATGCGGGTTAAGTGCTGTAACGAGCATGAGTGACTGTTCCACATTACGTGAGATCACTTCATGATTTGGTTCGATTCCGACAGCGCAATGATCATTGAACGAATGTAAGCTGTCCGTCAATAGACGACAAGTCTGTAGGAAATTATACATAATGACTGGTTTGAAGACGTTCAATTCAAAGTTCCCTTGACTCGCCCCGAAACCAATCGTCGCATCATTTCCGAGTACTTGTGCGGCAACCATCGTGAGCGCCTCACTTTGAGTCGGGTTAACTTTACCCGGCATGATTGAACTTCCTGGTTCGTTCTCCGGAATGGTGATTTCTCCGATTCCTGCACGTGGCCCAGAAGCCAACCAACGCACATCGTTCGCAATCTTCATCGCGTCCATCGCTAAGGCTTTTAATGCACCATGCGTGAAGACGAGTTGATCGTGACTTGTGAGGGCGTGGAACTTGTTGACGGCTGTTACAAACGGTTTACCCGTCTCTTCTGAGATTTTCTTCGCTACAACTTCACCGAACTCAGGGTGTGCGTTGATCCCTGTTCCGACAGCCGTTCCTCCAAGTGCAAGCTCCGTGAGTGGTTCAATCGTGCGCTCGATCATCTGTTTTGACAATTCAAGCATCCGGACCCACCCACTGATTTCTTGACCGAGTGTGACCGGCGTCGCGTCTTGAAGGTGCGTCCGACCAATTTTGACGATATCCATAAACGCCTCCGCTTTTTGTGAAAGGGTTTGATAAAGCGAGTCGATTGCTGGAAGGACATCATCTTGTACAGAAAGGATGGCGGCGATGTGCATCGCGGTCGGATACGTATCGTTCGAGCTTTGCGATTTGTTGACGTCATCATTCGGATGAATCGTAATAGATGCTCCACGAGCCTGTAATTTTTCATTCGCAAGATGCGCAATGACCTCGTTGACGTTCATGTTTGACTGCGTGCCCGACCCTGTCTGCCAGACGACAAGCGGGAATTCCGCGTCATGCTGCCCTGCTAAAATCTCATCTGCCACCTCTGCGATGATCGCTGCTTTTTCTTCCTCGAGTACACCGAGTTCAGCGTTTGCTAAAGCTGCACCTTTTTTCAAAATGGCAAATGCGTATACGATTTCAAGCGGCATCTTCTCCGCTCCAATTTTAAAATTTTCGAGACTACGTTGCGTTTGTGCTCCCCATTTCGCCGTAGCTGGAACTTTAATTTCCCCCATTGTGTCCCGTTCGATCCGATAATCCATGTATAATTCCCCCTCTATAGTTGACTACGCTTTCATTTTAGCGAAAAACCATCTAAAAAGAAATGACTCCGTCAAAAAAGCGACCAAGAATGATCTCGGTCGCTTAATTCATTCCATTCAATGCGTCACGTGCAATCACGTCTGCCCGATTCTCAGCTCGTGGGACCCATTTCAAAAACACGGTCGGCAATTCATCATAGGCAATCAGCGCTTTCAGAAACAGAGGCTTCGCAGAAGCATCTTTCATGAAACGTTGCTCTAGTGCGCGAACAATCACTTCTGCATCGGAATACAGCATGAATGAGGTTTCACCTTCCAATACATGCGCTTGTTCCAGCGCATAAGCACATGCAGCCAATTCCGCGTGAACGCTTGTCAATCCTTGCATTCGACGTTTAAACGTCGATACGGTACCGTCGGACGACTTGATCCACACTCCGATTCCGTTCTCTCCAGTCGTCTGATTGGTGGCCGCGTCAAAATAGATGTGAACCAAATCGGTACGCCTCCCAATCCGTGTTGACAGGTGCATGGATATCAATCTGTGACAGTCGTTTCGACAAGAGCGCGATTTCTTCATGACCGTCTAGTTTTTTTGCATATTTTTGATGAGGCGCTTCGAGTGTTTCATTTTGAACATGCATATAAAGCGTCTCAATCGTATCGTAATGCTGAATTAAAATCGTCGCCGTCTTCGGACCGATGCCACGTACACCTGGGATGTTATCCGAAGAGTCTCCCTGCAATGCCTTCACGTCGACAAACTGATATGGTTTCACGCCATACATCAATTCAAAAGAAGCTTCATTGACGAGCTGCTCCTCACCTTTTTTCGGCATGATTTGAAACACGTTCGGAGACAACAACTGAAGTAAATCGCGGTCCGAGGAATAGAGATATGATTCACCCGGGAACGCTGTCGCGACAGCGCCCATCAAATCATCCGCTTCATATCCCGTCAACTCGGATTGTAAGATGCCTCGTTCATCCAAAGCGGTTCTCAATTTCAAATAGTCTTCGAAAAGTGGTTCCGGGAGTCCATTACGCGTTGCTTTATATTCAGGATACATCGCATAGCGGTGGGTAGACTCTCGTGTCCCGTCCCAAAAGAAAGCGATATGGGAAAAGTCTGTCGTCCAGGAATCCACCTTTCGAAGTAATCCTTTCACAGTCACTTCCGGATCTTGTGCTCGTCTTCGCTCCGTCGCAAAATAATAACGGGACAACAAATTAAATCCGTCAACTAGAATAAGCTTCATCTTGCTCCACCTCACATGCTTTTAATCCCCGTGCTAGTGCATCTTGGTCTAGTTCCTTACCAATCCAAACAAATACGGAACGGTCCCCTTCATGCACCTCATTTGCAAATGTCGCGCCCATCAACTGATTCGTCGCTTGAATGACAAACTTGCGCTCCTCATCTTGTAAGCGGACAATCGCCTTCATCCGATACATCTCATCCTCGTAGTGCATCAAGACTTCACGAACGTAACGGGTCACGCGCTCCCGAGACAACGGACGCTCGGCACTCAACGTGATGGCACGAAGGGAGGAGACCGATTCACTCGTCTCTGTCAGTTGACTCAACTTCTGTTCATCGACACGTGACAGTTGGAACGTATTTTCAAGTAATTCGTAATCGCCTTCTGTTTGAATCGTCTCTACAATCCTTACCGTCGGATTGAGTTGTTCGATTCGGCGGCGTGCTTGATCGAGTTCATCCGACGACACTAAATCGGTTTTATTTAACAAAATGAGATCGGCATAAGCGATTTGATGAATCCCTTCTTTGAACAGTTCACGGTCCATTTGACTGGCATCCACAACCGTCAAGATGGCGTTCATTTTAAAATGTTGACGTAAGTACTCGTCATAGTAAATCGTCTGAATGATCGGTGCGGGATCGGCGACACCGGTCGTCTCAATGATGACTCGGTCGAATGTTTCTTGCTTTGCCGCGAGTTGATAGAACGTCTTACTCAAATCATTTTGGATGGAACAGCAAATACATCCGTTTGAAAGTTCAATCTGCTCTTGGTCCATCTTGACGATCAATTGTTCATCGATATTAATCGCGCCGAGCTCGTTGACGATCAGACAAATCTTTTCATCCGTCGCCGCGAGTAAACGGTTCATATACGTCGTCTTGCCTGCTCCTAAAAATCCGGTCACTAATTGTACGGGAATCATGATACCACCCTTTTCTTACAAATCTTCGTGCGCGCGAGCCCATTTCTCATAACGCGCATCCAATAAATCAATCAAGTGAAGCATCCATGCCTCCGTCGTCATCGGGAGGACACTCGATCCCCACTCACGTTTCCCATGATGTGATAAAATCATGTGCCAAATCCGGTGATGGACATCCAATGGCAGTCGCGTCGACGTATGGCGTAACGTTTCTTCAAACAACAGCCCACCGTATGGCATATGCCCGATCAATTTCCCAATCGGGTTGATGGAGATGCCGGTCGTTTCACTTGTGCCCTCAACGGGAGATAACTTTTCAAAACGATTCGGACTAGATAACAGATGGCTGTATTCATATATTTTTCCGATGTCGTGGAAAAGGATTCCAAGTGCGAGTTCATCCCAACTCAACGGTTCTTTCCGCTCGGCCATCGCTTCACAGGCGGCATACAGCGATTCAAACGTTCCTTTGTATGCCTGTTCGATTTTAACACCGTTCATCGTATTCCAAAGGTCGACTTTGTGCAACTGCTCCGCTTCTTTTATTACACGAAACACCATCGCCAAATAGTCATCTTGCTCTTGAATCCGATAACCGAGACGAAGCATACACACGGTATGCTTTAATAGACCTCCCGCATAGTTATGATGGTGGTAGAGTGCCGCTGGCGATAGTACGAAATCATCCCAAACGAAATCAAGGAGGCCGTAGGCGATCTGTTGATAGGTCGGTGACAACGTATCAATCAAACTGAACAATTCATCCGCAAACTGCTCCATCGTCTCATCCCCTGGCAAGCCTGGTAATAACGAGATTGCCTCATCTTTTGAGATAGGATGGACGCGGTCAATGGTAATCGATTTGGCGCCATCCGGTTTTGGATAGACATCGATTTTCCCGGACAATTCGATGACACCCGATTCATAGATTGGAAGTAGTTCACTCTCATTTCCACGTAGCCAATGCTTCGCACGCATCATCCCGTTCGCCGTCGTAACACTTAGTTGAAGCCATTTCGCACCATTCTTTCCTTCTCTAACCTCGACTGTACTGACGAGCGCTTTTGTTTGGACAGGGGTCCCATCGGCTAACTGGTCTAAACGTTCCTTTGATTTTTCTATTTGCGGTATTTGAAATCGATCACGGTTCATTGATGAATCGATGACTGGATCAATTTGTTGATAATAGTTCATAATCATTCCCTCCTCGCATCTTCTGACATTGTATCGTGTTTCCGCTCATTAGGCGAACATACTTTCTAGTAGGGTCTCGATTTTGCCATCATTATATTGAAAGCGCTTACGATTATTGATACGATAAAAGTAGTTCGATAAAGGGGGAAACGAGAATGATTTCATTAATCGATACGTATGAGCGTTTCATCGCCTCGGGGGAAGCGACACGTTATGCACAAGAACAACAATCCATTGAACATATTCTACAAGCGTCAACTTGTCCGGTGGGCATGCAGGACTTAGAACAGTCACTCACGCATCTTTCCGGTAATCCTTATGCTAAAGATGCATCACTCGACAAAATTGTCGAACATGAGATGAAAGGGGCCATGGCGGCGCTTGAGCTTTCTGGTTACCCACTTCAGACACCGCTAGCGAAAGCAGTCATCTTGTCTGCGTTCGCTCGAACGAACCGACTCAATATTGATAAGCTAAAAGAACTGAGTCACGCCGATCTTCTCGTCCGAATTCAATCGGCAGAGCGCGCTTGGAAGCGGACATACACATTGTTACACCGTTCGACGCCGACTCAGATTTGTGGTCAAATGGATTCACTCCTCGGTGGATGCGCCATTCAACGCGTTCTTGAGGCAATCAAACAACCGGGAACGACAAAAACAGCATAAGAAAAGGAGCGGTCCCCGGGCCGCTCCTTTTCTTATGCTCATCCTTCTGTTACTTCAACTGCATCCGGCTCATATAGCGTCACGTTACGTGCCGGAGAGAAAGTCGAAATCGCATGTTTATAGATCAATTGTTGACGACCTTCCGACTCGACGATGACGGTAAAGTTATCAAATGACTTGATGACACCTCGAATTTGAAACCCGCTCACTAAAAATACGGTCGTTGGTACCATTTCTTTTCGAAGTTGATTCAAAAAATGGTCTTGGATGTTGTAGCTCGCTTTCATGCTGGATTCCCCCTAGTCTTTATCTCTTTAAAATAATCGGAATTTTCGAAAAAACCCCTCTACATCATCATAAATATTTTTATATGATAGTTCAAATGATTTTCGACCCATATCCACCCAAATTCCATCAAATTGATGACGGAACCAAGTTAATTGCCGTTTCGCGAACTGTCTCGTATGCTGTTTCAACAAGTCTGTCGCACGGTCTTTCGAAATTTTTCCCTCAACATACGGAATGATTTCCTTATACCCGATGGCTCGCATCGCCTGAGTATCACGATATCCTTGTGCCAAAAGTCGTTCGACTTCTTCGACCAGTCCTGCTTCCATCATCGCATCGACGCGTTGATTGATTCGGTCGTATAATATCTCACGATCTGCGTGGAGGACGAACAATCGATAATCATAATGTTCGGATGGCGCACTGTCCGTCGTCTGTGTATCCCCTTGCATCGCTACCTCGAGCGCCCGCACGACGCGACGCACGTTATTCGGGTGAATCGTAGCCGCACGCTCTGGGTCAAGTTGGACCAATCGTTGATGTAACGCCTCTCGCCCTTCGACTTCCGCCAACCGTTCGAGTTCTTCCCGCAACGCTTCATCGACAGGTCGTTCCACAAATTCATAATCGTATAAAATGGAGCGAATGTATAGCCCCGTGCCACCGACGATAATCGGTAACTTGCCACGGGCATAAATATCATCGATGGCGGCACGCGCCAATTGTTGAAACATCGCGACACTCATGGCATCGTCCGGGTCACAAATATCGATCAAATGATGCGGGATCCCTTCGGCCTCTTCTTTCGTCACTTTTGCTGAACCGATGTCCATGCCCCGGTACACTTGAACCGAGTCACCCGAGACGATCTCGCCGTCGAACGCTTTTGCTAGTTCGATGCCCGTCTTCGTTTTGCCAACAGCGGTCGGACCGACGATGACGACGACAGGTGTTTTTTTCATACATCTCACTCCTCAATTAAAAACCCGTCTCCTCACGAGACGGGCCATCAAATTCTTCTTTTTATTCTATCATCAAATACGACGGCAAACAGCATCCAACCACATAAAAGTAATCCGAGTAATAACACGAGACCATCACTCATCTGCTTTCGCCTCCTTTAGCTTCCTCATTCCCACTTTTCACATTTTAGACACAAAAGCAACTGTAAAAAAGCACACTCAACAAAAAGTGCGCATTCCATCATCATCATCATCATCATTCAAAACAAATATTCAATCGTCATCTATTAACCTCTGAACCAATCCCAAAAATGAGCGCCTTGGGCGACAATCAAATAGTCGAACCAGCGTGTATAATCCATCGGAAGTTTTTCGGTGTCATCTGTGTAAGTCAAAAATTCTCCAACCCAAATGTAGTTTTCATGTTCATTGACGACCTCGCAAACAATCCATTCCCCATCTCTCCCGGCTCCGACGGGAATGAATTGTTCAGGGCACTCCCATATTTCTTGATACTCGTTGATTTCTTCCACACTAAACAGTTGAATCCTTCCACCATATGTGGGATGGACAAATAGCTGTGCGCCGTTATGTAAAGTTAAAAAATCAATCATTTGAGATGGTGAACGATGCGGTAATCTAGCCAAATCGTCCTTAGTAGCAGGTGGCTGAAACGTAAACAGTTCTGTTTCCACATAGCCTTCTTCCCGCTGCACTTCTAATCGATTATGAATCAATCTCTCTTTCAATGTCTTTAACGTCATCAATAGATTCACACCCGTCATATTGTATTTAAGTTGAATTTGATTCGTTGACGTTCATTATTTTTTCAAATTTTATTATATAATACCTTTAAAAAAAATATGAAAATGGAGGTATTATTTACATATGAAGAATAAAATATTTTACACTTTTCTTATTTTTATTTCCATCATTGTCGGTTCCTTTATGATGTATGTGTCATACGAAAAAATAATAAGAGAAGATTACTTGATATCCACTCTTGAGAAAAACTCACAAGTTGAAAGTGAAGAATACGAGATTGCATCATCTTCTTTAACAAAATTCGGTTATATATATGAATTACAATTCTCTGATGAACCTCATATAAAGTATGCGTTCTATGTAAAAGATACTAAGGATGATGAGTATGATCTGCTGTATTACTCGTATGGAGTGGATGGGGACTTCAATAGAGATGCAATGAGAGATCAATTATTCAGTCAAACTATTAATGATTTTGAATAGAAGTTTCATGCATAATCTAAAAAAATGAGATAACCAAGTGCGAAATAATCTCACTAAGTTACCTCATTTTTTACTTATACAACTTCCACTGCTTGTTTCGTACGCTTGACAGAAACGATGAAGTACAGGATTGCCGTACCGCTCGCCGCCCACCAAACCATGTCATACCATCCGTTCATCAGTCCAGCCATCCCAGCCATCGCCGGGACAATCAGCGTCAACCATGATAATACGAGGGCGACACGTGCTGTGATGGCCTCATTCGGTTTTTCGAGTCCCATTCCAAAGAAGAACAACGCCCAAAGGAATGACCAGAAGAACCACGTCAACGCTCCCATCGGATCACTTCCTGCAATCGCCATTGCGCCATAAAAAGCGGCTGCAATCGAAACGAATAGCGAGAACCAGCCTACGCCACGGCCGTCTAAATTCAAAATAAACGTTACCCCTACATATAAATAAGTGAACGCAAATAGATAGATGCTCGCAAAACCGAACTGCTCTTCTGGACTCGCCCCAATCAATAACCATGTGGCGATAAACGTTTGTAAGAGTCCCGTAAACAAACTAAAGAACCCTGCGCTCTTGCTATCCACTTTCCCGAGAAGAACGAGACTATTTAAAAACAGTGCGACGCCACCGAATAATAAACTTACATTACCCACACTCATTACCCCTTTGTACAGATGTCTGACCTTTGTTCTACTGTATCACTTTAGCTTGAATTCGCTTTCAGTGCAAGGGGATTTTTACGTGTTCACGAGAACGCCACGCCTTACTCGTTCTCAAGGGTTTGGATGGCCTCGTCGATTCGTTCTTGTTCCTCATCCGTGAAAGTCGGATACTGTGGATCAATCCGTTCAAGCACATCAATCATGACTGACGAAATGACAAAACGACTGTACCACTCATCATCTGCCGGCAACACATACCACGGTGAAACTTCTGTTGATGTGTGCGACAACATCTCGGCAAAGATTTCTTGATATTCTTCCCAATGCTGTCGCTCTTCGACGTCACTGAAGGAGAATTCCCAATTCTTTTTCGGATCCTTTAACCGTTCAAGCAAGCGATCTCGTTGTTTATCCTTAGATACATTGAAAAAGAACTTGATGACTTCGAATCCGTTTTCTTGTAAATAGCGTTCATAATCGTTGATTTGACGATAGCGCATCTGCCAGACCTCTTCCTGGTCCATTTCTTCCGGAAGTACTTCGTCCCCCAACAAGTCATGGACACGAGGCGCAATGACCTCTTCGTAATGGGATCGGTTTAAAATTCCGACCTGACCTCTTTCAGGTAACAAATCATGCATTCGCCACAGATAGTCGTGCTTTTTCTCCGTATCGGAAGGTTTTTGAAACGCATTCGTCTTCAGTCCTTGGGCGTTCAAATTTGAAAAGATATAGCTGATCGCTTCGTCTTTCCCACCCGCATCAAGCGCCTGCAAGACGACGATAATCCCTTTCTTACTCTCGGCATACAATCGCCAATGTAGTTCTTTCAATCGCTCAACACTGTTCGGAATGAGTTCAGTCGTCAACGTCTCATCCTTCGGTTTGTCTGAAACAGTCGTCGGATAATCATCTAATTGAATCTTGCTGTTCGGTGACACAATAAAATCCTTCATGTTCATACTCGTTCTCCTTTTCGCTCGACGTTCAACCTTGATTTACCCAAAAACTGCATAAGAAAATCCCTTCCGAAAATTTCGGAAGAGATGTTGAGAACTTAGTAGATTCCGACAGCGTCAAATGATTTCGCAGCTGATACCGCTTGTGGACTTGTCGCACCGTAAAGGTCTTTCGCAGATTGCACGACCGCTTGACGAAGGCTTGAGAAGTTAGATGTTGGTGTCAAGTAAACGTTGAGGGCACGGTAGTAGATATCCCCCATCGCCATGACTCCTACACCTTGTACCGATACGCCGTAGTGTGATCCACCATTACCTAAGAGGTATGCCGCTTTGTTGACGATACCTGAGTTGATGTGAACCCCACCATTATCTTGTGTGCCTGTGTAACGTTTCGAGTAGTGATCTGGGTCACCGTATGCAGCCGGGTTCGCCATCGAACGAAGTCCGTCGCCCGCTACACCTGGTGTGTAGATGTCTTCCCCTACCAACCAGTCGAAGTTAGTGCCGACGCTATATTCCGCCACTGTACCTAGGATATCCGATACTGCTTCGTTGATCGCCCCAGACTCGTTTTGATAGATCAGTCCTGCCGTGTACTCCGTGATCGCGTGAGTCAATTCGTGAGCGACTACGTCAAGTGCACCTGAAAGATACGTGAACGTTTGACCGTCTCCGTCTCCGTATACCATCTTACTTCCATCCCAGAACGCATTGTTGTAGCTGCGGCTATAGTGAACCGTAGAGTTTAATGCAGCTCCGGCGTTGTCATAGCTGTTCCGTCCGTAAGTGTTTTTGTAGAAATCATATGTCTTTGTCGCGTTGACGTGTGCAGAGACAGCGGCACGGTCGTAAGTCGTGTTCAAGACGTTATCCACGTCAGCCCATAGCGAACCTGGGAGTGTCGTACGGTTTTTCGCATCGTACGTATAGATTCCCTTTCCACGCGTTGAATCTTGGAGATAATAGTAAGATCCGCTTTTCGTTGTCTTGAACGTTTGGCTGTAGCCGAGCACATCGATTCCCGTTCCCGTATAGGTAGTACCCGTCACACCGTTCGTCGGTCTCGCGTGAGCCAACTGGTCGAATTTATTGAGTACCTCACCCGTTCCCGCATCGATGAAGTATGTCCAACGTGATGGCTCTTCCGCTTCAAGGATCGTTCCGGTCACTTGATATGCATAGACCGACTTGTCACCTTTTGGATAGACAATCAATTCTGCTTCCGGTTCGAGCTCGTAGGCCCCTTTATGACCGACAAGCTTTTTGTAACTCGCGATGGCTTTCTTTTCAGTTAACTTGATCGACTTATGTAGGTTCTTGACCGATTTCGCATCATCCACGACTGTCTTCAATTGACCCGCTTCATCTACGACACCGACTACCACACCACCGAATACTGGCACGCCATCAACTGTCTGTTGGAGTTTAACCACTTTCCCGACTTTGTCTGACTTCGACTCGATCGTCTTGAACTCACCTTTTGATTTGACGTACTCTTTTACAATCGTTGTCGGCGCACTCTCTGATGGTTTCGTCAGAGTGCCTGACTTCAATTCTGCCGCACCGACCAATTGTGGGACGAGCAAGACGCCTGCGATTAATGATGTAGAAACAACTTTTTTCATGTGTTTACCTCCTTTGTGATGATTCTTACTTTACACACTTTCCCACAAAGGCTGTATCCATCTTTTTAATTATTTTGATAATTCATAATATTGAGTATTTAGAACCATTCATTCTATTTACGACCTAATTTTATCCAAAAAAAATTCGTGCTCCTTAGGAAAGGAGCACGAATAATTAATACACATCTTTTTGGGTAAAGTGGTAAAACGCATACGCCAAGGCGGCCATCGACCAAATGAGAATGACGAGTAACGAAAACGGTAACGTCATCCCATCAATCGGAGGAGCCTGCCCTTCCAAATAGGTATGAAGACCGAAGTTGACGTTCACCAGGTATTTCGAGCTATCCCAGTTTGAACCGAGCGATGTCAATAATGGCCCAGAGATGAGGACAGCCATCATGATTCCGATTCCAGTCGCCGTATTTTTCACCAAAACAGAAATCATGAGAGAAATTGTCCCGACCGCAGCCACGACGAGCCATGAAAGACCCATCGACATAAGCAGGTACTCCCACATCGGCAACGTATGCACAAAGTCGGTCGAGAAGGTTCCGGTCGGCGAAGCTTGGAAACCGGTCAAAATCGGAGCATTCCATCCGTCCCAGCCGAGAACGATTCCGGATATGGCGTAACTGACGACGGCGGTCACAAAAATTAAGATCGATGTATAGAGGAGTGTCGTCAGCCATTTGGCGAGCAAGATCTTATATCGCCGGACCGGTCGCGATAACAACGTCTTGATCGTTCCATCGTTATGTTCTCCGCTCACGATATCTGCCATCAATACAATAATGAACAGCGGTAGGACAAGCGTAGTCCCTTGGGAGAAGAAGACGCGCATAAACGTCGGAGCTCCCGGATAATTCGGATTGATATCATTATCAAGATAATACTGATTCTGTTGGACTTGGAACTCAAGAATCTGCCGAAACTCGTCTTGGACGTTCGCGGAGGCGAGTCGGTTTTGTGTATCGATGATCTCTTGCTGGAGATCGACACGCCAATCAATCGTTCCTTGTTCTTCGCGTTGTTTCTCGATTTGACGATAGTTCGCATACGTGAACATCGAAACAAGCACGATCAGGATGATGGAGACGACCATCAATCTGCGCTTCCGATGAATCTTGAGCACTTCATTACGAATGAGACCGAGCATCGATGGATTAGGCAATGTGATCACCGCCTGTCAACGTGATGAAGAGGTCCTCTAACGTTTGGACACGGCGCTCGAGTCCGAACACCTCGACATCTCTTTCCATCAAATAGCGATTCAACTTCGCCGTCTCTTCCACGTTCATGGAAATACGAATCGTTCGTTCGTCCACCACGTCCGCTTGGTCGATTCCTTCATACCCTTGAACGATCGGCAATACTTCGAAGCTATTCGTCACATGTAAGTCGACCGTTGACGCGAGTTCTTCAATCAAAGCATGGACCGTCCCCACCTTGACAATCTTGCCTCGCGACATGATGGCGACTCGGTCCGCTAATAGCTCAATCTCGGCTAGGATGTGGCTCGACACGAGAACACTCAGCCCCGTTTCTTCTACGAGACGACGGATGAAAAGTCGTAAATCCCGAATCCCCATCGGATCGAGCCCGTTCGTCGGCTCATCCAAGATGAGCACCCGTGGATTGTTTAATAACGCTTGGGCAATCCCGAGCCGCTGACGCATCCCGAGAGAGTACGTCTTCACTTTATCATCGATTCGAGCAGTCAAATCGACGAGGTCAATGACTTCCTGGATTCGCTTATCATCGACGCCAGGTAACATGCGTGCGAACGCTTCTAAGTTCTCACGTCCGGATAGAAACTTATACAGCTCTGGATTCTCGACGATTGCGCCGATTTGATTCATCGCTTGGACGAATTGTTTGTCGACACGATACCCACAAATCGATACATTTCCTTTCGTCGGTTTAATCAAGCCAACAATCATTCGAATCGTCGTCGTCTTCCCGGCGCCGTTTGGTCCTAAAAATCCGAAGACCTCACCCGGATAGACGTCTAACGAAATATTATCGATAATCGTCTTTTTCCCAATCACTTTCGTTAGTTGATGTAGCTTTAACGTCGGTTCCATTGTCTCACCTCATTCTTTATTCTATCGGACAAAAGCGAATCTGTCCTATTCGAACATTCACATAGGGCACATCCATTTATATTTGATATGATGTTTATATAGAAAGCGAGGTCAGCCCATGAAACAGTCGAAATGGTATGCATTTTTAAGTGGCGCCGTTCTTTTAACGGGAATCGCCGTCTACGGTCTATGGATCGGCTATCAAGATATCGTCAATCCGCCGGAGCGAACACTTTCCGTCTCCGAAGATGAACGTCCCGTGCCAGAAGGAGACGTGTACGTCGCATTAGGCGATTCGTTGACACGCGGTGTGGGGTCAACATCAGGCGCAGGATATGTACAGCCTGTCAGCGCTGCTCTTGAAGAAGAAGGCGTACGTACGCAAAACCTTGCCGTGTCTGGGGCACGAACAGAAGATTTACTCACACAACTCGAGCAACCTGAAGTGCGTCGGACCATCGAGAACGCACGATATATCACGTTGACCATCGGTGGAAACGATTTGTTCAACCGTGGGGAAAACGTCGATAACTTCGAATCCGTCGATATTCAACAAGTGGTCACGGATGCGAAGACGAATTTAGAAACGATTTTCACTGAAATTCGTTCACTCAACGATTCGGCAACCATCGTGTATATCGGTCTATACAATCCGTTTCAAAATGATGAGAATGGACAAGCATTCAATCAGCTCATCCTCGATTGGAACGCATCAGCGAAACAATTGGCGAATGCGCAGAATATCGATGTGATCGACCCGTTCGCCTACATCTCTGACTTATCAAGAGATTTAGCGACCGACCAGTTCCACCCAAGTGACCGTACGTATGAGAAATTCGCGAATGATGTACTCTTCGTTCTCGAATAATCAAAATCCTCGTCAGCTTGACGAGGATTTTTACTTCTCATATCGAACAATCCACTGTTCCCCTTGTTTCATCATGCCCGTCCCGATCCAACCAGTTTGGAGTAACTCAACTTGTTTCATCCGTTCCTTCATCGGCAGATCCATCACTTCTGATGTGGGATGCCATGAACGATGAAGCTCTTTATAAAAGATATATCTGAGTTTCCCGCCATACTTTTCTTTCAACGCCCCGATTCGGAGTCCGAGCGTAAACTTGTCTTTCATGCTTGGAATATTGAACGGTGCGACCGTCGCGCAGACGACATCGAATCGATCATCCGATTCCACTTGTGCCATCAACAGTTTTCCTAAATGTGTCTGTAGTCCATATCCACGGAAGTCTGGATGGACGTTCGTCACTTCCTGATACAGGACACGTTCAAGCGAATCCTCCGGCCAACCGATATCCCGCCCTAGATGTTCCGCATCGATCGGTGGGATGAGCATCGCTCGGAACGCGATAATCCGACCATTTGATTTTGCCCCAATCAACGTCTGATCCGTCAACAGTTTCGTGAACTCTTCAACCGATAACGATTGATAGTGCTCCGGTTCAGCCAACGCCTGAATGACCGTATCTTGAACGGCTAACAGTTCCGGTAAATCCGACAAGCCTAGGACGCATACATGAAGTGAAAGGTCTTTGATCTCACCTTGCCACATGCGACTCATCTCCAACCACGTAAGATTCCGTCGTCAATTCACGCAACACGTCCTCATCGACGTCAATACCGAGTCCCGAACGATCGTTCAGCGAGATGATTGGTAAATCATATGATAAGTTTCCGACATCTTTCCCGAACCGGAGCGGACCCGTCAACTCGACCGTCTTCACGATTTTACTCGAGAAAGCGACATGGAATCCTGCACTCGATGCAATGGAGGATTCGACCATGGAACCGATCTGGCATTCGATTCCGGACATCTCCGCCATATGGACCAACTTTTTCGCCGGATAGATGCCACCACATTTCATGAGCTTTATGTTCGCTTTATGGGCTGCTTGCATCATCGTCAAGCGTCTCATATCGTGAACGTCTTTTAGCCCTTCATCCATCATGAGCGGGACGGAAATTTTTTGTTTCACTTCGAGAATGCCTTCAAAATCATCCGCCTTGACCGGTTGTTCGACCCAATCGATGCCATACGGTTCGAGTAGACGCATGGCTTGAACCGTATTGGCCGCGTTGACCCACCCTTGGTTAACATCGACTCGAATCGGCACGTCATTTCCTACCGCTTCCCGTACCGCCTTGACACGCGCCACATCCGTTTGCACATCGACTCCGACCTTCATCTTCACTGCCGTATAGCCTCGTTTCATTTGTTCGAGTGCCTCTTGTGCCATATGGTTCGGCTCTCCGATACTCAAGACGTGCGTGACTGGGAATGACTCATGGTACCGACCGCCAATCCATTCGTAGATGGGTTGATTCAGCTTTTTCCCGATCACATCATGACAGGCGATATCGAGTGCTGCTTTGGCAGCCGGAACACCACGAATCGCACGGTCCATCTCGTCATGAATATGCTCTAAATGCATCGGATTTTTTCCGATTAGGAGCGGAGCCAATAGATGACGGAGGACGCTGACCGTGCTCTCAGCGGACTCACCCGTCACATGCTCATCCGCCACGGCTTCTCCATATCCGACAAGTCCACATGCGGTCGTCATTTTGACGATGACAGATGGCATATCATCATAACGGTGATAACTGACGATGAATGGTACCTTTAATGGAAAGCGAACCGAGAAAATTTCTATTTTTTGAATATTCACGTTCATCACTCCTTTACTTCAACTGCTCTTTCCTCTATATTGTCGTTATATAGTCGCTAAATTGCAAGGGGGATTTTCAATGTCCATCCATATCGCCGTTGTCGGCTCACCATCGTTTATACAACAGGTACGGAACGGTTCTTCTTTATCCAATGTTCGAATCGAGGGATTTCCTTATGATGACCCGCGAGAAGCGAAAGACATCGCTACAAAACTCCTATTTTTTGACGGAGTGTTCTTCTCCGGTTCATTCCCTTATACGTATGCGATGGAGGAAGCGAACCGTCCATTTGCCCATCACGTCGTTCAAGATGATGTCGTGTTATTGACGTCACTTTTATACGTGACATTGAAACAACAGCTCCGAATCGAAGAGCTCTCCATCGATCTCGTTGATGCGTCACGACTTGAATCAATTTTAGCATCGTTTCCAAGCCACATGTCGCCACCGCAAGTGAAAGAAGTTAGTCCGTATATGAATTTCGAAGAGTTGCTTTCGTTTCATGAGCAACTTCAACGAAATGGGACGACTCGATTCGCCTTGACGAGTGTCGAGCGAGTTCATCGACACTTAGTGGAAAATGGTTTTGCTAGTCAACTCATGATTGAGCCAGAAGAGAGAATTCTCCACCACTTCCATGATTTTATTCAACAGATTCGATTGAACAAATCAGACCAGTCCCAACTCGCCGTGCTCTTCTACTCGGATGCCAGTGAAGATACGCTCAACCATGTGACAACACATCATTATTTCGGTGGTAAATTGATGGAGACCACTCAAGACGGTATCGTCCTATTATCGAGTAAAGGAAAGATTGACTCCGCCATGTCAAACGGTTCCATCTTGGCAGAGAACATTTCTGGTCATGTAGGGATCGGGTATGGTTCCGATTATCAACGCGCCATTGAGCATGCCGAACTTGCCCTTCATACGACAAACAATGCCGCTATACGCATCGTCGACGATTCAAAACGAATGACGTTCACCGACCAACCGGCACCGATTCATTTCCGCGTCACGCAAACGCGTGTCTATGACATGATGAAACAGACGGGTATGAGCCCGACCAATATCGAAAAGCTCATTCATTTTTCAACGGACCATCTCGAGTTTACAGCGAAAGAGCTGACCGACCATTTAAACGTGACACGTCGCACGACAGAGCGACTCATCAAAAAATTGGTTGATGCAAAACTCGTTCATCCGATTGGCGAAGAGATGAGCTACAGCCAAGGTCGTCCGCGCACCGTCTATAAATTTCAATTCCCAGTCGATTGACGACCGGGAATCGTTTTATTGAGCCGCTTGTTCCGCAACAGGTTCCTCCTGTTGGATGACCGCCATGCGCTCAATCGTATATCCCGTGAAGGCATATACAATCGAAATGACCGGTACAATGAAGTTCAAGACGGCATACGGTGCATATTCGAAAGCTCCGACCCCGAGTGTGCCGAGGATGAATACCCCACACGTGTTCCACGGGATAAACACGGATGTCAACGTCCCTCCATCCTCGAGGGCACGAGATAAGTTTTTCGACTGCAGTCCCATTTTTTCATACGCTCCAGCAAACATGCGTGACGGGACGACGATTGAGATATACTGCTCCGAGCACGTCGCATTCGTCGCAACTCCTGCTAAAATCGTTGAAGCGATCAATGAACCTGCCGTTTTCGCCAACTTCAAAATTTGGTTCATAATGGATTGCAGCATCCCCGAATATTCTAAAATCCCACCGAACGTCATCGCGACGATGGTCATCGAGACCGTGTACATCATCGCATCAAGACCACCTCGGCTGAAGAGGTTATCGACCAGTTCATTACCCGTATCAATGACATAGCCACTTTGAAGAGCGCCTACGCTGTCTGCAAGCGTTCCGCCTTGAATGAACACTTGAGCCAAGAAGCCCAGTGCAATCCCGACGACGAGCGCCGGAATCGCTGGCACCTTCTTTGCGACGAGCAAAATGACGGCGAGTGGAACGAGGAGTAACCATGGTGAGATGACAAAACTGTCCTCTAAAATCGTCAATGTCTGTTTGATTTCAGACGAGTCTGTCGAAGAATCTGCAAATCGTCTACCGAGCCAAGCGTATACCCCGAGTGCAATGATGAGTCCTGGAATTGTCGTATAGAGCATGTGCCGAATATGTACGAATAAATTCGTATGAGTTAATCCTGCCGCCAAGTTTGTCGTGTCTGACAAAGGCGACATCTTATCCCCGAAGTAAGCTCCTGAGATGACAGCCCCCGCTACCATCGGCGCCGGTATCCCCATACTCAGCCCGATGCCCATCCCCGCTACTCCAATCGTACCCATCGTCGACCATGAACTCCCAATCGAGAGCGCGACGACGGCACAGATGAGACAAATCGTTAACAAAAAGTATGCCGGTGAGATGATCTTCAGTCCGAAATAGATCATCGTGGCAACAATTCCTCCACCGATCCATGCCCCAATCGTCAACCCGACCAAAATGATGATGACGACTGCCGGTAAGGCGAGACGAATCCCTTTATACATCATCTCTTCAATCTCTTTCCACTTGAACCCGTGACGCCAGGCGACGATTGAAGCGACTGCCGTTCCGACGATGAGCGGAATGTGTGGACCTTGACCGAGCTTAACGATCGAGATGAGCATGACGACGATCATCACCCCGAGTGGCATGAGCGCCCACCCTAACTTCATGTCTTGCTTGTTCCCCGTTGTTTCCATCTAACTTCCTCCCCTATAGCGAAAATTCAGAATTGTCGTTATATTGTCGCTAATAACGTTATGATAGCGCTTACAAGAAGTGGATGCAATAAAAAAATGAGTGGACAGACATCTGTCTATCCCACCCATCTTGATTTATGTTGCTGCAATCCGGAGCGCATCCGCGAGCAGGAGTGCCCCGTCATTTAAGGCGTCACGGTCAAACGTCATATGAGGATGATGGAGTCCTGGACCCAAATCAGCCCCGATTCCAATCATCGTCGCATCTAGCATCGGTTTCTCGACGGTATAAAAATGAAAATCATCGCTACCTGACGTGACGATCCGTTCAACGAGAGCCGACTCACCAAAGCGTTGCTCGATCGCCTGCTTCGCAATCTGACTTGACTCTTCCCCAACGACGGCTCCCGGTGTAAAGTCTTGCCACTCCCATTCAAGTTTCACACGATGAAGCTGACCGACCTGGAGTAACATGTCTTCGACACGATTGCGCAGTTCGAGCAATTCTTCATTTTGTTGGGCACGGACGTCAATCGAGAACGTCGCATTTCCTGGAATGATGTTCATGTTGTCACTCCCGGCGTGGACTTTCGTCAACTTGACGGAGTGCGGCTCAAACGGTGACAAATAAATGCTTTTAAGCATGTGTTGAATCGTGAAGATGACATCGAGTGCGTTTTGTCCTTGATGCGGTCTCGCACCATGCGCATCATCCCCAATGACCGCTCCCTTTAAGAAGAAGGCAGCACCATGTTGAATCGCCGCCGCATATTGTCCCCTTTTCAACTCTTCTTGTGGACGTAAATGGATTCCGAACAGTTGCGTCACGTCTTCTAACGCCCCTCGTTCGATCATGGCGAGCGAACCATTCCCTTGCTCTTCGGCAGGTTGGAAGATGAAACGG
Organism: Exiguobacterium sp. AT1b; assembly: GCF_000023045.1. Taxonomy (GTDB): domain Bacteria; phylum Bacillota; class Bacilli; order Exiguobacteriales; family Exiguobacteriaceae; genus Exiguobacterium. The sequence goes on along the minus strand of NC_012673.1, from coordinate 92,160 downwards.
ATTCGCTTCTGTAACGCCTCGTCCTTCAACTGTTCGAGCGCACCGAGCACCATACTGATGTTCGCGTCGTGCCCGCATGAATGGTTCGCACGAAACGTACCGTCCACTTGTTGCCATAACGCATCGATATCGGCGCGGACCGCAATCACGTCTTCACCCGACCCAATCTCCGCGATCACCCCGGTCACATCCTCGAACGTCCGATAGGAAATCGACCAGTCTGATAAAATCGAGGCAATCGTACGCGTCGTCTCAACCTCTTTCCAACTGACTTCTGGATGTGCATGAAAATGTTCAAACCATTTCAATACGCTTGTCATATGTATCTCCACACCTTTATATTTTTTTGACACCTTTGATCAAAACCCATTGAAGCGGGAGCCGTCCCCATGTAATCCATTTCGGAATGACCTTCCCACCGATTCTAGATGGCTTGACGGCCATGTTGATATTTGCCGGGAAGACGGCGATAAAGAATGCCGGTAGCGTCCGTTTCACGAACGATGTCCCCTTGTTGAGTAAAAGCATCGCCCCGAAGACGACTTCAACGACTCCGCTCAGTTGCACCATCAGTCGACGGAACGGCCACGACTTCGGAATAATCGACATGAACGCCTTTTCTTTAACAAAATGTAAAATCCCTGCCCCGAATAGTAGCACCCCATATAAGTTTCGTACCATATCTCATCCTCCTTTTGTATAAGCATAGCAAAAAAGGCAGGCATATTGCCCACCTTTTACAATGCAGAACCGTTTGCGTTTTGAATCTCGACTTGAACCGTTTCCGTTTTTCCGTCACGGACATATTCGATGTCGACCGTTCCATCCGTATCGCGAATCAATTCACTGCGGAGGTCAATGAAGGAACTAACGTCTTTGTCGTTGATTTTCACGATGACGTCACGCGCCTCAAGACCTGCTTTCGCAGCCGAACTGTTTTGCTGCACTTCCACAATGATTGTTCCCGCCGTCACCGATTCAGGCAAGTTGATTTGTTCCGTCAAGTAACCTGGAGGGAACTCTGATACGTCACGTAGCGATACGCCGAGTGACGGATGATTCACCTCTCCCGTCTGTTCGATTTGATTGATGAGCGGAAGGGCGATGTCGACTGGGATCGAGAATCCGACTCCCTCGACTTCTGCCGTCGCAATCTTCATCGAGTTGATTCCGACGAGTTGTCCTTCTTCGTTGATTAACGCACCACCCGAGTTACCTGGGTTGATGGCCGCATCCGTTTGAATGACCTCAGCGTTGAAGTCGGCCTGTCCGTTCTCATCCGTATCGACCGGCACGAGACGTGACGTCGATGAGACGACACCGCGTGTCACGGAGTTCTCGAATTGTCCGAGCGGATTCCCGATGGCGATGACCGTTTGACCCGGTTTTAACTCGCTCGATTTGCCGATTGAGATGACGGCCGGTACTTTGTCAGCGTCCACTTTCAAGACGGCCAAGTCATACGTCGCGTCACTTCCCATGAGCGTCGCTTCCGCTGTCGTTCCGTCATTAAACGTGACCGTCAGCTTGTCTGCCCCGTTGACAACGTGATGGTTCGTCGCGATATAGGCCGAGTCACCTTCTTTTTTATAGATGACACCTGACCCGACTCCAGCCTCGACCGCCTCACTCGAGAAGCCAGTTTGGGCGAAGTTGTTCACGGTGACGACTGCAGGTTGAGCGGTTGCGACGGCATTCGTGACTGAAGAATCGGATACGTTCGATGACGTCTGGACCGGAGTCCCTTGCGAGGTCACGTTCGTGTCGCTTACACTCGTAGCCGGTTGGTCGATGAACGGATATGCGATTGCGCCCGTCAACAACGCCCCGATGACCCCACCGACAAGTCCCGGGAACATGCGGCTGACGAATGACGGTTTTGTTTCTGTTCGTACCATTGTCTCTTCTCGGTTAGATGAACCGAGTTCTGTATCTAACCAATCTTTTTGTTGCTCTGATTCATGTAATTGATCGTGTTCATTTGATTGATCGTGACGATCCATAATGATTCATCTCCTCTGTGTTATCTTCTACCCTTACTATAACGAAGAGGAACACTCATTTATAAAATGATAAATGAATTACAAGATTCTTCACATTTTACGTTATTTCATTCAGACAATCACATTTCTTAACGTACCGAGACCTTCAATCGTCACTTCGACCGTGTCTCCCGTTTGTAGATACGTCGGTGGCGTCATCCCGTGCCCAACTCCGGCCGGTGTACCCGTCGCGATGATGTCGCCCGCTTCGAGCGTCATGCCTTTCGACAGCGTACGAATGAGTTCATCAATCGGACGAATCATATCGGCTGTCGTCCCATCTTGACGCGTCTCCCCGTTAACACTTGTTTTGATTTGGAGAGGGAACTGGAGCTCGTCCGGTGTGACGACGAACGGTCCCATCGGACAAAACGTATCGAACGACTTACCACGGAAGAATTGGACATGTTCTTTTTGCACGTCTCGAGCCGTCACATCGTTTAGAATGGTGTAACCGAAAATGTGCTCCTCGACCGCTTCGATGTCTCGTCCCGACTTGCCGATGATGACGGCGAGCTCACCTTCATAGTCAAGTTTTTCCGTCAATTCCGGATGGCGCTCAATGACCGCGTCCGGACCGACGACCGAGGTCGGCGCTTTCGTGAAGATGACGAGTTTCCCCGCTCCCGCTGTATCCATCTCTTTCACGTGTTCTTCGTAGTTCTTGCCGATACAAATCACATTTTTCAATGGACGGTACGGGGCGAGTAATTTCACCTCCGCCACTCGGTATGATGGCGCCACGTCCAAATCGATATCCGGTTCAAACTCACGGGCGATCACTTCTAATAAGTTTGTCGTATGTACTTGATTGCTGACATCAAAGACGAAATCACCTTCGACGATCCCCACTCGTTGCTCTTCTTGCATCTCAAAACTACACCATTTCATTAAAACTCCCCCTTTTCATCATTATACAAAAAATCGAGACATCTCTGCCTCGATTACACTTTATTCAAAAAGATGATCCGTTGATTACTCGATCCCCGAAAGCGAAGTCCCATGTCTCGTAATGACTGCTCGTAACGACCGTCGACGAGGACATCTGCGTAGTCTAACACGGTTTGAATCGCTTCGTCGTGCATCGCTTCCAACTGTTCGAGCGTATAACCCGTATACACCCACACATTTTTACCGAGCGACTTACATGCCGTGACGAGTTTTGCTAACGCTGACGATTGAAGAAACGGTTCGCCACCTGAGATGGTCACGCCGTCCCAACCACTGAGTTTGACGCGTTGAACAAGTTCCTCTACTTCGACTTCCTCACCTCCGGCTGGATTCCATGAGGAAGGGTTGTGACACCCTTTACAGTGATGCGGACAGCCGGCAGTAAAGATGACCGTCCGAATCCCCGGTCCATCGACGACGGATTCTTCAACGACGGATAGAATGCGCATCATGTTTCACCCTCGCCCGCTCTTCTTCTCGTTTCGCCGTATTCCAACGGTCCATCGTCCCGACCAAATAACCGGTGATGCGGCGGATTCGTTCGATGTTTGTATCCTCGCCACACGTCGGACAGGCATCATCAATTAATCCTTCTAATCCACAATTTCCGCAACGATCGACCGGATGATTGATGGAACCGTAGCCGATATCATGCTGACGCATCAAGCGGACAATCGATTCCACCGCTTCCGCATTGTGGGCAAGTGACCCATCGACTTCGACATATGAAATATGTCCCGCGTCACACAATGCGTGATACGGTGCCTCGATTCGGATTTTCTCACGAATCGATACAGACTGATAGACCGGCACGTGGAATGAATTTGTATAAAAGGCACGATTCGTGACACCTTCAATCATCCCAAACGTTTCCTGGTCTCGCGTCACAAATTTACCTGACAATCCTTCTGCCGGTGTCGCGAGCAACGAAAAGTTCAAGTCGTACGTTTCGGCTGCCGCACGCATGCGATTGGCCAAATGCGTGACGATGTCAAGACCGAGTCGCTCCGCTTCACGCGACTCAGCATGTGTACCTCCCGTCAACACCTTCAACGTTTCAGCGAGTCCGATGAAACCGAGTGAAAGCGTTCCTTGTTTCAATACGTCTCGGACTTCATCATGAATATGTAACTGCTCACTTCCACGCCAGACACCTTGTGTGTAGAGGAAACGAAATTCTTCAGCGCGACGCGTACATTGATATTCGAAACGCTCGACCAACTGTTCGATCCCGATGTCGACATATCGGTTGAGAATGCTGTAAAAATCCGAGAGCGACTCCGAGACAAGTGCCATCTTCACCAAGTTGAGTGTGGAAAAGGAAAGATTGCCACGACCGATCGACGTCTCTTCTCCGTGTCGGTTTCCCATGACCCGAGTGCGGCAACCCATATATGCCACTTCAGATGCATGCGTCCCATCATAGTAAGCGGCATTGAACGGGGCATCGATGAAGGAAAAATTCGGAAATAGCCGTTTTCCTGTGACCCGACACGCTTCACGGAAAAGATCGACGTTCGGATCGTCCTCCCGAAAGTTGATTCCTTCCTTCACTTTAAAGATTTGAATAGGAAAAATCGGAGTCTCCCCGTTCCCTAACCCACGTTCCGTGGCACGAAGTAGCTCTCGAATGAGGATACGTCCCCACTTTGATGTGTCCGTTCCATAATTGATCGAAACGAAAGGCACTTGCCCGCCACCTCGTGAGTGCATCGAGTTCGCATTGTGGATGAACGCCTCACACGCCTGATACGTCGCCGAAATCGTCTCTTCTTCCGCGAGTGTCTCCAATTGCGTTTCTTCCCAGTCAACGGGTAAGGATTGGAGTCGGCTCAGTTGACGCTCATATGTCTTCTCGACATACGGTGCCAAGTCGACGTCAAACATTGGGAAGGCCTGCCCCCCATGCTGCATGTTTTGATTCGCTTGAAGGATGATCGACGCGAGTGCCATGGCAGAGCGAATGTCCTTTGGCGACCGGATCGTCCCATGTCCCGTATGGAAGCCGTCTTTCAACAATTGACCGAGTGGAATTTGACAACATGTCGTCGATCCTGTGATGTAATAGTCCGCATCGTGCACGTATAAAAAGTTATCAGTGACGGCCTGTTTTGATCGCTCCGACATCAAATACGTCTGCGACAATTCTTTCGACACTTCTGAAGAGAGTCGTGCTAGTTTCCCGAGCGGGGATTTGCCGTCCACGTTCGCATTCTCTTGTACCAAGTCTTGGTCTGGTAAGACACAGACGTCCTCATACAACTGCAGTAATTTCAAAACCCATCACCTCACTATATATGGATTCAAAACATTCATATTCGTTTTAAGAATCCTATATATAGATTATGGCATGTATTTTTCTCGATGGTCACGAGTCGATATTGTGACAGTTTACGTGTGGTCATACGATAAAAAAGAGCCTCGTCTTCGGTAAGACAAGGCTCTACGTTATATGTGACAAACATCATTTATTTAACCGCTTTTACAACTTTTAATTCGACTTCTTCTTCTAATTCTTGTGCTTCACGGAGACCCTTCGAGTTGAGCCATGTATAGATGGCTCCCATGAAGAGCGCTCCACCGATAATGTTACCGAACGTCGCAGGAATCAAGTTATGAATCGCACCTGCCATGCTGATCGTCTCCGGGTGTGGGACGACGAGCGTCAAGGCGAACAAGACGAAGTTGGCGATGACGTGGTCGAATCCTGAAGCGAAGAAGACGGCGACAAGGAAAATCATCGAGAAGATTTGAGCGAACTCATTTTTCATTTGTTTCGGTAAGAAAATAGCGAGACAGACCATCCAGTTACAGAAGATGGCGCGGAAGAAAATTTCGACCGTCGTATGATGCATTTTACTTTCAACAACGGAGAACAACCAGTTGTTCATCCCGAGTTCTTGGATGACGCCAGTCGGTGCAAGTAGTAAGGCGAATAGGATTCCCCCGAGTGCGTTCCCGACGAAACAGAGTAACCAGACGAGCATCGTGTCACTGAGCGTCGTGTAACCGCGAAGTGTCGACGTTGTGAAATACATCGTATTCCCCGTGAACAACTCGGCTCCCCCATAGATGATCATGACGAGCGCAATCCCGAACGAGAAGCCCCCGATGAGTGTCGTGAACGGAGATTCCGCTAAATACATCCCGTTGACGACTTTCAAGGTGAAGATTGAAGCAAAGCCGATAAATATCCCGGCTAACATCGCCCGTAAAAAGTATTCCATTGGACGATAATGAATCATTTGCGAGGAAGCCTGTGCTTTTTTCCGTAATGATTCGAGTGCATGGATTTCCATTGATGCCATGTCACAAACCCTTCTTTCTGAATTATTAAATAGGAAAGTATAAGTTCTAATATGTGAAATCATTAACAATATAAACTGTATAGTCTCTGTTGGCAATCCTGTCATGCATGAATTGACAGAGTGTTCACATCGTAATCGTTTACATATGGCGGATTTGTGACAAAGAAAAATTCTCCCGATTTTCGGGAGAATAATAAGACAAAGTTTATGAAACCAATCGTTCAAATAAGGGATATATCCTTTTTCATGAGTTCATCAAATGTTAATTTTAATCTTTCCTCTACATGAAGGGTTTCATGATTAACAATCAAAAGTTGTCCACTCTTTAACTCCACTCCTACAAAATCTCCTAGCACATCTTCATAACCTACAACTGTAAAGCCTTGGTTTGTGAACTCTTCAAAATCTCCAAACTGACTTTCTAACTCATCGTTCGGTAGAATACAAAGATATCTATTCAATCCTTCGACCTGATCCAGCAGGATTGCCTTTTCTTTAACAGGTAAAAGCGATTGTATCGATTTGTATGACATATAATACACCTCACTCATCTTTATGAATTGCATTGTAATGTTCTTCTGTAATCACTGCATTTCATGATAGTTCAATAAATATATATTAACTGTCTCTTGGTCGACTATTGCAATTCAGACATTGTAAAATTTATCAGTGATATTCCTTTCCGATTCTTATCTTAGTGAAATGAATTTCAGCGCTTGCTGGAGGGAAAATCAAATTACATACAAATACCTCTGTTTCTTCAAGTACATAACTTGTTATACTAACATCATGCATGAAATAGGGGAGCTGTAATCTGCTTAATTCTCTTACAGGCACTATTCGATCGTCGAGTGGAGCAGATATGTCTACTTTTATACAACCTAAAAATTCAATCTGATGGTGATAATTTTCATTTTCTTCTTCGATTATTAGTAAAACTTCATCTCCAAAATAACGGCAATCGAATCCTAAAACGCGCGCATCCCAATAATATATCTTTTCAATTTCTCTTAATATTTCCTGAGCTTTCATTTTTTCACCTTCTGTATGGAATATGTGCTGCTTAACTACGTGGCTTCACAAGTTTTAAATGGTTTTAATAATTTTGATTGTATAAATGAACATCATGATACAAAGATATATGATCTGGCTAAAATTACTCTTATTCCAACTCTACGGACTGTATTTCTCACATCGATAAACCCGCTATTATCAGTTTATATAATTCTAACAAAGAGTCATCATGAGTAGACCCCCAAACCTCATCATACATATCATTTTTCATAGTATCTATGTAACTCGACTATGCGTTAAAACATGCTCAAACTGAGGCCCTCATAATTCATTTTTCGTTTAAGTAATCTATGTAAAATTTTTGAGGTAAATTCTTTGTTAATTCTTCGATAGATCCATATTTTTTTTCATTAGAAAACAAAATAAACCCAAGTCCATCTCCATCTATTTTAATAAAAGAAGTTGGTATACTCATATCAATTAAAGGTACAAATTGAGTTCTAGAGAACAGCCACTTACCATATTTTTTTAAAGTGAAATTCAATTTATCTTTAAAGATAATGATATAGAACCCATTTTGAGCAGGCATCCAGTACGTTTCGTTAATCAAAAACCTTAAATCTTTTTCGTTTTCTATTTTTGCATTGCAGTAATAAAAAGAATTCTCATCCTCAGAGCAATAGTTCATAGAATATTTAATTTTCCTTGAATCCATTTTTTCAACCATCTCATTATCCTGACTTATATTTTTAGATAATATAAATGTTATGACTATTGGATATACATTTTGGTAAACCAAAAAATCAATTAAAGCTTTTTGGTTATCGTTAATAGTTAAATCATCATAACTAGTGATCTCATAAACCTTTTTAATTTCACCTATAATGAAATAATTATCTAAATTATCTTCAATCTGCTCTAATAGACGCTTCCTTTCAATAATTGTAAGCTCTTGCATAGCGATCACCTTTGATTTTTCAGTTTAAAGACCTTGTAATTTAAATCAGCTGTTTTTTCTATTAATTCTTATGATGGTCGGGGACTATAAAAGTTATATTGAAAAATTAGTGATTGTGAAATGGTTACTCTCTTATAGACTTGCTTTATATATTAGTAAGCAAATTAGATTACAAGAAAACAAAATGACAATGTGAAACATAATGTTCTTCGTTATACTCTTCTAAACACATTTTTAAACACTTAGCATCCTCACTTAATTTCGTTTCAAGCAAAGAATATCCTATGAAAGTGATTTGATCAGGAAAAGTTATATAATCCACATCAGTAATGACATCCCAAAAGGCATCCCAATTTTCGCCGTAATGATCAGGAAGATGAAGATTTTCTTTTAATATTTGATGTAGTTCCGAAGAAGAAGTAATGTTACTTAAATCGATATATAAATATGACATATTTAGTCTCAATCCCCGCTCTTACTTTACTAATCAGTAATCGTCTAAGCTTCATTAGAACTTGATTAATTTTATTTCAGTCATATAGATTGATGGATCTAATTCTTCACTTTCAATTACGATAGCTGTTAATCCGCCATCTGTTTTTGTTTCATGCCACTCGTCTTTCGTCCAAAAAACAGCATCTCCAGCTCGCACTTTAAAATATTCATCTTTTTCACCTCTAACGTAACCCTCACCCACCATAATGAGAAGAAGTTGGGGTGCAACTGCTTGATGATAACCGATGACACCACCCGGATCTAAATGCATACAACCAATATTAGAACCTTTTTCAGTTTGTATGATTCGTGACATCACAAAGTTCGAATTAAATATTGTGATCTTCTTACCAGTTTCATTATCAAATTTATAAAATTTCATCGTACATCCCCTTACGAAATAAGCTTTTATATATTTTACCTCATTTATACCTAGAATCACATTGAAGAAATGTCAATTTGTAATATTTTGGTTTAAGTAAGTATGATTCATCCTTTTGATTTAAAAGTATATAGTTCAGATTTAATTCGACAAATAAACAAAGGAGCATCGCCCCTTCTTTGGGACAATGCTCCTCTCCATTTAATAGTGTCATTATTACAGCCACGAACGCAACTCTTATTCTTTATCCTCAGTCGATTCTTCTGTTTCTTCAGAAGCGCCTTCTGAAGCTTCTTCTTCAGTTGAACCTTCTTCCGATTCTTCCTCTTCCACTTCTGCAACTGGCTCATTCACAGAGGCAATGTGCATATCTGGTTCAGAGACGATCTTGTACGATTTTTCTTCTGGAAGATCCGCTACGGTCACCGAATCACCGATTCCAAGCTCTGACACATCGAGTTCAATGCGTTCTGGGATATTGGCCGGTGTCGCTGCGACCGTTACTTTATAAAGCGATTGGGCGAGATATCCGCCTTCTTTGACGCCTTTCGCGTCGCCAACAAGCACGATATCCGCTTCAACTTCTGTCTCTTCATCCATCTTCACGGCCATGAATTCGACGTGCTGATAGAAGTTTGTGAACGGGTCCGTTTCCGATCCGTGCACGAGCGTATTGATTTTATTTCCATCGTAATGGAGTTCAATCAAGGCATTGTCACCGTGGTCTCGAAGAATTTTACGAAGGTCCATCTCGTCAAATACGATTGGAGTGCTGTCTACTTTGTAGCCGTAGACGACGCCTAACGCTTTTCCTTCCTTACGCAACTTCGTGCGCAGTGACCGTGGGCGTAATTCTCGTTTTGATACTTGAAGTTTGTTCGTCATTTTCTTTTCCTCCTACATGGATATACATTTCATGTCGACATCTTGAGGGTGAGGCAGTGAAAAAGCCACCTCTCAACCTCGATGCGTTGAGTGACATGTGTATAGTTTTCCCATGAGGACGGCTGAATAAACGTTACATCGTGTTAAAACAAGGTAACAAGACGATTACATGACGCGTTTAAATAACTTCTCAAGCTCATACGTGCTCCATTTCACGAGAATCGGTCGCCCGTGCGGACACGTAAACGGAGACGTCGTACGACTCAAATCATCAATCAATTGTCGCATCATCTCCATATTGAGTGGATGATTCGCTTTGATCGATCGTTTACACGCCATGAGGATTGATGCTTCTTCGCGATATTTCGCGATGTCAATTGACCGCTGTTGAATGGCCATCTCCACCAGATCACGAATCGTGCCCTCTAAGTCATGTTGCGGATACCATGTCGGAATCTCACGGACAAGGAACGTGTTACCCCCAAACGGCTCTAACGTAATACCAGCTTCCGCTAGAAGCGGGAGCACTTCTTCGATAGCGAGCGTCTCTTCTTGCGTGAACTCTAACGTCAGCGGAATCAACAGAAGCTGATACTCTTTTTCCGGACGTCCTAACTGCTCATAAAACAACTCATACTTGATGCGTTCCTGAGCGGCATGTTGGTCCATCACGTACATCCCGTCTTCCGCTCCACAGATGATATAACTCGAATGCAGTTGCCCGATGACGTCTAATGCCGGTAAACGCTCCGACTGACGTACAGACTCCTCGACCTGTTCTGGTTCGATCATCTCTGCCTCCGGCTCATGAACGAGCGGAGCCGGGTTCCACTGGGATGGTGACGTGAGCGTCTCCTTCCGTTCTCTCGGAATCGGATAGTTCCACTCGACCGAATCTGCCTGTTTAGGTTGGGGCTCCATCGAAAAGTCGAGTTTCGACTGTTCAGAAGGTGTCACACGTTTCAGCTTCGGTTCTTGTTTCACAGACGGAATGAGACGTTGTTCCCGGAGTGTCAATTGAACGGTCTCTCGGATGAGCTGGCATAGTTCTTTTTCTTTCGACAAACGCACCTCACGTTTCGTCGGATGGACGTTCACGTCAATCAACATCGGGTCCATCTTCACCTCGAGCACGGCAATCGGATAACGACCGATCGGTAAGAGCGTATGGTAACCTTCGAGCACGCTTTGGGTCAGTGCAAAGTTTTTGATGCTTCGACCGTTTAAAATGAGAGTCACGTACTGTTTGTTAGAACGGGTCACTTCCGGTCGCACGAGATGGGCGCTTAGTGTATAGTCGCTCGTTTTACTCGATGCCGTGACGATTTGCGCGGCGACTTGGCGACCATAGATGGCAAGCATGACTTGTTTCAAGTCTCCGTTCCCGTTCGTTCGCAACAATTCTTTCTCTTCATGAAAGACGGTGAAGCGAATTTCCGGATGTGACAGTGCCAAACGGTTCAACGTGTCGGTAATGCTCGCGAGTTCTGTCGCCGATGTCTTCAAATATTTCAGCCGTGCCGGTGTGTTGAAGAAGAGCTGACTGACCGCAATTTCGGTCCCGACGTTCGTCGCCGTCGGATTCGTCTCCTTGACGACACCGCCTTCAAGCGTCATCTCAAAACCGTCTTCATCTGCTCGCTTTGATTTCAACAAGACGTGACTGACCGACGCGATCGAGGCGAGTGCTTCCCCACGGAAACCGAGCGTCCGAATGCGAAACAAGTCGTGCTCGTCCCGGATTTTACTCGTCGCATGTCTCAAGAAGGCTCGCGCGGCGTCTTCTTCATGGAACCCATGCCCGTTGTCACGCACTTTGATGAGACGGATGCCCGCCTCTTGTAAGTCCACGTCCACTTTCGTCGCTCCCGCATCAATGGCATTCTCGACTAATTCTTTGACGACGGAAGCCGGTCGTTCGACGACCTCCCCGGCTGCGATTCGGTTCGCGAGCTGTTCAGGTAACTCTCGAATGATTCCCATCGACTCACCCTTTCTTTGCGGTCTGTTGCAGTTCGTAGAGCGCCTGCATCGCTTCGATTGGATTCATTGCCAATAGATCGAGTTTGAGCAGCTGTTCTCGAACAGCGTCATTCGACTCGAACAATGACAACTGGCTGACTTCTTCCACTTGAGGTGGAGCAGATTGCTCGTTCAAAGCTGGTTTCGTTGCTTCCGATTCGAGTTCTGACAGAATCGTCCGGGCCCGGTCAATCAATGAATCCGGAAGTTCAGCCAATTCTGCCACGTGAATCCCATACGATTTATCGGCACGTCCCGGATGCACTTCGTGGAGGAAGACGACTCGTCCATCCCGCTCAATCGCCCGGACATGGACGTTCTCAAGTGACGGAATCGAGTCCTCGAGCACCGTCAGTTCATGATAGTGCGTCGAGAAGAGTGTCTTCGCCCCAATAGACGAAGCAATATACTCAACAATTGCCTGTGCAAGTGCCATCCCATCATACGTTGACGTCCCTCGACCAATCTCATCCAATAGAATCAGACTATTGCTCGTCGCCTCGGTAACGGCTTGTCGCGTCTCGGTCATCTCGACCATGAACGTCGACTGTCCGCTCACCAAATCGTCCGCCGCACCGATTCGTGTAAAGATACGGTCAAAGAGCGGAAGTTCCGCCGCTTCTGCCGGGACGAATGAACCGATTTGATGAAGGATCGCGATCAAGGCAAATTGACGCATGTACGTCGATTTACCGGACATGTTCGGACCCGTGATGAGTAACATTTGACGTGTGTCGTCAAGCGTCAAGTCATTGGCGACATACTCGCCTCGCGGCAAGACCGTCTCAATGACAGGGTGACGCCCACGTTCAATTTGGACGTGAGATGTCGTAACTGGGCGAACGTATTCCCGCTTCTCCGCCACAACGGCAAGAGCGAGGAGCACATCTAATTCACTGAGTGAGCGAGCCAGCTGCTGGAGGGGCTTCGTATACGTCTTCACTTCTTCTCGGAGCGCGACAAACAAGTCATATTCGAGCGTACAGCTCTTCTCTTCCGCACCTAAGATGAGGGCTTCCTTCTCTTTCAGTTCTGGCGTGATGTAACGTTCCGCATTCGTCAACGTCTGTTTCCGCTCATAACGTCCTTCTTCAAGCAACTTCGCATTCGCTTTCGTCACTTCCAAGTAGTAACCAAATACGCGGTTATACCCGACCTTTAACGATTTGATACCGGTCGCGATGCGTTCCTGTTGTTCGAGGTTGGCAATCCACGATTTTCCGTTCGCTTTCGCTTCTAACAGTTCATCGAGCTCATCCGAATACCCATGACGAATCATCCCGCCCTCTTTCGTCGAAATCGGAGGTGAATCGACAAGGGCAGCCCGGAGCTGTTCACTCAATGTCTCGAACGAGTCAAGATTCTGTTCGATTTGCTGCAAGCGATCGGCTTTCACCGTTTGTAAGAGTGACCGGACAGAAGGCATCCGCTCGAGTGTGTCGCGTAATTGGACAAGGTCTCGCGCATTCGCCGTCCCGTACCCGACTTTCGCGACAAGCCGTTCGATATCATAGACTCGCTTTAACTCCTCTTGTAGTTGATCGCGCAACATGAAGTCGTCCACCAAGTTCTCGACGGCATCCTGTCGCTCTCTGATGCCTTGCTCTGTATAGAGTGGCTGTTCGAGCCAACGTTTCAACAATCGACCGCCCATCGCCGTCGTCGTCTCATCAAGGAGTGAAAGGAGTGACCCTTTCCGTTCCCCTGAACGAGCCGAACGGAACAACTCAAGATTTCGGGCCGTATTGGCGTCGAGCTGCATGTGTTGTTCAACCTCATAGGCGACAGCTGGTTGCAAATGATCGAGCGAACGTTTCTGTGTTTTCGTGAGATAAGCGAACAACAACTCAAACGCCGAACGCTGTGCCTCATCTTTCGCACCTTGTGCGAGTGTACTCTCCCGCTTGTCCACTTGAATCGAGAGAGGGATCCCGGTTTGACGTAACAAGTCGGCCAACCGTTCATCTTCGACGATGACCTCGTTCGGGAGCAATCCTTCGATTTCCCGTAAGACAGCTTCTTCTGACGAGAGTGTCGTCAACCACGATTCCCCCGTCGTAACGTCACCGCGAGCAATTCCGAATCGCCCTGCGACGTCCGAGATGGCGACGAGATATCGGTTTTCTTTTTCACTGAGTGACGCCATGTATGTACCCGGCGTGATCACTTGGATGACTTCCCGCTTCACGAGTCCCTTCGTCGCTTTCGGGTCTTCTGTCTGTTCACAGATGGCGACATTAAATCCTTTTTCAATCAATTGTTCAATGTAGATTGCTGCGGAATGATGCGGAACGCCACACATCGGGATCGGATGCTCGGCCTGCTTCCCGTTTTTAGAAGTGAGCGTGAGCTCTAACTCTTTTGCAACAATTTGTGCATCTTCAAAAAACAACTCGTAAAAGTCGCCGAGTCTATAGAATAAAAAGGCGTCCGGATAGTCTGCCTTGATGGAGAAATATTGTTTCATCATTGGTGTTTGATGGACTTCTTGCATGTTGATTCACCTCTAGAAAGTACAACAGCTGACCATCGGCCAGCTGTGTCGTTTTAGTATCCGCAGCCGCCGCGTGCTTGTTCAGCCGCCATGCCGCTCCCTGTCTTCCCTGCAAGGACGTCGCCGTCCGTCGATTCGATGATACGGTCCGTCACGGAGTTCGCGAGCGTGACCGTCACGTATTGAAGCAAATCGTTCACTTCGACTTGTGTTTCCTGGAACGCTTGAACGACCGGAATCGAGTCCAATTCTTCCATCGCTTTATCAATCTTTTGCTCGACTTTCGCAAGTGCTTCCGTCTTGCCATAGTGCTTACAGTTGACGGCTTCTTTTTGTAAGAACTTGATTCGTTTAATCAACGTCTGTACGCGGTCACTTCCGTTTACTTTCGCTTCCGCTTCTTTGAAGCGCGCCACTTCTGGTGTTTGTGCTAATACATCTGCCAATTCTCTTGCTTTTGCAATTACTTGTTGATCGGTCACCATTGTAAACCCCTTTATGTCTATAATGTAATCGTGCTCAATGGCACGTGAATGTTCTTTCTCATTCTAACATGAACGATTCCGAAACGGTACTAGCGGGATTCGTTGATTCACGTAACATATCGACATGTGGAATACTGTCTTCTTGATACACATCACTCGTCCGTTTGAAGCCAAACGAGGCATAAAAAGGTTCCACATACGTCTGCGCTTGCAGGTATAACGTCTCATGTCCAAAATCTTTGATTGCCGCATCCATCAAGAGGCGGGAATACCCTTTCCCTCGATGCGTCGCTTTCGTGACGACACGTCCGATGGCGACCGGAGTTGCTTCCGTCAGCACGCGAAGCGCAGAGACGATCTCTCCATCTTCCTCCATCCAATAATGAATGGCTTGTTCATCTTTTCCATCGATTTCTTGATACGGACAGTTTTGTTCGACGACGAAAATCTCAGTTCGTAACGCCAGTAAGCGATACAACTCAATCGTTGTCAGTTCATCAAATGCTTTTTTCTTCATCATTATTCCCCCTAATCAATCGTCACCCCGAGTGCCCGGGCGACATGTAATCCGCTCGTCATCGCGCCAATCGTCCCCGCTCCTGGAAATACGGTATCCCCGCACACAAAAAAGTTCGGCAAGTCGGTGCGATAACTCGCAGCGCGAAAGAGCGCCTGGCTAGGAGTCTGCGCATAACCTCCGACTGCCCCATGCGGTCGCTTCGTGTACTTTACCCATGCCCCGGGTGCACCGGGAAGGAGAAGTGACGACTCGCGATTCCACGCAGGAAATGCAGTCGCGACAACGTCGACGAGACGATTGGTCCAATCTTGTTCTAGTTTCTCATATGCCGCCCGGTCTTTCCAATGTTGCCATTCCGATAAATCGATATGTGTGGATACCGTGATAGTTCGTTCCGGTCGTTCTGTCCGTAACACGTCGTCTGGCGCGGACATGGAGATGAACGCATGCCCGCTCGGTAATCGCTCGTGATAGATTTGTTGAAACAGCGGTTTCTGTCGACACACATCCTCAGGTAAGACGAGGTACAGACTGAACGTGCCCCATTGTGACTGCTTCAACTGTCTGCGATACTGTCGTTTGAAGCGTCGTTGTTCCTGTCCTCTCAGAAGTTCGCTCGTCCGCTCAATCGGAATGGCGGAAACAATGACATCGACTAGTTCAAGTCGTCCTCTTCGATCGGTGATGAGCCATCCATCCGTCACCTGTTCGATGGATTGGACGTCCCTCCCTAATTTCGTTTCCCCACCAAATGCTCGAACGGCGCGCTCTAACGCATGAGCCAATTGATATAGTCCACCTTCAACATAGTACGCTCCTTCGTGATAGACCGACAGTGCCACTGCACCAAGTAAATGACTCGCTTCTTTCGCACCGGTCTGCAAACTGTCGAGCAGGACGCCATCGATAAATCGTTCGAACATTGTACCGCTTAGTCCATGACGGGCCAACGTGTCGCCGAGTGTACGCTGGAGTTTCATTAGCGCTGTGATTTGATTCGGCCGGAATCCTTTTAGTGCATAGATCATATCCGAGACCGTGCGAAGTGGAAGTGCAGGTAACTGCTGAAACAACGGACGAATCTTCTCAAAATCGCCCCACACTTCACTATAGAATGCATGAATCTCCTGACTGTTCTCAGGGAAAGTGCGACTAAGCTCTTCGAGTAGATGTTTGCGGTCGCGATAGTAGGTGACGGCGACGTCATGAAGATAAATGTCCATCACTTCATCAAGTAAGGTGACCTCGATTGATTCTCCCAATTTCTGAAGGACACGCTGATGGACTCCTCCTCGTTCAAATCCCATTCCTAGTGTCGCACCAGCGGGAAACAAGTAGTCCCCACGTTGAAACTTACCGGCACACCCGCCCCATTCACGTGACGCTTCAAAGACGGTTACGTCATGTCCTTCTTGTTGCGCGAGCGCAGCTGCAGTCAAACCCGCAACGCCTCCACCTATGACCCCGATTTTCATGTACATCCCTCCTCTCTATATCATACCTGCTCATTCAAAAACTTGAAGAAATGAATCGGTTTTTGAGATTCCAGCGTTCTTTTGAAGGGAACTGATTCTCTTATGCAGAAATAGTTTACAGTCTGAAAAGGTAAGGTGATGAAAATGCGTAGTCGTGTCATGGTTTATTTATTGATTCCCATCCTCATCTTTATTGGTATACTGATTACCCCACCTTCCGAGGAATCGCTCAAGCTTGCGACGATGACCGTCGTCAGCATCCAGGAGATGATTCCTTACGAAAAAGAGTATACGGCACAGAAAGTGCTAGAAGAACGATCAGTGGACGACAAATCAGCCATCATCGAAGAATGGCGTCTCGAGCAAGGAGCGAGAACGTCTTATAGTTATGTGCTCAGACTGAGAGGATTTTACCATGTGACACAGATTGATGCAGGCGCGGCCAACACGAGATCGGACGGCTATTACGCGATGCAGGCGCATAGCCCTATCTTTGAGACGGACAAGCCTGTGTCCACGAACTATCCGATTGTCGTGTTCAGTTCGGAACAACGTCTTGTTATCGGACAGATGGACGTCCGAGTCATTTATGAAGAGGACGATCAATTGAAGAAATGGTTCGTATTGGAGGATGAATAAGAGTAGATGAGCAGCTTAACGATTGATAGCAATCTAAATATGAAACGCATCATGATCATCGGTTCTGGTGGTGCGGGGAAATCCACACTCGCCCGTCAACTCGGTGAACGATTACATCTCGATGTCTATCATTTGGATGCCCTCATGTGGAGACCGGGATGGGTGATGGCACCGAGAGAAGAACGAATCGATATCCAACAACAACTCGTGAAAAAAGATGAATGGGTCATCGATGGAAACTTCGGGAATACGCTTGATTTACGACTGCAGGCAGCGGACACTGTCATTTTAATCGATCTTCCACGCATCGTCTGTATATACCGTGTCCTTAAACGAGTCGTCCGATATCGTGGTACGACGCGACCTGACATGGGCGCATCCTGTGAGGAAAAACTCGATTTCGCATTCCTCAAGTGGATTTGGAATTTTCCTAACGTTCAAAAGCCGGAGATGGTCAATCGAATCAAACAATATTCTCACGAGAAACAGATCATCGTCTTAAAATCTCGGAAAGATGTTGCAAACTTCATTAATCAAATGAAAAGGCAGGAAATTCTATGAACCCTATCCTTCACAAAATCGGCACCATCTTTATTCCGGTTAGTGATATTCAAAAAGCGCGTGACTGGTATTGTGATTTATTCGATCTTTCAACAAAAGGAGAAATCTTATTCGACCATTTATGTGTCATTCCATTAGAAGGTACTAACCTTGTTTTAGATAGCAAAATCTACTCAAAAGATAACATCATCCAGACACCATTATTTCACTTAAATACGCACGATATTCATCAAGCTTATTCTTATATGATTCAAAACGACATTGAAGTCATCACACCCATTGAGCACGAACATTGGTTCAATTTCAAAGATCTTGACGGGAACGTCATCATGGTATGCAAATGCTAACATCAGACCAAACCTTTAATCAGCCATATCAGGTTATTCAAGTCACTTTTATTGAAGACTATCTTGAGGAAATGAGCCATTTATTGATTCATGTCGTTGAAGGTGGAGCTTCAATAGGGTTTCTTCCAGGTGTGACACTTGAAGATGCGATGACTTATTGGTCTAACGTCATTCAACCCGAGATTCAATTATTAATCGCTGTAAAAGATGAAATGATCGTCGGCACTATCCAATTACATATGTGTATGAAACCGAACGGTGTTCATCGTGTTGAAATTGCAAAATTAATGGTACATCCAGATTTTCGACGATTGGGAATCGGACGAGCACTTATGCTTTCTGCCGAAAATGTCGCTAGAAGCTTAGGGAAAGAAATAATCATTCTCGATACAAGGAAAGGAGACTCTTCCAATCACCTGTACCTTTCACTCGAATACATTTTAGCGGGATCAATACCGTACTATACAAAATCTAGTGAGGGATTTGAATCAACGAATATTTACTATAAAGCATTAACAAAGAACACCATGGAATATCAAGATTTGGATTGATATCTTCTTAGTTGGGAGGTGATCATCTGTTTTTTCTTCAAATGTCTGGAACACCTGGATCAGGAAAATCCACATTGGCTAAACGAATCATCCAACACGTACATGCGGTCGTCATCGATCATGATGTTTCAAAGACCGCCCTACTCCATACGCTTCCTATTGGCAATTTCTCGGATGGAGAAATCGGGAAGATGGCTTATGATGTCGATTGGTCCCTCGTCGAGTATCACCTATCACTTGGACAAAACGTCATTCTCGACAGTCCATGTCTCTATGACGAAATGCTCGATAAAGGGATAGCGATTTGCACCAAGTACGGAGCGACTTATCGTTATATCGAGTGTCGTCATGAAGATCACGAAGAAATTAACGCACGACTTCGAAACCGTGCCAGACGACCGAGTCAAATTGATCAAGTTTCATATGAGAATTGGTCTAAGATGAATGCACACTGCAAACGGCCTACTAACCATCCTTACTTACAAATCTATACGATGGACAATCGAGAAATTCCGATTGAGCGAATTATGTCGTATCTGTTGAAAAACTAAGAAGAGAACGCTTTCAGATAGAAAGTGTTTCTTTTTTTAATAATTTTGTATATTTATGCTTTACAATTAATAATCATACATATACACTTAGTCTCATCTACAACAGGGAGGCATTATACACATATGAAAAAATGGTTATTAGCATTTACGCTCATGATGAGCGCAGTATTACTCGGTGCATGTAGTCAAGAAACAGAAGGTGAAGCGACAGAGCAAAAAACGCTCGTCATGGGGACGAGCGCCGATTACTTCCCATATGAATTTGTCGATACGGCAAACGGGGATGCGATTGTCGGATTTGATATTGAAATCGCGGAGACGATTACAGAACGTCTCGGTTACGAATTGAAGATTGAAGATATGGACTTCGGTAGCTTACTCGGAGCCTTGAACAGCGGGCGTGTCGACTTCGTCATGGCCGGGATGACACCAACAGAAGAGCGTAAAGAGAATGCTGATTTCTCAGACATCTATCTATCCGCGACAAACTTGATCATGACTAAAGACGAGTCACTTCAGGCAATCGAAGATTTGTCTGGTAAGAAAATCGGTGTCCAAACGGCTTCGATTCAAGAAAATATCGCTAAAGAACAAGCACCTGACGCGGAACTCGTATCCTTGAACAAAATCCCTGAAATCGTTCAAGAGTTGAACACAGGTCGAATCGATGCAATGGTCATCGAAGACACGGTCGCACAAAAGTATTTAGACCAAGATGACAGCTTCTATACATTCGCTTTGAAAGAAGATGGCGAAAAAGGATCAGCTGCTGCCTTCAAATTAGATGATGAGTTACGCGACCAGTTCAACGAAGAGCTGAACAAGATGATGGAGTCTGGCGAAATCGATGAATTGGTGAAAAAATGGTTCTCGATGGAGCCTACTGAATGAGACAAGTCGAGCTTCCGATTTATCCCGTCGTTTATCCGACGGGACATCGGTTAAACCAAAATGAAAGTCAGTTCCCGTTACCTGACCGCATCAAGAATCAGCTTGATTCGTTGACGTATCATGACTTACACGAGTATCCAGTCGAACCAATCAATGAGTTGTTCGAACGCTACGCTGCTTACGCCGGCGTCACACCTGAGCAATTACTCGTCGGTTGTGGGAGTGATGAGATGATCCATGTCGTGACGCAAGCGTTGCTCGCACCACATGATATCGTCTTATCTCCGGCACCTGACTTTTCAATGTATCCCATCTTCACGACCATCGCACACGGTCATCATGTTCAAGCCGTTGATTTATCGTATGAAGGAATGGTAAAGGCGATTGAGACGCATCATCCAAAGCTTCTTCTTCTTTCGAACCCAAACAATCCAACCGGAAAGCTGTGGACCATAGAAGAGTTGACGCATCTCGCCTCACTCGTGCCATATATCGTGGTGGATGAGGCCTATATGGACTTCACACCAGATGCGAGCATGATCCCGTTCATTGCCACCCTTCCGAATCTCATCGTCCTTCGCACGATGTCAAAAGCGTTCGGATTGGCAAACGTACGAATCGGATTCATGGTGACAAACTGCGAACTCGCACACTATTTCCGTCAATTCATCCCGCCATTTAATATTAGCGGAGTGAGCGCGAAAATCTGCAATATCTTCTTAAAAGATGCGACTTATCTTCAAGAAACAATCGAATGGCATGACGAGATGCGGCAAAAGTGGGCGCAAGCCTTTAAAGCCATCGGTCATGTCATCCCTGCCACGACGAACTTTTTGTATGTCGAGCTCGAGCAACCTGAAGCAGTGTGGGCCCATTTGACTGACTTGAACGTACACACGTCGAAACAACCGACGGGGATTCGGGTGACGATTGGGGACGAGGCGGCGCTTCATCTTGCACATACAGCTATTCAACAGTACATGGAAACAAGTCATGTAAAAAACTCCTGAACCTCGTGTTCAGGAGTTTTTGTCAGTCGATCGTCTTGATCACACGCGCCGGATTTCCTCCGACGACTGTTCGAGGCGGTACATCTTTTGTGACGACGGCACCAGATGCGATGACTGCCTCATCCCCAATCGTCACACCGGGATTGATAATCGCCCCTCCACCAATCCATACTCGGTTCCCGATGGTCACGGGTTTTCCGAACTCATACCCAGAGATGCGCTCAATCGGGTCGATCGGGTGTGTTGCCGTATAAATATGTACCCCCGGCGCTAGCATGCAGTCATCCCCAAACGTGATGGGACAAATGTCTAGAAAGATACAATCAAAATTCGCATAGAATCGATCTCCTACGTGGATGTTATACCCATAATCACATTTGAAGTTCGGCTCGATATAATACGACCCTTTCGTTGAACCGAGTAACTCACTAAGAATCTCATTTCGTTCTTCCAACTCATCAATCCCTGAACGATTGAATCGTTCAGTCAATCTCCGGGCACGCTTACGGTCTGCAACGAGCGTTTCATCACCAGCTAAATAGAGTTCACCACGAATCATCTTCTCTTTTTCTGTCATGTTCATCCCTCCTCACTTGTAGTATAGAGGATTTTTGAACGGTATAGGGAATAGAGATAAGGATGAGCAGAAGGAGGCAGATCATATGAAACGAATACTGGAATGTCGGGCAAGTGATTTTATCACGTTTAATCGTCAAGATTTAGTCGATTCGATTCGAAAAGCAGAAGGTCGAACGGTCATGGCCGAGGTCATCCCGACGGTGCAGCCACTCTATCCAGAAGTGACAAACGCAGAACTCGCACGAGCGTTCGGTGCCGACTTGATTTTATTGAACATGTTGGATGTGTTTCACCCGTACATCAAAGGACTCGAAAGTCACGCGCTGTTCGGCGACATGCCAGGTGATGAGATGAGCGACCATCCGATTCTAGAACTAAAACGTCTGATCGGATTGCCAATTGGAGTCAACTTGGAACCTGTCGATTTTTTAGAGAAGTCGTCCGAGATGAATGAAGTGAAACGAGGCAGACTCGCTTCAATCGAAGCGTTCCAAAAAGCATCTGAGCTCGGGATTGACTTCGTCTGTTTGACAGGCAATCCGAATACCGGAGTTACGAATGAAGCCATCGAACAAGCGATCATCCAAGCGCGTCGTGAATTCGCAGGGGTCATCATTGCCGGGAAAATGCATCAGGCCGGTGCCGGCAATGTATTGGACCGTGACGCGTATATCCGCTTCGTCGAAGCCGGCGCAGACATTATCCTACTACCAGCTCCAGGCACCGTACCTGGTGTCCGTGAAGAATCGTTTTACGAACTCGTTCAGGAGTTGCAATCGCTCGGTGCTCTCACGTTAGCGGCGATTGGAACGTCACAAGAAGGTGCAGATGTTGCGACCGTTCGGGAGATTGCGCTCTCTTCAAAACGAGGCGGAGCAGACATCGTGCACATCGGTGACGCCGGACTGTCGGGGATTGCCGTCCCAGAGAACATTCAGGCACTTTCAATTGCCATTCGCGGGCGACGTCATACATACATTCGCATGGCCGCCTCGGTCAATCGGTAATACAAAAGAGGAAGGAGCGTCTCCTTCCTCTTTCCATTACCATTCTGTGACGTCGCGACGAGGTTTCGTCGGTGTTGTCGTACCATGACGTTTGGCGAGTAACGCTTCCACATCCTCTAAGCGCACACCTTTGGCTGCTAACAAGACGAGTAAGTGATACAGAAGGTCTGCTGACTCTTCAACCAAGTCTTCATCCGTCATGGCAGCAATGACGACCTCGAACGATTCTTCTCCAAACTTCTTCGCGATTTTTTCAACGCCCTGTTCAAACAAGTAGGTCGTATACGAACCTTCCTTCGGTTCATCTTTTCTAGATTGAATCAATTGTTCCAATTCATGAATCATACGTTCACCTCCGTAAAGAAACAGCTTCGATTACCGGTATGACACGTCGGACCGTTCGCATGAACACGAACGAGAAGCGCATCCTGGTCACAGTCGACGTGGATGCTGACGACGTCTAATGTATTTCCGCTCGTCTCTCCTTTCATCCACAGCCGCCCTTTTGAACGAGACCAGAACGTGACGACCCGTTCACGAAGCGTCTGTCGGATTGCCTCATCATTCATATATCCGAGCATGAGGACCGCCCCGTCGTCGTCTGAGACGATGATGGCGGGAATCAGTCCATTTTCGTCGAAACGAACCGCATCGGCAAGTTGTGACTCTTGCATACGTGCTTCACCTCTTCTACTGTCGTTTTTCGGTCATGTAAGATGGATGCAAGTAATGCGGCATCGACTTTCTCAAGCGCTTCGACTACGTGCTCGGCATTGCCTGCCCCACCGGATGCGATAATCGGAATGTCGACGACTTCACGAAGTTGTTCTAAAATCGAAAGGTCATAACCGCTCTGCTTTCCATCTTGGTTCATGGACGTGACAAGAAGTTCACCCGCCCCGAGCGCGGCCACTTGTTTCGCCCATTCGACCGCCAACAGGTCCGTCTTCTGTTTTCCACCATATGTGTACACATAATATTCGCCGTCTTTAAACTTTACGTCGATTGCGACGACGATACATTGCGAACCGAAACGATCGGCCGCTTCACGAATGAGACTTGGGGATTCTACAGCGAGCGTGTTCAACGATACTTTGTCCGCCCCTGCTTTTAATAGTGACGAGATATCCTCGAGTGAACGAATCCCGCCACCGACCGTCAGCGGGATGAATACTTTCCGCGCCACCGCGCTGACGACATCGAGCATCGTCTGGCGACGCTCCGTACTTGCCGTGATGTCGAGAAAGACGAGTTCATCGGCTCCGGACTCATCATAATATTTCGCAATCTCAACCGGGTCACCGATGTCTCGTAGTTGAACGAATTCGATTCCTTTGACGACACGACCTTCTTTCACGTCAAGACATGGAATAATTCTGCGTTTAAGCATAACGCGCCTCCCATTCAATCAGTTCTTCGATACTCACCTTGCCGGACAGGAGCGCTTTTCCGACGACGGCTTCATCGATTTTGGCCATTTTCAGTTCCTTCACGTCCTCTTCTGTTGTCACGCCACCAGATGCAATTAATGTGACATTGACGATTTGACGCAGCGCCTTCATGCGCGTAACGTTCGGTCCGTTCAATTTCCCGTCAGATCCGATATCGGTATATAGAATCGTCTCAATGCCTCGTTTGACGAGATCTTGGGCGACCGAGATGTCATCGAGCTTTGTCGCTTCCTGCCATCCGTTAATGGCGACCTTCCCGTCATAGGCATCGAGTGCCACAGCGACTCGCTTGCCATACTTTTCAATCGCCTTGTCCAAAAAGTCAGGATCCGTAAACGCCTTCGTTCCTAAAAGGACGCGGTCCGCACCGGTTTCCATGACCGCATCAAGTGAAGCTTCAGAACGAATCCCACCTCCCGTTTGAACAAGAAATCCAAGAGACTTCGCATAGCGGACAACGTCTAGGTGACGCGGCTCACCTGCCTTGGCCCCTTCTAAATCGATTAAGTGAATCATCGGTACTTTTCCTTGCCACGCTTTTAATAATTCATACGGATCCCCGTATTGTTCTTCCGTGGAAAAATCACCTTCCGTCAAACGAACGATTTTGCCTCCAATCAAATCAATGGCGGGTAGTAATCTCACGTTCAACCGCCTCCTTCCATTCTTGAAGTAAACTGAGACCGAACGTCCCGCTCTTTTCCGGGTGGAACTGCATGCCCGTGACAAGTCCTTTTTGAACGATTGCCGGAACTTTCTCACCCATGTATTCAGCCGCTGCTACGATGTGCTCTTCATCTGTCACGGCGTGGTATGAGTGGACAAAGTAGACATCCTCATCACGAAGGATTGAGTTCCATCCCACGTGTGGAAGACGCTTCGCTCGCATCCGCTCGACCGTTCCCGGAATCAACCCGAGACCTTTTGTCGGCATCCCTTCCGTGCTCGAATCGAACAAGAGCTGCATCCCAAGACAGATTCCTAAAAACGGTTTCTCCGTCGCCATTCGTTGCAATAGTGGGATGAGCCCCGTCTGTTCGAGTGATTGCATCGCTTGCGGGAAGGCACCGACGCCAGGAAGTAAAATGGCATCCGCCTCTTCAATTTGATTTGCATCGTTCGTGATCACGACGTAGCAACCAATAGCCTGTAACGCACGTTCGACGTTAAATACGTTTCCCATACCATAATCGATGACTGCTACTTTCATCCTTCGATCCATCCTTTCGTAGAAGGGAGACGGTTCGTCCCATCGCTTGAGACCGCTTCGGCAAGCGCTCGTCCGAACGCTTTGAACAACCCTTCAATCATGTGATGTGAGTTCGACCCGTACAGGACAGCTAAGTGCAGTGTAAGTCGACCATTCATGGCAACGGCCCGGAAGAATTCCTCAGCGAGCTCGGTATCAAAATCGCCAAGCTTCGGATTGCGAATATCCGCTTGATAGACGAGGAAGGGACGCCCTGACACATCAATGACCGCTCGTGCTAGCGTCTCATCCATCGGCATGTAACTCGACCCGTAGCGGCGAATTCCGACTTTATCCCCGAGTGACTTGACGATAAGCTGACCGAGTGCGATCCCGACATCCTCGACCGTATGGTGGGCATCGACCCACGTATCACCTTCAACTTTCACATGCAAGTCCATCTGACTGTGAAAAGCAAGTAACGTCAACATGTGATCGAAGAAGCCGACCCCTGTTTGGATAGAACTTTCACCTGTTCCGTCTAGATTTAATTGAATATCAATTTTTGTCTCTTTCGTTTCACGCTTTAGTTCAGCTGTTCTCAACAGAATTCACCTCTTCAATCGTTTGTTGGATCAAGGCATACGCCTCGTCCGTCCCTGCACTGACACGTAATCCATCGGGAAAAGCACGTACATGGACCCCTTTATCAAGGAAGCGGGATGCCCATCCCTCACTATCATCCGTTTTGACATAGATAAAGTTGGCACGGCTCGGTAAAATCTCCCCAATCGGTCGTAACAACTCCGTTAACTTCTCACGTTGAGCAGTATGGAACTGAATCGACTCTTGAATATACGTTTCATCCCGTAAGACGACGTTGGCGACAGCGGCACTGAGTCCACTCACGTTGAACGGTGAACGGAACCGGTCGATCTGTTCGATAATTTCTTCAGATGCAATCATGAAACCAATCCGGAGGTTCGCAAGACCGAACGCTTTCGATAACGTCCGTAAGATGATCACGTTCGGATATTCGCTCAATCGAGACACAAATGAATCTTTCATTGTGAAATCAATATAGGCTTCATCCACGACCAGATACGGTACACGTGTCGCAATGTCCGACAATTCGTCTAGTGTCCACATCTTACCGGTCGGATTATTCGGATTCGAGATCAAGACGAGTTTAGGCTCGGTTGCTCGAATGACCTCAATCAACGTCTCGTAACGCAAACCCTGTTCGTCCGGTTGTGTGAAGTGCCCTCTGGCAATTTGTGTGTAAATCCCATACATCGAAAAATCGGGAGCCGGTGCGACCACACGGTCTTCCGTATCTAAAATCGCCTGACTCAAAATGGCCAATAGCTCATCGCTCCCGCTCCCGACCATGAGTTGTGTCGGCTCGACTCCCGCATAGTCAGCATAGCTCGCTTTTAAAGCGAGCAATTCTTCGACTGGATAACGGCTGAGTGCCTCGAGTGATACGTCTCGAATAGCTCGTTCGAGACGTTCTGGTAACGGATATTGACTTTCATTTTGATTGAGCGCATATCCCGAAGCGGCATGAGGTACATAGCGTGGGATGTTCTGATAATTTCGTCTCATACGTCCTCCATCCGAACAGCCATCGCACGGGCGTGTCCTTCTAATTGTTCTTGTTTGGCGATTCGAATCGCGGCCTTTGTAATCGTCTCATCCAGTTCTGTCATCTCAAGGAATGTCTGACGGCGATAAAAGTCATCGACCGATAGTCCACTAGAGAAGCGGGCCGTCCCGCTCGTAGGCAAGACGTGGTTCGGTCCAGCGATATAGTCTCCAAATGCTTCGGCCGCCTCATGTCCGAGAAAGAACGAACCACCGTGACGAATCGCACGCATCAACACCTCAGGATCTTTGACGGCCAACTGGACGTGCTCCGCGGCCATCGTGTTCGCGTATTCGATTGCATCCTCGATTGTCCGATACAAGACGCCGCCACGTTTCAATGATTCTCTCGCAATGTCCTGGCGTGGTAATTGCACTAATTGTCGCTCAAGTTCTTGCTCGATTTGATCGCGGAGGGTTTCTGACGTGACGATCGCGATTGCCGTCGCCTCGACGTCATGTTCCGCTTGTGCGAGCAGGTCGGCGGCAACCCACTTCGGGTTCGCCGTTTCATCGGCAATGATCAACACTTCGGACGGTCCGGCGACGGAGTCGATCCCGACGATGTGTGAGACGAGCGCCTTCGCCGTCGCAACATACGCATTTCCGGGTCCGACAATCTTATCGACCGGACGAATCGTTTCTGTCCCATATGCGAGTGCGGCAACGGCTTGGGCACCTCCGATTAGAAAACATTCATCGGCACCTGCGATTTTTGCTGCAATCAAGAGGGAAATGTCGATCCCATCTGCTTTTGGTGGGGTGACCATGACGACTCGTTTGACACCGGCCACTTTCGCCGGAATGATATTCATCAGGACGCTCGACGGATAGACGGCTGTCCCACCTGGTACATAAACCCCTACCGAATCAAGTGGCATATAGCGTCTCCCAAGTCGGAACATCGTATCTTCGAACACATCGTCTTGTCGGACTTGGCGCGCGTGAAATGTACGAATCCGTTCTGCTGCTAACGACAGCGCCTCTGTCAATTCAGCATATGCGACTGGCGGATTAAAGCTTGCCAAATCGACCGATTCGATTCGATCGACCCCGTCGAATTGTTTCGTCCACTTAAGCAGCGCTTCGTCTCCGCGGGCTTCAATCGATTCCACGATTGGTTTCACGGCTTCGGCCCAAGCTTCGCGCCTTGAGCGATTCGTTTCTGTACTCATGCGTTTTCCTCCTGACTCAGCTTTCGAATCCACGCCTTCAATTCGTCAGGCTGTTCCGCTAAAGCTGTCTCACTCGTAATGAATTTTGCATTGATTGAAAAAATCGTCTCGTATTCTTCCAAGTCGTTTGCAGCCAACGTCGCGCCCGTCTCGACGATGTCGACGATGCAATCAGCCAGTCCCGTTAACGGAGCAAGTTCGACCGACCCGTTCAATGCGATGACTTCTACGTTTTGTCGCTTTGACGCAAAGTGTGAGATGGCGATGTTCGGATATTTACTCGCCACTTTTAATTTTTTCGTTCCATTACGTCGAACTTTTGGACCACAGACGGCCATTCGACAGCGACCGAACGGTAAATCGACGACTTCGAGTACGCCTGGCGTTTTCTCTCGTAAAATATCACCGCCGACAATGCCGACATCTGCCGCTCCATGCATCACATATTTATAGACGTCGTCCCCTTTGACGAAAATGAATTCATGATTTCCTGCTTGTACCGTCAACTCACGTCCCCGTTTTTCAGGCCATACGGGTAAATCACGTTCGACAAAAAATTGACGGGCTGCTTTTTCAATCCGACCTTTCGCGACCGCTACTTTCATTTGATCACCTCATCTAACTGTTCTAAATCGAGCGACATGCCGAACGCTCGTCTCGAGTGTCCGAAATGTCCATAGAGTGAATCATATCGTCCTCCTGAAAGGACACGCTTGCCTTCCACACTTCCCGTCACGGTCAATCCTGAGTAGTAATCAAAGTCTCCCGTTTGACCGAAATCGTAAGACACCTCTAAACCGATGGTACGCAAGTGTTTTACTGCCTCGTCCACTTCATCGATGGCTTCTTTTAAAGATTCCGGTGCCTCAGCCCGTAATTCTTCGAGTGCAGAATTCCCGATTAAAAAAGGTAGCTTTGCAATTAACGGATAGTGATACGACTCTGCTAATTCACGCAATGATTCTAAGTTTCGAAGCGCTAAGATTTTTCGGAATGTCCGTTCCTGAATCCCCGTCTCTTTCGCGATGAGCGAGATGACAGCTGCTGACCCGATTTTGATCGTCAAGCGGTCTGTAGGCAGGACTCCTTCCGTCATATCGAGAAAGGATTCAATCAGATGACTGTCCTTCTCTTCGCCGTCGACCCACTCGAGTCCAAGCTGTTGCCGTTCGTGGGGTTGTCCGGAATGTTTGACCGTCCGACGATAGACGGCACCAGCGTAAGCGACACGCATCGGTTCATGCCCGTCTGCTAACTTTCTTGCGATTTGTAATGTATAGTCAGGGCGCATGACGAGAAGTTCCCCGTCGTTCCCGAACAATCGATAATAGGCTGACTCGTCAAAGAGCGCCAAGTTTTGATAATGTGAATAGTATTCGAGAAGTGGTGGATCGATGACTGCATAGCCACTCGACTCTGCCTTCTCTAAAAATGACAACATCCATCGTTTCGGACGGATGACATCTCCTGATTGAAGTTCATACCAGCCTTCTGGAATCGAACCTTTTGAATTTGACCAAATCATCATAACCACCCTTTATCTTATTATCACTTTACCAAACTAAAGTAGTGTGTTAAATTTATCAAATAGAGAAACACCTGTCAACCAAATGAACTGAAAAGGACGTGTAATCGATGTTTAACTTTACCCATGATGGTCATGTGCATACCCCTTTTTGTCCACACGGTACAAATGACCCGCTTGAACACTATATTCAAGTCGGAATCGAGAAAGACCTGCAGACGATGACGTTCACAGAACATGCGCCTTTTCCCCAATCCTTCATCGATCCGGTTCCGAATCAAGACTCGGCGATGTCGATTGATCTACTTCCAGATTACCTCGATACGTTGCATCAGATGAAGAAGCAGTATCAAGCGGTTATCGACATTAAAGTCGGATTAGAGGTCGACTTGTTGCCGCATTTAGAGAAGGAGACCATTGCCTTACTCAAACCTTTCGCACCATTGCTTGATGAAGTCATTTTATCGCAGCATTTCCTATATGTAGATGGCATGTATATGCCGATTGATTATTCTGCCGAGACGTTTGATGAACTCGTCAAAGCACTTGGCTCATTCGAAGACGTCATGAGAGCTTATTATGAATCGATTGAACAGGGTCTCGCATTTTCGTGGGAAGACATCCGTGTCGCTCGTATCGGGCACCTTGATCTCCCGATTAAGTATCAAAGAAACTATGCATGGGACCGTTCAAAAGTAAAAGAGGAAGAAATACGTCTGTTACAAGTGATTGCCGACAGGGGATTCGGACTTGACTTCAATACGGCCGGACTCAGAAAACCAGATTGTGGCGTACCCTACGTGGCAGGACTCGCAAAAACCGCGAATGACTTGCACATCCCGTTCACGATGGGTTCGGATGCGCATCTCGCACACGATGTGGCGGCTGGATTCGACTTCATTGCACAAAAAAAAGCCACGTTCCTATGAACGTGGCTTTTTGACAGCGATCTAGCTATCTAGATCCCCATGCTTATGGTTGACAACGATATGGCGTTCCATTTCTTCATCTGTAAACATCATACCATAACAAAAAATAGATGCAATAAAAAATTGGGTGAAATGACTCACCCAATTGAAATCACATCGCTGCGTATAATGTTTTTAAGTCGTTTGTTGCTTCTTCGTCCATCTGGATGGCCACGAGTTCAACGTATTGAAGCGCTGGATCCTGATCTTTCGACAACCCGACAATTTCAGCAGCTGCCTTATCTAGTGCCAACAAGATACCTGACACGCCAAGTGTCGGATAATAACGAAGGAGTGCACGAACATGTTTTATCTCTGATACTTCATTCCCGTTAATGGTTAATGATTTGACGGCTAGCTCCTTATGCATGCCAATCGCAAATTTATCTTCCCACACTTCTTCGAGTGTGATCAACGCCTCTACTTCATATGCACCATCTTTAAAGCGAACGAGTTTTTCCATGAGTAAATTCCCCTCTCTTGAATCTACTTTTATTATATAAGAGATTTTAAAGAGTATATTGTGAAATATTGAACATTATGTGTAAAGTTTGTCTCACCTTATTTTGAACAAAAAAGGCCCCTCCGAGGAGGGGCGAATAATGGAAGAGTAAAACACCATTGGCAGTACATTAATAATATATCACCTAATGAAAACGTTTACAATGTATTTTTGTACATTTTTTCAAGTGGCATATGTAACACTTCAATCCCGCTTTCACGCATCAATTCTAACCCATCCCCATGCTCATAACCGACGGCATACACGACTCGCGCGACACGTGCCGCAATTAAGGCGAGTGAACAGGCATGACATGGTGAATGTGTGACATACGCTGTCGCACCAAATGCATTCGTTGAATCGGCAGCCAGCTTTCCAATTGCATTGATTTCCGCATGGATTTCATGTTGTTTCGACCAATGATGGTGATCATATGGGTCCGTACACTTGATATATGTCACACCACCCCGGATAAGTCGTGCCGGTTCGTTGATCATATCAAGATCCGTCGACGCAACATAGTCGGCATGTTTATAGAACCCATCTTCTTGTTTGATATAGATTTCATTACAGTTCGTATGACCAGATGGGGTCCCATTCAGACCGATTGAGATTGGTTTTTCGTCTTTTACAATGACACAGGCCACGCTCTTCGATGCACACTTCGAGTGCCGCTCCGCCATCATATCAGCGAATAATAACCACGTCTCATCCCACAATCGTTGTTTTTCCACTCAAGTCCCTCCTCGTAGAAAAGGAAAGTCTGATTGCTCAGACTTCCCCCATTAATATCCAGTGTCCTTTGGTAGTTCTTTATTTTTCGAGGCGATTTCGATGACCTTCTCTTTCAATTCGTGCTCCATGCGGTCAAGTTCGCGCTCGGCGTCACGACGTTTTTGTTTCCCTTCTTGCTGGATGCGTAACGTTTCATCCAACGTGGAAAGTAAGTTCTCGTGAGCGACTTTCAGTGATTCAACAGAGACAATCCCTTTTTCATTCTCTTGAGCGATTTCGATCGATGAATCTTTGAGCATCTTCGAGTTTTGCTCAAGCAGTTGGTTTGTCGTCTTCGTCACGTCCTGTTGCATACGAAGTGCCGTTTTCTGGCGCGTCAAGCTGAGCGCGAGAACGACTTGGTTTTTCCAAAGCGGAATCGTGTTGACGACCGCTGACTCGATCTTTTCAGCAAGGATTTGGTTGTTCTGCTGAATGACCCGAATCTGAGGTGCCATTTGAAGGCTGATCGTACGACTCAATTTTAAGTCGTGCAACTTTTTCTCAAAACGGTCCGCTAATTGAATCATATCGTTCAATTGTTGAAGCTTCGATTGATCTTTAGAAATTTCTACTTCTTGACGTAACGGAGCAATCTCATGTTCCCGTACATGGTCAAGCTTTGTCTCACCCGCAGCGATATAGACGTTCAACTCTTCGAAATACCGCTTGTTCTTATCATACATCTGATCGAGCATCGTGATGTCTTTCATGAGACCGAACTTCGCACGATCGAGGTTATGGATGACCTCTTCCAAATAGACGTTCATTTTTTCGAACTGAAGCTTATAGTTTTCAGCCTTCTTCTTCGCACGACCGATGAGTGGGATATTATCCATGAAACTTTTTTTCTCCGGTTGAAGCATATCCGGGTCCATCTTACGGACGTTTTGCATCAAATCAGACAACAGTTTCCCGGCATCGCCGCCATCTTTCATCCGCACTTCCGTCAAAATTTGATCAGAGAATTGGGAAAGTTCACGTTGGACGTTCGACCCGAACAACATGACAGAGTCTGTCTTCTTAATATCAATGGATTCAGCCAATCGCGTGATGCGCTCACGATGCTCTTGAGGCACGTCCGGTTTCGCTTGAATGGCCGGCACTTCATGTGGCTGTGTAACAGATGACCATTCGACAGATGGGTCACTGAACCCCTCCGTCTCGGTTTTTGTTTTCGTATCAGAAGTCAGTTCTTCTTCCGGCCATGACTGCCAGTTCGTTTCATTCGATGAAGTCATGTTTCTTTCTCCCTTCCGGCTGATCAGATAAGACCCGCTCCATCATGATCAGTTCGCGTTCAAAGTCTACGGCGTCATCTTCAAGGAGACGTCCGCGTTGTTCTTTAAATTTATCGACAATTAGTCGCATATTTGTGATTAATTGTTCCCGAGTCTCTTCTTGAATGACGACTCGTTTTCCTTCAAGTTCTTTAAATTTCAAGACGACCGAGACGAGGGAATCTAAATAGAATGTGAACAGGTCTCGAACATGCTTGGCATCTTGTGGATTTTCGAAGAGTTCCTCGAATAATTCATGTGCTTCTTTCGAGACGGCCTTCATTTCACGCCTTACTTCCACATCCTTAATATCTGGTAGGACACGGTCTATCTGTTGTAGTTTCTCGTATCCTTGCTCAATCGTCCGTTGCAAAAATTGAAGTTCTAAATCATCTGTCGCCTCGAATTGTCGTGTAGGCATCGGCTCTTCAATCGGTTTTAAAATCCTCGATCCAGAGAACGATTCTTCTTCATCGAGCAACAGTTTTTTCTTGGCACGTTTTGCCACCGTTGTCGGTGTTCGTTGACGATGTTTGCGCTTGTTCGTCGACCACACTTCATTCAAGACGAGCGCCCCTACAATAATGAATAACCAGGAGAAATCGAATACGTTAATGGCAAAGTATATGACTGCCCCTGTCAGGGCCCATTTCATCCATGTTTTCATTCTTTTCACCTCATCTCATGTTACTTCTATTGTACATTACGAAACCACTCAACAAAAGTTTCGTCATCCCTATCATTTTAGCATAATAAAATTCGTCGATACCTCCGTCCACAGGTGTAGAATCAACTACCTATATCGACTACTTTCCCGTTGCGAGACGAAAAAAACCGTAGACTCATAGAGCCTACGGTTCGTTTGTTATGTGGTGATCCATGTAGAAACCATGACAATCGCGACAGTTACAGGAATGACATAGCGAATGAGCGCATGCCAGATTGGGTAAAGCTTCACACCAGGTTTGGATGTTTCGATTTCATCCTTTAGGACACGTTGGTCAACGACATATCCGACAAAGATTGAAGTCAAGAGTGCACCCGTCGGCATTAAAATGTAGCTGACGAGATAGTCCATCGTATCGAAGAACGTCCGACCGTTCCAAATCTGTACATCACTCAAGAGTCCGAACGACAGCGCGGATGGTACTCCCACGATGAAGACGAGAAGGGCGGCTGTCACCGTCACTTTCTTTTTCGTCCATGACGATTTCTTTTCATTCAGACGGTCGGTCACACCTGCGACGACGACTTCTAACATGGCAATCGACGATGTGATCGATGCGAAAGCAAACAATAAGAAGAACAAGACCATAAAAAATCCACCGAGCGGTACTTGGTTGAAGACTGCCGGTAAAACGACGAAGAGTAATGCCGGACCTTCAGCCGGATCAAGACCTGATGCAAAGACTGCCGGGAAGATGGCTAGTCCTGCTAAAAGTGAAACCGCAATGTTCAATAAGACGATCATGTTCGCTGAACGGTTCAATGTTCCTTTCGTCTTAATATAAGACGCATATGTCAGCATCGCTGCGACCCCCAACGATAAGGAGAAGAACGCCTGTCCGAGGGCAAACAATACCGATTCACCAGTCAATGCAGAGAAGTCAGGCTGTAAGAAGAAGCGAACCCCTTCCATCGCCCCGTCAAGCGTCAACGAGCGGACTACGAGAACTAAGAAACTAATGAACAAAAGTGGCATCAAAATTTTACTCATCCGTTCAATCCCTGCTTCAACGCCACGTAAGACAATTAATAGTGTAATTAAGAGGAATAAGAATTGTCCGAGTACGGCAATACCTGGTGTGGAAACGACGTTCCCGAACACTTCACCGAATTCGTCCGGCGAACGTCCACTGAGCGTTCCGCTTAAACCGAGTCCGATATAGATGAGAACCCATCCTCCAATGACACTATAGAAGGAAAGTAACAAGAAACAAGCAATGACACCCAAATAACCGATAATGGTCCAGCGACCATGCCCTAACTGTTTGAAAGCGAGAAGTGCAGTCTTTTGAGTCGAACGTCCGACAATGAATTCACCAATCAATAATGGCAGACCAAGTAATAATGTGAACGCCAAAAACATGAGTAAAAAGGCACCGCCCCCGCTCGTTCCGGTGACATATGGAAATTTCCAGATCGCACCTAAACCGATTGCCGACCCTGCGGCAGCTAGTATGAATCCAATTTTTGAGGCGAATGAATTTTGCGCCATGATTACCCCTACTTCCTGTTTTTCATTTCATTTTCATAATAATAGTGAAATACTAACATGGTTCCAAGATGAGAACAACAAAAAAACAGAGAAAAGTCTGAATACTTTTCTCTGTTGATGCTTTATGGCGTTAAAAAGGTGAGGGCACGCTCTCGGATTCGGATCGACAATTTGTCTGCTTCGAAGTGCTCCCCATCGACATCGATGATTTGTGGCGCATTCAATTCTAACTCGATATGAGAAGCCTGGAAGTGATTCCACTCCGTCGACTTCTGATCGAGACCGAGTTGTTGAGCCAACAGCTGTCGAATCATGGGAAATCCGATTGCAGAACTATGAACGACTTCTAGCAATCCATCGGAAAACGATTGTGTCTCTAGTTTTGTCGGGACCGTACCGAGATAACTCCCGTTCCCAACATAGAGAAAACTAACGTCACCGTCATATATTACTTCACTGCCCCGCCGAAGCGTGATGTTGAATGGGTCCGCTTCACGGAACTGGCGGATGGTCGCTAAAAAATATCCGATTGAGCCTAATGATTCTTTTTCATCCGGATCGATTTGACGAGATGTATCCGCGATCAAACCGACGCCTACGAAATTGAGCGCATACATCTCATCGACTTGAATGACATCGACATGTTGTTCGTGAGAGGAACGAATGATTTGAGCAGCCTGTGTCGGTTGAATTGGCAGTTCAAGCGCTCGTGCGAAGTCATTACATGTTCCTGCTGGAATGATGCCGACTGTCGGCCGTTCCTCGCGCTGTAAGGTCATTAACCCATTCACTACTTCGTTTAGCGTACCGTCCCCGCCAATGACAATCAGATGGTCGAACGATTCGCTTGTTTCGGCGAATCGGAGCGCGTCCCCGATTTCCTGTGTCTTTTTGATGATGATTTCTTCATAGAGCGATTCAATCGTTCCGATGACTTCGCCGAGCATCGTTTCGCTCGTACCGGACTTCGGATTCGAAATAATCAAAGCTCTCATAGTAATCCTTCCTGTTCTAAGAAGTCTTTCGCTACATCGTACGCGCGTTCATTTCCGTACGCGACCCGTCGATTCAATTCAGACATTTGTTCGTCTGTGATTTTACCTGCGAGCTGATTGAGCGCATCCTCGATTTCTGGATACTCTTCAAGTGTCTCTTCCTTCATGAGCGGCGCTCCCTGGTATGGTGGGAAGAATTGACGATCGTCTTCTAAGACGACCAGGTCGTTCTCGGCAATATCAGGATCCGTCGCATAGGCGTCTACTAAATTGACATCTCCTCGTGAGATGGCACGATAACGCAGTTTTTGCTCCATCGAGACGACAGATGGGAAATCGAATCCATACTCGTTTTGAAGTCCTGGGTATCCGTCTTCACGGTCCGTGAATTCAAGCGTGAAACCGGCCTTGATGTCCGACTCGACATTCCGTAAATCAGAAATGGCCGTAATGCCTTCTGCCTCTGCATAATCACGTGGAATCGCGAGTGCATACGTGTTGTTAAATTTCATCGGTTCGAGCATCACATACCCATCTTCAGCAAGCGCTTCTCTTGCTTGCTCGTACACTTCACCGGCATCGTTTGACTCAGGCGTTTCTTTGACGAGACTCGCGAGTGCGGTCCCAGTGAATTCAGGGTAAATATCGACATCCCCTGATTGGAGGGCCCCCCATACGAATGTTGTTTCCCCAAAGTTCGGTTTCACCGATACCGTCAAATCCGTTTCTTCTTCAATTAATAACTTATACATGTTCATTAAAATCTCTGGCTCAGGACCAAGTTTTCCGGCAACGACTAAGTCTGTTTGTTGCGAACGACCAAACGCAAGCGGTGTGATGATGATGAGCGCGAGTACGGTCGAGACGGCAATCAACTTCGTCTTATTGCGTGTCGCTGTCGCACCTTCCATCTGACGCAACAAGAAGTCAAATAGGAGTGCCAAAATGGCGGCAGGGATGGCACCGAGTAAAATTAAGTAATTGTCGTTCCGGTTAATCCCAAGCAAGATCAATGTACCGAGTCCGCCTGCTCCGACTAAAGCGGCGAGCGTCGCAGTCCCGACAATCAAGACCATCGCTGTACGGATACCAGCCATGATGACCGGGAGCGCGAGTGGAAGTTCGACTTTCATCAAACTTTGATTCGGTTTCATCCCACAAGCTCGAGCAGCTTCTAATAACGATTTATCCACTTCATTCAACCCAGTGAACGTGTTTCGTAAAATAGGGAGCAGCGCATATAAGACAAGCGCTATAATGGCAGGAAGTGCTCCGATTCCAACGAGTGGAATCATTAATCCGAGTAAGGCAAGGGATGGAATCGTTTGAATAATCGCGGTGACGCCAATGGCGGTTTCGGCGATTTTCTTACGTCGCGTCA
Organism: Exiguobacterium sp. AT1b; assembly: GCF_000023045.1. GTDB lineage: Bacteria > Bacillota > Bacilli > Exiguobacteriales > Exiguobacteriaceae > Exiguobacterium. Next base: position 53,888 of record NC_012673.1, on the reverse strand, counting down.
GCCAGATTCCCAATGGCACGGCAATTAAGACGGCAATCAAAAGCGATACGACAGAGAGCTGTAAGTGCTCAATCAGTGCCTCGACAAGCTGTCCTTGTCTATTTTGGAACGTCTCAAGCATCCAGCTCACCTCTTCCGCGTTGTGTAAATTCTAAGACGAATGGGTCTTCACTCGCCAATATCTCCTCAGGCGTACCGACCAACATGAGTTCCCCGTCACGCATCAACGCGATGCGATCACCAAGCTTCATCGCTTCTTGCATGTCGTGTGTGACAAACAGAATCGTTTTCCCGAGCTCATCATTTAATCGTTTAATGTCATCTTGCAATTGACCACGACTGATTGGGTCAAGCGCAGAAAAGGGTTCATCCATGAGGATGACGTCCGGGTCTGCAGCTAAGGCACGCAATACGCCTACGCGCTGCTGTTGTCCTCCTGATAATTCTGCTGGCTTCTTCGAGCGAAGTTTCGGGTCCAGTCCGGCGATTTTCATCAATTCGGTCACTCGCTCTTTTGTTCGGTCTTTTTTCCACTTTAATAATTCCGGTACGACAGAAATATTTTCTTCCACAGTTAAGTGAGGGAATAATGCAATCTGTTGGAGTACATAACCGATATTACGGCGTAGTTCAAAAATATCGAATTGATAGATTTCTTTTCCATCGATTAAAATTTTCCCATCCGTATGGTCGATTAATCGATTCACCATTTTCATCGTCGTGGTCTTGCCACAACCTGAAGGACCGATCAATACAAATATTTCTCCTTTTTCTACAGTTAAACTCAAATCTTTGACGGCTAACGTCCCGTCTTCATAACGTTTTGATACATCACGAAACTCAATCAACCTGATCCCTCCTCAACTATTTCCAAAATGGAAATTCAAATAGTATTTTGCCCGTTTCTCTACTTTGTTAAACAAAAAAAGGCTCTCCTAATTGGAGAACCTGATTTTTAGTATAGCGTTACTTCAATATGTCGACGCCCCCATTGGATCGCGTCCTGTTTTGAATCGACTAATAAATCGACGATATGACCTTTGATTCGGCCACCTGTATCAAGGGCGATCGCATCACCAACACCTTGAATATGGACTTTAGAGCCTAATGGGATGATGGCTGGGTCGACGGCGATAATTCGCATTCCGTTATAATAAATCGAATCAGTCACATCATGACCCGTGGCCGTTAATACACGACCGCCGTATGCCTTGTTATCTGCAACATCATTTGAATAAGCCGTCGATTCGACTGTAATAACTTTTTTAGATGTAGATACCGGTGTCGCACTGACTGTTTGCGTAGCTGAAGTCGACGTTTTTGCAGCTGTTGCCTGTTCCGCTGCTTTTCGCTCCTCTTCCGCTTTTCGTTCTGCTTCAAGTTTCGCTAACTTTGCTTTCTCGGCTTCTTCTTTTGCTTTCTCTTCTGCAAGACGTTCTGCTTCGATCCGTTTCTCTTCTGCAATACGCTTTTCTTCAGCAAGTTTCTTTTGGCGAGCGATTTCTTTTTGTCGTTCTTCTTCAATTGCTTGGCGTTCTAGTTCAAGCGGGTTTTGTACGATTTTCTGTTCTGTCCCGATTCCGATCTGAGCAGCATCTGCCTGATCCATGAATGTGAACATCCCCATCATCGTAGCTCCAATGACGATCATATATTTTAATAATTTCATCGTAGTAAGGTCATCACCTTTCTCGTTATGTAACGAACAGATGTTAATTTACCACGACAAGTGCCGTCAAAGTAGTGATTTTATCGAAGTGAAACATTCCTGACATATGGCAAAAAAAGTGGTTACAGATTGTAACAATTCAAAAAAACATTGGTATTCCTTATGTTCACAAAAAAATTACAGATTCGTTACAATCAGTCGTGTAACAAACCTGTAATCTTCCTGTCATGATTAAATCTTATTCATTTGACTCAATTTCATACATTCTGAGCATCCCCCACGGTGCGACATCAACTTGAACTGTGAACGATTGTTTTCCTTTTATGGCATCTATCTCGTCTTGAGACACACGATACGAACCCATTTCTTCTATATAAAGAAGTCGATCATAATAGTTTGCCCGAATACCACCAAAAAACGGTTTTGACTCAATTCGATCGATGACAGCATAGCCCTCTTCCCCTTCTTTAAAGGAAACATAGACCGTTCCGGTTTCGACATCTTGTCGTCCTTTGAAGGCATCATATTCGAGATAGATGGAATCTCCAAAATAAGGGTCATAAGGCTCGAACGAAGACCCTTTAAACGTGTACGTCTCCCCGACCCACGAAATAGCATAAACAAGTACCACAAAGCCGATTGCAATCAGGACTTGGGCAACCGGGATCACCCAGACAGAAAACCGTTTCATGTCGTCACATCCTCTCTCGTTCGATTACGCCACCATAATGCGAGTGACAACGCAAAGACGATTAACGCACCAATCAAGAAGAAGAGTGAGATATCGAGCCGGTCCCATACGTAGATAAAGTAAATTGTCATTTGAACGATTAAGAAATAGATGAAAGCGAATATTGTCGGTTGTCGTGTCACGTCTTGGCGAATCAAGTAAGCAAGTGCAATCACCTCGATGATGATCGCCAATAAAACTCCTGAATCTTCAAAAAGTGCAAATGGGATGACTACAAGGAAACTTACCCAGAGAAGGTCGTTTCGTCTATGAATCAAATAGACGGCAACGAGTGCCACCGACAAAAGTGTCGCTTCAATGACAGAAGGCGGTCTTTGGGAGAGCCAACTTTCTGTCACGTTAATTAAATAACCAATTGATAGAACGGCCGCAGTGAACAGATACGTTGCTTGCCATGCGGCTTGTTTTCGATAGAATAAGAGCAATACATGCAAGATGACGAGTGACCAAAGCGGCCACAGTCTTCCCTCATAATCGATATACTGGCCGAAAATATTGAGAAGGCCATAAAAGGTTAGCCATGCGAACGTGCGGTCCAACGATTCATCGACGAAATGGAACCATACCCATGTCACGATTAGAGCAATCCCAATCAAAATCAGCCCGATGCTTTCGAAACTATTGGTGATGGCTAAAAATGCAGCGATTGCGGTGATCATGGAGAATATGACGTGCTCATACAAGATGCGATGAAGTACTGCCATCGCAAAGATAATCCAGAACAATAGAGTCAATTGGCCAGACAGATTATACGTCGTGAAGATGACCGCCATGGTCGCGATAAAGAAAACGAACCCTAGTACACGTAACAGCGTGACATATCTTGGTGTTTTCAAGCGAACCCGCTCGGCAAAGACATAGAATCCAACCATAAAAAGAAGAAACAAACCGATTTTCAAAAGGTCGGGAATCGCTTGCCAGTTGGCTGCGACGAAACTGAATAGGCTGAGAGCCAACAAGATGGATCCGACAATGACTAAAACGGGCGGCTTGTGGTCATGTTGCTCACTAGCCGCCCGTCGTTTATGTTCATAGTCGACTAGTCTTAACCCCGTCGCTTCATCCAATAAACCCGCCTCTTGCCATTCACGTACTTTTTTGTCAATGGACACCTGAATCATCCCTTTCAGAAAAAGGTCAGCTGGCGCGTTCAATCAATTCCAATTCTGATTTTAGTAAAACTTGTTTCTCGAACTCGAGTCCGAGCTGTTGAAACTCTTCCATGATCGAGACGTCACCGATCACAGTATTGGTCAGTACGGCGGTCACTTCAGCGACCCATCCTTCACGAGTCGACTTCACGATATCACCTACGAGGAATTCTTCAGACACACCCATTCACTTCCAATCTAAATTTGTTTCTATCATTATAACGAAATTATAACCGTTTGAATACGTTTTCTTTTATCCGTTTAATAAATTGTGTCAAGAATTTTCCAGTAAGTCCCCAAATGATGTAGTCTTCATGTTCATAAAAAGGTTCTTTCATTTTAATTACCCGTTTTTTGTACGCTTTAGCATTCGCCAATCGATCTAACGGAATATTTTGATCCGGACTCATCGTCCATTCCATCTCTCCGTGGAATGGATCAATCATGAGCAAGGTAGAAATCGGTACGGTAAACAAATGATCGACCTCATCCGTCCCTTCCACACTCGGTACTTCCGATAGGATTCCGACAAACGGATAAATCAATTGACGATGAGGCGTAGCAAGCGGTCGCAATTTGCCTACGACTTCTACTTTATCTGCAGAAATCTCTAACTCTTCGCATGTTTCCCGGATTGCCGCTTCTACGGGTGTTTCTCCTTTTTCAAGGCGTCCCCCTGGAAATGAGATCTCCCCAGGTTGTTGCCGCATCGTGTGGGCGCGTACCTCAAACACGACGTGCCATTCCTGATCGATTTGAACGAGTGGGATTAACACTGCCGCTGTCTGTTCATAATCTTCATCCATTGTAAAACTATCTCGAATCTGTTCTTCTGTGATCCATGGCTGCACAATGCTCACTCACCTTCCATCATCGAATATCATATATCGTTCTATACCCTACTTTTCGTTTAGTCGTTGCCAATGTCGGAAATATCATTATTAATGATAGGAGTTGATCAGCGTGGACGAACAAGTAGATGTATTGATTGTCGGTGCCGGACCAACCGGCCTGACGCTCGGACTCACCTTAGCCAGATATGGCGTATCTTTTCAAATCATTGATCGTAAGACTACCCCGTCGGACAATTCACGAGCTATCGGGATTCAGCCGCGGACCATCGAAGTGTTTTCTCGTTTAGATGTTGCGCAAGAAGTGCTAGAGCGTGCCCGAACAATCGAGCGGGGGAATCTATATTTTTCGGGACAGTGGACAGCAAAGCTTGAGTTCTCCAAACTCGTGACCCCTTATCCGTTCGTGACGTTGTTACGTCAAAATGAAACCGAAGAGATTTTGGAACGCGCCCTACGAAAACATGGACATGTTGTGAAGCGTGGGGAAACCTTGTCATCCATTACCCAATATCCATCCCGTACCATCGCACATTTGACCGCGACTGATGGGATGACTCGTGCCGTTGAAGCGAAATATGTTGTCGCCGCCGATGGAGCAAACAGCTCGGTTCGTCGGATGCTCGCCCTTCCGTTTAGCGGTAAATCATTTAAAGAGGCTTGGGTGTTAGCCGATTTAAAGGCGGATTGGCCGATATCCCGGGAAGAGGTTCATATCTTTTTTTCGGATCGAGGAGTGCTTGAAGTCTTCCCGCTCACGGATGAAACAATTCGTATCACGGGAAACTTGAGAACGGATGAATCATTCCAAGAATCGGATCTTCAAGAATTGGTGGAGCAACGCAGTCATATGCCGGTCCATATTCACGATGTTGAATGGTTCTCTTTATTCCGTGTGCACAATCGCATGGTCGATACGTTCATCCATAATCGCATCATTCTCATGGGGGATGCGGCACATATTAACTCCCCGGTCGGCGGACAAGGGATGAACACCGGGATAGCGGATGCCTTCAACTTAGGTTGGAAACTGTGGTTACATCTCAAAACTGGCGCTCCCCATCACGTCGTGTCCACCTATCGGGACGAGCGCGAACATGTTGCCCGCAATGTGCTACAGACGACGAATATCGCAACGGAGATGTTGCAGACGACCCTCCCGATGCTCTTGCCGTTCCAAGCAATCGGTGCGGATGTCTTCACTCGCGTCAATCTCGTCAACCAAAAGATCACCGAACGGATCTCTCAGCTCCATTTATCGTATCCGAATGCGCTTCGGTTACCGTTTCGTCGCGTCGCGGAAGGAAAGATCTTTCCGGAGACTGAGATTTTACGAACGGATGACGGGTTTCGGACAAAAATATCCGAAATCGCGGACGGACGGTTTCAAGTGCTCGTATTTGACGACGGGAAACGTGATTTGACGTCCATTTATGACTATTTGAACAAGAACCAGCCGTTCATTCAAACGATTACCTTATCTAAGACGAGTCGCCCGTTTTTCGATCAAGGAAACGAACTAGCCAAATCACTTTTTATGAAACGTGGCATATTAGTCATTCGTCCAGACGGTTATTTGTTGCATAAGCAACATCATGTTCGCTTAAAGCCGTTACAGGACAAGTTGGCCGTCTGGCTGCCTTCCTCTTAAACGTGTATAAATGGAGAGCCTCACCGAATGGGTGAAGCTCTCCATGTCATGACTATTCAACGTTTACATATAGAATACCTGGTTTCGAGAGCGTCAAATCGTAAAACGCTTCAAACGCCTCGATATCTTCTAATTTTCGGAAATCGATTTGATCTGTCTCTTCATTTGGAATGGCCACGATGATACCTTCCTCTGTCGATTTGATCATACCCGTTTGTCCGTTATGAATTCGAATATAGAGTACTTGCTGATTTTCTAGGAGTGAGATCGCCTCTCGTCTCGATTGAATCGGTTTTTTCATTTCATCCCCTCTTTTCCATTTCAGTATACCGTTCGCTCCATATTGCTTTCAACTCGCCACACCATTAAACTTGTGTAAAGAAGGGGTTGAAGGCATTGGAAACATTATTGATCATCGTACTCGCCATTTTGTTTGTCATTTTGGTCTCGATTCGGACAATTCGCAACTTAAAGTGGGTTCGTTTCGGTGAAGCATTCGGGAAACAAGGTGAAGAACTTTTAGGTGATTATCATTATTTGACCGAGCAGGGCATCACCTGTCGTGTGGAACAAGGACTACCGACCGGTAAACTATTAAAGCCGCTCGCAAAAAACTTGGACGATCGCGTTGCACTGTTCGTTCACCGAGATGATGCGGCAAAAGCAAGAGAGCTTTTAAAATAAGATGAAGGCCGAATACGATCATTCGGCCTTCATCTTATTTATGTACTTGTCGCTCAGAACAATAATAGGCGATTTGTTTGACGAGCGGCTCTGTCAACGTCTCAAGGTTTGTTTTATTGATTACCTGATCCACTAGAGCGAATGAATCTCCACAATTCGCCTTAATTCGTTCTAACTTCAATCGTTCCGTTTCCGGGAAAATTAAAAACGAATAGACGGGAATTGCTTGATTACACTCTTTTTTTAATCGTGACCGCACTTGTTTGGTCATCCGTTCTAATTCCGTGACAGGATGAGGATAAACCTGTTTCCACCCCATCGAGGTCTCGGTTCGACATTCCCGATTCGTCATATGGACGGGGGCTGGAGTTCGATTTAACTGAATCAAGAATACGCCTTTAGGTCCGACGAGCACGTAATGAACGAGATCATCCCCTAATTTGACATGCTCAATCATCATCCAATCAAATCGGCATGTTTGTCTGATGTTTTCGACGAGACGATCTGTATAGCAGGTTGGTGCTTTCATCACTTCTTCTTTCACACGAAACAGCTTTTTTGTCTGTTGTTTGACTGGTTGTTTCTCCGTGGCCGTTAACACTTGCAACATGGACTCCACCCCCTATTCGTTATTCGCTTGGACCGACTTGCTTTCCGAAGACCGCTTTTTCGAGATTTGAAATTCGGCGTAACATGTCATAATTTGAGGCAACCGGCTGTGCTGGTTTAGCCGGTTCCGATACAGGCGCAGGTTCCCGTCGCAACGAGTCGTTTTCTTTTTGAAGACGCTCGATTTCTTTCGCCATTTTTTCATAATCGCGAATGACGACATCTAAAAATTGATCGACTTCTTCTTGTGAATAACCACGTAACGCGGTCTTGAATTCTTGTTTATAAATCGCTTCTGCTGTTAATTCCGTTTGCATCATATCACTCCCATTGTTGTTCCCATTGTTTTTCTTCTTCAATGACTCGTAAGTCTTCTTGTGTGATCAAGAAAACTTCCATGTTTGGCTTTCGCCGAGCCCCATCGACTAGAAACCGGGGACTTCCTTCCGTTTCTTCGTCATACAAGGTGATCAATCCTTCTGCTTTATCTAAAAAGAACGCTGTTTTTGCCCGTAGCTGACTCGGGTCTTCGTATGGACGCTGTGTCAGCGGCTCAAAAAAGTCTGCCTCGAGTTGCAGTTGCACAAATAGATCTTGTTCGAACGGTTTATAGCGCTCATCCATGTTTAAGAACGGCGGAAATACAGCGATTTTAATCGGATATGTTTCTCTTAACTCTAACAATACTTGTCCGGCCCACAATTCACAACCATTCGTTCCACTAAATATGAACCATTCAGCACCTAATTCGATGACTTCAAGTATCTTTTTTCGGTAAGCTTCTTGAATGATTTCAATACCCGGATGATCCGCTTTGAAGATACCGAGTTCATGAGGACGATATCCTGTGACGGCTACTACTTTCATGTTCGCTTCCTTTCTAGGCGAGCACGGCGATGTTCTAACGCATCTTTCTCGCGTTGCATCGTTTGACGTAACACCGTCCGCTTTTGATCAAGAATCTCTAACGCTCGCTCCGTGTAATCCATCGCTAAAGCCACGTCCTTTTGTTTATGCTCTGCATATTTGGCGAGTTCGACGTACCCTTCAATCGTATGAATCGATTCAAACAGCGGAATGGCCTCCTCGAATCGTCCAGCTCGTTTTAATAACATCGCTTGCCGCATGATGGCACGCTTCGATGGACTCGGGAGTTGCTCAAACTCCCTCAGCGCTTGATCTTGTTCGCCAAGGTCATGTAGCCAGTGGGCACGTTCCTCTCCGAAATCAGTTACCGGGGTCGTGACGAGCTGACTGAGACGCGTATACAAGGAGACGAGGCTTAAACAGTCCGCATGATGGTGCTCAAGGACCGGTAGCAATATTTCTGGATTCCGCTCTTTGACGTATTGAAAATAGTGCATCGGTGCCAAGAATCCAGGAAGGTCATCCGTTCGTTCATGACCAAAGTATGCTTCGACCGCTTTTAATGATACTGATTCTAGCCTCGGTTTTAACAATCGTCTTGCAGCGTGAAGTAAATCGACATGACCCACTGAAGGTAATTGTTTCACCCGTGATTTGACGAACGTGTGTCTCGTCTTGATTTGAGGCCAATCAAATGACTTCCCGTTATAGGTGACGAATCGTACCTCATCTCCGATGTCTTGCAAGAAATGATAGTAAAAGGCGGTTTCAAACGCCGGATGAGGTAGCACGTATTGAATCATTTCAAGTTGTTCCGCACGAATCCGTGCAAACCCGATTAAAAAAATCGACGTTCCAGACCCACGTAAACCGGTCGTCTCCGTATCCATGAACAGGACTTGGTCGGGGTCTAAGTCGACGGCGAAAAACGGATGCTCGGTTCGAGCCATCATCTGTCCTGCTTCTCCAAACTTGAAGTCGCGATACACCTCATCAAGGGGATATGTCTTCCGGATCCGGACGCACCATTCCCCCTCAAACGTTAAAATCTCGCCCCCATGATCCTTCCACTTTTGCTGTTCCATTTCATCAGGAGTCGCAACACTAGCTTTTGGGGCAGGTTCGTTCGTTTTAATTAATCTAGATAGTTTAGCTTTCATATCGTTCCTTTCAATCCTTGCAACTGGCGAATGACTTGCTGCTTGAAGTCACCGTATCCAACCATGCCGACACAACGGGGACATCCGCTCTCACACGGACAGTCGGATACCGTCCGTTCTGCCGCTTCAAGCACCATGTCTGCATCTTTAAAGAGCGCCTCGCTGAGCCCGATTCCTCCAGGATAGCGGTCATACAGATAGACGGTCGGCTTACTCGTATGTGTCGACTTCATCTGAATCGTTGTGAATAAATCGAGCGTGTCACACATGAGATAGAGTGGTGCAAGCCGTCTCATCAAATCACTGACCGCTTCAAGTTGATCTTCGAGGTCCGCCTCCGAGTAGGCGAATCGCTCATCCAACGTGAACCATGTCGCTGTCGTATGCAGCTCTCGCTCCGGTAGATGAATCGGGCCCGACCCGATGTTCTCATGCGTCCCAAATTTTATTTTAATGAATGTACTTACAGACACACGGAATGATACCGCATTGTCAGTAACACCTTCATTGTAGACGAAATAACGGTAACAAAAAAGACCCGTGAATCACAGGTCTTCGTTGGTTTCATCCAGTTTATACAATTCGACGACCTTCTTCATCCTATAATGATCGACCAGCGCATTCATCTTTGCGACGAAGTTTTTTGCCATGTCCATAATGTCGTCTTCCTCATAGTCTGTGTTCTGTTTCGAATTCAAGATGCCAACATCCCGACCACAGCCTTCGAAATCTCGTAACGTGTCATATTGATCCTTGACCTCGTCATAGTCTAATTTCGAAACATGGAACTCCTCGATCAGTGTTCCCCGGAAGTCTTTCGACTCACCATCCACCAGCAGACGAAACTCGCCTGGCCGTGATAGCTTGATGACGTTCGGACTGAACGCGATGTTCAATTCCTGGACATCGAAATAGCCGTCCCCGTCTTCCTCGATAAAGTCATCGCAGTAGAATGCTTCGTAATCGCCTTTCAGCTTCACTTCCAGCCCATCACGTGTGTATGGCATCGAAACGACCTCCTCATGGTATTAATCTTGCATGAATTGTTTGTAGCCCGCTACTTTTTCAGCCACACCCGGATTGTCTTTTAAGTATGCCTCGGTCCACTGTTCGATCATATCTCGATTACTAGAGAAAGGGCCAACTTTGACCAGGGCTTCCAGTGTCCGCTTGTGGTCTTCTTGTAGCTTCGTGTTAAAGTTCGTGAGTTTGCCCGCTACCGTTTTCGGTCTGCCGGGCTTCGCGTTTTCGGTCATCGCATCTAGCTCCTTCCCATAAGTACCATATCATAATTAGGTAAAGAAGTAAAGAAGTAAAGAAAGCAAGAATAATATATAAAATCCGTTTTTCGAAGGAGGGGCCTAACTAGAAAATCTTCCAGCAATCTAAAACAAAAAAGAACCCCCCTAAAAAACATCAATACTTATATATTATATAAATACATACTTATTATTTATTATATATATAGTAGTAATAGTATTTATTAGTAATCTATGATTACTAATTAGTATAGGTCTTTCTCTCTTTTGTGCTGGAGTCTATTAGAAAAAAGACCCTAGCCATTGGGCCAGGGGATCGATCACTTCTTCAGATGGTATACACTGACGCCGAGCAAGCTGAAGCTTAATACGTCGACCAGAGTTTGAAAGTCGCCTAGCTGGATTTCCGGAAGTCCGTGCTGTCTGGCCAGGTATTGATAACCCTGATACATGAGACCCGTCGCTCCAGCTAGGATGACTGGGTCTTTGATGCGTTCTTTGAACGTCGTTTTCTGTGGCTGAGTCTCGATGATTTCCTGCTGTTCGTTTTGTTCCATCCGAACCGCTCCCTTACTGTAGTTTCAATTTCTGGCCGACACGGATCTTGTTCGCGTCCTTGATTCCGTTCAGCGCCTGAAGCTTCGCGACCGTCACGCCGGCCCGTGAAGCGATTTCCCCGAGCGTGTCGCCACGTTTCACGGTGTACGTCGAAGCGGGTACCTTGATTTTTTGACCGACGTAGATGGTGTTCGCGTTCTTGATCCCATTAGCCGCCTGAAGCTTCGCGACGGTCGTCTTGTACTTCGATGCGATCGCCCCGAGCGTGTCGCCTTTTTTAACGACGTATACCGATGTACTACTTACCGACGTACTCGGTTTCGGTGCCGGTTTTGGTACCGACGTAGTAGGTGGTCCGGCTAAGACTTTATCCTGACCATATGCGATTTTGTCGTACTGCAAGTGTGGCTTGTCCACAAAGTTCCACCAGTCGCCGCCCCATGTGAACCCGAGACGCTTCGCCTCTTTAACGGCCTTTTGGATATCGTCTCGATCGTACCAATTCCAGCTTACTTTTCCTTCCGGATTTGCAGGAACGAAGTCAATCGCTTGCCCCACTAAGTGGTACGACTTCATTGTCCCGCTCACGCCTTTTTCGACGTTCGCACGTTGTTCCGCCTCTGTCCGCATCGCATCATAGATCAGGATTTCGATGCCATGCTTCTCACAGAACGCGTACCACTTCATGGCTGCCGCTTTCGTGTTCGGTGCGAGTTCTGCTAACGTACGTCGGTTCCGTTCGTCGTAATAGAGTTTTGCCATCTTATTTTCCTCCTTGTTGCTGGAACAGGTAGAGCACCACGACACCGATCGTCGCGCCGATCACGTATTTCGTGTACTCCATCCAGCCGTTTCGCTCCTCGACGCTGTTTCTCTGTGACGTGGTCAAGGCGTTGAATAGCTTCGTCTCCAGCCCGTCGATCTTTGACAGGATCTGTTCGACGTATGCTTTCGTCGCCGCTTGATGCGCGTACAGATTTCGAATATCTTCCTCGTGTCGTTCATCGCTCTCTTCGAGTTTTCCGACCCGTCGTTTCAGTTCCAGGTTCTCTGATTTCAGTGTTTGCAGTTCCGTGTGTAGAGTCGCCATGTTGACCGTCCCTTCCATCAGCTGCGCCTCCCTTACAAAAGTGTAGACCCCGATCGGCTCGGGGTCCTTGCTGTGTTTGTGCTGATGGATTAGAAGCCAGTAGGCTCTTCAGGTTCTTCTACTGGAAGTGGTTGCCCGTTCTCTCCAAGCCCGAGTGCCGCGAGTTCCGCCTTTACAGCTGGCTGGAGACTTGCCGGGACGCTTGCGAACGTGCGTCGTCCGTGGATGATTAAAGCGACGTAAATATCGACCATATTAACACCTCCTTTCAAAAGAAAAAACGCCCCTAGTTTAACTAGAAGCGTCTTCATGTGATTTCTCCATTTCGGTTTGTACGGCGTCCCGAAGGTGTTCGGGTACGTCGGTCAATTTACGTCGGCCGGCTTTCACCAGTTCGGCGTAGATCGGAATCATCGCGTTCATCTTAACTACCCCCTTCTGTCATGGACAGCACCATCTCGAATACGTCGGCGACGGCTCCCATGACCATCAGCTGATTCTCTTGCATCTGGACCTTCTCTTCGTAAAGTGTGGCCGTCACTTCCATCAGCGTCAGGTTCAAGTCCTGGGCCGCCTTCAGCTGTGCCTCTAGGAGTGGGACGCGTTGCTTCTCGTCCCGGTCCTGAAGTAGATCGGTCTCTTTGATTGCTTTCATCTTTGTACCTCCTTAGTCGAAGCTAATCCCCAGCCCTTGCACTTCAATCGGACCGAGCGAGTCATTCGCTTCGATTGTCACGCGGTAGCTGACGGCCCAGTTCGCGGCTGTTTTGGCTTTGTTCGTGAAATTGTGATAGTTCCCAGTATTCACTTTCGACGTCACGTCCTCCCACGTAGGAGAAGCGTCCAGCGCATTGTTCGATACTTCGACTTTTAGGCTCGCAGGTACGGTCCCATCGTTTGCAATTATGCTTTGAACCGTCAAAACGATTCGTTCCGCAGGTGCCGACGTAGTGACGGGGTCTTTCGCCTGGAACTGAAGGATGTTCCCTACACGGATGCTACGAACCTCATGATATGGGCCTCGCGTGTTGGTCGCCCCATCAATGGCTGCCATTCTCCAGTAGTAGGTCTTGCCTTCGACTAGATCCGTCTGCCATTTGATTTTCACGCTCCCACCTTCATACGTCGAAGGTGCGCCAGACGCTGGCATCGCGACGTAGTTCCCACTCTCGGCTTTGATTTCCCAGCCTGTTACGGCAGTTTTCGTGTCCCGTTCCTGGACGTTCGTCGTGAAGGCTTCGTCGTCTGCTAACTGGATTACGAAGTGCTGGTTGTCGTTTTCGACGTCGTTCCCGATTGTAGCTTCGAAGATAGGTTTTGTAATAGTTCGCACGGTGTGAACAGGGCGCACAGGAATTAATGCCGGAGGCGGGTAGTTCGTAATGAAATACTGCGAACCAATAAACCCACTCGACATATCTGTGCTATCCGTCACCTGAATTTCCCAATAGTACGTCGTTCCAGCTGTTAGGCTATTCGCTGGGACGGTATACGATTTGTTGGCCGATGTTACGACACCCGAGTCATGGACGACTGTACCACCCGTATTCTTGATGCGAACTTGGAAACTCTTCTGTGCATGGGCATCTGCGTCGAAATAGTCCCACGTCAACGTCGGTGTTAGACTAGCGCCACCTGGTGTACCTACCGCACCGAGAGGCGCGGTCTGTGTCGGAACAGGTGCCTTCGTTGTTTTAAAATATTCCACTGATGAGAAAGGAGACCAATCGTTGTTTACATCTTTAGTGCTCACTTTCCAGTAATAAACTGTGTCGGGTTGTAGAATGCCAGAAGCTATTTTAAAACTGCTACTTCCACTACTGATCTGGCCCGTATCATGAACAACGGTGTTATCCGAGGCTTTATAAAAAACAGCCTGATAACCGCCTTGCGCATGTCCGTCGGGATCGCTGTATGTCCAGCCAAAAGTAGGTGTTAAAGTGGTCACAATTTCCGGGCTTCCAATTGTAGTGTTGCCCGGTGAGAGATTGGTAGGTGTATTAGGAGGGTTATTCAAAAGCTGAATGACTACTACACCACTTCCGCCCAGTCCGCCGTATCCATCACCATAAGCGCAAGATCCACCACCACCGCCACCTCCAGTGTTAGGCGTACCCGGTCGTCCAGCATGGGTTCCAGAAGAAGTACCTGTTCCCCCGTTGCCTCCACCAAAGGTCCCACCAGCACCCGCGGTTTGGCCGTAGTTTTCACCACCGCCACCACCTCCACCTGCACCGTAATAGACACCATCGGGACCTATAGTAGTTGTGCCTTGACCCGTCCCTCTAAGTTTTTCCCCTGAAGAGCCTCCGGGTCCGCCGTTAGTTCCGCCTGCTCCTGCGTTGATAGCTTGCGGTGGGTTTGCTCCAGCGCCCCCACCACTACCGCCATTACCGCCGTAGCTTTTATTGACGCTTGCGTCACCCCCAGAGCCGCCGTAACCACCCTCGGCAGAATACGCCCCGAAAGTAGTAGTACCTCCTCGTCCGCCTCCTGTGCCAGAGCCGCCTTGTGAACCGCCACTGCCGATAGAGACTGCGAATTGTTGCCCTGGAGTTACCACAAGGTTATCTACCTGTGTTACATAACCGCCACCACCACCGCCTCCCGTGGCGCTGTAGTTGGATGCTCCACCACCTCCGCCACCGCCACCAGCTCCCACAATAGTAGCTCGGATTTTATAAATTCCGGCAGGTACGGTCCAGGTTTGGTGATTTGTAAGTTTAATGATGTCCCCAGCTGGCATTCTATTCACCCTCTCTTTTTATGCTAAATAAAGTTTGTCGTTCGTTTCGTCGAATTTCAAAGCCCCTGTGAGGCTCACAATATCGTTTGTATTTATGAAGCTTTCAACGAAAATGTTCGAACTGACACCGGACGCATTTGATCCTTTGATGGTTTCCAGTTCAAGCGCCAGGTTCAGCTGATTGATTCGTAAGTCCTTGATTGCCTGAAGCGTATCGCCTTCCAGTGTCACGTCATTGTCAATCAACTGCTGGAGCGTACGGTTAAAGTAATCCGCATGGTTCGGTGTCGTCTCCATATACCCGTCAATCGTTTTCCGGATGACGTCATTCCGTGACCCGGTCAATGGCGTAAGTTTCGTTACATCGATCGGCACGTCCATCCCTCCTTAAAATTCCGCGTCGTAATCGAATTCGATGATCGTGCGGGCTTCCATCCCTTTATTCGTGAATGTCTTGATTGCGATCAGGTCTCCAGCCGCGTCGACCAATCCCGCTTCGTTAATGTTGCGCCCGATCAGGCTATCGACGTCTGCATCGAGCGTGCAGGTATATCGCGCCGTGTAAGGGTTCGGGAATGTCTTCGTAACCTGCGCCCCGGTCTTCTGGATCACTTGTGTGAATAATGAACTTTCCGAGCCGGTCAGTGCGCGCGGATTCCCTGACCCGTCCACGCCTCCAGTACCGAATACCATCGTCACGATTGCCGGTAGTGCTGCCGTCCCGTTGTGTGCTTTGGCCATCTTTTCACGGCCTTTGTTCGTTTTTACACTCGCCATTCTGTAGCCTCCTTTAGACTTGATCCGTGCTTATCAGCTGGCCGTCCTGGTACTTCCGGATTGTCAGCTGATCGCTGTTGTGAATGTAGTGCAGTTTCCCGCCTGGCGCGTTCGCGTCCATGACGGCATAACCGTCCATCCGGAACGATCCGTCCAGTGCGAGGCTTTCCGGCGGGTCTGCCTGGTACTTGCTCGGGATGACGACGCTCGCACGGACTTTAAGTTTCATCAACGTGCGGTATGTGAAATTATAGCTTTCGGAATAACCGAGACGCATCTTTTGTCCGGTGGACATCGTCGGACCGCTCGCCTGTCGAATCAATAGCCCGACCAGGTGCTCGAGGTGTGCGGGTTTCATCTCTTCGAACGCCGCGATCATCCCCTCGTAATCGACCAGGTGGTCGATGTTGTGGCGGGTCTTGAACGCCCCTTCGTTTAAGATACTGTAGAACCGCGCGTCCTTCGGGATGCTGTATACGTTCGCCAGCCGAAGCGCCTCGGCTTTCGTGAAGGTTCCGAGTCCAGCCATCTTCGATAGGATACGCGACCGACGTAGTTCGTACGTGTCACCCGGTACCGATGTCAGCGCGTAATCGTGTTCCCAGTAGTCGAGTCCCCACGTGGCCGTCTGTACGTACAGCTGGTTCCGTAAGTCTTGCCTTGCCTCGTCTGACGCCTGGGATTCTGTGAGGTACGTCAGGATTAGATTCTGATAGACGCTGGATTCGTGATAATAATCGGGTACGGTCTCCAGTACACTCTCCAGCCGTTCGGTTACGTTCTCGATCATGTGAGGGTCAGCATCCCGCTCGTCGGGATTTCGTCAGGCCCCAGGGTGATGTTCGCCGTACCCGAATTCACCTGAAGGTCTGCATAGTCTGCGATGTGGTTGTTCATCGCGAGTAATGCGGCCACTTTGTTGTAGACGATGACGACGGGCGATGTGACGGTGCTGTCCATGACTTGTGTGCCTAATTGGTCGAGGTAGGCGTCTGCATCGATTCGGAGTGCTGCCGTCGCCTCTTCCAATGTGCTCCCTGTGTTCAGGCTGACCGTGGCCGTGATGTTGACCGGAAGGTCTCGGACGCTTGAAACCGTCACGATAGCCCCGATAGGCGCCACACCCTCGCCCATTCCGTCCTGCGACGGGTCGATGTAGTCCTGGACCGCTTCGACCAGGGCATCGATGGCCGGTTGCCCTTCCGTGTCGGCGATGATGACCTTCACCGTGTTGCGACCGTCCCATAAGGGGATGACCTTCGCCTTTCCGACGCCCGTGACTTCGAGCGCCCAGGCGACGTAGTTTTGCTTGTTCCCGCTACGGACCGGCTTCTGGCGTTTCTCTGCCCAGCGTGCTCGAAGGACTTCATCGTCCTCTTCGTCCGTCCCGCCTTTTAAGCGCTCCAGCTGTTCGATTTTCTGAACCCCGGCAATCGGTGGACTGAAGATCCAGCTTGTACCCGGCGCTAGGTTCATGATGTCACCGGCTCCATCGGTCTTGATGTCGACCGCTAACGTGCCGGCCGAAACGAATACGACTTCCCCGCCCTCGACCGTGGCCGTGATGGGGTTGTTATCGTTGTCGAGGACGATGGTCGTCAGCTTCTGACCAGCTGGGATGATGACGCCCTGGCTCGCTGTCACCTGAAGCTGTCCGATTGCTTGCTGTGCCATCGTCTTTTGAAGCCCGACTTCCGCTACCTTGTACTCCAAGTAAATGCCTTCCGCAAACAGTGTGAAGGACTGACGTAGAATCTCGTCCATGTTCGCCTGGTGCTGTTGGATTTCAGGTGCCAGTGGTGCGACGACGTCGTACACGAAGTCGCCTGGCTCTCTGCGGTAATCCTTCAGCGAATCGCTTTCCAGCATGCGTTCTTTGATGATGCTTTCGTCTTCCTCGAATCGGCTGTTAAATTCGAAATCTAGGTTAGACATATTCCATAATCACCCCTTCTAGTTGCACGTCCTGGTCGAAAATCGTTTTGATGGTCATCGAGATTTCGACTTCGTCCGGTGCAAGATGGTCGGCGTTTTCTCCGTATTGACCAGGGCCACCACGACGCTTCAGCACGAGATTCGTGACGTCCGTGACCCACGGGTCGTAGATCAGTGACTCGGAAATCGCTCGCTCCATCTCGCTTAAACGCGCCTCCTCTGTCAGGTCCTCCTGCATGATAAGTTCGACGTCGCTCCCATACACGTGGTCCAGTTCCTCGTCATCGAGGTCCGCGTAGATCAAGAAGATACCGCGTACCGTCTTCAGGGCCTTCATCGCAATCATCAGGACGCCTTCGCCTCCTGTGACGCAAACGACCCGGTTCCTTGCGTCCATGACAAATTCCCCTGCTTCGAGATCGAAGAGGGGCGTCTTTTGTTCAGTGATGTCTGCCAAAGCTAGCACCCCCTCAATCCAAAAGCTGGAGGATTCCCCAGCGCTGGCTATTGTCTGTCGTCAGGATCGGCATCGTGAAATACCGTTTCCCTGGTTGAATCGGTTGTAGCGACTTCGGTATCTCGAACAACTCCAGGTCGAGGGGGACGGCGCTTCCCTCGAATACCAGGCTTTCGGCCGTGTCTGCTTTGACGATCATGAGTCCGTTCGGTTGTCGTTGTCCATTCAGTAATAGCTGGAGGAGTTCCTGGCTTTTATCTGGTCTAGGCATACGTCGCCCCCTTTCTTAGAGTACCCGCCGAATTTGGAGGAAGTGACTGCCCCAGTAACCCGAGACGTAACTGTGTTCGTGACAGCCTCCTGTCGATGCGAGTGATACGCATTTCCCATTCCCGGTGACGATACCGACGTGGCTGACGCCGTTCGGTCCGCGTTCCGGAATCGTGCCCTTGAAGAACACGACGTCACCCGGTTGTGCCTGCTCTTTGCTGACAGGTGTTCCCCGCGTGATTTGGGTCATCGTGCCGTGCCCCAGGTTCACGCCGACCTTCTTGTAGCAGTACGCCGTGAATCCGCTACAGTCGCCCTTGCCGTTCGTGATCGTCTTGCCTCCCCAGCTGTAGGACAATTTGCCCTTGAAGCTTCGGGCGATGTCGACGACGTTCTCACGCGTTGATTTTGAAGCGCCGGATGGCTTGTCTGCCGCTTCATCTGCCAGGCGTTGTAGTTTCTTCGTCCAGGTGTCTTCGATGCTCGACCACTTGCTTGCCTTGTCACGAGCATCGGCACGCCCTTTTCCTTTTTGCAGGACGGCCACTTGTACCGTCTTCACGCCAAACGCCATAGCTTTGGAGGCGACGACCGCGACGTCGATTTTCTTGCCTTTGATGGCACCGCCCGTGTCCTCTGCGAGATAGATCCCGCTGTATTCTTTCGCACCAGAGACATATACGGCCACGACGGAACCGAGAGGGATGACGTCAGGGTCGACCGCGATGGTGCGTCCCTCGACGACTTTCGTGCTACTTGCTGTAAGACCCGTTCCGCTGCCATTGATGCCACCGAGCGCCGGGGCGTATGCTGTCGCTTTCCAGCCGCTCGTGTAGTTGACGCCTTTTAGCTTGCTGTCGAGTTCGATCGGCTTGCTTTCCTTCTTGTCTGGATCGCTTGTCGCGTCCGTCACCTGGATGTCAGGGACGAAGGCGGTCTTCTGAATGTCCACGCCGACCTGAATCAGTTCGTCGTCCACGAAAGCCTGGCTCACGTTCCGGATGTGATAGCCCCCGAGCAAGCCCGTATATTTCTCTTCGACGTAGACAAGGTCTGCTGAACGAAAAATCGGCATCGTGCCGGGGTTGATCCCTTCAGCCGATGCCGTGAAACCTACCCGTGAGACTTTTGCGAGTTCCGACGTGGCCATGCTGTCCATCTGGTTCGCCGCTTCCTTGTCGACCTCGATCAGCTTTTGAAGCTTCCCGTATTTCTTTTCACTCGCCGCATTGACCTTGACGACCGATTTCCCGGTCTCCCGGTTGACGAGTTTCACCGCAGAGGCGACGGCCGTCGCATCCTCCTCGTACGTCGCCGACGTAAGGTTCACGCCCACCTGGAACGCCCAGAGTTCGTTCGGGATGACGAGTTCGACCAGGTCGGCCGACGCTGTTTCAGGATTGAACCGTGGGTAGTAAATTTTATTGTTCAGGCGTTTTTGCCGGGCGATCATGTCCGTCAAACACTTGCTTCCGTCCGTGGCACGATACCACAGCTGGGGAAGGACGACTTTCGTGTTCGCAATCTTGCCGACCGGGATTCCAGCCTCCCTCAGCAGTCGCGTGTACGCCTGCGTCAGGGTCTGGTTCTTGAAGTAATAGTCATCCTCGTTCTTCAGGAGGAACAGGGGATCATAAAGCGTGTAGTCCGCCATCCCGTCCGCTCCGAACTTCCGCCGACGTACATGTCCATAGAAGACGCGTCGACCTTTAAAGAACAATTCGACCAGCTCCCCAGTCGCTAACTTATAACCCTTCAGCGTGATGGTCATCGTGACACAGATGCCATCGATCGCGTCGTCGAGTTTCGGAGGTGCAGCCAATAAGTTCCCGAGGTGGTAGCCGTTCGCTCGTAAGTCGATCATGGCAGTTTAAGCTTCTGCCCCGGATAGATTAGGTCGGGATTCGGACCGAGAGGGCCTTTCGGTTTCTTGTTCGGCAGGTAGAGGTCTCTGCGCCAGTCCTTGATACCGTGCCGCTTCGCAATCTTAATCAGCCAGTCGCCTTTTTTGACGACGTAGTATTCCGGATTTGGTTTCTTCGGAAGCTTCGGACGTGACCGGCTTCCTTTCTTCTTCAGGGTTTTCGTGTCGATTTTGACCTTCACCGGTTTGATGTCCCGATACTCGACAAGGGAAAGCGCGTAGTATACGTCGCCTTCCGCACCGATGCCATACCGTGGCCGGTAATCACTGATGTACATACGTCGGTTGATTTTCGCCGCTGGGACGATGAACTGAATCGGGTCCCGGCGTTTCTTCCAGTCCTGAATCAGTTTGTCGTACTCGAGAGGCTTCAGCAGTTTCGACGTCGTACAGTAACCTGCGTCGTATCGCGCCGGGAAGAAGGCCGAGAACTCCACGCCGTCCAGATCATGGCCCGACGGGATGTCGACTTTTCCTAGATTCACGATATTGATGCTCTCTGCCTGTGTCTTACCAGGCATGTAGGAGAGTTGCCCGTCAGTCGGCAGGACGGGGATCAGTAAAGACCTGCCCGTCCGATTATTCTTCAGTGTGATTTCAAACTTCTGTCGTTTAACCATCCAACAAGTCCCCCAATCCCGCTGCCTCGATTTCGCTCGCCCCGCCGAGTAATTCGACGAGTTGTGCGATGACTTCTTTCGCCAGTTCCTTCGAATCCTGTCCGTCCGCTCCGTTGATTTGAAGCGTGTCGAATAGACGCTGGATGACGACGTTCTTCGTGCCCGAACCGCCGATACCCGCTTGTCCCGCAGGACTTGCCGTACCTACTGGAATGTTGCCCCCTCCAGGTGTCCGCATGAGTACCCCATCCATCGCGTCAGCTAGGGCATAACGCTGGCTTTGAATACCTTCTGCCATTGTGGTGACAATCTTGCTACCGTTATGCGTCAACTGGCTAAGAGGACCCGTTTTCGCATCGGAAAACGGCAAGTATTCACGTACCGTGTCAAGCACTCCGCTGATGGCTTCTACGGGTGCTGAAGCGACCGACTTAATCCCATCGACCAGGGTCTCGATGATCGCCTTTCCGGAATCAAAGAAGAGGTTCTTCAAGTTGTCGAAGAATCCGCCGATGTTTTCCCATACCGTGTCAAGCATTCCGAGCATCGTGTCCCATGCTCCGGACCAATCCCCTTGTAGCAATTTCAGCCCTGTTTCGAATATGCCGGTAATGAGCGCCCATCCGATTTTGATCACATTTTGAACCATTTTCCACGTGTTTGAAATCACTGCGCCGATTAATTTAAATCCACCGACGACCAGCGTTTTCACGATGGCTAGGTTCGTCATTACATACGCTTTTATAAGTCCCCAGGCTACGAGGATGACCGTAGAAATGAGCGTCCAGTGTTTGCGTACGAAGCCAACGAGTTGCTGGAATCCGGAAACAATACCAAGAATCATTGCATTTAGTGTCGGCAACACATAAGCCTTTATCCCGCTTACCACCGACATAAAGATACTGCCGAATTGCTTAATGATTGGCATCACGGATGTAAGTATCGTGGTTCCGATTAAGCGTAGCGTCGGAAGGAATTCGACAATCTTTTGTTTGACCGCGCCCCATCCTCCAGCCAGTTTAATCAGGTAGCCGATCAATAGCCCGATACCGATAGCGATCAGTGTAATCGGGTTCACCGAGAGGATGGCGAAGAACGCCCGCATCACCCAGAACACGATCTGGATTCGTGCCTGCATAATCTTGAAATAGGCACCGAGAGTGAAGAGCGCCGCACCGACTCCGAGGATGTACGGGGACGCCGAGACCAGGAAGGCGATGAACGACTTCAAGACCCCGAATGCCGGACCGATCATCGACCCGATGGCTGCACCGCTCTTGCTGATGACGCCGAGAATTTGAGGCATGTTAGCGATAGCCCAGTCCGCCGCCATCTTCAGGCTGTCGACGATCGGTGCCCCGATGTCCGCCAGTCCGACCATGAAACTGTTCTTCATCTGTAAGACTTTACTGCCTAGATTGTTGGTTAGTGCCTCGCCTGCTTGTTCGGTGGCTCCCGAAATGTCGCCGAGTCCCTGCTGTCCTTTTGCCATCGCCAGGACGACCTTATCCCCCATGTCCTCCCACTGGGTTCCGAATAACGCGACACCTGCCGCCTCTCGTTTCAGTGGGTCCTTCATGTTCGCAAGACCGAGTAACGTGGCCTGGAAAGCGCTGTTCGCTTTGTCTCCTCCAGCCGCGATGTTTGCGGCCATTTGATTCGCATCCAGGCCGATCATCTGGAAGCCTTCGGTCGATGTCTTCGACCCGTCTTGAAGCCGGATAAAGGCCTCTTTCGCCGAGTCCCCGACTTTATCGAGCATGAAGGCACCTTCTTGGCTTCCTGCGATAAGGGAAGCCATCATCTGATCGGCTGACATCCCGAGGCCAGCGAACTGCATGCTGTACTCGTTGATGGTGTCTAGCATGTCCTCCGAGTAGTTCCCACCTTTCTGGAACCCGGTCGTGATGATGTCGAAGGCGTCTGTCGTACTTAGTCCGTCGAAGTTCTGTACCATCGTCTTGACGACTTTCGCCGACTCCTGTACAGGAACCTGGAACGCGTCTTCTAGGATGTAGCCCGACGTCAGGAAGGACTTCGCACCTTCGTCGGTCATGTCACCTATCACCTGCTGGAGGTTGGCCATGTCGGATGCGGCTTGTGTGATGGATGGTCCCCAGCCGTTTGCGTAGACGTCCTTCGCAAGTTCGGTCATGTCGGCCGATGCTTCAGCCGACATCCCGGTCATCGCCTGAAACCTTCCTTCGGCGGTGTCCATTTCGGCAGCCATCGTTCCTGCTGCGGCTGTGACTGTACCGATTCCAGTGGCAAGGGCTAAGGCTCCCACTCGAGCACCGCGCATCATCGAGCTGAAGGTGTTCCCGGCCAATGTTGCATCCCGGGTGGATTTCGCGTATCGACCGTTTGCTTCACGCAGTCGCCCATGACTGTCATAGTACCGACCCATTGTATTGTCGGTCTCCGACATCTTGTTCGCGAATTGGTTAGTAGCCCGAATCGCGTCTGCCATGCCGCCGGTGAAGTTGTTCGAATGCAGGTTGATGCGAGCGCCCATCGTAAATGTCCGCGCCATTTACTTGCCTCCCTTCTTGCCTTTCTTGCCTTTTTTCGAAGCCTTTGTTTCGGCTTCGATTTTGAGTTGTGTCGCCTGATAGACGAACTCCCTTTCGAACGGGGGTAGATCCAGCACTTCATTCGGGAACCTGCCTTGCTCGTTCCAAATGTAGGCGAGAAGCTGGGCTTCCCCGTTCGAAGTTAGGAGTTTTTTACCTCTTCAGCGCGCTCCTCTTCAGCACCTGTGTTGAACCCGCTGATCTCCTGAACTTCCATCGCACCGCGTTGGATTTCACCAGGAGAAAGTAGGATGCCCGCCGCTTCAGCCGCCGAGATGACACCCAGTTTCTCGAGCAATTGCGGGTTACGGAACGTGAAGTCGCTTCGTGTATCGTTATGGACGGCCGCGACGATGACTTCGACCATCAACTTGTCTTCATCGATTTCAGGAAGCATGCGCCCATTCTTACCCGACTTGACGTATGTGGTGCAGTCTTTCTTGATCTGCGAAAATTCTTTGTTATCAAACGATGCGACTGGAAGCTTCCCGCCGAGTTTCTTCGCGTCGATCTCGCCGAGCGTCACCGCCGTAAGTTCCTCCGCGTTTTTACCTAGTACGTCCTCTAATGAGACGAATTTATTCTTAACTGCCATGTACAAAAACCCCTTCCGAATGTGGTGTGATAGTAATAAGAAAAGGACGCCGAAGCGTCCCTTAGACCATAGAACTGATATAACGGTAATCATCGAATGTGAAGTCGAAGTCCGCTTCTACCATTTCTTCTACGTTGTACGTCAAAAGTGCCGTCCCGTCGAAGCTGACACCCGTGTAAAGGATTGCCTCTTCGCCACCTGGACCTGGCTCTTTCAAGCGTCCGATGTAGTTGTATTTTGCGAACGGGTTTTCTGCAATTTTACGCTGGAGTCGACTGTCGGCTTTCAAGACCGTGAACGATCCGGAGCCTTCACCATTCAGAACCTTGTGCGACTTTAAGAACTTGCCGGGTACTGTATAGCTTTCCTTCTCGTACTCCAGGTTTGATTCGAATTCCTGCGTAAGCTGGACCTGCTCCCCAGCTTCGTCAAACAACTTTCCGAATAGGCCGTTAATTGGTTCAGACATTCGGTGTTCCCCCTTTCATGATTAGAAGCTGATATTCATCTTCTGATAGACCTTCTCCATGCCATCGACGACCTTGAAGGCGGCCGTGAAGAACGCTTCGTCGGCTTTCGCCTTGTATGCGGCGTCGGTACCGTGATAGTCTGCGTCCGGTCGGTACGTCGCTCCTGGCTGGAGAACGTCCTGTCCGATCAGGCTACCGAAGTAATCCTGTTCGATAAGCGCCGCGTACGTTTCACGGGCGTTTTCCGTGTTGCTTCGGTTCTTCTTGTATTGCCCCCCGAAGGCTTCCGTATCTGTGAGCACCTGATCGATCGTGTTGGATACACGAATCTTCCCGAACTCGATACGTTGTTTCTCGGGATCAGTGACGGTTGTGAACGTGTTGACGGCTTCGTCGATTTCGACGAGGTCGCCTTTTTGAACGAAAATCAACGTGCCCGCTCGCTTCGCTGTGATGCGTTTTGATTGGGTCAGCTTCTTGTTGACTTGTTGGAACGGGATCACTTCGTCCGTCAGTTGACGATTCAAGGCGACCGATGCCACGCGAGCCGCGATAAAGATAGCCATTTCTCCAGCCGAGTATCCGTCAACACCGTTTCCGACGTTCACGATAGCCCGATAGTTGTAATCCTTCGACACCGTGTTCGCCGCATCAAGATCCGCGTCCCATGCATGGGGTCCACCGTTCACGAAGCTGATGTATAACCCTTCTTCACGTACACGTTTCAACCAGGCGACCGTTGCGGCTACTTCTGCCGGGTCTGCATAGCTGTCGAGTGCGATCGCTTTGGCTCGACCGTCAGCCTCGATCGTTTCGCGGTAGGCAGCATACTCCACAGCTGTCACATTCTCCCCATTGTTTCCTCCGATTGCTGATACACCTGCTACGTTCTCTGGTAGCGCCGCGCCCTTCGTCTTGACCCGTAGGTAGTCCGAAACGTCGATGGCCATAGCGAGAGCGTCAGGAGTCGCACCGGATACCTTCATAACCTGGGTACCGTTCAATGTGACTTCGATCGCCTTTCCACCGGTCAAAGCGTCTGTCACTTTTGCGACAAACGGTAATTCGGTCGGGTACTTCGTTTCGAGTTCCCAGCCATCAGCGAGGACGATTGTGGCCGCCGCTGCCGTTACCGATGCGAGTCGGTAGCCGAGGACCAAAGAAGGCAAGCCGAGGAACGCAAGGTCATGCACTTTCTTTGCCGTGAACCCTTCTTCTTTTGCCGCATAGACGCTGGCGAAGTCTGCCTGGTTGTATACGTCTTGCAATTCATTCACAGGACCCCAGGCCGCCGTGAACGGGTAAGTGACGATTCCGCGTGCGCCAGAAGCCACCGCGTCGATCGCTGTTGCGATTTCCGAGTATACACCCGACAAATCTTTTGACTGTCCGAATTGATATGATCCACTCATTAATCATTCGCCCCTTTCTCTTCTTTCGACTTCGTCAAGAAGTCTTGAATCGCTTGCTCGGTTTCGTGCTTCGTTGCCCTGGCTTTGTCGTGGAGTGCTCCCGCGACGATTTCAGGCTCCACACCGAATACGTCGCGAGCCGCCGCGATTAGTTCGTCCCGATGGTAGTCGGTGACGGTCGTCTGCCTCTCTTTAGATCGAGTTGCCATCTGTGGTTCCTCCTCCGTACTCGCTGGCCGTGGTGACGGTTGTGGCCGGCGGTGGTTCGATTGGTCGTGTCCGGTCCTGGATAACGTCGTAGCGTACCGTGATTGGTATATCGAGCGTCGTCGACGTACCGACCTCGAACTGGACCCGAATCATCCTTCCGATTGGAAGGGCGTCTGCCTGGTCACTTTCATAGACGATCAAGTAATCGTGCTGATCGGCCAGGCGTTGCTCCAGCTTGTCCATAATCTCAGCCAACTGGTCGACGCTGTTCACATAGAGTTTTCCGAACTGGGAACGCCGCTTCAGGTACGCGTAGTTTCCGAGGTTCTGACCTTTCACGCTGTTAGGAGACTCCCACAGGATGACGGGTCGCGCCAGTTGTGGGGGCGAGCTATCCAATCGGTAGGACATCAGTCCCGCCGTCTGATAGACCCAGCGCCCGAGCGCGTCGAGTTCTTGCTTGTAACCCATCGTGAAGCCTCCCCTCTATCCGAATAGTTCTCTGTACATCCGTCTGAATTCGAAGTCCATGATGTCCGCCATGTCCGATTCGATGTAGTCCATCGCTTTATCGAACATCCGAGCACCCGGGATGACTGCTCCCGAGAGCACCATGCCACCGTTATGGCCAGGGATGTAATGGAAGACCCCGTTACGCCATTCGCCTGGAACAAAGCGCCCTTTCTGTTGCTGGAAGCCATCGTTTACGTGCTGGGCGTATTCGACCGCCGTCCCGGTGACGACGTACGCGTTCGGTCCTACCTTCATCTCGAACACGTTGTCCGGATTCCCGGATGACATCGATTGCTTCAGTCGACCCGACTGGGCAGGCGTCAGATCGTCCAGATACTCCTGCATTCGCAATCCCGCGGTACGAAGGATGCGGTCCTGGGTTTTTAGCCAGGCAGGTCCCCCCATGTTGGCCAGACCCTTTTGCCAGTCCTCCAGCCCCGAGATCGTGATGTGGCGGTTTTTCGCCATCAGAAGAACTGCATGCCGTTTTCGTTCACGGCGCTATTACCGCGTCGGAATTCATCGGCATAAGGCTCCAGCATCCTGTCGACGACGTCCAGTGCCCGCTCTGCCCTGCGGACATACCATCCGGTAGGCGCCGCCTCTGTGACGTTTCCGTTCACCGGGTTCGTCTGGGCGTCCTGGCCCTCTGTGAGGATTTCAAACGCCATTCCGACTGCCGTCTTGACCGGCCCGTCCGGCTTCTCGATTGTATACGTCGGTATACCGCCGATAATGCCGAGCGCATAGGCGTTCGCGCGTTGCAAGAATTTCAGACGGTTTTCCTCTGTCATCCGTGCAGACTCCGGAACGTAGATTGCAAGTTCGTTCTCCGGTAATAGCATCGTGATGCCCCCTTACATGCCGAGTACGTCGGCCGCCTTCCCAGCTTCGATGATTGCGTCGATGATTTCGGCTTTCGTCGCGTCATGTTTGAACTCGACGTCCGCTGCCTTCGCGTGCTCTTTCAATTCCGGAATTTTGCTCGTGTACTTCTTGTCGAGTGCCGCTTTCTCCCCAGCTGGAGGATCGTCCGGCGTTTTCGGTGCTTCCGGTTCCAAAGCTTCCGCCTTGCCTTCCGCGATCAATGCCTGTCCGCTGATTTCTGAAAGTTCGATTTCTGCCCCTGCCTCGACGTGGGCGCCGTTAAAGGTGACTTGCTCGATTAGTTTAAGTTTCATCGTTTGGTTCTCCCTTCGGAAATTAAAATAGGGGGCAGAACGCCCCCTGGATTATGCGAGAATTGTCGCTTGTTTGATAAGTTCCGGCATCAAGATTTTCGGGAATGACGCCGCGACGACTTCCACGATCTCGCGCTTCGGACGTTCTTGTGTGAACGTACGGGCGAAGATACCAGGGTTCATGTCGTTCTCGACCGTTGGACCCATCAACTGTTCGCCGATTTCGCCACCGCCGACCAAGAAGACACCCTTGTTCTCGTGAAGCAAGCGCTGTGAGGCACGTACCCCGTTGTTGTTCACGTCACGGTAGACGACCGACGTATCGAAAGCCTCGAATGCCGGAAGCTGACGACCGCGTAAGAAGTCGTTCAGTTCCGCGAGCGTAATCAAACGATGCTCTGATCCTGTGATGGCTTTTCTTACAATCGCATCGTTCATGACGGTACGGACGGCCTTGATAGACGTGACGAAGACGTCAGGCGTGCGGCCGTTCAAGTCGACGTAGTCCTGGACCCATTTTTCGTAGTCGATGAGGATTGTCGCGTTCGCATCGTTCCAGCGTGTGGCCGCCGTGACCTTATTTTCTGCTGGGACGCCGAAGTCGACGCCTAACTTGATGCCGTCCTTGTCGTAAGCGAAGACCCCGTTACCGAGTGCCTGCCAGCGCATCCACTCGATTCGAGCATCGATGTTCTTTTTGACCGTGGCCACCTTGCCGAGCAATTGCTTTTCGACGAGCGTACGTTTCGCCTGGTTGCCCTTGTCGAGCAAGCCCGCGATTTCTTTCTTCGTGACGATGTACGACTGCCCGATGTCCGTGATCGAACCAGACACCGTACGGAGTGGGTCACGGTCAGTAAGTGGCAACTCGGCGCCAGAGTCGACGATGTTGGCCATGTCCGCCTGACGCTCGATCACCGTCTCGTTGAAGTCGATGTCGTACGTGTCGACGGCCGGAAGGAACCGCTCCCCGATATACGACGGGTTCACAGGTACTTCCTTGATTGCTTCGGTTAATACTGGGTTTTTGAAAAAGTCGCTGTATTGTGCTAATCCTGACATAGCGTAAAGCCCCCTTATGGAATGTGTGTCGGTCTACGGTCCGTCTCTTAGACGAAACGGATGTAGCCGCGAAGTTCTGCCTTGAAAGCGTCTGTCGCACCGATCAACATGCCGGTGTGGACCGAGCCGTGGACGAGCACCTGGCCGGCCGTCACGTTCGGGTTGTTCCCCGCATCGTCGAGTTCGAACTTAATCGATTCGTCGAGGATGACCGGGTTTGTTTTCCCAGCTGGGAATGCGCCCGCTGCGTCCTGGTATTTCTCGTAAAGACCGGTCACTTTGTCTTTGACGAGGCACGTGCCTTCTAAGACGAGTTCACCTTTTGCGAACTTCGAACCGTCGAGCGTGATCCCCGTGTTCACGTATTGATAGTGCGCGCTCGATTTAATCTCACGTGCGGCTTCTGCCGACTTGCGGCGGATTGTTACGTCGTTGTTTGACATGGTAAAGCCTCCTTATTGGTCTTTTTTGATGCCTAGCATCTCTAATGCTTGCGCCTTCAGGTCGTCGTCTTTCTTCTTGCCTCCTGGTGGCGGTGTACTGCCTCCTGGCGCTTTGCCTTTCAATCCTCCAGCTGGGGGGTTGTCGTCCCCTGGTGGTGGCGTGGCATTGTCCTCGGCAGATTGGAAAAGGTTCGGCTCCGCTTTGGCTAACTTCGCCAGCGCCGTCTCGACTGACTTCCCTACGAGTACGTCGTCCTCGTCGTATTCGAGTAGGTCCGAGTAGTCATCTAGCGCCCGCACGACTTGCTTCGGGTTGACCGGGTTGTATTTCCCGGCGGCTTTCAGCACAGCGTTCTCGATCGTAAGCTGTTGGATTTTCGGCTGAAGGACGTCCGCGGACTTCGCTTTCACCTGAAGCGCGGCCAGTTCCTGTTCATCGACCGAGAGATTCCCTTTCTTCTGGCCCTGAAGAGCCATTTCAGCGAAGTGGTCGAGTAGGTCTTTTTTGTCGACCTTTTCGAGATCCACGCCTTTCGAAGTAAGTGCCTTCTTGACCATCTGGCGAGCCTTCGCGACGATCGAACGGTCGAAATCCGCTTGTGAGTAGATTGGTTTGTCGTTCGGATCTTCGACTTCGAAATCTTTCGCGTCGTCGTGCTCTTCTTTCGTGACCAGTTCGTCTTCCAGCAACTCGGCCAACTGCTCCATATACTCGTCTGCTGTGATTTTGCCTGCCTGAAGTTTCGTCTGTAGCCGTTTGATGTGTTTGTTCATCGTCGCGTCTCCTTTTGCAGCTTAAAGCCCTGCGGCTGTGCTGCCCTGCATATTCTATGGCGGCAGGGTCGCCGGAATGTGCCTCGCGTTACGGTGCGAGGTGTCCGTTCAAGCCATTCCAGGTATTAGAAGCCCCTGGTATGGTAGGGCGTGCAACAAAAAAAGAGCCGCTAATTTAGCAGCTCCTTCTCGTCGATTGTTGGTGTGTCTTCCAGGTCCCTTGATTCGTCATCCGTCATGAAGTCGTTGAACTCCTGAACGACGTCGGCGGGTGCGCCGGGTTTCAGGTGCCAGTTTCCTGGTTCCCCTACAAAATAGGGGCTGTTCAAGAAATTCGGTTGTCGTCCTATCATGTCATCGCCCCTCTCGGTATTCTTCTAGTGCGTTCTCGATGGCCTCCCCGACCTTCCTTGCCCACTTGCGGGGGTTCGGGTTCAGTCGGTATTCAGCGAATGCCTCGGCCACGACTTCGCGATCGTTCTTCGTCGCGTATCGGCTTAGTTCTTCAGCAAGCTTCTCGTCTGCCAGCGCCTCCTCGACCACGGGACCGAGGTACTTGTCTCGTAATCCGATCTTGTCGAGGAAGTAATCAATGCTGTGACCGAACTCGTGGATCAGTACGGAAGCCGGGTTATCGGCTCCGATGGGATGGAACCCGCTCGCTACGTCGCTCTTTAGCGATTCTTTGAATCCATTATAATCCTTTGCCCACTTTTCGTTAAATGAAATCCCAGCGAGTTCTCCCCACGTCTTGTTCGTAGCCTGGGCGTAGGTGTTGCCCGACACTTTTTTCTTTTTGACGTATTTCTTGATAAGGCTCTCCTTCAGCTGAAGGGGCATATCTGCCAGCAGTTCTTTGTTTCTTTCTTCGAAGTCCCGGACCTGCTTCTCGTACAGCAGGTTATTCCGCCGCTGGGCGGTCCCGACGAAGTTCACGTCCTGGACTTCCGGATATAACTGCTGGAGGGCGTACAGCTGTTTGTTCACTTCATTCGCCAGTTCTACATCGAATCCCTTGTAGTCGACTTGTTTCACGGTCAGATTCTGCTCCGCCCAGGCGTTGGCCTCCTTGACGGTCTTCGCTGGCGTGAAGGCGTTGTCGATGATGGCGATCTGCGCCGCCTCCTGAATAGTAACGGCCGTTCCGACTACCGCACCGCTCGCGACCGTGAACGGGTCGAAGAAGTTTTTCGGTACGTCGGCTAACGTTTCCCCTCGACGTAAATATCGGCGTGGGTCTTCGTTTCGTACAGAATCATTCAGATCAGGAAGCCCGCGCTCTTTGGCATACGTCTCGTAATCCCGAGCCGGGGTGTAAGTCCGTTCCCCGAATTTCGATTTCGTGTCGCCCTCTCCACGTGCAATCCGCTCGCGTGTCGAGATGCCGAGAGCCGAGAGGACCGGGGACCACTTGCATCGGCAGTTCGGGTGGTTCGGGATACGTCGACCCGGTTCGCCTTTCTTTTCCGGCGTGTCGTAATCGAGTGCGAACACCTTGCCGTCGTTCTGCGCGTCTTTTGGGGCTGTCCGAGCATCCAGGACGGCGTTCCATCGCTTCCCGTCCATGATGTCGGCGTTCTGCATGTAGGTGTGGTTCGCCCCTTGCGCCGCCGCTCGAGTCATTTCAGTACGGGCCAGTCGAACCGAGTTATAGAACCCTTCTCCTGCGATGTCCTTGATGCGACGAGCGAGGCGGTTGATTCCCCAGCCTTTTCCAACACCCTCCTGAACCGCATCCCGCATCTTCCCAGCTAGGTAAGCCGTGTTCGCACGCAGTCGATCGCTATACGTCGCCCCGTCAGGAAGCCAGGGGTTCGCGAGCACGCCCATCACCACGCCCTGGGTCAGGACGGGAAGGGTCATGGCGACTTTCGCCGATTGTTCGATCGCGTATCCGTGATAGTAATAACCTTCAGCAAAACTGTAGGCGAGGTTCCGCTTCATCTTTTCGTCTTGCTCCGGTGCGCCCATTCGCCCCACGAGGAAATCCTGAAGCTTCTGGAGGCGTTCCATCTGACGTTGCATGTTCCGGAACTTCGCTTTCTCGACCGGTTGCTTCATGATCGGCACGCCGTTCGCATCTTGAACCTGGCTGTAGATGGCCCGAATCTCGTTCTCGATACGGATGGCCACGTCGTCCCAGAAGGGCTGAATCTCGCTTGCGTACTTCACCGCCCGCTTGTCTAGGATTTCCTGGTGTTTGACGATGAACCCGTCGAGGTCCTTCTGCATACGTGCCAGGACTTTCTCGTCTATCTTGCGTGGTGGCGGTGCCTTTGCCATGATTCAACCCTCCTATCTGGTCCCGTTATTCCGTGCCCGGTCCTCCAGCTGCCTCTTCCTCGTCATCCTGATCGTCGGCGCCCGTGCTTCCGAACTCTTCACCGTAGCCCATCGCGCTCATGCTGGCATTCGCCTGGCGTTTGCTATCGGCGTCCTTCTGTTTCTTCATCTCTGCGAGTGCTGCCACTGGGTCATCGATGAACCAGAGCAATTCGTACAGGTATGAATCCGGGACGATGCCGACCAACTGGGCGACAATCTGGGCAATCTCTGCGAAGTTCTGCGGTAGGTTCCGCTGGATCGTGAACTGTAGCCATTCCGCCCGGTAAAGGGGGACGCTCGAAGTCGCTTCTCCCGTCAAGATGCCATATACGTCGGCTGATTCGCTTTTCTCCTTGATCCGCTTCGCATTCAAGAGGTCCGTCAGGTTCAGGATGAAGCTTCGAATCGCTTGCGAGAAGTAGAGGTCCTTCTTGCCTGCCTTGATGTCCAGAGGTGCGTATTTCATCTTGATTTCTGTGGCCGTCGCCCCGGATAGGTCGTTAATCTTCGGCGTGCCACTGATCTGGTGGGTCAGTTCCTCGATGCGGTCCATATGGTTCTCGACCGCCGTGTCCTCTTGTGACGGTGCGAGGAACTGGGCGCTGGATTCTTTGCTCTTCAGGACGATGGCCCGCGCCTTCCGCATCTTGACGACTTCGTCTTCTGTCGTCGTGACGTTCGTGAAGACTAGGAACTGGTCCAGCAATCGGTCGACGGTGTTAGCCTTGTCCGATACCGTGCCCGCTAGTTCCTCGATCAGCGAGAAGACAGTAGCAAGGTCCGAGGTGCCGAGTCGCTTCTTTCGGTCCGCGTACTTCGCCGGGGTCCCGTTCGTGAAGAAGCTGACCGGGATGCGTCCGGCGTAATGTTCGACCGGGTTACCTGTCTCTTGCTCCTCTGCATCGAGTTCGAATCCTCCAGCAGTTTGGCTAACCAGGTAGGTGACGTACTTCGAATCGTACATTTCGACCTTTGTAATAGCACCGCTGCCATCATCGGCCTCGACTGTGAAGATCCGAAGCACCATTCGAAGTTTGCCCCGGGTATCATACACTGGGACCATCTCCTGTACAGGGAACTCCTCGAAATCGATGTCTCCTGCTTCGTCAATCCAGCAGATTACACCGCTATAGTATGCGATGGACCCCTGGCGAAGTTGTTCGGCCAGGACACGCTGTGCATCCCCCGAACGTAATAGCTGGAGGATGTCGTTTCGGAACGCCTCGACCAATTCCTTCGGGGCATCCTCGGCTTTCGGGTCCGCTTCAACGGTCCACGTGATCGGCTTGCCCATCATGTAGTCGACGACCGAGTCGATGATGATCGGGGCGAGGCTGGTCTGTAGCTTGTGGTTGATGTCGTCGCCCCGGCTCTTGTCGCGTTCATCGATGGACTGAAGGAACCCGTCGTATGCCGCCTGGTATTTGTCGACCTCGTACTCCTTGATGAAGAGATTATGCTGTTCGACGACCTTTCCCAGCCAGTCGTTATGCTCTGCCACCCAACTGGCCGCATTCGCCGCACCTAGTTCTGCGAGGGTGGGGGGAATCTTGTTCATTACTGCCATGTGTCTGCCTCCTCTCGTTATACGCCGTCCCGGTCGAAGGCTTCCGCTCTGCGACCTTCTGGGTTCTTGATGATCCACGCCGCCCGCATCAGCAAGAAGAGGCTGATGACCATATCGTCATGCGGGACATGGCCGGCGAATCGTGGCTTCGCGTTCTGTGGTACGTGGAAGTTGATGGTCTGTTGCTTCTTCGCGACACGGACCAGGTTCTCGATCTGCCACTTCAGTTCCAGCCACAGTTCGGATTGCTCCTTGTCAGCTGTAGGCTGTCGGGGAATCTTGATTCGGTCGTTCGCGACGTAGCTGTAAGCGAGATAGCCGAGTTTCGACTTGTTTTCATCGCCCTGCGCCTTGAACTTGTACGCCTCGACTTCCTGGTTCGGAAAGGTTTCTTTCAGGTAGTGGGCGAGGGGTTCCCCGATTCCGGTCGCATCGCATGTCCCGCCGATCGTGTTCCAATGTTTGATGATCGCCGTGATCTGGTCGCGTACCTTCGAATGGGCTTCGCCTGTCCAGTGATACCAGCAGACGGGCATGATCGTCCCGTCTCGGTCCAGCCGTCCGATGTGCATCGACGTACTGTCTCGCTTTTCCTTCCCGATCGTCTCGTCGTTCAGGGTGGTGACGTCCTCTTCCTGTCCGGCCACGTCGATGGCGAATACATATACCTCGTCACTCTTCGGCCCGATTCGCGTCGTCTCGGAAGTCGCGTAGATCCGTGCGACCTGCTCGGCGTCGAAGAAGCGACCAATGCTGTCGACGAAGTTCAGCAAGTATTGCGTCTGAATGGCGATGTGGTTCACACCGAGCCGCGCCACCTGGTTCTCGAAAGCCTTCCGGTAGTTGTCGTTCCCCGAGGCGATGACGCGATGGGCGTCAATCTTGAAGACGAGTTTCGGGCGGTACCCCAGTTCCTTCTCCAGCCGCTTTTCCATCTCGAGCGATTGGTTCATCGCTTTGTAGATATGGCTCTCCTTCGTCCAGGCGACGCCCCAGAATACGGTGGTCGCGTTGTTGAACGATCCCATTGGCTGCGCGTCTCGCTCCCACTTGTTCGTGTCGATGTCCTGCGCCTCGTCCCCTTCGAGTAGCGTGAACGCCGTCTGCGACGCGACGTTCGCACTCGGGTTGATCGAGAGGAAGGCCCACTTGTTCGAGTCACGGGGCGTGCCCATGTGGAACTTGTAGCCGTCCGACTTCCGGAAGGCGTGCTTCGTGAGGATAGAACCGGCCATCCCGCCGCTGTCTGGCGTGTCCGCTCCTTCTAGCCGGTCCATCGATGCCTGCACCTGTGGCTTGTGTACCGGCGCGAACTTGACGCCCGATATGCGCTCGTTGTAGTACCAGCCGTAGAGAAGCAGGTACTGCTCGATAAAGGCCGACTCTTCGTTCTTTCCGCTCTGCCGGGTCTGCATGATGACGAACTGCCAGCCGAGACCGAGCAAACAGCTACGGATAATCGCGTCACAGACCTCCAGCTGGTAATCGAAGGCGTCATTCTTTCGCAGGATGCGCCACATCTCGCGCAGTTTCTCCCGCTTGAATAGTTCATCGAGCGACTGGATCGTGTTGTATGGGACGCCGTCGAGCGCGTTCTTGACGAACTGGGGGACTGCGGTGATCGTCGGTGCCCCGCTGATCGGATCGACGTCTTCGCGATATATGATTTTTTCAGCTGTGGCATCCATCCGATTTCCCCCTCTCGACGTACGTCAATTCATATTTCGTTTATTGAAATTAGAAACACATACGCATGAAAAAAATTTAATTAGCATGAACCACAGTAAACGCATGAAGAAAAGCGTCACTCTGGAACCGCTCCACGGTCCTGCGCTGGAGTCTCCCAGGACGTATTCGCCTCTTTCTGCGATGCCTGGCGCAGTTCCTTGTTGATGTCGTCGATCAAGTTACCTGAATCCTGCCCCGTGAGTTTCGCGAAGCTGTCCACCATCCGGCGAAGCGTCTCGAGCGCCCGAGTCAAGACAGGGTCCTCGATTGTCCCAGCGTGGAAGTAGTTGATGGATTCGCCTTCCTTCACGTATTCGAGCGTCGCCTTTCGGCCAGCGAGACGTCTGCGGTTATATTCGCCGAGGTAAGACAGGATCTTCGCCTTCAGCAGGAATATCTCGTCTTCGAGACCGACTTTCCGGTCCACCAGCAGTTCCTCATAAGTATCGCGCTCCTCGGCGGTCAAGACCTTCGAGTAGAAGCCATGCTTCCGAGCGTTCTGCGAGACGCGCGCTTTCGCCTCTGGACTGCGAGGGCCAGTGTTGTTCCCACCGCAGAACTTACAGCGTCCGAATCCCGGATGTTGCGTCCCGGTCCCGGCGATCGATCGGCAGACGCCGTCGCCTCGATTCTTTTTCTTCTTCGCGCCACACAGAAGGACGACCGACTTGCCTCGAATCCCGACCAGGTTCTTCGCATCGGCCCGTTCGTGCAGCTGTTTCTTCAGGTTGATGTCGTATGGATCGAATCCCTCCGGCAAGTCATCCGGCTTTAGCTTGTTATCTTCCGTCATGTCGCATTCCCTCCCTTCGTGCGGCGAATTTCGCTATATCATGGGCATTATTCCGCCAAAAAGGGCCAGGAAATGGCGATAAGCGCATTTTTCCTGACCCTAAAATTATGTGTGTTATATAAAATCGTTTCTATGTTTACATAGAAATATCACTC
The DNA here is from genome assembly GCF_000023045.1 of Exiguobacterium sp. AT1b. Lineage (GTDB taxonomy): Bacteria > Bacillota > Bacilli > Exiguobacteriales > Exiguobacteriaceae > Exiguobacterium. The sequence goes on along the minus strand of NC_012673.1, from coordinate 17,058 downwards.
TACCAATAATGATAGGTTTGTGAGGATGTTTTGTCAAGTCTTTCCGGAAATCTTGTCCAGCAACTCACTATAATTGACCATTTCGCCGTTCAAGTCCCGGTAGATCAAGTCTACAGCTGCACGACGATGCTGGTTATAGACGCCCTCGGAAATCATCAGCGTCTTCATCGTCTTCCGTCTCGGGAACTGATACACCCAGCGTGCCTTACAGATTGCACGTGTCAACGGTGGCAGGTTCTCGATGGCCTGGTCGAGCATGATCTGGTTCAGCGTGCTGTTCGTGATGCCGTCCGGCGACTTCGGTCCGCCACCGCTCCCGATCACTTCTTCGACGGGCCGGTCGCCCGCTCGCAAACTGCTATAATTCTCCAGCCAGTGAAGGATTGCCTTCTTCGTGATAAAGCCTTCAATCCGTTGCCCCAAGAGCAAACCTCCTATTAGTAATACTAATAATTAAATAGTAAATACTATATATAATAATAATAAATATAATTAGTTTTATAATTATTAATAATAATATATAAGTCTTTCATTTCTTTAGGGGGGTTATTTTTTAAATTACTTTCTACTGGAATCTTTTAAGTAGACCCCCCTCTAAAAAAACGAATTTTATATATTAACGGTTTAACCAGCTGGAGGCTTTTCGAACCCCGCGCCTCGGGCCTCGCTTCCCGAATTGCACATTCTCCAGCCAGGAAGCCAATTCATTCGCCTCTTGAATATCGACTTTCGTCTTATCCGTCAACTCTCGAAGTTCGGACCGGAGACGCGTCACGTCTGCCTGCTCCTTTACAAGTCGCTTTTCGAGTTTCCGTTTTGCGACCGTCGCCCTGGCCACGTTATAGGCGACTTCCGTCTGGCGCAGGCGCTCGGCCGCCATCATGTAGTCGTGTGTCAGCGCATCGATACACCATTCTTGATCGGCGAGTAGATCCATTCGCACCTTCAGTTCTTTCGTCTTCTCTTCTACCTCGTCGAGCGACGTAGCCGCTGCTTCTGTTTGTTGAATGCCGAACCACGATGCAATCGTCGTCTTGATCCGGTAGATCAGGTTTCGTGTGAATCCCATGTGAACCGCTCCCTTTGCTCTTAATATCCTGACTGATTAAAATGAAATGCCTGCCAAAATGATTAGCCCTTCGAGTTGTTTCTGTGTGACTTCGACCATCGGTAATCTCATGAAGTCTTCATTTTCGTCGGGTTTGTAATCGCGTGATACTTCTTGTATTTTGCGCTCGCCATCTTCCATCCAATATTTAAGCTGAATCGTGTTCCCTTTATTTTTCAGCTGATATTTCTGCAATACGATCATGCTTCACCATCCTCCATGAATGCTTCTTCGAGTGCCACACGGTCCCCGTTCATCTGATCGACGAGGTAATCGATAAAGTTATCGAGGTGCGATTTCTCTAGTTCCCGGCTCTTAATGTCTTCCAGCTGATCCGATACCACTTCATACGCACGGTTTAGATCGTGCTTGATTTGGCGGTCTTCTGAATCATCCTCTTCAGACAATTCATATTTTCCTGCCGCAATCTTTACGACGTCCCGTTTCTCCAGTGGTACGACCGTCAAGAGCAAGTCGCCGTCGTGCGTTGGGAATGACACTCCGAAAGCATCGTAACGATTTTGAAGTTTGTGGATATGGGTCAGCGCCGCTGCCAGCACCTCATTGGTGACCTCTTTCCGTTTCATGCCCATCGTGCCGTCTTTCAGGATGCTCGCAAGATAGATGTCGTTCGATAATGACGCGTTGACGATTTGTAAGTTTTTCATGTACCCACCCTTTTCTTATTCATATTTTCGCTTCAGTGCCTCAAACTCCAGTAACTCACTTTCTACTTCCGCGACCTTATCTTCGATGAACGATCGAGAAAGGGGGTCCGACGTACGATTGATGCGGGACTTCAGGAACTTGATTTCCTCCTTCAGGTGAAACATCGCATAACGAATGAGGCGTCGCTTCTGTTCGATCGTCATCCCCTCGCGAAGTGCTGCCAGTTCATCCTGGTGTACAAGTGCCGTGTTCGTGAGTTGTAGATAGTGGTTCAGTTGCTTGTGGTTCATACGTCGGTCCCCCTATTCCATCAACGGCCGTGACTTGATGATTTCAAGCGCCTGCTGTTCGGTGAAGCCTTCCGCTTTCAATGCCTCGAACTTCGCTTTCATCAGCTTCGCGTTCGCGACTTGAATCTTGATGATAGCCAGCGTCGTCTCGATCTGCTGGTCGGCCATGATCTCCCACTCGATAGGCGTGAATTTCGGGTTATTGTCCGCCATACGTCGATGCCTCCTTTTTATCAATCGGGATGTGGATGGCCCGGTACGCCTCGAAGATGTAACAGGCTTTTCCGTCCTCGTCCGTTGTCTCCCGACGCCCGACCCTCCAGCCGTTTGTTTCGAGCCATGCCTTCAGTCCCTTGTTCGCCTTGATTCCTGCTCTGTAATGAAGCCGCATATTGACACGGAGAGGATTGGACATCGAAATCGAATGTGGTTCTGGCATGCGCTCGATAACGAAACCATGTAGCATCTTTCTCGTGTCCTGGATGAACGTCTTCGTGATTTCGTGGTCCCTTACATAATCGAACGTGCTGCGTGTCTCCATATCATTCACCCCGAACCGACGTAGTGATGTCGTTTTTCATCGCTTTGCGGGTATTATGGTCGATTGTCATCCCGCGCATGTTTTCGAGGTGGCGATCATGCTCCTTGCGTAACTGCTTTACTACGTCGGTCGCCATGAAGATGGCGTGATCTCGTTCGGCTTTTGTCATGTCCTGACTACCGACGTACTTCCGGACTTCATCGACGTATGCGATGGACAGCGTGTCGAACGCGCTCTGGGCGCCGTACTTACTCATGAACGGCCACCCCCTGACGACGAAGCCGGACCAGCGTGTTACTTAGTACGTCGATGCTTAGTTCCATCATCGAATGCTCGAGCGATTGGTTCGCCGTGTCCTCGAACGGCGCATAGTGCAGGTGGATCAGTTCATGCACCAGGCTGACCTCGTGGTCCTGCTCCCGGACCGTGCCGGGCGGATATTCTTCTGGGTCGAGCAAGTGGATCATGGCCGTCTTTTCGTTTAGCGACCACTCAATCGATGCTTGCGAGCCTACCGTGAACATCTTGTACGACGGCTTGACCGCCGCCTCGATTTCCCAGTCCTGAAGACGCAACTCCTTTTGCCAGATGGCGAGTGATTCATTCAACTGTTCCTGGCTCTCGAAAAGGAATCCCATCCGTCATTCTCCTTTCGTGAAGCCGGCGTATGCGGTCGCCGTCTTGTTGCGGTCTTCGCGTTTTTTCTTCTCGATCTCGATGACTTCCGCGACGTAGTCTTCGACGTATTCGATGGCATCGTTCACGTCGGACAGATCGCCTTCCGGAACGAGGGACACGTGGTTCGAGTAACCGAACGATTCACCGACGTAGTACGTCAGTTCTTCCTGCGACTTGCGAGAGAACACGGTCTGAATCGGGGACCCTGCCGCTTCATACAGAACGACGTACCCGACATCCTTGTGGATGGTACGGACCCCTTTGATCTCCATCTTCTGACCCAGGTATTCGATGTTCTGAATGAAAGGAAAGAGGACGTTGCCGTTCGCTTCATCCACCTGGGGGGCGGGCGGTGCGACTTGTGGTTCGATTGTCTTCTCTGTGACTTTGATGAAGTCGTACGGCGCGGTCCCGAAGTCGAGAATCTGGTCGGGCTGTGTGATGTTCGTCTTTCCTGTGGCCAGATCCACAGCATGGGTGTATGCCTCGTCGATGGTGTGCCCAGGAAGGGACAGCTGGAAAGCCTGCCCGCTTTTCTGGATGGTGACGTCGAATTGTTTTTCGTTCATTTGAAAGCCTCCCTTGTGAATTTGGTTAGATAGTCGTGCTCCGTGCAGGTCTTGAACTGGATGCCCTTCACCTGAAGGAGTGTCTGAAACGTTTCCGCCTCCTCGTGCAGCACCCAGCAACTCTTACAGCGAAGCAACTCGTCGTACTTTTCTTCCTGGCGTCGTGCGTTCATCATGGTTTGCCTCCTCATTGGACAGTGACGATAGTGACGTGACGCGTCTGTCGACCCCACGCTTGCGCACGGTCTAGGTCAGCCACATATAGGTCGATATGCTGTCCGTTTACGGCACCCCCGCGATCTTCGACGACGTAGTTCCCTGGTAGCCCTTCGATTCGGACCACGGTGCCCGGCGGTAGGACGCTCCAGTCGGCGGCGATCGTTCGCCCCTCCTGAACATACGTCCCGGTTGTCGTGATTCCGTATCCCGGTTCGCCTGGCTGTTTCTGTGTAGATTCATAGCCTGCTGTGTATGCGGTTATAGTGAATGACCCAGCTGGATCAAGAGCCACCCCATCAGAACCCCCGCCGTTCCGATTGTCCACCCGATCAGTGGTCCCTTCACTTTGTCGAGATTCTTGCGGAATTTCGCTTTCTTCAGTTGTTCCTCCAGCTGTAGCATCTTCCAGTGCTGCACCTCCAGCTGTTGCTTCAGATTCCCGTTCCGTAGTTCCATCTGCGACATCTCGAGACGCAGGACCATCTTTTCGGTTATATGCTCTCGGTTCTCCTCGTTCAGTTCGATCAGTGTCGTATGTAGACGATCGATCTCTGCTTGCTGACTGCGGTTCTCTTTCATGACCCTTCGCGGCGCCCTCGCTTCCTGTAATGTTTCGGCATACTCCTTGTCGTAGAGCGACTGATACTTCGCCTGCCGACGTACCGCCTTCATCCAATCGTGTTGTGGTCTCTGGTTGTGTGGGTTCCGGCGTCGCTTGCTCTGTTGCTTTTTGCCCATACATACATCCTCCTATGAGTAAAATGGCAATCAATGCGACCCGTTTCTTCATGACGTCAGATTTCCTTCAGCATTGTCCGGATGGCGCTCTGCCACTCGTCCGTTCGGATGGTGTCACCCATGTACTGGCGAAGGATCAGCTTCAGCAGTTTCTCGTCTTTATGGATGCGGCCATCTTCTTCTAGTACGTCGACCCAATATTTCGGCTTGAACGTATCGGCATGCCAGTAGAGGAAGCCCGAGCGATTGTGTTGGACCCGGTCGAGGAACTTCGGTCGCTCGTCCTCTTTCGTGCCGTTCCAGGCGACGTATTGGACCGTATAGATGAACAGATCGTCGACCGAGTTCCGGATGCCCTCTGTCTTCACCTGGAGTTCGCCGCGCTTCAGCCATGTCCGGATGCGGTCCAGCTTCTTGTCGACTTCCCATGCCCACAAGGTATGTGCGTCCATCGTCATTAGGGCTTTGATGAACCGGTCTTCGTAATCCGTGCTCTTTTGCTGGAAGATCATGCACGCCTCTGCCATGAACTGCTTCCAGTCGTCCGGACGTTGCGGGTCTTTCGTCTGTACAATGTTCAATAGTTGTTGTTTGACACTCATGAATTCTTTGTCCCCCTTGCCTCAAATTTTTCTTTCAGATCGACGCCGTCGATGATTTCAATCGGTTTGACTAGGTTTTCATACTCCTGACGTGCAAGTTCTTCTGTGACCCTCGCGAGTCGAACGTCGCCCAGCTTCAATGCCTTCGCCGCGGCTTTTAACGCGATCTGCTTCCCGAGTTCATACGACGCCGCGTTCGCCTCCCTTAATTCCTGACGGGTGAAGGTCGTCCGGGCTTCGTGTTTTTGATTCTGTTGTTTCATACGTCGGCGTTGCTGACGTGAAAGCTTATCCCATTCGGTGTTCAATTTCTCCATAACTTTGTCGCGAATGTCTGCCATCTCTGCACCTCCTTACCAATTCTTGAAGCAACTATCGAACAGCGACTGCGAATACCTGGAGAGGGTCCCTTTACGTCGATGCTGTCGCGCTGTCTCGGAATAATCCTTACGCATCTTGTTCACGCTCCAGATGATCGTCAGATGGTTGAATCCGCTCGAATCGTCCACCGGTTGCCGAGAGATGACCCCGACGGGCCACCCCTCCCTTTTGTAGCTTCGTTCGCTTGCTGTCGTCTTCGTGTAAATCGGGACCTTTGCCGTCGTGTTCATCGTGCGACTTCCTCCTGTGCGTTGACCCATTCTTCCAGGTCCATTTTTGTGCCCCAGTCCTTGCCGACCGAGGCTTCTGCGATAACCGGTACCGGGAAGTCAGGTAACGGAGGCCGTTCCATGACTGCCTTAATCCATGCGCCTGCTTTCTCTACGAGAGCCGGGTCGTCATCCATCTCGAAAATCATTTCATCGTGAATCTGGGCGATCATGTCGATGCTGCCATGCGTGAAGAGTACGTCGGTTTCGCCCTGTCGTTGCTTGAACGTGTCTTCACCGATGCGGTCGTACACTTTGTTCTGACAGTCTTTCATGATGTCCGCTGCGGAACCTTGAATCGGGGTGTTCCCTGCACGTCGCTCGTCTGAACCACGTAGCTTTGAATTCGTGCCGTTAATGTCCCGAAGCAATCGCTTGTACCCGTAAATCGTTTCGGCATAGCCGTTTTCCCGCGCGTCGAGGATGGCCTGACGTTGCATCTGTGGGATTCGAGGGTAGGCCGTCTTGACCGCGTTGACGATGGCCGCACACTCGTCGAGCGTCTTCCGCACCCCGTAATCCGTCTTGAAGGTTTTCTGAAGCGCATACTCCGTCCCGCCGTAAGCGATGCCGAAGTTACCGGCCTTCGCGTTCGTCCGCTCGATCTTCGTGATGTCGCTTTCCGGTTTCCCGGTCAATGCAGACGCTGTACGTCGGTGCATGTCGCCGTTCGTATTGAAAAGTTCGATCATGACTTCGTCGTTTGACTTCCAGGCGATCAGTCGAAGTTCGAACCCGCTAAAGTCGATGAAGAAGAGAATCTTGCCTGGCTTCGGTGCGAAGAAGCTTCGAATCTTGAAGTCATCGTTATCCGGACGAGGGACGTTCTGGCCGTTCGGTTTGAAACTGTTCAGGCGGCCCGTGTCGGTGAACGAACTGTATCCTGCGTGGATGCGGTCCGTGAACGGGTTCAAGTATTTTTGACGCCCGACGATATGGCTGGAGATCAGCGTCGTGTATTTTTGGATTTTCATCATCTGCTCGATCAATGCGATTCCTGCGTCCTTGAACGGATGAAATTCGCGTTTCTTGATTCGGATGGCGCCACGTTCTTGTTTCGTAATGTCCCCGTTGAATCCAGGTTCTCCGTAGTTCGCATCTGGCTCGATGTCCTCCCATCCTTCCGGAAGTGGGATGGCAAGATACTTCTCTTCGTCAATCGACTCCAGCTTGTTCTCGAGCATGAACCGCATGTCGATCAGTGCCTCCTCGTCGAGCGACGCGTTCCCCGTCTTGTCACTGATTTTCAGTATCGGTAACTTCATCTTGTTGAAAAGGGCCAGCTTGACGCTTCCTGTCTTGCCCGTCTTGCCTGGTGCGACTTCCTCGCCTGTCGCTTCAAAGATGATGCGTTTGATTTCTTCCGATGCGTTCTCCTGTGCCTGAAGCGCCTCTTCGTAACGAGCGTTCGCCGTATCGGTATTCCACGGCATCCCCCAGAACTCCATGATTCCGATGACGCGCATGAACGGCATTTCGATGTCGTGCAGCCATTTGTCGTACCCCGGAATCTGCTCGATGATCGTCTTCCAGTAGTGATAATGCTGAAGCCCGTAATCCGCATCCTCTGCCGAGTAGATGAAGCCTTCTTTCGTGCTGGCATCGATCTCGTCGAAGAACTGGACGCCCTTCTTCTGAAGCAATTGACTGAAGTCTTGCATCGTGACGCCGAATGTCTTTTTCGTGGCCGTCTTCAGGCCCCACCCGGTGTGCGGTTTGCTTAGGCTGTTCAATCGACCCGGAGCCGCGATCTGCATGCTCCGGACCCACATCATCAACGGGTCGGCTACGCGTCCGAGAATATAGCGCTTGTATCGAGCCGCGAACTTCGTTTCGAATGCGAGGTTGACGGCAATCTTTAATGTCGGTTCGTGCGTGAAAACGTAACGGTCCATCAGGTCAAGCACCGCTTCACGAGCCTCGTCCCGCGAAAGTTCAGGGGCGATATTTTTCCCGACCTTGTGACTGATCGGGACGACGCGTGACTCGTGTGCCTTCGCCGAGATAGATACCGTACAGATGTCGGCCTGGTGCGGGTCGAATGGGGTTTTCGAGAAGGTTTCTTCGAGTTCCTTACGTTCCCCCTTCTTGACGCTTAGTTCCGCTTTCAATGACTTCAGCACGCCCTTGTCTGTCACCGTGGCGTCCGATTTCCCCTCCAGCTGGAGGATGCCCGCTTCGAGTTCTTCGATTCGGCTTGTCAGCATATTGATCCGCGGCACGTAGTACGCTCGCGCCTCCTCGCTCGGTGCTGTCTCCCAGTCGAATGATGCGAATCCTGTTTCCTGGCACCGTTTCAGGTATTGCTCCAGTTCCTCCAGCGTCAGGATGACCTCGTAGTCTTTCACAGCTTGCGGTGCCGGTTTGCCCCAATCGATTCGGAACTCGCCGGGCTTTGGTGGCGCAGTAGATAAAACCGCCTCCAGGTGACTCGTCCCCCCTGGCTGCGTTGTCGGTTTAGGTGCTCGGGCGAGGGGCGCCTTGACGCCCACGTTCCCGAATAATCCTCCGAGTTTCATGATTCATTCCACTCCTTATTCATTTAAATTAGAAACACATGATGCTTAAACGATGGTCTTGCTTTTCTTTTCTCCCCAGAACGCGCTGATGCTCCGTCTCACGTAACAGTCGTGCTTTCGTTTGGAACGGGCATAGGCGGCAGTTTCGGCTTTCGTCATGGTGGGTTTTGTCATCGCCTCGGCGATGGACATCCCTCCCTCCACACGTCGATGTAGGCATCGATAACTGATTCCGTTTCCTCTGGCCGTCTCGATCTGTTCGTCGGTCAAGACACGCGCCTTGTTTTCGTTCATTCGCTGTGCGAGTTCTTGACGCGTCGCCGTTTTCATCGTGGCCGCTTCTTCCGGGTCCATGTTCAGCTTGCTCACTCGATAGGTGAACGTGGCCTGTTTGACGCCGTTCGCTTCCGCTACCTCTTTCCAGATAGGCCAGAGGGGTGGCGACTTCTTTTGTAGGGGTTGGGTTATCGCCCGCTTGATTGGCATCCGTTCGTGATAGACCCGTCGGTACAAGGCTTGTTCTGAAATCCCGTTTGTTGCGGCAGTTTCATAGTGTTCCGGTGTCAGATAGTAATCGTTTTCCATGCGGGCAATTCCTCCCTTTTATAATGAAGACGGCAAGTCGTATGCCGTACCGAATTCTGCTTCATAGTCTTCGCTGTACATGAACATCATCCCAGCCGCTGAAGACGTCAATCCATTCAAGTGGTCGAAAATCGCTTGATATGACACGAAGTTCTTTCGCGCAGCCTCTCGCACCGATCGATACTCGTTAATAAACGTTTTTGTCTCGGGTTCGAACATGATGACCGCTTTGCTCTTTGATTTATAGCCGGTCCGTTTCCCCAGCGTCTGTTTGTCGATATATTCCAGATTTCCTACAAAGTTGTCCATCCTGATCCCGTTCTTATGAACGACGCTTGCGCCTGGTGGAATCGGACCCAGATAGTGCATGGCTACCAGGTGGGCGACCTTGTACTCTTTGTATCTACCGTTCAGTCGCACTTTGACCTGAAGGAATCCTTTGTCTTGATATTGGAAAGGTAGGATGAACTTCATCGTGTGCTTGTAGACCCGCTGGACGCGACCGTAGTTCGAAATCAGGAATTGACCGTCCGACCCCTGTACCTCGACCCAGGCTTCATCTTTGATGATTTCATTCGAGTACCATTCTCGACGTTGCTTGATCGTCGGCTCGGCCGTCGAAAGATACACGCCGATTCGTTTCAGTTTTTTCTGTCTCGATGCGAATGAACGGATCGACCCATTATCTTGCCCTGTCATCTCGCTCATTTCTTTGGCTGTAGTCTTTCGTGTTTGGTTCGTCATCGGGTCATACAGGTACATGTGATCGTCTCTCCTTCTTAGTAGTCGTATTCGTCGTCGATGTTGTCGAAGACGCCCAGTTGCATCGCGAACTGGATGTAGGCGTTAAAGCGTGGCGTCTTCCGGAAACCACCCGACGTATTTTGAATCATTCGCATGCGCACCAGCTGGTTGACGATGCTTTTCGCTTCGTCCTTCTCGATGGATAGCATCGCCTCGATGTCCCCGAGACGAAGATATTTCTGCTGGGCGAACAGTTTGATGAAATCGTAGAACTTGTGGGTTGTCTTCAGCGTGTCGACCTTCTTCAGGTCTGCGGTGAACCGCTCGTATCGGTCCTGTGTCATGTCTTCCTCTTTCAACGCCAGGCGAGCGTAGTAATTCAAGCCGGCCCCTGGGCTGTTATAGAGTGCCTTCAGGTATTCGTGGATGAACTCGACGTGACCCGGAAGGACGACGATCCGTTCACCCGACTCGTCCACAGAGTGGGTCAGGGATGCGAGTGCGACCGCTAGACGTGCAATCTTGTTCCGCTGATCGGAAGGCGAGACGAGTGGGATGTCGGTCGCTTTCCCGTAAAGCTTCGACAAGGCTGTCGCGACGTTCAGGATACTCTGCGTCGTCTCGTCCGTGAAGATGACGTCTTCCGGTTTTCGTGACCAGGCGAACAGGATGTTATTCTTCAGTGCGTCCTTGTCGATGAACGACGGGAACGTTCCGATTTCCTGGTTATACACTTCTTCCGCTACGTCGTTGCTTCGCATGAATGCCGCGAAATCGAATCGACGTATGTCTTCGTTGTTGAAGATTTCTTTCAATGACTCGACGCCCTGGGCGTAGTCCGCGAGGCGTTTCCCTTTTGGAACGTTTCCGGAAAGGATGGCCCGGACCCGGCAAGGTGTTTCAGCTGTGACGGCCCGTTTGACCTCCAGCTTTCCGTCTGACCGTGCGAGCGTCATTTCACCGTAGTCGTCTTTCGAGATGCCGGTGTCTTCATCGATCCAGATCATGCCCTTGTCTGCAAGCGGCCAGGCGCCCCAGACGATGTACCAGGCACCATTCGCCCCAGACTGCTCCATCTTATATGTGAGACCCGTACGACTCGTCGATTCGGCGTTCACTCGCTCGCCTAGACCAGCGTACTGCATGATGTTTCGGATCAATTCAGATTTACCGGTTCCCGTGTCCCCGACGATCTTCATCTCTGCCCATCCTCGAATCGGCTCGTTCGCCCACGGAACCCGGAAGCGAAGGACCGAATGATAGACCATGAGGACCCCCAGCAGGATGTCGTCACGTTCGACGATTTTCGTGATGTTGTATGTCAAGTCGTTGCAGATCGCCGCGAGCTTCTCTTCAATCGAAGCCGGGCTGTAGTCCGCAGGCTGGAAGATGCCGAGGCTTTCCTTGACGTCCTCCGTGTAACGGAAGCTTTCGACGACGTCCTGGAGTGGTTTGGCCGCGTTGATTAAAATCGTCCCCTCCTGGTTCTTCGGATGGGGATAGACCGTTCCGGTCAGTTCGTAGTGCTTGTTCTCGTTGATCTTGACGTCGCCGATCGAGTAGACCCGACGTAGGACGTATTTTCCTTCGTTGCTACTGTCGAGAAGGTCCGCTTCCTTGTCGTCTTCCGCCATCGGGATAACGAGCAATTCGTCGACGTTCGTCTGCTCGACGACTTCCGTGTTATATTTCGCGCAGTTTGGGATGCCAGACATCGTCTTCAGGATGCCTTTGATGTTGTCGTCCCCGATACCCGTCATCTGGATCAATTCCCGGTCGTGTACGCCGAGTTCTTTATACAAGGTGTGGCTCGGGATATCGAACAGTGGGCAACTTGTCTTCTTACAGTTCTCGCGTCCCCAGCACTCGTATTCGATGGTCTTCGGTACGATGTAAGGCGTCGCTTTCTTCCCGGCCACCATGACCCGTGTCCGGACCGACTTCTCTGCGTAGTCCGCGTTCCCGGTCTGCGAGAGTGGCAGCAGTTCGATGTCCTCTTCTTTGACATCCTGCTTCTTCAATGCGTGGCATAAAGACCCGGCACAGGCGACCCGGTCGTAATCTTTTTCACCTGGAGTCTTTTCGCCGTGAAGCGATCGGATGAAGGCACAGCCGAACCGGTACTGGTTATCGTCAGCGTAGACCGAATCGACGACGCTTCGTGTGTTGGCCACACGCTGGCTCTTTTCGTACCCTGATTTCGAACTCGTATGCTTCAGCACCCACTCTTCGAGGATTTCCAGCGTCTCCTCTTTCGTATGACCTGCATCCTTGAAATAGCAGGAAAGCTGTACGGTCGCCTGGTTTCGGTCGCCGTCTTTCTTCCAGCCCCCGTTCAGGATATCCTCGACGCAAGCAGGTGGCTTGCCTTTCTTGAAGTTGAATTCCTCGGTGTCGTATTTCTTCTTCGATGTTGCCGCTGCTTCAAGGTATTCGTCCATCTTGTTTTTGTAGAAGGTGTTCGCATTAGGACGCAGACTAACTGATTCACGTCTGACCTGGTTCGTGTACTTCAGTTCGTCGGGCTTACGTGGCTGTCCGGCAAGGTTCTTAATTTCATCGAGTGACATCGTCTTCAATTCCCCGACGTTCAGTTCGATCTTATAGCGTCGCGTTTTTTGGTGGACGGTGTTCGGAAGACGTAGCATCCGTTTCGCCGTATAGACGACGAGGTCCAGGCTCTCCAGTTCCAGACGATGCACTAAATATCCTGAAATGTGTTTGAAGATCTTATGCAGATCCTCGCGTGGCTCGATCCCGATCGCCTGGGAATTGACCAAGATGTGGAATCCTTTCGATCCCGAAAAATATACCCAGATGTCGCTCTCTGCGATGTCTAATTCTTCTGTAAGAAAATCGATTAACTTTACTGCGTCTGCCTGGCTGACTGCCGGGTCCTTCTCGTGGTCCAAATCGAAATAGAGGGGAGCAGTAAACAACTCCGCCCCCTTCTTTCGTTCTGGGGAATTAAATCGCTGTACGGTGGTGAAGCAGTTGAAGTTCATCGCTTCCTCGTTCTGGAACTCCTTGACTTCATCCACCTTGATGCGCTTCCACGGAATCCCTTTTCCGTCTTGATTGTTATACCAGGCGTCGACGTAGATAAAGTCCTCGATTTTATGAGTTTTTTCTTTACCTTTAGCCATGTTGACGTCCCCTTTGCTGTCTTGATTAGTTCGATACGAATTCGTTCGGGTCGAGACCGTAGTCTGCCGGGTTGAACACTCCGACTGGCGTGAAGTCGATTCCGATCCACTTGCGTGATTCTTGCTTACGTTCCGCTGTCGTCAAGCGAACGACGACTGCGTTTGCCGCTGTACGTGCCGGGACGTTCATTTTCTTGTACTTGCCCTGGTAGCAGTTCATCGCGAAACGTCCCCAGCCGAAGCTGTCTGTCTGGCTGAACGACATGAGGTAGATCTGCGGGAACTCTCCAGGTGCGAGTGTTGCGACCGGTACGACGTATGCCATGTAACGAAGCTTGACGTCTTCTTCCGAGTAGCGTTCCGCCGCTTCCGGGTTCTGTGCGAGGTATTCGCCGAGTGCCGCGAGCGCCTGGTCACGGTCCGGGTCCGCGACAATCAACTGGCCTTCTTCCGGAGTTCCTTCATGACCCCAGAGGCTGTAGCGCTGTTCCCCGTAACCGACGACGACGTCAATCGAGTCACCGAATTTGACCGAATCGTCATCCTTCTCGCCGAAGTTCCCTTTCGAGTCGATCGTGAGCCAGTCGCCCATACGGACGAAGTCGAGGTCTAGCCCTGCGTTGATTTCGACGAAGTTACGTTTCGTTTCTTCGAGGATGGCCGAGATGTACGTGCTCCCTGTCGCGACGACCGCAGGCGCCTGTGCCTTCTCCTGTGTCACGACCTCGTTTTTCTCTACGACTTCACCTTCGTTTTTTTCTACTACTTCAGTTGCGTTTTCGTTTTTCTGTGTCATGTGAACATGGCTCCCTTTGTTTTAAATTGGTTTATTCAATTAATTTTGAAACACATGTGACGAGTAATCCGTCGCATCACTCCTTTCAATAGGGCAGGTCTGGTAAATCGAACATCTTGCCGCTCGTCATGAAGCTTTCGATTTCCTGGCGCTCCGTGCGTGGCTTGTTCGGTACCGCGATTCCCAGCCGTTTGTATACCTTACGTCGGCTGTTGTACTGCTGTCGGAACACCCCGACGTTGTAATCGACGTAGTCGTACCATGTCGCCTGCTTGTCGGGGTTCGTCGGGTCTTTCCGTTGGATGCGCCCGATCTCCTGCTCGACGCTTCCACCGTTCCCCTTCTTCGCGTCATCGCCTCGTTTCGGCATGACCATGTGCCCGACCGTCAAGTGAGGCATGTCTAACCCTTCTCGGGCGAGTTGCGTCGCAAACAGGATGTCGATTTCTTTGCGGTCACACGCTGCCATGATCTCTTTACGCTGGCCGGCAGAGACTTGCCAGTTCTGCATCTCGTCCTGCGTGTAGTTCTCGACCTTGTATTTCGTTCCGGTCTTTCCGGTCCGCTCCTCGATGATCTCCACCCCGACCGGACGCTTCGTCACCCATTTGTAGCGACTGATTCCACCGTGAACGACCGCCATTCGTGGCATCGGCTTTCCTGCTAACGCCGCGAGGTGGGCGACCTTGTCACGAAGCTGGAAGCTGTATCGTACGCTCTCGGCAATCACGATGGAGTATTGACCTTCAGACGCATCCAGGATGCTCTGCGCGACGAGTGTGAGGCGTGTCGGGTCCTGAATCAAACGCTGGAGGACGGCCGAGTAATCCATATCGTCACCGCCTGCCTCGACGCTATCGATTTCATTTCGGTCACTTGCGCTGTCGAAATTGAATTCCGTGTAAACGAATTCGACTTTCGGCTTGATTAGTTCCCCGCTGTCGTACAGATCGTCACGTTCGACCCGGTGAAGTTGTGGGCCGATGCCGTTGTACATGTAGCATTCCAGTCCGTCCTTTCGTTCCGGTGTGGCCGTGACCCCCAGCATGTTTTCCGCTTTGAATCTTCCAGCCGTGTCGACGAACTGGACCGCCGGGAAGTGGTGCGCCTCGTCGATGACGACCGTTCCGATGAACTCGTTCAGCGCATCGATCAAGTGCCCGTTTCGCTGAAGCGTTTGGACCGTGGCCATGATTAAGTTGCCGTCACCCCATTCGTGGCTCCCGTCCCCGAAAAATCCAATCTTCCCGACGTTCGGAAGTAGCTTCTCGGCTTTTGCGGCCGTCTGGTACATCAGGTCGGTCGTGTGGGTCAGCCAGATGGCCGCCCGTCCTTTTTCGCTGATGTAACGGAGTCCCATGATGGTCTTCCCGCTCCCTGCTGGTGCAATCCCGACGCCGTTCTGTTTGGTGACGGCCTCGATGAACGGTTCCTGGTAAGAACGAAGCTTCCAGTCGTTGTTCCATCCGAAATCCACGCCTTTGCCTGCGGTCTGCCGACGGCTCGTGACTTTCTTCGGGTCGATGCCGCCCAGGGTCAGAATCCCGTTCAGTTGATTCTCGAAGCCCCTCGGCGTGACCAGATCGCCCTGGTCGTGGATGAAGAGTTCGAGTTTCGGGGGGATGCCCCACGCCCTCTTCCCGATACGCTTTGCTTTCTTATATGCCGGGTTATCGACGGTCAATGCTCGCGTGATGGCGGCCCGAATCGGTGTCGATGCCCCTCGAATGCGAATGTTATGCGTTATGAAGATTTGAAGCATTCAATCACTCCTTTCAGGTCGTAAGTATTCGTCGCGCTCTTGTTTCTCGGAAGTTCGGCGCAGACGATGCGGTTCGATTCTAATTCGTCCAGGGTGATGTAAAGCGTCCCCTTCTCTCGCATGTATAGAAGCGCTTCTGCGAGCCGGAAAGCGTATGCCTTATCAAGCCCTTCGTCTGGGTCGTGGAAGCTGACGAAGACCAGCCCGACGTTGCGCTCGATGACCTTATCGAAATCAATCAACCCTTGAATCTGGTTCGGTCGGAGGTAGGATAGTTCGAAACGTCGACTCTTCGTTCGTTTCAACTCGGCCAGGATGTTGATCGGCTCCGTCAAAATGATTCGGTCGGCAGGTCTCGCTCCTCCTCCCCCGTCCTTGATGACCATCGTCCAGACATTCGGGACAAGCCTCCAGCTTTTCATAATCTCCAGCTGGAAGTCCTCCCCCCTCTGACGACGCTCTTTTTGCTTTGCGTTCATGGCTTACCCTTTCGAACTAAGAAATTTAAGCAGGTGTCCCTGTGCCCAGGCACGTGCCTCGATTAAGTTCGTCGATTGCTTTAAGATGTCCCATCGGTCTTTCATGAGGGCGATCTGGCATTCGACTTGCGCCAGGTCCGCCTCGATGCTCGTCAATTGGGACCGGGGTTCCCGTGAGACGTGGCGTCGATACATGTCACGCATTTCCGCGTTCGCAAGTTTGACCTTGTTTCCGTCGATTTCGACTGTGTTGTCGACGCCGATTTTCATGAAGGCGCCAGCTTCAAGAAGCTTGATTTCACCCTCCAGCTGTTTGGCTGCCTTTACGAGTTCCGCACGGTTCCCGTACGCTTCCCCTACTTCTTTTTCGATTGCGACGAGATCCGATAGTGCTGCGTCGACCATCGTATTCACAGATTCGACGTTCTCCGGTTTGATGATGTGTGAGTATGACCCGATTTGCAATGTGCTCATGCGTTTACCTCCTGGATGATTTCGATTCGAACTTCAAGGCTGTCAACTTCGTGGATACGAACCTCATGGCGACGTTCCGAAACCTCGCTGTCACGATGATTGTATTTATCAAGAGCCGTTCCGACGTACACGAACCCGAGACTCAACGGGCTGACGTCCGTGATGATGGCATTGACAGTGTGCTTGTATCCCCATGATCCGTGGCCCGCCTTGACTTTGATTGCTGTTCCCGGCTTCAATCGTTCCACGTCGAACTGCGGACGATAGACCGTGATGGCTTCCGACTTACGTTCCTCCGTTACTGTGGGTAGCTTCTCTGAACCGAATTCATATTGCTCGTTTTGCTCTGACATTTGACTTGCCCCTTCCGGATATGTGATTTCACGATTAGGAAGTGCCCTGCGACCGGGTACCCGGCATCGTCGTAGGTGTAGACTCGCTGGATGGTGTAAGTGCCGCATCCGGCGCAGGCAATCTTCGTCGTGTCTT